>NZ_SMGH01000008.1:0-387700 GCF_004346855.1 Curtobacterium sp. PhB136
ACCTCCGGTGACGACGTGGTGTGTGGTAACTCACATCGTCCCGGAGGTCTTCACTTACGTCACCCGTTCACAACGTCCCGGGGAACTACAGCTAGCGCTCGGCGCCGCCGGCACCGTGCCGGCCGCACGGCCGCCTCCGCTCGCGGCGTGTTCGACACCACACGCGTCGATCGACTGGCGCCGTGTCGAACCATGCAGACGGATCAGGTGCGTCCGCATCCTTCGACACGGCACGCGTCGATCGACTGGCGCCGTGTCGGAATCCGCCTGCGATGCGGGGCGGCGCGCGCGGCGCAGGCACGACGCCGGGGCCGCCTCGTGCACGGGGCCGGCCACCCTCGGGACGGGAGGCCCGGTGCGGGCCCGCCACGAGCCTCCAGGCCGGTGGGTGCCGCGCCCACTGCACGCCGCGGCTGGCGGCGTCGGCGCGACTCGGAACGACGCCGCCGCTGTCGCACGACAGCGCACTCGTCGCTGCACCGCGCCCGCAACGGCCGGCGCATGCAGAGAACGACATGGTCGCTGTCGTACGACAGCGACCATGTCGTTCCGGGTCGGTACCCGCCCGCCCGCGCCCCCTAGAAGGTGAAGACCTGCGGGAGCAGCGGGTCGATGCCCACGGCGATGAAGAGCAGCGTCAGGTACGTGATCGAGCTGTGGAACACGCGCATCGGGTGGACGTGCTCGACGTGCTGGATCGCCCGGTTGTACAGCTTGTGCGACTCGACGACGAACCAGATCCCACCGGCCAGCGCGACGACCGTGTACAGCGGCCCCATGTGCGCGACCGGGATCAGGAGCAGCGAGCAGACCAGCGTCGCCCACGCGTAGAGGATGACCTGGAGCCCGACGACGGTGCGGCCCCGGACGACGGCGAGCATCGGCACGTCGGCGGCGTCGTAGTCGTCGCGGTACTTCATCGACAGCGGCCAGTAGTGCGGCGGCGTCCAGAGGAAGATCACCATGAAGAGGATGACCGGCGCCCAGGTGAGCGAGCCGGTGACCGCTGCCCAGCCGATGAGCACGGGCATGCAGCCCGCGGAGCCGCCCCAGACGATGTTCTGCGGGGTCCGGCGCTTCAGCCACAGCGTGTACAGGAAGACGTAGATCAGGATCGCGGCGACGCTCAGCGCGGCGGCGAGCCAGTTCACCAGGAAGCCGAGGACCGCGGTCGACCCGATGCCGAGCACCCACGAGAAGACGAGGGCTTCGCGGTCGGAGAGTTCCCCGGTGACGAGCGGCCGCGTGCTCGTCCGCTTCATGAGGCGGTCGATGTCGCGGTCGATGTAGCAGTTGAACGCCGACGCGGACCCGGCGGACATCGCGCCGCCGAGCAGCGTCCAGAGGACCAGCCAGAGGTCGGGCACCCCGCGCTCGGCGAGGAACATCGTCGGTGCGGTGGTCACGAGCAGCAGCTCCATGACCCGCGGCTTCGTCAGCGAGACGTACGCTCGGACCTTGCGGGACAGCGTCGAGCGACGCTCGGTGTCTGGCCTGGTCACGGTGGCAGTCGGCAAGGGGACCCTCAGTCTGTTCGCTTCAGCTCGCACACTCGGTGGACGACGTCGTCGGCGTCCGGGCATGCGCTGACCCGGAATGTCCACGGGTCCAGGACAGTTTACGCGATGGAAGCGCCGCCATGATGCTCCGCTCCACCCGAATCGCCCCGGAGCGCCCGACACGCCCGGGTCCCGGCACCGGCGCGTCCGTGCGTAGTGAGATCGCCGCGTCACCTGGACGCCTTCTGAGTGGCGGGTCACTATGCTGGAGAGGCCTCCCGCAGTGTGCCCCGAAGACGCCGGCCTCGACGAAGCCGGTCGGCCGCCGTTGATCGGCGACTGGACAGGGCCCCGGGTGGCAACCATGTCCGTGCGATGGCACGAGCCCTCGCACATGTCGCATCAAGAAGGGTCAACATCCAAGTGGCTGAATTCACCTGGGACGCCATCGACAGGAAGGCCGTCGACACGGCCCGCGTACTCGCCGCCGATTCGGTCGAGGCCGCCGGCAACGGTCACCCCGGCACCGCGATGAGCCTCGCCCCGCTCGCACACCTCCTCTTCCAGAAGGTGATGCACCGCGACCCGAGCGACTCCACGTGGATCGGCCGTGACCGCTTCATCCTCTCCGCCGGTCACGCATCGATCCTCCAGTACGTGCAGTTCTACCTGCACGGCTACGGCCTCGAGATCGAGGACCTCCAGCACCTCCGCAAGTGGGGCTCGAAGACGCCGGGTCACCCGGAGTACGGCCACACCGACGGTGTCGAGATCACGACCGGCCCGCTCGGCCAGGGCCTCGCGTCCTCGGTCGGCTTCGCCTACGCCCAGCGCTTCGAGCGCGGCCTGTTCGACCCGGAGACCCCGGCCGGCCAGTCGGCGTTCGACCACTTCACCTACGTGATCGCCGGCGACGGTGACATGCAGGAAGGCGTCACGAACGAAGCCGGCTCCCTCGCGGGTCGCCAGCAGCTCGGCAACCTCATCGCGTTCTACGACTCGAACCAGATCTCGATCGAGGACAACACCGACATCGCCTTCTCGGAGAGCGTCCCCGAGCGCTACGAGGCGCTCGGCTGGCACGTCCAGATCGTCGACTGGAAGAAGACCGGCGAGTACTCCGAGGACGTCGAGGAGCTCTACGCCGCGATCGAGACCGCCAAGCAGGTCACCGACAAGCCGTCGCTCATCGTCCTCAAGACGATCATCGGCTGGCCGTCGCCGACCAAGCAGAACTCGGGCAAGATCCACGGTTCGGCGCTCGGCGCCGAGGAGATCAAGGGCCTCAAGGAGGTCCTCGGCTTCGACACCGAGAAGACCTTCGAGGTCGCCCCCGAGGTGCTCGAGTACACCCGCGGTGCCGTGGCCAAGGGCCAGGCGCAGCACGCCGAGTGGCAGAAGACCTTCGACGCGTGGGCCGCGGCCAACGCCGACAAGAAGGCCCTCTTCGACCGCATGCAGGCCAAGGAGCTCCCCGAGGGCCTCGAGGCAGCGCTCCCGGTGTTCGGCACCGAGAAGGCCGTCTCGACCCGCGCCGCTTCCGGCAAGGTCATCAACGCCATCGCGCCGCTGATGCCCGAGTTCTGGGGCGGTTCGGCGGACCTCGCCGAGTCGAACCTCACCACGATCGAGGGCGCGAAGTCCTTCGGTCCGGCCGAGGCGTCGACGTCGACCTGGAGCACCGACCCGTTCGGTCGCGTGCTGCACTTCGGCATCCGCGAGCACGCCATGGGCTCGATCCTCAACGGCATCGTCCTGCACGGGAACACCCGCCCCTTCGGTGGCACGTTCCTCATCTTCAGCGACTACATGCGTCCGGCGGTCCGTCTCGCCGCGCTCATGAAGGCGCCGGCGACGTACGTCTGGACCCACGACTCCATCGCCCTCGGCGAGGACGGCCCGACGCACCAGCCGATCGAGCAGCTCACCGCCCTCCGTGCGATCCCGGGTCTCGACGTCGTCCGTCCGGCCGACGCCAACGAGGTCGCGTACGCGTGGCTGACGATCCTCTCCCACACGGACCGCCCGGCCGGTCTGGCGCTCAGCCGTCAGAACCTCCCGGTGTTCGAGCGTGGCGAGGGCGACGCCTCCGGCGAGACGTTCGCGTCCGCCAAGAACGTCGCGAAGGGCGCGTACGTGCTCGCCGAGGCGCCGAACGGCACCCCGGACGTCATCCTCATCGGCTCCGGCTCCGAGGTCCAGATCGCACTCGACGCGCGCGAGCAGCTGAAGAGCGAGGGCATCAACGCCCGCGTCGTCTCGGCCCCGTCGCTCGAGTGGTTCTTCCAGCAGGACGAGGCCTACCGCGAGTCGGTGCTCCCCTCCTCGATCAAGGCCCGCGTCTCGGTCGAGGCCGGGATCGGCATGAGCTGGCGCGACATCGTCGGCGACGCCGGCCGCAGCGTCTCCATCGAGCACTTCGGTGCCTCGGCGGACTACCAGACGCTCTACAACGAGTTCGGCTTCACCACCGAGCACGTCCTCGCCGCGGCGAAGGAAACCATCGCAGCAGCATCCTGAGTGATGAGGGCCGGGTCCGTCACACGGATCCGGCCCTCCTGACGGGAGGCCCGGCGCGGCCCCGCACCGTGCCTCCCGTCCTCAGGTGGCCGCCCACAGACCCCGACTCACCAAGTCGACGAAAGAAGAGAAACACATGGCTGACACCACCCCCACCGCCGCGCTCTCCGCGGTCGGCGTGAGCATCTGGCTCGACGACCTGTCCCGCGAGCTGCTCGAGACCGGCCGTCTCGAGAACCTCATCAAGGACCGCAACGTCGTCGGCGTGACCACGAACCCGACGATCTTCGCCTCGGCCCTCGCCAAGGGCGAGCGTTACGACGCGCAGGTCAAGGAGCTCGCCGCTGCTGGCACCGACGTGACCGACGCGATCTTCGAGATCACCACCCAGGACGTCGCGAACGCGTCCGACGTCTTCAAGACGATCTACGACGAGACCAAGGGCTTCGACGGCCGCGTCTCGATCGAGGTCGAGCCGGGCCTCGCCCACGAGACCGCGAAGACCATCGAGCAGGCCAAGTTCCTGTTCGACAAGGTCGGCCGCGAGAACGTCCTCATCAAGATCCCCGCGACCCTCGAGGGCCTCGAGGCCATCACCGAGGTCATCGGCGCCGGCATCTCCGTCAACGTCACCCTGATCTTCTCGCTCGAGCGCTACCGCGCCGTCATCGACGCCTACCTCGGCGGGCTCGAGAAGGCCAAGGCCGCCGGCCACGACCTCTCGAAGATCCACTCGGTCGCGTCCTTCTTCGTGTCGCGTGTCGACTCCGAGATCGACAAGCGCCTCGACGCCGTCGGCACCGACGAGGCCAAGGCCCTGAAGTCGAAGGCCGGCATCGCCAACGCGCAGCTCGCCTACCAGGTCTGGACCGAGGCGTTCGCCTCCGAGCGTGCCCTCGGCCTCCTCGAGGCCGGCGCGAACACGCAGCGTCCGCTCTGGGCGTCGACCGGTGTCAAGGACCCGTCGCTCTCGGACACGCTCTACGTGACCGAGCTCGCCGCGCCGAGCACCGTCAACACCATGCCGGGCAAGACCCTCGAGGCCACCTTCGACCACGGTGAGATCCACGGCGACGCGATCGCCGGATCGTTCGACGCCGCGACCGAGGTCATGGACAAGCTCGCCGCCGTCGGCATCGACTACGACGACGTCGTGGCCCTGCTCGAGAAGGAGGGCGTGGACAAGTTCAACGTCTCCTGGGGCGAGCTCGTCGACACCGTGAAGACGGCCCTCGAGAACGCCAGCAAGTAGTGACCGTCTCCATCGCCGCCAGCGGTGACGCGGCGCGGGCCATCGACCAGGTGGTCCCGCGCCTCGTCGCCGACCTGGTGGCGTCGGGCATCACCGCCCAGGACCCCGACCTCTGGGGTCCGTCCGCGGAGACCGAGGCCGCCTCGCGCCTCGGATGGGTCGAGGCGGTCGCGGTCTCGCGGCCCCTCGTCCCCCGCATCACCGCACTGCGCGACGAGCTCCGCGCCGAGGGGATCGACCACGTCGTCCTCGCCGGCATGGGCGGCTCGTCCCTGGCACCCGAGGTCATCACCCGCACTGCGGGGGTGCCCCTCACGGTGCTCGACTCGACCGACCCGGCCCAGGTCACCGCGGCCGTCACCGACCGCCTCGACCGCACCGTGCTCGTGGTGTCGTCGAAGTCCGGCTCGACGCTCGAGACCGACTCCCAGCGCCGCGTGTACGAGCAGGCCTTCCGCGACGCGGGCATCGACCCCGCCAAGCGGATCGTCGTGGTCACGGACCCGGGCTCCCCGCTCGAGGCATC
Source organism: Curtobacterium sp. PhB136 (assembly GCF_004346855.1). NCBI lineage: Bacteria > Bacillati > Actinomycetota > Actinomycetes > Micrococcales > Microbacteriaceae > Curtobacterium > Curtobacterium sp. PhB136. The sequence continues at coordinate 5,798 of NZ_SMGH01000008.1, forward strand.
CGCGACCGACGCCGGCTACCGCGTCTTCACGGCGGACCCCACGGTCGGCGGCCGGTACTCCGCGCTGACGGCCTTCGGGCTCGTGCCCTCGGGTCTCGCCGGGGCCGACATCGCCGAGCTGCTCGACGAGGCGGACGCCATCTCGGCGCTCCTCTCCGTCGACATCGACGAGAACCCCGGGCTCGTGCTCGGTGCGGTCCTCGCCGGCACCGAGCCGCTCCGGGACAAGATCGGCATCGTCGCGGACGGCACGCACATCATCGGCTTCGGTGACTGGATCGAACAGCTCCTCGCCGAGTCGACGGGCAAGTCCGGCCGCGGCCTCCTGCCGATCGTCCTCGACGTCGACGCCCCGGAGATCACCGCCGGCCTGCCGGACGTGCAGATCGTCCGTCTGGTCGGCTCGCGCGACGACGAACGCCACGTCGCCGACGGCGAGGTCGAGATCACCGGCACGCTCGGTGGGCAGATCCTCGTGTGGGAGTACGCCGTGGCCGTCGCCGGGCGTCTGCTCGGCATCGACCCGTTCGACCAGCCCGACGTGGAGGCGGCCAAGGTCGCTGCGCGCGCGCTGCTCGAGGGCGACGGCGGTCCCGTCCCGTCGACCGCACCCGCGTTCGAGGACCAGGGCATCGCCGTGACCGCGACCGGTCTCGAGACCGGCAGCAGCATCGCGCAGGCCGTGACGAGCCTCCTGTCCGCCGTCGGCGACGACGGCTACGTCGCGATCCAGGCGTACGTCGACCGCGGTGTGAACCGCGAGCTCGAGGTGCTGCGGGACGTCATCGCGGAGCGCGTCGGCCGACCGGTCACCTTCGGGTACGGCCCGCGGTTCCTGCACTCCACCGGCCAGTACCACAAGGGCGGTCCCGCGACCGGGGTGTTCCTGCAGATCCTCGCGGACGACGCGGGCGACCTGCCGATCCCCGGCCGGCCGTTCACGTTCGGCCAGCTCATCCGGGCCCAGGCAGCCGGGGACGCCAGCGTCCTCGCGCAGCACGGCCGCCCGGTGCTGACGCTGTCGTCGCGGGATCTCCCCGCGTTGGCGGACGTCGTCACTGCCGCGGTCTCGGGCCCGGCAACCACTTCCTGACACCAAAAGGAGTTCACCGACAATGTCACCGGTGGCGATCACCCCGGAGCACAACCCGCTCCGGCTGCCCACGGACCGTCGACTGAACCGGATCGCGGGTCCCAGCACCCTCATCATCTTCGGCGTGACGGGCGACCTGTCCCGCAAGAAGCTGATGCCCGCGGTCTACGACCTCGCGAACCGGGGGCTCCTGCCTCCCGGGTTCGCGCTGGTCGGGTTCGCTCGACGTGACTGGGAGGACCAAGACTTCTCCCAGCTCGTCCACGACGCGGTCAAGGAGCACTCGCGTACCCCCTTCGACGAGGACGTGTGGCGCCAGCTCGAACAGGGCATCCGCTTCGTCCAGGGGTCCTTCGACGACCCCGACGCCTTCGTCCAGCTCAAGGAGACGGTCGACGCGCTCGACGCCGAACGGGGAACCCTCGGCAACCACGCGTTCTACCTCTCGATCCCGCCGAAGATGTTCCCGGTCGTCACCGAGCAGCTGAAGCTGTCCGGCCTGACCGAGAAGCAGGACGGCTCGTGGAGCCGCGTCGTCGTGGAGAAGCCCTTCGGGTCCGACCTCCGCACGGCGCGTGAGCTGAACGCCATCGTCGAGAGCGTCTTCGCTCCCGACGACGTGTTCCGCATCGACCACTACCTCGGCAAGGAGACGGTCCAGAACCTCCTGACGCTGCGGTTCGCGAACCAGATGTACGAACCCATCTGGAACTCGAACTACGTGGACCACGTGCAGATCACGATGGCCGAGGACATCGGCGTCGCCGGGCGTGCCGCGTACTACGACGGCATCGGGGCGGCGCGCGACGTCATCCAGAACCACCTGCTCCAGCTCCTCGCACTCACCGCGATGGAGGAGCCCGTCTCGTTCAAGGCCGGACACCTCCGCGCCGAGAAGGAGAAGGTCCTCTCCGCGGTGGAGCTGCCGGCGGACCTGTCGACGGCCACCGCACGCGGGCAGTACGCCGGCGGGTGGCAGGGCGGCGAGAAGGTCCTCGGCTTCCTCGAAGAGGCCGGGATGAACCCGGAGTCCGGCACCGAGACGTTCGCGGCGATCAAGCTGAACATCGCGACCCGTCGCTGGCAGGGCGTCCCGTTCTACCTCCGCGCCGGCAAGCGCCTCGGTCGCCGCGTCACCGAGATCGCGATCGTGTTCAAGCGCGTCCCCGAGGACGTCTTCGGCATCCCGCAGTCCCCCCTCGGCCAGAACGCACTCGTCATCCGCGTCCAGCCGGACGAGGGTGTGACGCTGCGCTTCGGCTCGAAGGTCCCCGGTGTCGGCACGCAGGTGCGCGACGTCACGATGGACTTCGGCTACGGCCACGCGTTCACCGAGGCATCCCCCGAGGCGTACGAGCGACTCATCCTCGACGTGCTCCTCGGCGACCCGCCGCTGTTCCCGCGGCACCAGGAGGTCGAGCTCTCCTGGAAGATCCTCGACCCCATCGAGGAGTTCTGGGCCACGCAGGGCCAGCCCGAGCAGTACCGTCCCGGGACGTGGGGTCCGGCTTCGGCCGACGACCTCCTCGCCCGCGACGGACGGACCTGGAGGCGTCCATGAAGATCGACCTGCCGAACACCACGGTCTCGAAGATCCAGAAGACCCTCGTCCACATCCGCGAAGAGGGGGGCGCGGTCGCACTCGGCCGTGTCCTCACGCTGATCATCTCGACGGCCCTCGGCCACGAGGAAGAGGCGATCGCGGCGGCGAACGAGGCATCCCGCGAGCACCCGATGCGCGTGATCATCGTGTCGAAGAACCACGGCGACATCCACTCGCCCGGTCGTCTCGACGCGCAGATCCGCGTGGGGAGCGACGCCGGCGCGAGCGAGGTCATCGTCCTCCGCGCGTACGGCGAGACGGCCACCGACGAGGAGAGCCTCGTCACCGGTCTGCTCCTGCCGGACGCCCCGGTCGTCGCCTGGTGGCCCGGGATCGCCCCGCCGAAGCCGGCGGAGTCCTCCCTCGGCCGCATCGCGCAGCGCCGCATCACGGACGCCGCAGCGCAGAAGGACCCGAGCGTCGCCATCGCAGCGCTGGCCGAGTCGTACGTCCCCGGGGACACCGACTTCGCCTGGACCCGGCTGACGCTCTGGCGCAACCAGCTCGCCGCGGCGCTCGACCAGCCGCCGTACGAGCCGATCACCGGCGTCGAGGTCTCCGGTGCGAGCGACAGCCCGTCGACGATCCTCCTCGCCGCCTGGCTGCAGCTGCAGCTCCAGGTGCCGGTGTCGGTCGTCACATCGCCCCGCGCGACCGGGTCGAGCGGCATCCACGGGGTGTCCCTCGTCCGCGAGTCGGGCACGATCGAGCTCGAGCGGTCGCTCGTCGACGTCGCCACGCTGTCCATGCCCGGGCAGCCGGTCCACGATCTGTCCCTGCCACGCCGGAACCTGCGCGACTGCCTGGCGGAGGAACTCCGTAGACTCGACCCAGACGTCCTCTTCGGGGACGTCGTCAAGCACGGGGTGGCCCAGCTCCGCGATTCCGTCGCGAGCTGATCAGCCCCACAGCGGTCCGGTCGCCCGGTCCTCGTCGTCGAGACGGGGTCCGGGTCGCCCGGCTCCGTCGTCGAGACGGGGTCCGGGCGCACGGACCGACGGCGGTCACATCGGGTGGCCGCTCCACGAACACGGGAGTCACGTGACCAACGAACGGCGGGTGCTGGTGCACCCGGACAAGCAGGCCCTCGGCGCCTCCGTCGCCGCACGCTTCATCACGAAGATCATCGACGTGCTCGACGAGCAGGAGCGAGCGGACATCGCCATCAGCGGTGGTTCGGTCTCGTCCCTCGTGCTCGCCGCCATCGGTCAGTCCCAGGCGCGTGAGAGCGTCGACTGGTCGAAGGTGCACGTCTGGTGGGTCGACGAGCGCTGGGTTCCGGAAGGCGATGCCGACCGCAACATCACCGGCACGCAGACCGACTTCTTCGACCACGTGGCGATCCCCGCGTCGAACATCCACCCGATGGCCGCGTCCGACGCCGGACTCACCATCGAGGACGCCGCTGCCCAGTACGAGCGCGAACTCCAGGCAGCAGCGCCCGACTCGGCCGTCGCGCCGAAGTTCGACATCACGCTCCTCGGTGTCGGCCCCGACGGCCACACCGCGTCGCTCTTCCCGGAGTTCCCGCAGCTCTCGGTCACCGACCGCATCGTGCTGCCGGTCGACGACTCCCCCAAGCCGCCGCCGCAGCGCCTGACGCTGACCTACCCGGCGATCAACGCATCGCAGCGGGTGTGGGTCATCCTGTCCGGCGCCGAGAAGGCATCGGTGCTCGGGCTCGCCCTCGCCGGCGCCGCCGTGGACGAGGTCCCCGTCGGTGGCGTGCAGGGCCGCAAGCGCACCGTGTTCTTCGTGGACCAGGACGCCGCGCGCGACGTCCCGGAGAACCTGATCGCGTCGACCTACTAGTCACGCGTTGCTCCGACGGGAGGCCCGGTGCCAGCTGGCACCGGGCCTCCCGTCGTCCGTGGGGTGCGCCCGCCCGGCCCGCCCGTCCGGCCCGTCCGGCCGACCCGTCCGACCCGGTGAGATCGCACTTCGTGTCGGGCGCGTGCGGCGCGAGGCGACACGAGGTGCGATCTCAGCGACCACCGGCGACCCCGGCGACCCCGGCGCCGCCCGCGCCCGCGCCGCGCGCAGCGCGCGCCCGCGGCATGACGAAGACCCCCGCACCGGAGTGCGGGGGCCTTCGTGGACGAGCTACTTCGCGGTACCGCGACGCTGCCGGAGCTGCTGCAGCGCGTCTTCCAGGAGCTGCGCCGCTTCCTCTTCGGTGCGGCGCTCCTTCACGTACGCGAGGTGCGTCTTGTACGGCTCGGTCTTCGTGACCTGCGGAGGATTCTCCTTGTCACGACCGGCCGGGAGCCCGGTGGACGGCGAGTCGACCGTCTCGGGGATCTCCTCGTCGGGGAGGTTCGCGGCGAAGTACCGCACGACCTCGTTGCCGAGGGCGTCCCAGTAGGAGATCGCCACCCGCTCGGCCTGGACCCCGCGGTCCTGCTCCCCCATCGGGCCCGCGCCAACGCGCGAACCCCGGATTGCACTGCCTCCGCTTGCCATGGATCAGCTCCCCGCTGTGAACTTGTTGATGAGACCGAGCACGATGATGCTCACGATCCAGAGGAGACCGAGGATCACCGTGATCCGGTTCAGGTTGCGCTCGGCCACGCCGGACGCCCCGAGGTTGCTCGTCACACCGCCGCCGAACATGTCGGAGAGGCCGCCACCGCGGCCCTTGTGCAGGAGGATGAGGAGCGTGAGCAGGAGACTCGTGATAGCGAGGAGCACCTGCAGCACGACGGAGAGTATCGCCACGACGTACCTTTCGTGTCAGTCAGCCGTACGAGTATACCGGCCGGGCAGTGCCCGGCCGGTACCTCGTGCGGGAGTGGTGCAGAACGGGCTGCGAGAGCCGAGCGGACTGCTACAGCCCGACGTGCTGCCGGAAGCGCGCGATGGCCGCGAACTCCTGCACGTCGAGTGAAGCGCCGCCGACGAGCGCGCCGTCGATGTCGGGCTCGCGGAGGAACCCGGCGATGTTGCTGGACTTCACCGAGCCGCCGTAGAGCACCCGGGTCTCCGCGGCGATCTCGTCGCCCCAGGCCGCGGCGATGCCACGACGGAGCGCAGCGCACTCGTCCTGGGCCTGCTCGGCGGTGGCGGCCTGTCCGGAACCGATGGCCCAGACGGGCTCGTACGCCACGACGATCTCGGACGGCTTGACCGCGTCGAGCACGACCTGCAGCTGCTCGACCGGCACGACGCCGGCGCCGCGCTCGTCGCGCTGCTCACCGGTCTCGCCGACGCAGACCAGCGGGACGAGCCCGTGCTTGACGGCCGCAGTGGTCTTGGCTGCCACGACCTCGTCGGTCTCGCCGTGGATGGTCCGACGCTCGGAGTGGCCGACGATCACGTACGCGGCATCGAGTGCCGCGAGGAACGCGCCGGAAACGTCGCCCGTGTAGGCGCCCGAGTCGAACTGGGACAGGTCCTGCGCGCCGAAGCGGATCGGGAGCTTGTCCGCCGAGATGAGCGTCTGCACGCTGCGGAGATCAGTGAAGGGCGGGAACACCGCGACCTCGACGTCGTCGAAGTCGTGGCGGGCGTCCTTCAGCGTCCACGCGAGCTTCTGCACGGTGGCGATGGCCTGGAGGTGGTCCAGGTTCATCTTCCAGTTGCCGGCGATGAGCGGCGTGCGGTTCATGCTGCGCCTCCCGAGAATCCAAGACGGAGCGGCGTGCGGGTCATGCGGACCACCCCAGTGCTTCGAGGCCGGGCAGCGACTTGCCCTCGAGGAACTCGAGGCTCGCGCCACCGCCAGTCGAGATGTGGCCGAACTGGTCGTCGGTGAACCCGAGCGACCGGACCGCAGCGGCCGAGTCACCACCGCCGACGACCCCGAGGCCGTCGACCTCGGTGAGCGCCTGCGCGACGGTCTTGGTGCCTGCGGCGAAGGCCGGGAACTCGAACACGCCCATCGGGCCGTTCCAGAACACGGTCTTCGAGGAGGAGACCGCCGCAGCGAAGCGAGCAGCCGTCTCCGGGCCGATGTCCAGCCCGATGCCGTCGGCGCCGAACGAGGAGGACTCGATGGCGTCGGCGGCGACCGTCTCGTGGTCGGCGTCGGCCGAGAAGCCGGACGCCACGACGACGTCGGTCGGCAGGTCGATCGTGACGCCGAGCTCCTTCGCCCGCGAGAGGTACTCGCGGACGACGTCGAGCTGGTCCTGCTCGAGCAGGGACTTGGCGACGCCGTGGCCCTGTGCGGCGAGGAACGTGAAGAGCATCCCGCCACCGACGCACAGCGTGTCCACCTGCGGCAGCAGGTGGTCGATGACGCCGAGCTTGTCGCTGACCTTCGAGCCGCCGAGGACGACCGTGTAGGGCCGCTCCGGGTTCTTGGTCAGTCGCTCGAGCACGCGGAGTTCGGTCTCGATGAGCTCACCGGCCGCCGAGGGCAGCGCGGATGCGAGCTCGTACACGGAGGCCTGCTTGCGGTGCACGACGCCGAACCCGTCCGACACGAAGGCGTCGGCGAGGGCGGCGATGCGGTCCGCGAAGGCACCGCGCTCGGCGGCGTCCTTGGAGGTCTCCTCCGGGTTGAACCGGAGGTTCTCGAGCAGCAGGACGTCGCCGTCCCCGAGGGCCTCGGCAGCGGCGGTCGCGTCGTCACCGACGGTCTCGCCGACGAACGTGACCTCTTTCCCGAGCAGCTCGGAGAGCCGCTGGGCCACCGGCGCGAGTGAGAACTCGGGCTTGGGCTCGCCGTCGGGACGGCCGAGGTGGGAGATCACGATGACGCGCGCTCCGGCGTTGATGAGCGTGTTCAGCGTGCCGAGCGACGCCCGCACGCGGCCGTCGTCCGTGATGACGCCGTCCTTGAGCGGGACGTTGAGGTCACAGCGGACGACGACACGCTTGCCGGAGAGGTCGCCGAGGCTCTCGAGGGTGCGGAGACTCATGCTCAGAGTCGCTCGCCCACGTACTCGGTGAGGTCGACGAGGCGGTTCGAGTAGCCCCACTCGTTGTCGTACCACGAGGTGATCTTCACGAGGCCGCCGATGACCTTGGTCAGGCCGGAGTCGTAGATCGAGGAGTGCGGGTCCGTGGTGATGTCGGTCGACACCAGCGGGTCCTCGCTGTAGAGCAGGATGCCCTTGAGGGGGCCCTCAGCGGCTTCCTTGTACGCGGCATTGATCTCGTCGACCGTGACCTCGGACTTGGTCTCGAGCGTGAGGTCGGTGATCGACCCGGTCGGGACCGGCACGCGGAGCGCGAAGCCGTCGAGCTTGCCGGCGAGCTCCGGGAGGACGAGGCCGATGGCCTTCGCCGCACCGGTGGAGGTCGGCACGATGTTCAGGGCCGCGGCACGGGCGCGACGCGGGTCCTTGTGCGGGCCGTCCTGCAGGTTCTGGTCCGCGGTGTACGCGTGGACCGTCGTCATGAGACCGCGCTCGATGCCGAACTTGTCGTGGAACACCTTGGCGAGCGGCGCGAGGCTGTTCGTGGTGCAGGACGCGTTCGAGATGATGTTGTGGTTCGCCGGGTCGTACTGGTCCTCGTTCACGCCGAGCACGATGGTGACGTCGTCACCCGTGGCCGGGGCGGAGATGATGACCTTCTTGGCGCCCGCGTCGATGTGCTTCTGCGCATCGGCGGCCTTGGTGAAGAAGCCGGTCGACTCGATGACGATGTCGACGCCCAGCTCGCCCCAGGGGAGGTTGGCGGGGTCGCGCTCAGCGAGGACCTTGATCGGCTTGCCGTCGACGACGATGTTGTCGCCGTCGAGCTCGACCGTGGCGGGGAGCTTGCCCGTGATCGAGTCGAACTTGAGCAGGTTCGCCAGGGAGGCGTTGTCGGTGAGGTCGTTCACCGCCACGATCTCGAGGTCGCTGCCCTTGGCCAGAGCGGCCCGGAAGAAGTTACGGCCGATGCGGCCGAAGCCGTTGATACCGATCTTGACGGTCAATGGATCTCCTGGTGGGTGTGGAGCGCCCAGGGGGCGCTGCTTTCGGAGGCGCAGACCCTCTGCGGGTCCGCGTGTGGTGGACGATACGCCCCGTAACGTCGCCGTAACGACCCTAGCAGTCGGGGGATCAGCCCCCGCCCGTGTGACGTCCAGGAACCGCAGGGCCGCGGCGACCGGTCAGGCGCCCTCGAGCTCCTCGGGGACGCTGGCCTCGGTGCCGGGCACGTTCAGCTCGACGGCACGCTTGTCGGCCATCGCGAGGAGGCGGCGGATGCGGCCGGCGATGGCGTCCTTCGTCATGGGCGGGTCCGCGTGCTGGCCGAGCTCGTCGAGCGAGGCGTCACGGTGCGCGAGGCGCAGGGAGCCCGCGTACTGCAGGTGGTCGGGGACCTCGTCGCCGAGGATCTCGAGCGCACGCTCGACCCGGGCGCACGCGGCGACGGCGGCCTGGGCGGAGCGGCGGAGGTTCGCGTCGTCGAAGTTGACGAGGCGGTTCGCGGTGGCGCGGACCTCGCGGCGCTGCCGCATCTCCTCCCACTCCGCGGTGGTGCGGGCGGCGCCCATCACGGTGAGCATCTGGCCGATGGCCTCGCCGTCGCGGATGACGACGCGGTGCACCCCGCGGACCTCACGGCCCTTCGCGGCGACACCGAGGCGCGACGCGGCTCCCACCAGGGCCATCGCTGCTTCGTTGCCGGGGCAGGTGACCTCGAGCGCGGCTGCCCGGCCCGGGTCGGTGAGGGTGCCGGCGGCGAGGAAGGCACCGCGCCAGATCGCGGCGAGGTCCTCGCGGTTGCCGGTGGTCAGGCGGTTCGGGAGGCCGCGGACCGGACGACGACGGGCGTCCATCAGGCCGGTCTGGCGCGCGAGGGTCTCCCCCGCCTCGAGCACGCGGACCAGGTAGCGGGTGCCGCGACGGGCGGATGCCGAGGACCCCACCGACGCCTCGCTCCGGACGCCGTACAGCTCGGCGAGGTCCTTGCGGACCCGGTGCACGATGATCCGGGTGTCCAGCTCGACCTCGACGGCGATCCTGCCGGAGATGACGTGCAGGCCACCCGCGAACCGCAGGATGGTCGCGAGTTCGGCGGCACGGACCGTGTTGCGGCCCACGACGACCCTGGCCAGTTCGTCCTTGACCTCGGCAGTCAACGGCACAGCATCATTCCTAACGTTCATCTGGTGGTGGGGGGACCGTGGCCCGGTGGCGCGCACGTGTTGAGCGGCCGGTGGGACGGTCACTCCCGGCCGAGATCTCGGTTCTTCACACGCACGGCGACGTTGGGCATCCCACGGAGGAGGCTCGCCAACTCGGCGACGATGGCGACCGAGCGGTGCTTCCCGCCGGTACAGCCGATGGCGATCGTAGCGTGTCTTTTGTTCTCGCGCTGGTACCCCTCGAGCACGGGCTCGAGCACGGAGGCGTACCGGTCGACGAACGGACGGGCTCCGGACTGTGCCAGGACGTAGTCGGAGACCGGCTTGTCGAGGCCGGTGTGGGACCGCAGTTCCGGGACCCAGTAGGGGTTCGGGATGAAGCGGACGTCGGCCACCATGTCCGCGTCGGCGGGCAGCCCGTACTTGAACCCGAAGCTCATCAGGGTGACCTGGACGCCGGTGAACCGGTCCTCGGCGAACTTCTCGGTCACCGTGTTCGCGAGTTGGTGGATGTTCAGGTCGGACGTGTCGATGATCACGTCGGACGCCTCGCGCAGGCCGAGCAGCCGGGTGCGCTCCCGGGCGATGCCGTCGAGGAGCGTGTCCTCCCCCTGCAGCGGGTGCGGCCGGCGGACCTGCTCGAACCGGCGGACGAGCACCTGGTCGGTCGCCTCGAGGAAGAGCATGCGGACCCGCGCCGACGTCGAGGACCGGAGCTGCTCGACCGCGTGGTCCGGGTCGGTGAAGTACCGCTCACCGCGGACGTCGACGACGACGGCGAGCTTCGGGATCTTCTCACCGGCCCGGTCCGCCAGGTCGGTCAGCGTGGCGAGCATCTGCGTCGGCAGGTTGTCGACCACGTACCAGTCGAGGTCCTCGAGCGCCTTGCCGACGGTCGAGCGCCCGGCACCGGACATCCCGGTGACGATCAGGACGTCGTGCTGGGGCTTCGGTTCGGTGTCGGTCATCTGGGAGATGTGCTCCGTCGTCGCTGCCCGGGCGCGTCGCCCGAGCGGTCGTGTGGCCCGCGTGAGCGGCCCGGTGGTCTGTTGCTCGGCGACCAGGCTATCGCCCGGCGCGTGGGTGCGCTCCGGGCGGCCTGGAGGCTCCTGGTGGCGTCATGCAGGCAGGTGCGGACCGTCGCTGGTCACCGCTGGGACCCGCACCGGGCCTCCAGACCGGATCACGTCCGACGCATCGGACGCTTCCGACGGGACCGGTGCGCTCGTCGGGGTCGGGCCGGTCGGCGTGCTCGCCGGGACGGTCTGCAGCTTCCGGACCACCGCGGCGGCGGTCGCCGGGCCGACGCCCGGGACCTCGCCGATCTCCTCGGCGGTGGCGGACCGCAGGCGCGTCACCGAGCCGAAGTGCTTCAGGAGCGCACTGACGCGGCTCGGGCCGAGGCCGGGGATCTCGGAGAGCTGCGTCCGGACGTCCCGCTTGCGACGGCCGCGCTGGTGCGTGATCGCGAAGCGGTGCGCCTCGTCGCGGATGCGCTGGATGAGGAAGAGCGCCTCCGAGTTGCGCGGCAGGATCACCGGGAAGTCGTCGTCGGGGAGCCAGAGTTCCTCGAGCCGCTTCGCGATGCCGACGAGTGCGATGTCCCGCACGCCGGCTTCGTCCATCGCCCGCTTCGCCGCCTGCACCTGCGGCTGCCCGCCGTCCACGATGAGCAGCTGCGGGCGGTACGCGAACCGCTTCGTCGGCTTCTCCACCGCGACCACGCCGTCCGCGTTCTGGTCCGGCTGGTCCGGGAGCTCGGCGTCCTCGTCGAGGCGCGCCAGCCGCCGGGTGAGCACCTGGTGCATGCTGTCCGTGTCGTCGCGGGTCTCCGCGATCGAGTAGCGGCGGTACTGGTCCTTGCGGGGCAGGCCGTCCTCGAACACCACCATCGAGGCCACCACGTTGGTGCCCTGCAGGTGCGAGATGTCGTAGCACTCCATGCGCAGCGGGGCCTCGGTCATGCCGAGGGCGTCCTGGATGTCCGCGAGTGCTGCCGCTCGGGTGGTGTAGTCGGCGGAGCGCTTGGTCTTGTAGAGCATCAGGGCCTGCTGCGCGTTCTGCGACGCGGTGCGCGCGAGTCCCGCCCGGTCGCCGCGCTGGGCGGTGCTGAGCTTGGTCCCGCGGCCACCACGACGTTCGCTGAGCCACTGCTGCAGGGCGTCGGCGTCCTCCGGGAGTTCCGGGACGACGACTTCGCGCGGGGGTTCCTCGGTCGTCGGACTGTGCAGCGCTCCGGCTGCCCGCGGCGACAGCTCGCCATCGGCATAGACGCCCTGGACGATCTGCTCCACCAGGTCCCCGGTGGAGATGTCGAGTTCCTTGTCCACGACCCAGCCGCGCACACCGCGGATGCGGCCACCGCGGACGGAGAACAGCTGCACCGCGGCCGCCAGTTCGTCCTCGGCGATGCCGAACAGGTCGAGGTCGACGGAGTCCCGGAGGACCACCGCGGACTTCTCCAGCACGGCTTCGAGCGCTTCGACCTGGTCGCGGTACTTGGCGGCCTGCTCGTACTGCATCGCGTCCGCCGATGCGCCCATCCGCTGCCGGAGCTCGGTGATCACCCGACGGTCGTAGCTGTTCATGAAGCGCACGAACTCCTCGACCAGGGCCCGGTGCTCGGCGATCGTCACGCGCTGCGAACAGGGTCCGCCGCACTTGCCGATCTGCCCCGGGAAGCACGGCTTGCCCGTCTGCATGGCGCGCTTGTACGACGAGTCCGAGCAGGTGCGGATCGGGAACACCTTGATCATCAGGTCGATGGTGTCGTGCACGGCCCAGATCTTCGGGTACGGCCCGAAGTACTTCGCGCCCTTGATCTTCCGGTTCCGCGTGACCATCACCCGCGGGGCTTCGTCGCCGAGGGTGATCGCCATGTACGGGTACGACTTGTCGTCCCGGAACTTGACGTTGAACGGCGGGTCGAACTCCTTGATCCAGGTGTACTCGAGCTGCAGCGCCTCGATCTCGGAGCCGACCGTCGTCCACTCGACGCTCTTCGCCGTCAGGACCATTCGCCGCGTGCGCTCGTGCAGCGTCGGCAGGGGCGCGAAGTAGTTGCTCAGCCGTGCGCGGAGGTTCTTCGCCTTGCCGACGTAGAGCACGCGGCCGTTGCCATCACGCCAGCGGTAGACGCCCGGGTCGGTCGGGATGTCCCCCGCCTTCGGGCGCCACGAGACGGTGTCCGCCACCTACCGAGCACCCGCCTTCTGCTTGTCTGACTCCTTGTCCGCGGTCTGCTTGTCCGCCGTCTTGTCCGCGGTCTGCTTGTCCGCGCCGCTGCTGCGCTGCAGGGCACCGAGCTTGGTCTCGTCGACCTTGCGCGCGCCGACCGAACGCTCCTTGCCCACGCGGGCGTCCTGCGCCTCGAGGATCTCACGGAGGAAGACGCCCGTGTGGCTCTCGGGGACGTCGGCGACGTGCTCCGGGGTGCCGGTCGCGAGGACCGTGCCGCCACCCGAGCCGCCTTCCGGACCCATGTCGATGAGCCAGTCGGCGGACTTGATGACGTCGAGGTTGTGCTCGATCGTGATGACCGTGTTGCCCTTGTCGACCAGGCCCTGCAGCACGAGGAGCAGCTTCCGCACGTCTTCGAAGTGCAGACCCGTGGTCGGCTCGTCGAGGACGTACACCGTGCGGCCGTTCGAGCGGCGCTGGAGCTCCGTCGCGAGCTTCACGCGCTGGGCTTCGCCGCCGGACAGGGTCGTGGCGCTCTGGCCGAGCCGCACGTAGCCGAGGCCCACGTCGACGAGGGTCGCCATGTACCGGTGGATCGCGGAGATCGGCTCGAAGAACTCGGCCGCTTCGCTGATCGGCATGTCCAGGACCTCGGAGATGTCCTTGCCCTTGTAGTGCACCTGCAGCGTCTCGCGGTTGTAGCGTGCGCCACCGCAGACTTCGCACGCGACGTACACGTCGGGCAGGAAGTTCATCTCGATCTTGATCGTGCCGTCACCGGAGCAGTTCTCGCAGCGACCGCCCTTGACGTTGAAGCTGAAGCGGCCGGGCAGGTAGCCGCGGGCCTTCGCTTCGGGGGTCTCCGCGAAGAGCTGCCGGATGCGGTCGAACACCCCGGTGTAGGTCGCCGGGTTCGAGCGCGGGGTGCGGCCGATCGGGGCCTGGTCGACGTGCACGACCTTGTCGAGCTGGTCGAGGCCCTTCACGCGGGTGTGCTTGCCGGCGATGTGCCGTGCGCCGTTGAGCTGGTTCGCGAGCACCTTGTAGAGGATGTCGTTGACGAGCGTCGACTTGCCGGAGCCGCTGACGCCGGTCACCGCCGTGAACACGCCGAGCGGGAAGTCGACGTCCACTTCCTTGAGGTTGTTCGCGCGGGCGCCCTGCACGCTGATCACGCGCTTCTTGTTGATCTTCCGGCGCTCGCTCGGCATCTCGATCGCCCGGCGACCGGCGAGGTAGTCCCCCGTGATCGACTCGCGGTTCTCGATCATCTCGTCGTAGGAACCCGAGTGCACGACGTTGCCGCCGTTCACGCCGGCACCGGGGCCGATGTCGACGACCCAGTCGGCCGTCCGGATCGTGTCTTCGTCGTGCTCGACGACGATGAGCGTGTTCCCGAGGTTCTTCAGCTTGACGAGGGTGTCGATGAGGCGCCGGTTGTCGCGCTGGTGCAGCCCGATGCTCGGCTCGTCGAGGACGTAGAGCACGCCGGTCAGGCCGGAACCGATCTGGGTCGCCAGTCGGATGCGCTGCGCTTCGCCGCCGGACAGGGACCCCGCCCCGCGCGAGAGCGTGAGGTAGTTCAGCCCGACCTCGAGCAGGAACTCCAGGCGCGCCCGGATCTCCCGCAGGACCGCCGCCGCGATGTGGGCTTCGCGATCCGTCAGGGTCAGGGTCTCCATGAAGGAGTACGCGTCGTCGAGGCTCAGCTCGGTGACGTCGGCGATGCTGCGGTCCGCGACGGTCACGCCGAGCACCTCGGGCTTGAGGCGCGTGCCGTCGCACACCGGGCACGGCACTTCACGCAGGTAGCCCTGGAAGCGCTGCCGCTGCGAATCCGACTCCGCTTCGGCGAACTTGCGCTCGATGTAGGGCATCACGCCCTCGAACCCACTGGTGTAGCGCATCTCGCGACCGAACCGGTTGCGCCAGGACACCGAGACCTCGAAGTCCTTGCCGGTCAGGATCGCTGCCTGGACCTTCGGGTCGAGCTGGTTCCACGGGGTGTCCAGGCGAAAGCCGAGCTCCTTGCCGAGACCAGCCAGGAGCTTCTCGAAGTAGGAGTACAGGCCGCTGGTGCCCGTCCAGGGCAGCAGCACACCGTCGGCGAGGGAGGCTTCGGGGTCGCCGAGCACCAGGTCCGGGTCGACCGACATGCGCGTGCCGAGGCCAGAGCACTCCGGGCACGCACCGAACGGCGCGTTGAACGAGAACGTCCGCGGCTCGATCTCGGTGAGGGCGAGCGGGTGGTTGTTCGGGCAGGACAGGTTCTCCGAGTAGGTCCGGACCGCGCCGGGCCCTTCGTGGTCGACGAGGTCGATCGCGACGGTGCCGTTCGTCAGGCGCAGGGCGGTCTCGAGGGAGTCGGTCAGACGCCCGAGGATGTCGTCACTGGCCACCAGGCGGTCGACGATCACCGAGATGTCGTGCTTGACCTGCTTCTTCAGCGTGGGCGGGCTGCTCAGCTGGATGCGCTCACCGTCCACGATGGCGCGCGAGTAGCCGGACGCGGCGAGCTCCTGGAAGAGGTCGACGAACTCGCCCTTCTTCTTGGACACGATCGGCGCGAGGACCTGGAACCGGGTGCCGGTCTCCTGCGTCATCAGCTGGTCGGCGATCTGCTGCACGCTCTGCTTGCTGATCACCTCACCGCAGACGGGGCAGTGCGGGATGCCGATGCGCGCCCAGAGCAGACGCATGTAGTCGTAGACCTCGGTGATGGTGCCGACGGTCGAGCGCGGGTTGCGGTTCGTGGACTTCTGGTCGATCGACACCGCGGGCGAGAGCCCCTCGATGAAGTCGACGTCGGGTCGGTCCACCTGCCCGAGGAACTGCCGGGCGTACGCCGACAGGGACTCCACGTAGCGCCGCTGCCCCTCGGCGAAGATCGTGTCGAACGCCAACGAGGACTTGCCCGACCCGGACAGGCCGGTGAACACGACGAGGGAGTCGCGCGGGATCTCGAGGTCGACGTCGCGGAGGTTGTGCACGCGCGCACCGCGGACGCTGAGCGTCGAGGTGCCGTGCGGTGCCGTCCCACCGGGGAGGTGCAGGTCTGCGGGCTCGAGGTCCACGGATTCGCCGAATGCGTTCCGGCCGGCGGTCGCGGAGTCACGATCAGAGGTGATGGTCATCACCGACGATTCTACGAACCGGGTCCGACATTCGCCCGCGCGCGGCGCTCACACGAGTGCGTCGAGAGCGAACGCCACCCCCGAGGCGCGCTCGCTGGCCACCCAGAGCCGGGCTGCTTCGGTGCGGTCGTGGGCGCGCGGCTGTGCACGGACCACGGCGGCCGGACCGCGGAGCTGCATGAACCCCGCCGGTCCCCAGTACTGCCCCGAGCGGACCGCGTCCGGCCCGTCGGCGGCGCCGACGGCCGCGTGCACGATCGGCAGGGCACCGGCGTCCTTGCCCTGCGCGTACAGGCGCTGCCCCGGACGGGTCCAGCCGGGCTCCGTGCGTGCCGGGGCGACGAGCGGCCGGGACGGAGCCAGCGCGTCGAGCGACAGCCCCGGGTGTGCGACGACGCTCGACACCGAGGACCCGGCGTCGGCCAGGCGCTCGGCCAGCTCGAACCCGAACAGCATCACCGCGAGCTTGCTCCGGCCGTACTGCCCGTAGCTCGAGTAGCGCCCGACCCGCAGCGGATCACCGGGGTCGAGTGACGCCCAGCGGTGCGCGATCGACCCGAGGTGCACGACCCGGCCGGCGGACTGCTCGAGCAGGGGCAGGACGAGCCCGGTGAGCGCGAAGTGCCCGAGGTGGTTCGTGCCGACCTGCAGCTCGAAGCCCTGCGCAGTGGAGCGCCGGGTACCGGAACCGACGACGCCGGCGTTGTTCACCAGCGCGTCGACGGGGCCACGCCCGCCGAGGTCGTCCGCAGCAGCCCGCACGCTGTCGAGGTCCGCGAGGTCGACGTGCAGGTGTTCCAGCGCAGCGTCCGGCACGTGCTGCCGGATGCTCCGCTCCGCGGCGTCGGCGCGCTCCGGACTGCGGGTCGCGAGCACCACACGGTGCCCGGCGGCGGCGAGCTGCTCCGCCGCCCAGTAGCCGAGCCCCGCGCTGGCGCCCGTGACGACGACGCGGCGCTCAGTTGACATGCCCGGCCGACTCCATCTGTCGCAGCGCCTTCTTGAGGTCCTGGACCTCGTCGCGGAGCCGTGCCGCGAGCTCGAACTTCAGCTCGGCCGCTGCCTGCAGCATCTGGTCGTTGAGGTCCGCGATGGTCGCTTCGAGCTGCGTCGCGCCTTCGCCCGCGATGCCGGTGCGCTTGAGCGACGGCGTCGGCGACCGCTTGCCGTCCCGCGCGCTGCTGTTCCGGCGTTCGAGGAGTTCCTTGGTGTCGTCGTTCTCGCGCGCCAGTGCCTCGGTGATGTCGCCGATCTTCTTGCGGAGCGGCTGCGGGTCGATGCCGTGCTCGAGGTTGTACGCGACCTGCTTCTCACGACGGCGGTCGGTCTCCTCGATCGCCTGCTTCATGGAGTCGGTCATCTTGTCCGCGTACATCAGCACCTGACCGGAGACGTTGCGCGCGGCACGACCGATGGTCTGGATGAGCGACGTCGACGAGCGCAGGAAGCCTTCCTTGTCGGCGTCGAGGATCGCGACGAGGGACACCTCGGGCAGGTCGAGGCCCTCACGCAGCAGGTTGATGCCGACGAGCACGTCGTAGACGCCCTGCCGCAGCTCGGTCAGGAGCTCGACGCGCTTCAGGGTGTCGACGTCGGAGTGCAGGTACCGCACCCGCACGCCGGCGTTCCCGAGGAAGTCCGTCAGCTCTTCGGCCATGCGCTTGGTGAGCGTGGTCACGAGCACGCGCTCGTCCTTCTCCACGCGGACCTGGATCTCTTCGAGCAGGTCGTCGATCTGGCCGTCGGAGGGCTTGATGACGATCTCCGGGTCGACCAGGCCGGTCGGGCGGATGATCTGCTCGACGACGCTGTCCGTGATCCCGAGCTCGTACCGTCCGGGCGTCGCCGAGAGGTAGACCTTCTGGCCCGCGCGCTCGAGGAACTCTTCCCACCGCAGGGGGCGGTTGTCCATCGCGCTCGGGAGCCGGAAGCCGTGTTCCACGAGTGTGCGCTTCCGGGAGGCGTCGCCTTCGTACATCGCGCCGATCTGCGGCACGGTGACGTGCGACTCGTCGATCACGATGAGGAAGTCGTCGGCGAAGTAGTCGAGCAGGCAGTGCGGGGCTTCCCCCGGCATCCGGCCGTCGACGTGCCGCGAGTAGTTCTCGATGCCGGAGCAGAACCCGATCTGCTCCATCATCTCGATGTCGAACGTGGTGCGCATCCGGAGCCGCTGGGCCTCGAGCAGCTTGCCCTGGCCTTCGAGCTCGGCGAGCCGCTCGGCCAGTTCTTCCTTGATGGTGCCGATGGCGCGGTGCATCACATCGGTGTCGGCGACGTAGTGCGACGCCGGGAAGATCGACACGGCGTCGAGGTCCTCGATCACGTTGCCCGTGAGCGGGTGCAGCGAGCTGAGCGCTTCCACTTCGTCGCCGAACATCTCGATGCGGATCGCGTGCTCTTCGTACATCGGGATGATCTCGATGGTGTCGCCGCGCACGCGGAAGGTGCCGCGGGCGAAGTCGACGTCGTTGCGCTGGTACTGCATCGCGACGAACCGCCGGACGAGCTGGTCGCGGGAGATCGTCTGGCCGCGGGTCAGCGCCACCGAGGCGTTCATGTACTGCTCCGGCGTGCCGAGGCCGTAGATGCAGGAGACCGTCGAGACCACGACGACGTCGCGCCGGCTGAGCAGCGAGTTCGTGGTGGAGTGCCGCAGCCGCTCGACCTCGGCGTTGACCGAGGAGTCCTTCTCGATGAAGGTGTCCGTCTGCGGGACGTACGCCTCGGGCTGGTAGTAGTCGTAGTACGAGACGAAGTACTCGACCGCGTTGTTCGGCAGGAGGCTGCGGAACTCCGTCGCGAGCTGCGCCGCGAGGGTCTTGTTGTGCGCGAGGACGAGCGTCGGACGCTGTACCTGCTCGATCAGCCACGCGGTGGTCGCGGACTTGCCGGTACCGGTCGCGCCGAGGAGCACCACGTCGGTCTCACCGGCGTTGATCCGGCCCGCGAGTTCGGCGATCGCCGCGGGCTGGTCGCCGCTCGGCGAGTACTCGCTGATCACCTCGAACGGGCGGACCGCGCGGGTGGGTTCGATTGCCACTGCCATGCCCTCAATGCTAGGCGGGGCCACCGACAGCGAGCCGGGGTGCTCGCCCACGGCGTAGCGCGTCCTGCTGGCCCATCGGATTCCGCGACGAACCATCGAGGATCCTGATAGAAACCAGGGTTAGCGTCCCAACCGTTCAGCAACCCGACCAGCGCTCACTCCCCCGAAGAGGCCCCCAATGACCACGGCGACTCCCGCCGCACCGACGAAGGGCACCCCGTTCCGCGGACGCATCCGCGGGCGCGTGCTCATCCTCCTGTGCTTCATGTACGCGATCTCGTACGTCGACCGCACCAACATCTCCACCGCCCTGCCGCACATCACCGCGGAGTTCGGCTTCAACGAGGCCACGGCCGGCCTGATCATCTCGGCGTTCTCGCTGCCGTACGCGCTGCTGCAGGTGTTCGGCGGAACGATCAGCGAGAAGTTCGGTCCCCGCAAGTCGCTCTTCGTGATCACCGTGATCTGGGGCGTCGCGACGCTCCTCACCGGGTTCGCGGTCGGGTTCTGGACGCTCTTCGCCGCCCGCGCGCTCCTCGGCCTCAGCGAAGCGGCGGCGTTCCCGACCGCGACGCAAGCGATGAGCCGGTGGATCCCGCGCGACCGGAACGGCTTCGCGCAGGGCGTCGTGCACTCGGCCGCCCGCCTCGGCAACGCGCTCGCACCGCTCGTCGTCGCCTACTTCATCGCGATCAGCGGCTGGCGCCTCGCGTTCTTCGCGACCGCCGTGCTGTCCTTCGCGTGGGCCGTCGTCTGGTGGTTCTTCTTCCGCGACAAGCCCGAGTCCGCGAAGGGCATCAAGCCGATCGAGCTCTCCGAGCTGCCCCCCGTCGAGACCCGCGCCACGCGTCCGCCGGTCCCGTGGGGCCAGATGGCGAAGCAGATCCTCCCGGTCACGTTCGTCGACTTCGGGTACGGCTGGACGCTCTGGGTGTTCCTCACCTGGCTGCCGACGTTCCTCAGCTCGACGTACAACCTCGAGATCGGGTCGTTCGCCCTCTTCACGACGCTGATCCTGCTCGCCGGTGTCGTCGGGGACACGGTCGGCGGCATGCTCAGCGACCGCATCATCCACCGCGGCGGCAACACCCGGAACGCCCGGCGAACGATCCTGGTGATCGGCCTCGGCGGCTCCCTGATCTGCCTCATCCCGCTCGTGATCGGGCAGGGGCTCGTCGTCGCCACGATCTCGCTCGCGCTGTCGTTCTTCTTCCTCGAGCTCTGCAACGCGAACCTCTGGGCGATCCCGATGGACGTCGCACCGCAGTGGTCCGGCACCGCCTCGGGCTTCATGAACACCGGCTTCGGCATCGCCGGCGTCGTCTCCCCCATCGTGTTCGGTCTGCTCATCGACGCCTCGGGCTGGCAGCTGCCGTTCGCGCTCTCCTGCGCGCTGCTGTTCGCGGCCGCGGTCGTCGCCTGGTTCATGAAGCCGCAGCGCCTCACCATGACCGACGGCGTGCTCGAGATCGGCACCCCGAAGGCGGAGCAGCAGCCCACCGCCTGACCCGCACCACCCCGAGAGCCCGCCCGGTCCCCGACCGCGCGGGCTCTCGTGCGTCCGGTGCGCGGGCGGGGGGGCGGGCGCTCGGGCAGGTGCGCGGGTACGGGCGCGACGAAGGCGACACCACACGTGCGTTCGCGCCGCGCTTCCCACCGTCGCCTGTCGCTCGATGTGCATGCATCGGGGCAGGCGACATCGGGTACACGAATGCGCGGCGCAGATCGACGCACGGTGTCGCATGGCACGCCGACACCGGCCCGCCGCAGGGACGGCGCGTCGACCATCGACCGGCCGACCCGCACCACGCGCAGCGCGCCGCGACCACCCACCCGACGGGAGGCTCGGGTCGGTCGCGCGCACCCGTGCGCGACCACCCACCCGACAGGAGGTTCGGGTCTGTCGCGCGCACCCGTGCGCGACCACCCACGCGACGGGAGGCTCGGGTCGGGCCCGCACCGAGCCTCCAGGCCGGCACGTGGCCAGTCCACCGCCGGGCGCACGCCGCGACGTCGACGCACCACCCGACGGGTCCGCGAAAGCGACAGTGGTCGCGTGCCAGGCACGCGACCACTGTCGCTTTCGCGGACCGCTCCCGCGCTACGCCCGCGAAGCCGCCGAAGCAGACGGCGCGGCCGCAGCCGCAGCCGCCGCACGCTTCGCGGCGCGCGCCGCACGCACCTTCCGGGACGACAGCGACGGACGACCGGTCAGCGGCACGCTGAGCGGGGTCCAGCGGAACACCTCGGTGATCGCGACCGCGAGCACGACCACGAGCAGGTAGGTGACGAGCGTCAGCCAGGGCTTCGGGACGAGGGCCTCGAGCGGGCTCGACCCGTACAGCAGCAGCCAGATGACCAGCGGGTGGCTCAGGAAGATACCGAACGACCGGTCCGAGGCGTAGTCGACGACCTTCGCCAGCCGGCTCCCCGGGACGCGACGGTCCGCCCACCAGGCACCGATCGCCAGGAAGCCGACGAAGACCACGGTGCTCCACACGGCCTCGATCGGCTGCAGCGGCGTGCCGGCAGCGTACGGCGACTGCCCGGCGAGCAGCTGCACGACGAACACCGCGAGGGTGAGCAGCGCTCCCCCGAGGAAGCCCCACATGATCCCGCGACGGTACGTGCGGATGAACCCGAGGAACCGTTCGGCGTGGTCCGCCGCGATCGCACCGGACACGATGAAGAACACGTACGAGAAGAAGAACTGCTTCTGGTACCCGTTCAGCCAGGCGTCACTGGCCGGGAAGTACTTGTAGCCGGCGAAGACCACGAGCTGGAAGACGAGCGAGACGACCAGCACCCACACGTGGTGCCCGCGGGTCTTCCGGACCAGCCACATGATCGCGGGGAGCAGCAGGTAGACCTGCATCGTCACGAGCAGGAAGTACAGGTGGTACTTCGCGGTCCCCGTCACGACCCCGGTCGCGAAGGTCGTCACGAGTGCGGGCACGTCGCCACGCTGCCCGGGGTCGAGCAGCCACGCGGACCCCACGTAGACGAACGACCACGCCAGGTACGGGACGCCGACGAGCAGGAAGCGCTTCGGCCAGAACACCGACATCGGCTTCGGGCGGATCGAGTAGCTGTAGACGAGCACGAACGCGGTGAGCGTGAAGAACACCAGCCGCGTGAAGTGCAGCAGCGAGAGGAGCCCGGCGAGCCCGATGTCGTCGGACGCCATCGTGTGGCTCGTGGTGTGCACGCCGAGCACGCACGCGAACGTCAGGATCCGGAGGACGTCGACCTCGTACAGGTGCCGCGGTTTGCCCGAAGCGGTCCTGGTGGGGGTCTGCACACCGACGGGCTGCGCCGGCGCGTCGACCGCGCCGTCGGGCCCCGCCGGGGTGTCGGGCTTCGCCGGGGCGTCCACCGTGCCGTCCGAGCCCGGGCGCGTTCGCTGGTCCGTTCCGCTCACGACGCCGCCATCCCGCGGACACGCGCCCGCTGGATCTTGCCCGTCGGTGCGCGCGGCAGGTCCGGCACGACGACGATCTCGACCGGGCGGCGGAACCGCGTGAGCGAGCGTTCGGCGCGTGCGGTGAGGTCGGCGACCAGTGCCTCGGCGTCGACGGGTTCGTCGGGCTGCGGGATCACGTACGCGATCGGCACGCTCCCGAGGACGTCGTCCGGGCGTCCGACCACGACGGCTTCGAGCACGCGGGCATCGCCGAGGAGCACGTCCTCGACCTCCGACGGGTAGACCTTCTCGCCGCCGCGGTTGATCACGTCGTCGGAACGGCCGGCGAGGGCGACCCAGCCGTCCTCGGACACCGAGCCGACGTCACCGGTCGAGAGCCAGCCGTCGGCGTCGAAGCGTTCGGACGCCCGGCCGAACAGGTACGAGTGCACGATGCCGGGCCCGCGCACCCAGAGCGCACCGACCTCTCCCGCGGGCAGCACGGCGCCGTCCTCACCGCGGACCTGGACCTCGGAGCCGACCGGCACACCGACGGTGCCGGCACGCGCGGGAGCGTCGAGCGGCGTCGCCGTGATCTGGCTGGCACCCTCGGTCATGCCCCAGCTGACGATGAGCGGGACGTCCCCGAGCGCGGCGCGGACCGGGTCCGGCAGCGGCGCGGAGGCGCTCCGGACGAACCGCAGTCCGGCCGGGAAGTCGAGCGGGCCGGTCTTCGCGAGCACCGCGAGGATCGCCGGCACCGCGTTCAGCCAGGTGATCCGGCGCTCGGCGAGGAGCTCCCAGAAGCCGGTCCGGCGGAAACGGCGGTCGAGCACGAGCGTGGCGCCGGCGACCAGGGTCGCGAGCAGGCCGACCACCTCGGCGTTGACGTGGAACAGCGGCAGCGAGTTGAACCCGCGGTCGTCCCGCGCCAGCCGGTTGTGCCGGGCGACGGCGCGCGCCACGAACAGCAGCTGCGACTCGGGCAGCTCGACGCCCTTCGGTGTCCCGGTCGAGCCGGACGTGAACAGGACGACGGAGCCCTCCCCCGGCGCGTCCGGGCTCTCGCCGGGCAGGTCGCCGTCACGGACGTCGGACGGGAGGCCCGTGGCCGGGTCGACGCGGGCGGCCGGTGCCCCGGGGATGGTCGCGTCCACGGCACGGTCCGACACCACCATCGACGCGCCGCCGAGCAGGTCGGCGAGGCGTGCCGGCTCGGTGGTCGGCTGTCCGGTGTCGACGGGGACCGCGCGACGGCCGGACGCCACGGCGGCGAGGTGCACTACGGCGAAGGACAGCGGGTCCCCCACGTCCACGAGCACCGCACCGGAGTCACCGACCCCGATCACGTCGAACGTGGCGGCCCACGCGTCGACGGCGGCACCGAGCGCGCCGTAGCTGAGGACCCGGTCGGACCGGGCGTCCTCCAGGTACACGCGGTCGGCGTCGGTGGCTGCGCGCTCCCGGATCAGCGCGCGCAGGCTGGGTTCAGGTGATCGACCTTCTTGCTGCACCAGCCAATGCTAGATCCGCTTCCTATGACTCGCCGGAGGATGCGCCATGAGGCGCGAAGCGGTGCAGCAGCCACTGCCAGAGCCCCTCCATCCGGGGCTGCCCGGAGGCGTCGAGCGGCGTGGTGTCCTTGATCGTGCGCGAGTGCGACTCCGCGGGCGTGCCGACGCGGATGTCGGTGAGGATCGCGTGCGGGTCCGAGCCCTCCGGCGGTGCCGCAGTGTCGGTCCGCCACGGCCCCTCGGCGCCGCCCGGGGTCGCGGGGGTGTCCAGCCCGAGCGCGCGCCACGACCCGCGGATGCGCGGACCGAAGACGTCCCGGACGTCGTCGATGGCGTACATCCGCGCCGGCGGGGTGCGACCGGGTCGGTCCATCCACGCCGCGTGCACCGGACCGAGGGACTCCACCGGGGACGAGAACATCAGCGCGCCGAGCACGGGACGGATGTGCGAGATGTACGCCGCCTCGCCGCCGCCCTGCGAGTGCCCGGCGACGACGATGTCCTTCCAGGAGATGGTGTCGACGGCGTCCTGGCCCTTGCCCGGGTTCTCCTTCGCCGGTGTCACGAACCGACCCCACCCCCCGTCGGGGTCCACGTCGTCGAGGTGCGCGATCGCGTCCCGGAAGCGCGACACGATCGAGCCGGCCGGGGACACCGCGCTGAAGTCGGATGGGCGGGAGCCGTCGAACCGGTTCCGCTGGACCGCGCCGTAGCAGTGCGGGTCGGCCTCGCAGGTGCCGGAGAGCGTCCTGCCGAGGTTCCAGTAGTCGAGCCCGAGCACGTGGTACCCGTCCCCCAGCGCCGTCGTCAGGAACCGCTGGTACTCGGCGGGGCGTGCACGGGTCGCAGGCAGGAAGAGCAGCAGCGGGCCGTCGCTGGCGGTCCTGGCGGCGAAGTCGTCACGGTTCGGGGAGAGCCGCTCGCCGTCGATCGCACCGAGCCGGAACCGGTGGAACTCGTCCTGCGGGCCGTTCGCGTCCCCGCGTGCCTTGCTGTTCCGGCCGCCGTTCGCGTGCACCGCTTCGCGGCCGTGCTGCTCCACGCGCTGCTCCGCCATCACGTTCGCGGCGACCAGGGTGCCGCCACCGATCGCCACCAGGAGCACGGCGGCGAGGATCAGCAGGACACGGTGCCGCATGACCGCGTCAGCCACGCACCCGGCGCCACACGGCGTCGGCGGAGGCGATGGTGTCCTCGAGCGTCCCGGTGGCGTCGACGACGTGGTCGGCGAGTGCGAGGCGTTCCGCGTCCGAGGCCTGCGCACCGACGCGACGCTCGGCCTCTTCGCGGGACATGCCGCGGTGCTCGACGAGGCGCTCGACCCGGACGGCGGCGGGCGCGTCCACCACGACGACCGCGTCGAAGTGCAGCGGGCGCGACCCCCGCGCTTCCGCGAGGAGCGGCACGTCGTAGACGACGACCGCGTCGGGGTCGGCTGCCGCGGCCGCGTCGAAGGCCTGCTGCGCGAGGCGCCACACCTCGGGGTGGGTGATCCCCTCGAGGTCCTTCCGCGCGGCGGGGTCCGCGAAGACGATCGCGCCGAGCGCCGGCCGGTCGAGCGAGCCGTCCGCCGCGATGACGCCGGGGCCGAACCGCTCGGCGACCCGGGCCAGACCCTGGCTGCCGGGGGCGACGGCGTCGCGGGCGAGCCGGTCGGCGTCGACGATCACCGCCCCGTGGTCGGCCCAGCGTCCGGAGACGGTCGACTTGCCCGCGGCGATGCCGCCCGTGAGTCCGATGATGCGCACGGCGACCAGCCTAGGCGGCTGCTTCTCGGGAATCGCTGTCTCCTGGGACGCCGGAAGCCCGGCACCCTGTGAGGGTGCCGGGCTTCCGGTTCACGCAGCTGCGATCAGTTGGTCGAGCTGAGCTTCTCGCGGAGCGCCGCGAGCGAGGCGTCGTCGGCCAGGGTGCCCTGACCGGCCTGCTCGCTCGTGAACGACGAGGAAGCGCTGGCCGGGAGGTCGAAGCCACCCTGCGCCTCTTCGGTGAGGGACTTGGCGACCTGGGCCTTGTGGGCCTCCCAGCGACCCTGGGCGGCGGCGTACTGACGCTCCCACTCTTCGCGCTGGGTGTCGTAGCCCTCGAGCCACTCGTTGGTCTCCGGGTCGAAGCCCTCGGGGTACTTGTAGTCACCCTTGTCGTCGTACTCGGTCGGCATGCCGTAGAGAGCCGGGTCGAACTCGGCGCTCTCCGGGTCCACGCCCTCGTTCGCCTGCTTGAGGCTGAGCGAGATGCGGCGACGGTCGAGGTCGATGTCGATGATCTTCACGAAGACCTCGTCGCCGACGGAGACGACCTGCTCGGCGAGCTCGACGTGCTTGTTCGAGAGCTCCGAGATGTGGACGAGACCCTCGATGCCGTCCGCGACGCGGACGAAGGCACCGAACGGCACGAGCTTCGTGACCTTGCCCGGTGCGATCTGGCCGATCGCGTGGGTGCGGGCGAAGACCTGCCACGGGTCTTCCTGCGTGGCCTTGAGGGAGAGCGACACGCGCTCGCGGTCCAGGTCCACCTCGAGGATCTCGACGGTGACTTCCTGACCGACCTCGACGACCTCGCTGGCGTGCTCGATGTGCTTCCAGCTGAGCTCGGAGACGTGGACGAGACCGTCGACGCCGCCGAGGTCGACGAACGCACCGAAGTTGACGATCGACGAGACGACGCCCTTGCGGACCTGGCCCTTGTGCAGGTTGTTGAGGAACGTGGTCCGGGACTCGGACTGCGTCTGCTCGAGGAGCGCACGGCGCGACAGGACCACGTTGTTGCGGTTCTTGTCGAGCTCGAGGATCTTCGCCTCGATCTCCTGGCCGAGGTACGGCGTGAGGTCACGCACGCGGCGGAGCTCGATGAGCGAGGCCGGGAGGAAGCCGCGGAGACCGATGTCCACGATGAGGCCACCCTTGACGACCTCGATGACGGTGCCGGTGACGACCCCGTCGGACTCCTTGATCTTCTCGACGTCGCCCCACGCACGCTCGTACTGCGCGCGCTTCTTCGACAGGATGAGGCGGCCTTCCTTGTCCTCCTTCTGGAGAACCAGGGCCTCGACCTCGTCGCCGACGTTGACGACCTCGTTGGGGTCCACGTCGTGCTTGATCGAGAGCTCGCGCGAGGGGATGACGCCCTCGGTCTTGTAACCGACGTCGAGGAGGACCTCGTCGCGGTCGATCTTCACGACGGTGCCGGAGATGAGATCGCCGTCGTTGAAGAACTTCAGGGTCTTCTCGACCTCGGCCAGGAAGTCATCAGCCGAACCGATGTCGTTGATGGCGACCTGCTTAGGAGCCTTGGTCGTAGTGGTTGTCATGTAGAGATTGCTCCGAACGGACATGAGTCGGGCCAGGACGACGCGGGAGACATGTCCCCGCATGGTGCCGCCGTGGCGGTTGGTTGTGGGCGCGCGGATTGCGCCGCACAAGTCTAACCGGTGCGCGCGACCCCTCACAAGCGGGGTGCCGCGCGTGTCGCCGGGCGTCTAGTCGAGCAGCGCCGAACGCAGCGTGTCGAGCCCGATGCTGCCGAGGGCGAGCGCCCGGTGGTGGAAGGACTTCAGGTCGAACGCCGAACCCTCACGCGCGGCCACCTCGTCACGGATCGCCTCCCAGACGCGCTGGCCGACCTTGTACGACGGTGCCTGTCCCGGCCACCCGAAGTACCGGGCCACCTCGAAGCGCACGAAGGCGTCGTCCATGTTCACGTTCTGGCGCATGAAGTCGAGCGCGTACTCCCACGTCCACCCGCCGCCGTCGGGGTTCGTCTTCTGCAGGTGCACCCCGATGTCGAGCACGACCCGGGCCGCACGCATGCGCTGCCCGTCGAGCATGCCGAGCCGGTCCCCCTCGTCGTCGAGGAACCCGAGCTGCTCCATCAGGCGCTCCGCGTAGAGCGCCCAGCCCTCGACGTGGCCGGACGACCCGGACAGCTGCCGGCGCCAGGTGTTGAGCTCGCCGCGGTTGTAGACGCCCTGGCTGATCTGCAGGTGGTGGCCGGGGACGCCCTCGTGGTAGACGGTCGTCTTCTCGCGCCAGGTCTGGAACTCGGTGACGCCCTGCGGCACGGACCACCACATTCGGCCGGGGCGGGAGAAGTCGTCGGAGGGGCCGGAGTAGTAGATCCCGCCCTCCTGCGTCGGGGCGATCCGGCACTCGAGCCGCTTGATCGGGTCGGCGATGTCGAAGTAGACGCCGTCCATCGCACGGATCGAGGCGTCGCTCGTCTCCTGCATCCACCGCTGCAGCGCGTCGGTGCCGTGCAGCATGCGCGACGGGTCGGCGTCGAGCACCTCGACCGCGCGCGCCACGGACGCGCCCGGTTCGATGCGGTCCGCGATGCGCTCCTGCTCGTCGCGCATGCGCGCGAGCTCCTCGAGCCCCCACTCGTAGGTCTCGTCGAGGTCGACGACCGCGCCGAGGAAGCGGCGGGAGTGCAGCTCGTAGGCGTCCCGTCCGACCGCGTCGACCGGCGTCGCGAGCGGCATCAGCTCGTGTTCGAGGAAGCGTCCGAACGAACGGTAGGCGGCCGCTGCGACCTCGCCGTGCCGGGTCAGCTCCGCGCGGAGTGCGTCCGGCACGGGCGACCCGTCGTCCAGGGTGGCCTCCGCGGCGAGCTGCTGGAAGAACCCGTCCGCCGCGCCGCTCCGGGCGGCCTGCTCCGCGACGAGCTCCACCTGTCGCTTCGCCGGGGTGACGTCCTCGCGCGTGCCCTCGAGCAGCGTCTCCCGGAACCCCTCGAGTGCACCGGGCAGCGCACTCACGCGGCTGGCGATGTCGGCCCAGTCCGACTCGGTCGCGGTCGGCATGAGGTCGATGATCTCGCGGAGCGACTGCGCCGGGCTCGCGATGACGTTGAGGTCACGGAGGTGGAGCTTCCGGTCGTACGACTCGACGACGAGGTCGAGCTCGGCGCCGAGGTCGGTCTTCGTCACGCGGTCGACGTCGTCCACCGGCTCGGCCGCGGCCAGGGACCGCGCGGCCGACCTCGCCGCGTCCGCCATCGCCGCGGCGCCGGCCGGGGAGGTGTCGCCGTACTCCCCCGTGCGCCCGGGGACGCCGATGTACGTGGCGATCGTCGGGTCGAGGTCGACGAGCGTGGACACCCATCCCTCGGCGACGCGGTCGACGGCGGACGGCTGGCGGACGGGGCGCTCTTCGGTCATGCTCCGACCCTACCGACAGGCGTCGACGCGGCGCGCGGGCCCCCACCGACCGACGTCGGTGCCGCGCGCTACGCTCGACCCGCCGGACCAACCGGCCAGTCGAAAGGATGTTGCATGTCGGAACACACTGGTGCGTGGGCACCGGGATCACCGTGCTGGTCGGACCTCGGCGTCGGCGACGTGCCTGCGGCGCGAGACTTCTACGCCGGCGTCTTCGGCTGGCGGTTCGAGGACGGCCCGCCCGAGTCCGGCGGGTACGTGATGGCGCTCCTCGACGACCGTCCCGTCGCGGGTGTCGGCCCGCTCATGGGCGAGGGACAGCCCGTCTCGTGGACCGCGTACCTCGCGACCGACGACGCCGACACCACCGCGACGGCCGTCACGAGCGCCGGCGGGACCGTGGTCACGCCGCCCTTCGACGTGATGGACGTCGGCCGGATGGCGGTCGCGGCCGATCCCACCGGTGCCGTGTTCGGACTGTGGCAGGGCCGGGCACACGACGGGTACGGCCTCGTGAACCAGGCGGGCGCACCCTGCTGGAACGAGGTCCACACCCGCGACGCCGAGGCCGCCAAGACCTTCTACGCCACGCTGTTCGGGTACACCTACGACGTGTTCGGCGACCCCGCCGAACCGTACGCGGCCGCCAAGCTGCACCCGGAGGACCCCGCGCCCGTCGACGGGGTGTTCACGCCGCCCGGCGGACTGCCCGACGGCGTCCCCGGGTACTGGCTCACCTGGTTCGGCTCGACCGACACGGACGCGACGGTCGCGACGGTCACCGCGCACGGCGGCTCCGTGCTGATGGGGCCGTTCGACAGCCCGTTCGGTCGCTCCGCCGTCGTGGCCGGAGCCCAGGGCGAGGTCTTCGCCGTCGTCGCCGTCTGACCGACGGCTGCCGCGCCGCGACGGACCCACGGCGGCGGCACCGCAACCAAATGACCGACGGGAGGCCCGGTGCCAGCCGGCACCGGGCCTCCCGTCCGTCACGACGCGGGCGCAGTGTCCCCGGGTCACGACGCGGGTGCAGTGCCCCGGGATCACGACGCGGGTGCAGTGCCCCGTGAGCCGCGCGTCAGTGCGCCGCTGCCTCCCAGTTGGCGCCGGTCCCGACCTGGACGTCGAGCGGCACCGTCAGGTCCGCCGCGCCGCCCATCCTGGTACGGAGGATCTCCTCGACGCGGTCCTGCTCGCCGGGCGCGACTTCGAGGATGAGCTCGTCGTGCACCTGCAGCAGCAGGCGGGTCCCGAGCTCGCCGTCGCGCAGGTCGGCCGCGACGCCGAGCATCGCGATCTTCATGATGTCCGCCGCCGAGCCCTGGATCGGGGCGTTCAGCGCCGCACGCTCGGCGTTCTCGCGGAGCACCCGGTTCGGGCTCTTGAGGTCCGGGAAGGGACGGCGACGGCCGAAGATCGTCTCGGTGTAGCCGTCTTCCCGCGCCTGCTCGACGACGTTCCGGAGGTAGTCGCGGACGGCACCGAACCGGGCGAAGTACTCGGTCATCAGCGTCCGCGCTTCACTCTGCTCGATGCGGAGCTGCTTCGAGAGCCCGAACGCGCTGAGGCCGTACGCGAGCCCGTAGGACATCGCCTTGACCTTGGTGCGCATCTCCGCGGAGACGTCCGACGGCTCGACCCCGAAGACCCGGGCACCGACGAACCGGTGCAGGTCTTCGCCCTCGTTGAAGGCCTGGATCAGCCCGGGGTCGCCGGAGAGGTGCGCCATGATCCGCATCTCGATCTGCGAGTAGTCCGCGGTGAGGAGCGTCGTGTACGGCTCGGCGACGGCGAACGCCGACCGGATCCGACGGCCGACCGCGGTCTTCACCGGGATGTTCTGCAGGTTCGGGTCCGTCGAGGACACCCGGCCGGTGCTGGTGCCGGTCTGCTCGTACCGGGTGTGGATGCGGCCGTCGACGACCGCGGCGTCGAGGGTGTCGACGATCTGGCGGAGCTTCGTCGCGTCGCGGTGCTGCAGCAGGAGCCCGAGGAACGGGTGCGGGTGCTGTTC
This sequence comes from Curtobacterium sp. PhB136, assembly GCF_004346855.1. Taxonomy (NCBI): domain Bacteria; kingdom Bacillati; phylum Actinomycetota; class Actinomycetes; order Micrococcales; family Microbacteriaceae; genus Curtobacterium; species Curtobacterium sp. PhB136. Next base: position 36,973 of record NZ_SMGH01000008.1, read on the forward strand.
CTGCAGGTCCGTGAGGCTGGCCGCGTCGGTGGAGAAGCCCGTCTTCGTCTTGCGGGTCTTCGGCATCGCGAGCTCGGTGAACAGCACTTCCTGCAGCTGCTTCGGTGACCCGAGGTTGACCTCGTGCCCGATCTCCGCGAAGGCCTGCTGGGCGAGTTCGGCGGCGCGCTCCCCCAGTTCCTTCGACAGGCCGGTGAGCACCGGGCGGTCGATGCCGACGCCCGTGGTCTCCATCTGCGCGAGCACCGAGACGAGCGGGAGCTCGATGTCGTCGAGGACCTGCAGCGAGCCGGGGTCGATCCGGGCGCGGAGCGCGGTGGTGACCCGGAGGACGTACCAGGCGTGCACGCCGACGTTCACCGGGTCGGTCTCGGGGACGAGCTGGTTCGGGTCGGCGGTGGGGAGTTCCTCGCCGAGTTCCTGGTAGACGAGGTCGGTGAGGGGCTGCCCCTGCTTGCCGGGGTTCGCGAGCCAGCCCATGATCCGGGCGTCGCCGGCGACCCCGTTGACGGTGATGCCCACGGTGCCGAGCGCCTTGATGGCGGCCTTGGCGTCGTGGAAGTGCTTCGGAGCGTCCGAGGCGAACCAGGCACTGAGCTGCTCGTAGTCCTTCGCGCCGCTGCCGCCCGGCACCAGCACGGCGTCGTCGTGGGTGGCGATGCCGATGGCGCTGAGGCGGCCGTCGATCACCTCGACCGCGACGCCGTACCCGTTCTCCGCGGCGGCGGCGTTCTTGCGCTCCAGCCAGTAGCCGAGCTCTTCGTCGATGAGGGTCTTGACGGGCGGCGGGGTGACGCCGGCGTCCTCGATGCCGCCCTCGACCGCGGTGGCGTCGCTCGGCTCCCCGTTGCCCGCGACCTTGAACACACGGTCGAGCAGCGTCCGGAACTGCAGCTTCGCGAAGAGCTCGCGCACGGCGGCTTCGTCGAGGGGCCGCAGGGCGACGTCACCAGGGCCGACCGGCAGCTCGACGTCGGTGACGAGGCGGTTCAGCTTGCGGTTGCGGATCGCACGGTCCTTCTGCTCGCGCAGGTTGTTGCCGACCACGCCCTTGATCTCGTCCGCGTGCTCGAGCACGCCGTCGAGCGAGCCGTACTGGGTGATCCACTTGACGGCGGTCTTCTCGCCGACCTTGTCGATGCCGATCAGGTTGTCGCTGGTCTCACCGACGAGCGCGGCGATGTCCGGGTACTGGTGCGGTTCGATGCCGTACCGCTCGTACACCTTGTCGCGGTCGTAGCGTGTGAGCTCGGAGACACCGCGGACCGACGGGTAGAGCAGCGTGACGTCGTCGTTGACGAGCTGGATCGAGTCGCGGTCGCCGGACACCACGTAGACCTGGTACCCCTGCGCGGAGCCCTGCGAGGAGAGCGTCGCGAGGATGTCGTCCGCCTCGTAGTCCTCCTTCGTGACGGTCGTGATGCCCATCGCCTCCAGCGCCTGCTGCAGGAGCGGGATCTGCCCCTTGAACTCCGCCGGCGTCTCCGAGCGCGTGCCCTTGTAGTCCTCGTACTCCCGCGTGCGGAAGGAGAACCGTGAGATGTCGAACGCGACCGCCAGGTGGGTCGGCTTCTCGCGCTGCAGGAGCATCAGCAGCATCGAGATGAAGCCGTGGATGGCGTTCGTGTGCTGCCCGTCGCGGTTGACGAAGCTGTCCACCGGCAGGGCGTAGAAGGCCCGGAAGGCGAGCGAATGGCCGTCGATGACCATGAGGGTAGGCTTTGCGGAGTCCGACACCCGGACAGCCTACCGACGGCCCCCGACAGGGCCGACCAGCGCGAAGGGCACCGCGACGTGACCGACGAACAGACACTCACCGGGTCCGCCGAGGGCATCGCGAAGTACGCCGAACGGGGCATGGGCGAACTCGCCGACAAGATGGGCATGGTCATCACGGAGCTCTCCGCGGAGCGCGCCGTCGGCACCATCCCCGTCGAGGGCAACCGCCAGCCCGTCGGGCTCCTGCACGGTGGCGCGTTCGTCGTCCTGGCGGAGAGCCTCGGCTCGATGGCGGCCACCGTCCACGCCGGCGAGGGGCGCTACGCCGTCGGCATCGAGCTGAACGCGTCCCACACGCGGAGCGCCACCTCCGGCGTCGTCACGGGTGTCTGCACCGCGATCCACCTCGGCAACACGCTCACCACGCACGAGATCGTGCTCACCGACGACCAGGGGCGACGCTGCTCCACCGTCCGCATCACCAACCTCATCCGCGACGTGCGCTGACGCCCCCGCGGGGCCGCGCGCCCGTGCAACACCAGGGAGTCCTCATGGACTGGAAGATCGAACTCATCATGGTCCCCGTCAGCGACGTCGACCGCTCCCGCGACTTCTACGCATCGCTCGGCTTCACGATCGACCACGACCAGCGTGTCTCCGACGAGGTCCGCTTCGTCCAGGCCACCCCGCCCGGATCCGCGTGCTCGATCGCGTTCGGCCAGGGCATCATGTCGCCCGACGTCGTGCCCGGGTCGCTGAAGTCCATCCAGGTCGTGGTGCCCGATGCCGACGAGGCACTGGCACACCTGCAGTCGCTCGACGTGAACGCCGTCGGGGTCGACGAGATGGCCTGGGGCCGCTTCGTCTTCTTCACCGATCCCGACGGCAACGCCTGGACCCTGCAGCAGCTGCCCGTCCGGAGCTGACAGCAGCAGCTGCCCGTCCGGAGCTGACGGCAGCCGCTGCGGCGGCAGCCGTGGCGGCAGCGGGCGTTCAGTCCTCCGGTGGGCGCTGCAGCAGCAGCCGGGCGTCGCCGAAGCCGAGCCGCCGGTAGAGCCGCTCGCCGTCCACACTCGAGTGCACCGAGACGCGTTCGGCGCCGAGCTCGTCCGCGATCTCGAGCAGCCGGTCGACCAGCCGTCCGGCGACACCCTGCCCACGCACGTCCGGGTGCACGTAGACGGTCTGCACGTCCGCCGTGATCCGTCGCCCCGGGCGATTCGGCGCGGGCGGTCGTGCGGTGAGCCCGAGCCACGCCATGCCGAGCACGGCGCCGTCGCGTTCGGCGACGACGCACCGGTGCGTCTCCGGGTGTTCCAGCGCGAAGGCCGTCATCGCGTCCCGGTACGCCGCGGGCGACTGCCCGGGGGTGCGCCCGTCCTCGTCGATGCTCCACCGCCACCGCAGATCGGCCACCGCGGGCATGTCGGCCGGACGGGAGGCTCGGATCACCACGTCGTTCACGGCTCCACCTTCGCAGATGGTCGGCTCGAGGGCACGTCGGTCACGGGCGTGCGTTCGGGTCCGCTCGGCCTACCGCCCTGCGTACCTCGCGTTGATGCGGGCGATCTGGACGAATCGGTCGAGCGCTGCGCCGAGGTCATCGTGCCACGAGCCGTTCGACCACGGGCCGCCCTTCTCGTCGGTCGCCCAGACGTGCCACCGGCCGTCGTGCTCCTCGAGTGCAGCGGCGTCGGAGGTGCCCCGTTCGCCGGGCCACAGCACGCGGAGGTGCTCGTCCGCGACGACCCGTCGGGCCTCGTCGAGGTCGCTGAACGGCAGCGCCTTCCGCCACTGCTCGATGACGATCCCGATGCGCTTGCCCGCGGTGCCGTCCCAGTCGAGCTCGAACCCGCGGTCGGTCAGGACGTCGGCGACCTGCTGCCCGGCCGAGAGCTGGGACCGTTCGTTGATCGTGGCTTCGCCACGGCTGGAGCGCATCGCCGTCGCGACGAGGTCCGGGTCGATGTCGGGCGCCGGGCGGAACGACCCGAAGGCCAGGCGCAGCACGTGGCGGTCCAGGCAGAGCCCCTCGGCGTCCTGGGTGTGGAAGTACGCGTACGCCCACTCCCGGAACCCGCCGGGTGCGTCCTCGTCCGGCGTGCGCAGGTCACGCGCCTCGAGGAAGCCGTCGCCCTGGTCGACGCCGAGGTCCATCCCCGTCACGAACCCGAGGCGCTCGAGTCCTCGGAACGCGAGCTCGAGCTCGTCGTGCTGGCTGCTGCCCCACGTCCACGACGCTTCTCCGCGGCGCCGCGCGTCCCAGATCGGACGCGCCCGCGCGACGACGATCGCCCGGAACTCGGCCTCGTCGGGAACGTCGTCGGCGTACCACTCGACGACCGCCTCGACGACGTCGTCGAACCGGAGGAAGCCCGGGAGCACGCGCTCCGTGACGGCCTCGTCGACCATCTGGTCGTCGGGCTCGACCTCGTCCAGGATGTCGTACCCGGTCTGGTCGACGCCGTCGTCGACGCCCTTCGGTCGCCGCCACCTGTCGAAGAACCCCACAGCTCGGATCCTACGGTGCGCCATCGCGTCGTGCGGGCACGGTGGCCGCGCTGACACGGGTGGTCTCAGGAGCGCCGTCGCGGGTGACCGTGACCGCGATCGAGGGGTCCGCCGTGGCGAGTTCCCACGTGCGGAGGGGCTGGTACGGCTCCCGCCCGACCCCGGTGTACGGGACCGGACCGTTGTCGTCCTGCAGCAGTCGCGACGCGAGGAGCTCGACGGGGAGGTCCGGATACCCGGCTGCTGCGGCGGCGGCGGCGATCCGGACGGCTGCGCGACGGGCCGTCGCGCTCCGAGCACGACGACGCCCCCGGTACAGGGCGGCGTCCAGGACGTGTGCGAGCGCGATGAACGGCACGACCCACAGCGCTGCGAGCAGGAACGAGGTGCCGACGCTCCGGTGCAGCCAGGCGTTCTGGTACACGCCGATGGCGATGAACGCGAGCACGCCGGACGCGTAGGCGAGCGCGTACACCGAGGTGGATGCACCGCGCCCTGCAGGGGCCCGGACCGCGGCGACGTCACTCGTGTCGACCACGATGGCGGGCAGGTCGTCCCTGGTCACCGGCACGAGCGCTGCCCGGTCCGGCGGACTACTTCTTCGCGCTGAGCTGCTCGATGATCGCCTTGGCGACGTCGTGCATCGTGAGGCGGCGGTCCATCGAGGCCTTCTGGATCCAGCGGAACGCCTCGGGCTCGGTGAGGCCCATCTTCTCGTTGAGCAGGCCCTTGGCGCGGTCGACGAGCTTGCGGGTCTCGAAGCGCTCGACGAGGTCGGCGACCTCGGCTTCGAGGGTGATGATCTGCTGGTACCGGGAGAGTGCGATCTCGATCGCCGGCAGCAGGTCGTTCGGGGTGAAGGGCTTCACGACGTACGCGAGCGCTCCGGCCTCCGTCGCACGCTCGACGAGTTCCTTCTGGCTGAACGCCGTGAGGAGGACCACCGGGGCGATGTGGTTCTTCGAGAGCTTCTCGGCCGCGGAGATGCCGTCGAGCTGGGGCATCTTGACGTCCATGATGACGAGGTCGGGACGGAGGTCGGTCGCGAGCTGCACGGCGGTCTCGCCGTCACCCGCTTCGCCGACGACGTCGAAGCCGTTGTCACGGAGGATCTCGACGATGTCGAGACGGATGAGCGACTCGTCCTCGGCGACGACGACGCGACGGGGTGCGGTTGCAGTTGCTTCTGAGTCACTCACGACCGAAAGCCTACTAGACGTCGGAAGTGCTGCTTCGCATGAAAGGCGTTGTACGAGTGGCGGGACACGGGTGTCCGGGACTGCCCCGCACGCCGTGAGCCGCGTTGTACGAGTGGCGGGACTTGAACCCGCACGCCGTGAGGCAGAGCATTTTGAGTGCCCCGTGTCTGCCGATTCCACCACACTCGCGAGGTGGCCAGACTACCAGCCGGTCACACCCCTTCGAGCGCCTCGACGGCCGCCACCAACCCGGCCCGCCGCGGCGACCGCGGCGGCAGCGTCCGGAGCAAGGCCCGCAGCACGCGGGCGTCCGCTGCCCCGTCCGGCGTCCGCGCCCAGGCGAGCAGCGCCTCCGCGGACCCGTCGGTCACCACGGCTTCCCGGAAGCGTCCGCGGACCAGGTCGCGGAGCGCGTCCACCCCCGGGGCGTCGGACCCCGGCAGGACGGGTCCGGGGTACCGGCTGACGGCCTGGAGGCGCGACCCGCGATCGAGCGCCGCCAGCACGGTGTCGACGTCGGTGCGCACACCGCCCACCCGGTACGGGCGCGAGGCCACCGTCACGCACGGGGCCGTCGCGGCGAGGACCCGGCGGAGCCGGACCACCTCTGCCCGGAGCGTCACGGTCGCGCCGGGGTCGCCGTAGACGGCGGCGGCGAGGTCGGCGGCGGGGAGCCCGCCGGGGGCGGTCGCGAGGACCGCGAGGATCTCCGAGTGCCGGGCGGAGAGCCCGACCGCGCGGCCGTCGACGCGGAGGGTGGCGGTGTCGGCCCCGAGCAGCACGAGTTCGGCGTCCGCGGTGGTCGCCGGGGCCCGTGGTGCGGGTGGGTTCGGCGCCCGGAGGACCGCCAGGGCGAGCTCGGCCTCCGCGGCGGCGACGGTCGCGGTGAGGAGCGGCAGGGTGTGGCGTTCGACGGCCCGCTCGTCGCCGGTGACGTCGAGGACCCCGACCACCCGGCCGCTGGGGTCGTGCACGGGCACCGCGGTGCAGGACCACGGCTTCACGGCGGTGGCGTAGTGCTCGTCGCGGCGGATCTGCACGGGCCGGTCGAGCCGCAGTGCGGTGCCGGGGGCGCTCGTCCCGACGTGCTCCTCGGCCCAGTCGGCGCCGGGGACGAACCCCATGTCCTCAGCGGCCCGGCGCGCGGAACGGGCACCGTCGACGAAGACGAGCCGGCCCGCGGCGTCGCCGACCGCCACGACGCAGCCCGCCGAGCGGGAGTCGTCGAGCAGCAGCCGCCGCACGATCGGCAGCAGGGTGGCGAGGGGCCCGTCGCGCCGGGCGGCGTCGAGTTCGTCGGTGCCGAGCGTCAGTCGTGGCGCTCCGTCGGGGTCGACCCGCGCGGAGCGTCGCCATGATTCGGCGACGAGCGGTCGGACGGATCCGGGTCGGGGTGCGCGCATGCGTCCTCCGTCCCGGGTCCGCCCGCCGCGTCGTCGCGCCGGGTGCGGTCAGCCTACGTCCGGCCGGCCGCCGGGACCAGACCGAGCTCCTCCAGTTCCGCGTCGGTGAACATCCGCGAGCGGGTGAGGAAGCGCTTGCCCTCCGGGACCTCGAGCGAGAAGCCACCGCCCCGACCGTCGACGACGTCGATCGTCAGGTGCGTGTACTTCCAGTACTCGAACTGGGACCGGGACATGTACACCTCGACGCGGTCGATCCCCTCGACCTCCAGCGCGCCGAGGAGCACGTCCCCGGACCCGGTCATGAACATCCCGACCGGGTAGCACATCGGGCTGGAGCCGTCGCAGCAGCCGCCCGACTGGTGGAACATCAGCGGCCCGTGCCGGGCGGCGAGGGAGCGCAGGAGCTCCCCCGCCGCCGCCGTCACCGCGACGCGCTCGGTGTGCGGCATCAGAAGAACCCCATCGGACCCTCGGCGTAGGACACGAGCAGGTTCTTCGTCTGCTGGTAGTGGTCGAGCATCATCTTGTGGTTCTCGCGTCCGACGCCGGACTGCTTGTACCCGCCGAACGCCGCACCGGCCGGGTACTGGTGGTAGGTGTTCTCCCACACGCGACCCGCCTGGATGTCCCGGCCGGCCCGGTAGAGCGTGGTGGCCTCGCGGCTCCAGACCCCGGCGCCGAGGCCGTAGAGCGTGTCGTTGGCGATCGCGATGGCGTCGTCGTACCCGCTGAAGGACGTCAGCGCGAGCACCGGGCCGAAGATCTCCTCCTGGAAGATCCGCATCGCGTTGTCGCCCTCGAACACCGTCGGCGTGACGTAGTACCCGCCGGAGAGCTCCCCACCGAGGTCGGCCCGTTCGCCGCCGGTGAGCAGCTTCGCGCCCTCCTGCTTGCCGATGTCGATGTAGCTCAGGATCTTCTCGAGCTGGTCGTTCGACGCCTGCGCGCCGATCATCGTCGAGATGTCGAGCGGGTGGCCCTGCTTCACGGCGCGGACCCGTTCGAGACCGTCCGCGACGAAGCCGTCGTAGATCTCCTTCGCGACGAGCGCCCGGGACGGGCACGTGCAGACCTCGCCCTGGTTGAGGTTGAAGAACGCGAAGCCCTCGAGCGCCTTGTCGTAGAAGGCGTCCTTCTCCTGGGCCACGTCGGCGAAGAACACGTTCGGGCTCTTGCCGCCGAGCTCCAGGGTCACGGGGATGAGGTTCTGCGACGCGTACTGCATGATCAGGCGGCCGGTGGTGGTCTCACCGGTGAAGGCGACCTTCCGGACGTCGGGGTGCTGTGCGAGCGGTGCCCCGACCTCGAACCCGAACCCGTTCACGACGTTGAGCACGCCGGCGGGGATGAGGTCCTGGATGAGCTCGATGAGCACGTGGATCGATGCCGGGGTCTGCTCCGCCGGCTTCAGCACGACGCAGTTGCCCGCGGCGAGGGCCGGTGCGAGCTTCCACACCGCCATCAGGATCGGGAAGTTCCACGGGATGATCTGTGCCACCACCCCGAGCGGTTCGTGGAAGTGGTACGCCACGGTGTCGTGGTCGATCTCCCCCGTCGAACCCTCCTGCGCCCGGATGGCCCCGGCGAAGTAGCGGAAGTGGTCGATCGCGAGCGGGATGTCCGCGCCGAGGGTCTCCCGGATCGGCTTGCCGTTCTCCCACGTCTCGGCGACGGCGAGGAGCTCCAGGTTCTGCTCCATCCGGTCCGCGATGCGGTTCAGGATGTTCGCGCGCTCCGTGACGCTGGTCTTCCCCCACGCCGGGAACGCCTTCCACGCCGCCTGCACCGCGCGGTCGACGTCGGACGAGTCGCCGCGTGCGACCTCCGTGAAGGTCTTGCCGGTGACGGGGGTCGGGTTCTCGAAGTACTGCCCACCCGCCGGCGGGACGTACTCACCGCCGATGAAGTGGTCGTAGCGCGACCGGAACGAGACGAGCGCACCCTCCTCGCCGGGTGCGGCGTAGGTGGTGGGCGATGGTGCGATGGTCATGGTGATGCCTCTCGACGACGCTGTCGTGGCGCACGGTCCGCGCGCCTGCGCCCGACGGTACGAGCGTGGGGGTTGCATCCGGTTGCACGGACGCGGGACGCTCCGCCGGGTAGCGTTCGAGGCGACCAGCAGTCCAGATCAGGGAGGAGTGCTCGTGGATTCCCGTGCCGTCCGCACGTTCCGGGTGTTCGTCGTCGTCACCGCAGTCGTCGCGATCGCGCTCGGCATCGTCGCCATCGTCTGGCCCCGCCCCTCGCTCGTCGTGGTCGCGCTCCTCTTCGGCGTGTACCTCGTCGTCGCTGGGGTGCTCCGCGTGTTCGCCGCGGTCCGCGGGCACGGCACACCACCGGTCTGGCGCTGGACCTCCGGCGTCGTCGGCGCACTCGTCGCGATCGCCGGCCTCGTGACGCTCCTCGACCCGGTCGTCCCGCTCGTCGTCTACGCGGTGCTCGCCGGCGTCGGGTTCCTGATCGAGGGCATCGCGGCCATCGTCGGCGGCTTCGTCGGCCACCCCGGATCGTCCCGCGTCCCGTCGTTCGTGAGCGGCGTGCTCTCGATCCTCGGCGGTGTCGCGGTCCTCGTCGCACCGGGTCTGGCGCTGACGGTGTTCATGGTGTTCGCCGGGATCGCGCTCATCGTCGTCGGTGCCGGCGCGCTGCTCCTGCTCCCCCCGCGCGCGGCCGTCCGCCGCTGAGCGCAACGCGACGCGACGGGACGCGGCGCCACACCGCGGAGCCGGCCGTCCCCTACGCGGAGCCGGTCCCGAAGAGCAGCCCGAGCAGGTAGGTGACCACCGCGGCGCCGAACCCGATCGCGAGCTGCCGGAGCGCCCGGCGGAGTGGCGACGCGCCGCTCAGCACACCGACGACGGCACCGGTGCCCAGCAGGGCGATCCCGACGAGCACGGCGGCGACACCGATCGCGGCCCAGCCGTCGAGGCCGAACAGGTACGGCAGCACCGGGATGATCGCGCCGGACGCGAAGAAGCAGAAGCTGGAGATCGCCGCGCTCATCCCGTTCCCGACCGCCTCGTGGTCGTCGACGACCCGCGTCGGGCGGGTGTCCGGGGCGCTCCCGAGCCCGGCGAGCACCTCGGTTGCGTGCGCCTCCGCCTCGGCCTCGGGCATGCCCCGCGCGCGGTAGACCAGTGCGAGCTCGTTGGCGTCGACGTCGAGGTCCGCCACGGCGTCCCCGGCGTCCGGGTGCGGTGCCGACGCCTCGAGGAGCTCCCGCTGCGACCGCACCGAGACGTACTCCCCCGCGCCCATCGAAAGCGCTCCGGCGAGGAGACCGGCGATGCCGCTCAGCAGCACGAAGTGCCGGTCCGCACCGGACGCGCTGATGCCGATGATGAGCGCGAGGTTCGACACCAGGCCGTCGTTCGCCCCGAAGACCGCGGCGCGGAACGTCCCCGAGAGCCGCATCCGACCCCGGTTCGCCAGTCCGCGGACGACCTCGCCGTGGATCCGTTCGTCGGCGGCCATGGTCGCGGTCGCGTCGACGTCGTCCGCGTACGGCGATCGGTCCTCCGCCCGCTGCATCAGCGCGAGGACGAACACCGACCCGAAGCGCTTCGCCAGGGACGCGAGCACGCGGGTGCGGAGACTCCCCCGGAGCGGCCGGCCGACGTCGGCACCGAGCAGGTCGGTCCAGTGCTGCTCGTGGCGGCCCTCCGCCTCGGCCAGCGCGCTCAGGATCTCGCGTTCCTCACCGGAACGTCGGGCGGCGAGGTTCCGGTAGACGGCCGCTTCGGCGCGCTCGTCTGCCAGGTAGCGACGCCACCGGCGCACGTCCGCAGGACGCCTGGTGCCCACACCGGTCTGGAGGCTCGGTTCGGTCATCGCGGTCGTCTCCTGTCGACGGGACGGGGGCGGGAGCACGCGACGGGGCGCGGACCGGAGGCCGTCTGCAGAACCTGCACCGTGCCTCCCGTCCGCGCCCCGTCAGCGCGCTGGGACTGTCTGGACTAGTCCCGAACGTACGCCGGCGCCGCCTCGGCGTGCGCGTCACCGACGCGGTGCACGCGGAGGTCGTTCGTCGAGCCCTCGAGTCCGGGGGGCGACCCGGCCGTCACGATGACGCGGTCGCCGGGCGAGGCGAGACCGTTGTGGATGAGGACGTCGTCCACCTGACCGAAGAGCTCGTCGGTGTGCTTCATGCGCGGGACCAGGAACGAACGGACGCCCCAGGTCAGCGCCATGCGACGACGGGTGGCCTCGTTCGGCGTGAACGCGATGATCGGCAGGCCGTGGCGGAGGCGCGACATGCGGCGTGCGGAGTCGCCGGACTCGGTGAACACGCAGAGGTACGACGCCTCGGTGAACTCGGCGATCTCGACCGCGGCGAGCGTGATCGCCCCACCGAGGGTGCGCGGCTTCGTGCCGAGCGGTGCGATGCGCTCGAGGCCGTGGTCCTCGGTGGACTCGACGATGCGGGCCATCGTGCGGACGGTCTGCACCGGGTACTCGCCGACGCTGGTCTCGCCGGAAAGCATGACCGCGTCCGCACCGTCGAGGACCGCGTTCGCGACGTCGGACGTCTCGGCGCGGGTCGGGATCGGCGACGAGATCATCGACTCGAGCATCTGCGTGGCCACGATGACCGGCTTCGCCATGCGACGGGCCAGCTCGACGGCGCGCTTCTGCACGATCGGGACGGCTTCGAGCGGGAGCTCCACGCCGAGGTCACCACGGGCGACCATGATCGAGTCGAAGGCGTCGATGATCTCCTCGAGCGCATCGACGGCCTGCGGCTTCTCGATCTTCGCGATGACGGGGAGGCGCTTGCCCTCCTCGTCCATGATCTCGTGGGCGCGGACGACGTCCGAGGCGTTGCGGACGAACGAGAGCGCGATGAGGTCGGCGCCCTGGCGGATGCCCCAGCGGAGGTCGGCCTCGTCCTTCTCGCTCAGCGCGGGGACGTTCACGGCGACACCGGGCAGGTTGATGCCCTTGTTGTTCGAGACGGTGCCGCCGACGACGACCTCCGTGCGGACGCGCACGCCGTCGGTGTCGAGCACGCGGAGGCGGACCCGGCCGTCGTCGATGAGCAGCGGGTCGCCGGGCTTGACGTCCTGCGGGAGGCCCTTGAACGTGGTCCCGCAGATCTCCTTCGAGCCGGGGACGTCCTCCGTCGTGATGGTGAACACGTCGCCGACCGCGAGGTCGTGCGGGCCGTCGGCGAACTTCGCGAGGCGGATCTTCGGACCCTGCAGGTCGACGAGGATCGCGACGGGCTTGCCGAGGTCCGCGGCGGCACGGCGGACGTTCTCGTAGTTGGCCTCGTGGACGCTGTAGTCACCGTGGCTGAGGTTGAGTCGAGCGACGTCGACGCCTGCCTCGATGATCTCCTTGACGGTCTCGTAGTCCGAGGTGGCCGGTCCGAGGGTCGAAACGATCTTTGCGCGTCTCAATGGATTCCTTCGTGTGGTGGTTGTGGGGCTTGCGGCTGCTGCTTGGTCGTGCGTGGGGCTTCGCAGATACGAAGAGAGGCCACCAGCACCCTATCGAGTGCTGGTGGCCTCCCGCTCACCCTGAGGTGGGCATCAGATGGAGATCGCCCGGTCGGTCGCCTTGACCGGGGCGGGCAGCATCGTCGTGCCCTCGAGGTACTCGTCGACCTTCGCGGCGGCCGCACGGCCCTCCGCGATCGCCCAGACGATCAGCGACTGGCCACGGCCGGCGTCGCCCGCGACGAAGACACCCGGCTCGTTGGTCGTGTAGTCGGCCTGACGGGCCACGGCACCGGAGACGGCGACCGGGAGCCCGAGTTGCGGCTCGAGCGTGTCGGTCTCCGGACCGGTGAAGCCCATCGCGACGAGGACGAGGTCCGCGGGGATCTCGCGCTCGGTGCCGGCCTTCGGGACGCGACGGCCGTCGAGGTACTCGGTCTCCGCGACGCGGAGCGCACGGACCTCGCCGGCTTCGTTGGCGAGGAACTCGACCGTCGAGGCGAGGAAGCTGCGCTCCCCGCCCTCTTCGTGGGCGCTCGTGACCTCGAACACGGTCGGGAACATCGGCCACGGCTGGGTGTCCGGACGCTCGAGCGGCGGCTGCTTGCCGATCGCCAGGTTGGTGACGCTGAGCGCGCCCTGACGGTGCGCGGTGCCGATGCAGTCCGCGCCGGTGTCGCCACCGCCGATGACGACGACGTGCTTGCCCTCGGCCGTGATCTGGTTGTCGACCACGGTGCCGGCGCCCGCACGGTTCTGCTGGACGAGGTACTCCATCGCGAAGTGCACGCCCTCGAGGTCACGCCCCGGGATCGGCAGGTCACGCGGGACCGTGGCACCCGTGGCGACGACGACCGCGTCGTAGCGGGACTTCAGGTCGTCCCAGGTGATGTCGCGGCCGATCTCCACACCCGCGCGGAAGCGGGTGCCCTCGGCCTGCATCTGGGCGAGGCGCGCGTCGATCTGGCGCTTCTCCATCTTGAAGTCCGGGATGCCGTAGCGGAGGAGCCCGCCGATCCGGTCGTCGCGCTCGTACACCGCGACGGTGTGGCCGGCACGGGTCAGCTGCTGCGCGGCGGCGAGCCCGGCGGGGCCGGAACCGACGACGGCGACCGTCTTGCCGGTCAGGCGCTCCGGCGGGTGCGGGGTGACCCAGCCCTTCTGGAACGCCTCGTCGATGATCGAGACCTCGACCTGCTTGATCGTCACCGGGGGCTGGTTGATGCCCAGCACGCAGGACGACTCGCAGGGGGCCGGGCAGAGCCGGCCGGTGAACTCGGGGAAGTTGTTCGTCGCGTGCAGGCGTTCGATCGCCTGGCGACCCTCGCCGCGCCACGTGAGGTCGTTCCACTCCGGGATGAGGTTGCCGAGCGGGCAGCCCTGGTGGCAGAACGGCACGCCGCAGTCCATGCAGCGGCCTGCCTGGCGCTTCAGCTGGCCGGACTCCTGCTGCTCGTAGACCTCTTTCCAGTCCATGAGCCGCACGGGGACGGGCCGACGCTTCGGCAGCTCGCGTTCCTGGACCTTCAGGAATCCCTTGGGGTCAGCCACCGGTTACCTCCATGATGCGATTCCAGACGACGTCGCCATCGGGGTCGAGGCCCTCGTCGAGGGCCTGCTTGCGGGTCTCGAGCACCGCCGCGTAGTCGCGCGGCAGCACCTTGACGAAGTCGGACAGGTCGCCGGACTCGAGCAGGTCGGCGGCGAGGGTCGACCCCGTCTCGGCGGCGTGCCGCTGGAGCAGGTCCGTCACGATCGCGACGTCGGCGCTGTCGAGTTCCTCGAGCCGGAGCTCCCCGCTGCCGAGCGAGTCCTGGTTCACGTGCTCGGTGCGGAGGCCACGGACGTACGCGGTGCCCCCGGACATGCCGGCACCGAGGTTGCGGCCGGTCTCCCCGAGGATGAGCGCCAGACCACCGGTCATGTACTCGAGCGCGTGGTCACCGACGCCCTCGACCACCGCGGTGGCGCCGGAGTTCCGGACCAGGAAGCGCTCGCCCACGATGCCGCGGATGAACATGCTGCCCTGGGTCGCGCCGTAGCCGATGACGTTGCCGGCGATGACGTTCTCCGACGGCTCGAAGGCGCTCGTCTCGGTCGGACGCACGACGATGTCACCGCCCGAGAGGCCCTTGCCGACGTAGTCGTTGCTGTCACCGATCAGCCGCAGCGTGATGCCTGCGGGCAGGAAGGCCCCGAGCGACTGCCCCGCGGAACCGCGCAACGTGATGTCGATCGACCCGGCGGGCAGGCCGTTCTCACCGTGGCGCAGGGTGACCTCGTGGCCGAGCATCGTGCCGACCGCACGCTCCGTGTTGCGGATCGGCAGGTCGAGCGTCAGCGTGCCCCCGTGCTCGAGCACGTCCGAGGCCTGGTGGATGAGCGGCACGTCGAAGTGCTGCTCGAGCTCGTGGTCCTGCTCACGGTGGTGCCGACGGGGCTCGTCCGCAGCGAAGTCCGGGCCGGTGAGCACGGGCTCGAGGTCGAGACCGGACGCCTTCCAGTGCTCGACCGCACGGTCGACGTCGAGTGCGTCGGCACGGCCGATCGCCTCGTCGAGGGTGCGGAAGCCGAGCTCAGCGAGGATCTCGCGGACTTCCTGGGCGATGAACTCGAAGAAGTTCACGACGAACTCCGGCTTGCCGGAGAAGCGCTTGCGGAGCTCGGGGTTCTGCGTCGCGACACCGACCGGGCACGTGTCCAGGTGGCAGACGCGCATCAGGATGCAGCCCTCCACCACGAGTGGTGCGGTCGCGAAGCCGTACTCCTCTGCGCCGAGGAGCGCGGCGACGACGACGTCGCGGCCGGTCTTCATCTGGCCGTCGACCTGCACCACGACGCGGTCCCGCATGCCGTTGAGCATCAGGGTCTGCTGCGTCTCGGCGAGGCCGATCTCCCACGGGGTGCCCGCGTGCTTCAGCGAGTTCAGCGGGGACGCGCCGGTGCCGCCGTCGTGGCCGGACACGAGCACGACGTCGGCGAGGGCCTTCGTCACGCCGGCCGCGACCGCGCCGATGCCGGACTGGCTGACGAGCTTGACGTGCACGCGTGCCGAGGGGTTGGCGCGCTTGACGTCGAAGATCAGCTGCTTGAGGTCCTCGATGGAGTAGATGTCGTGGTGCGGCGGCGGCGAGATGAGCCCGACGCCCGCGGTGGCGTGCCGGGTGCGCGCGACCCACGGGTACACCTTCTGCGGGGGCAGCTGGCCGCCCTCGCCCGGCTTCGCGCCCTGCGCCATCTTCAGCTGGATGTCGGTGGCGTGCGTCAGGTACATGCTCGTGACGCCGAAGCGTCCGGACGCGACCTGCTTGATCGCACTGCGGCGCTCCGGGTCGAGGAGGCGGTCGACGTCCTCGCCGCCTTCACCCGTGTTCGACCGCCCGCCGAGCCGGTTCATCGCGATCGCGAGGGTCTCGTGGGCTTCCTTCGAGATGGAGCCGTACGACATCGCGCCGGTGTTGAACCGCTTGACGATGGACTCGATCGGCTCGACGTCCTCGAGCGAGACGGGCTTCCGCTCGCCGTGCTTGAAGCGGAACAGCCCGCGGAGGGTCATCAGCGCTTCGGACTGGTCGTCGACCGCGCTCGAGTACTCCTTGAAGATGTCGTACCGGCGGGCACGCGTGGCGTGCTGCAGGCGGAACACCGTGTCCGGGTTGAACAGGTGCGGCGGGCCTTCGCGACGCCACTGGTACTCGCCACCGGTCTGCAGGCGCTCGTGTGCGAGCACCGCACCGTCCTGCGGGTACGCCTGCACGTGGCGCTCCGCGTTCTCCTTCGCGATGACGTCGATGTCGACGCCGCCGAGGATCGACGAGGTGCCGGTGAAGTACCGGTCGACGAACGCCTGGGAGAGCCCGACCGCCTCGAACGCCTGGGCGCCCGCGTAGCTGGACACCGTCGAGATGCCCATCTTCGACATGATCTTCAGGACGCCCTTGCCGAGCGCCTTGATCACGTTCTTCACGGCCTGCTCCGGCGTGATCCCGCTGATCATCCCCTGGCGGACCAGGTTCTCGCAGGTCTCCATCGCCAGGTAGGGGTTGATCGCCGACGCGCCGTACCCGATCAGGGTCGCGACGTGGTGGACCTCCCGCACGTCGCCGGCCTCGACGATGAGCCCGACCTTCATGCGCTGCTCGGTGCGGATCAGGTGGTGGTGGACCGCGGCGAGCAGCAGCAGGCTCGGGACCGGCGCGTTCTCGGCGTTGCCGTCACGGTCAGACAGCACGATGAACTGCTTGCCGGACTCGATCGCCTCGTCCACCTCGTCGCAGACGGCCTGGATGCGCTGCTCCATCGCCTGCTCGCCGGCGTCGACGCGGTACAGCCCCTTGATCGTCACGGTGAGGTGCCGGCCGGACTCGGTCTCGAAGTGCTGGACCTTGGCGAGCTGGTCGTTGTCGATGACCGGGAAGTCGAGCACGATCTGCTTCGCGTGCTCCGGCCCCGCGTCGAGCAGGTTGCGCTCGGGACCGAGGCCCATCCCCATCGAGGTGATGACCTGCTCGCGGATGGAGTCCAGCGGGGGGTTCGTCACCTGCGCGAACTGCTGCGTGAAGTAGTCGAAGAGCAGCCGGGGGCGCTCGGACAGCACGGCGATCGGCGTGTCCGACCCCATCGCACCGAGCGGCTCCGCGCCGGTCTGCGCCATCGGGCGGAGGAGGATGCGGACTTCTTCCTCGGTGTAGCCGAAGGCACGCTGCCGGCGGGTGACGGACGCCGGGGTGTGCACGATGTGCTCACGCTCGGGCAGGTCGCGGAGGTTGATGCGACCGGCTTCGAGCCACTCGCCCCACGGCCCGGAGCCGGCGAGGCCCGATTTGACCTCGTCGTCCTCGATGATACGGCCGGCCTCGGTGTCCACGAGGAACATCCGGCCGGGACGCAGGCGGCCCTTGCGGACCACCTTGGCTGCGGGCACGTCGATGACGCCGGTCTCCGACCCCATCACGATGAGACCGTCGTCGGTGACGAGGAAGCGACCGGGGCGCAGACCGTTGCGGTCGAGCGTGGCGCCGACGAGCGACCCGTCGGTGAACGTGATGGCGGCGGGGCCGTCCCACGGCTCCATGAGCATCGAGTGGTACTCGTAGAACGCCCGGAGGTCCGGGTCCATGTCGACCTGGTTCTCCCAGGCTTCCGGCACCATCATCGACACCGCGTGCGGCAGCGACCGACCCGTCAGGGTCAGGAGTTCGAGGGTCTCGTCGAAGGACGCCGAGTCGCTCGCACCCGGGCTGACGATCGGCAGCAGCGGCGCCATGTCCCCGAGCAGTTCGCTCTCGAGCTGCGACTGCCGCGCCCGCATCCAGTTGCGGTTGCCACGGACGGTGTTGATCTCGCCGTTGTGCGCGAGCGTGCGGAACGGCTGCGCGAGCGGCCAGGACGGGAAGGTGTTCGTCGAGTACCGCGAGTGCACGATCGCGAGCTTCGACGCGAAGCGCTCGTCGCTGAGGTCGGGGTAGAACGGCTCGAGCTGGAGGGTCGTCACCATGCCCTTGTAGACCATGGTGCGGCTCGAGAGCGACATGAAGTAGATCTCGTGCTCGCGCTCGACGCGCTTGCGCAGTCGGAAGGTCTGGCGGTCGAGGGAGATCCCGCGCCAGGTCTCGCCCTGGTCGTCGTGCCGGGTCGACGCGACGAAGAGCTGCTCGAAGGCGGGCATCGCCGCGCGCGCCAGGGTGCCGAGGACCTCGGGGCGGACGGGGACCTCGCGCCACCCGAGGACACGGAGTCCCTCGTCGACGGCGACCGCTTCGACCGCGGTCTTCACGGCGGCGCGGTCGGCCGCGTCGACGGGCAGGTAGGCAGTGCCGACGGCGTACTCCCCCGCTGCCGGGAGCGCGAACGGCGCTTCCGCGCGGAAGAACTCGTCGGGGACCTGGCAGAGGATGCCGGCGCCGTCACCGGTGCCCGCGTCCGAGCCGACCGCGCCGCGGTGCTCCAGGTTGCGGAGCGCTCCGAGTGCGGCGTCGACGATGTCGTGGCCGGCCGTCCCACGGAGCGTCGCGACCATCGCGAGGCCGCAGGCGTCCTTCTCGTTCGTCGGGTCGTACATGCCGGTGGCCTCGGGCACCGCGGAGAACCGCTGGTGCGCCGGACGGAGCCGTGCAACACCGGCCGTGGCCGTTGCGGCGGCCTTGGCCGGAGACGAGTACTGGGGTGGCAGGAGCGCCATGGGGAACCGTCCTCACGAGGAAGTGGAACAGGGACAGCGGTGGCCCGACGATGCGTTCCGCCCGGAGCGGGCGGGACTGGTGCCCGTGCTCGCCGTCAGGAGCTGGTGGCCCGACGGCGTGCGCACTCAGGAACGGTCGACTGCTGTGGCGACCGAACCGGAACCGGTGACGAGGGGTGCGTCCTCACCGTGCTCCGAGTAGGTGTCGTCCGAGTCTACATCGGACTTCGCGGCGGGCCCGCGACCGGGCCGGTAGGGGCTCGGCTCCTTGCCGGTGTGCCGCTTCGACTGCACCCAGAAGATGATCACGCCGAGGATGATCGCGGCGAAGGCGGCCCAGACGTTCGTGCGGATGCCGAAGAAGGTCTCGCTGGTGTCGACGCGGATCGACTCGAGGAAGGACCGGCCGACGCCGTACCAGATGAGGTAGAGCGCGAGGACGCGACCCCACTGCAGGGAGAACTTGCGGTCGAGCAGGATGATCACGACGAAGCCGAGGACGTTCCAGATGATCTCGTAGAGGAACGTCGGGTGGAACAGCGTGCCCTCGGGCAGGCCGGTCGGGTAGGCCGCGTTCGACGACTCGATCTGCAGACCCCACGGCAGGCTGGTCGGCATGCCGAACAGCTCGTGGTTGAAGTAGTTGCCGAGGCGACCGAACGCCTGGGCGAGGAGCATCGCGGGCGCGACGGCGTCGAGGAACGCGGTGAAGCGGAGCCCGACCTGACGGCAGCCGATGTAGGCGCCGACCGACCCGAGGATGAGCGCCCCGAAGATCGCGAGGCCGCCTTCCCAGATGTAGAGGAAGGACCAGGGGTCGATGCCGGGGCCGAAGTAGTCGCTGACGTGCGTGAACACGTGGAACAGGCGGCCGCCGATGATGCCGGCGGGGACCGCCCAGATCGCGATGTCGATGATGATCCAGCGCTCGACGCCGCGGGCGTTCAGGCGGCGGTTCGTCACGATGACGGCCGCGACGATCCCGAGCAGGATGCAGATCGCGTACGCGTGGATGCGGAAGTCGAGGGGCAGCGACCAGCCGAACACGTCGCGGAGCCAGGCCGTCAGGTCGAAGTACTGCCAGGCCGTGCTGGGGCTCGGGATGCTCAGGAGGGGCATGGAGGTGCGGTGCCTTTCATTGCGGCCGGGCGGGGACGCCGATCACGTTGCTTCGGCCCCGGATCACTGTAGCGCGGGTGGCGCGGTGGTCAGGAACCAGCGGCGGCTGTCTGTGGAAACCGTGATGCGCGGTGGACGGGAGGCCCGGCTGACGTCCGCCGATCCGGCGGACGCGAGCCGGGCCTCCCGTCCGGATCGTCAGGGGACGCTGCGTCAGCGGCGGCGCGCGCCCGCCGTCAGCTCCGCTGCGCGCTGGCCGACGCCCGTGACCCCGAGGTCCGCGAGGGCGCGGACGAACGCGGACCCGACGATCGCACCGTCGGCGTAGTCGAGGACCTCGGCCACCTGGTCGGCGGTGGAGATCCCGAGGCCGACGCACGTGCGGGCGACCCCGGCGTCACGGAGCCGCGAGACGACCGTGCGCGCGGCGGAGTCCACCCCGGCACGCGCACCCGTCACACCCATCGTCGACACCGCGTACACGAACCCGCGGCTGGCCTCGACGGCCTGGCGCATCCGGACGTCCGAGGACGACGGCGCAGCGAGGAAGACCCGGTCGAGGCCGGTGCGCTCGGAGGCGTCCATCCACTCCCGGGCTTCGTCCGGGATGAGGTCCGGCGTGATGAGCCCGGCGGCGCCGGAGGCGACCAGGTCGTCTGCGAACCGCTCCACGCCGTAGCGGAGGACGGGGTTCCAGTACGTCATCACGAGCACGGGGACGTCGGCCCGCTCGGTGATCTGGTTGACCGCGTCGAAGACCTGCGCGACGCGGAAGCCGTTCGCGAGCGACTCCTCGGCCGCGCGCTGGATGACCGGGCCGTCCATCACCGGGTCGGAGTACGGCAGGCCGAGCTCGATGACGTCAACGCCGTTCTCGGCGAGGGCCACCGCCGCGTCGACGCTGGTCTGCACGTCCGGGTACCCGGCGGGCAGGTAGCCGATGACGGCACCGTCACGGTCGGCGTTGGCGCGGTCGATCGTCGACGCGACCGTCCGGGTCGGGGTGGGGTTCGTCGTGCTCACAGCTGCACCGCGCTCTCGTCGAGGATGCCGAAGTACCGGCTGGCGGAGGCGACGTCCTTGTCACCGCGCCCGGACAGGTTCACCAGGATGACGCCCTCCGGTCCGAGCTCCTTGCCGAGCTTCATCGCGCCGGCGAGTGCGTGCGAGGACTCGATCGCCGGGATGATGCCCTCGGTGCGGCTGAGGAGCCGGAACGCCTCCATCGCCTCGGTGTCGGTGATCGGCTCGTACTGCGCGCGGCCGATCGACGCCAGGTACGCGTGCTCGGGCCCGACGCTCGGGTAGTCGAGGCCGGCGGAGATGCTGTGGCTCTCGATGGTCTGGCCGTCCTCGTCCTGCATCAGGTACGACTTCGCCCCCTGCAGCACACCGGAACGCCCGAGCGTGATGCTCGCCGCGTGCCGACCGGTCTCGACGCCGTCGCCACCCGCTTCGTACCCGTGCAGCCGGACGGACTCGTCGTCGAGGAACGCCTCGAAGATGCCCATCGCGTTCGACCCGCCGCCGACGCACGCGGCGACGGCGTCCGGCAGGCGGCCGACCAGGTCGAGGACCTGCTGACGCGCCTCGACGCCGATCACCTTGTGGAACTCGCGGACCATCTCCGGGAAGGGGTGCGGGCCGGCGACCGTGCCGAGCAGGTAGTGCGTGGAGTCGACGTTCGCGACCCAGTCGCGGAGGGCGTCGTTGATCGCGTCCTTGAGGGTCTTCGAGCCGGTCTCGACCGGGATCACCTCGGCGCCGAGCAGCCGCATCCGCGCGACGTTGAGCGCCTGACGGTCGGTGTCGACGGCGCCCATGTACACGACGCAGTCCATCCCGAACAGGGCGGCGGCCGTGGCGGTGGCGACGCCGTGCTGGCCCGCACCCGTCTCGGCGATGAGGCGGGTCTTGCCGAGCCGCTTCGCCACGAGGGCCTGGCCGAGCACGTTGTTGATCTTGTGCGAGCCGGTGTGGTTGAGGTCCTCGCGCTTGAGGATCACCCGGGCGCCCCCGGCGTGCTTGGCGAACCGGGGCACCTCGGTGATGATCGACGGCCGACCGGTGTAGTCGCGCTGCAGGGCGTCGAGTTCGGCGTGGAAGGCCGGGTCCGCCCAGGCTTCGCGGAACGCGGCTTCGAGCTCGTCGAGCGCCAGCACGAGGGACTCGGGGACGAACCGTCCGCCGAAGTCGCCGAAGTACGGGCCGTGGAGGTCGCGGAGTGAGGTCACGATGGTGCTCCAGACGAGTCCGGACGGTGCCGGACGGATCTGTCCGGCGCGGGGCCGGACGGGATGTCAGGCGTCGAGGAACGACGCGAGGGCTGCTGCGGGGTCGGCGCCGGTCACGAGCGCTTCCCCGACCAGGACGACGTCGGCACCCGCTGCGCGGTAGTGGGCGACGTCGGCGGGACCGGACACCGCGGACTCGGCGACGCGGACGACCCCGGCGGGGATCCGGTCGGCGAGCGAACCGAAGAGGTCGCGGTCGAGCGAGAAGTCGGTGAGGTCACGGGCGTTGATCCCGAGGATGCGGGCACCGGCGTCGAGGCCACGGGCGACTTCGTCCGCGGAGTGGGCCTCGACGAGGACGCGCATGCCGAGCTCCTCGGCCAGGGCGTGCAGCTCGGTCAGCTGCGGCTGGTCGAGCGCGGCGACGATGAGCAGCACGAGGTCCGCTCCGGACGCCCGCGCCTCGATCACCTGGTACGGGTCGGCGATGAAGTCCTTGCGGAGCACCGGGACGGTGACGCGGGCCTTCACCGCTTCGAGGTCGGCGAGCGTGCCGAGGAACTTGCGTCCCTCGGTCAGCACGCTGATCGCGGAGGCACCGCCACGCTCGTACTCGGCCGCGAGGGCAGCCGGGTCGGCGATCGGGGCCATCGAACCGCGCGACGGGCTGGCCCGCTTGACCTCAGCGAGGACCTTGACCCGGTCACCGGGCGCGAGGAAGTCGAGGGCGTCGAGCGGCGATGCCACCCGGTCGAGGTCGCGTTCGACGTCCGAGTACGGGCGGTCGAGGCGACGGGCTGCGGCGTCCTCGAGCGCGCCCGCGACGAGGGTCTCGAGCACGTTCGGCATGCCGGGCCTACTCGTTGTGGTGCTTGGCGACGTACTTCGGACCGTTGACGCCGTAGCCGGCCTTGCCCATCACGTAGCCGACGATGAGTCCGACGACGAGCAGCGCGGCAGCGGCCCAGACACCCCACACGATGCTGAACCAGAAGCAGATCGTGCCGATCGCGAACGCCACCAGCATGATGATGACGGACGTCCAGGCTGCCGGCGAGTGGCCTTCGCCGAGTTCTGCGGGCTCAGTGGTGCTCACGGTGCTCCTCGTGGTCGGTGGCGCCGTCGGTCGACCGGCGCACTCCCGATCCTATCGTGTCGTCGGCTCCGGTCGGCTCCACCACGGCGGCCTCGGGCGCGTCCACCACGGTGGCGTCGTGCGCGCCCACGACAGCGGCGTCGGGCCCGGCGTCCGTCGGGTCCACCCCGGCGCTCAGGTCGTCCCAGTCCACGATCGCGTCGCGCTGGACCGGAGCGGCCTTCGGCGCGGCCCCCGCCGGGTTCGCCGCGTACTTCCGGCTCGGCCCGGGCCAGGACCGCTGCACGACGAGCACGACGACCCCGAGCAGCACCGCGAGGACTCCCCCGGCGATGCCGACGGCCGGCCACGCGCTCACGTCGACGCTCGTCACGATGCGCCGGACGGCAGCGAGGTCGCTGACGCCCGCGACGTCCCCGATGGCGCCTTTCGCGGCGCCGACCGGGTCACGGAGCGCGGTGATGCCGGAGACCACGATGCCGAGGCCGAGCAGGATCTCGATCGCGGCGAGCACGATGCGGACGACCTTGCCGGCGATGGTCATCGCGAGGAACAGCGCGAGCGACGCGATCGCCAGCGCGGTGAACTGCGGGACGGCCTTGGACCCGTCGGCCACCACGGTCGAGGTGACCGCGGCGGACGTGTCGAGGTGCACCGTGAACCACGTCTGGGTCCAGGAGAGCATCACGATGCCGGCGACGGCGAGCCCGATGACGACGACGAGCGGGCGGGAGCGCTTCACGAACGGACCTCCCGCATCCGGTTGGCGGTGGCGACGGCCCGGAGCGGCGCCGCGGCCTTGTTGACCGCCTCGGCGTGCTCGGTCGCGGGGTCGGAGTCCGCGACGAGACCGGCACCGGCCTGCACGCGGGCGACGCCGTCCTGGATGAGCGCGGTGCGGATCGCGATCGCGAGGTCGGCGTCCCCGGCGAAGTCGAAGTAGCCGACGACCCCCGCGTACGCCCCGCGCTTGGCGGGTTCGAGCTCGTCGATGATCTCCAGCGCACGCGGCTTCGGCGCACCGGACAGGGTCCCGGCGGGGAACGTCGCCCGGAACACGTCAATCGCCGAGGCGTCCGGACGCAGGACGCCCTCGACGCTCGACACGAGGTGCATGATGTGGCTGAACCGCTCGACGGTCATGAACTCGGTCACCGCGACGGTGCCGGGTTCGCAGACCTTCTGCAGGTCGTTCCGGGAGAGGTCCACGAGCATCAGGTGCTCGGCGCGCTCCTTCGGGTCCTCGAGCAGGTCCTCGCCGAAGCGGACGTCTTCTTCCGGCGTCGCGCCGCGCGGGCGTGAACCGGCGATCGGGTGCGTGATCGCCCGGCCGCCCTGCACCTTGACGAGTGCTTCCGGGGACGCGCCGACGATCCAGAACGGCTTGCCCGCGGTGTCCTGCAGCGACAGGTAGTACATGTACGGGCTCGGGTTGAGCGTGCGGAGCACCCGGTACACGTCGAGCGGGTCCGCCGTGACGTCGTGGTCGAAGCGCTGCGAGATGACGACCTGGAAGACGTCGCCGTCGCGGATGAAGTCCTTCGAGCGCACGACCGAGGCCATGTACTCGTCCGGCGTCGACCGGTGCGTCGGGGTCGGCTCGGCCATCTCGAACGCCTCGGCGACGGTGGCGATGCTCGGCTGCACGAGGTCGGCCTGCATCCGGTCGAGTCGTTCCTGCGCCCCGGCCCACAGCGTGTCGGCGTCGTCGGTGCCGTCGTTCAGCGCACTCGCGACGAGCAGCACGAGCCCGGTGCGGTGGTCGAGGGCGGCGAGCTCCGCGACGAAGGCGAGCGACTGCCCGGGGACGTCGAAGTCGGCCGGCGGGACGTTCGGCAGGTGTTCGAGCTGCCGCACGGCTTCCCAGCCGATGAACCCGACGGTCCCGCCGACGAGCGGCGGTGTGCCGGGGACGCGCGGGGTCGCCCAGCGCTCGTGGAGCCGTGCCAGGACGTGGAGCGGTTCGCCGTCGAGCGACCCGACGGCGCGCTCGGCGCTCATGCCGGTGTCGATCCAGGCGGCGCGGTCCCCCTCCTGCGTCAGGACGCCGAAGCTCCGCACGCCGACGAAGGACCAGCGGGACCAGAGACCGCCCTGTCCGGCGGACTCGAGCAGGAAGGAACCGGGCCGGCCGTCGGCCAGCTTCCGGTAGACGCCGACCGGGGTCTCGCTGTCGGCGTACAGCGCACGCACCACCGGGACGACGCGGTGGCCGTCCGCCACCAGGTCGTCGAACTCCGGACGGGAGGTCGTGTGCGGCTCGTCGGAGACCGCCGGGGCAGGCGACGTGGTCGCGTTCGTCATCGGGTCGCCCCCGTCGTGTCGGGTGCGGTCGCGGTCGTCGGGTCGAGCGGGTCGACGTCGAAGCAGCGGTGCGCCCCGGTGTGGCACGCGGCACCGACCTGCTGCACGGTGACGAGGAGGGTGTCCGCGTCGCAGTCGAACGCTGCGGCGCGCACGTACTGCGCGTGTCCGGAGGTGTCGCCCTTCCGCCAGTACTCCTGCCGCGAGCGGGACCAGAAGGTCACCCGCCCCGCGGTCAGGGTGCGGCGGAGGGCTTCCCGGTCCATGTAGCCGAGCATGAGGACGTCCTTGGACGACTCCTCTTGCACGACTGCCGGGAGCAGCCCGTCCGCACCGAAGCGCGCGCGGTCGAGGACCGCATCGGTGCTGGTGCTGGTGCTGTCGGTCATGAGGCTCCTAGCGTACGGCGTGCCCGGTCTCCCGGAGCGCTGCCTTGACGTCGCCGATGGTCATCTCGCCGCGGTGGAACACGCTCGCCGCGAGCACCGCATCGGCCCCGGCGTCGACGGCCGGGGCGAAGTGCTCGACGCGCCCGGCGCCGCCGGAGGCGATCACCGGGACGGTGGACACGGCGCGCACGGCACGGACGAGTTCGAGGTCGAAGCCGTTCTTCGTGCCGTCGGCGTCGATCGAGTTCACGAGGAGCTCCCCCGCGCCCCGCTCGACGGCTTCGCGTGCCCAGGCGACCGCGTCGATGTCGGTCTCTGTACGCCCGCCGTGCGTGGTGACGACGAAGCCGGACGGCATCCGGTCGGAGCGCTTGACGTCGAGCGAGAGCACGACGGCCTGCGCCCCGAACCGGTCGGCGATCTCACCGACGAGGTCGGGTCGGGCGATCGCGGCGCTGTTCACGCCGATCTTGTCCGCGCCGCACTGCTGCAGGCGGGACACGTCGTCGACGCTCCGCACGCCGCCGCCGACGGTCAGCGGGATGAAGACCTGCTCGGCGGTCCGGGTCACGGTCTCGTACATCGTCGCGCGGTTCTCCACCGTCGCGCCGACGTCGAGGAAGGTCAGCTCGTCGGCGCCCTGCTCGTAGTACCGCGCGGCGAGCTCCACCGGGTCGCCGGCGTCCTGCAGGTCGAGGAAGTTGACGCCCTTGACCACGCGGCCGCCGGAGACGTCGAGGCAGGGGACGACGCGGATCGCGACGCCGCCGAGCGCGCCGGCCACGTCGGCGTTCACAGGCGTGCGGCGTGGATCGGGCTCACGAGGATGGCGCGGGCGCCGAGGTCGTAGAGCGCGTCCATGATGAGGTTGGCGTCGTCCTTCGGGATCATCACCCGGACGGCGGACCAGTCCCGGCCGTGCAGCGGCGACACCGTCGGGGACTCGATGCCCGACGCGATCGCGGTCGCCTGCTCGAGCAGGTCGGTCGGGATGTCGTAGTCGAGCATCACGTAGCCGCGTGCGACGAGGACGCCCTGCAGCCGCCGGCGCAGCACGTCGATGCCGGCGATGGTCTCGTCGGTGCTGATGAGCAGCGCCGTCGACTCGAGGATGACCGGGCCGAAGATCTCCAGGCCGGCCTGGCGGAGGGTACTGCCGGTGGACACGACGTCGGCGACCGCGTCGGCCACGCCGAGGCGCACCGCGCTCTCCACCGCGCCGTCGAGCTGCACCAGGGTCGCGGTCACGCCGTGCCGGCCGAGGAACTCGCCCACGAGGCCCGGGTAGCTCGTCGCGACCCGGACGCCGTCGAGGTCCTGCAAGGAGGAGAACCGACCGGGCGTCCCGGCGAAGCGGAAGGTGGAGTCGGCGAAGCCGAGCGCGTCGACCTCGTGCGCGGCGGACCCGGAGTCGAGCAGCAGGTCACGGCCGGTGATGCCGACGTCGAGTGCGCCGGAGCCGACGTACGTGGCGATGTCACGCGGACGGAGGTAGAAGAACTCCACCCCGTTGCGCTCGTCGACCAGGTGCAGGGCCTTCGGGTCGCGGCGACCGGCGTACCCGGCCTCCCGCAGCATCTCGGAGGCGGTCTCGGACAGGGAACCCTTGTTGGGCACGGCGATGCGGAGCATCAGGGGGTCTGCTTTCTGTCGGCGGGGTCGGTGACGTCGCTGCGGGTGCGCCGGAGCGCGTCCTACAGATGTCGCCAGACGTCCGCCGGGGTGAGGCCCTTCGCGACCATGAGCACCTGCAGGTGGTACACGAGCTGGGAGATCTCCTCAGCCGTGCGGACGTCACCCTCGTACTCGGCCGCCATCCAGACCTCGGCCGCTTCCTCCACGATCTTCTTGCCGATCTGGTGCACGCCGGCGTCCAGTTCGGCGACGGTGCCGGAGCCCTCGGGGCGCGATGCGGCCTTCTCGGTCAGCTCCGCGAACAGCTCGTCGAACGTCTTCACGCTCCCAGGCTACCGTCCCGCGAGCGCACGTTGCGCCGCGTCGCGGAGGTCCCGGATGCGCGGCGCCGGCTCGCCGCCGTAGACCGCGGACCCGGCGACCAGGGTGTCAGCTCCGCTCCGCACGGCCGTCGGCACGGTCTCGACCGAGATGCCGCCGTCGACCTCGAGCCAGACGTCGAGCCCGGAGGCGTCGACCGCGGCGCGTGCGTCGGCGAGCTTCGGCATCACCTCGGGCATGAAGGACTGGCCACCGAACCCGGGCTCGACGGTCATCAGCAGGATCATGTCGTAGGCGTCCAGGTGCGCGAGCACGGGGGCGATCGGCGTGCCGGGCTTCACCGCGACGGCCGCGCGGGCGCCGTTCGAGCGGATCGCGGCGGCGGTGGCGATCGGGTCGGTCGCCGCCTCGAAGTGGAACGTCACGCTCGCGGCGCCGGTCTCGGCGTACTTCGGGGCCTCGGTGTCGGCGTCGGTGATCATCAGGTGGACGTCGAGCGGCACCGGGGAGACCTCCTGCAGGCGCTGCACGATCGGGAGGCCGAGCGTCAGGTTCGGCACGAAGTGGTTGTCCATCACGTCGACGTGCACCATGTCGGCGGTCGCGATCCGGTCGAGCTCCCGCTCGAGGTTCGCGAAGTCGGCGGACAGGATGCTCGGCGAGATGCGGATCGTCACCGCACCACCCTACCGGCGCCCGACAGCACCGCCGCCTAGGCTGCACGTCGTGATCGATGTCCAGAGCCGCACAGACACGCAGTCCATCGCCGTCCAGGTCGAGTACGCCGAGGACACCGGGGTCCCGCTGACCGAGGTGGTCCGCGACCTCGAGGACGTCCTGGAGGTCCTCGACTTCGCGCTCTTCCTCTCGCACGGCGACGCGACGCGCTGGGCGAACCAGGGTGGCCGGGGCCAGGTCCGGCTCACGCGCCTGGTCGCCGACGGTCCCGTCTCGATGGAGCTCGAACTCGTGATGTCCGGCGGACTCGGCCTGACCCACGCGGCCGTCCTCGCCGGGCTGACCGCCACCGAGACCGTGCTCCGCACCGCGGCGACGATCCCGGAGGACGCGGCCACCGACGCGGCCGCCGAGAAGCGGATCCGGGAAGCGTTCGAGCGGGTCGCCTACTCGGCGCGCGGCACGGACCTCGCCTGGCGCGTCCGCGAGGCCGAGGAGCAGATCACGACGAGTGCCGAGGGGACGACGGGCAAGGGCCGCCGGATGGCACGTGCGGCCGGCCGCCTGACCCGCAAGGACGCCATGGAGTTCCGCGTCCGGATCTGAGCCGCCGGCTCACACCCGCCGGAACAGCGCGATGAACATCGCGTCCGTACCGACCCGGTGCGGCCACAGCTGCGCCGTGTTGCCGTCCGCGACCTGCGGGTCCCGCGCGGCCACGGACCGCACGACCGCGGCCGTGTCGACCTGCTCGAGCACGTCACCGTGCCGCGCCATCAGCGCGTCGACCTGCCCGCGCGTCTCCGCGAGGTGCGGCGAGCACGTCACGTACGCCAGCGTCCCGCCGGGCGCCAGCACCCGCACGGCTGCGTCGAGCAGTTCGGCCTGCAGGACCGCGAGCTCCTGGACGTCCTCCGGTACCTTCCGCCAGCGCGCCTCCGGGCGACGCCGGAGCGCCCCGAGCCCGGTGCACGGCGCGTCGAGCAGCACCCGGTCGTACGTCACGCCGGCGCCGTCGAGACCGTAGCGACGGGCATCGCCCTCGACGACGGTGACGGTCTCGCCGAAGTCCGCGAGGGCCTTCCGGACGAGCCCGGCACGCGCGGGGACGAGCTCGTTGGCGACGAGGGTCGCACCGCCCTGTGCGGCCTCGGCGGCGAGGAGCGCCGCCTTGCCGCCGGGTCCGGCGCACAGGTCCAGCCACCGCTCCCCCGCGCGCACCGCGGACGCCCGGCTGAGCGCCAGCGCCGCGAGCTGCGAGCCCTCGTCCTGCACGCGGAGCCGTCCGGCGGCGACGCCCGGCACCCGTGCGGGGTCGCCGGTGACGCCGCGGATCCCGACGGGCGAGACCGGCAGGGCGTCCGCGTCCGCCACGACCTCTGCACCGACACCGACGGGAGGCTCGGCTCCGGTCACGTCGTCGGCCGTCGGTTCGTCGTCGGTCGCCGTCACGGCAGCGGTCACCGCGGCCACGTCGGCCTCGGTCGCGAGCCCGGGCAGCGCGGCGAGCTGCACGCGCGGGGCGACGTCG
Source organism: Curtobacterium sp. PhB136 (assembly GCF_004346855.1). Taxonomy (NCBI): domain Bacteria; kingdom Bacillati; phylum Actinomycetota; class Actinomycetes; order Micrococcales; family Microbacteriaceae; genus Curtobacterium; species Curtobacterium sp. PhB136. The sequence continues at coordinate 66,737 of NZ_SMGH01000008.1, forward strand.
TCGGCGGCCAGCAGTGCCACGAGCTCGTCGCGGGACCGCTCGGCGGCCAGCGCGTCGCGGAGCGAGGACACCACCCACGCCGGGTGGGACCAGCGCGTCGCGAGCAGGTCGTCGCCGGACAGGCCACGGGTGATCTCGGCGTCCCATTCCTCCGGGCTCTTCGCGGCGACCTTGCGCATCACGGCGTTCACGAAACCGGTGGCACGGTGGGCGCCGACCTCCCGGGCGAGCTCGACGGTCGCGGAGACGGCGGCGTGCGTCGGGGTGCGCATCGCGAGGAGCTGGTGCACGCCGAGCCGCATCACGTCGAGCACGTCGGCCTCGATGTTGGCGACACGGCGTCCGGACGCGGCCTCGACGATCGCGTCGTAGCGGCCGATCATCCGGATGGTGCCGTAGGTGAGCTCGGTGGCGAACCCGGCGTCCCGCGCTGACAGTGCGGCGCGGCGGATCCGGGTGGGGAGCAGGAGGTTCGCGTACGCGTCGTCGACCTGGACGGCCCGGATGACGTCGTACGCGACACGGCGGGCGCTCGGACCGCGGACGGTCCGGGGCTGCTGCTGCTGGTGCGGGCTCATGCGAGGACCTTCCCGTCGAGCGTGCCGAGGCCACGGGCCCAGGCGGCGGCGTCCATCGCCTTCTTGCCGGCCGGCTGCACCTCGGTGAGCACGAGCGCGTCGTCGGCGGTCCCGACGAACAGCCGACCGCCGTGGACGCGGAGCGCACCGGGCGCGAGCGACGGGACGGGGTCTCCCGGGCCTCCCGGCTGGTGGTCAGGACGCTGCGCCCGCAGCACCTTGACCCGGGTCTCCCCCAGGTGCGTGAACGCGCCCGGCTCTGGTGTGACGCCGCGGATGCGGGCGTGCACGGCCGCGGCGGGCTGCGCGAAGTCGATGCGGCCGTCGTCGAGGGTGGTCTTCGGCGCCGTCGTCGGCTCGCCGACCTGCTCGGTGGCGACCGCGGTGCCGGCGGCGATGTCGTCGACGACCCGCGCGACCACCTCGGCACCGGTCTCGGCCATCGCGGCGAGGACCTCACCGGAGGTGGCTTCGGGGTCGATGGTGAACGGCTCGGAGGCGTACACGGGACCGGCGTCGAGCGCCTCGACGAGCTGGAACACCGTGGCGGCCGTGCGGGTGTCGCCGGCCATCACCGCACGCTGCACCGGAGCCGCGCCGCGGTACGCGGGGAGCTCGGAGAAGTGCAGGTTGACCCAGCCGTGTCGGGGCGTGTCGAGCGCGGAGCGGCGGAGCAGCGCGCCGTAGGCGACGATGACGCCGAGGTCGACGTCGAGCGCGGCGAGCTGCGCGGTGACGGCCTCGTCGACGCGGGAGGCCTCGATCACGGGCAGTCCGAGCTCCGCGGCGACCTGTGCGACCGGGGTCGGCGTGAGCACGCGCTTCCGGCCCTGCGGGGTCGGCGGACGGGTGAGCACCGCGGCGATCTCGTGGTCGGATGCCGCGAGCCGGCGGAGGGTGGGGACGGCCGCAGCGGGGCTGCCGGCGACGACGAGACGCATGGGTTCCAGTCTCTCAGACTTCGGAGAAGGGCTCGGCGTCGTCGAGCCGCGCCCGGAGCGCCGGGGCCGAGCGGCGCTTGGCGCCCCCGGGGAGCACACGACGGGTGGACGAGCGCCGGATCACCTCGGCCTTGATGGTCGCCGCGACCTCGGCGCCGTGCGCGTAGGGGAAGCGCACGATGGCGCGGACGGTCCCCGGGATCGGGTCGTCCACCGGCACCGGACCGAGGACCGGACCGACGGGCGCCTCGCCGAGGGCCTCGACCGCTGCGGTCACCGCGGCCTCGGTGCCGGAGAGCGTGGCGACCCGGACGGCCGGCGGGAAGAGGAGTTCCCGGCGGTCGACGAGCTCGTCGTGCGCGGGACCGTCGAGCTGCCAGAGGGCCATCGCCGTCGCGAGCTTCCCGCCGATGCCGACGAGGTACACCTCCGCACCAGGTGCACCCTTCGCGGCGGCGTTGGTCCAGAAGCGCAGCACCTCCTCCTGCACGCGCAGTCCTTCGCGGCCGAGCATCTTCTCGCCGTCGAGGAGCAGCACGCAGGCGTACCCGCCGGGTGTCGACGGTTCGGCGCCGCGGGTGGCCACCACCACGGCGGGCTTCGCGGGGACCTCGTCGATCGGCCGGGAGCCGTCGGCGACCACGATGCGCGTGCCGGGGAACGCCCGGCCGAGTTCGTCGGCGGTGCGCTGCGCCCCCTGTCCGACGGCCTTGAGCTTGCCGCCGCCGCACGTCGGGCAGCGGTACCCCGCGGCGAGGGCGCCGCAGAACCGGCACTGCGGGACGGCACCGTGCGTCGGGGCACCGAGCGGTCCGCCGCAGACCCGGCAGTGCGCGCGCTCCCCGCAGTCCGCGCAGACGAGCCCGGTGCCGAAGCCCGGGTTCGCGACCTGCACGAGGACGGGGCCGGTGCGGCTCGCCTCTCGCGCGGCGCGCCAGGCGCTCGACGGGATGCGGGCCTGGGCCGCGGGACCGTCGGCGTTCACCTGCTGCGCCGTCGGGACGACGTGCGGCACCGCCTGGCGGTACGGCACGACGTCGTCGAGCCAGCCGAGCTCGACGAGCCGCTGCACGTCGGTGCTCCTGGCGTGCGCGAGGAGCAGGAGCGACGCGCCGGACTGCGCCGCACGGACGAGCGCGACGTCGCGCGTGTGCACGTACGGTGCGCGCTGCTCGATGAACGAGGCGTCGCCGTCGTCCCACATCGCGATGAGGCCGAGGTCGCTCGCCGGGGCGTACATCGCGGTGCGGTTCCCGATCGCGACGACCGGGTGCGTCCGGGCCTGCAGGAGCGCCTTCGCCCGCTGCCCGTTGGTCTGCTTCGCGTCGAACCGGACGACCCGTTCGGCCGGCACCAGGGCGAGCAGCGCGCGCTCGAGGTCCATCACGTCGCGGAAGTCCGGCACCGCGAGGACGGCGGAACGCTCGGTGGCGAGGGTCCGGGCGGCGGCCTGCGCGAGGGTGGCTGCCCAGCCGGGGACCCAGCCCCCGTCTCCGGCTGCGGCGTCGAGCTGCACGGGATGCGGGACCGCGGCGACGGCAGCACGGCCGTTCGTCGCGACGATCTCCTCGACGACCCCCTCGGCGTAGCCCGTGACGACAGGGGCGTCGACCGCGGGGAGCACCTGCTCGGGATCCCGGGCGAGCCAGGCCTTCTCGGCGCGGACCTGCCGGGTCGGCACCGCGAGCCGCAGCACGTCGGACGCGACACCCGCGGCACGGTCGGCGACGGCGCGGGCGAGCGTCCAGATCTCCGGCGCGAGCACCGGCACCGGGCTCACGAGCGTCTCGATCTGACTGAGTTCCCCGGGGAACGCGCCCTCGTCGACGACCTCGACCACGTACGCGTCGGACATCCGGGCGCCGGTGCGGAGCGGGACCTTCACGCGGACCCCAGGCACGCAGTCGTCCTCGAGCTCGGCCGGCACCCGGTAGTCGAACAGACGGTCCAACTGCGGGAGCGGCGAGTCGAGGACGACGCGCGCGACGGTGGTCACGCGGTGGTCAGACCGCGGCGGCGACGAGTCCTGCGGCTTCGCGGAGCGCGTCGACGCGGTCGAGCTGCTCCCAGGTGAAGCCGGGGAGCTCGCGGCCGAAGTGGCCGTAGGTCGCGGTCTGCGCGTAGCGCGGCTTGAGCAGGTCGAGGTCGCGGATGATCGCGGCCGGACGGAGGTCGAACACGCTGCGGATCGCCGCTTCGATGGTGGCGTCGTCGACGTGACCGGTGCCGAACGACTCGACGTACAGCCCGACCGGGGCGGCACGGCCGATCGCGTAGGCGACCTGGACCTCCAGCCGGTCGGCGAGACCAGCGGCGACGGCGTTCTTCGCGACCCAGCGGAGCGCGTAGGCGGCCGAACGGTCCACCTTCGACGGGTCCTTGCCGCTGAACGCACCACCGCCGTGTCGGGAGGCACCGCCGTAGGTGTCCACGATGACCTTGCGACCGGTGAGGCCGGCGTCGCCCTGGGGGCCGCCGATCTCGAAGCGGCCGGTCGGGTTCACGATGACGTCGACGTGCGAGGAGTCCAGGTCGACGAGGTCGAGGACCGGACGGATGACGTGCTCGGTGATCGCCGCGGTGAGCTCGTCGAGCGTGACGCTCGGCGAGTGCTGCGTCGACACGACGACGGTCTCGACGGTCTTCGGGACGACGCCGTCGTACCCGACCGTGACCTGGGTCTTGCCGTCGGGGCGCAGGAACGTCAGCTCGCCGGACTTGCGCACGGCGGCGAGACGCTCGGCCAGACGGTGCGCGAGCCAGATCGCGACGGGCATGTACTCCGGGGTCTCGTTCGTCGCGAAGCCGAACATGATGCCCTGGTCGCCGGCGCCCTGGCGGTCGAGCGGGTCTACGGCGCCGGAGCGCGAGTCGAGCGACTCGTCGACGCCCTGGGCGATGTCCGGCGACTGCGCGCCGATCGAGACCTCGACGCCACAGGTGTGGCCGTCGAAGGAGACCTCCGACGAGTTGTACCCGATGCCCGTGATGACGTCGCGGACGATCTTCGGGATCTCGACGTAGCCCGACGTGGTGACTTCACCCGCGACGTGCACGAGTCCGGTCGTCACCATGGTCTCCACTGCGACGCGCGCGTGCGGGTCCACCGTGAGCAGGGCGTCGAGGATGCTGTCCGAGATCTGGTCGCAGATCTTGTCGGGGTGCCCCTCCGTCACCGACTCGGACGTGAAGAGGCGCAGCGTGCTGGACGTCACCGGGATCAGACGGTGGGCTGCGGCTGCTGCTTGGTGACGGTGAGCTTGTCCTCGTTGATCTCGTGGAGGGCCACCGACAGCGGCTTGTCGTCGATCGTGGAGTCGACGAGCGGACCGACGTTGTCGAAGAGCGAGCCCTCGTGCAGGTCGGCGTAGTAGTCGTTGATCTGGCGCGCACGCTTCGACGCGAAGATGACAAGCGCGTACTTCGACTCGACCTTGGACAGCAGGTCGTCGATGGGCGGGTCGATGATGCCCTGGGGGTTGGCCATGGTGTCTCCAGTCAACGAAGGATGAGTCGTGCCCGTGGGCACGGCGCGCGCTCCCGGCTAGGGCGCAGTGAACAAGTCTACGACCTCACGTGCCGCGGTGCCGACATCGGAGTTCACGATCCGCACGTCGAACTCGTCCTGGGCGGCGAGTTCGACCTTCGCGGTCTCGAGCCGACGGGCCTGTTCCTCGGAGGACTCGGTGCCGCGGCCGATGAGCCGGCGGACCAGTTCTTCCCACGTGGGCGGCAGCAGGAAGACGAGCACGGCCTCGGGCATGGCGTCCCGCACCTGCCGGGCACCCTGCAGGTCGATCTCGAGCATCACCTTGTCGCCGGCGTCGAGCGCGCGGTCGATCGGCGGCCGGGGGGTGCCGTACCGGTACGAGTTGTGCACGGTCGCCCACTCGAGCAGCTCGCGTTCCCGGATCATCCGGTCGAACTCGGCGTCGTCGACGAAGTAGTAGTGCACGCCGTCGACCTCGCCCGGGCGGGGCTTCCGGGTCGTCGCGGACACGCTGAGGTTCACGTCCGGGTACTGCTCGCGGATGTACGCGCTGACCGTGCCCTTGCCGACCGCGGTGGGTCCGGCGAGGACGACGAGCTTCGACGTGCCGCGCTTCCGGCCGCGGGCGGCCAGCCACTCGGCCAGTGCGGCACGCTGCCGGCTGCCGAGTCCGCCGAGCCGCTTCGACGGTGCGATGCGGAGCGTCCCCATGATGGTCTCGGCACGGGCCGGGCCGATGCCGCTCAGGCTCGTCAGCAGGTCGCGGACCCGGAGCGAGCGTTCCGCGGCGGTCTCGGCGGTGGCGTCCTCGTCCCACGCGGCGCGGGCGACGTCGAGCGCGGACCGCTCCCCCGATGCGACGGCGGCCTTGACGGCGGCGCGGGCGCGACGGGCGGCGACGGCGGCACGGGCAGCGGCAGCCCGGTCCACCTCCGGCGGGTTGCGGTGCGCGGGGAGGTCCGTGCGGTCGTCCGTCATGCGGCCGACCCGCCGTCGGACGCCAGCGCCAGACGGATCCGGTCCGCACGGTCGGCCACCAGGGCCGCCACGCCGTCCGGGCCGTCGGTCAGGAGCCCGCGGGACTCGCTCACGAGCACCTGTTCGGCACGCGAGCCGTACAGGGCACGGAGGTCCTCGATGCGGGCGCCCTGGGCACCGAAGCCCGGTGCGAGGACCGGCGACGTGCCGATCTCGTCCGCGCCGATGCCGAAGTCCGTCAGGTCGAGGGTGGCGCCGAGCACGAGCCCGACGTCCCCGATGGCCTGGTCGTCCACGGCCGGGTTGTCGTCTGCCACGTCCAGAACGATACCGGCAGCGACGGAGCGCCCGGCACGCGGCCCCTCTGCCAGGACCGCCGTCTGGAGCACCCGGGCCTCGGGGTTGCTCGTCGCGGCGAGCACGAACACGCCGGCGCCGTTCCGCCGGGCCACGTCGATCGTGCCGCGCAGGGACCCGTACCCGAGGTACGGCGACACCGTCATCGCGTCGGCCGCGAACGGCCCGTCGGCGTCGATCCACGCGGTCGCGTAGTCGTCACCGGTCGAGCCGATGTCGCCCCGCTTCACGTCGGCGACGACCAGGAGGCCCGCATCGCGTGCCCGACGGATCGTCGCGTCGAGCGCGCGGTAGCCGGCCACCCCGGCCGCCTCGAAGAAGGCAACCTGCGGCTTCACGACCGCGGCGCGGCCGGCGGCCGCGTCCACGAGCGTCGCGCCGAACGCGGTCAGCCCCGCCTCGTCGCGACCGAGCCCCCACGCCGCCAAGGTGGCGGCGTGGGGGTCGATCCCGACGCACAGGGCGGAACGCGACCCGATGGCGGCGGCGAGCCGGACGCCGAACGGCGTCGGGCCTCCCGGCTGCTCCTGGTCGACGTGGCGGTCCGTCACCAGCCCGCCCGCTCGAGCGCGTAGTCCTGCAGGCTGCGCACGCTGTGCGCGGTGCCGATCGTCTCGATCGCCGCGACGGCCGCGCCGAGCTGCGCGATCGTCGTGAACAGCGGCTTGTCCGCGGCGACCGTGGCCGCGCGGATCTCGTAGCCGTCCGCACGACCCGACGCGCCGCTCGGCGTGTTGATCACGATGTCGACCTCGTTGCGCGCGAGCAGGTCGACGACGCTCTCGCCGCCCTGGCTGTACTTGCCGACCACGTCGACGAGGATGCCGTTGCGGCGGAGCACCTCGGCGGTGCCCTCGGTCGCGGTGATCGTGAAGCCGAGCTGCTGCAGCCGGTGCACGGGCAGCACGATGGCGCGCTTGTCGGTGTCCGCGACGCTCACGAACACGGTGCCGCTGGTCGGCAGCCCGCCGTACGCCGCGATCTGGGACTTGAGGAACGCCCGCGGGAAGTCGCGGTCGATGCCCATGACCTCACCGGTGGAGCGCATCTCGGGGCTGAGCACCGAGTCGACGACCTGGCCCTCGGCGGTGCGGAAGCGGCGGAACGGCAGCACCGCTTCCTTGACCGCGACCGGGGCCTGCGCCGGCACGAAGGCGCCGTCGCGGGCGGGCAGGAGCCCTTCCTCGACGAGGGCGTCGACCGAGGTGCCGGTCATGATCCGGGCGGCCGCCTTCGCCAGGGCGATGCCGAGCGCCTTCGAGACGAACGGCACGGTGCGGCTGGCGCGGGGGTTCGCCTCGAGCACGTAGAGCACGCCGGCGCCGATCGCGAACTGCACGTTGAGGAGCCCGCGCACGCCGATGCCGCGCGCGATCTTCTCGGTGGCGTCGACGACCGCCTGGATCTCGCCGCGGCCGAGACCGACCGGCGGGAGCGTGCAGGACGAGTCACCCGAGTGGATGCCCGCCTCTTCGATGTGCTCCATGATGCCGCCGATGTAGAGCCGCTCGCCGTCGAACAGCGCGTCGACGTCGATCTCCACGGCGTCGTCGAGGAACCGGTCCACCAGGAGCGGCAGGTCCGGGCCGATGATCGCCTGGTCGGCCATCCGGCCGAAGTAGTCGGCCATCGCGGTGGCGTCGTAGACGATCTCCATGCCGCGGCCGCCGAGCACGAACGACGGGCGGACGAGGACCGGGTAGCCGATCTCCTCGGCGACGGCGGTCGCGCTCTCCAGGTCGTGCGCGGTGCCGTTCCGCGGCGCGAGCAGCCCGGCCGCGTCGAGGATCGCGGAGAACTGACCGCGCTCCTCGGCGGAGTCGATCGCCGTCGGGCTGGTGCCGAGGATCGGGATCCCGGCGGCCTCGAGCGGCTTCGCGAGCCCGAGGGCCGTCTGGCCGCCGAGCTGCACGACGACACCGACGAGTTCGCCGGACGCGGCCTCGGCCTCGATGACCTCGAGGACGTCCTCGGTGGTCAGCGGCTCGAAGTACAGCCGGTCCGAGGTGTCGTAGTCGGTGGAGACCGTCTCCGGGTTGCAGTTGATCATGATCGTCTCGAACCCGGCGTCGCTCAGCGCGAACGACGCGTGCACGCAGGAGTAGTCGAACTCGACGCCCTGGCCGATGCGGTTCGGGCCGGAGCCGAGGATGACGACCTTCTTGCGGCCCGACGGGGCGACCTCGGTCTCGGTGTCGTAGGACGAGTAGTGGTACGGCGTCAGGGCCGGGAACTCGCCGGCGCAGGTGTCGACCGTCTTGAAGACCGGGCGGATGCCGAGCTCGTGCCGGACGTCGCGGACCTGCTGCTCGGTGACCTGCTGGTCGCCGGTGCTCCGCAGCGACGCGATCTGGATGTCGCTGAAGCCGTGCTCCTTCGCCCAGCGGATCGCGTCCGCATCGAGCGTCTCCGCGTCCCGGACCTCGGCCGCGACCTCGTTGATCAGCACGATCTGGTCGAGGTACCACGGGTCGATCGCGTTCGCCGCGAAGACCTCTTCGACCGTGGCACCGGCGTAGAGCGCCTGCTGCACCGTGACGATGCGGCCGTCGGTCGGGATCTTCGACTTCTCGAGGAGGGCGTCCTTGTCGAGCTCGGCCGCCGGGGTGTCCCAGTGGAAGCTCGAGCCACGCTTCTCGAGCGAGCGGAGCGACTTCTGCAGGGCGGTCGCGAAGTTCCGGCCGATGGCCATCGCCTCGCCGACGCTCTTCATCGTCGTGGTCAGGGTGGCGTCGGCGGCCGGGAACTTCTCGAACGCGAACCGCGGGGTCTTCACGACGACGTAGTCGAGCGTCGGCTCGAAGCTCGCCGGGGTGACCCGGGTGATGTCGTTCTGGATCTCGTCGAGGCGGTACCCGATGGCGAGCTTCGCGGCGATCTTCGCGATCGGGAAGCCCGTCGCCTTCGACGCCAGCGCGCTGGAGCGCGAGACACGGGGGTTCATCTCGATGACGATGAGACGGCCGTTCGCCGGGTCGACTGCGAACTGGATGTTGCAGCCACCGGTGTCGACGCCGACGCGACGGATGATGTCGATGCCGATGTTCCGCATGTTCTGGTACTCGCGGTCGGTCAGCGTGAGCGCGGGGGCGACCGTGATCGAGTCGCCGGTGTGCACGCCGACCGGGTCGACGTTCTCGATGGAGCAGACCACGACGGTGTTGTCGTAGTTGTCCCGCATCAGCTCGAGCTCGTACTCCTTCCAGCCGAGGATCGACTCCTCGAGCAGGACCTCGGTCGTCGGGCTGGACTGCAGCCCGTCACCGACGAAGCGGATCAGCTCTTCCTCGGTGTACGCGAAGCCGGAGCCGAGACCGCCCATGGTGAAGGACGGGCGGACGACGAGCGGGTAGCCGAGGTCCTTCGCGAACTCCTTGGCCTCTTCGAGCGTGTGGGCGATGTGGCTGCGGGCCACGTCGGCGCCGGACTCGAGCACGAGCTCCTTGAAGAGCTGCCGGTCCTCGCCGCGCTGGATCGCGTCGACCTTGGCGCCGATGAGCTCGACACCGTGCTTGGCGAGGATGCCGGCCTCGTCGAGCGCGATCGCGGCGTTCAGCGCGGTCTGGCCGCCGAGCGTCGGCAGGATCGCGTCCGGCTGCTCGATGCGGATGATCTCCTCGATCGAGGCGTTCGTGATCGGCTCGATGTAGGTGGCGTCGGCGAAGTCCGGGTCCGTCATGATCGTCGCCGGGTTCGGGTTGACGAGGATCACGCGGATGCCCTCGGCGCGGAGGACACGGCAGGCCTGGGTGCCGGAGTAGTCGAACTCGGCGGCCTGCCCGATGACGATCGGGCCGGAGCCGATGACCAGGACGGAGTTGATGTCAGGGCGCTTCGGCATCAGTTGCCTTCCTTCGTGACGTCGGCTGCGGGGGTGGTCGCGTCGGCGGTGGCTGCGTCCAGCGGACGGCCCTCGTTGCGCGCGACGACCATGTCCCGGAAGCGGTCGAACAGGTACATGCTGTCGTGCGGTCCGGCGGCCGCCTCGGGGTGGTACTGCACGCTGAACGCCGGGATGTCGAGCGCGCGGAGGCCCTCGACGACGTTGTCGTTGAGCGAGTAGTGCGAGACCTCGACGCGACCGAAGCCGACCGGGGACTCGAGCACCTCGCCGACGGGGGCGTCGACCGCGAAGCCGTGGTTCTGGCTCGTGATCTCGACCTTGCCGGTGGTGGTGTCGAGCACCGGCTGGTTGATGCCGCGGTGGCCGAAGGGCAGCTTGTAGGTGCCGAAGCCGAGCGCGCGGCCGAGGAGCTGGTTGCCGAAGCAGATGCCGAAGAACGGGCGGCCGTCGCGGAGGCTCTCCTGCAGCAGCGCGACCTGCGACTCGGACGCGGCCGGGTCACCCGGGCCGTTCGAGTAGAACAGGGCGTCCGGCGCGAGGTCGCGGAGCGCCTCGATCGTCGAGTCCTGCGGCAGCACGTGCACCTCGAAGCCGCGAGCGGCGAGGTAGCGCGTGGTCGACGCCTTGACGCCGAGGTCGAGCACGGCGAGCGTGCCGATCTGCTCGCCGACGGCGGGGACGACGTACGGCTCGGCGGTGGAGACCGCCGCGGAGAGGCTCTGCCCCGCCATGTCGACCTGCTCGCGCACGAGCCGGCCCTGCTCCTCGGGCGACAGGGCCGCGTCCGGGCCGCTGAACACTCCGCCCTTCATCGCGCCGGCGTCACGGATCCGGCGGGTGATCGCGCGGGTGTCGATCCCGGAGATCCCGACGATGCCGTCGCGCTCCAGGTGGTCGTCGAGCGAGGCGTTCGCACGGTGGTTCGACACGACGCGGCTGGGGTCGCGCACCACGTACCCGGCGACCCAGATGCGACGGGACTCGGGGTCCTCGTCGTTCACACCCGTGTTGCCGATGTGCGGCGCGGTCTGCACCACGATCTGCCCGGCGTAGGACGGATCGGTCAGCGTCTCCTGGTACCCGGTCATCCCGGTTGCGAAGACGACCTCGCCGAGGGTGCGTCCGCGGGCGCCGTAGGCCCATCCGTCGTAGCGGGTGCCGTCCTCGAGGACCAGCACGGCCCGTTCGCGTGTCATCAGTTCGTCCCTTCGCCCGCGGTGTGCGGGTGGTTGTGCTTCGTCGCCAGCTCCTGGAGCGCCCGCAGTGCTGCTGCGTCGTCCTCCGGGAACCGGAAGTAGGTGTCGAGGTCCGTCGCACCTGCGGCGCCGGTCGCCGTCCATCGCAGACGGACCAGTCCCCCGGGTTCGACCACACGGTCGATGGCCCACGTGGCGCGGTCGGCGCCGCGGAGCGCGTCCGCGGCGACCCAGCGGTCGTCCGCGCCGGCGAGGTGCAGGACGACGCCGCCGTCGTGGACGGCCACGCCGCCGCGACCGCGGAAGCCGAGTCCGCCGGCGGTGATGCGTTCGAGCGGCAGGTCGGCGCGGGTCGTCGCGACGGTGAAGCCGTCCCACGACCCGGCCGCCGGTCCGACGTCGGACGGCACGCTGACGGGAGGCACGGCTTCCGTCTGCTTGCGCACACGCGTCCGCCACGTGCGCGCCATGGCCACGAACAGCGCGGCCACCGCGAGCAGGATCACGCCGCCGAGGAGCCAGCGTGCGGCATCGCCACTCACGCGGTCACCGCCGTCCGCGCTGCGGCAGCGGCTGCTGCGATGGTCTCCGCGTCGACGACCGCGCCGTCGAGCACCGTCGGGTACCCGTGGTGGAACGTCGCGACGACGCGCCCGGGCAGGCGCATCCCGAGGTAGGGCGAGTTCTGCGACTGCCCGGCGAGGTCGGTGACGGCGAACTCGCGGCTCGCGCTCGGGTCGTAGAGGGTGATCTCCGCGGGGGCGCCCTCGGCGATCGCCTGACCGTGGCCCTCGACCTGGCCGATCCGGGCGGGAGCGCTCGAGAGCACGCGGGCGATGTCGGCCCAGTCGAGGCGGCCGTCCTCGACCACCGCGGCCTGGACGACGCTCAGCGCGGACTCGAGACCGACCATGCCGTTCGCGGCCGCCGGCCACTCGCAGCACTTCGCCTCGGCCGTGTGCGGTGCGTGGTCCGTCGCGACGATGTCGATCGTGCCGTCGGCGAGGGCGGCGCGGAGGGCGTCCACGTCCTCACGCGCACGGAGCGGCGGGTTCACCTTGTAGCGGGCGTCGTACCCCGGAGCACCGTCGATCCCCGCGATGAGGTCCTCGGTGAGCACCAGGTGGTGGGGCGTGACCTCGGCCGTGACGTCGATCCCGCGGGACTTGGCCCAGCGGATCACCTCGACGCTGCCGGCCGTCGAGACGTGGCACACGTGCAGGCGTGCTCCGACGTGGTCGGCGAGCAGGACGTCCCGGGCGATGATCGCCTCCTCCGCCACGGCGGGCCACCCGGCGAGGCCGAGCTCCGAGGACAGACGACCCTCGTTCATCTGTGCGCCGATGGTCAGACGGGGCTCTTGTGCGTGCTGCGCGAGGACACCGCCGAAGCCCTTGATGTACTCGAGCGCGCGGCGCATCAGGAGCGGGTCGGACACGCACGAGCCGTCGTCGGAGAACACCCGGACCTTCGCCCGCGAGGTCGCCATCGCACCGATCTCGGACAGGTGCGTGCCCTGCAGGCCCTGCGAGACGGCGCCGATCGGGCGGACCGTGACGTAGCCCGCGTCGTCGCCGAGCGCCTGGACCTGCTCCACCACGCCCGCGGTGTCCGCGACCGGGCTCGAGTTCGCCATCGCGTTCACGGCGGTGAATCCACCGGCGGCCGCGGCGCGCGAGCCGGACAGGACCGTCTCGGACTCCTCGTGACCGGGCTCGCGGAGGTGGGTGTGCAGGTCCACGAGACCGGGCAGGGCGATCAGGCCGTCCGCGTCCACGGTGGTGGCGCCGGCCGCGTCGAGACCGGACCCGATCGCGGTGATGCGACGTCCCTCCAGGCGGATGTCGGCACGCGAGCCGTCGACCAGCTGCGCGCCGCGGATGAGGTGAGCGGTCATGCGACGGACTCCTTCTGGTCGGTGCCGGACGGGGCGCCTGCGCCCGGGAGGCCCAGGTCGCCCGTGAGGGCCAGGTACAGGACGGCCATCCGGACGGAGACGCCGTGCTCGACCTGCTCGACGATCGTCGATGCGGGCGAGTCGGCGGCGACGCCGGCGATCTCCAGGCCGCGGTTCATCGGCCCGGGGTGCATCACGAGCGTGCGCTCGGAGAGCCGCGCGAACCGCGCGGCGGTCAGGCCCCAGTGGCGCGTGTACTCGCGCGGGTTCGGGAAGAAGGCGTCGTTCATGCGCTCCTGCTGGATGCGGAGCGTCATCACGACGTCCGGGTCCTCGGCGAGGGCGGTGTCGAGGTCGTGGTGCACGGCGGCGCCGAACGGGGTCGTCGTGACGGGCAGCAGTGTCGGCGGGGCCGCGAAGGTCACGCTCGCGCCGAGGGTGCGGAGGAGCCACGCGTTGCTGCGGGCGACGCGGCTGTGCAGCACGTCGCCGACGATGAGGACACGGACCCCGTCGAGCGCCTGCCCGCGACTGCCGGCGCCGTGCAGCCGCCGCCGCATCGTGAACGCGTCGAGGAGCGCCTGCGTCGGGTGCTCGTGCGTGCCGTCGCCGGCGTTCACCACCGGGACGTCGATCCAGTCCGCGTCGGCGAGCACCCGGGGTGCACCGGAGGCGCCGTGGCGCATGACGATGCCGTCGATGCCCATCGCGCCGAGGGTCTGCACGGTGTCCTTGAGCGACTCGCCCTTGGAGACGCTGGAGCCCTTCGCGGCGAAGTTGATGACGTCGGCGGAGAGGCGCTTCGCGGCGGCCTCGAAGGAGATCCGCGTGCGGGTGGAGTCCTCGAAGAAGAGGTTCACGACGGTCTTGCCGCGGAGGGCCGGGAGCTTCCGGACCTCGCGCTGGTTGACCTCGGCCATCTCCTCGGCGACGTCGAGGATCTGGATCGCGTCGGCACGGGAGAGGTCGGCGGTGGAGAGGAGGTGCTTCACGCGACGCCTCCCTGTGCAGGCTGCTGCTGCTGCGGCTGCTGCGGCTGCTGCGGCTGTTCGATGACGACCTCGTCGGCGCCGTCGGTCTCGGTGAGCCGGAGGGTGACGCGCTCGTCGGACGCGGTCGGCAGGTTCTTGCCGACGTGGTCCGCACGGATCGGGAGTTCCCGGTGCCCGCGGTCCACGAGCACGGCGAGGCGGACCGCCCGCGGCCGACCGATGTTCTGCAGGGCGTCGAGGGCCGCTCGGACCGTGCGCCCCGAGTACAGCACGTCGTCGACCAGGACGACGACCCGGCCGTCGATGCCGCCGGCGGGGATGGTCGTCCGGTGCGGCGCCCGGCCGATGCCGCGACCGAGGTCGTCGCGGTGCATCGTCACGTCGAGCGTGCCGACGCGGCCGTCCCACTCGGGTTCGATGTCCGCGAGGATGCGGCCGAGCCGCTCCGCGAGGACGGCACCCCGGGTCGGGATGCCGAGGAGCACCAGGTCCGAGGCGCCGTGGTTGGCCTCGAGGATCTCGTGCGCGATGCGTGTCAGAGCACGCATGATGTCGGAGTGCTGCAGGACCGTTCTGGTACCCACGCCGACCTCCTTCCCCGCCTCTCAGGACGGCATTTAAAGGATGCTGACGTGGTCAACCCTACCGGGACTCCTGGTCCCCTGCGACCGACCGACCGGACGGTGCACGGCCCCCGGCGATCGCTCCGAGCACGCCGTTGACGAAGCCCGCCGACTCCTCGGTGGACAGCGACTGCGCGAGCTCGACCGCCTCGGCGATGGCGACGGCGTCCGGGACCTCCGGGTTGAACCGGATCTCCCACACGCCCATCCGGAGGATGCAGCGGTCGAGGACCGGCATCCGCGGGATCGACCAGCCCTGGGCGTGTTCGACGATCACCGCGTCGATCTCCGCGCGGGCGTCCTCGACGCCGGTGACGACCTGCCGGGCGTAGTCCCAGCTGGACGCACGCTCGGGCTGGTCGAGGTGCCGGACGGTCTCCGTGGCGAGGACGTCCGCGATCGGGAGTTCCCGGACCTCGGCCACGTACAGCATGTCGAGGGCGCGCTTGCGGGCCTTCGAACGAGCACTCATACGGTCAGCGCCTAGTCGTTGACGCGGCCGAGGAAGTTGCCGTCGCGCGTGTCGATCTTCACCTTGGTGTCCGTCTCGAGGTACAGCGGCACCTGGATCTGGTAGCCGGTGGCCTTGATCGTCGCGGGCTTCGTGCCACCGGACGAACGGTCGCCCTGCAGGCCCGGCTCGGTCTCGATCTCGGTGACGATCGACGTCGGGAGCTCGATGTAGAGCGGGTTGCCCTCGTTCATCGCGATGGTGACCATCGCGGACTCGAGGAGGAAGTTCTTCGCGTCGCCGACGACGGTCGCGGGGACCGGGATCTGGTCGTAGGTGTCGGTGTCCATGAACACGTAGGAGTCGCCGTCCTCGTAGAGGAACTGGTAGTCGCGGCGGTCGACCGTCGCGGTCTCGATCTTCGCGCCCGCGTTGAACGTGCGGTCGACGACCTTGCCGGAGACGACGTTCTTCAGCTTGGTGCGGACGAACGCACCACCCTTGCCGGGCTTCACGTGCTGGAACTCGACGACCGACCAGAGCTGCCCGTCGATGATGAGAACGGCGCCGTTCTTGATGTCAGTGGTAC
Organism: Curtobacterium sp. PhB136; assembly: GCF_004346855.1. NCBI lineage: Bacteria > Bacillati > Actinomycetota > Actinomycetes > Micrococcales > Microbacteriaceae > Curtobacterium > Curtobacterium sp. PhB136. Next base: position 82,673 of record NZ_SMGH01000008.1, read on the forward strand.
TGGCCATGGGTGTCGATGTCCAATTCGTGTTGATGAATGAAGTGTGCGGGCGGCTGCGCGCCCCGGTCGAGTGTAGCCGACCGGCTCAGTCCCGTCGGCGGGCACGCCACGCGTCGATCGCGGCCCAGACGAGCAGCACCACCGCCGCTCCCCCGAGCAGCCCACCGGCCGTCCCGGTGCCGATGACGGCGGTGGGACGAGCCGGCGACGCCAGGTAGACGATCGCCAGGATCCCGGCACCGGACCCGAGCAGCACCAGGAGGACCCGCCGGATCATCCCGGACAGGGTCTGCCGGTCCCGCCGGTCGGAGAGGAGGCGGATGTTCACAGAGAGCCGGCCGTGCTCGATCGCCTCCCCGATGCGGTCGACCCGCCGCGGCAGTCGTCTGACGGTCGAGAACAGGCCGAAGAGCTCGCGTGCTGCGACGTCCCGCAGGACACTCGGGCGGAGCTGGTCGCGGATCTGCTCGCGCGCCAGGTTCCGGGACTCCTCGAGCAGGTCGAACGAGGGCACCAGACTGCGGAGCGTCCCCTCGAAGATCGCGAGTGCCCGCGCCGCCGCCACGAAGTCCGGCGGCGCCTTCAGCCGGTACCGCCCGAACACCTCGACCGCGTCGTCGACGGTCTCCACCCCGATGCGCGCGCCGGGTCCGAGCTCGTCGGCGACGAACCGGGCGATGTCGCGACGGAAGTCCGGCTCGTCCTCGGCACGTCGGACCGGTGCCATCCGCAGCACCGCGTCGGCGATGCGGGCGGTGTCGTCCTGGATGTACGCGGCCAGCAGTTCCTGCACGACGTCGCGGAGTCCCGGGTCGAGGCGCCCGACCGACCCGAAGTCGATGAGCGCCGGTCGGCCGTCGGGCAGCAGCAGGACGTTCCCGGGGTGCAGGTCGCCGTGGTAGACCCCGTCGAACACGACCTGCCGGAGGAACGCCCGGAGGATCGCCCGCATCGGCTCGTCCAGGTCGCGGTCTGCGCGGGACGCCCGGATCGCGCTGAGCGTGTCGCCCTCGAGGAACTCCATCACCAGGACGCGCCGGCCGGACAGCTCCGGGTAGGGATCGGGGAACCGGATCTCGTCCGGACGGGCGCTCCTGGCCTGTGCCGCGCGGAGGGTCTCGAGGTTCCGGAGCTCCGACCCGAAGTCGACCTGCCGGATCAGGTCGGCCGCGTACTGCGCCGCGACGTCCTGCACGCCGACCTGTCGCGCTTCGGCGGAGGTGCGCGCCATGAACTTGACGACCCGCAGCGCGATGTCCACGTCACGCCGGACCGCGTCGTCGATGCCGGGGCGCTGCACCTTCACGGCCACCGCGGTGCCGTCGTGCAGCCGCGCACGGTGCACCTGCGCGATGGACGCGGCCGCGACCGGTGTGTTGTCGAAGGACTGGAAGACCTGGTCGACGGGAGCGTGCAGTTCCCGCGCGAGGAGCTCGGCGACCGCCGTCGGGTCCGCCGGCGTGACGTTCCGCTGCAGGTGCGCGAGCCCCTCGGTCCACTCGTCGGGCAGCAGGTCGTCGCGCGTGGAGAGCAGCTGGCCCATCTTCACGAACCCGCCGCCCGCTTCCTCGAGCGCGCGGCGCAGGTGCTCGGCCTGGTCACGGCGCGTGTCGGAGGTCTCCGGGTCGCGGGTGAAGTCGAGGCGGCGGAAGGGGACGAGGCCGTGGCGGCGGGCGATGGCGAGGAGTTCGGCGAAGCGGCGCGCGCGGGTCCTGAGGGTCCCCGCGTCCACGGTCGGGCCGCCGCCGAGGTCGCTCAGGCGGGGTGGGTTGGGCACACGGCCAGCATGCTCCCCCGGCCTGGGCTTCCCCGGGTCCTTCCTCCACAGCCGGGAGGCACGGCTCCCGCTCCACAGGTCGGCTCGCCCCCGTCGGTCGACCGCCGCCAGGGCGTCACGCTCGTCCCATGGACACAGCACTCATCGCCGCCGCCGTCGCGGCTGCCGCCGCCATCGCGGCCGCCGTGGTCAGCTGGTTCGGCGCGTTCCAGGCCCGCCGCGCCGCCGACCGGAACCACGCGTGGGAACGACTGACCTGGGCGGTTCGCGCGAATCGGAGCCGGTCCGAATACGACATCTCGAGAACTGTCCTCCAGCGCCTCATCGACGTACGGTGGGCGCCCAAGCCGGTCCAGGAACTCGCACGCCGAGCTCTCCGGCGCCATGTACTCGACCGCCACCAGCCGCCGCACGACCAGGAGGAACCCTGATGCCGTTGTTCGCCCCGCTGCCCGACCGACCGGTGTTCGACGTCAACGGCACCGAAGAGGACGACAAAGTGCTCGATGCCTGGCAAGAAGGGGCGACCGTCGACGAATGGCGGGAGTACGAGCGCACCGGAGTCGTCACGGTGTCGATGCACGTGAAGTGGTGGTGGCGGCGGACGCTCCGGGTGCTCCGGTAGCGGGTCGGCTAGACCCCGACCTCCTGGTACGCGGTGAAGAGCAGGTGGTTCTCGGGACCCTCGAGCGTGGTCGGCTTGCCGACACCGTCGAGGATGATGAACCGGAGCATCCCGGCGCGGGCCTTCTTGTCGCGGCGCATCGTCGCGAGCAGCCCCTCCCAGCGGCCGAGCGGGTACGTCGTCGGCAGCGACAGCGATTCCAGGATCGCCCGGTGCCGATCGACGGTCGCGTCGTCGAGGTGCCCGGTGAGACGGGCCAGTTCGGCCGCGAACACCATGCCGACCGACACCGCAGCACCGTGGCGCCACTGGTACCGCTCCGCGTGCTCGATCGCGTGGCCGAGGGTGTGGCCGTAGTTCAGGATCTCGCGGCGGCCCTGCTCGGTGAAGTCGTCCGACACCACCTGCGCCTTCAGTTCGATCGCCAGCTCGACGACGCGGCGGAACTCCGGCGTGGTGGGGTCGGTCGCACGCTCGACGTCGGCCTCGATCACGTCGAGGATCTCCGGGACGGCGATGAACCCGGCCTTGACGATCTCGGCGAACCCGGTCAGGACGTCGTTCTCCGGCAGGGTGCGCACCAGGTCGATGTCCGCGACGACCGCCTTGGGGGCGAAGAAGGCCCCGACGAGGTTCTTGCCCTCGTTCGTGTTGATGCCGGTCTTGCCGCCGACGCTCGCGTCGACCATGCCGAGCACGCTCGTCGGGATCGCGATGTACGGCACGCCGCGGAGCCACGTCGCTGCGACGAAGCCGGCGAGGTCGGTGACGGCTCCCCCGCCGAGGCCGATGACGGCGTCGGTGCGGGTGAAGTCCGACTGGCCCATGATCTGCCAGCAGAACGCGGCGACCTCGACGCGCTTGGCTCCCTCGGCGTCCGGGACCTCGGCGATGAGCGCCTCGAGGCCGGCGTCGACGAGCTGCACGCGCAGTCCCTCCGCGCGGGCGCCCAGGGTCGGTGCGTGCACGATGAGCACCTTCGCGACCCGCGGTCCGAGCAGCGCCGGCACGGAGCCGAGCAGCCCGGTGCCGACCGCGACGACGTACCCGTCGTCCCCGCCGACGCGGATCTCGGTGGTGCCCTCGGGCAGGATCGACTCGGTCACGGTGCTCCTTCGGTGCTCGTCAGCCAGGTCACCACGTCGTCGACGACGAGGGACATCGGCCGACGAGAGGTGTCGACGACGGTGTGCGCGAGTTCCGCGTAGGTCGCGGCGCGCTCGTCCATGATGGTCTGCCACGCGTCGATGCCGCCCGACGCCAGCAGGGGTCGGTCGGACCCGGTGATGCGTTCGGCGACGGCTTCCGGTGAGACCGTGAGCAGCACGACCCGCGCGCCACCCAGTGCCTCGCGGGTGGCCGCGTGCGTGACGGCCCCACCACCGACGGCGATCACGCCGCCGGTCGCCATCGCCTGACGGACCGCCTCGGCCTCGAGGGCACGGAACGCCGGCTCCCCGCGGTCCGCGAAGATCCCGGGGATCGGCCCGTGCTCACGGACGATGACGCGGTCGGTGTCGGTGAACGGCACGCCGAGCTGCTTCGCCACCCGCTTACCGACGCTCGACTTGCCCGCGCCCATCGGACCGATGATGACGACGGGCGCGGTCGGGGCCGTCGGGGTGCCGACGCCCTCCGTGCTCACCAGGACGACGAGTGCGCGGCCGGCTCGGTCCGACGGGAGCGCAGGGTCTCCGGGATCGAGGCCAGGTACGACTCGAGGTTGCGCTTGGTCTCGACGACGTTGTCGCCGCCGAACTTCTCGAGCACGGCGTCGGCGAGCACCAGTGCGACCATCGCCTCTGCCACGACGCCCGCGGCGGGAACCGCACAGACGTCGGACCGCTGGTGGTGCGCCGAGGCGTCCTCACCCGTGGTGACGTCGATGGTGTGCAGCGCGTGTGGGATCGTCGCGATCGGCTTCATGCCCGCGCGGACCCGGAGCACGGTGCCCGTGGACATGCCGCCCTCGGTGCCGCCGGCACGGTCGCTCGTGCGGATGATCTCGCCGTCTTCACGGTAGAGCTCGTCGTGCGCCTCGGAGCCGCGGCGGCCGGCGGTCTGGAAGCCGTCACCGACCTCGACGCCCTTGATCGCCTGGATGCCCATGATCGCTGCGGCGAGCCGTGCGTCGAGTCGGCGGTCCCACTGCACGTGCGAGCCGAGCCCCGGCGGGACACCGTAGAAGAGCACCTCGACGACACCGCCGAGGGTGTCCCCGTCCTTCTTGGCGGCTTCGACCTCGGTGACCATGCGGGCCGACGTCTCCGCGTCGAAGCACCGCAGCTGGTCCTCGTCGAGGCGGTCGACGTCGTCCGGCTGCGGGAGCGCGGTGCCGTCCGGCACGCGGACGGTCCCGACCTGCAGGGTGTGCGCCACGCTGCGGATCCCGAGCTCGGCGAGGAAGGACTTCGCGACGGCGCCGAGCGCGACGCGGGCAGCGGTCTCTCGTGCCGAGGCGCGCTCCAGGATCGGGCGGGCTTCGTCGAAGCCGTACTTCTGCATGCCGACCAGGTCGGCGTGACCCGGGCGGGGGCGCGTCAGGGGCGCACTGCGGCCACGGGAGAGCTCGGTCTTCTCGATGGGCTCCGGGTTCATCACCTCGACCCACTTGGGCCATTCGGTGTTGCCGATGCGGATGGCGATCGGGCTGCCGAGGGAGTACCCGTGGCGGACGCCGCCGGACACGTGCAACTCGTCCTGCTCGAACTTCATGCGGGAGCCGCGGCCGTAGCCGAGCTTGCGCCGCGCGAGGTCGGTACGGATGGACTCGAACGACACCGGGACGCCGGCGGGCAGGCCCTCGAGCATCGCGATCAGTTCGGGTCCGTGGGACTCACCAGCGGTCAACCAACGAAGCATGGTGTCCATCCTCCCACAGGCGTCGGCTCGAAGACGCGCCCGTGGGAGGACGTCACGCTACTGGTACGAGGGGTGTGCGCGGAGCCACGCCTGGAACTGCTTGACGGCGACCTCGTGCTGCGCGTACGTGTCCGAGAACGCGGTCTCACCGGTCTCCAGGTTCACGGTCACGAAGTACAGCCAGTTGCCGGTCGCGGGCGCGGTGACGGCCTTGATGGCGATGTCACCCGGGTTCGAGATCGGCGCGGGCGGCAGCCCGGCGTGCTGGTAGGTGTTGTACACGTTCGACGCGTCGTTCCGCTCGGCGTCGGTCGTCGTCACCCGGTGCGTGTTGCCGGTGCCGTACGCGACCGTGGCGTCGGACTGCAGCTTCATGCCCTGGTCGAGACGGTTCTGGAAGACCCGCGCGACCTTCGGGTAGTCCGCCGCGAGCCCTGCTTCCTTCTGCACGAGCGACGCGAACACGATGACGTGCTCCTGGTCGGCCTCGGCGACGCCGGCCGCGGTGAGGTGCTGCTTCATCGTGCTGACCATCGACTGGAAGTACTGCTTCGCCGTCCACCCGGGGTTGATCGGGTAGGTCGCCGGGAACAACCAGCCCTCGAGCGTGGTGACGCCGGACGGCAGGTCGTAGGCGGAGAGGTCCTTCGCCGCCGCGGACACCTCGGCCTCGCTGAGGCCGGCCTTCGAGACCATGCCCGCCTCGATGTCCTTGAGCGCGGTGCCCTCGGGGATCACGATCGACGCCGTGACCTTGTTCTTGTCGTCCTGGAGCGCGGCCAGTGCCGCCTTCGAGCTCATGTGCTTCTTCATCGCGTACGAGCCCGGCTGGAACTGGACGTCGCTGGACGCCAGCAGCAGCTTGTAGAACGCGGACGAGGTCTTCACGACGCCGCTCCGCTGGAGGGTCTTCGCGACGTCCTCGCCGATGTCGCCCTGCTTGATCGTGATGGTGACCTTCGACGTGCCGGAGCCGGTGTAGTCGTCGGTCTCCTTGGCGCCGGTCAGCGCGCCGATGACCTGCTGCACCTTCGGCGCCGCGAACGTGTACGCACCGACACCGGCGGCCAGCACGACCGCGACGATGACGATCCCGGCGATCAGTCCGCCACGCGACCGTCGGTGCGGTTCCCGCGGCGGCCTGGAGGCTCGCCCGCCGCCGCCACGTCGCCCGCGTCCGCCGCCTCCCGCGGCTCCACCGCCCCCGTCGGCCCCGCCGTCGTCCGGACCGAGCAACGCGTGCACCTCCGGGTGCAGCTCGGGGTGCAGCGCGTCGGTGGGTTCCGCCACCGGTTCGGCGGCCGGCGCCGCCGGCTCACCGGCCGGCTCCGCCTGGCCGTCGTCGGCCGGCGAGACCGGCCGTTCCGGCTCTGGAGCCGGGGGCTCAGCGCGGCGAGCCGATGCGGCTTCCCGGGCACGAGCCTCCCGGCGGGAGAGTGGTGGGTCTGCCGAACCGGCGGACCGAGGAGCGTCGTCTGATGCGCCTGCGGCGGACTGCTGGTCCTGCCGCTCGGCGTCGTTGCCGGGCGCGATGATCGCGTTCCAGTCCAGGTCGTCTGCCAACGGTCCTCGGTCTCTCGGTCGGGAAGGCTCCGCGGGGGGCACCGCCGATCGGATCGGCGGGAGGGCAGCCCTACTCGGGGAGCGTGGCCCCAGGAGGGGCACCGGACGCGCGCTCGTGGTCGAGCGCATGTTGCAGAATGATAACAGCGGCCGCTTGGTCGATCACGGACCGCGACTTCTTGGCGTTGCGCCCGGCCTGCCGCATGCCGCGCTGCGCGGTCACCGTGGACAGCCGCTCGTCGACGAGGCGCACCGGCCGGTGCTCCGCGATCCGCGCGGCGAACTCGCGTGCGTCGGTCGTGGACGGGGTGTCGCCGCCGGACATCGACAGCGGCAGGCCGACCACGACCTCGAGCACGTCGTACTCGTCCGCGATCGCGAGGATCCGGACCAGGTCGCCGGAGTCGTCGCGCTTGACGGTCTCCACAGGAGTCGCGATCAGGCCGTCGCGGTCGCACACGGCGACCCCGATCCGGGCACGGCCGACGTCGACGCCGAGCCGACGCCCGGAGCGGATCGACACGCTCAGCCCGCGAGCCGAGCGGTGACCGCCCGGAGCGCCGCCGGGAGTGCCGCCGGGTCCGTGCCGCCGCCCTGGGCGAGGTCCGGCTTGCCGCCGCCACCGCCGCCGAGGACACCGGCCGCTTCCTTGGCGAGGGGGCCGGCCTGCACACCGGCGGCGCGCGCGGCGTCGTTGGTGGCGACGATGACGACCGGCTTGTGGTTGACGACCGCACCGAGGACGACCACGGCGGCGCCGTCGCCGAGCTGACCACGGACACCGGTCGCGAGCGCGCGGAGGTCGTCACCGGACTTCAGGCCGTCGACCGACTCGGCCACGACCGTGGTGCCGCCGATCGTCGTCGCCTGGCGGGCGATGGTCGGCACACGCTGCTGCAGCCCCGCGGACTCGAACTCCGCGATGCGCTTCTGCGCGGTGCGGAGGTCCTCCATCAGGGACTGGACGCGGGTCGGGAGGTCGTCGCGGGGTGCCTTCAGTGCACTCGAGAGCTGCGAGACGATGGTGCGCTCGACCGCGAGGTCGCGGAAGCCCTCGAGGCCGACGAGCGCCTCGACACGACGGTTGGTCGACCCGACACTGGCTTCACCGACCAGGTTGACCAGACCGACCTGCGCGCTCGAGGCGACGTGCGTTCCACCGCAGAGCTCGCGGGACCACGGGCCGCCGATGTCGACCATGCGGACCTCGGCGCCGTACTTCTCGCCGAAGAGCGCCTGGGCGCCGAGTTCCTTGGCCTGGTCGAGGGGCAGCACGCGCGTCGAGACCTCGAGGTCGGAGCGGATCGCGGTGTTCACGACCTCTTCGATCTCGGAGCGCGTCGCGAGCGAGATCGGCTGGCTCCAGGAGAAGTCGAGGCGCATGTAGCCGGACTTGTTGTAGGAGCCGGCCTGCAGCGCCTCCGGGCCGAGGATGTCACGGAGTGCGGCGTTGACGAGGTGGGTCGCCGAGTGCGCCTGCGTGGCACCGCGGCGGTACTCCGCGTCGACGACAGTGGTGGCCGCGTCGCCGACACCGACCTCGCCCGAGCGCACCTGCACGGTGTGGCTCCAGAGGCCGGAGACCGGGCGCTGGACGTCGAGGACCTCGAGGTCGAAGCCGTTGCCGATGATCGAGCCCTGGTCCGCGTCCTGGCCGCCGGACTCCGCGTAGAGCGAGGTCTCCCCGAGGATGACCTCGGCGATGTCGCCCACGACGGCGCGGTCGACGCTGACGCCGCCGACGATGATGCCGAGCACGTTCGACTCGGCTTCGAGCGCGTCGTAGCCGAGGAACGTGGTCTCGCCCCTGGCCCGGAACGCGCTGTACACGCTGAGGTCCGCGAGGGCGGTCTTCTTGCTCTTCGCGTCCGCCTTGGCGCGGGCACGCTGCTCGGACATCAGGGTGTCGAACGCGGTGCGGTCGACGTGGACCCCCGCTTCCTCCGCCATCTCGAGCGTCAGGTCGATCGGGAACCCGAACGTGTCGTGGAGCAGGAACGCGGTGTCGCCGCCGATCGACGGCTGGCCGTCCTGCTTCGCACGCTCCACCGCGACGTCGAGGATCGTCGTGCCCTGTGCGAGCGTGCGGAGGAAGGTCTCTTCCTCGGCGTAGGCGATCCGCGCGATGCGGTCGTAGTCCGACGCGACCTCGGGGTAGGCGTCGCGCATGGCGTCACGCGACTCCGGGAACAGCTGCGGGAACGTCGCGGTCTCCACGCCGAGCAAGCGCATCGCGCGCACCGTGCGGCGGAGCAGGCGACGGAGGATGTAGCCGCGACCCTCGTTCGACGGCGAGACCCCGTCGGCGATGAGCATCAGCGCGGAACGGACGTGGTCCGCGATGACGCGCATGCGGACGTCGTCCTCGTGCACCGCGCCGTACCGGCGACCGGAGATCTCCGCCGCCTTGTCGAGGACCGGGCGGACCTGGTCGATCTCGTACATGTTGTCGACGCCCTGCTTGATGAACGCGACGCGCTCCAGGCCCATGCCGGTGTCGATGTTCTTGTTCGGCAGCTCGCCGGTGATCTCGAAGTCGTACTTCGAGCGGACGTCGGCGATCTGGTACTGCATGAACACGAGGTTCCAGATCTCGACGTAGCGGTCGTCGTCCGTCGCCGGACCACCGTCGATGCCGTATGCGGGACCGCGGTCGAAGAAGATCTCCGAGCAGGGGCCCGCCGGACCGGGCTGCCCGGTCGACCAGTAGTTGGTGTCCTTGCCGAGGCGCTGGATGCGCTCGTCGGGCAGGGAGGAGTGCTGCTTCCAGAACGCGATCGCCTCGTCGTCGTCCTCGTACACGGTGACCCAGAGGTCGTCGGCCGAGAACCCGAGCCCTCCGTCGGACTCCGCGCCCGTGAGGAACTCCCAGGCGTACTGGATCGCCTGCTCCTTGAAGTAGTCCCCGAACGAGAAGTTGCCGTTCATCTGGAAGAACGTGCCGTGCCGCGGGGTCTTGCCGACCTCTTCGATGTCGTTCGTGCGGATGCACTTCTGGACGCTCGTCGCGCGGGGGTACGGCGCCGGGATCAGCCCGGTGAGGTACGGGATGAAGGGGACCATGCCGGCGACCGTGAACAGCAGCGACGGGTCGTCCGAGACGAGCGAGGCGGACGGGACGACGGTGTGGCCGCGGTCACCGAAGTACTGGAGCCAACGGCGGCGGATCTCTGCGGTCTGCATGGTGCTTCCTGATGACGTGGGAGGGCGGGACGTGCTGGTGAGCGCGACGGTCAGGCGTCGGTGCGGAGCTCGGCTTCGCGGGAACGGTAGCCGTCGGCCACGGCGCTCGTGAAGGCCTTCGTGCGGGCGTCGACCTCGGCGAGGAACGTCGCGCCTGCGGAGGTCCTGCTGACCCGGTGGGCGACGAGGAACCCGATGACGACGCCGACGGCGACGAAGAACAGCTGCTTCACGGGGCCTCCTTGTCGAGCACGCCGAGGCGCGCGTCCGACCAGCTTAGCCGCAGCCCCGGGAACGCCGAACGGCGGGCCGTCCGGAGTGGACGACCCGCCGTTCAGGCAGTGCGATGGATCAGCGAGCTGCGTAGTACTCGACGACGAGCTGCACTTCGCAGGTCACGGGGACCTCGGCGCGCTTCGGGCGACGCACGAGGCGGGCCTGGAGCTTGTCGATCTCGACCTCGAGGTAACCCGGGACCTTCGGGAGGACTTCCTGGTGGCCACCGGCAGCGGCGACCTGGAAGGGCTCGAGCGACTCGGAGCGCTGCTTGACGTGGATCAGCTGGCCCTCCTTGACGCGGAAGGAGGGGCGGTCGACGAGCTTGCCGTCCACCAGGATGTGGCGGTGCACGATCAGCTGACGGGCCTGCGAGGTCGTGCGGGCGAAGCCGGCACGGAGCACGAGGGCGTCGAGGCGCTGCTCGAGCAGCTCGACCAGGTTCTCACCGGTCAGGCCGTTGGTCTTGCGGGCCTCTTCGAAGACGATGCGGAGCTGCTTCTCGCGGATGCCGTACTGGGCGCGCAGACGCTGCTTCTCACGGAGGCGGACGGCGTAGTCGCTGTCCGCACGACGGCGCGTACGGCCGTGCTCACCGGGCCCGTAGGGGCGCTTCTCGAGGTAACGGGCCGCCTTCGGCGTCAGCGGGATGCCGAGCGCGCGCGACAGGCGGGTCTTGCTGCGGGTGCGTGACTTGGTAGACACAGGGTCCTTTTCTCTGTACTGAACTGAAGTTGTCGCGGGTCTCGGCACGCGCACGTGTCGACGAACCCCGTGACGGGATCCAGAGGGATGAGCCTGTGGGATCGGACGGCTACAGCCCGAACCTCTGCCCCCGTGCCGCGGGACCACACGAGGTGGAGGCGACACTCTGTCCTCGACGCAGCCGCACGCGAGGACCAGGACTTAGGCCCGTCAACGATAGCAGGGTTCAGGCGTCGCCAGAAGCGCCACGCGTGATCTTCCGGAGCCGGTCGAGGCGGGGACCGACTTCACGCTCGTAGCCGTTCGTGGTCGGCGTGTAGTACTCGGTGCCCTCGAGCGCGTCCGGGAGGTACTGCTGCTCGGCGACCCCGTGCTCGGCGTCGTGCGAGTAGATGTAGCCCTTGCCGTGCCCGAGCCGCTTCGCACCGGCGTAGTGGGCGTCCCGGAGGTGGTTCGGCACGACGCCCATCCGCCCCGCCTTGACGTCCGCCATCGCGGCGTTCACGCCGTTGTAGGCGGCGTTCGACTTCGGTGCGGTCGCCAGGTAGACGACGGCTTCGGCGAGGGGGATCCGGCCCTCGGGCATGCCGATCAGCTGGACGGCCTGGGCGGCGGCGACCGCGATGGGCAGCGCCTGCGGGTCCGCCATGCCGATGTCCTCCGACGCGGAGATGATGATCCGCCTGGCGATGAACCGGGGGTCCTCCCCCGCTTCGATCATCCGAGCCAGGTAGTGCAGCGCGGCGTCGACGTCGCTCCCCCGCACCGACTTGATGAACGCGCTGATGACGTCGTAGTGCTCGTCGCCCTGCCGGTCGTAGCGGAGCAGTGCCCGGTCGACCGCGGCCGCGACGGTGTCCGCGTCGACGACGGGGACCTGGTCGTCGTCGTCGTCCTGCGCCGCACCGGCGGACGCGGCGGCGGCTTCGAGGGCCGTCAGCGCACGACGGGCGTCACCGGACGCGAGCCGGACGATCGCGGACCGGGCTTCGTCGCCGAGGACCACGGAGCCGCCGAGGCCACGCGGGTCCGCCACGGCGCGGTCGACGAGCATCCCGAGGTCGGCGTCGGTGAGCGGCTTCAGGGTGAGCAGCAGCGAACGGGAGAGCAACGGGGAGATCACCGAGAACGAGGGGTTCTCGGTCGTCGCGGCGATGAGGATCACCCAGCCGTTCTCGACGCCGGGCAGCAGGGCGTCCTGCTGGGCCTTGCTGAAGCGGTGGATCTCGTCGAGGAACAGCACCGTCGTCGAGCCGTAGAGGTCACGGTGTGTGAGGGCCTTCTCCATCACTTCGCGCACGTCCTTGACGCCGGCGGTGACCGCGGAGAGCTCGACGAACTCCCGCCCGGACTGCCGGGCGATCGCCTGGGCCAGGGTGGTCTTGCCCGTGCCGGGCGGCCCCCAGAGGATGACGGAGACGCCACCGGGGTTCTCCCGCGTCCCGGTGGCGAGCTGCACGAGCGGCGAGCCCCGGCCGAGGAGGTGCTGCTGCCCGGCCACTTCCTCGAGACTGGTCGGCCGCATCCGCACGGCGAGCGGCACCGAGCCCTGCGCCAGGCCGGTCCGACCGCCGGTCGTGGGCGCGTTCATGCCCGATCGGTCCGCTGCCATGTCCTCAATCGTAGGCGGGCGCACCGACACCTCCTTCATAGGGAGGGGTCCGATACGCTCGTCGCACACTGCGACGAGAGGGCAGATCAGCACCGTGGCACCCAAGAACCAGGCGCGTGACAACCGCGAGGCGCGCGAGCGGCTCCGCCTCTACGAGGCACGACAGGGCCTCCACGACCGCCAACGTCGTCGCCGTCGCCGCGACAACCTCGTCGGACTGGCTGCTCTCGTCGTCGTCGCCGCCCTCGCCACCGGGTCGCAACTCGCCTTCGCCGGCTCGCAGCCGTCCGGGAAGGCCAGCGCCTCGGCGTCCGCCAGTGCCAGTGCGACCACGACGCCCACCCCCTCCGCCAGCGCCACCGCGAGCAACACGGGCGACGTGCCGAGCAAGTCGATCGCGAAGAACAGCACGTGGACCGGCTCGATCACGCTGAACAAGGACGTCAAGCTCGGGATCGAGCTCGACGGGAAGAAGGCGCCGCAGGCCACGAGCGTCGAGATCGACCTCATCCGCAAGCAGTTCTACGAGGGCACCACCTGCCACCGGCTCGCGGACACCGACGGGTTCAAGTTCCTGCAGTGCGGCTCCGCGAACGGCGACGGCACGGGTGACGCCGGCTTCGAGTACGGCCCGATCGAGAACACCCCGAGCGACGACGTCTACGACAAGGGCACGATCGCCATCGCGCGGAGCTCCTCGACGTCCTCGCAGTCCACCCAGTTCTTCATCGTCTACGGCGACACCACGCTCGACGGCTCCACCGGTGGGTACACCGTCGTCGGCAAGGTCACGAGCGGGCTCTCCGAGCTCCAGTCGAAGATCACGTCGAAGGGCATCTCGGACGCGAGTTCGGACGGCACCGGTGCCCCGAAGGTGGCCACCACGATCACCGCGGCGACCATCAAGCAGGACCAGTAGTCCACAGCCGAGCGCATCGGCGGGCCGCTGGGGCCGCCCGTGCAATAGGGTGGCTTCCTGACCGTGCCGACGGTGACGTCGGTGATGCACGACCACGATCGAGGCGAGACCTGTGGGATCTGACGAAGCAACGACCTGGGGGCGCGTCGACGACGACGGCACCGTGTACGTCCGGTACCAGGACACCGAGCGTGTCGTGGGTGAGTACCCGGACGCCACCGCCGACGAAGCGCTCGCGTACTTCGCCCGGAAGTACGCCGACCTCGAAGGCCAGGTGAAGATCGCCGAGCAGCGCGTGCAGCGCGGCGCATCGGCGAACGACGTCGCCCGGACGGTCGAGCACCTGACGGCGCTCGTCACCGAAGCGCGGGTCGTCGGCGACATCAAGTCGCTCGAAGACCGCGTCGCGGCGCTGTCCGAGCAGCTCGGGTCGCTCACCAAGGAGCAGGCCGAACAGGCGCAGCAGGCGCTGACCGAGGCGCTCGCGTTCCGCACCGGCCTCGTCGAAGAGGCAGAGGCGCTGGCGGCCGTCGACCCGGCACGCGCGCAGTGGAAGCAGATCACCGCGCAGCTCGACGACGTCTTCTCGCGCTGGCAGCAGCACCAGCACGAGGGACCGCGCATCCCCAAGAACGAGGCCAACGAGCTCTGGAAGCGGTTCCGCTCGGCCCGCTCCACCGTGGACCAGCACCGTCGTGCGTTCTACTCGGACCTCGACGCGCAGCACCGCGACGCCCGGACCCGGAAGCAGGAACTCGTCCAGCAGGCCGAGGCACTCGCGCCCCGGGGCTCCGACGCGATCCCGACGTACCGCCAGCTCCTCGACGACTGGAAGCGCGCCGGTCGTGCGGGCAAGCGCCACGACGACGCACTCTGGGCCCGCTTCAAGGCCGCGGGTGACGTCCTCTTCGAGCAGCGCCACGCCGAGAGCGCCGCGGAGAACGAGGAGTACTCCGCCAACCTCGAGGCCAAGCTCGCGCTCGTCGCCGAAGCCGAACCGCTCCTGCAGCAGCAGGACCGTGCCGCCGCACGGAAGTCCCTGACCGACATCCAGCGTCGCTGGGACGAGATCGGCCGGGTCCCCCGCGCCGACGTCCGTCGTGTCGAGGACCGACTCCGTGCCGTCGAGGACCACGTCCGCGGGCTCGAGGACGCGCACTGGCGCGAGTCGAACCCGGAGCGCAAGGCCCGCACGACCGGGCTCGCGAGCCAGCTCGAGGACGCGATCGGCAAGCTCGAGGCCGAACTCGAAGCAGCGAAGGCCTCCGGCGACGCCCGCAAGATCAAGGACGCGCAGGAAGCCCTGGACGCCCGCAAGATCTGGCTCGACGCCCTCGGCGGCTGATCACGGCACCACGACAGCGGCCCCGCGACCATCCGGTCGCGGGGCCGCTGTCGTCCGCGCCCCGAGACGCCGCCCGCGTGCCGAGACGCCGCCGGAGACCGCGGCGTCTCACCCACACAGCGGCGTCTCGCGCACACCGCGGCGTCGCGCGCACAGAGCCGCGTCGTGCGCGCCCGGCGCACCGCGGGTCAGACCGGGGCGGGGAGCCCGAGCAGGGTGCGGATGTCGAGGTCGTCCTGACGCATCTGCGTCGCGAGCTCGTCCATCGAGCCGAACTTCACCATGCCGCGGACGTACGACACGAAGAGCACCGCGATGGTGTCCCCGTAGAGGTCGATGTCGACGTCGAGCAGGTGCGCCTCGATCTGCTTCGCGGGGACCCCCTCGAACGTCGGGTTGTTCCCCACCGACACCGCCGCCGGGTACGTCGTGCCGTTGTGCAGCACGCGTGCGGCGTAGACACCGTCCGCGGGGACGAACCCCTCGCACGACGGGTCGAGGTTCGCGGTCGGGTACCCCATCGCGCGGCCGCGCTGGTTCCCGCGGACGACGACGCTGCGGACGGCGTGCTCACGCCCGAGGAGCCGTGCCGCCTCGGCGACGCGGCCTTCGCCGAGGAGCTCCCGGATCCACGTCGAGGAGACGCGGCGCTCACCCGCGGGACGGACGTCGTCGATGAGGTCGACGTCGTCGATCAGCTCGACCGCGAAGCCGTGCTGGGCGCCGAGGGACCGGAGGAGCGCGACGTCGCCGGCGCCCTTCGCCCCGAACCGGAAGTCGCTGCCGACGAAGACGAGCTTGGCGTTCAGGGTGTCGACGAGGATCCGGGCGACGAAGGTCTCCGGCGACCAGGACTGCAGCTCCGCGTCGAACCGCAGCAGCAGGGCGGCGTCCACACCGACGTCGTCGAGGAGCTCGCGACGCTGCGCGATGCTCGTCAGGGCGGGCGGGACCTTCGCCGGGTCGATGATGCTCAGCGGGTGCCGGTCGAACGTCACGACCGTCGACACGAGTCCCTGCTGGCGGGCGGCGCGCTCGAGGTGCGCGATGACCGCACGGTGCCCGACGTGCACGCCGTCGAACTTGCCGATGGTGACGGCACTCGGCCCGAAGCCCTGGGCGACGTCCTCGACGTCTTCGTAGTACTGCATGTCGCTCCCCCGCCTACTCGCCGGCCGCCACGGCGGGCTCGGGTTCGGTGACGGGTGCTCCGGCGGTGCGGTGGTGCTTCCGGAGCCACCAGAGGCCCGCGATCGGCAGCACGAGCGGCGCGAAGGCGTAGCCCATGCCGTAGTACGACCAGATCGTCAGGTCGGGGAACAGCGCGTGGTCGAAGAGCGACAGGGTCCCGATCACGAGCACGCCCGTCATCTCGAAGACGATGGTGACGCAGGCGACCCGGTACCAGAAGCGTCCGGGCACGATGAGGGCGATCATCGCGACGATGTACACGACGGCGGCGATGGCGCTCAGCGTGTACGAGAACGGCGCGAAGGAGAACTTCTCGGCGATCTGGACGACGCTGCGGCCCGTCGCTGCCAGGGCGAGGATGCCGTAGACGGCGATGAGGACGCGCCCGATGCCGGTCGCGAGGGAGGACTTGGTCGCCATTGCACCGATTCTACCGACGACCGACGACACCGCCGACCGCACACGTCACAGACCGCAGACTGCACACGTCACAGACCGCAGACTGCAGACCGCACAGGCCGCACGCGTCACGGACCGCACACCTCAGTTCAGGGCGAACCAGATCTGGTACATCCGGTAGACCATCACGGCCACGGTGAACGCGCCCGCGCCGAGCACGACGGTGCTCCACCGCGTGCGGTCGATGAGCGCCCAGACGATCGTGGCCGGCGGGACGAGCAGCACCGACACCGCGTAGACCCAGAACTCGAGCAGGTTGCCCGTCGCCGGGTTCCCGACCGCTGGCTGCACCAGCGACACGACGAGCTGCGCGATGAGCAGGAGCTCGATGAGCACGAGCGACCCGACGGTGTAGTCGTTGGGCTTCCAGCCGATGAAGCCGACGACGACGGCGAACACGCCGACGACGCAGGCCAGCACGAGCTGCACCCACATGAACCACTCGATCACGCGTTCGCTCCTGACGCCGTGGGGAAGTTGGTGATGACCCGCAGCAGTCCGCGGCGCACGGAGACGAGACCGATCAGCCGGTCGTCGCGTGCGGTGACGGCCGCGACCGGGCCGTCGGTGTCCGGGTGGTCGGCGTCGATGCGCTTGCCGTCGGCGAGGTCCTTCGCGCGGGCGGCGTCGAGCGTGACGACCGGGAACAGCTGTCGGGCGATCTCGGCCGGGCGGACAAGGGCCGCGCGGACGTCGACGGCGTCGTCCTCGAGGTCGATCGCGTCGTCGACGGAGAACGGGCCGACCAGCGTCCGGCGGAGGGCCGTGAGGTGCGCCCCGGTGCCGAGGGTCGCACCGACGTCGCGGGCGAGCGCCCGCACGTAGGTGCCGGACGAGCAGGCCACGACGACGTCGAGGTCGACCACGCTCGTGGGGACCCCGTCGACGGAGACGACGTCCTCGTTCCGACCGGTGACCTCGAACCGCGAGATCGTCACCGCCCGGGCCTTGAGCGTGACCTCCTCGCCCTTCCGCGCCAGGTCGTAGGCGCGTCGACCGTCGACCTTGATCGCGCTGACCGTCGACGGGACCTGCGAGATGGGACCGCGCTGCTGTGCAACGGCCGCTTCGACCGCGGCTTCGGAGACGTCCGCGCCGGACACGCCCACCGCCGCCACGGGGTCGCCGTCGGCGTCGTCCGAGTCGGTGGAGACGCCGAGCCGGATGGTCGCCGTGTAGGTCTTGTCGAGGCCGACCAGGTGCGTCAGGAGCCGCGTGGACGGACCGGCTCCGAGGAGCAGCAATCCGGTCGCCATCGGGTCGAGGGTGCCGGCGTGGCCGATCTTCTTGAGGTCGAGACGGCGTCGGGCGATCGAGACCGCGCGATGGCTGGAGATCCCCTGCGGTTTGTCGACGAGGAGGATGCCGTCGGGAGCGGTTACGAGCACCCGAGGAGATTACCAGCGCACGTCAGCAGGCATCGTTCCACTCGCGACGCGGGTGCGCCGGGTCGGTGACGTCGAGCACCGCGGACGCGGCGATCTTGACGTCGGCGCGGCGTTCCAGCCGACCGGACTCCTGCTCCACCCAGAGCGACCAGCGCCACAGGCCGCGCGCACCGGCGCCGAGGACGCCGTGGCCGTGCACCACGAGGACCCCGTCACCCGCACCGGTGGACCGGAACGGCGCGACGAGCCCGGAGCGCAGCGCGTCCACGTCGGCGGAGGGAGCGGCAGCGGCCATCGCCGAGACGCCGTGCTGCTCGAAGCCGGCGACCAGGGCCGCGGCGACGTGTTCGAGGTCGACGCCGTCCTGCCCGTCGATGCCGACGACAGTGCGGTTCGTGCCGACCTGTGCGATCACCTCTCCCGCGATCGCAGCCATCGTGTCGGTCTCTTCGGGTGCCCAGCGTGCCATGCACCCACCGTAGGCTGTCGTGGTGAACGCGAGTCGAGCCTCCCGTCAGCCTGTGGAGAACGCGACCGGTCTGCAGGGCGCGACGCGGCCCGACATCGCGACCCCGCTCGTCGCGTGGTTCCGCGCCGAGGCGCGCGACCTCCCCTGGCGCCGTCCCGGTTTCCCCGCCTGGGGCACGCTGGTCAGCGAGATCATGCTGCAGCAGACGCAGGTCGCACGCGTGATCCCCCGCCTGGAGGCATGGCTCACCCGGTGGCCGACGCCTCGCGACCTCGCGGACTCACCGCCGTCGGACGCGGTGCGTGCCTGGGACCGGCTCGGCTACCCGAGACGGGCGCTCGCGCTGCACGCGGCGGCGACGGCGATCGCCGAGCAGCACGACAACGTGGTGCCCCGGGACGTCGACGCGCTCCTCGCGCTGCCCGGCATCGGTGACTACACGGCGCGGGCGGTCGCGGTCTTCGCGTACGGCGACCGGCACCCCGTCGTCGACGTGAACGTGCGCCGGGTGCTCGCGCGGGCGCTCCTCGGGCAGGGCGAACCCGGACCGGCGAACGCGAAGCAGGACCTGCCGCTGATGGCCTCGGTCCTGCCGGAGGACCGCGAGGACGCGGCCGCGACGAACGCCGCGGTGATGGAACTCGGTGCGCTCGTCTGCGTCGCACGCTCCCCCGCGTGCGACGCCTGCCCGATCGCGGACCGCTGCGCGTGGCGTGCGGCCGGCTACCCGGAGCACGACGGCCCGCGCGCGCCGAAGCAGGCGAAGTTCGCCGGCAGCGACCGGCAGGTGCGGGGTCTCGTGATGGCCGAACTCCGCGCGAGCGACGTCCCCGTCACCCCCGCGGAGATCGCGATGGTCTGGCCGGATGCCGAGCAGCGGGACCGGGCGCTCGCGTCGCTCCTCCGCGATGGTCTCGCGGTGGGTGACGACGCGAGCGGCTACCAGCTGCCCGGCGGCGCCGCCTAGGCCTGTTCCTCGGACTCGTCGTCGTCCTCGTCGCGCTTGTACGGGTCGGCGTCGCCGGCGAACGTGGCGCCCACCGATGCCGAGCGGACCTGCTCGTCGCGCATCTTGGCCTGCGCGAGCAGGTCCTCGAGGTGCGCGGAGGTGTCCGGCAGGGCGTCGGCGATGAACTCGAGCGACGGGGTGAGCCGCGCCGTGATGTTCTTGCCGACCTCGGTGCGGAGCATGCCGGTCGCGGCCTTGAGCGCGGCGGCGGAGTCGGCGCGCTCCTCGTCGGTGCCGTACACGGTGTAGAAGACCGACGCGTGCTGCAGGTCACCGGTCACGCGGACGTCGGTGATCGTCACGAAGCCGAGACGCGGGTCGCGCAGACCCTTGTCCAGTCGACGTGCGACGACTTCCTTGATGCGGTCGGCCATCTTGCGTGCGCGCTGCGGATCAGCCATGGGTTCCTCCTTGGGAATGGGTGGGCCCCGACCTCCCGCGAGGGAGGCCGGGGCCCAGGGTAGTCACACGATCAGTCGCGCGGCTTCTCGACGAGCTCGGTGGTCTCGATCTCGTCACCGATCTGGATGTCGTTGTACTTGCCCAGACCGATACCCGCCTCGAAGTCCGTACGGACCTCGGTGACGTCGTCCTTGAAGCGACGGAGCGACTCGATGGCCAGCCCGTCCGCAAGGACCACGCCGTCACGGATGACGCGCGCCTTGGCGTTGCGCGTGATCGTGCCGGAGCGGACGATGACACCCGCGATGTTGCCGAACTTCGAGGACCGGAAGACCTCGCGGATCTCGGCGACACCGGACTGCACCTCTTCGTACTCGGGCTTGAGCATGCCCTTGAGGGACTGCTCGATGTCCTCGAGTGCGTTGTAGATGACCGAGTAGAACCGGACGTCGATGCCTTCACGCGCCGCACGCTCACGGGCCTTGACGTCCGGACGGACGTTGAAGCCGATGACGATGGCGTTGTCGATCGTGGCGAGGTCGATGTCCGACTCGGTGATCGCACCCACACCGCGGTGCAGGATCCGCAGCTGGACGCTGTCGTCCACCTCGATGTCGAGGAGCGACTGCTCGAGTGCTTCGACAGCACCGGAGACGTCACCCTTGATGATGAGGTTGAGCGAGTCGACCTTGCCCTCTTCGAGTGCACGGGTGAAGTCCTCGAGCGAGATGCGCTTGCGGGCCTTGGCCAGCTGGGCGTTGCGCTCGGCCGCTTCACGCTTCTCAGCGATCTGACGGGCGGTTCGGTCTTCTTCCGTGACGAGGAAGGTGTCACCGGCGCGGGGCACCGAGGACAGGCCCTGCACCTGGACCGGACGACTCGGCGTCGCGGCGGTCACCGGGTTGCCGTCTTCGTCCGCCATCGCACGGACGCGGCCGTAGGCCGTTCCCGCGACGATCGCGTCGCCGACGTGCAGGGTGCCCGACTGGATGAGCACCGTGGCGACTGCACCGCGGCCCTTGTCCAGGCGTGCTTCGATCGCGACACCGCGGGCGTCCTTGTCGGGGTTCGCACGCAGGTCGAGCCCGGCGTCAGCGGTGAGCAGCACGGCGTCCAGGAGCTCCTGGATGCCGATGTTCTGCCGCGCGGAGACGTCGACGAACATGACGTCGCCGCCGTACTCCTCGGCCACCAGGTTGTACTCGGTGAGCTGCTGGCGGACCTTCGCCGGGTTCGCGCCTTCCTTGTCGATCTTGTTCACCGCGACCACGATCGGCACGTTGGCCGACTGCGCGTGGTTCAGCGCCTCGATCGTCTGGGGCATGATGCCGTCGTCCGCCGCGACCACGAGGATCGCGATGTCCGTCACCTGCGCACCACGGGCACGCATGGCGGTGAACGCCTCGTGACCCGGGGTGTCGATGAACGTGATCGGACGCTCGATGCCCTCGTGCTCCGCGACGATCTGGTACGCACCGATGTGCTGCGTGATGCCGCCGGCTTCGCCCTCGACCACCTTGGAGTTGCGGATGGCGTCGAGCAGGCGCGTCTTGCCGTGGTCGACGTGACCCATGACGGTGACGACCGGGGGACGCTGCTGCAGGACGGAGTCGTCCTCGTCGGCGTACTCGGCGTCGATGTCGATGTCGAAGCCCTCGAGGAGCTCGCGGTCCTCGTCTTCCGGCGACACGATCTGGATCCTGTAGCCGAGCTCTTCGCCGAGGACCTCGAAGGTCGCCTCGTCGAGGGACTCCGTGGCGGTCGCCATCTCACCGAGGTGGAACAGCACCGTCACGAGGTTGCCGGGGCTCGCGTCGATCTTGTCCGCGAAGTCCGAGATGCTCGCACCACGACGCAGACGGACGACCGTGTTGCCGTCGCCGCGCGGGACCTGCACACCGCCGAGCGACGGCGCCTGCCGCATCTCGTACTCGGCGCGCTTCGTCCGCTTCGACTTGCGGGCACGGCTCTTGCCGCCACCGCGACCGAACGCACCGGCGGTACCACCACCGGGGCCACGGCCACGACCGCCGCCACCGGCGGGACGCGGGCCGCTGAACGCCGGACGCGGGAAACCGCCACCAGCGCCGCCACCGGCACCGGGACGACCGCCACCGGGGCCGCCACGACCGCCGCCACCCTGGCCCGGGCGCTGCCCGAAGCCGTTCGGACGGTTGCCCTGACCGGGACCACCCGGACGCGGAGCACCCGGACGGGGTGCGCCGGGACGCGGGGGCTGCGGACGCGGGATCCCGCCACCACCGGCACCGCCGGCGGGACGCTGACCCATGCCCTGGTTGGACGAGTACGGGTTGTTGCCGGGGCGCGGCGGGCGCGAGCCCATGCCCTGGCTGGACGCGTAGGGGTTGTTGCCCGGACGGGCACCCGGCTTCGGGCCACCCGGCTTCGGACCGGCCGCCGCGGGCTTCGCGCTGCCCGGCTTGACGGCGTCGTTCTTCGGCGCGCTCGGAGCGTCACCGGAGTCCTTGGGGGCGGCTGCCTTCTCCTCGGCAGCGGCCTTGCGCGCTGCTTCGGCTTCGGCCTGCCGCTGCGCGACGGACTTGGGGGCCGGCGTGACGGGCACGTCGGTGTTCTCGGCCGGCTGCGCGGGGGCTTCGGGCTCCGGGGCCGGAGCGGGACGCTTCGGGCCGGGCTTCGGGCCACCGGGCTTCGGTGCGGCCGACTTCGCCGCCGCCGGAGCGGGGGCTGCTGCGGCTGCGGGCTTCGCGGATGCCGAAGCACCCTCGGCCTGCAGTGCGGCACGGAGCTTCCGTGCCACGGGGGGCTCGACACTCGAGCTCGGTCCCTTGACGAACTCGCCCAGCTCCTTGAGCTTCTCGAGTGCGGTCTTGCTGTCGACGCCGAGCTCGCTTGCGATCTCGTGTACGCGTGGTTTCGCCACTGTTCTCCTTCACGGGTCCCACCCCGTCAAGGGGCAGGACTCACTGGATGATGGGTCTCATTTCGAGCCGCTCATCAGTTGTCCATAAGCCGTTCAGCCTGTTCTGTCGTGTCCGGGCGCTCTTCTGCAACGTCCTGCGCCGCGTGGTTGGGTCCCACGTCGGGCAGGCTCCGCAGGTGATCGAGCACCGCAGACGTGTCCGGTTCACGTTCCAGCCGCAGCGCCCGGCGGAAAGCCTTGCGCTTGACGGCCAGTTCGTACGCTTCGACGGTCGGTGTGAGCCACGCTCCCCGGCCCGGCATGACTGCCTTCGGATCCGCCACCACACGGTCTTCGCCAAGGGCGACGACTCGGAGGAGGGAGGATCGGGGCGCGCGACGACGACTGCCGATGCACGTTCTGACGGCGACCACTCTACTCCTCCCCTCTGACGACCGCGATCCGGCGCGCCCGGATCCGCATCGCCACGGGCGAAACGCCGTGCGCCGACGCGGTCCGACGCGCGTTCTCGGACTGGTCGATCAGGACTCGTCGTCGTCCAGGATGCTGCCCACGACCTGACTGGATGTCGATCAGGACTCGTCGTCGTCCAGGATGCTGCCCACGACCTGACTGGATGTCGATCAGGACTCGTCGTCGTCCAGGATGCTGTCCGGCTGGATGTCGATGCGCGCGCCCGTGAGCTTCGCGGCGAGACGGGCGTTCTGCCCTTCCTTGCCGATCGCGAGCGACAGCTGGTAGTCCGGCACCAGGGCGCGGACGGCCTTCGTCGAGACGTCGAGCACGAACGCGCTCGTCACCTTCGCCGGCGACAGCGCGCTCGCCACGAACGTCGCGAGGTCCGGGGACCAGTCCACGATGTCGATCTTCTCGGCACCGAGCTCCGTCGTCACGGCCCGCACGCGGGCGCCGAGCTCACCGATGCAGGCACCCTTGGCGTTCACGCCGGGCTCGTTCGCCTTGACCGCGAGCTTGGTGCGGTGACCGGCTTCGCGGGCCAGCGAGGTGATCTCCACCACGCCGGACGCGATCTCCGGGACCTCGAGCGCGAAGAGCTTCCGGACCAGGCCCGGGTGCGTGCGCGACACGATGATCTGCGGGCCCTTGGGGCCACGGCCGACGCTCGTCACGTACACGCGGATGCGCGAGCCGTGCGCGTAGGTCTCGCCGGGCACCTGCTCCTCGGGGGGCAGGATCGCCTCGACGGTGCCGAGGTCGACGTGCACCATCTTCGGGTTCGGGCCCTGCTGGACCACGCCCGCGACGATGTCGCCTTCCTTGCCGCGGAACTGGCCGAGGATCTTGTCGTCGCCGATGTCGCGGAGACGCTGGTTGATGACCTGCTTCGCCGCGAACGCCGCGATGCGACCGAAGTCGCTCGGCTGGTCGACGGCTTCGCCGATGACGGTGCCTTCGTCGTCGCGCTCCGGCACGAAGACGCTGACCTCACCGGACTTGCGGTCGAGCTCGACCCGCGACTGCGCGTCCGCCGGCTCGCCGTTCTCGGCGGTGTGCTTGTGGTACGCGGTCAGGATGGCCGACTCGATGATCTGGACGAGTTCTTCGAACGGGATCTCCCGTTCACGCTCCATGAGTCGCAGGACTGCGAGATCGATCTTCACCGAGGGCCTCCGTATTCAGCTGAGTCGCTCCGGCGCACTGGTACCGCGCAGAAGTCGGCGTCCAGACTACCGCACTGCGGGTCGCGGACCGTGCCCGTCAACGGCCTGGAGGCTCGTGGCGGGGCCCGCCACGAGCCTCCAGGCCGTGTTCTCGGTCGCGACCGGTGCGCGACACGCCACCCGCTAGATCGCGCGGACCGCGTCCAGCAGCTCGGCGACCGGCACCTCGGTGCGCTCGCCGCTCGCGCGGTTCCAGAGCTCGACGATGCCGTCGGCCGCTCCGCGACCGGCGACGACGACGATCGGCATGCCGAGGAGCTCGGCGTCGCGGAGCTTCACGCCGGGCGAGACCTTCGGCCGGTCGTCGTAGAGGACGTCGAAGCGGTCGCCCTCGAGCTCGGCGACGACGCTCGTCGCCAGGTCGTAGGCCGTGGTGTCCCTGCCCGTCGCGACCACGTGCACGTCGAACGGTGCGACGTGCTTCGGCCAGGCGAGGCCCTTCTCGTCGTTGTGCGCCTCGGCGAGGATCGCGAGGATGCGCGTCACGCCGATGCCGTACGAGCCCATCGTGACGGTCACGAGCTTGCCGTTCTCGTCCTGCACCTTGAGCCCGAGGGCCTCGGCGTACTTGCGGCCGAGCTGGAAGACGTGCCCGATCTCCATGCCGCGCGCGGTCTCGAGCGGGCCGGAGCCGTCGGGTGCCGGGTCGCCGGCGCGGACGTCGGAGACCTCGGCGACGCCGTCGGCGACGAAGTCACGGCCGGCGACCAGGCCGGACACGTGCACGCCGCGCTCGTTCGCACCGGTGAGCCACGCGGTGCCGTCGACGACCCGCGGGTCGACGAAGTAACGGATGCCGGTCGCACTGTCGGCGCCGAGCACCTGCGGGCCGATGTAGCCCTTCACGAGGCCCTTGTGCTTCCGGAAGTCGTCGTCGCCGGCGGCTTCGACCTCGGCCGGGGCGAACGCCACCTCGGCGCGCTTGAGGTCCACGTCGCGGTCGCCGGGGAGGCCGACGACGACGACCTCACGCGTGCCGTCGAGGTGGGTCAGCGCCAGCACGACGTTCTTCAGCGTGTCGGCAGCGGTCCACGGCGCGCCGTCGCGCGGGGCGACCTGGTTCGCGTGGTCGACGAGCGTCTGGATGGTCGGGGTGTCGGCGGCGGGGAGCAGCACCGGCTCAGGCTGGCCGTCGATCGGCAGCGCGTCGGGGACCGGGGTGACGTAGGCCTCGACGTTGGCCGCGTAGCCACCGGCACTCCGGACGAAGGTGTCCTCACCGACGGCGATCGGGTGCAGGAACTCCTCGGACTTCGAGCCGCCCATCGCACCGGCGTCGGCCTTGACGATCGCGTACTCGAGGCCGAGGCGGGCGAAGATGCGCTCGTAGGCGTCGCGCATCGTCTGGTAGCTCGTGTCGAGCCCCTCGTCGGTGACGTCGAAGGAGTAGGCGTCCTTCATCGTGAACTCGCGACCACGGAGGAGACCCGCACGGGGCCGCGCTTCATCGCGGTACTTGTCCTGGATCTGGAACAGCGTGACGGGGAGGTCCTTGTACGAGGAGTACAGGTCCTTCACCAGGAGCGCGAAGAGCTCTTCGTGCGTCGGGGCGAGGAGGTAGTCGGCGCCCTTGCGGTCCTGCAGACGGAAGATGCCGTCGCCGTACTCGGTCCAGCGGTTCGTCGCCTCGTACGGCTCGCGCGGGGCGAGCGCCGGCAGCAGCACCTCTTGTGCACCGGCCGCCTGCATCTCGTCGCGGATGATCCCCTCGATGCGCGCGCGGACGCGGAGTCCGAGCGGCAGCCAGGCGAAGATGCCGGGGGCCTGGCGACGGATGTACCCGGCGCGGACGAGCAGCTTGGCGCTCGTCACCTCGGCGTCGGAGGGGTCGTCGCGGAGCGTACGGAGGAACAGATGCGAAAGCCGAGTGACCACGGGGCAAGCCTAGCGGCGGTGCCGGAGCCTGCTCGCGCGCCTGGCTACGAGGTGACGACGAGCGGCTTGCCGGTCCCTGCCGCCGGGCCCATCTCGTCGGCGAGGCGGTTCGCCTCTTCGATGAGGGTCGCGACGATCTCGGACTCCGGCACGGTCTTGATGACCTGGCCCTTGACGAAGATCTGGCCCTTGCCGTTGCCGGAGGCGACACCGAGGTCGGCTTCGCGGGCTTCACCGGGACCGTTCACGACGCAGCCCATCACGGCGACGCGGAGCGGGACGGTCATGCCCTCGAGCCCCGAGGTGACGTCGTTCGCGAGCTGGTAGACGTCGACCTGCGCGCGGCCGCAGCTCGGGCAGGAGACGATCTCGAGCTTGCGTTCGCGGAGGTTCAGCGACTGCAGGATCTGCAGGCCGACCTTCACCTCTTGCGCAGGGGGTGCCGACAGGGACACGCGGATGGTGTCGCCGATGCCTTCACCGAGGAGGATGCCGAACGCCGTGGCGCTCTTGATCGTGCCCTGGAACTCCGGGCCGGCCTCGGTCACGCCGAGGTGCAGCGGCCAGTCACCGCGCTCGGCGAGCTGGCGGTACGCCTTGACCATCACGATCGGGTCGTTGTGCTTGACCGAGATCTTGAAGTCGTGGAAGTCGTGCTCCTCGAACAGGGACGCTTCCCACACCGCGGACTCGACGAGCGCTTCCGGGGTGGCCTTGCCGTACTTCTGGAGGAGGCTCGGTTCGAGCGACCCGGCGTTCACGCCGATGCGGAGGCTGACGTTCGCCGCCTTGGCCGCCGCCGCGATGGCGCCGACCTGGTCGTCGAACTTGCGGATGTTGCCCGGGTTCACGCGGACCGCGGCGCAGCCGGCGTCGATCGCCTGGAAGACGTACTTCGGCTGGAAGTGGATGTCCGCGATCACCGGGATCTGCGACTTCTTCGCGATGATCGGCAGCGCGTCGGCGTCGTCCTGGCTGGGGACGGCCACGCGCACGATGTCGCAGCCCGAGGCGGTGAGCTCGGCGATCTGCTGCAGGGTCGCGTTGATGTTCGTCGTCGGTGTGGTGGTCATCGACTGCACGGACACCGGCGCGTCACCACCGACCAGCACCTTGCCGACCCTGATCTGGCGGGACTTGCGGCGGGGGGCGAGGGTTTCGGGGGCCTTGGGCATACCGAGATTCACTGCGGGCACGATTCGAACTCTACGCGCTCGTGCCGACACGACCGCGCGCTGGCTCACAGGGTGTCGACGACGGTGACGAGCGGGCCGTACAGCCGCATCACGTCGAGCGCCCGTTCGTGGTCCGCGTCGCTGACCCCGGCGCACGCGTCCGCCACGACGGTCACCCGGACGCCCGCGTCCGCCGCCGCCAACGCGGTCGACAGCACGCAGCAGTCGGTCGAGACGCCGGTGAGCACCAGGTGCTGCTGGTCACCGACGACGGCCTGGAGGCTCGTCCCCCACTTGCCGAACGTCGTCGCGGTGACGACGGGGCCGTCCAGTGCCGCGAACGGCTCCGTCAGGTCGTAGAGCGGGTCGTCCGCGGGCACCAGCGCGAAGGGCCAGTCCCGGTAGTAGTCGACCCACGCACCCTGCGGGTGCACCGGCGCGACGAAGCGGGTGCACACCGTGCGGCCGGCGAACCGCGGCAGGAGTCGCTCGATGCCCGCTGCGGCTCGGTCGTACCCCGGGGTCGCCCACGGGCTGTCCCCGGTGAACACGTGCTGCATGTCGATCGCGACGAGCCAGGCGTCGTCGGTGTCCAGCTGGGTCATGCCCGGGGTCCCGGTGTGCTCGTCCGCGGCTCGTGCGCGCTCGTCCCGGACTCCCGCGAGACCGTCCCGGCCTCCTGGCTCCGGATCGCGCCGCGGGAGAAGAGCGTGCCGACGAAGCCGACGACCAGGGCCACGAGCACGCCGAGGTTCGCGTACGCCCACGCGCCGTCCCGCCCGCCGAGGCCGAACGGCTCCAGCAGGTACCCCTGCCAGTTGAGCCAGGACGGCACGCCGTACGTGTTCGTCACGAGCCCCCAGCCGAGCGCGGTCCCGAGGACGACGAGCCCGATCGCGCCCCACCGGACGTCACCGTAGCGGCCACGGCGGTCGTGCAGCTCTGCCTCGGCGTACGCCGTCCGGCGCAGCACGACGTCGGCGACGAACACCCCGCACCAGGCCGCGATCGGGACGCCGAGCGTGACGAGGAACGCCTGGAACGGGGAGATGAAGTCGGTCGCGAAGAACACCACGTACACGGCGCCGGCGATCATGAACACGCCGTCCACCCCGGCCGCCACCGGACGCGGGATCCGGATGCCCGCGCTCAGGAGCGCCAGGCCCGACGAGTAGATGTCGAGCACCGCGCCGCCGACGAGCCCGAGGATCGCGACGATCGCGAACGGGATGAGGAACCAGACCGGCAGCAGCGTCGTCAGTGCCCCGATCGGGTCGGCGCTGATCGCCGTGTTGAGGTCCTTCGACGAGCCGGCGAGCAGGATCCCCACGACGACCAGGACGGCCGGCGCGAGCGCACCGCCGAAGGTCGTCCACCAGACCACGCCACCGGTCGACGACGACCGCGGCAGGTACCGCGAGTAGTCCGCCGCGGCGTTCACCCAGCCGAGCCCGAAGCCGGTCATCACGAGGACGAGCGCGCCGATCACGTTCTGCGCGCTGCCCGCCGGCAGGGCCCCGATCGCGCCGAGGTCGATCGACGGTGCGACGAGCACGATGTAGACGACCGTCAGGACCGCGGTGATGACGGTGATCCACGTCTGGAGGCGCATGATCACGTCGAACCCGGCGATGCCCGCGCCGATCACGAGCGCGGCGACGACGACCAGGGCGACGAGCTTCGTCACGACACCGTCGTCCCAGCCCAGCTCGCGGAAGACCGTCGACGTCGCGAGGACCGCCAGCGCTGCCAGTGACGTCTCCCACCCGACGGTGAGGATCCAGCTGAGGAACGACGGCAGCCGGTTCCCCCGGACACCGAACGCGGCACGGCTGAGGACCATCGTCGGGGCGGACCCACGCTTGCCGGCGATCGCGACGATCGCGCAGAGCAGGAACGAGAACACCACGCCGACGACCGCGACGATCGTCGCCTGAGCGGCGGAGATGCCGAAGCCGAGGACGAACGAGCCGTAGCTCAGGCCGAGCACGGAGATGTTCGCCGCGAACCACGGCCAGAACAGCCCGCGCGGGCGCCCCTTCCGCTCGGACTCGGCGATGACGTCGATGCCCTGCCGCTCGACGGTGCGGACCTCGGGCGCTGTGCTCATGGGCTGAGCGTAGCGGCGTCGTGCGTCCTGGTACCGGCGCGGGCTAGCCGAAGAGGTTGACCGGCCGGACGATGTCGGCGTAGATCAGCAGCGCGCTCATCCCGGCGAGGAGCACCACGACCGCCATCGTCAGCGGCATCGTCTTCGCGAGGTCGATCGGCCCCGGGTCCGCCTTGCCGACGAGCTTGAACGACCGGCGCTTCACGGCCTCCCACAGTGCACCCGCGATGTGCCCGCCGTCGAGCGGCAGGAGCGGCACCATGTTGAGGACGAACAGCCCGATGTTCAGCGAGGCGAGCAGACCGAGGATCGTGTAGATCTTGTCGACCACCGGCACGCCGCTCATCGAGGACACCGTGCCGATCGCACGACCGACGCCGACCACCGAGACCGGGCTGTCGGCGGAGCGCGCCTGACTGCCGAACGCCGCGTTCCACACCGCGACGAGCCGCTGCGGCAGGTCGATGATGAGGTGCGCCGACGCGGCGATCTGCGCGCCGGTCGCCGGCAGGACGGAGGTCACGGGCTGCCGCACCAGCGTCTGGCCGATCGACACGCCGACCACGCCGACCTGCTGCGTCTTCGTGGTGCCGTCGTCGTTCTTGACGACCTTGCCCTCGGCGTCGTAGACGTCGCGGGTGGCGAGGGCCGGCGTGACCTCGAGCGTCTTCCGCGAGCCGTCGCGCTCGACGACCACCGTGACCGACTTGTCCGCGGCCTTCTGGAACGTGTCCGACACCTGGGTGATGGTCGGGTCCTCGACCCCGCCGACCGCCAGGACGACGTCACCGGACTCGATGCCGGCTTCCTTCGCCGGGGACACCGCGTCGTTCGGGGAGCACGTCGTGGTCGCCGTCGTCGGCAGCACGCAGTCGACGCTCGAGGTGAACGTCGTCGTCGGGGCGCCGAAGCCGACCAGCAGCACGCCGAAGAGCACGATGCCGATCACGAGGTTCATCGCCGGGCCCGCGACCATCACGATGATGCGCTTCCACGGCGTGAGCCGGTAGAACGCACGGGAGTCGTCCCCGCCGGCCTCGGCGATCTGCTCGGCACTGGCCTGGCGGGCGTCCTGCACGAACGCGCTGTACATGCCGGTGTTCGTGATCGCCCGGCCCGAGGCGCGGGGCTTCAGCATCCCGACCATGGAGATGTAGCCACCCAGCAGGATCGGTCGGATGCCGTACTCGGTCTCGCCGCGACGGAACGACCACATCGCCTTGCCGAACCCGAGCGAGTACTGCGTCACCTTGACGCGGAACAGCTTCGCGAACGCGAGGTGACCGAGCTCGTGGAGCCCGATCGAGATCAGCAGGCCGACGATGAAGACGACCACGCCGAGGACGAAGAGGAGCACGGTTCCGACGGTCACCGGACGAGCGTACGGGACGCAGCCAAAGAACCAGCCGAGCGTGCGCTGGGTGGTGGGTCGAGCCTCCCGGCCAGATGCGTGTCAGCGCTGCCCGTCGGTCAGCGTGCCAACGCGCGGTCGGCGGCGTCGCGCGCCCAGCGCTCCGCGGCGAGCACACCCGCGAGGGACGACTCCCCCGGCGTGTGCGACTCCACGATCCGCTCGACCGTGTCCACGATGTCGAGGAACCCGATCGCACCGGCGTGGAACGCCGCGACCGCCTGCTCGTTCGCCGCGTTGAAGACCGCCGGGTACGTCCCGCCGAGCACCCCGACGCGCTTCGCGAGCGCGACCGCGCCGAACGCATCGGTGTCGAGCGGCTCGAACGTCCAGGTGCTCGCCGTCGTCCAGTCGAGCGGGACGCCCACACCGGGCACGCGGTGCGGCCATGCCAGACCGAGCGCGATCGGCAGACGCATGTCCGGCGGCGAGGCCTGCGCGATCGTCGAACCGTCGGTGAACTCGACCATCGAGTGCACGATCGACTGCGCGTGCACCGTGACGTCGATGCGGTCGTAGGGGACGCCGAAGAGCAGGTGCGCCTCGATCACCTCGAGGCCCTTGTTCACCAGCGTCGCCGAGTTCGTGGTGACGACGAGGCCCATGTCCCACGTCGGGTGGGCGAGCGCCTCGGCCGGGGTGACGCCCCGCAGCTCGTCGCGGGAACGGCCACGGAACGGTCCGCCGCTCGCCGTCAGGACCAGGCGCCGGACCTCGGTGTCGGTGCCGGAACGGAGCGCCTGCGCGATGGCGGAGTGCTCGCTGTCGACCGGGACGATCTGGCCGGGCGCCGCGGCAGCCTGCACGAGCGCGCCCCCGACGATCAGGCTCTCCTTGTTCGCCAGGGCCAGCGTCGCGCCGGTCTCGAGCGTGGCGAGCGTCGGGCCGAGGCCGACCGAGCCGGTGATGCCGTTGAGGACGACGTCCGCCTCGACGCTCCGGACGAGGCGCTCCGCGTCGGGGGCGCCGAGTGCGGTGTCGCGGACCCCGTGGGCGGCGGCCTGTTCGGCCATGAGGTCGGCGTTGGACCCCGCGGTGAGGCCGACGACCTCGAAGCGGTCGGGGTTCCGCTCGATGACGTCGAGCGCCTGGGTGCCGATCGACCCAGTGCTGCCGAGGAGGACGACGCGGCGGCGGTCTGGCTTTGTCTGCATGGTGTCCCACACGATACTCGACGGCCACTCCGTGATCATCGATGTGCGATATCCATTGTCCAGAGTTCGGGTTGCTGCTACGTTGCGACAGGCAACTTTGCCAACATTGGGAGGCATTCAGTATGAAGACGAAAAACGTTGCACTGATGGCATCGGGGATCGTGGTGGCTGGCATCGTGTTCGCACCACAGGCGGCGTCAGCCGCTCCGGAAGCGAACAGCTACGCAATTGTGGATGCGCGCCTCGCGGCGCTGCGGGGCACGCAGTCTCCGGAGGCGTTCGAGAAGATCGTCGACCGCGGGGGGAACGTCCAGGCGCTCGTTGATCCGGACTCCGGTGAGGTCCTCGCTGCATACACCGCATCGACTCGTGCATTGACTCCGGTCACTCCCGGATGCACGACGACGAGCGCTTGCATGACCTCGTCCACTGGAGTGCCTTACGGCTACACCGGGACTGGCACGAGGACAGGCACGTGGAAGAACATTGTGCGCGTCGCTGCGGGCGATCGTCGAACGAGTTACTCCGCATCGAACGGCGCGGCGTACAACTACAGCGCGGGAGTGGCCGTGAGTTGGTCCAAGCCGGTGACAGTGGTCAAGATCTCGCGCTGACAACGGTTCATCAGGACCAGACGAACAGAACGGGCGGAGCACCGAATGCTCCGCCCGTTCCGCTGTTTGAAACCCCTCTGTCAGCCCTTGGCGAGGATGTCGACGACGAAGACGAGCGTCGCGTTCTTCGGGATGCCCGATCCCTCGCGCGGGTTCGCGCCGTATCCGTCGGTCGGGGTGACGACGATCATCACCTGGGAACCGATCTTCTGACCGACGAGACCAGTCACGAAGCCCTTGATCAGGGAGGATTCGGCGACGGTGAACGTCGTCGGAGCACCCTTCGACCACGTCGAGTCGAACTCCTTGCCACCGTCGTAGAGGACGCCCTTGTACTGGACGAGCACGGTGTCGCCGTCGGCGATCTCGTCGCCGGTGCCCTGCTTGATGACCTCGGCCGTGGTCTTCGACGGCGCGTCCACCTTCGGGATCGTGATCTCCGGCTCGCCGTCGGCCTTGTCCTTCACCGTCGGGAGCTTCGGGTCCTGGGTCTGCGCCGCACCCGTGGACTTGGTCGGCGTCTGCGCGATGACGTCCGCGACGACGACGATGTTGCCGCCCGTGTTGAAGCCGAGCGCCGAGGAAGCGCCGACGGCGGCGATGCGGTCGCCGACGTGCGAGCAGGCGAGCAGGGCGCCGAAGCCGGTCCCGCCGACGGAGAGCACCTGCGCGTTGCCCTGGTCGAAGCCGACCGTGCCGAGCGCCTTCGCCGTGGACGCCTTGTAGACGCTGTAGGCGACCTGGACGTAGTCGCCGTCCTTCAGGGCCGCACCGGAGCCCTTGATCACGGTGGTGGCCTGCGGCGGGGTCGCCTTCAGGCCCTTGTCGAACGTGACCGTCGGGGCCTTCGTGCCACCGAAGTCACCGGAGACGTCGATCGCGGCGGAGGATTTGCCGGGCTTCGGGCAGCTGGTGATCGCGGAGGCCGTCGCGCTCGCAGAGGCGGTGGCGGACGCAGAGGCGTCGCTCGAGCCGGAGCCGGAGCAGGCGGCGAGCCCGAGGACGACGACGGGAACGAGGGCGATCGGGAGCAGGCGGAGACGCTTCACGGGGACCTAGTCTGCCTCACGCTTCGATGAGTCCGCTCCGAGTGCGTCTGCGTCGACGGTCTCCTGCACGCGGGTCACCGGCTCGTGGCGCACCGGGAACGCGACGGAGCGGGCGATGAAGCAGAGGGCGTTCGCGGCGGCGTGGGCGGCTTCGGCGTCCGCGACCCGGTCCGCCTCGGCGATGGTCACGACGGGGTGCAGCGTCGCGCCGGTCAGCTCGCCGGAGCCGTCGCGGTTGAGGTTCAGCGTCGCGGTCGCACGGTCTTCGTACGCCAGGACCGTGAAGCCCTGGGTGACGGCGACGTGCAGGTAGCTGAGCATGTGGCACTGCGCGAGCGCTGCGGTGACGAGCTCCTCCGGGTTCCAGCGGTCGCGGTCGCCGCGGAAGGTCGGGTCGGCCGAGCCGGGCAGGTCCGGCTTGCCCGCGGCGGTGACGACGTGCTCGCGGCCGTACTCGCGGTACCCGCTGGTGCCGGTCCCGCGGTCGCCGGTCCACTGGATCGCGACTTCGTAGCTGTGGTCCTGCATGGCAACTCCCTGGTCCGTCGGCGTGCGGTGCGGTGCCGAGCCGTCCGTCGGCGTGCGGTGCGCCACCGAGCCGTCCGTCGGCGTCGTTCGGTCTCGGTACGATCGTCGACATGACGGGAAGCACCGATGTCCGCACCGACCGCCATCCTCTCACCGCAGCGGGGTCCGTCGAGCTGGCGGTGCTCGAGCGCTCCGGGTTCGACGAGAGCCGCCACGTCGGCGCCGGTGTCGTCGTCGATGCCAGCGGCACGGTGATCGACTCCGTCGGGGACATCGGCGCGAGCATCTACCCGCGGTCCACGATGAAGCCGTTCCAGGCGCTGGCGGTCCGCCGTGCCGGTGCGGTGTTCCACGACGCCGAACTCGTCCTCACCACGGCGAGTCACGCCGGGACGCCGTCGCACCAGGCGGTCGTGCAGCACATGCTCGAGTCCTTCGACCACGTCGAGGCCGACCTGGGGTGCCCGCCGGACATGCCCTACGACCGCGCCACCGGACGCACCATGACCGAGCCCCGGCGCCTGACGATGAACTGCTCCGGCAAGCACGCCGGCATGCTCGCCGCGTGCCGGGTGAACGGCTGGGACGAGGCCACCTACCTCGACATCGACCACCCGATGCAGCGCATCGTGCGTTCCACCGTGGAGGACGCCACCGGCGAGACCGTCGACGTCGTCGGCATCGACGGGTGCGGCGCCCCGGTGTTCCCGCTGACGCTCACCGGCCTGGCTCGGGGCATCGCCGGCCTGGTGCGGCGCGCCGACGCCGACTCCGCGGAGCTCACCGACGCGGTGCTCGCGAACGCGTGGGCGATCGACGGCGTGGGCCGCGCGAACACCGTCACGATCGAACGGCTCGGGCTCGTCGCGAAGCTCGGCGCCGAGGGCGTCATGGTGATGGGGAAGCCCGGCGGGGCGGCCGTCGTCGTCAAGGTCCTCGACGGAGCGCTCCGCGCCGGGACCCTCGCCGCGCTGACCCTGCTGGAACGCAACGGTGTCGTCCCGGCGGACGGCGTGGCCGACGTGCTCGCGGCCACCGGCGAGAAGGTGCTCGGCGGCGGGGTGCGCGTCGGGGCGATCCGACCGGGTGCCGGGCTGCGCTGACCCGCGCTCGGTCACGGCGGAGCAGCCGGGCCGTCGAGGACCGGCAGGCGTGGCAGGACCCGCGTGCTCGCGCGCGCGTCCGGGGCGCTGCGGACGGCGCACCCGTAACGCGTGACGTCGATGGTCGGCGACCGCTGCCGCGGGGTGCTCCGGAGGTCGGGCACCAGCACGACCGACCCCACGCGCTGGCCCGCCTGGTCGACGACCACCGCGACGCCGACTCCGTCGGGCAGCGCACCCGCTGAGGGACCGACCGTGCGGAGTTCGTCGTCACCCGTGGCACAGCGACCGAGTTCGGCAGCCAGGGCCACGAACACCCCGACCGCGAGCGCGCCCCGACCGACGACGACGATGCCGGTCGCCGCGTCGAGCCCGACCGGGCTGCCGTCGGACGCCGAACCCACCGACAGTGCACGCGGGTCGGCGGGCGGCGGTGCACACGTTGCTGACCCGGTTGGTGCGCGGACGTCGACCGCGGCGACGTCCGGGTGTGTGGGAACGCTCCGCACGAGCAAGGCGATGACCACCAGGCAGGCGGCGGCAGCGAGCGTGGCGACGGCGCCGACGAACCGGTCGGACCCGACCACGGCGAGCACGACCGCCGCCACGATCACCACGCTCCGGACGAGCACCACCCTCATGCGCACCAGTCCAGCGCACCCGCCGGCCCCTGGACGCAGATCGACGGCACCGGTGGAGAACCGATGCCGTCGAGGTGCCTGTGCAGGAGCGGGTCACTGCACGAGGAAGAACTGCTCCCCCACGTCCACACGCGCACCGCGCTCGACACGGTAGCGACGGCCCGGCTCGCACCGGCGGATGGACCCGTCGATGTGCCGGATCACCGAACCGTTGCCGGAGAACCGGTCCGACACCCACAGGTCGTCCCCGTCGCGCCCGAGCTCGAGGTGCGTCTTCGACACGGACTTGCCCGGGTCGTGGATCGTCAGCAGGTCGTCGAACCGCTCGCCCGGCTCCGGTCGGGGCAGGCGCCCGAGGAGTCCGGTGCCGTGGACCCCGAGTCGCTCGCCGGTGCTGAAGTGCAGGACGAAGGGTGCGCGGGTCGGCGTCTTCGTGACGATGCGGGTCTCGTCCACGTCCTCGTCGAGCTGGGCGCTCTCGTCGGCGTCGGAGCTCGAGGGCGCGGCGTCCTCCGCTGGCTGCGGGAGCTCCGGCATGGCTGCGCCGGGGATCGGCGGGAGCGGTGCAGCGGTCGGCACCATCGGCGTCGCGGAGAGGACCGGGCCGGACTCGTCCGGCGCGGGGACCGAGGACGGTGCGGTCGGTGATGCGGGGACCGAGGGTTCGTCGACCGACGAGTCGACGGACGGGGCGTCGGACGGGGCGTCGGCAGGGGCGTCGGCCGGGGCGTCGGACATGACCGAATCCGCCACCTCGTCCGCGACGATCTCGTCGAGCTGCTCGGCGACCTCGTCGTCCTCGTCGTCGTCCGCGACCTCGTCGACGATCTCATCGTCGGCGACCACGTCGTCCTGCGCCGCCCAGTCCGGGCGGGCGATCGGCAGCGGCACCACGGGGCCCGTGAAGGCAGCGGTCACGGCCGGGCGGACCGCTCCGCACTCGTTGCAGAAGATGTCGTCCGGCTCGAGTCGACTGCCGCACACGTGGCACGTCGTCGGCTGCGATCCCGGCTGCACCAGCGGCGTGGGGCGCGGTGGGCGCCGGTCGATCAGCGGCTCGACGGCCACGGTGTCCCCCGCCCGAGGAGCCTCGGGCGCTTCGGGAGCAGCAGGCGCTCCGGGTGCGGCGGAGTCCGTCGGCAACGGCGCCTCCGTGGGCGCAGCAACCGCGTCGTCGGCGGTGGCGGCGGCGGCGGCGGCACCGTCGGCCGGAGCCGCGGCGGCCTCGTCGGTCGACGCGGAGTCGTCGGTGTCCGGAGCGGCTTCCTCGGCCGGCTCGTCGGTCGCGCGGCCGATCCACCATGACGGAGCGCTCGGCGCCGGTGCGGCGGCAGGTTCCTCGGGTGCGGCCCAGAACGGCACCGCGGACTCCGCAGGAGCTGCGGGAGCAAGATCGGCCGGAGCAGGGGCAGGAGCAGGAGCAGGAGCCGGAGCGACGGGCGACGGGGCGGCTGCCGACGGCACCACGGGCGGCGCGTCCGCACGCGGCGCGACCCGGGTGATCTCCGGGTCGTCCTCGGCGAGGGCGGGTTCCGCGGGGAAGGCGTCGGGGTCCAGCGGCGGTTCAGCGGGCGCGGACGCCTGGACGGAGTCCACCGCATCGACGGGGTCGGCGGCGTCGGCCGAGTCGGGCGCCCCGGTCCACTCGCCGAGTCCGCTGCCGGCACCGTGCACGTGCGTCGGCGCCGAGCGCGGTGCGAAGGAGTCCGGCGTCTGCACCGGGACCGGCGCAACCGGCTCGTTCCGGCGACGGTCGGCGCCGGTCAGCCACGCGCGGGTCGCCGGGTCGAGCGTCGACTCCGGCAGCCACGCCTCTGCGGCAGGGTCGGGCCGGCGCCCGTGTGGGTCGGGCTGCTGGAGCGGCGGCGGGGTGCCCCGATCGACGGGCTCGGGGGCGACGGTCCGGCGGCTGGACGCCGTGTTCACCGCACGCCCGCACTCACCGCAGAAGATCGCCCCGTCGGGGAGCACCGATCCGCAGTGTTCGCATCTGATCACAGGTTGCCTCTGTCCTCATCCGGCCCGCTGCGACGCTCGGCGGGCCTCCGGACATCGTAGTCACCGTCGGCTCCGCGTCCGGGGCGCACGGCGCGGGCACGTCCCGCGACCGCCCGGCCGACGCGTGCGACGGCCGCCGGACCGGTCCGGAGTGAGCGGACCGAGACCGCGGTGCGGATCCGCTGCCGTCGGGTCCGGCCCTCCCGCAGTTGCCCGATCGCGGTGTCGGTCGCGTCCCACATCCGGTCCGCCGCGCGGTCGTCGGCGTCGCTCGGTCCGAACACCGCACGGTCCGCGAGTGCAGCGAGGCCGCTCCCGCCGTCACCGGGTGCGCTCACGGCGACCTCGCGCCGGGTGGCCGTCACCGGGACGTCCTCGCCCCGGTCGAGCAGGGCGTCGCGGTACTCGTCCCACGCGCCGGTGATCCGCGCGCGTGCGGTCGCCGCGCGACGTCGTCGACGCCGACGGACGCGCTTGACCAGGACGATCACGCCGAACGGCAGCAGCACGAGCGCCACGAAGGCGAGCGTCCCGATCACCCACGGCAGCGCCGCGAGGAGGATCTGCAACCACAACGGCGGCTGGTCAGGGGTGTTCCGGTCGCTCTGCGGCGGTGCCTGCTGGTCCTGGTCCTGCTGGTCGGCAGGGGGCGGCGGGACGACGGTCTCGGGGCGCGTGACCGGCTTCGGGGTCTGCTGCTGCTCCGCGGGGATCTCCCGGACGGCCGGGTTCGGGTTGATCGTCACCCAGCCCCACTGCGCGGTGTCCACCTCGATGCGGGCGGTCACGTCGGACCCGCGGAACGTCGTCGTCCCGGCGCTGCCGCTCGTCGACGCGGTGGTGCCGGAGTCCCCGCCGGCGGCGAACCCGAGCACCACGCGGGTCGGGAACCCGATGTCCTCGGCCATGAGCGCCGCGGCGACCGCGTACTGCTCCTGGTCGCCGAGCATCAGCGGGGACGTGAGGAGCTCCTGGATGCGGTCGGCTCCGTGCCCGGAGCGGCTGACGCGGTCGTCCCCCACACCGTGGCTGATGTAGCCGTTCTGCTTGAGTGCCCGGATCATCGCGATCAGCTTCGCGCCGTCGCTCCCGGCGTCGCTCGTCGTCGACTCGACGGTGTCGCGCACCGCATCCGGCACGTTGCGGGCTGCGGGCACGGCGGCGTCGCCGGGCTGCGCCTTCGCGAGCTGCTCGTCGGTCGGCTGGTCCGGCACGACGGCGGTGAGGTCGTAGCGGGTGCCGTCGTCGACCCCACCGAGGACCGCCCCGGTCCCCGTGGATGCGTTGTAGAAGAAGGAGCCGCGCTCACGGTCCCCAGCGCTGCCGCCGAACTCGACGCGTTCCAGGTCGCCGACGGTCGGCAGCCACACGCCGCTGTACCCGTCGACGGTCACGCCGACGTGCACCGTCGTGCCCCGGACCCCGCGCACGTCCACGGAGGTCGGCACCCGCTCGAACGTGCCGGACGCCGACGCGCCGTCCGTCCCGCCCACCCGGTACGTCACCCCGTCGTACGTGTCGAGCGTCGCGATCCGCACGAACCCGTTCTCCGGCAACCCCGTCACCCGCAACTGCGTGGTCTCTGCCTCGGTCGATTCCTCGTAGGCGCGGAACCCGCTGAGCGGGCTGACGTAGTCGCGCGGGTCGAACGGCTTCACCACGTCGGTCCGCGCCACGGTCCGTGGCGTGCTCGGCGGTGCGACGAGTCCGAGTCCGGTCGCGACGACGGCTGCCGCGACGACGGTCCCGGTGCCGACGAGCGCGGGACGGAGCACGGACCTGCCGACCGCGACGGGAGCGCCGATGGTCTCCGCCACCGCGACCGCGCGGCGCGCGTGCCGCACCGTCACCGCCCACACCAGGGCGATCGCGGTCAGCGCGACCGCGACCACGATCGACGTGTCCAGTCGGCTCGGCCCGACGACCACACCGGCCGCGAACAGGACCAGTGCCGGGATGCTCGCCAGTTCCTGCCGGGAGGCACGGGTCGCCACGCTCACGGCCGTCACCGTGGCGACGAGGAGCGTCACGAAGAACGGGACCAGCAGGGCCTCGTAGGTCCCGACCGGCAGGCTGATGGTGATCAGGCGCTTCCACCCGAGGGCGACGCCGGAGTACAGGTCGAGGAGCCCGTGGCCGGTGGGCAGGAGTCCGGCGGCCTGGCCGGGAACGGCAGCGGGGACGCCGGTGAGCGTGAACGCCGCGACCGTCGCGACGGCCACGACGACGGTCGGCAGCCGGAGCACCGCGCCGAGGAGGGCGATGAGCGTCCCGAACACGACGGCCGTGACCGCGGCGACGAGCATGCCACTGTTGCGGTAGATCGGCCACCACGCGACGCTGGCGACGGCGAGCAGGAGCCAGACGACGAGGGTGCCGCCGACGAGCCGGAACGGGGAGACCCGACGAGCGACGCGTCGGGCCGCGCGGCGGGTGGTCCGGCGCGGCGGGGTCGGGGCCGCCGGGGGTGCGGGTGCGACGGAGGGGGCGCTCATGCGGCGGCCGATCGGTGCAGCGCGAGACGGAGGTCGTCGAGGTAGCCGATGGTCATCACGGTCAGTCCGGGGACCCGCACGAAGCGCGGGACGGCCTCGGGTTCGCAGATCACCGCGACGACCTCGACGCCGATCGGGAACCGCGTGGCCGCGAGCCGGAGTGCCGGCAGCTCGACCGTCGAACCGACGACCAGGAAGGCGACGGAGATGCCCGCGGTGTCGTTGCCGACGATCCGGGCGACCTCCGCCACGGGCAGGCAGGCGTCCGCGAGCGAGACCGTCGCGAAGTCGTCGAGCAGGCGCGTCGGCGTGATCGTGGGGAGCTCGTGCACGGCGTAGACCGGGCGCTTCGCGAACTCCGGGGTGCGCTCCGACACCACCACGGTCACCTCGCGGCCGTCGCGGACCGCCCGGCTGCCGAGGGACGCCGCCGCGCTGACCGCGAGCTCGAACTCCTCGTCGTCGGCGAACTCCGTCCGGGAGATCCCCAGCGCCACGACGAGGTGCGACCGCCGGGTGTCCTCGAACTGACGCACCATCAGGGCACCGGTCTTCGCCGTCGACTTCCAGTGGATCGTGCGGGGGTCGTCGCCCGGCATGTACTCGCGGATCGCGTGGAACGAGATGTCCGCCGGGGAGAGGTCCGTCGTCGCCTGGCCCTCCAGGTCTCGAACGAGGCCGGTGCTCGTCGCGGGGATCGCCACGGTCCGCGGGTGCACGATGACCTGCTCCCGCTCGGTCCACACGAGTTCGCGGCGCACCAGACCGACCGGGTCCGCGCGGACACCGGTCACCGGGCCGACGTCCAGGACGCCGCGTCGCAGGGTCGGCACCGGGACGGCACGCTCGAACGTCCCGCGCGGGGCGATGGTCGGGATCGCGACGTCGACCAGGCCGCTGCCGACCGGGACCTCGACGGTGGTCGGGACGGACGGCAGCCGGGTGGGGTTCTCCGCGGTCACCGTGACACCGGCCTCGTC
The DNA here is from genome assembly GCF_004346855.1 of Curtobacterium sp. PhB136. Lineage (NCBI taxonomy): Bacteria > Bacillati > Actinomycetota > Actinomycetes > Micrococcales > Microbacteriaceae > Curtobacterium > Curtobacterium sp. PhB136. The sequence continues at coordinate 124,175 of NZ_SMGH01000008.1, forward strand.
GCCGACCGCGACCCGCCGGACCGGCAGGCTCATCCGGATCAGCAACCGCGAACGGCCGATCAGCGCGACCGCCGCGACCACCACGAGCACGGCGCCGGCGAAGCCGACGACCACGACCTCGCGCAGGCCGAAGCGGTACCCGACGACGAACGCGACGAGCGTGAGGACGGCCACGGTCCAGCCCAGACCGGTGACCACGGACGAGACCTCGTCCCAGGAACGCGTGACGAGCCTCCAGACCGACCGCCACAGACGGACGACACCGACGACCGCATCCGCTGCCACCCCGTCACGGTCGCCGACCAGGCGGGTCCGGACGTTCGTCAGGCCGGCGACCGTCCCCGTGCGCTCGTACGCCGTGCTCGTGCGACGCGACCGCGTCGACGAGGGGCGACGCGAGCGCGTGGAGACGGGCCGGCGGTCCGTCACGACGCGACCCGGTCCGCGGGCGGCGGGGTCTCCACGAGGAGCTGCGAGACGACACTGGTGGCGCTGACGCCGTCGAACTCGGCCTCCGCGTCGAGGACGAGACGGTGCGCGAGGACCGGCTCGGCGAGGGCCTTGACGTCGTCGGGGGTGACGTAGTGACGGCCGCTCAGCGCGGCGAACACGCGGGAGGCGCGCATCAGACCCATCGCACCGCGCACGCTGACGCCGAGGCGGACCTCGCTCGCCGCGCGCGTGGCGTCCACCAGGCGCGCGACGTAGTCCGCGATCGTCGCGTCCACGTGCACGGTCCGGGCGAGGGCGGCCATCTCGGTGATCGTCGCGGCGGGGACGACGCTCGCGAGCGGCACCGACGAGGACGGCGCGGAGGACGTCTCGAGGATCTTCACCGTCGCGGCGTGGTCCGGGTAGCCGATCGAGGTCTTCATGAGGAAGCGGTCGAGCTGGGCCTCCGGCAGGCGGTACGTGCCGGCCTGCTCGATGGGGTTCTGCGTCGCGATGACCATGAACGGAGCCGCCAGGCGGTGGTTGACGCCGTCGACCGTGATCGCGGCTTCCTCCATCGCCTCGAGCAGTGCGGACTGGGTCTTCGGGCTCGCGCGGTTGATCTCGTCCGCCAGGACGATGTTCGCGAACACCGGACCCCGGTGGAACTCGAACTCCTGGTTGCGCTGGTCGTACACGCTGATGCCGGTGATGTCGCCGGGGAGCAGGTCCGGGGTGAACTGGATGCGGTTCGTCGAGCCCTGGACGCTCTGCGCGAGTGCCCGCGCCATGCTCGTCTTGCCGGTGCCGGGGACGTCCTCGAGGAGGAGGTGGCCCTCGCTGAGCATCGCCGTGACCGCCAGGCGGATGACGAAGGTCTTCCCGAGGAGCACCTGCTCGACGTTGGTCACGATGCGGCCGGCGACGTCGGCGAACCAGGTGGCCTGCTCGGGGGTCATGCTCATGCGGGGAGTTCTCCTCGTGGTGTCGGTCGTGCCCCGGGGGCACGACTCACATTGTCGCCGGTCGACGTGCGGGGGTCAGCCGCCCGCGCCGGGGGCCGTGTCCGTACCCGTGTCGGGCGGGGTGCTCGGGTCGCCGCCGGTGTCCCCGCCGCCGGTGTCTGGCGGGTCAGTGGTCGCGAAGGCGTCGGACTGCGAGCCGCTCACGCGCACCTGCGTGCCGTTGAGCGTGGCCGACGCGCTCACACGGACCGAGACCGCCAGGAGCGGAACGTTCGGCGGGTTCTCGCCCGCGTTCCAGGAGCTCGGGAGCGACAGGCCGTTGCCACCGTCGTCCCCGAACCACTCCGCGGTGTACCGGATCGTCACGCCGCTCGCCGCCGGCGGGCCGCTCACCGCGAGTGCGCTGCCCTTCTGGGCGTCGGTCACCGACACCGCGGTGTTCAGTGCGGCGACCGTGCCGGACGACCGGCCCGAGTCCGGTGCACAGAAGTTGTCCCCGGGGCCGCCGCAGGCCGTGAGCGTGAAGCTCGTGGCGACGTTGTACCCACTGCTCGGGACGCCGGACCAGACGCCTCCGGGCTGGAGCGTCGCGGTGGTGCCGCCCACGCTCAACACGTAGTGGTCGACCGACTCCCGCGGGGCCGTGATCGTGGCGTTCCAGCGGTTGGTCCCGGTCTGGTCGACGCCGACACTGGCGTTGCCCGTGCTCGTCGCCTGCGAGTACGTCACCGAGTCGACGAAGTCCACGTTGCAGAAGGACCCGTTGTCGGCGACCACGGCGTACCGCTGGCTGCCGCGACCGGGGTTGTTGTCGGTCACCGGGCTGCTCGTCCCGACGACGTCGCCGCCGAGGCTCGTGCACGACGGGCTGCCGCTCGCGATCCGGTAGACGCGGTAACTGACCGACGGCGCACCGGCAGCGTCAGCCGCGCTCCACTTCACCGTCACCGGCGAGCGGCCGTTCGAGATCTGGTCGGTGCTCGCGGTGGCGGACAGGGACCGCGGCGCACTCGGGGTGCCGATCGCCGTGCCCGTCGCGGAACCGGTGTTCCACTGCACCACGGTGTTGTCGCGATCGGCACTGTTCCGCGGGGACACCGTCACCGTGTACTGCGCCGCGCTCTGGGCACCGCCGAAGGTCGCGGTCGTCGACGTCCCGGCGTTCTTCGTGGTGGACAGGCCAGGGCCGTCGATCGTGACGACGTAGTTGTTCACAGCGCTGCCGTTGTTCGGCGCCTTGACCGCGCTCCACGACACGTCGAGCTGGTTCGGGGTGTTCTTGTCCGCGGTGACGGTGATGTCCTTGGGCGGCGCCGGGACGAAGTCGGCGCTCATCGGGGCGGACTGCTTCGAGGCGTCCGACGCGCCCACGGCGTTCACGGCCGAGACGGTGAACCGGTAGGACGCGGTCGGGTCGAGCCCGGTGATCGTGCACACCGTGGCGAGCCCGCAGTCCTTCGCGACGCCGTTGGTCCCGGTGACGCGGTACCCCGTGATCGGCGAGTTGTTCGCCTGCGGGGTCGCCCACGTCAGCGTCACCTGGCCGCCGTCGTAGGAACCGGTCCGGGTGGGCGCGCCCGGGGCGTCGGGGACGTCCTGCACGGAGATCGTGACGTCACCCCAGACCGCGCGGTCCGCGTCCTTCGTGGCGTCGGACACCTGGTACTGCAGGTTCGTGTTGCCGGGCTTCGCGGAGTCGGACACGCTCACCTGCAGACGGGACTTGTCCGCGCTCGGGGTGATGGTGACGCCGGAGGGCAGACCGCCGGCGAGTCCGCGGATGTTCGTCACAGTGAGCCGCTCGTCCGGGAACGGGTTGGTCGGCTGGTCGTTGGCGAGCACGTCGATGGTGGTCGAGGACCCCCGCTTCACGGTGGCCTTGTCGCCGCCGGGTTGCACGAGTGGTCGGGTGGAGGCGACGATCCCCACCTGGACGAGGCCGGACCGGCCGGAGTTCGTGGCGTCAGCCACCCCGACCCCGATCGTCGCCGTGGTGTTCTTCCGGGCGGAGTCGGCGACCTTGATGGTCAGGCGCTGCCCCGAGATCGTCGCCGTGGTGCCCGAGGCGGGCTGGCTGACGACCGAGTACTTCAGCTCGGGCAGGTCCTTCGGGTACGGGTAGTCGGTCAGCTTCGTGAGGTCGATCGTCCGCGAGTCCCCCGGCTGCATGTCGATCGAGGACCCGGTGAACGCCGGCGGCTGGTTCGACCGCGGAGTGACCTTCACCGGCAGCACGAGGGTCGCGACGCGTCCCTTGCCGCCGTTCGCGTTCGACCCGTCGGTGACCTCGAACGAGATCGACGCGTTGCCGTAGTAGAGCTTCGCGGACGTGAACTGCAGCGTCGAGGAGTCGACGACGAGGTCGGCGCCGTTCGCGTGGGTGGCCTTCACCGTGCCGGAGTCGGTCACCTTCGCGGTCTGGCCGTTCGCGGTCACGACGTACTTCGACAGCGGGATGCGGACCGTCGCCTCGCTCTTGACGGTGATGGCACCGGCGGTCCGGTTCACCTGCGGGAGCGCGTCGTCGAAGCCGGGCACGTGGATGAAGCCGTACGACACGATGTCGGGGTGGTCCTGGCGCGCCACCGAGAACGGGATGACCTGCGAGTCGTCGGTCAGCCGCACGACGATGCGTCCGGTGTCGTTGACCCGGGCGGTGTCGCCGTACCCGTCGACGACGCCGACGGTCAGGTCGGACGTCGAGCCCTCGGCGAAGAACACGTTCTCGAGGACGTCCACGGTGACGCTCTGCCGGTGCAGGATGTCCTGCAGGTCGAGGGTGGTGTCGTCGACTTCCGGGCGCAGCGGGCTGGCGTCCTTGTCGACGGTGACGGTGAGGAACGCGGTGCTCGCGCCGCCGTTCTCGTTCGCGACCGTGTAGAGCACCGCGAAGTCCCCGGACTTCGCCGTCTTCGGCGGGGTGACCCGGATCTCCTGCTTCCGGAGGACCTTGGCCGTGACGTCCTTCGCCGTGGGTTCGGCCTTCGTGACGGCGAGGTCACCGCCCTCGGGGTCGGAGTCGTTCTGGAGCACGCGGACGGTGACCGTCCCGCCCGGCCGGATCGTCACGTGGTCGGCCTCGGCGACGGGGTTGGCGGCCTGTTCGGCCCGCGGTGCGATGCCGACGCGGATCGTGCCGGTCGCACGGGCGCCGAGGGCGTCCACGACCGTGTACGTGAACTCGTCGGTCCCCGCGGAGTAGTCACCGGCTTCGTAGGTGAGGGAGTCCGCGGCGACGTCGCTCACGGAGCCCTTGTCGGGGTTCGACCCGACGCCGACGAGCTGGACGGAGTCGCCGTCGGGATCGATCGCGTTGAGCGGGATCGAGATCCGCACGGCCTGCCCGGCCACGACCCGCGCGGTCACCGTCTCCGGCACCGGCGGGTTGTTCGTCGCGCTGTCCTTCTCACGGACGGAGATCGAGACGGCGGCGTCCGCGGTCTGCCCGTCGGGACCGGCGACGCGGTACACGGCCGTGTAGTTGCCGGGGGTCTTGGGCGCGAGGTAGCGGAGGTGGTCCCCGGAGGCGAAGAGCAGACCGCCGTCGCCCGGGACGTTCTGCACGAGGTCGGGCTGCAGGGTGAGCGGCTCGCCCTCGGGCTGGGTGTCGTTCGCGAGGACGTCGATGTTCGCCACGTCGCCGACCCGCACGGTCGCGCTGTCGGACTGCGCGACGGGCGGCTGGATCCGGTCGGGCTTCGGGATCTCGACCACGGTGACGGTGCCGGTCGCCGAGGCGAGTCCGTTCGTCTCGGTGTAGGTGAAGGTGACCGGGCCGTCGAGGGGCGCTGTGAGGGTGGTCCGGACGGTGTGCTGGTCGAGGATGCTCGCCTGCACGCCGGACGTCCGGTCCGGGCCGTCGAGCGCGGTGACGAGCAGGACGCCGCCCGCGGGGTCGATGTCGGTCGCGGTGACGTCGGTGTCCTTCGTGGACAGCGTGTTCACGAAGACGGTCTTCGGGGTGGTGATCGGCGCGGTGGAGGCGTCCGGCGGTGCCAGGACCGTGATCCGCACGATGCCGCTCGCGGTCTTCGTGCCGTCGGTCACCGTGTACTCGACCTGGTGGTCCCCCACCGCGTCTCCCTGCACCCGGAAGGTGCCGGCGTCGTAGCTCGGGGTGATCGTCACGCCGCTCGTCGACGAGACGCTCGTCAGGGTGACCGTGCCGTTGCCCCCGCGCACGTGCTCGAGGGGGTCGACCGTGAAGGCCTTGCCGGCGTACCCCTGCACCGGGAACGCGTCGGCGCGGAGCGGGACACTGCCCTGCTTCGCGACGTGCACCGTCAGCGAGCCCCGGCCGTCGGCCCGTCCGTCACTGACCACGAGCTGGACGTTCCGCTCCCCCGTGCGCCCGCTCGCGTTCCGGAAGTCGAGCAGACCGTCCGGCGTCGTCGACGCCTGGTCGCCGTCGGACGCCGTCGCCGACTTCAGGTAGACGGGGTCGCCGTCCGGGTCGACCCAGTCCCCCAGGACGTTCGAGGACACGTGCCCGTTCTGGACGACGTCGGCGCTGGTGTCACGGACCTGGCGCGGGGCTTCGTTCTCGGAGTCCGGTCGCACCGACACCCGTACCGTCGCGCTGGCGGATCCGCCGTTGCCGTCGGTGATCGTGTACCGGAAGGAGACGGTGCCGCTGGCGCTGTCGCCGAGGGTGATCTGGAGTCGTTGGCCGTCGTCCACGATGGCGACGGAGCCGCCGGCTCCGTTGACCGTCCCGATCTCGCTGACCACGATCGGGTCGCCGTTGGGGTCGTAGTCGTTGAGCAGGACCGGGAGGCTCGTGGTGCGTCCCGGACGAGCGCCCAGGTCGTCGTCGACCGCGACCGGCGGCTTCTGGTCCTTCTCGACCTCAGGGTCGTCGTCGGAGACCTGTTCCTGCTGCTGGTCGTCGTCCCGCTTGATGAGGTCGGCCCAGTTGTCGATGAGCTGGCCGCTGCGGTCGATCGCCCACGCACGGCCGGTCGACGGGTCGTTCGCGACGATCGTGTCGCCGTTGTGCACGATCTGCAGCGCCGCGGCGCCCGGCACCTGGTCGAGCCGCTGCAGGGCACGGCCGGCGCAGGTGTCGACCGCCTGACCGCCGCTCCAGGCCCCGTAGGTGCAGGAGCCGTCCACGTAGGGCCGGGCCGCACGCCCGGAGACGGCGAGGGCGGTGCTCGTCGCCGAGCCGGACGGCGTCACCCGGACGAGCCCGGCAGCGCCGGCGACCACGACCGCGTCGCCGTCGGTGGTCGACCGCTGGAGCGACGGGGACCCCCCGACCCGGTCGCCGAGGTCGACCTCGGCGCCGTCGACCGACAGGGTGCCGTCGGTCCGGTCGAGCACCGCGACGTGGGTGCCGACGGCCGCGACCTGGAAGTCGTCCTTCCGGTCCATCCGCACGGTCCACCGCTTCGCGACGGAGAGCGTCGTGCCGACGTCGACCAGGGAGGCGGTCCCGGTGCGGGGTGAGTAGACGGCGACGTGGTCGTCGGAGGCATCGAAGACCGCATCGGCGCCGAGGGTCAGGTCCGCCTTGGTCGAGGCGTCGAACTCGTCGAGGTCGGACGCGGGCGTCGACCAGAGCTCACCGGTGTCCTGGTTGCCGATGACCGCGGTTCGGCCAGCGAAGAACACCTGGGGCGAGCCCGACGGCAGGGTGACGGCGTCCCCGACGGTGGCGTCGGCGACGTCCACCTTCGCGACCGTGCCCTTCGTCTCGTCCACGCTGTAGACGGTCGAGCCGCGCTGCAGCACGGACAGGGAGTCGGACGATGCCTCGATGGCGGTGTTCAGCTGCAGGACGGCGGTGTTCGCGCGACCGACGGCGCCGTACTCGGCCGAGGGGACCCACACGGTCCCGTCGCCGAGCGCCACACGCTGTGTGTGGTAGCCGCTCGACACGACGGCGGCGCCGGCGACGAGCGCACCGACGAGCACCGAGACCCCGAGCGTCACCGCTGCCGACCGGTGCTGCGTCAGGAGACGTCGGATCACGACCCGCTGCCGATCGTCGCGCACCGTTCGGCGCTCGCGACGCCGGTCTTGCCGTCACGGTTCACGGCGACGGAGATGCACTCTTCGTCGCCCTTGCTGCCGGAGACCACGAACGAGGTGCCGGACTGCTGGCTCGACGCACCGTTCGAGGAGATCACGTAGGTGTCGCCGTTGTGGAGGCCGGGGTCGGACCAGCGGAACGTCACCGACTCCGACGAGGAGGACGCCCGGACGTCCGCCACGGTCGGGATCGCGCCGGAGCCGACGCGGGACACGAGCACCACGGTCGTCGCGGCGAGGGCGAGGACGACCACGGCGGCGAGCGAGCTCACCCACACGACCGTCCGGCGGGAACGACGCCGTCCGCGGGTGACCGAGCCGGTGCGGTGGACGGTGCCGACGCTCCGCGACCCGGTGGCCGCGACGCCGCCCTGCACCGGTCGACGCGTGCGTCGGCGACGGCCGACGCGGCTCGGGGGCTGCAGTTCGCGGACCATGGTGCGGTCGCCGTCCGGGGACGGCGTGGCGATGGACCAGGCTTCCACGGCGACGTCCGCCGCGGTCTGCGGCAGGCCGAGTTCGGCCTGGACCTGCTGGAAGCCGCGGACGAGCTCCATCACGGTGCCCGGCCGGAGCTGCGTCTTCCGGGACATCGCCGTCGCGAGCAGTCGCTCGAGCGACGGCGGGACGTCCGCTCGGCCGGTGGGCTTCACGCCGCCCTTGTCGATGCGGGACATCAGGTCCGACGCGCCGTTCTTGCCGCCGACCACCTCGAACGGGCTGCGGCCCGCGAGGAGCGAGAACACGGTGGCCGCCAGGGCGTAGACCTCGGACTGGATCGTGCCGCGCGACTCGTCGATGAGGACTTCGGGCGCCGACCACGGGATCGACATGCCGATCGGTTCGTCCGGGTCCGTCCCACCGATCGTCGCGGCGATGCCGAAGTCCGACAGGACCGGGTTGCCGTACGCGGTGAGCAGGATGTTCGAGGGCTTGATGTCGCGGTGCAGCACGCCTTCGCGGTGCGCGGTCTCGAGCGCGGACCCGATCCGGATCCCGATCGAGAGGACCTCGGACACCGGGACGGGTTCACGCCGGTAGCGCTCGCTGAGCGAGGACGAGCAGAGCTCCATCACCAGGTAGGGACGGCCGTCCGCCGCCACGCTCGCCTGGAAGACGGTGAGGATCGAGGGGTGCGTGCTGAGGCGCGCCATCAGGTTCGCCTCGGCCTGGAACATCTGGCGGACCCGGTCGTCGACCACTTCGTCGAGCAGGACCTTCACCGCGACCTGACGGCGCGGCATGTCCTGCTCGTAGAGGAAGACGTCGGCGAACCCGCCGGAGCCGAGCACGTGGACCGGGCTGAACCCGGGGATGACAGGGGGTGTCGACGGCAGGCGTCGGGCCATCGTTCGCTCCCCTCCGGCCGACACGGCCCGTTGTACGTCGCGGCCTTCCATCCTACGGAAGCGAGACACCGGAACACTGCACACCAGCATCCGGTGGACGGCCACCGTCCCCCAGTTCGGGGGGCAGTTCGGCGGCCGGTTCAGTGGCGGGGCAGCGTGTCCTCGAGGTCGCCGTCGGTCGGCGCTCCGTCGACCTGCAGCACGACGACCGTGACGTTGTCCCGGCCGCCGGCGACGAGGGCGTCCCCGACCAGCCGCTCGGCGAGTTCCTGCGGGTCGGTGACCTTCGCGGCGATCCGGCCGATGCCGGCGTCGCCGATCTCCTTCGTCAGCCCGTCCGAGCAGACGATGTACCGGTCACCGGTCCGGAGTGGCAGGGTCCACCAGTCCGGCGACGGCGGCTCGCCGAAGCCCACGGCACGGGTGATGACGTTGCTGTCCGGGTGCGCCTCGGCGTCCTCGGCACGGAGGACGCCGGCGTCCACCATCTCCTGCACGACGGAGTGGTCGACGGTGATCCGACGGAGCACCCCGTCCTCCACCCGGTACGTGCGGGAGTCCCCGACGTTGAAGACGAGCGCGGCGGGCTGCCCGTGCGACGCCACGAGCGCGAGCCCGGTGACGGTCGTGCCGGCGCCGATCGCGTTGCCCCCGGCAGCACGTTCGATGTCGGCCGTCGCGAGCAGCAGGGCACGCTGGATCTCCTGACGGCTGCCGAACGGCCCGTCCACCGCGTCACCGAGGCGACGGACCACGGCGTCGCTCGCGCGGTCACCGGCGAGGTGACCGCCCATGCCGTCGGCGACGACGAAGAACGGCGCTTCGACGATGTAGCTGTCCTCGTTGTGGTCGCGACGACGACCGACGTCGGTCGCGGCACCCCACGAGAGCGTGAGGGTGGCGCCGTCCCTGCCCGGGACGTCGATGGCGTGGGCGGCGGCGGCTCGGCCGAGTTCGGTCACGTTCTGGATCGCTCTCTGGGGGTTCGGGGCGTGCCGGTCAACGGGTGATCGGAGGCTGGTGCTGGAACGGCGGGAATCCGTCCGGCGGCGGGGTCACCCGGAGGTGCGGCGAGAGGATCTCGATGGCGACCCCGTCCCCGATCTCGACTACCGTACCCGTCAGCGCGACGATCGACGCACCGGACGGCATCCGGTACGCCGGAGCCCCGGCCGGCCGGACGAGGGTCCCGTTGGTCGAACGGAGGTCGTCGACCACCGCCACTTCGCCCTCGGCGTGCAGGAGCAGGTGCGACGACGACACCAGCCCGCTCGGGGACCGCACCGTCACGAGCTCTGGTTCCGGGCCGCGCACGATGCGCGGGAGTGCCGGCCGTCGGCCGACGACCACCGGACGGTCGAGACGGATCACACGGTCGCCGATCCGGATCGACGGAACGCGGGTGCGCACCGGCTCCGCGACCGCCGGGAGGCCCGTGGTCGCCCCCGGCAGACCGGCCGCACGGCCGTCGCCCGGTGGCGTCCAGGGCACGTGGTCGGTTCCCCCTGCACGCACCACCGTGTCGTCGAGGGCGTCCGGCTCCTCGGCGCGAGCGGGCCGCGGAGCACGGATGACCGTGTCCCCCAGCGCATCGTCGAGGGCGTCGTCACGTGCGCCGTCGACCCCCGACGGACGGGACACCCGAGGACGGAGCACCGTGTCCTCGATGTCGTCGGCGTCGTCGTCGTGCACGTGGTGCCCTTCCTGCGTGGTCACCACCACCGTAGACGATCCGGTGCACCGCGCATCACCCTTGCCACGACGGAGCGGAACGGGCGGCGCACGAGCGCTGCACCAGCCCGGCGAGGGCGTCGTCCGGCACGGTGTCGAGCGCGTACTGCGCCCGGACCGCGGCCCGCGCCGACGACCCGAGCGCCCAGGAGCACCAGGCGCCGAGGGCCAGTGCCCCGGCGACACCCCGCCGGTCGTCGCGCGGTGATCCCTGTGCCTTCCACCCGTGCCACACGGCGACAGCGCGGTCCCCCGCGATGCGGATGCGGTCACGGTCCGGGGACGGCCCCTGCCCGTGCAGCGCGAGCGGCGTGGGATCACGGAAGGGATCGAAGGGGCGAACCCCGGCAGCGCGCTCCCCCGCGGTCGGCGCCGCCAGGAAGCGGATCAGCGCCATCCGGGTGGCCAGCGCTCCGCACGCGGTGCCGATCGCGGACCTGGCACCGGGCGACGGCGGGTCGGTGCCCGGCGTGACGAGCGCCGTGGCGGCCACCGGCAGTGTGACCGCGGCAGCGATCTCACGCGGGTAGCGGACGTACGGGTCAGCGGTGGAGGTCATGGCGTCTGGGTTCATGTCGCCATCGAAGCGTGATCCGAGCCTCCAGGCCGGTGCCGGACCGGACCCCGTGGAGAACGCGACCGATCACCCTGCCTGTGCAGGAACGACCGAGCCGGTCAGATCCGGACGGGCTCCAGGCTCTCCGCCACGAGGTCCCACCCACCGTCGACCTGTTCGAGCACCACGCCGGCTCCACGCGCCCAGCCGACGAGGTCGTCCATCGACCCGACCTCGGCACCGGTCCGCCCGAGCAGCGACACCAGGCGCCCCTTCGCCGTCTTGTTCCAGTGGTTCAGTGCCTTGCGACGGCCAGAACCGTCGACGCTCACCACGCGCAGTGCCACGGCACCCCCGACGGGGCCGAGCGCTCGGTACCCCTCGGAACGGAGGTCGAGCACCAACCCGTCAGCACGCGACGCGAGCGCATGCGAGGAGACGGCGGGCCAGTGCGCGGCGAGCCGCAGCGGCGCGAGCCGCGAGTCGTGCGACAGGCGGTACGCAGGGATCGGGTCCCCCGCACCGATCGGTCCGAACATCGCGGACTGCACGACCACGTGCCGGGACCACCAGGCGCGGGCCTCGTCGGACGCCGCCGGGACGTCGAGCGGGTCGTAGAGCACACCGGTGTACCTCTCGATCGCCGGCAGCGTCGGCGAGGTCTCGAGCGCGAGGTTCCGGAACCGCTCGCTGATCGACTTCGGACCGAGCTTCAACGCCGTCCGCGCCGAGGACTCCTCGGAACTGACGGAGCGGGCCGCGGTGATCACCGCGGCCCGCTCTCGGGTCAGTTCCGGGAACGAGAGCACACCCAGATCGAGTGTGCTGCCCGGTTCCCCGCCCTCCCGCTTCGTCTCCGAAGGCGGGAGGAGGACGGTCAGTCCGGTCAGGACGCCAGCGCGGCCTGCCGCGCCACGATCGTGACCGTGTCGTGCTCGACGGAGAGGAAGCCGTCCTCAGCGTCGACCGCGACGGTCGAGCCGTCGGCGCGCGTGATGCGGACCTGGCCCTGGGCGAGGATCGCGAGCATCGGCTCGTGACCCGCCAGGATGCCGATCTGGCCTTCCGTCGTGCGTGCGACGACCATGGTGGTGTCGCCCGTCCAGACCTCGCGGTCTGCCGAGACGACACTCACGGTGAGACCCGCCATCTCAGCGGTTCTCCTTCTGGATCTGCGCCCACTTCTCTTCGACGTCGTTGATGCCACCGACGTTGAAGAAGGCCTGCGTGGCCACGTGGTCGAACTCACCGTCGGCGATCGCGCGGAAGGACTCGATCGTGTCCTTCAGCGGCACCGTGGAGCCCTCGACGCCCGTGAACTTCTTGGCCATGTACGTGTTCTGCGAGAGGAACTGCTGGATACGACGAGCGCGCTCGACCGTGATCTTGTCCTCTTCGGAGAGCTCGTCGACACCGAGGATGGCGATGATCTCCTGCAGTTCCTTGTTCTTCTGGAGGATCTGCTTGACGCGCGTCGCCGTCTCGTAGTGGTCAGCGCCCAGGTACCGGGGGTCCATGATGCGCGACGTCGAGGTCAGCGGGTCGATCGCCGGGTAGAGACCCTGCGACGCGATCTCGCGGGAGAGCTCCGTGGTGGCGTCGAGGTGCGCGAACGTGGTCGCCGGCGCCGGGTCGGTGTAGTCGTCAGCCGGGACGTAGATCGCCTGCAGCGAGGTGATCGAGTGACCACGCGTCGAGGTGATGCGCTCCTGGAGCACACCCATCTCGTCGGCGAGGTTCGGCTGGTAGCCCACCGCGGACGGCATGCGGCCGAGCAGCGTCGAGACCTCGGAGCCGGCCTGCGTGAAGCGGAAGATGTTGTCGATGAAGAGGAGCACGTCCTGCTTCTGGACATCGCGGAAGTACTCCGCCATCGTCAGCGCCGACAGGGCGACACGGAGACGCGTTCCCGGCGGCTCGTCCATCTGGCCGAACACGAGGGCGGTCTTGTCGAAGACCCCCGCCTCTTCCATCTCACCGATGAGGTCGTTGCCCTCACGGGTGCGCTCGCCGACACCGGCGAACACCGACACACCGCCGTGGTCCTGCGCGACGCGCTGGATCATCTCCTGGATGAGGACGGTCTTGCCGACGCCCGCACCACCGAAGAGACCGATCTTGCCACCCTGCACGTACGGGGTGAGGAGGTCGATCGACTTGATGCCGGTCTCGAACATCGAGGTCTTGGACTCGAGCTGGTCGAAGGCCGGGGCCTTGCGGTGGATCGGCCAGCGCTCGGTGATCTCGAGCTTCTCGTCGCTGTTGAGCACGTTGCCCAGCACGTCGAAGACCTTGCCCTTGGTGACGTCGCCGACGGGGACCGAGATCGGGGCGCCCGAGTCACGGACTTCCTGACCACGGACGAGGCCGTCGGTCGGCTTCAGGGAGATGGCACGGACCAGGTCGTCGCCGAGGTGCTGCGCGACCTCGAGGCCGATCTCCTGCGACGAGTCACCGATGGTGATCGTCGTGAAGAGGAGGTTGTACATCTCCGGGATTGCGTCGTGCGGGAACTCGATGTCGACGACGGGGCCCGTGACACGGGCGATCCGGCCGACACCGGGCGCCGACGACGTCTCGACCGCGGTGGTAGCGGTGTCGGTCATGGCTGGTGCCTTCCTGAGGGTGGGTTGCTGTCCGCGAACGACGCGGACTACTTCTTCTTCGACGAGAGGGCGTCGGCGCCGCCGACGATCTCGGAGATCTGCTGTGTGATCTCGGCCTGACGCGCGTTGTTCGCGAGTCGGGTGAAGTCACGGATCAGCGAGTCGGCGTTGTCGCTGGCCGCCTTCATCGCCTTCTGCCGTGCGGCGTGCTCGGAAGCAGCCGACTGCAGCATGGCGTTGAAGATGCGGCTCTCGATGTAGACCGGGAGCAGCGAGTCGAGCACCGCGTCGGCGTCCGGCTCGAACTCGTAGAGCGGGAGCGGCTCGTTGTCCGTCGGCTCGTCGACGCCGTCGACGACCTCGAGCGGGAGCAGGCGGACGACCTGCGGCTCCTGGGTCGCGAGGCTCAGGAAGCGGTTGAACACGATGTGGATCTCGTCCACGCCGCCCTCTGCCGTGTCCTGGAGGAACTTCGACACGACCGCGTCGCCGATCTCCTTGGCCGTCGAGAACTCGGGCTGGTCGGTGTTGCCGACCCACTGCTGCTCGGACGAACGCTCACGGAACGCGAAGTACCCGACGGACTTGCGACCGACGAGGTAGTAGACGACGTCCTTGCCCTCGCTGCGGAGCAGGGAGGCGAGCTCCTCGCCCTGCTTGAGGACGTTCGTGCTGAACGCGCCGTTCAGGCCGCGGTCCGAGGTGAACAGCACCACGGCTGCGCGGGTCGACGACTCGGGTTCGGTGGTCAGCACGTGGTCGACGTTCGAGAACGTCGCCACGGCCGACACGGCCCGGGTCACCGCACGCGAGTACGGACCGGACGCGGCCATGCGGGCCTGGGCCTTCTGGATCCGCGACGCCGAGATCAACTCCATGGCGCGCGTGACCTTCTTCGTGGTCTTCGCGGACTTGATTCGCTGTCGGTAGACCCGGACCTGGGCTGCCATCTAGCGACGACCCTTGACGATCTGCTCCTGGTCGACGTCCTCGGCGTCAGCGGCCTGGACCTGCTCCGACCCGAGGGTCTTGCCGTCGCTCGTCTGGAAGCTCTTCGTGAACTCGTCGATCTGCTTGCCCATCTCGGCGACGGTGTCGTCGCTGAGCTGGTTCGTCTCGCGCAGGGTCGTGAGCACGTCGGAGTTGCGACGCAGGTGGTCGAGCAGCTCGGACTCGAAGCGGAGCACGTCGGCGACGGGGACCGTGTCGAGCTTGCCGTTGGTGCCGGCCCAGATCGAGACGACCTGCTCCTCCACCGGGTACGGCGAGTACTGCGGCTGCTTGAGGAGCTCGGTGAGGCGAGCACCACGGTCCAGCTGACGACGCGACGCCTGGTCGAGGTCGGACGCGAACATCGCGAAGGCCTCGAGCGAGCGGTACTGCGCCAGCTCGAGCTTGAGCGTGCCGGAGACCTTCTTGATCGACTTCACCTGGGCGTCACCACCGACGCGGGACACCGAGATGCCCACGTCGACAGCCGGACGCTGGTTCGCGTTGAAGAGGTCCGACTGCAGGAAGATCTGGCCGTCGGTGATGGAGATGACGTTGGTCGGGATGTACGCCGAGACGTCGTTCGCCTTGGTCTCGATGATCGGGAGACCCGTCATCGAACCGGCGCCGAGCTCGTCGGACAGCTTCGCGCAACGCTCCAGCAGACGGGAGTGCAGGTAGAAGACGTCGCCCGGGTAGGCCTCGCGTCCCGGCGGACGACGCAGGAGGAGCGACACCGCACGGTAGGCCTCGGCCTGCTTCGACAGGTCATCGAAGATGATGAGGACGTGCTTGCCCTGGTACATCCAGTGCTGGCCGATGGCCGAACCGGTGTACGGGGCGAGGTACTTGAAGCCGGCCGGGTCGGAGGCCGGGGCGGCGACGATGGTCGTGTACTCCATCGCGCCGGCGTCCTCGAGCGCACCCTTGACGGAGGCGATCGTGGAGCCCTTCTGGCCGATGGCGACGTAGATGCAGCGGACCTGCTTGTCCTCGTCGCCCGACTCCCAGTTGGCCTTCTGGTTGATGATCGTGTCGATCGCGATCGCCGTCTTGCCGGTCTGGCGGTCGCCGATGATCAGCTGACGCTGGCCACGGCCGACGGGGATCATGGCGTCGATCGCCTTGATGCCGGTCTGGAGCGGCTCGTGCACCGACTTGCGGGACATGACGCCGGGAGCCTGGAGCTCGAGGGCACGACGACCCTCGGCCGCGATCTCGCCGAGACCGTCGATCGGGGCGCCGAGCGGGTCGACGACGCGACCGAGGAAGCCGTCGCCGACCGGGGCCGAGAGGACCTCGCCGGTGCGGGTGACTTCCTGGCCCTCTTCGACACCGGCGAACTCGCCGAGCACGATGGCGCCGATCGAGTCCTCGTCGAGGTTCTGCGCGAGGCCGAGCGTGCCGTCCTCGAAGCGGATGAGCTCGTTGGCCATGACGCCGGGGAGGCCTTCGACGTGGGCGATGCCGTCACCGGCGTCGGTGACGTGCCCGACCTCGGCCGTGGAGGCCTTCGTCGGCTCGTAGTTCGAGACGAAGTCCTTCAGGGCATCACGGATCTCATCGGGGCTGATGGTGATGTCTGCCATGGGATTTTCCTTGTTGGTTTCCGGGGCCCTTCGGCTCCGAGAGGGTGATGCTGCCCGGTGGGGACAGTTCCCGTTGTGGACTTGGGGTGTCGGTTCGACCGTACGCTCAGCCGGCGAGCTGGAGCCGGAGGTCGGCGAGGCGCGTGGACACGGTGCCGTCGATGACGTCGCCACCGACCTGCACCCGGACCCCGCCGACGACCCTGGGGTCGACGACGTGGTTGACGATGATGTCCTTGCCGTAGCGCGCCGACAGCCCGCGGGCGACGCGAGCCGCCTGTGCTTCCGACAGCGCAGTGGCAGTGATGACCGTCGCCACGACCTTCTCGGCCTGGTCGGCGACGATGCGCGAGGCATCCCGGACCAGTTCACCGATCCGGCGGCCGCGCGGCTGCTGGACCAGTGCCGACAGGATCGTCACGGTCTGCGGCGACGACTTGCTGCCGATGAGGCGCTCGACGAGCGCGCTCTTCTGCTCCGGGCTGCCGAGCTTCGTGCCGAGCGCCAGCTCGAGGCCGGCGTCCGAACGAACAGCGGTCTCGAAGGCGAACAGCTCCGCTTCGATCGGGGTGCCCGCCTCGGCCGTGGCCGCGACGGCACGGATGCCCGCGTCCTCGATGCCGGCGAGCAGGTCCTGCTGGGAGGACCAGCGGGAACCGGCGACGGCGGTCAGCACGGCGCGCGTGGCGTCGGACTGTCCGGCGAAGACCCGGTCGACGACGGCCTTCTTGCCGACGATGTCGGCGGTCGGGTCGGCCAGCAGCGTGAGGAGCTGGGACGCACCGGCGACCACTCGCCCTGCGGCGAGGATCTCAGCACCGCTCGCCAGGTCGGCGTTGCCGCCGAGGTCGGCGAGCACCGCCTGCGTGGACGAGAGTGCTGCTCTGGTGGCGCTCCGCATGCTCAGCGCTCCGTCTCGGCCTGCGACGCGTCGGCGCTGTTCGTCGACTCGAGGTCGGCGAGGAAGCGGTCGACGACCGCGGTGGCCTTGGCGTCGTCCTTGAGGGACTCGCCGATGACACCCGACGCGAGGTCGAGTGCGAGCGAGCCGACCTCGGAGCGGAGCGACTGGAGCGCGCTCTGGCGCTCCGCCTCGATCTGCGCCTGGGCGTTCGACGTGATGCGCGCTGCGTCGGCGGATGCCTGCTCGCGGACCTCGTTGCCGATCGCCGTGGCGTCGGCACGGGCCTGCTCGCGGATGCGGGAGGCTTCGGCACGGGCGTCGGCGAGCTGCTTGTTGTACTCGTCGAGCGCGGCTGCGGCCTGCTCCTGCGCGGCTTCCGCCTTCTTGATGCCACCCTCGATGGCCTCGGTGCGCTCATCGAGCATCTTCGTGATGCGCGGCGTGACGACACGCCAGAACACCAGGAAGATGATGACGAAGGCCACCAGCGACCACACGATGTCGTACACCGGCGGGATCAACGGGTTGTGCGTTTCCTCCGCCGCGATGATGAGTGCAGTGTTCATCGAGAAGCCTTACGAGGTGAAGATGAAGTACGTGGCGATGCCGATGAAGGCGAGGGCCTCGGTGAAGGCGATACCGATGTACATGAGGGTCGTCAGGCGGCCCTGGAGCTCGGGCTGGCGAGCGACGGACTCGATCGTCTTGCCGACGACGATGCCGACGCCGATGGCCGGGCCGATCGCTGCGAGGCCGTAGCCAACCGTCGCGATGTTGCCGTTGATCTCCGCGAGAACGGTCGTTGCGTCCACGTGTTTTCCTTTCGAGGTGCGGGTCCGACGGATGCCGGTCCCGTAGGGGGTCAGTGAGGAATCAGTGCTCGTCGGCCAGCGCCAGCTGGATGTAGACGGCGGTGAGGAGCATGAAGACGTAGGCCTGGAGCAGCGCGACGAGGATCTCGAAGAAGCTGAACGCGATGCCGAAGGCGATGGTCCCGATGCCGAAGGCCTTGAAGCCGAGCGAGGCGTCGAAGAAGAAGAACTGCGTTGCCGAGAAGAACAGGACGAGCAGCAGGTGCCCGACGACCATGTTCATCAGGAGTCGCAGGGTCAGCGTGACCGGGCGGAGGACGAAGGTCGAGACGAGCTCGATCGGCGTCACGATGATGTACAGGTACCACGGCACCCCGGGCGGGAAGAGCGAGTTCCGGAGGAACGTGCCCGGGTGCTTGCGGAGACCGGCGTAGATGAAGGCGACGTACGCGATGAGCGCGAGGATCATCGGCATCGCGATGCGGCTGGTGCCGGCGAGGTTCAGCCCCGGGATCAGACCCGTCAGGTTCATGAACAGCACGCCGAAGAAGATCGACGCGAGGAGCGGCAGGAAGCGCTTGCCGTCCTTCTCGCCCAGGTTGTCGAAGGTGTTCCGTCGCACGACGTCGAAGCCGTACTCGATGAACGCCTGTCCGCGGTTCGGGACGAGCTTCAGTGCGCGGGTGCCCGCGAACGCGAAGACGAGGAGCACTGCGACCGCGATGAAGCGGATGATGACGACGCGATCGATCTCGAACGGCGTCCCGGCGAAGAAGATCGCGTCCGGGAAGAACTCGTTGATCGACGGACCATGGAACTCGGCGGCCTTACTGCTCCCCGCCGCAACGGTGTTGGCCGCAGCGGTGAGGGACAGGGGAAGAGCGTGGGATAGCAGCGCTGTCTCCTGTGTCGGCGCGCGCACATCATGGCACGCGATGGTGGACTGTGTGGAGGCTGTCCGCTCCGAGCGAGGCTCCGGACGCGGACGCAACAAACACTACCAGGTGTGAGAGCCTTCCCGGGCTCTCAGACGCGCGGGTCGTCCTTCTCAGGCTCCGCGGAGCCTTCCGGAGTGGACGCTGCGCCGGGGAGCCGGACGTCGATCGGCACGCGCGCCTTGCTGATCACCGTCACGTCGATGACGAGCGAGCCGATGACCCCGACGATGATCGCGATCGCCAGGACGGGCGTGCTCACCCAGTCGCGGTCCTTCAACAGCACGAGCACCACGATGAAGAGCACGAACTTCACGAGGAACATCCCCATGATCGTGCCGAAGAACGCGCCGGAGATCATCTGCCCGCCGGAGAACCGGATCGCCAGCAGCACGCTCACCGCGGTCAGCCCGCAGAACACCACGCTCATCACCGCGCCGATCAGTCCGCCGGCGAGTCCCGGTCCCCCGGCGACGAGGAACCCGACGAGACCGCCCACGACCGCGAGTGCGGCCGCCAGGACGGCTCCCTGCACGAGGATCCGGCGGAAGACGGGACGGACGTGGTCGAGTCCGTTCGGTGCGGTCACGAGTGGTCTCCAGAGGTCGAGCTGTCGGACGAGGCGGAAGGGGCCGACGGTGCGGCAGGGGCGGACGGGGCGGATGACGCGGAACGGCCGGACGGCGCGGACCGCGCTGCACGAGCGGTCCGCGACGGCCCCGTCACGGGACGCCCGTCACGGGCGGCCGCGGCACGGTCCAGCGGGTCGAGGCTGGCGTCGACGACTCCGGCAGCCCCGGCGGTCTGCACGCGGATCTCGGTGCGCTTCCGCCCGAGCGGCGCGAACGTGGCGATCGCGCAGATGGTGAAGCCGACCGCGACGAACGCGACCACCCACCACCACTCGACGAACAGGAAGAGCAGACAGCCGATCGCGACGGTCGCCGTCCACGCGTAGAAGATCAGCACCGCGTGGAAGTGCGAGTGCCCCATGTCGAGCAGCCGGTGGTGCAGGTGCTTGCGGTCTGCGGAGAACGGCGACTTCCCGGCGCTCAGGCGACGGAACACCGCGAGGCCGAAGTCGAGGATCGGCACGATGAGGATCGCGAACGGCAGCAGGATCGGGATGAAGGCCGGCAGCAGGTCCGTCCGGGTGCGCACCGCGGCCGGGTCGATGTTGCCCGTGATCGAGACGGCGCTCGTGGCCATCAGGAAGCCGACGAGCAGCGCGCCGGCGTCGCCCATGAAGAGCTTCGCCGGGTGCCAGTTCAGGATCAGGAAGCCGAAGCACGCCCCCACGAGGACCGCGGTCAACAGTGACGGCAGGTTGAAGAAGAACTCCGTCTGCACGACCACGCGGTTGATGAAGAACGTGTAGAGGAAGAACACCCCACCGGCGATGATCGCGACCCCGGCGACGAGGCCGTCGAGCCCGTCGATGAAGTTCACGGCGTTCATCACCAGGACGACCGCCAGCACGGTGAAGATCAGGCTCATGTAGGACGAGCCGACGCCGAGGGAGTTGCCGATCGGGAGCGACACGATCGCGACGCCCTGCCAGGCGAGGATGCCGGCGGCGATGATCTGCCCCGCGAGCTTCGTCATCCAGTCGAGGTCCCAGATGTCGTCGGCGACACCGAGCACCACGATGATCGTCGCCCCCGCCAGCACCGCGAGCACGCGCTGCGGTTCCGCGAAGACGAGCCGGAAGTAGTCCACACCCGCGATCTCCGGGAAGACGAACCACGCGCAGAGCAGCGAGACGATGATCCCGATGAACATCGCGATCCCGCCGAGCCGCGGGGTCGGCGTCCGGTGCACGTCTCGCTCGCGGACCTTCGGGTACCACTTGTAGCGGATCCCGAGCTTCCAGACGAGCCAGCTCACGAGGAAGCTCACGACCGCCGAGATCAGCCCCGCGAGCAGGTAGTACTTCATGTGACGAGGTCGGCCCCCACGACCCGTTCGATCTCGGAGTCCGGGATGACGCCGTGGCGCACGATCCGCAGACCGTCCCCCGTCGACAGGCCCGTGGCGTCGACGATGGTCGAGCCGGTCGAGGCCTCGAACCCGTCGTGGGGGGCGAGCGATCCACCGTCGAGGTAGACCGCGACGCTGTCGCCGAGCATCGCTTCGGCAGCGTCGATGTCCATCGCAGCGGGGTCGCCCGTGGAGTTCGCGGAGGACACCGCGAGCGGCCCCACCTCTTGCAGGAGCTCGAGCGCGATCCGCGAGTCCGGCATCCGGAGCGCCACGGTCCCCCGAGTCTCGCCGAGGTCCCAGTCGAGGGACGGCTGCGACCGCAGGATGACGGTGAGTCCACCGGGCCAGAACTCGGCGACGAGGTCGCGGACCTGCTGCGGGACCTCGCTCGCGAGCGCGTCGAGCGTCGGCGGCCCGGGGATGAGCACCGGCGGCGGTGACTGCCGGGTGCGTCCCTTCGCGTCGAGGAGGCGCTGGACGGCGGCCTGGTTGAAGGCGTCGGCAGCGAGGCCGTACACGGTGTCGGTGGGGACCACGACGAGTTCGCCCCGGCCGAGTGCTGCGCGCGCGAGCCGCATCCCGGTCAGGAGCCCGTCGGGGTCGTTGCAGTCGTATCGGGATGCCATGACTCGACGATGATAGTGCGACACAATGGTGGACATCGTGAACGAGACGCCTGCGCCCCGACTCCTGTTCCTCTTCGACATGGACGACGTGCTCGTCCGGTACGACTGGAAGACCCGGATGGCGGGTCTCACCGAGCTCACCGGGCACGAGCTCGACGAGCTCCGACGCCGCTGGTGGCGCACCGGCGGTGAGATGCGGGCCGAGGCCGGCCACTTCCCCGACGGCGACGCCTACCTCGCCGCGTTCGAGGCCGCGATGGAGTGCGAGGTGCCCGAGGCCGAGTGGGCGCGCATCCGCGGTGCTGCGATGACCGAGCTGCCCGAGCGCATCGAGGCCGTCCGCATCGCCAGTGAGCACGGCCGTGTCGCGCTGCTCACGAACAACGGGCCGCTCGCGGGGCGCTGGATCCACCGCTGGGCACCGTCCCTGCCGCCGCTGTTCGGCGAGCACCTGGACACGTCGAGCAACTTCGGTGCGCGCAAGCCCGAGCCCGAGGTGTTCCTCCGGGCCCTCGAGCACCACGGCGCCCGCCCCGAGGACACGTTCTTCGCGGACGACATGCCGGAGAACGTCGAGGGCGCCCGGTCCGTCGGCATCACCGCCGTGCTCGTCGAGCACGACACGGACCTCCGCGACGCGGTCCGCGCCTTCGTCGCGGCCCGCTCGGACGCCACCGTCGCGTAGACACACTGCGCGCGTTCCTTCCCATCGCGCGTGCGCTGGGAAGTGAGAACGCGCGTAGGGAGTCGGAAGGAACGACCCCCTACGCGCGAAACAACTCCCCAAGCGCGAAACAACTCCCCACGCGCGAAACGACCTCCCACACGCGGAACGCGCGCTGCGTAGACGCGCGGCTCGGCCCGGACGGGAGGCCCGGCTCGGCCCCGGTCAGCGCGTGGCGGTGGTCGTGCGGTCGCGTCCCGTCAGGTCCACGTGCGTCTCCGGGGAACGGAACCCCCGGCGCGCCAGCACCTCGCGCACGGCTGCGCCCTGTGGCTCCGCGTGCTCGATGACGAGCAACCCGCCCGGCACCAGGAGCCGCCACGCGGTCTCGGTGAGGGCACGGACCGCGTCGAGCCCGTCGGCGCCGCCGTAGAGCGCGAGCGCCGGGTCGTGGTCGCGGACCTCGGGGTCGATCGGGATCGCGTCGTCCGGCACGTACGGCGGGTTCGACACGACGACCGAGACCGAGCCATCGAGTTCCGGGAACGCGTCGGCCAGGTCGCCCTCGACGAGTCGGACCGTGCCGCCGTACGTCTCGACGTTCCGCCGGGTCCAGGGCAGCGCGTCGGCCGATCGCTCGACGGCGTACACCAGGGCGTTCGGCACCTCGGTGTCCATGGCGATCGCGATGGCGCCGCTGCCCGACCCGAGGTCGACGGCGATCGGCTCGGGCACCGCGGTCGCCCGGAGCGCGTCGATGCCGAACTGCACGACGGACTCGGTCTCCGGCCGGGGCACGAACACCCCGGGTCCGACCGCCAGGGTCAGCGCGCGGAAGTGCGCCTCGCCGGTGATGTGCTGCAGCGGCAGGCGTGTGGCGCGCCGCGCGACCGCCTGGCGGAAGCGCTCGACGTGCTCCCCCGCGATCGCGCCGCCGGTCATCGCGCGGGCCTGCACGGCGCCGCGCGAGGTGTCGGTCGCCCAGGCGAGCAGGAGCTCCGCGTCCACGCGCGGGGTCGGGACCCCGTGCGCGACGAGCGCAGCGGTCGCCTCGTCGAGGAGGCGATCCGCTGCGAACGTGGGGGGCGTGTCGGGGGTGATCCGGGCCTCCAGGGCAGTGTTCCTAGGCGTTCTGGTCGCCGACGGCGGCCAGACGTGCCTCTTCGTCCGCACGGATGGCGGACTCGATGACGGGCTCGAGCGCACCGTTCATGACGCGGTCGAGGTCGTACGCCTTGTACCCGGTGCGGTGGTCCGCGATCCGGTTCTCCGGGAAGTTGTACGTGCGGATGCGCTCCGAACGGTCCATCCCGCGGATCTGCGAACGACGGGCGTCCGACGCCAGGGCGTCCAGTTCCTCCTGCTGCTTGGCCAGGATGCGGGCACGCAGGACACGCATGCCGGCCTCACGGTTCTGCAGCTGGGACTTCTCGTTCTGCATCGCGACCGTGATGCCCGTGGGCAGGTGCGTGATGCGGACCGCGGAGTCCGTCGTGTTCACCGACTGACCGCCGGGACCGGAGGACCGGTACACGTCGATCTTGAGGTCGTTCTGGTTGATCTCGACCTCTTCGGGCTCGTCCACCTCGGGGAAGACCAGCACGCCGGTCGTCGAGGTGTGGATGCGCCCCTGCGACTCGGTCTGCGGGACCCGCTGCACGCGGTGCACGCCGCCCTCGTACTTCAGGTGCGCCCAGACGCCCTGCGCGGGGTCGGAGGAGTTCGACTTGATCGCGACCTGGACGTCCTTGTAGCCGCCGAGGTCGCTCTCGGTGCGCTCGAGGAGCTCGACCTTCCAGCCCTTGGACTCGGCGTAGTGCGAGTACATGCGCAGCAGGTCGGCCGCGAACAGCGCCGATTCCTCGCCGCCCTCGCCGCCCTTGATCTCCATGATGACGTCACGGCCGTCGTCCGGGTCCCGAGGGATCAGCAGACGGCGGAGCCGCTCCTGGCGCTCCGCGAGCTGCTCCTCGAGCTCGGGGACCTCGTCCGCGAACGCCGAGTCCTCACGCGCGAGTTCCCGGGCGGCGGCGAGGTCCTCCCCCGCCGCCGTCCAGGCCTCGTACGCGGACTTGATCTGGTTCAGTTCGGCGAACCGCCGGTTGACCTTCTTCGCCCGGGCCGCATCGGCGTGGAGCGCGGGGTCCGACAACTGCTGCGTCAGGTCCTCGTGTTCCGCCAGCAGCCCTGCCACCGACTCGAACACCGGTTACTCCTGGTGGCCGTTGTGGTGACCGGTCGCGGGGACCGACTTCTGCACCTGCACCAGGAACTCGACGTTCGACTGCGTCTCCTTGAGGTTCCGCAGCACGATCTCGAGGGCCTGCTGCGGGTCGAGCCCGGCGAGGGCCCGGCGCAGACGCCACGTGATCTTGACCTCGTCGGCGGAGAGCAGCTGCTCCTCGCGACGGGTGCCGGAGGCGTTGACGTCGACGGCCGGGAAGATCCGCTTGTCCGCCAGGTGGCGGTTCAGGCGGAGCTCCATGTTGCCGGTGCCCTTGAACTCCTCGAAGATCACCTCGTCCATCTTCGACCCGGTCTCGACGAGCGCCGTGGCGAGGATGGTCAGCGAGCCACCGTTCTCGATGTTCCGAGCAGCGCCGAAGAAGCGCTTCGCCGGGTACAGCGCGGCGGAGTCGACGCCACCGGAGAGCACGCGGCCCGACGGCGGGGTCGCCAGGTTGTAGGCGCGACCCAGACGGGTGATCGAGTCGAGCAGCACGACGACGTCGTGGCCGAGCTCCACCAGGCGCTTCGCACGCTCGATGGCGAGCTCGGCGACCGTGGTGTGGTCCTCGGCGGGACGGTCGAAGGTCGAGGCGATGACCTCGCCCTTCACCGTGCGCTGCATGTCGGTGACCTCTTCGGGCCGCTCGTCCACGAGGACGACCATGAGGTGCGCCTCGGGGTTGTTCTTCGAGATCGCGTTCGCGATGGCCTGCAGCACGACGGTCTTGCCGGCCTTGGGCGGCGAGACGATCAGGCCGCGCTGGCCCTTGCCGATCGGCGACACCAGGTCGATGATCCGGGTCGACAGCTTCGCCGGCTCGGTCTCGAGGCGCAGGCGCTCGTTCGGGTACAGCGGGGTGAGGTCCTGGAAGTCGACGCGGCTCGCCGCCTCGTCCGCGGACTGGCCGTTGATCGTGTCGATCTTGACCAGCGCGTTGTACTTCTGGCGGCTCTGCTGCTCGTTGTCGCGCGGCTGCTTGATCGCACCGACGACGGCGTCGCCCTTGCGCAGGTGGTACTTCTTCACCTGGCCGAGGGAGACGTAGACGTCGCTCGGGCCCGGGAGGTACCCGGTGGTCCGCACGAAGGCGTAGTTGTCGAGCACGTCGAGGATGCCCGCGACCGGGATCAGGACGTCGTCCTCGGTGATCTCCGGCTCGAAGTCGTCGTTCTGCCCGCCACGGCCGCGCTTGCGGTCGCGCTGGCGACGGCTGCGGCCGCTCTCGGCCTCTTCCTGGTCGCGACGCTGCTGGTCGTCGCGCTGCTGCTGGGCGTGGTTCTGCTGGTTCTGCGCCTGGTTCTGGTGCTGGTTCTGCTGGGCCTGGTTCTGCTGGCCCTGGTTCTGCTTCTGCTGGCCCTGCTTCTGCCGGCCCTGCTTCTGCTCGCCCTGCTCGGCCTGGTCGCCCTGGTCCTGCTTGTCGGCCTGGCGGTTGTTCTGCTGGCGGCCGTTCTGCTGCGCGGCCGGCTCGGCGTCCTGGGACTGCTGACCCTGCTGCTGGTCGCCGGACTCGGCGTTCTGGCCGCGGCCACGACCGCGTCCACGGCTGCGACGACCACGGCGCGAGCCGCCCTCGTTCTCACCGTTCTGGTCCTGGTCGTTCTGACCCTGACCCTGGTCGTTCTGGTCCGTGTCCTGCTGGTCGTCCTGCACGCTCGTCGCGTCGGCGTCCTGCTCGGTGGCCGGGGCCTCCTCGGCGACGACGGCGGCGGCGGCCTGGTCGGCCTTCGGCTGCTGGCCGCGACGACGACGCTGGCCGCCCGACTGGGCTTCCTGGGCGTCCTTCTCGGCGCGGACCTGGTCGAGGCCGGCGAGGAGGTCCTCGGTGCCGGTCTGGCCGTGGTTGGTGTGCTCAGCGGCCGTGGTCGGCGCCGTGGTCACGGTGCCACCGGAGCTGGCGCGGCGCGAACGACGGGCACGCGACGGCGCGGCCTCCGTCGTCGGGGCGTCCACGACGTCGGTCGCCTCGGCGCCGGCTTCGTGGTGGGTCAGGGCGGCCGGGGCGAGCTCCTCGGAGACGGCGGCGGCTTCGGCACCGGTCGCGGACTCGGGCTCCGGCGTCACGGCCGGGGCCGTCGCCGTGGTTTCGGTCGTCTCGGGGCGCTTGTCCTCGATCGCGGCGATGAGGTCGCCCTTGCGGAGCTTCGAGAGCCCCGTGATGCCGAGGGAGGAGGCGATCCGCTGCAGTTCGGGCAGACGGAGCGCGCGCAGGTCGCTGGGGATCTCTGCCGTGGCAGCAGAGTTGTTCACGTTGGTCAAGTTGCTGTGTTCCTTCCGAACCGCAGAGCGCGGAGAGTTTCCACCGACTTCCGGCGCGGTGCGTGGCACTCGGGATGTGCCGACACTGTTGCGACGGCCGCCGTTCAGACGACGGACCGGGAAGCGGTGATCTGAGGGAGATCACACCTGCGAACCGTGGAACACGTGCTGGCTGTCGTTCGTGCTGGGCACGAAGCCGCGCTACGGGTTTCCTCCGTGGTTCACCGGGTGCGGGTTCACTGTAGCACCACCGAGATCGACGGCCAGCATGAGCGGCCGCCAGGTGGATTCGGCGTGTCGTTCGACCAGATCGGCTGCCGTCAGGCGCTGCGCCGGGTCGGACCCGAGCACGAGCAGGCTCGGTCCGGCGCCGGACACGACCGCAGCGAGCCCGTGCTGCCGGAGCAGGCGGATCAACGCGTCCGTCTCCGGCATCGCGCTCGCCCGGTAGGTCTGGTGCAGCCGGTCCTCGGTCGCAGCGAGCAGGAGTTCCGGGCTCTGGATGAGCGCGGCGACGAGGAGCGCCGACCGGGACACGTTGAACGCGGCGTCGGCGTGCGGGACGCTCTCGGGCTGCAGGGAGCGCGCGAGCTTCGTGGACAGGGTCGAGGTCGGCACGAAGACCACCGGCGCGACACCGCGGTGCACCAGGAGCCGCTTGTACGCGGGCCCCTCCGCCGTCATCCAGGCGATGGTGAGCCCGCCGAAGAGCGCCGGTGCGACGTTGTCCGGATGCCCCTCCATCTCGGTGGCCAGGGTGAGGAGCGTCGAGGCGTCGAGGTCGACGATCCCCTCGAGCAGTCCACGCGCTGCCATCAGCCCGGCGACGATCGCCGCGGCGGACGAGCCCATCCCGCGACCGTGCGGGATGGCGTTCACCGCCGTCAGCTCGAGGCCGGGCTGCTCGACTCCGGCGTGCTCCAGCCCACGGCGGACGGCACGGACGACGAGGTTCGTGTCGTCCGTCGCGACCTCACCGGCGCCGACGCCCTCCACCGTGACGGTCGCGCCCGGCTCGGGGCGCACGCGGACGTCGACCTCGTCGTAGAGGGAGAGCGCGAGCCCCAGCGAGTCGAACCCCGGGCCGAGGTTCGCGGAGGTCGCCGGGACCCGCACACGGACCGCCCGTCCGGCCGGTACAGCGATGCGGGCGGTCGTGCCCGCTTCCGGTCCGGACGAGCGGTCGGGGCTCACCGCGCGCCGGCCAGTCCGAGCACGTCGGCGACCGCGGCGGTGTCCACCGGCACGCTGGTCGGCGTGACGTCGGAGCCGTCCTCGGTGCGGAGCGCCCACTGCGGGTCCTTGAGGCCGTGGCCGGTCACCGTGATGACGACCTTCGCGCCCTTCGGGATCTCGCCGGCGTCGGCACGCTCGAGGAGCCCGGCGACACCGATCGCGGAAGCCGGTTCGACGAAGACGCCGACCTCGGCCGAGAGGATGCGGTGCGCGGCGAGGATGCCGGCGTCGGTGATCGCACCGAAGTAGCCGTCCGTCTCCTCACGCGCTTCGAGGGCGAACTTCCACGAGGCCGGGTTGCCGATGCGGATCGCCGAGGCGACGGTCTCCGGGTGCTGGACCACGGCGCCGTTCACGATCGGGGCGGAGCCGGCGGCCTGGAAGCCGAACATGCGCGGCAGCTTCGACGAGCGACCGGCGGCGACGTCCTCGCGGTAGCCGCGGGAGTACGCCGTGTAGTTGCCGGCGTTGCCGACGGGCAGGAAGTGGAAGTCCGGGGCGTCACCGAGGACGTCGACGACCTCGAACGCGGCGGTCTTCTGGCCCTCGATGCGGTCGTTGTTGACCGAGTTGACCAGGTGCACCGGGTAGTTCGCGGCGAGGTCGCGCGCGATGTCCAGGCAGTCGTCGAAGTTGCCCTGGACCTGCAGCAGCTGGGCGTCGTGGGCGACGGCCTGGCTGAGCTTGCCCATCGCGATCTTGCCCTCCGGCACCAGGACGGCGGCGGTGATGCCGGCGTGCGTGGCGTACGCGGCCGCCGAGGCGCTGGTGTTGCCGGTCGAGGCGCAGATCACGGCCTTCGCGCCGTGCTCGACCGCCTTCGAGATCGCCATCGTCATGCCGCGGTCCTTGAAGGAGCCCGTCGGGTTCATGCCCTCGAACTTCACCCAGACCTCGGCGCCGGTGCGCTCGGAGAGACGCCTCGCCGGGATGAGCGGCGTGCCGCCCTCCCCCAGCGTGATGACGGGTGTCGCCTCGGTCACGTCGAGTCGGTCGGCGTACTCGCGCAGGACGCCCTGCCACTGGTGGGCCATCGGGGTTCTCTCTCTGTCGGTGCTGCAGTGCTGGTGGGGACTGGTGGATCGGGAGCGGCTCAGGCGCCGACGACGCGGAGCACGCTGGCGACGTCGGTGACGACGTCCTCTCCGCGGAGGGACACCACGGTGTCGGCGAGGTCCGATTCGCGGGCTTCGTGCGTGCCGATCACCAGGGTCGCGGTGCCGCCGACCCCGTGTGCGCTCGACTGCTCGACGGTCTCGACGCTGACGCCGTGCTTCGCCAGGATGCCCGCGACGGTGGACAGCACGCCGGGTGCGTCCGTCACGTGCAGGGTGATCTGGTAGCTGGTCCGGACCGTGCCGATCGGGAAGACGGGCAGGTCGGACCGGGTCGACTCGGCGATGCCGGGGCCGCCGATCACGTGCCGGCGTGCTGCCGAGACCAGGTCACCGAGGACCGCGGAGGCCGTCTCGACCCCGCCGGCTCCGGCGCCGTAGAACATCAGGTCGCCGGCCGCTTCGGCTTCGACGAAGACGGCGTTCTTGGCGCCGTGGACGCTGGCGAGCGGGTGCGACTCCGGGACGAGGGCCGGGTAGACGCGGGCGCTCACGCCTTCGCGCCCGTTCTCGTCGGTGAGGCGCTCGCACGTCGCGAGGATCTTCACGACGTAGCCGGCCTTCCGCGCCGCGCGGACCTGCTCGATGGTGACCGAGGTGATGCCCTCTCGGTGCACGGCGGCGAGCGGCACCGAGGTGTGGAACGCGATCGAGGCCAGGATCGCCGCCTTCTGCGCGGCGTCGTAGCCCTCGATGTCGGCGGTCGGGTCGGCCTCGGCGTACCCGAGCTCCGTCGCGGTGGCGAGGGCGTCGTCGAACGTGGCGCCTTCGCGGTCCATCAGGTCGAGGATGAAGTTCGTGGTGCCGTTGACGATGCCCATGATCCGCACGATGCGGTCGCCGGCGAGGGAGTCGTGCAGCGGCCGGATGATCGGGATCGCCCCGGCGACGGCTGCCTCGTAGTAGAGCTGCGCGCCGACCTGCTCCGCCGCGGCGAAGAGCTCGGGGCCGTGCGTGGCGAGGAGTGCCTTGTTGCCGGTGACGACGTCGGCGCCGGACTGCAGGGCCTGGAGCACGAGGGTGCGCGCCGGCTCGATGCCGCCGATGAGCTCGACGACGATGTCCGCGCCGAGGATCAGCGACGCAGCGTCCGTCGTGAACAGCTCGCGCGGCAGGTCGACGTCCCGCTGGGCGTCGACGTCACGGACGGCGATCCCCACGAGTTCGAGGCCGGCGCCGGCACGCGAGGCCAGCTCGTCACCGTGTTCGAGCAGGAGTCGCGCGACCTGCGAGCCGACCGAGCCGGCTCCGAGCAGCGCGACGCGGACGTTGCGGTATTCGATCATGTGGTGCGTGTCTCCGGGATCTCGGGGGCTCACCGCGCGGCACCGGCAGCGGCCACGGGCGACACCCCGGTGTCGCGGGCGAGGAGGTCGTCGACCGTCTCACCACGGACGAGGATACGTGCTCGGCCGTCGGCGACCGCGACGACCGGCGGACGACCGACGTGGTTGTAGTTGCTCGCGAGGCTCCAGCAGTAGGCACCGGTCGCCGCGACGGCCAGGAGGTCCCCGCGGTGCACGTCCCCGGGCAGGTACTCGTCGTGGACGACGATGTCGCCGCTCTCGCAGTGCTTCCCGACGACGCGGCTCAGGACCGCCGGTGCGTCCGAGGTCCGGGCGAGCCGTGCCGTGTACTCGGCGCCGTACAGCGCCGGGCGGGCGTTGTCGCTCATCCCGCCGTCGACCGAGACGTACGTGCGGGTGGCGCTGCCGCCGTCGGCAGCGCCGTCGGTGTCCGTCGTCTCGAGCGTGACGGGCTTGATCGTGCCGACCCGGTAGAGCGTGATGCCGGCCGGCCCGACGATGTACCGCCCGGGCTCCACCGCGACGTCCGGCACCGGGATGCCGCGCTCGGCGCAGGCGTCGGCGACGATGATCGCGAGGGCGTCGGCGACGTCTTCGGGTTCGAACGCGGAGTCGGCTTCGGTGTAGTCGATGCCCCAGCCACCGCCGAGGTTGAGTTCCGGCACCGGCCCGGACTGCACGAGCGTGGCGTGCACGTCCATCAGGCGACGCGCGGCTTCACGGAACCCGGACTCGTCGAAGATCTGCGACCCGATGTGCGAGTGCAGCCCGACGAAGGCGAGCGACGGCCGGGACCGGATGGTCTCCGCAGCGTCCACCGCTTCCGTCAGGGGGATGCCGAACTTCTGGTCTTCGCGCGCGGTCGCCAGGTACTCGTGCGTCGAGGCGTGCACCCCGCTGTTGATCCGGATGCGGACGCGCTGCACGACACCGGCCGCCGCTGCGGCGTCGGCGACGCGGTCGATCTCTTCGTGGGAGTCGAGGACGATCGTGCCGACCCCGACCTGCACCGCGCGGGCGATCTCGGCGTCGGACTTGTCGTTGCCGTGGAACCCGAGCCGGCCGGGGTCGACGCCGCCGGCCAGGGCGACCGCGAGTTCACCGCCGGTGCAGACGTCGACACGGAGGTCCGCTTCGGCCATCCACGCCGCGACCTGGGTGGTGAGAAACGCCTTGCCGGCGTAGTAGACGTGGGCGTGCGCGCCGATGCGGCCGAACGCTTCGCTGAAGGCGTTGCGCACGCGGACGGCACGGGACTGCACGTCCCGCTCGTCGACCACGTACAGCGGCGTGCCGAACTGCGCGACGAGGTCGGACGCGGCGACACCGCCGATCGCGAGCGAACCGTCGTCGGTGCGCGTCGCGGAGGCGGGCCAGATCCGCGCGGTCAGCGCGGAGGCATCCGTCGGGAACCGCAGCCGCGGCGGGGCAAGTGGGTTCTCGCTCACGGGACCCGATCCTACCGAGCCGGGCCCGGCCTCCCGTCCGGTGTTACGCACGCTGTGGAGAAGTCAGCACGTGCCGACGGTCTGCAGACCGTCCTCGCTGAGGGGCAGCTCGTCGGCGGTGATCCGCACGGTCGCCTTCGCGGCGGTGACGTCGAGCGATCGCACGCGGAGCGCCTCGGGCAGGAACTGCGCGGTGCACACCTGCACCGGGGTGTTCGTGACGCCGGGGATGTCGTCGACCTTGAGGTCGAGCGCCGAGTTCGTGATGCGCACGGTCTTCGGGGTGATCGTGATGCCCTTGCCCGCGGACTGCGCGGCGACGGTGCCACGGGCCTGGTACGAGATGTCGTAGCCGAGCACGGCCGTCGTCCCGGAGAGCTGCACGCCACCGTCCACGAGCGACAGGCGGTCGAACAGCGGGCTGTACTTCGCGAGGTCCTTCACGCTCGACGCCGCCAGGGTCACCGTGCCGTCCACGTCGTGCACGTTCCCCTTGCCGTCGATCGGGACGTCGTGCGCGGTGACGTCGGCGGCGAGCGGGATGCCGTCCACCGTCAGCTTCGTCGACGAGATCGCCACGTCGTCGAGGGTGCCGCTGATGAGCTGCGGGATGATCACGCCCTCGGCGTGGGCGTCCACGGTGCCGGTCGTGCCGTCGGGCAGCGACTGCTCGACCTGCTGCGCGATCATCCGGTCGACGACGCCGCGGAGCACGAACTCGGCGATGACGACGAGCACGGCGAGCAGCACCACGATGCCGATGACGACGATCGCTGCGGTGCGGCCGCGGCGGCGCTGGCGTGGGGCGGCGGGTGCGGTGGACATGCGTCCCACCTTGCCAGCGTCCCCCGGGATGCGGCCTGGAGGCGCGGTGCGGGCCCGGCGCGGCGGGCGCGGCGGGTGCCGCGGTGCGGTGCGCCCGCCGCGGTGCGGGCCGGCGCCGCACAACCAAAACCACTCCGCACCACGGACATCCGTGGTGCGGAGTGGTTTTGGTTACGCGAAGCTCGGCCGGCGGCGCGGGCGGCGCGGCACGCGCGACCGCCGCGCGGCGCTACATGCGCTCGGGCGCGCTCACCCCGAGCAACCCGAGGCCGTTCCGCACGACCTGGCCGGTGGCGTCGTTCAGCCACAGGCGCGTGCGGTGCAGGTCGGTCACGGTCTCGTCGCCGAGCGGGGTCACCCGGCAGGCGTCGTACCAGCGGTGGTACAGCCCCGCGAGCTGCTCGATGTAGCGCGCGATGCGGTGCGGCTCGCGGAGTTCGGCGGCCTGCCGGACCACGCGCGGGTACTCCGCCAGGGCCCCGAGCAGCGCGCCCTCGGTGTCGTGGGTGAGGAGCGACGCGTCGAACGCCGAGCGGTCCACACCCGAGGCCGCGGCGTTCCGCGCGACCGACTGCGTGCGGGCGTGGGCGTACTGGACGTAGAACACCGGGTTGTCGTTGGTGCGCTTGGTCAGCAGGTCGAGGTCGATGTCGATCGCGGTGTCGCTGGCGAACCGGACGAGCGAGTAGCGGCCCGCGTCGACACCCACGGCGTCGACGAGGTCCTCCATCGTGACGATCGTGCCCGCACGCTTCGACATGCGCATCGGCTCGCCGTCCTTGAGCAGGTTGACCATCTGGCCGATCAGGATCTCGAGGTTCTTGCCCGGCTCGTCCCCGAACGCGGCGCACATCGCCATCATCCGGCCGACGTAGCCGTGGTGGTCGGCGCCGAGCATGATCAGGTTCCGCTCGAACCCGCGCTCGCGCTTGTCGAGGTAGTACGCCAGGTCGCCGGCGATGTACGCGGGCTCCCCGTCGGACTTGATGACGACGCGGTCCCGGTCGTCGCCGAACTCGGTCGTGCGGAGCCACTGCGCGCCCTCGGCCTCGTACATGTGACCGTTGGCGCGGAGCCGCTCGATGGCGCGCTCGACGGCCTTCGACTCGTGCAGCGCGTTCTCGTGGAAGTAGACGTCGAAGTCGACGCCGAACTCGTGCAGCGACTGCTTGATGTCGGCGAACATGAAGTCGACGCCCTCGCGCCGGAACAGCTCCTGCGCCTCGTCGCGGGGCAAGTTGCGCACGTCCCCGTCGAAGGTCGACAGCACCCGGGCCGCGATCTCGGCGATGTACGCGCCGCCGTAACCGTCCTCCGGCGTGGGCTCCCCCAGTGCGGAGGCGACGAGCGACCGGGCGAACCGGTCGATCTGGCTGCCGTGGTCGTTGAAGTAGTACTCCCGCGTGACGAGGCCACCCTGCGCCTGGAACACGCGGGCGAGGCTGTCGCCCACCGCGGCCCAGCGGACGCCGCCCATGTGGATCGGGCCGGTCGGGTTCGCGGACACGAACTCGAGGTCGATGCGCACGCCGTCGTAGAGGTCGCCGTGTCCGAAGGACTCGCCGTTCTCCACGATGGTGCGGGCGATCTCGCCGGCAGCAGCCGCCTCGAGCGTGATGTTGATGAAGCCGGGGCCGGCGACGTCGACGGTGTCCACGCCGTCGAGCTCGGTCAGCTCGCCAGCGATCTCCGTCGCGAGTTCGCGCGGGTTCGTCCCGAGGCGCTTCGCGAGCTGCATGGCGGCGTTCGAGGCCCAGTCCCCGTGCGCCCGGTTCTTCGGGCGTTCGAGGGCGACGTGCGACTCCTCGACGGTCACGGTGTCGGACGCGCCTCGGCGCTCGACGATCCCGGTCAGGATCGACAGGTACGCGGCGGAGAGTTCGGCAGGAGTCACGGCGGACGAGTCTACCGGGCGTGGCGCCGACACCCGTTGCACACGCGACGGCACCCGTTGCACACGCGACGGCACCCGTTGCACACGCGACGGCACCCGTTGCACACGCGACGGCACCCTTCGCTCACACGGACGCATGCAGCATCATGGCCGCATGACCTCCCGACGATCGGTCCGGGCGATCAGCGTCGCCGCGCTCGCCGTCCCCGCCGCCCTCGTGCTCGCCGCCTGCTCCGGTGGCGACGCCGACGGCACCGCCACACGCTCCGCCGGCCCGACGCCGAGCGCCTCCGCCACCGCGGCGCCGATCGGCAAGCGCGTCACCCAGACGTGCGCAGAACTCCTCCCCGACACCGCCTTCGCCGTCTACGGCCAGCAGTTCGAACTCGACGCCTCGGCCGAACCCGCGAAGGGCTCCGCCGCCGCCCGGATCGCCCAGCAGCGCGGCCGGGTCTGCGTCTTCGACGAGGTCGCCGACAGCTCCGTCACGATCACCGTCGCGGTCGCCGACCTGCCTGAGAAGTCACTCACGAACCTCAAGGACGCCCTGTACGAGCGGGGTGGTTCGGTGCCGACCTACACGGTGGAGGGCTACTTCTCCCTCACCGACGACGTCGGCCGCGCCGATGCCTTCGCGGACCCGTACTGGATCACGACCTCCTCCACCCTGTTCACCGAACCCGGCTCGGCACAGCCGGTCGTCGACGCGGTGCGGCAGGTGCTCGCGCCGAACGCGTCCGCGACACCGGGAGCGTCCGTCTCGCCGTCCGCGACGGCCACGCCGACCCCCACCGCGACCCCGGCCGGCTGACGCGAGCGACGCCGTGCAGCGTCACCGCCCACCCGACGGGAGGCGCGGTGCGGGCCCGCACCGCGCCTCCCGGCCGCCCGTGACCGGACCACGGCCCACGAGGGAACCGGTGGTCCTGGGGGGCGGCTGGGACCTGCTACGGTTGTTCCCACCCCGGGCCCCCATAGCTCAGGGGATAGAGCACTGCCCTCCGGAGGCAGGGGCGGAGGTTCGAATCCTCCTGGGGGCACAGAGACATTGCCGCGGAAGCTGTGGTCTTCGCTTCGCTCAGTCCGCAGCCCGCGATGTCGCGGCAGGCCGCGACTGATCCCCCGTGGTTCGTTCCGACAGGCGCGCGGCGGCCTGTGGTCGGGTCCGACAGGTATGCGGGCGGATCGACGCCGCCTCTCTGAGCCGTCGGTAGGTTCGGGGGATGACGATGACGTTTCCGCTGCCGACCGCCGTTCCGCTCCGCGGAGGCACCACGCTCGGGTGGGGCGTGATCGGCCCCGGCGAGATCGCGAACGACTTCACCGCCACGCTGCACGCCAACTCCGACCAGCGCGTCGTCGCCGTCGGCTCCCGCTCCCCCGAGCGCGCCGCCGCCTTCGCCGCACGCCACGGCGTCCCCACCGCACACGGCTCGTACGAGGCCCTCGTCGCGGACCCCACCGTCGACGTCGTCTACGTCGCCTCGCCGCACCCGCAGCACCTCGAGCACGCGCTCCTCGCGATCGCCGCCGGCAAGTACGTGCTCGTCGAGAAGCCGATGACCACCTCCGAGGCCGACACGCGACGCCTCGCGAGCGCCGCCCGCGACGCCGGCGTGTTCGCGATGGAGGCGATGTGGACCCGGTACCTCCCGGGGACCACCGTGATCGCGCAGCTCCTCGCCGACGGGGAGCTCGGCGACGTGCGTCTGGCGATGGTCGACGTCGGCTGGCCGCACGAGCCGGACCCGACCGATCGTATGTTCGACCGGGCGCAGGGCGGCGGTGCCCTGCTCGATGCGGGTGTCTACGCGCACTGGTTCGCACGGTTCGCCACCGGCGCCCCGGTGACCAGCAGCACGACGGGAGTCGTCTCGGACGGTGGGGTGGACCTCCAGTCCGTCACCGTGTCGACGGCCACCGGCGGCGCGCAGTCCGTGGCGACCACGTCGATGACCGCGTGGACGCCTGGCCTGGCGACGATCGCCGGCAGCCGGGCGACGGTGCGGTACACGGACCACTTCGTGTTCCCGTCCTCGTTCGCACTGCACCACGGGGCGGACGCGGACCGCTGGTCGGAGCCGAGCGGGCTGCGTGGACGGCAGGGACTGGTGTGGCAGGCGGTCGCGCTCGCGGACTACGTCGCCGAGGGGCGGACGGAGTCGCCGCTGCACGGACTGGACGAGTCGATCGACCTCGCTGCGTCGCTGGACGCGGCGCGGGCTGCTGTTTCCGAACAGGACACCTCGGCCCCCTAGGATCACGGGCCGGTCGACCTGCACACGACCGGGAAGAGGACTCGATGACGCTCGCCACCGGGAACCCGCAGACCGAGCTGGCACGCGGCACGCTCGCACCGCCGGCGCGCACGCTGCTCGACGTCCTCCGGGCGACCGCGGATGCGCACCCGACCGCGCTCGCGCTCGAGGACCCCGACGGCGCGATCGACTACCGGACGCTGCTGCGGCTCGTGCACGAGCGCGCCGACGACCTCGCCCGGCGGGGTGTGCGGCGCGGCGACCGCGTGGGGATCCGGATCCCGTCCGGCGGGCGCGACCTGTACCTGTCCGTCCTCGCGGTCCTGGCGGCCGGCGCGGCGTACGTGCCCGTCGACGCGGACGACCCGGAGGAGCGCGCGACGCTCGTCTTCGGGGAGGCCGGGGTCGTCGGCGTGATCGGCGCCGGCGGCGTGCTGCACGGGGACGCCGCCGACGGGGTGCCCGGCGTGCCCGCTCCGGTCGTCGACCCCGCGGCGAGCGCCGACGGACCGGACGTGGCCGACGACGCATGGGTGATCTTCACCTCCGGCTCGACGGGCGTGCCCAAGGGCGTCGCGGTGACGCACCGTTCCGCTGCGGCGTTCGTCGACGCCGAGGCGCGGATGTTCCTGCAGCGGGCCCCGATCGGCCCGGGTGACCGGGTGCTCGCCGGGCTGAGCGTCGCGTTCGACGCGTCCTGCGAGGAGATGTGGCTCGCGTGGGGGCACGGCGCGTGTCTGGTGCCGGCTCCGCGCTCCCTGGTGCGGACGGGCGTGGACCTCGGGCCGTGGCTGATCGTGCACGGCATCACGGTGGTGTCGACGGTCCCGACGCTCGCGGCGCTGTGGCCGGACGACGCGCTGGAGCAGGTCCGGCTGGTGGTCTTCGGCGGTGAGGCGTGTCCGCCCGAGCTCGCGGCCCGGATCGCGAGTCGGGACCGGGAGGTCTGGAACACGTACGGGCCGACGGAGGCGACGGTCGTCGCGTGCGGTTCGCTGCTGGACGGCAGCGTGCCGATCCGGATCGGGCTGCCCCTGGACGGCTGGGACCTCGCGGTGGTCGACGCCGCGGGTGCGCGGGTGGCGCCGGGTGCGGTCGGGGAGCTCGTCATCGGCGGGGTGGGGCTCGGGCGGTACCTCGATCCCGCGAAGGACGCGGAGAAGTACGCCCCGTTCCCGGAGCTCGGGTGGGAGCGGGCGTACCGGAGCGGTGACCTGGTCCGGTACGACCCGGAGGGGCTGGTGTTCCAGGGTCGGGCGGACGACCAGGTGAAGCTCGGTGGGCGGCGGATCGAGCTCGGGGAGATCGACGCGGCGCTCCAGGCGCTCGACGACGTCGCCGGTGGGGCTGCCGTGGTGCAGCGGACGCCGGCGGGGAACCAGGTGCTCGTCGGGTACGTCGCTCCCGTCGCGGGTGCGGTCGTGGACACGGCGGCGGCCAACGCCCGGCTGCGGGAGGAGCTGCCGGCGGCGCTGGTGCCGCTCCTCGTGGTGGTGGACACCCTGCCGACGCGGACGTCAGGCAAGGTGGACCGGGCGGCGCTCCCGTGGCCGCTGGGTGCTGCGGGTGGAGGGGACGAGTTCTCGCTCCCGCCCACCGTCGCGTGGATCGCCGAACGGTGGGCCGCGATCCTCGGCATCCCCCCGACGAGCGTCGACGACGACTTCTTCGCGCACGGCGGCGGCTCCCTGACGGCGGCGCAGCTCGTCTCGGCGATCCGCGAGCGCTACCCCACCACGACGGTGGCAGACGTCTACGACCACCCGCGCATCGGGGCGCTCGCGGACGCGCTGGACGCGTCGGGCCCGGTCGCCGCCGCACACCGTGACGTCCGGCCGACCCCGCCGGCGACGGGGATCGCGTTGACGCTCCTCGGGCTGCCGGTCCAGGTGCTCCGCGGCCTCCGGGTCCTGACGTGGACGGCCCTCGTCGCAGCGGTCCTGCACGCGACCACCCTGCCGTTCCTCCCGGTGCTGCCGTGGCCGGTCCTGGTCGCCGCGGTGCTGGTGTTCGTGACGCCCGTCGGCAAGATGGCCGTCACGGTGGCGCTCGCCCGCCTGGTGCTCGTCGGCGTCCGGCCGGGCGACCACCCGCGGGGCGGTTCGGTGCACGTGCGGGTGTGGCTCGCCGAGCGGATCGCCGAGGCGGTCGACGGGCCGTCCACCGCGGGTGCCCCGTGGATCAGCTACTACGCCAGGGCGCTCGGGGCGCGGATCGGCCGGGACGTCGACCTGCACACGCTGCCGCCGGTCACCGGGATGCTGACGATCGGCCGGCGCGCGTCGATCGAGCCCGAGGTGGACCTCGCCGGGCACTGGGTGGACGGAGACGTGTTCCGGCTCGGGCGCGTCGTCGTCGGGTCGGACGCGGTGGTGCACAGCCGCACGACGCTCATGCCCGGAGCGGTCGTCGGCGCGGGTGCCGAGGTCGAGGCGGGCTCCGCCGTCCAGGGCCGGGTCCCGGTGGGCGAGCGCTGGGCTGGTTCGCCGGCGGAACGCGTCGGGTCGGCCAGGCACGGCCGGGAGGCTCGCCCCGCGTCACGTCGACGCTGGCTCGCCGCGTACGGGGCCGGGTCCGTCGCCGTGGCCGGGTTGCCCGTGACCGGTGTCGCGGTCGGACTGCTCGTGACCGCTGCGCTGGTCGGGCGGGCGCCGACGCTCGGCGCCGCGGTGCTGCACGCGCTGGCACTCGTCCCGCTCGCGACCGTCGTCGCCGGGATCGTGTACGCGGGGCTCGTCGTCGCCGCGGTCCGGCTGCTCGGGATCGGGCTGCACGAGGGACGGCACCCGGTGCGTTCCCGGATCGGCTGGCAGGCGTGGTGCACCGAACGGGTGCTCGACGCCGCGCGCACACTGCTCTTCCCGCTCTACGCGAGCCTCGTCACCCCGGTGTGGCTCCGGCTCCTCGGGGCACGGGTCGGGCGGAACACCGAGATCTCGACGGTGCTGCTGCTGCCGTCCCTGACGCAGATCGCGTCCGGTGCGTTCCTCGCCGACGACACGATGGTCGCCACGTACGAACTCGGCGGCGGCCGCATCACGATCGGCCGGTCCAAGGTGGGTCGCCGTGCGTTCCTCGGGAACAGCGGGATGACCGGCGCCGGGCGGAGCGTCCCGCGTGAGGCGCTCGTCGCGGTGCTCTCCGCCGTCCCGAAGAAGGCCAAGCGCGGCTCGTCGTGGCTCGGCTCTCCCCCGGTGCGGCTCCGACGCGCGGCGACGTCCTTCGACGAGGAGCGCACGTTCCGTCCTCCGCGGCGGCTCCGGGTGGCGCGCGGCTGCTGGGAGGTCCTCCGCGTGGTCGCGCCGATGGTGTCCGGGGCGATCGCCCTCGGGGTCGGCGGCACGCTCCTGGCGCTCTGGTCGGCGGTCGGCATCGGGTGGACGGTGCTCCTCGCCGCGGTCGTCCTCGTCGTCGCCGGCGCCGTGGCCGCCGCCGTGTCGACGATCGCGAAGTGGGTGTTCGTCGGTCGGATCCGCGCACGGGAACACCCGCTGTGGTCCTCGTTCGTCTGGCGCAACGAGGTGCAGGACACGTTCGTGGAGACCGTCGCGCGTCCGTGGTTCGCGGAGCAGGCCATCGGCACGCCGGCGCTCGCCGCCTGGTTGCGGAGCCTCGGCGCGACGATCGGCCGCGGGGTCTGGTGCGAGACGTACTGGCTGCCAGAGGCCGACCTGGTCACGATCGGCGACGGCGCCACCATCGCACGCGGCACGGTCGTGCAGACGCACCTGTTCCACGACCGGGTGATGCAGCTCGACGAGGTCCGGCTGGACGCCGGCGGCACCCTCGGACCGCACAGCGTGATCCTGCCGGCCGCCGGGATCGGCCCGGGGGCGACGATCGCACCCGCGTCGCTCGTGATGCGCGGCGAGCAGGTCCCGGGCGGCACGTCCTGGGCGGGCAACCCGATCGCGCCGTGGGAGAGCGCACCCTGGACAGCCCGGGCCGCGTCCACGGACCCGACCGCCGGCGTCGTGGCAGACTGACCGGCACCGTGAAGCCGACGAACACAGCCGCCGACCCGTACACCCCGCACAGCGGCGACCGACGCTGGAGCGCCACGCACTACGACCTCCGGCTCGACTACCGCGTCGCCACGAACCGCCTCGACGGCACCGCGACGATCACCGCGACCGCGCTCGAACCGCTCGACCGTGTGGTCCTCGACCTGCACGGGCTGACGGTCGACCGGGCCGACGTCGACGGGCAGCGAGCGAAGAAGACGTCGACCGCGGTGCACAAGCTGACGGTGACCCCGGCGGAACCGATCGCCGCCGGTGCCGAGTTCACGCTGCACGTCCGGTACCGCGGGACTCCGCACCCACTCCGCAGCCCGTGGGGGCAGATCGGCTGGGAGGAACTCACCGACGGCGTCATCGTCGCCGCGCAGCCCACGGGA
Organism: Curtobacterium sp. PhB136; assembly: GCF_004346855.1. NCBI lineage: Bacteria > Bacillati > Actinomycetota > Actinomycetes > Micrococcales > Microbacteriaceae > Curtobacterium > Curtobacterium sp. PhB136. Next base: position 165,321 of record NZ_SMGH01000008.1, read on the forward strand.
GCGCCGTCGTGGTTCCCGTGCAACGACCGTCCGGACGACAAGGCCACGTACCGCATCGAGGTCACGTGCGAGTCCGGGTACGACGTGCTGGCGAACGGAGAGCTCCTCGGTCAGGAGCGCGCCGGCCGCGGCACCCGGTGGACCTACGCCACGACCGACCCGATGGCGACGTACCTGGCCACGGTGCAGATCGGCCGCTACCGCACCCACACGCTCCGTGGCGCGCCGGTCCCGGTGACGATCCACCACCCCGCCGACCTGACCGCCGCCGTGAAGACGGACTTCGGGCAGGTCCCGGAGATGCTCGCGCTGTACGCCGACCGGTTCGGCCCGTACCCGTTCCCCGCATACGGCGTCGTGGTGACCGACGACGAACTCGAGATCCCGCTCGAGGCGCACGGCCTCGCGGTCTTCGGCCGGAACCACGTCGACGGCGAGCACGGCACCGACCGGCTCATCGCCCACGAGCTCGCGCACCAGTGGTTCGGCAACTCGGTCACCCTCGGCCGCTGGCGGGACATCTGGCTGCACGAGGGGTTCGCCTGCTACGCCGAGTGGCTCTGGTCCGAGCACCGAGGCGGCGACACCGCGGACGTGCTCGCGGCCGAGCACCGACAGGCGCTGCTCGACCACCCGTCGGACCTGGTGGTCGCTGACCCCGGCGCGAAGGACATGTTCGACGACCGCGTGTACAAGCGCGGTGCCCTCGCCCTGCACGCACTCCGCCGGACGGTCGGCGACCCGGCGTTCTCCGCCGGGCTCCGGACCATCACCGAACGGCACCGGCACGGCACGGTCACCCCGTCCGACGTCGTCGACGCCTTCGCCACCACCTCGGGCCGGAGCACGACCGCCGTCCAGACGGTCATCGGCCCCTGGATCGACGAGTCCGGGGTCCCGGAACTCCCCTAGCGCCGGTCCCCCGGGCGCGCGTCCTCGACGTCGATCGGGACGCCGCCCGCGGCCACCGCGAGGACCAGGTCGTCGTCGAGCCAGTGCACCTGCACGGGGTGTCGCACACCGTCGAGCGCGGCCGTGCCCGCGTCGATGTCCAGGTCGAGGTCCACGTCGACGGTCGCCGGGTCCACGCGGAGCCCGCGGCCGTCCAGCTTCAGCACCGCCTCCTTGGCGGACCAGCAGGCGGTGCGGGCGCGCTGGTCGTCCCCGTACCGCACACGCTCACCGGGCGTGGACGCGTCGAGGGGCGCCGCGGCGACCCGGGTGACGCGCTCGACGTCGACGCCGAGCGGGGCCGGTCCCACCGCGAGGGCGAGTGCGCCGTCGGTGCGGGACAGGCTCAGCCCCACCGGGCGGCCGTCCGCGGTCGCCCAGGGGCGCCCGTGGTCGGTGCCGCGGCAGTGCGGGCACCGGCGGCCGAGCGCCGTGGACGCGGGATCCGCTCCGGTGACCTCCGCGACGAAGGCGAGCAGGGCCTCCCGGTCGGCCTGTCGGGTCGCGCCCGGCGTGCACACGCGCACCGACACGGCCTGGAGGCTCGACTCACCCACGCAGGCACTCTACTGTCGCCGGGACGCCCGGACTGTCGCCGGCACGCCCCGGACGCAACGAGACACCGCCGGGACCGGCGGTGTCTCGTGTGGTGAGCGGCTTGCTCGAGCGTGCGTCGTGCTCAGGCGCGTGTCGTGCTCAGGCGTGCGTCGTGCTCAGGCGTGCGTCAGCGCGATCAGTGCCACGTTCATCGTCGAGTAGAGACCCTCGGACCGGGTCGCCTGGCGCACGCGGCCGCGCAGGACCTCGTAGCGGCCGTTGTGCTCGCGCACGAAACCGATCACTCCGCTGGCGGGTGTTGACACCCGGTGGAAGCCGTCCTCGAGCGGGACGACCTCCGTGTTCATCGTTCGTTCCATTGCCGACCCCTTTCGTCGTCGAAACGGTCTGCTGCGGATACTACCCCGATCGGGGGACAGGATCCGGCTCCGGGGAACTCTCTCCACAGGTGCTGGGCGTCCCGGGCCAAGCGATGCGGTCCCTGGATAGACTCCGGGCGACGGCGCGCTCCCGCAGCAGTCCGGGCTTCGCGGCCCTCGGGGGCGGCGTTGCCGAACGGACGGAGAACGGATGCGAACGGTCCAGAGTGGATCGCACACCAGGCGGCCCGACGCTGGCAGGGGGACGTCCGGACGCTGGGGCGCACGGCTCGCAGCAGCGGTGATCGCGGCGCTCCTGGTGCTCGCTCCGGCCACGGCTGCCCGGGCCACCGCGCCCGTGCAGCTCGACGGTGCGTACGTCCTCGACGACGCCGACGCGCTGAGCGCCTCGCAGCAGACCGCGGTGGAGAAGGCCGTCCGCGACCTCGCGGACAAGACGGACACGCAGCTCTACGTCGTCTACGTGCCGGAGTTCACCGACCCGAGCGACCACGCCGCGTGGGGCGACGAGACGATGTCGCTCAACCAGATCGACTCGAACGGCATCCTGCTCTCGATCGCGACGGACGCCCGCACCTACGACATCCAGCAGACCAACGAGACCGCGATCACCTCCTCGGACGTGCAGAACGCGGTCAACGACGACCTCGTGCCGAAGCTGCGCGACAGCGACTGGGCCGGTGCCGCCACCGCCTTCGCCGACGGGCTCTCCGCCTCGCAGGACCCGCCGAACCTGACGTGGCTGTGGATCCTGCTGCTCGTCGTCGTCATCGCGGTCGTCGTGATCGTCCTCGTCATCCGCACCCGGAACAAGCGCAGGACCGCCGCGGCGACGAAGGCGCAGGAAGCCTCCCTCGCCGACCTCGAACGCACGGCCGGGGCCGCCCTCGTCACCATCGACGACGAACTCCGCACCGCCGAACAGGAAGTCGGCTTCGCCACGGCCCAGTTCGGCGCCGACGCTGCGAAGCCCTTCGCCGACGCCGTCGCCACGGCCAAGCAGAACGTGCGGAAGGCCTTCACCTTCCAGCAGCAGCTCGACGACGAGATCCCGGACTCCCCGCAGCAGCGCGCCGACTGGTCCAACCAGATCATCGCCATCTGCGAGCAGGCGCACGCGGCTATCGCCGAGCAGACGGAGTCCTTCGACCAGCTCCGCGCACTCGAAGACGGCGTCGACGAAGCAGCGGTCGCCCTCGCCGAAGCCGTCAGGGCCGCACCGCCGACGCTCGACCAGGCGGCCGCCGCGCTCGAACGCATCCGCAGTTCCTACGCCGGGCGGACCCTCGCGACCGTGTCGGACAGCGTCGACCAGGCGCGTGAAGTCCTCGCCTACGCCACCGAACGCTCCGCAGCGGCCGATGCCGCGATCGCCAACGGCGACAAGGGCGAAGCGGTCGTCGCCGTCCGCGACGGCCAGCACGCCCTCGCCCAGGTGCAGCAGCTGACCGGCTCCGCCGTCGGCGCCGCGGGGACCTTCCAGGAAGCCTCGGCACGGGTGGACGCCATGCGCCTCGACATCGAAGGTGACGTCGCCGCAGCCCGGACCCTGCGCACCGGTGGCCCGGACCTCGCCGCGGCGGTCACCACCGCGGAGACGGTGCTCCGGGAACGCCTCGACCCGAAGGACCCGATCGCCGCGGTCGACGCCCTCACGAAGGCGAACACCGCGATCGACGCCGCACTCGCCACGGCCCGCACCGCCGACGAGCAGAACCAGCGTGCGCTGCAGGCCCTCGACGCCGCCCTCCGCGACGCCCGGACCCGCATCAGCCAGGCGCGGGAGTTCATCTCGATGCGCCGCGGCGCAGTCGGGCCGACCGCCCGGACACGCCTCTCCGAAGCCGAACGCGCCCTCGACGACGCCGTCCAGCTCGCCACGACCGATCCGCTCCGTGCCCTGCAGGCAGCGCGTGCCGCCGAGCAGTACGCCGCGGCCGCGATGGACGAAGCGGGCAACGACATGGGCGGCTGGCCCGGTGCCGGTGGCGGCGGGAACGGTGCGCAGCTCGGCGGCCTCGTGACCGGCATCGTCCTCGGCGGGCTCCTCGGCGGACGCGGCGGCAGCTTCGGCGGCGGCTCGTTCGGCGGCGGCGGCTTCGGCGGTGGGGGCGGCGGCTTCGGCGGTGGCGGTGGCGGCGGGGGCGGCGGCGGCTTCTCGGGCGGTGGTCGCTTCTGACCGTGCACCGCTGACGTACCAACCCGATGGACAACCACCCCAGAAAGGGAACAGCAATGGCAAAGCAGACGATCTTCGGTCGCATCTCCTCGCTCGTCCGGGCGAACATCAACCAGATCATCGACGACGCCGAGGACCCGCAGAAGATGCTGGACCAGCTCGTGCGTGACTACACGAACAACATCGCCGACGCGAAGAGCGCCATCGCGCAGACCATCGGCAACCTCCGCCTCCTCGAGCAGGACAACGAGGAAGACGTCCGCGCCGCGCAGGAGTGGGGGCAGAAGGCCGCGAACGCCTCGACCGCCGCCGACAAGTACCGCGCCGAGGGCAAGCCCGCCGACGCCGACAAGTTCGACAACCTCGCCAAGATCGCGATCGGCAAGCAGATCGCCGCCGAGCAGGAAGTCAAGGACAACGCGACCCCGCTCGCCACCCAGAACGAGCAGGTCGAGAAGCTCAAGCAGGGCCTGGCGGGCATGGAGCAGAAGCTCGAAGAGCTGAAGTCCAAGCGCAACACCCTCGTCGCGCGTGCCAAGACCGCCGAAGCGCAGTCAAAGGTCAACGACGCGATCGGGAACATCGACATCACCGACCCGACGAGCGACCTCGCACGCTTCGAGGAGAAGGTCCGTCGCGAAGAAGCGAAGGTCATCGGCCAGCAGGAACTGCAGTCGTCGAGCCTCGACGCGCAGTTCGAGTCGCTCGAGGACGTCGGCCGTGACGCCGAGGTCGAAGCACGGCTCGCGGCACTGAAGTCCGGCGGATCCTCGTCGCTCTGACGTCCTGACCCGTCGCGCACGGACGACGCCGGGCCCGGCCTGACAGGATGAGGACATGCAGTTCCTCGTCGTCGGTCAGTGGCAGGGTTCGGCGTCGTCGCGCGCGATGCGCCTCGGCGACGGCGCCGCCGCGATAGCAGCCGACCTCCCCCGCGCCGCCACCACCGTCATCGACGTCCCGACCGGTGCGGGTGACCGCCTCGAGACGGCCGTCGCCCGGTACACCTCGGTGCTCCAGGTCGCCGAGCGCGTCGCAGAAGAGATCTCGATCGCCTCCGAGCCCGTGCTCGTCATCGGAGGCGACGGCGCGAGTGCCCTCGGCGGGAGCGTCGCCCTCGAACCCGGGACCGCCTTCGTCCGCATCTCCGGTTCCAGTGGGTACCGCCCGCTGAACCGCGCGCAGCCGATCGCCGCCGAGACCGCAGCGCTGCGGATCCTGGTGGACCGGCCGTCCGAGCTGTTCCCCGGGCTGCCGACCCTGGCCTCCCCCTCGGTGGTACTCGCCGGCACCCGTGGCGTCGACGACTCCGAGACCAACGCCGTGGAGCGCGCGGGCATCCGACACCTCGACGTCGACGCCGCCACCCCCGACGCGATCGCCGCAGCCGTCGACGCCACCGGAGCCGACTCCGTCTACGTCCACGTCGACCTCGACGTCCTCGACCCGTCCGAGGTGGACGGGCTCCTCGAACCCGTCCCGTTCGGACTCGACGGCGCCGCACTCGTCGAACGCATCCAGGCAGCCACCCGTGGTCGCCGCCTGGTCGGGGCGGCGCTGACCGGCTTCGCCCCCGTCGACCCGGACCGCGCGGTCGACGACATGGGCGTGATCCTCCGCGCGGTGGGCGCACTCACGGCGGCCGCACGCGTCGGCTGACGCCGTCCATGCCCTTCCGCGTACGCTCGGCTCCATGACGGACTACGACCTCATCGTGATCGGCGCCGGCGCTGTCGGCGAGAACGTGGCGGACTACGCCAAGAAGCGCGGCCTCAGCGTCGCGATCGTGGAGGCCGAGCTCGTCGGCGGCGAGTGCTCCTACTGGGCGTGCATGCCCTCCAAGGCGCTGCTCCGCAGCGGACACGCCCTCGCCGCGGCGAAGCGGCTCGACGGCGCGAAGCAGGCCGTCACCGGCGACCTCGACGCCGCACGGGTCCTCGCCCGCCGCAACTCCTTCACCTCGGACTGGAAGGACGACGGCCAGGTGTCCTGGCTCGACTCCGCGAACATCGACCTGATCCGCGGACACGCCCGCATCACCGGCGAGAAGGCCATCGAGGTCGACGGCACCACCTACACCGCCGCCGCCGCGATCGCCCTGGTCACCGGCTCCCTCCACATCCTCCCCGACGTGCCGGGCCTCGCCGACGCGAAGCCCTGGGGCACGCGTGAGGCCACCAGTGCGCAGCACGTCCCGGAGAGCCTCCTCGTCATCGGCGGCGGCGTGTCCGGCTCCGAGCTCGCGACCGCGTGGGCCTCGCTCGGGTCGAAGGTCACCCTCGTCGCACGACACGGACTCCTCGGCGGGATGGAACCCTTCGCCGGGGAACTCGTCGCCGACGCGATGCGTGAATCCGGCATCGACGTCCGCACCGGCGTGAACCCGACCCGCGTGGACCGGGACGAGCACGGCCTCGTCACCACGACCCTCGACGACGGCACCACGGTGATCACCAGCGAGGTCCTCGCCGCGACCGGCCGCTCCGCGCACACCCGCGACCTCGGCCTCGAGTCCGTCGGCCTGACCGCCGGGGACTGGCTCGACGTCGACGACACGATGCTCGTCACCGGCACCGACTGGCTCTACGCCGTCGGCGACGTCAACCACCGTGTCCTCCTGACGCACCAGGGCAAGTACCAGGCGCGCGCCGCCGGTGAAGCGATCGCCGCCCGCCACCAGGGCACGCCGCTGCACACCGAGCCGTGGGGTGCGCACGTCGCGACCGCCGACCACGCAGCCGCACCACAGGTCACCTTCACCGACCCCGAGGTCGCCAGCATCGGCCTCACCGAAGCCAAGGCACGCCAGCAGGGCCTGAACATCCGCGTCGTCGAGTACGAACTCGGCAACGTCGCCGGCGCGTCACTGCAAGCCGACGGGTACACCGGGCGGGCGAACATGGTCGTCGACGAGGACCGCAAGGTCGTCGTCGGGATGACCTTCGTTGGACAGGACGTCGCCGAGATGCTCCACGCGGCCACCATCGCCGTCGTCGGCGAGGTCCCCATCGACCGCCTCTGGCACGCCGTCCCCGCCTACCCCACCATGAACGAGATCTGGCTGCGCCTCCTCGAGACCTACGGCCGCCCGGAGTAACGGGTGTGGAACCCGCTGCTCGACTCCCCCGTCTCCCGCGCCGGCTGGGGGTTCGCGACCCTCGTCGGGCTCGCGGTCGGGTTGCCGTTGTCGACCGGGCCGGTGCGGGTCGTCGACGGGCTGATCGTCTGCTCGGGCCTGCCCCGCTGGGTGTTCCGGCGCGGCGGGACCTGCGTCGGGTCGGTGTACCTGACGCGGGACAACGACGGCGAAGGGGTGCTCCGCCACGAGCGCGTGCACGTCGCCCAGTGGCGGCGCTACGGCATGCTGATGCCGCTGCTGTACGCGCTCGCGGGGCGTGATCCCCTGCGCAACCGCTTCGAGATCGAGGCGGGCCTGGAGGACGGCAACTACCGCTGACCGGTGCCCGCTCGTCTCGGTGCCCGCTCGTCTCGGTGCCCGCCTCGCCTCGCCCTGAGCGGTGAGATCGCACTTCGTGTCTGACGCCCGCACCAGGACCCGACACGAAGTGCGATCTCAGCGGGCGCGGTCCGGTGCAGGACCCGACACGAAGTGCGATCTCAGCGGGCCGGCTCCGCACGAGGACCCGACACGAAGTGCGATCTCGACGGGCCGGGTCCGGTGCGGGACCCGACACGAAGTGCGATCTCAGCGCGCGCGGCGCGGGACCACGAGGGGCGTGCCCGTCTCGGGGTCGGGAACGACCACGCACGGCAGGCCGAAGACGTCCTCGACGAGGTCGGCCGTCACCACCGACGTCGGCGGCCCGGACGCCACGATCGACCCCGCGCGCATCGCGATGACGTGGGTCGCGTACCGCGCCGCCTGGTTCAGGTCGTGCAGCACCGCGACGACGGTGCGCCCGGCCGCGTGCAGCGACGCGGCGAGCTCGAGCACGTCGTACTGGTGCGCGATGTCGAGGAACGTCGTGGGCTCGTCGAGCAGCACGATGTCGGTCTCCTGCGCGAGCACCATCGCGATCCAGACGCGCTGCCGCTGCCCGCCGGAGAGCTCGTCGACCCCGCGGTCGGCGAGGGAGAGCGTGTCCGTCTGCGTCAACGCGAGCTGCACGGCGGCCCGGTCGGAACCGGAGGTCGGGTGCAGCAGGTCCTGGTGCGGGAACCGTCCGCGCGACACGAGGTCCCGCACGGTGATCCCGTCCGGCGCGATCGGCGTCTGCGGCAGCATCGCCACCCGGCGCGCGACGGCCTTGGGGCGGTAGGAGGACATCGGCGCACCGTCGAGGTACACGGTCCCCGCGTTCGGCTTGAGCGTCCGCGCGAGGGACTTCAGGAGCGTCGACTTGCCGCACGCGTTCGGGCCGACGATGACGGTCAGCTCACCGTCCGGGATGTCCACGTCGAGCCCCTCGACGACCACGCGGTCGTCGTAGGCGAGGGTCAGTCCCCGGGCACCGAGCGCCGTGGTCGGCACTGCGACACCAGCGAGGCCCACGGTCAATTCTCGGCCTTGCCGTGCCGCCAGTAGCCCATGAACGCGACCTGCTTCCGGTCGAGCCCGACCCCGCGCACGAGGTGGCGGCGGAGCTCCTTGATGCACCCGGCCTCTCCCGCGATCCAGGCGTAGAGCTGCGAGTCGGTGACGGGCGGGATCTCCCAGAGGACCTGCTCGTCGACGTCGACGTCGGCCAGCTCGTCCGCCGACGAACACGGCGCGGCGCCCGCCACGGCGGTCGACGCCCACGCGTGCACCTGGTCGGTCATCCGGACCCCGTGCGACGCGCCGTTCCGGGCGATCCACCGCACCTCCACCCCGGCGGGCGCGGTGATCGGCAGCCGGTCGGCGTCGGTCGGGACCTCGATGAAGACGTGTCCGACGGTCGTGACGTCGAGCGACTCGAGGATCGCGCAGATGGCGGGCGCGGCGGTCTCGTCGCCGGCGAGGAGGATCCGGTTCGCGGCGCCCGGGGCGAACTCGGCACCGCCGGCGGGCAGCTCGGCGGGCGAGGACGGCACGGCGGGTCCGACGATCCGGAGCTCGTCCCCCACGATGCAGGAGGAGACCCAGCGCGACGCGGGGCCGGTGTCGCCGTGGGCGACGAAGTCGATGTCGAGCTCGCGGGCGTCCGGGCGGAACGAGCGCACCGTGTACGTGCGGAGCGGGTTGCGCGTGGCATCGGGCAGCTCGCGCCACGCCGTGTACCAGTCGGCGCCGTCCGGCAGGTCGGTGAAGCCGTGGCCGGGGATCGGCAGCACGACCTTGATCCTCTGGTCGAGTCCGACCGCGGAGAAGGAGCCGAGCTCGTCGCCGGTCAGCGTCACCCGGACGAAGTTCGGGGTGAGGGACGTGACGGCTGCCACACGGACGGAGAAGACACGGAACCGGGCTGCCACGAGGACCAAGTATGGCATGCCTAACCTAAGGGTGGAAGGACAGCCCTGACGGCGGAAGGACTGCGCCGGGTGCGAGACTGGGCACCGTGCCCGATGCCGACGACGAATTCCGCGACCTGGCCGACCTCGCCCGCGCGAGCGGCGTGACGGCGCCGCTCCGAGCCTCCCGGCAGGAGATCCGGACCCAGCAGGGTGGCGACATCTCCGCGATCCGTTGGCAGGACCCGGCGGAACCCGGTCTGGAGGCTCGGGTCACCTACCTGCACGGGCTCGGCATCGACGCCCACAGCTTCGACGCGACGGCCCTGGCCGTCGGTCAGCCGGCGGTCGCCCTCGACCTGCCCGGCCACGGCCGGTCGGCGTGGCGGGACGACGCCGACTACGCGGCCGCCGCGACCGCGCCGGCCGTCATCGCCGCACTCGACGCGCTCGAGGTCCCGCCGGGTGTCCTGGTCGGGCACTCGCTCGGCGCGATCCTGGCTGCCCGCATCGCCGCGACGGCACCGGAGCGCGTGACCGGCCTGGTGCTCGTCGACATGTCGCCCGACTTCGCCCAGCGTGCCGTGGACCGGATCGCGCGGGCGCTGGAGACCGAGGAACCGTTCGCGTCCCTCGACGAGGTCGTCGACCGCGCGATCGAGGCCCGCGTCGGCGACGACCGCGCCGTGCTGCTGCGGGAGGCCCGGCACACCACGCGCCTCGGCGAGGACGGGAAGCTCGTCCGTCGCCACCACTTCCCGCACCTGCCCGCCGGCCGGACGTCATCGGTGGGACGGTTCGCGGACGCCTGGCCGGACCTGGAGGCGCTCGACGTCCCGATCCTGCTCGTCCGGGGCGACCGCGGGTACGTCTCCCCCAAGCTCGTCACGACCTTCGCCGAGCGGCTGCCGCACGCCGAGATCGTCACGGTCGAGGCGCGCCACGCGGTGCAGACCCAGGCGCCCCTCGCGCTGGCCACCGCGATCCGGGAATGGGCCGCTCGTAACGGTTTGTTGCACGGGATCGAACAAACCCCCGCGCGCCGGTAGATTCTTCCGAGCGCGCGCGACGACCGTCGCTCCACGTGCGCCGGAAGGAACCCACGACCCATGAGCTTCTCCCTCTCCCGCCGCCGTCGTACCGCGATGGTCGCGGCCGCGATGGCACTCGTCGCCGGCGTCACGCTCGCCGGGTGCTCGGGGTCCTCGGACACCACGACCGGTGGCGACGACGCCACCGCGCGGGTCGGCCTGGTCCTCGAGCCGACGAGTCTCGACATCCGCACGCAGTCGGGTGCGGCGCTCGACCAGGTCCTCATCGACAACGTCTACCAGGGCCTCGTCGGCCGGACCTCGACCGGCGACATCCGGAACGTCCTCGCCTCGTCGCACGACGTGTCGAGCGACGGCCTGACGTACACGTTCACGCTCCGGAAGGACACCACCTTCCAGGACGGCAAGCCGGTCACCGCCGCCGACGTCGTGTGGTCGCTCGAGCAGGTCAAGTCGAACACGTCCTACGTCGACTCCGCGCGCCTGGCCGGGGTGTCCTCGATCACGTCGCCGTCGAGCGACACCGTCGTCCTCGAGCTCGCGAAGCCGGACTCCGACCTGCTCTGGAACCTCACCGGGCGCTCCGGCCTGGTGCTCGAGAAGGCTGCGAAGAACGACCTCTCCGACACCGCGAACGGCACCGGCCCGTACGAGGTCGCCTCGTGGAAGCAGGGCGACTCCCTGACGTTCAAGCGGAACGCCGACTACTGGGGCACGAAGGCGAAGGTCGCGAAGATCGTCTTCCGGTACATCACCCAGCCCTCGACGGCCGTGAACGCGATGGCGAACGGGGACCTCGACGTGCAGACCGCCGTCGACGGTACCCTGAAGAGCCAGCTGCAGGGCAACCCGGACATCTCGCTGCACTCCGGCAAGACGACGGACAAGTACACGCTCGCGTTCAACGACGCGAAGGCGCCGTTCACCGACAAGCGCGTCCGGCAGGCCATCCGCCAGGCGATCGACGCGAAGGCGCTCATCAAGGCCATCGGCGGTACCGGCGTCGAGCAGGGCGGCCCGATCCCGGCGCTCGACCCCGGGTACCAGGACCTGACCGACATCGACGCGTACGACCCCGCGAACGCGAAGAAGCTCCTCGCCGCAGCGGGCTCGCCGAAGCTGAACCTGACGCTCACGTACGCGAACGTCTACCCGACCACCATCGGGGACGTCCTGAAGTCCCAGCTCGCCGACGTCGGCATCACGCTCACCGTCAAGCGCGTCGACTTCGCCACGTGGCTGTCGCAGGTGTTCGAGAAGAAGGACTTCGACCTGTCGATGGTGAACCACGTCGAGGCACGTGACTTCGGCAACTGGGCGAACCCGGACTACTACTTCGGGTACGACAACGCCGAGGTGCAGGCCCTGTACGCGGACTCCGTCGCGACGACGTCGACCGAGACGAAGACCGAGGACCTGCGGAAGGCGGCGAAGATCGTCAGCGAGGACGCGGCCGGCGAGTGGCTGTACACCGCGACGTCGATCACGGCGGTCCGCACGGGCGTGACGGGCTTCCCGTACGACGGCGGCAACTCGCGTCTGGACCTGTCGAAGCTGGCGATCAAGTAGCCCGCCCCACACACAACTACGATCGATCCCGTGACCCGGTTCCTCATCGGGCGACTGCTGCTGCTCGTCGTCGGCCTGCTCGTGGCGAGCATCATCATCTTCGCCACGCTCCGCGTGCTGCCCGGCGACGTCGCGCAGATCGTCGCGGGCACCCAGGCGACGCCGGCGCAGGTCGAGCAGCTCCGGCAGCAGCTCGGCCTCGACCGGCCCGCGATCGTGCAGTACCTCGACTGGATCGGCGGGGTGTTCCGCGGTGACCTCGGGCGCTCGCTCGTCACGAACGGCGCCGTCGCCCCGGAGATCACGCAGAAGCTCGGCGTCACGCTGCCCCTCGCCGGGATGTCCCTGGCGGCGGCGCTCGTCATCGGCGTGCCGCTCGGCGTCATCGCCGCCGTGCTCCGGCGTCGTGCCGGCGGGGCGGTCATCGCGTTCGTCGCGCAGGCCGTCGCGTCCGTGCCGATCGTGTGGGCCGGCATGCTCATGGTCGCGCTGTTCGCCGTCACGCTGCACTGGCTGCCGACGCAGGGCTTCCCGCTCGACGGCTGGTCCGAACCCGGTCGGGCGTTCTCCTCGCTCGTGCTCCCCGCGCTGACGATCGGTGCGGTGGAGGGCGCGGTGATCCTCCGCTTCACCCGATCGGCGACGCTGTCGGTCCTCGACGCGGACCACCTCCGGACCGCGGCGGCGATCGGGCTCACCCGCACGCAGGCGCTCCTCCGGCACGGACTCGGCTCGGTCGCGCTGACGGTCCTCGCGGTCCTCGGCGTGCAGATCGCCGGGCTCCTCGTCGGGGCCGTCGTCGTCGAGCAGCTGTTCTCGCTGCCCGGCGTCGGCCGGATGCTCGTCACCGACGTCGGACGCCGCGACATCACGAAGGTGCAGTCGGAGCTCCTCGTGCTCACCGGGCTCGTGCTGCTCGTCGGGTTCGCGGTCGACGTGGTGCACCGCACGCTCGACCCCCGGCAGCGGGAGGCAGCGTGATGACCGGAGCCAGCATCCGCCGACTCGTCGCCCGCCCGACCGGGGCCTTCGCCGTGGTCGTCCTCGGCCTGCTCGTGGTCCTGGCCGTGGTGTCGCTGTTCTGGACGCCCCAGGACCCGTTCCGCACCGACCCGTTCCACCAGTGGGACCCGCCGAGCGCCGCGCACTGGTTCGGCACGGACGGCATCGGCCGGGACATCGCCAGCTACCTGCTCGCCGGCACGCGGACCACGCTCGTCGTGGCGATCGGCGCCGGGCTGATCGCGAGCGTCGTCGGGATCGTGCTCACCGCGATCGGATCGCTCACCGCGCGCTGGGTCCGCGAGGGCACGGCCGTCCTCCTCGACATCCTGGTGGCGTTCCCCACGCTCCTCACGGCGATGCTCCTCACCGCGGTCTTCGGCGGCTCGCTCGGGGTCGTGATCGTGGCGGTCGGGCTGAGCTTCGGCGTGACGATCGCCCGGGTCGCCCGCGGCGAGATCCGCCGCATCGCGCGGAGCGACTACGTGACGGCGGCGCGGGCCTCCGGCGTCGGACCGGGCGGGGTGCTGTTCCGGCACCTCATCCCGAACGCGGCCCCGATCTTCACCGTGCAGCTCTCCCTCGCGATGGCGACCGCGGTCCTCGCGGAGGCCGGGCTGTCCTACCTCGGCTACGGCGCCGGGTCGGGCACCGCGTCCTGGGGCAGCCTGCTCGCCGACCTGCAGACGTACATCGGCGTGCACCCGTGGAGCGCGACCTGGCCGGGCGCGGCGATCGCCCTCGTCGTCGCGGCGCTCTCACTCCTCGGGGACGCCGTCCGCGACGCGTCCGACCCGCGGCTGACGTCCGGCGACCGCACGAGCGGCACCGCCCGCGCGGACACCGCCACCCGCACCGACGTGAGCTCCGCCGAGACCGGGGTGACCGCATGACGAGCAGCGACCCGACGAGCAACGACGCGACGAGCAACACCGCGGCCGGCAGCACGACCGCAGCCGGCGGACTCGAGGTGCGTGGCCTGTCGGTCCGCATCACGGGGCGGACGGTGCTCGACGACGTGAGCTTCACCGTGCCTCCCGGCCGTCGTGTCGGCGTGATCGGCGCATCCGGATCCGGGAAGTCGATGACCTCACTGGCCCTGATGGGGTTGGAGCCGACCGGCGCGGACGTGACGGGCAGCATCCGCCTGGACGGGACGGAGCTCGTCGGGATGCCCGACCGGTCGCGCGCCGCGTTCCGTGGCGCCCGGATGGGCATGGTCTTCCAGGAGCCCGGCACCGCACTCGACCCGCTGCGCCGCGTCGGGAAGCAGATCGCCGAACCGCTCCGGTTGCACCGCGGACTCGACCGTCGGGGTGCCGATGCGGCCGCCCTCGACCTCGCCCGCGCGGTCGGTCTGCCCGACCCGACGTCGCTGCTCCGGCAGTACCCGCACCAGCTCTCCGGCGGGCAGCGGCAGCGGATCTGCATCGCGATGGCGATGGCCGGGCAGCCGGGGCTGATCATCGCGGACGAGCCCACCACGGCGCTCGACGTCACCACCGAGGCTCGGATCCTCGACCTGCTCGCCGGCCTCGACGTCTCGATCCTGTTCGTGACGCACGACCTCGCGGTCCTCGCGCGGATCGCCGACACCGTCGTCGTGCTCGACGCCGGGCGCGTCGTCGAGAGCGGCAGTGTCGCCGACCTGCTCGCCGCGCCGCGACACGCCGCGACACGCGCGCTCGTCGACGCGGCGCGCGCCACCGCCAGGAGGCTCCCGTGAACGCCCTCGTCGGCACCGGCCTGCACCGCACCTACCGGCTCCCCCGCCGTGGACCGTTCGAACCCGGGCCGATCCGCACCGCCGTCGACGGCGTCGACCTCACGGTCGCCACCGGGCAGCGACTCGGGATCGTCGGGGAGTCCGGATCCGGCAAGTCGACGCTGGTGCGGCTCCTCGCCGGTCTGGAGGCTCCTTCCGCCGGCAGCGTGTCCGCCGACGGTCGACCGGTGGTCGCGTCCGGGTCCGCGGCCGCGATGCGCTGGTTCCGGCGCGAGACCGGGGTGGTGTTCCAGGACCCGTACGCCTCGCTCGACCCACGGATGCGCGTCGGGTCGATCGTCGCCGAGCCGCTCCGAGCCCTGCGGATCCCGGGGTCGCACCGGTCGCTGGTCGCGTCGGCGTTGGCGCGCGTGGACCTGCCCGCCGACGCCGTGGACCGGTACCCGCACGAGTTCTCCGGCGGGCAGCGGCAGCGCATCGCGATCGCGCGGGCCGTCGTGCACGGGCCGCGGATCCTGTTCGGGGACGAGCCGATGAGCGCCCTCGACGTGGTGGTGCGGGCGCGGGTGATCGCGCTGCTGGAGTCCCTCGCGGAGTCGCTCGGGTTGACGATGGTGCTCGTGTCGCACGACATCGGCGTGGTGCAGCGGCTGTGCGACACCGTCGCGGTGATGTCCGCCGGTCGCATCGTGGAGCACGGGCCGGTGTCCCTGCTCGACGCGCCGGCGCACCCGGTGACGCGGGCGCTGGTGGCGGCGGCGCCGACGCTGCCGTAGGCGCGCGGGGGGGCGCGGGCGCGCGGGGCGCGGGCGCGGGCGGCGACAGAAGCGTTCCGACACCGCGGGCGTCGATCGACTGCCGCCGTGTCGAATCATGCGGACGGATCCGGTGCGTGTGCATGGTCCGACACCACGGGCGTCGATCGACCGCCGCCGTATCGAATCATGCGGACGAATCCGGCGCGTGTGCATGTTCCGACATCGCGGGCGTCGATCGTCTGCCGCCGTGTCGGAGGTCGCGACCACGTGCCGGCCTGGAGGCTCGGTGCCAGGCCGCCACGAGCCTCCAGGCCGGTGGGTGGTGGGCCGCAGGGCACGTTCGTTGCGTCCGCAACCGACGACAACTGCGTTGTCGTACGACAGCGAGGCTGTCGTCGGCGGGCGCTTGCAATGGTTGTCGACGCGGGGGAACGACGAGGTCGCTGTCGTACGACAGCGACGTCGTCGTTGCGAGTCCGCCCCGCCGCGCCGCCCGCCCGCCCCACCCGCGCCGCCGCCCCGCCGGGCGCCGCCGCCCCGCCGCGCGGCCGCGCTCACCACCCCGGCGGGTGCCTCCGCTGCCAGCGCAGCCGCCGCTCGAGCTGCGCTCCGAGCGCCAGGAGCGTCCGCTCCCCGCCCGGCCGCCCGATCAGCTGCACGCCCATCGGCAGCCCGCCGCCGTCCGGGTGGTCCGCCGCAGTGACCCCGACGGGCAGCGTGATCGCGGGGAGCCCCGCGACGTTCGCCATCGAGGTCCACGGCGAGTACGCGCACTGGCGGCGGAAGTCCTCCGACGGGTCGTCCCCGTACCAGCCGAGCGGCCGCGGGGTGAGCGCCAGCGTCGGCGTGATGACCGCATCGAACCGGCCGAACGCGCTGATCAGCGTTGTCGAGAACGTGTCGAGCGCCGTCATCGCGGCGAGCACCTGGGTCCCGGTGAGCGCCTGCCCGCGGGCGACGAGCCAGGACACGAGCGGCGTGAGGGCGGTGAGGTCGATCCCCGGCACGGACGGCAGCTGCGCCGCGGAGCTCTCCCACGCGACCCGGAACGCCGAGGCGTAGGGCGTGCGGGGCATCGCGACGTCCTCGATCCCGTGCCCGAGCTCGGAGAGCACCCGCACCGCGGTGTCGACCGCGTCACGGGCTGCCGGGTCGACGACGACGTCGACGGTGTCGTCCCACGGGGACCCGTCGAGCACCCCGAGGACGAAGCGCCCCTCGCCACGGACGGCCGCAGCGGTGAACGGCCCGTCGCCGACGTCGGGGGTCACGAGCGCGTACGGCACGGGTTCGTCGAGACCGGTCGGCGCGACCAGCGCGTCGAGGTACATCCCGGCATCCGCCACGGTCCGCGTCAGCGGCCCGGCGACCGACAGCCCGCCGACCCCCGACCGCCCGGGCATGGACGGCACCCGCCCGCGGCTCGGCTTCAGCCCGACCAGGCCGGTCGCTGCCGCCGGGATCCGCACCGATCCCCCGCCGTCGGACCCGACCGCTGCCGGCAGCAGTCCGGCGGCCACCGCGACGGCCGCACCGCTCGAAGAGCCGCCCGGCGCACGGGTGGTGTCGTACGGGTTCCGCGTGACACCGCGGCGGGTCTCCGACGAGGACGACATCCCGAACTCGGGGCTCGCGGTCTTCCCGAGGCTCAGCGCGCCGGCCGCGGCGAGCGCCGCCACCAGCGGGTGGTCGGCGGTCGCGGGCCGCTCCGGCAGCGCGACGGTCCCGGATCCGGTGGGCACGCCGGCCCGGTCGTACAGGTCCTTGTCACCGGACGGGAGGCCCCACAGCGGTCTGGACGTCGGCACCAGGTGGCCGAGACGGTCGGCCCGTTCGCGTGCGTCGTCGGCAGTGACCGTCACGAAGGCACCGAGTTCCGGGTCGAGCCGTTCGATGCGGGCGAGGAAGTGCTCGGTCGCTTCGCGGGCCGTGGTGTCGCCGCGGCGGATCCAGTCCCAGAGTTCCTGCGCGGAGAGGTGGTGGAGTTCGAACACGGTTCCCGAGCCTAGTTACGCTGCATCCATGACCCGTGCGCTCGTCCTCGTCGACATCCAGCTCGACTACTTCCCCGGGGGCGCGTTCCCCCTCGTCGAGCCGGAGGCGGCGGCCGCCGCGGCGCGGGAGGTCCTCGATGCGTTCCGCGCCTCGGGTGAGCTGGTCGTGCACGTGTTCCACACCGCGACCGAGGCGGATGCCGGTTTCTTCGTGCCGGGGACGCCGGGTGTCGGGTTCCACCCGCTCGTGGCGCCGGCGGACGGTGAGCCGGTGCTGGAGAAGCACGAGCCGAACAGCTTCGTCGGGACGGGGCTGCAGTCGCTCCTCGCCGATGCCGGGGTCACCGAGCTCGTGGTCGTCGGGATGATGAGCAGCATGTGCGTCGACTCCACGGTGCGGGCGGCGTCGGAGCTCGGGTTCACGGTGACCGTCGTGTCCGACGCCTGCGCGGCGCCGGACCTGACGCTCTGGGACACCACCGTCCCGGGGAGCCTGGTGCACGCGTCCTTCATGGCGGCGTTGGACGGCAGCTTCGCGACGGTGGTGCCGCGGCTGGCGTGACCGGCCGCGCTGGCGCGTCCGTCCCGCTCAGCGGATCGGGTAGGGGTACGCCCGCGACCGTCCCTGGAAGGTGAGGATCGCCTCGTTGCGGACGTGGCCGTTCTCGATCTCGATCGCCCGGCGGATCGTCTCGGACCCGGTCCACGCCGACGGCCCGGTCATCACCGTCCGGAGGAACGGCATCAGCGCCTCGCTGATCTCCCACGTCGACGAGTTCCAGAGCAGCGACGGGCTGTGGTCCACCGCGTAGTAGTTCGTCGAGTCACCCACGGTGACCATCGGCTCGGCGAACGTGGTGGCTCGTGCCCACTCGAACCCCATGCCCTCGTCCACGGACACGTCGACGATGAGGCTCCCCGGGCGGAACGCGTCGAGGTCCTCGGTGCGGAGGTACGTCAGCGGCGCGTTCGGGTCCTGCAGGGTGCAGTTCACGACGATGTCGTTCTCGGCCAGGTACGGGGCGAGGCGCACCGGCCCCTGGTCCGTGTTCACGGTGCTGGCGTGCGGGGCCGCTGCGTCGTGTTCGAAGTGCACGACGTCGACGGACGGGATCGGTGACCCGACCGCGGCCGGGCGACGGTTCGTGAGCACCCGGACGTCGTGGACCCCGTGTGCGTTGAGCGCGGTGACGGCGCCGCGGGCGGTGGCGCCGAAGCCGATCACGACGGCGGTCAGGCGGCGGCCGTAGTCCCCGGTGGAGCCGCAGAGCTGCATGCCGTGCAGCACCGAGCAGTACCCGGCGAGCTCGTTGTTCTTGTGGAAGACGTGCAGCCCGAAGCCGCCGTCCGGCTGCCAGTGGTTCATGGCCTCCCACGCGATGAGGGTCAGCTGCTTGTCGATCGCGAGCTGGGTGATCTCCTGGTCCTGGACGCAGTGCGGCCACCCCCAGAGGACCTGCCCGTCCCGGAGGTCGGCGAGGTCGGACGCCTGGGGCTTCGGGAGCAGGACGACGTCGGCTGCTGCGAGCACCTCGGCGCGGTCGGCGACGGCGCCGACGAGGGGTGCGATCTGTTCGTCCGGGACGCCGAAACGCAGCCCGTAGCCGCGTTCGACGACCATGGCCGCACGGAGGTCCGCGTCGATGCGGCCGAAGTGCGCGGGGTGGATGGGCAGCCGGTGTTCGTCGGCCTTCCGGGAGGTCGCGACGACGCCGAGGCGCATGAGCCCCGGTGTCGGTTCGGTTTCGGTCATGGTGCACTGTAGGCCCGTCGCATGCCAGGTCGTCGGCGCCCGGTCGTCGTCCGTCGGTACGCTCGTCGGGTGAGCCGCAGCTACCCGTCCACCGTCGCTGCGCCCCTCGAGCACGAGATCGTGATCACGAAGTCGCGGTTCATCACGCACGTGGTCCCCGTGGCGGACGTCGCGGACGCGGACCGGGCGATCGCCGAGGTCCGCCGCGCGGCCTGGGACGCCCGTCACCACTGCACCGCGATGGTCACCGGGGTGCTCGGCGACCAGGCGCGGTCCTCCGACGACGGCGAGCCGTCGGGCACCGCGGGCGTCCCGATGCTCGAGGTGCTGCGCCGTCGGGACCTCACGGACGTCGTGGCGATCGTCACCCGGTACTTCGGCGGCGTGAAGCTCGGCGCCGGCGGGCTCGTCCGGGCGTACTCCACCTCGGTGTCCGAGGCGCTCGACCGGGCGACGGTCGTCCGCCGCGTCGCGCTCACCCGGGTCAGCGTGGACGTCGAGCACGCCGACGCGGGGCGGCTCGACAACGTGCTGCGCTCCTGGGTCGACCACCACGACGCCACCCTGGGGGACACCACGTACGGCGCAGCGGCCACGTTCGAGCTGTGGGTGCCCGCGCAGGAACTCGACGTGCTGCGCACGGACCTCGCCGCGGCATCGGCAGGGGCCCTCGACCCGGTCGTCGGCGACGTCCGGGTGGTGGACGTCCTCCCGTGACCGTCTCACTCGCGGACGACCTGGTCGCGGGGCCGTCCGGTCCGGTGCCGCTCCGCCGGTACGAGCCCGCCGCCGTCCGCCCCGGATCGCCGACCCTGCTCTGGTTGCACGGTGGGGGCTTCTTCCGAGGTGACCTGGACCTGCCGGAGTCGGACGCCGTCGCCCGGGCACTCGCGGCGCGCGGTGTCCCCGTCGTGACCGTCGACTACCGGCTCTCACCCCTCCCCGGGATGCCGTGGGCGGCGCGGCGTGGGCCCCGTGCGCGGACGCCGTTCCCGCTGGCGCACCGGGAGGTCCTCGCCGCGTACCGCGCGGTCAGCGAGGCCGCCTCCGACGGGGTGGTGCTCGGTGGTGCGAGCGCGGGCGCGTGCCTGGCCGCAGCGGCGGCGCTGGCCGTGTCCGGGACGCCAGCGTCCGACGACCTGCCCGCGCCGGTCGGGGCGTTCCTCGCGTACGGATTCTTCCACGCCCGCACGCCCCGTGTCCCGGCGATCGCCCGGACCGTCCGCGGGCACCGTCGTCTGACGCACGCCCCGTGGGCCCTCGATGCCGCGAACCGTGCCCATGCCCGCACCGGCGACGCCCGAGCGGATCCCCGCGCGTTCCCGGGCGGCCACCCGCTCGACGCCTTCCCGCGGACGCTCCTGGTCGACGCGGAGCACGACACGATGCGTGCGTCCGGCGAACGGTTCGCGGCCGAGCTCACCGCCGCGGGTGTCCAGGTCGAGCGGCACGTGCTGGCGGGCAGCGGGCACGCGTTCCTGAACCGCCCCGGCACGCCGGACTCCATACACGCGATCGGCCTCGCGTCCGCATGGCTCGCCACGCACGGGCCGGACGCGCCGCCACCGTGACGGCAACGACACCCCGGTCTCCGCGGCCAGCACGTCCAGCAGTCGCTCCCGGAACGCAGGGTCGTGGACGGCGGGATGCGGCTCCTGCTGCTCCCCGTGGAACCAGTACCCGCCGCTGACCCGCAGGTCTGGGTCCGTCACGAGGCGTTCCTGCGTCCGGTGCCCCAGCTCGAAGTCGTCGGGTGCGCCCGCGCCACCCATCTTCGTCGGCACCCACCCGGGGTCGACGGCGTTCGCCAGCACGTCGGGAGCCCAGCGCTCAGCGATGCCTGCGGCGAGCGCCGTGACGAGGAGCTTGGTGTCCGAGTAGCTCGCCGAGTCCGTCGACCCGCTCCAGTCGATCCGGTCGAGTTCCGCGCGGCCACCGCGGTGCATGCCGCTGCTGAGGTAGACGTGGCGGGTCGGTGTCGTGAGCAGTGCGGTGAACAGGTAGGGCGCCACCACGTTCACGGGGACGAGCGACCGGCCGGAGATGACGCCGGCGTTGTGCACGACGGCGTCCACCGGCCCTTCCGCGTCGAGCCGGGTCGCCGCGGCGACGACCGCCCCACGCTCCGCGAGGTCGACCACGAGCAGCTCGGCCCCACGGTCCGTCAGCGACGCCAGCGCAGCGGCGCGCTCGTCGTTCCGGGCGTGCACGACGACGTCGTGCCCGTCGTCGAGGAAGGACTGCGCCGTCGCGCGTCCGAGGCCGTCGGTGCTGCCCGTCACGAGGATGCGTGTCATGCGCCCATCCTGCCCGCGCCCACCCGCTAGCGTCGTGCCCGTGACCAGCGACCGCGCCGCCGCCGAGCAGGTGCTGCACGAGGTCCACGGCAGGGCACCGGGATGGAGGCTCGGCTCACCGTTCCGGGGCGGGCTGCAGTCCGGCGCGTGGTCGGTCCGGCACGACGACGGACGGACGGCGGTCCTCAAGCTGACGGCCGACGCCGGGTGGGCGCGTCAGGTGACGGCCGCCGCGGGTCCCGTCGCCGCGGTCCGGCGAGCGGGGTACCCGACCCCGGCGTGGTCGGAGGTCGGTACGACCACGACGGGCACCGCGTACGTCCTGCAGGAGTTCTGCCCAGGACGGACCATCGAGCTCGTCGACGAACGCACCGCCGCGGCGATCGTCGACGTCGTCGAGTCGCAGGCCGGCCTCGACCCGGACCCGGGCCGTTCCTGGACCGACTTCGCGCTCGAGCAACTCGGCGACGGCTGGGAGCGCCTCCGTTCCACCGCCCGGGAGCAGGGCGCCGACCGTCGCCTGCTCGAGGTGTGCGACCGGCTGGCCGACGGTGCTGGCAGTGTCGCGTGGCCGCGGACCGACATGGTGCACGGTGATCTCCGTCCGGCGAACCTCTTGTTCCAGGACGGCGTCGTCCGTGGCGTCGTCGACATCGAGGCGATCGGCAGCGGAACCCGCGTCTTCGACTTCGCGACGCTGCTCAGCCACGCGCGGATCACCCCGGCTGCAGTCGAACGCATCGTCACCGCGGGTGCGAGAGCCGCCGAACCCGTCGTGCTCCGCGCCTGTGTCGCGGTCGTTCTCCTCGACCTCGTGCGGTTCACGGGCGAGCGTCTCGGACCGACCCCTCGGGATCGAGGCTCGCAGATCCGGGCACTCACCGAGCGCGCGGAGACGATCGAGCGACTCACTCCCTAGCCGAGCGCGCCCCGCTCCGCGATCGCCCGGTTCGCCGCCGCGATCGCTGCCAGGTCCCCGTCGCTGAGCCCGGCCCTGCGCAGGATCCGCTCGAGGACCTCGCTCTTCGCCGCCAGGTACGCGTCGATGTCCGCAGCGGTATCGGCCGCGCGGAGCTTGACCGTGCCGTACTCGTCTCGGAGTGCGCGATCGGACCGCAGGACGTCGCGCACCGCGAGGTGGTTCCGGAGCGCCAGCGACCCCACCGTCACGACGTACGTGTTGCTGGGCCGGAAGCGCTCCGGCGTGAAGAAGGCGACCCGGCCTGGCACGCCGCCCGGGCCGGACGGCTCGAACCCGATCAGTCCGAGCGCTCGGACTGCGAGATCGACGTCCGGGGCGTCCACCACGACGTCGACGTCGATCACCGGTTTCGCCGCGAGCCCCGGCACGGCCGTGCTCCCGACGTGTTCGATCGCGATCGGCGTCAGTCCAGACGCGCCGAGCGCGGCCGCGTACGCATCCCGCAGCTCGCCGAACCGCCCGGCCCACGCCTCCCGGTACGCCACCACCCGCACGTTCGCCACGTCCGCGACGCTACCCGGCGCGAAGTGGTGCGCGAAAGCGACAGTGGTCGTGTGCGCGGCTCGCGACCACTGTCGCTTTCGGACACCATTTCGACGCAAGTCGGCGAGGCCGGCAGCTGGCGCGCCGGGTCAGGGCGCGCGACGCACCGTCGGGCGGCGCCGACGGCCGGACGTGAGCCAGGTGCCCAGCGTGACGACGACCGGCAGGCCGAGCGCGAGGAGCACGAGCATCGTCCAGTCGGGCGCGAAGGGGGTGTGCGTGACACCGACGGCCGAGTCCGTGAACCGGAGCGTGAGCGCCCGGATCGGGAGCAACCCGAGGGCCGTGCCGATCACCGCGCCGACCGCCGAGAGGATCGCCGCCTGCCAGGTGGAGATCCGCCGGCGCAGCCGCGGTGCCGCCCCCACGGCGTCGAGCACTTCGTCGTCGCGCCGGCCGTCTGCCCGCGCCAGGCCGACCGCGACACCGGTCGCGCCGATCGTCACGGCGGCAGCGAGCGCCAGGGCGACGGCCATCACCGGGGCCGAACCGTCGACCGGTCCGGCCTCGTAGCCGAAGGCCGGACCGCCCCACAGGTCGCGGTCCGCTCCCCCGCGGCCCTGCCACGCCGAGTTCAGGTCGTCCCACTGCGCCGTCGTGAGCTGCCCGGGCAGGCGGGTGACGAGCATGCCGTCAACCGTCGGCACGCCGTGCTGCCGAGCGGTCTCGGGGGTCATGAATACCCCGACCATGATCCGTGGGCTCTGCACGTCGAGCACCGCTGGGATGCTGACGCTCGCATCCGGTCGGGTGTCACCGGTCGGGAGTGGGTCGTCCCACTTCCGGTCCTCGAAGCTGTCGATGCGGACCATACCGTCGCGGACGTACTCCGGCCAGAGCGAGACCGCCTTGCCGGAGGCGAGCGCTTCCGAGACGGCAGCCGAGGTGCGGTGCCCGGTGAGCACCGCGAGGTCGTCCGCGGTGCCCGCCCAGATGTGCGGGGCGGTGCTGTCCGTGGACTGCAGGAACCGGGAGCACCCTGTCGTGTCGTTCGTCGGGCAGTCGCGCTGCTCCCAGACGTGCGGGAGCGTCTGTGTGCCGGGCTGCTCGGTCGTCTGCTCCTGCGCGACGCCGAGCACCCGGATGCGGTCGTGGTCGAGCACGTGGCCGAGGACCTCGGCCGCGTGCCGGGTCACCGCCGCGTCGTAGCCGCCGTTGGTCACGGAGACGTCGGCGGTGGCGACGCCGACGGCCGTGCGGTACTCGTAGTCGCGGACGAACGCGGCGTGCGACGACGCGGTCCAGGTCATCACGACGGACGCGACGAACACCACGCTCATGACGCTGGCGAGCACGGGGACGGTGCGGATCGGGTTGCGTCGGGCGTCCCGAGCCGCGAGTCGCGACGCCAAACCGAGTCGCTCCGTGGCGCGGGAGACGGCTCCGAGCACCTCGGGCGCGCACAGGACCACGCCGAGCTGGACGAGGCACGGACCGAGCGCGACCCCGGCGCCGACGATCCAGGCGAGGTCGTCGTGCTGCACCGGGCGGTCGTTGAGCATCAGCACGCCGACACCGCAGGCGAGGGTCATCACGCCCCCGACCACGACGAGCACGGGACCCCAGATCCGTCGCCGGACGCGGGTCTTCCGGCTGGGGGTGACCGGCCGTCGGGAACCGCGCAGGGCGCTGAGGACGTCGATGCGGGTCGCAGCGCGCGCGGCGACGAGCGACGAGACGAGTCCGGCGAGCACCCCGGCACCGGCGATCGCGAGCAGCAGGAGCGCGGGGACGTGGAAGCCCGGGTAGGACGTCACGTCGCCGTTGTCGAGCACGCCGAACGCGACCCGTCCGATGCCGACGCCGGCCGCGACGCCGAGGACGGCCGCCGTGACCCCGAGCACCAGGCCGGAGCCGGCGACGACGGTCCGGACGAACCGCCGGTCGCCGCCGACGCTCGCGAGGATCGCGTAGGAGCGGGAGTCCGCGCGGGTCCCGACGAGGAAGGCGGCACCGGCGAGGAGCGCGACCTCGAAGAGTGCGAACACGCCGATCAGCGTGAGGCCGGCGAGGTACCAGTTCATCCCGCTGCCCTGCCCACCGACGCGGTCGTCCGGCGGGTCGAGGACCACCGGGCGGGACTCGACGACGATGCCGTGCGCGTTGAGCGCGTGGATCTCCGACCACGTCGGGGCGTCGGTCGCGAGGTACACGGTGAGGTCGTACGGTTCCACAGCGGTGGCGTCCGCCGCGTTGCCGAGCGTCGTCCCCCATGGCAGGAACACGCCCTGGACGTCCGGGACGGACCCGAGGTCGCGCATGGTCCCGGTGATGGTGAACCGCTTCGTCATCGGGTCGGTGACGTCGACGGTGTCGCCGACGCGGGCGTCGAGCCGCTGGAGCGTCGCCGGCGTGACCATGAGCTCGGCGGGCGTCGTCGGCGCCCGGCCGCTCAGGACGCGCCAGTGCCCGTCGAGGGCGTCGTCCCACGTGCTGCCCTCGGTCCCCGGCAGCGCGACGGGCCCCTTCGGCCCGTCCACGACGACGTTCGTCGAGCCCACCGGGATCGAGACCGCGCCGGCCGGGACGTGGTCGAGTACCGACGCCCACGGCTGGTCGGCATCGGAGGAGCGGAACGCCGGGGAGTTCCGGCGCGTGTCGGTGACCTGCCAGTCGACCGGGTCCTGCCGCATGCCCGACAGGTCCGGCCCGACGACCCGCATCTGGGCGGCCGCGTGCCCGAGGGAGTAGTCCAGCCTCTCGGTCGTCGTCGCCTGGGTCGACTGCACCACGACCGCCGCCGCCGCGAAGCCCGCGGTCGGGACGCCGATGAGCGCGACGATCAGCGCCGCGCGTCCGAGCCTGGCGAAGGCGAGCCGTCGCCCGAGTCGGACCGCCGACCGGAGCGCGAGCGGCGTCCGGACCACGAGGTCCGGTCGCGCTGCTGCCGATCGACGGTGGCCCCGGGCGGAGTCCCGTCGGCCGCTCACGAGCCGGACCGTCCGTGCGCGAGGGTCAGCTCGACGCCGGAGTACGCCGTCTCGTCCACGATCCGTCCGTCGCGGAGGAAGACGATCCGGTCCGCCCACGCCGCGTGCCGCGCGTCGTGCGTGACGAGGAGTGCTCCGGCACCGGCGTCGACGTGCCGGCGGAGCATCCGCAGCACCACCTCCCCGGTCTGGGAGTCGAGCGCGCCGGTCGGTTCGTCGGCGAGCACGAGCCGACGGTCGCCGACGACGCCGCGGGCGATCGCCACGCGCTGCTGCTGCCCGCCGGAGAGGTCGTCCGGGTAGGCGTCCATGCGGTGCGCGAGTTCCACGTTGTCGAGCGCGAGTTCGGCGGCGCGCCGGGCGCGGCTCGGCTTCCACCCGTCGAGCTCCAGCGGGAGCGCGACGTTCTCGGCAGCCGTGAGCGACGGGATGAGGTTGAAGTCCTGGAAGACGAACCCGACGAGCCGTCGGCGCAGTGCCGCGAGGTCCCGTGCCGGACGGTCGGACAGCCAGTCGCCGTCGATGACGACCTCGCCGCTCGTCGGCGGGAGCAGGGTTCCGGCGCACGCCAGCAGCGTGGACTTCCCGGAGCCGGACGTGCCCATCACGGCGACCATCTCGCCCCGGGCCACCCGCAGGTCGATGCCGGCGAGCGCCGTGACGGCCTTGGCACCGGAGCCGTACTGCACGCTGACGGCGTCGAGCTCGAGGAGCGGCACGACCGTCGACCCCGTCGCGGTCACCGGGCACCTCCCGCGGAGCCCGCAGCCGCAGCAGACGCAGCAGACGCAGCAGACGACGAAGTCGTGGGCGCGGCCGACGGACGGTACCGCGCGACGGAGGACTCGACGTGGTCGAGCCACCGCACCTCGGACTCCGCCTGGAACACCATCGACTCCAGGACCAGTGACCATGCGAGGTCCGCCGCCGGGTCCGCCGAGCGCTTCAGCCGGGTCAGGTCCTGCAGGTTCCGCAGTGCCGCGGCACGCTGCACCTGCACGAGTCGAGCGACGTCGACGCCGGGCACGGTCACCGCGAGCGCGAACTTGATCGCGAGCTCGTCCCGGCCGCGCTTGGCCGGCACCGGCTCGCTGAACCAGCGGGCGACCTCCTCGTGGCCCGCGTCCGTCGCCGTGTAGACGACGTGTCCGTCGTCGTCGGCGTCGCCGCGGGCCACGAGGCCGTCCCGCTCGAGGCGGTCGAGCGTCGTGTAGACCTGGCCGATGTTCAGTGGCCAGGTCCCGCCGGTCCTGTGCTCGAACTCCCCCCGGAGTTGGTACCCGTACCCGGGTCCTCCCACCAGCAGCGCGAGTACACCCATCCTGACGCTCATGCGATCCCCCTCGCGGTCGTGTCCGTCGTGACGTCGTCCTCGTGGACGACAGCTCCGGACATACCGAGTATGCCCATACCCGGTATGCATGCGCAAGACCCCGCACCGAGGCCGACCAGATCGAGCACCCGGCACCCGGCACCCGTCGGGCGACGGTTGGACCGACCCCTCGGGATCGAGGCTCGCAGATGCGGGCACTCACCGAGCGCGCGGAGACGATCGAGCGACTCACTCCCGAGCCGAGCGCGGCGCGAGAGGCCGACCCGCCACAGTGCCCGGTGCGCGTTCCTTCCCATGGCATCCGCGCTGGAAGGTCGAATCGGGCTCGGGCAGTCGAAAGAACCGACCCCCTACGCGCGATTCAACTCACCACGCGCGAAGTGCCCCACCACACGCCCGCACGCGCCCGCCCGGCACTCGCCACGCGCCACCCGGCTCGCGCCCGGCACGCGCCACCGGGCACCCGTCACCCCGCGACGAGCAGGTACCCCGCCAGGACGAACCCGCACACCGCGATCGCGATCCGCAGCGGCGTCTGCGGCACCCGGCGGGCGACGGACGGCCCGATCAGACCACCGATCACGGCCCCCGCCCCGAGCGGCCACACCATCGCCCACACCACGGTCCCGGACACCGCGAACAGCACCGCGGGCACGATGTCGGCCGCGAGCAGCAGCACGTTCTTGAGCGCGTTCGCCCGGTGCAGCACGGGCTCGCCGTCGAGCAGCATCACCGCGATCATCAGCACGCCGGACCCCGCCCCGAAGTACCCGTTGTAGAGCGACACGGCTGAGACGCTCGCGGCGGCGGAGCCACGGCGCATCCGCGCGGCTCCCCGGCGGCGGTCGATCCAGGGCTGCGCCAGGAGCAGCACGGACCCTGCGGCGACGAGGAACGGCACGATCCGGTCGAACACGTGCGCCGGCGTCACGAGGAGGAGCACCGCGCCGACGGCGGACACGACGACCGTCACCGGGAGCCACCGCCGCAGCGTCGCGCCGTGCCCGTCGAGGTCGCCGCGGGCCCGGAGCGCTGAACTCGCACCACTGCCGAGCAACGCGACGGAGTTCGTCACGTTCGCGGCGAGTGCCGGCACCCCGACGGCGAGGAGCGCCGGGTACGCCACGAGCGACGTGATCCCACCGGCCGTGCCGATGACCCCGGCGACGACCCCGGCGGCGAGCAGGAACAGCGCGGTCGTCACCCTGGTCCGTCGCTCACGGCGGCGAGGAGGGGCACCACGACGTCGCTGATCGGGGTGGGGATGCCGTGGGCGCGTCCGAGCCGACGGACGACGCCGTTGCGGACGTCCCACTCGAGCGGGTGGCCGGCGTCGCGGTCAGCGAGGATCGAGGTGCCGGAGTCGGCGGGTGCGTCGACGAAGCCCGCGACGACGGCGGGCGCCACGTCGTCCCCGAGGTCCGCCCCGACGGCACGGCCGACCACGACGCACTCGCGCGCGTAGGCGAGGGCGAGCTCGGCGACGTCCGGCCGGCCGAACACCCCGGCACGGCGGCCCGTCAGCGCCATGAGTCCCGCCACGGCGTTCTGCACGAGCTTCCGCCAGGCGACGGACGTGAAGTCGGCCGCGAGCTCGACCGAGCAGCGCGACCCGTCCAGGACGTCGCGAACGACTGCTGCGGCCGGCGTGTCCGGCAGCGTCAGCCGAGCCGGCGCGAGCAACCGCACGGCGCCGTCCGGCTCGCCGACGGCGGGGAACCAGACCACGGCGGGGACGACCTGCGCGCTCCCGGCGTACGGCGTGACGGCCGCGACCTGTTCGACGCCGTTCTGCAGCACGCACACGACGGTGTCCGGCCCGCACAGCGCGTCGAGCCACCCGGCGGCCGCCGCCACCTGGGTCGCCTTCACCGCGAGGAACACCACGTCGACCGGCCGAGCAGGAACCGACACGGCCGGAGCAGCAACCGACACGGCCGGAGCGGGAACCGACACGGCCGGAACAGGAGCCGACACGGCCGGAGCAGGACCAACGCCGACGACCGGCCCCGGCACCACGATCCGGCGGTCGTCGACGACGAGCGTGACGTCGGCACGCGCTCGTCGCCCGTACAGCGCCGGCGTCCTGCCGACCTCGTGGAGCGCCGCCGCGACGGTCGTCCCGATCGCGCCGGGACCCACGACGGCGACGGAACGGTTCACACCCCCATGGCTACCGCAAAACGGGCCCGCGCGCCATGGGACGATGGCACCATGACCGCCACGCTCGTCGCCAAGGGCCTCGCCGGCGGCTACGCCGCACGCACGCTGTTCGACTCCCTCGACCTGACGGTCGCACCCGGTGACGTGATCGGGGTCGTCGGCGTGAACGGCGCCGGCAAGTCGACGCTGCTCCGGCTGCTGGCGGGCGTCGACGAACCCCTCGCCGGCACGGTGTCGCTCGCCCCGACCGACGCCTTCGTCGGCTGGCTCCCCCAGGAGCACGAGCGCGTCGCCGGCGAGACGGTCGCGGCGTACCTGGCCCGGCGAACGGGCTGCGCCGCGGCCACCGCCGAGATGGACACCGCTGCTGCGGCGCTCGGGGACCCGGACGCCGGGGCCGACGCCGCCGACCGCTACTCCACCGCGCTCGACCGATGGCTCGCCTCGGGAGCCGCGGACCTCGACGAACGCGTCCCGGTCGTCCTCGCGGACCTCGGGCTCACCGTCGACACGACGGCGCCGATGACCGCGCTCTCCGGCGGGCAGGCGGCACGGGTGGGCCTCGCGGCGCTCCTGCTCTCGCGGTTCGACATCGTGCTCCTCGACGAGCCGACGAACGACCTCGACCTCGACGGGCTCCGCCGCCTCGAGGACTTCGTGCACGGCCTCCGCGGCGGCGCCGTCCTGGTCAGCCACGACCGGGAGTTCCTCGCCCGCTCGGTCACCGCGGTCCTCGAGCTGGACCTGGCACAGTCCTCGAACCGGCTCTTCGGGGGTGGCTACGACGCGTACCTCGAAGAGCGCGAGATCGCCCGGCAGCACAAGCGCGACGCGTACGACGAGTTCGCCGCGACGAAGGCCGACCTGGTGTCCCGTGCCCGCACGCAGCGGGAGTGGTCGAGCCAGGGCGTCCGGAACGCGATGAAGAAGGCGCCGGACAACGACAAGATCCGCCGCAAGGCCGCTTCCGAGTCGAGCGAGAAGCAGGCGCAGAAGGTCCGGCAGATGGAGTCGCGCATCGCCCGCCTCGACGAGGTGGAGGAGCCCCGCAAGGAGTGGCAGCTCGAGTTCACGATCGGCCAGGCCCCGCGCAGCTCCGCCGTCGTCGCGACCCTGTCCGACGCCACGTTCACGCAGGGCGACTTCACGCTCGGCCCGGTGTCGCTGCAGGTCGACGGCGGCGACCGCATCGGCATCACCGGCCCGAACGGCGCCGGCAAGTCGACGCTCCTCCGCGCACTCCTCGGCAAGCAGGGACCGACGACGGGCACGGCGAGCACCGGGGCGAACGTCGCGATCGGCGAGATCGACCAGGCGCGCGGGCTCTTCACCGGCACCGAGCCGCTCGCCGTGCTCTTCGAGGACCTCGTCCCGGAGATGGCCACAGCCGAGGTCCGCACGCTCCTGGCGAAGTTCGGCCTCAAGGCGGACCACGTCGGCCGTGCCGCCGGAGAGCTCTCCCCCGGCGAACGCACCCGTGCCGGGCTGGCGCTGCTGCAGGCCCGCGGGGTGAACGTCCTCGTGCTCGACGAGCCGACGAACCACCTCGACCTCGCCGCGATCGAGCAGCTCGAGCAGGCGCTCGACTCCTACGACGGCACCCTCCTGCTCGTCACGCACGACCGCCGGATGCTCGAGACGGTCCGGCTGGACCGCCAGTGGCGTGTCGAGGCGGGTCACGTGACGGAACGCTGAGACCGCCGGACGGGAGGCCCGGTGCCGGCCCGCACCGAGCCTCCCGTCCGGTGGTGACGCGCGCTCACCGCCCGGGCCGGCCACCGCACGTCGGCGTCAGCGGCCGGGCGCCTCGGCGATGAACTCGTCGCGGGTGACGCCCACCAGGGCGGTCGTCGCCGTCGCGGCCGCCGCCGGGTCGCCCGCGGCCAGCGCCCGTCCGACGGCCTCGTGCCGGGCTGCGGCGGCGCCCGTCCACCGGGTGATGGTGTCGCGGGACTCGGAGGTGCGGGTGCGGAGCAGTGCCTCGACGGTGGTCGCGAAGTGCGCGAAGACGGTGTTCCCGGAGCCGGTGAGGAGCGCGCGGTGGAAGCGCACGTCGGCCTCGAGGTAGGCGGTCCCGTCCCCGGACCGTGCGGCGTCCACCATGTCGAGCGCGGCGGCGAGCACCGGGGCGGTGGCACCCGTGCCGCGGGTCGCCGCGAGGGAGGCGGCGACCGGTTCGATCCCGAGGCGGAGCTCGAGGAGCTCCCGCTGCTGCACGAAGTACCCGCTCGAGGCACCGCGCCACCGGATCACCTCCGGCGCGAGCAGCTCCCACGACGTCGGCGGCAGCACCTGGGTGCCGACGCGCTGCCGGGGCTCGACCAGGCCGAGGGACTGCAGGACGCGGAGCGCCTCGCGCACCACCGAGCGCGAGACGCCGAACTCCGCGGTGACGTCCTCGGGGCGGAGCACCGTGCCGGCGACGACCGCTCCGGAGACGATCCGCTGGCCCAGCGTCTCGAGCACCTGCGCGTGCAGGCCGCGTGGGGTCGTCATCGTTCCTCCGTGCAGTACGTCGTGCGCGTCGGTGTGACGCGATCTCCATCAGACCGGCAGACTGCGCGGACGGGAGTGTGCCGCGCGGCAGATCGCCATGTAGTCTGATTAATCAGATTATTGAGTGACGGCGTGACGCGCCAGCACCACCGAGAACCAAGGCGACGGAGCCACGCATCAGCGGCTCCAGGAAGGGGCACCGATGCCTCACCCCCTCACCGCGAGCGGACCGGTCACCAACACCGTGCTCGCCGCCGGGACCGAGACGGTCAAGGCCGCCGGCACCGTGCCGCAGCTCGTGATCGCAGCGCTGGCCGGCGTCGTCGTGATCATCGTCCTGATCACCTGGCTCAAGATCCACCCGTTCATCGCCCTGACGATCGGCGCGATCGGCGTCGGCATCGGTGCCGGCCTCGCCCCGGCGAAGGCGGTCGAGAGCTTCGGCACCGGATTCGGCGACACGATGACGAGCGTCGGCATCCTGGTCGGCCTCGGGTCGATGTTCGGCAAGATGCTCGTCGACTCGGGCGCCGCCGACCGGGTCGTGGACACGCTCGTCCGGAAGTCGTCGAAGGCGCTGCTGCCCTGGACGATGGCGCTCATCGGGGCACTGATCGGCCTGCCGATGTTCTTCGAGGTCGGCCTCGTGCTCCTCATCCCGATCATCGTCCTCGTCGCCAAGCGCAGCGAGGTCCCGGTCATGAAGATCGCGGTCCCGGCGCTCGTCGGCCTCTCCACGATGCACGCGTTCGTGCCGCCGCACCCCGGCCCGCTCGTCGCGATCTCGACCGTCGGGGCGAACCTCGGCACCACGCTGGCGTTCGGCATCGTGCTGGCGATCCCGGTGATCATCCTCTCCGGGCCGCTCTTCGCCACCTTCGCGGCCCGCTGGGTCCCGATCCCCGCGCCGGACCTGTTCGGGTCGCGCGGCGGCTCCGAGTCCGGTTCGGGCTCCGGCGGCGGCTCCGGTGCCGGCTCGGATCCCGCGCACGAAGGCCGTCAGGCCCGACGCGGACGGCCCTCGCAGGACACCGCGTCGCTCCCGAACGACAAGAGCGACTTCACGCGGACCATCACCGAACCGCGCAGCCCGTCCTTCACGGTCGCGCTCATCGGCATCCTGCTGCCCGTCGTGCTCATGCTCGCCGCGGCCATCCGTGAAGCAACGGTCCCCGACGCCTCCGGCACCTGGGTGGGCCTGCTCGACTTCCTCGGCACGCCGATGATCGCCATCGGCCTCGCCGCGCTCTACGCGATCGTCTTCTTCGCGATCGGCGGCGGCATGGACCGGTCCGCGGTGTCGAAGTCCCTCGAGAGCGCGCTGCCGCCCGTCGCCGGGGTGCTCCTCATCGTCGGTGCCGGTGGTGGGTTCAAGCAGGTGCTCATCGACACCGGGATCGGCGGGGTGATCGCCGACGCGGTGAAGGACTCCGGCGTCTCGGTGCTCCTCGTCGCGTGGGTCGTGTCCGCGCTCGTCCGTGTCGCGACCGGCTCCGCCACCGTCGCGACCGTCACCGCCGCGGGCATCATGGCCCCGATCGCGCAGGGGCTGTCCACGCCAGAGACCTCGTTGCTCGTCCTGGCGATCGGCGCCGGCTCGGTGTTCCTGTCGCACGTCAACGACGCCGGGTTCTGGCTGGTGAAGAGCTACTTCAACATGACCGTCGGGCAGACGTTCAAGACGTGGACGGTCCTGGAGTGCCTGATCTCCGTGTTCGGGTTGCTCGGGGTCCTGCTGGCCGGGGTGTTCATCTCGTGAGCGACTCGACCGATTCCGCTGCGCTCGATGCCCGCGTCCTCGTCGTGATGGGGGTCTCCGGCTCCGGCAAGTCCACCGTCGCCGCGATGGTCGCCGAACGACTCGGGTGGGACTTCGCCGAGGGCGACTCGATGCACCCGCCGGCGAACGTCGACAAGATGCACGCCGGCATCCCCCTCGACGACGAGGACCGGTGGCCCTGGCTCGACGTGGTCTCCGGCTGGATCGACGACCACCTGGCAGACGGCTCACACGGGGTCGTGACCTGCTCGGCGCTGAAGCGCTCGTACCGCGACGTCCTCCGGGCGCCGGGGGTCGTGTTCGTGCACGTCGCCGGGGACGGGGCGCTCATCGAGGAGCGGATGTCCGCACGCACGGGGCACTACATGCCGACGTCGTTGCTGGCGTCCCAGCTCGCGATCCTCGAGCTCCCGGGGTCGGACGAGGCGCACATCACGATCGCCGCCGACCGCACCCCGTCCGAGGAGGCCACCGAGGTCATCGCCCGCCTGGCGCTGGCTCCCGCGCGCTGACCCCCGCGCGCTGACGCCGTGGGCTGACCCGGCTCGGCGCCCGCTACCGGCGGGCGCCGCGCCGCGTCCGCGGCCCGCGGAGGCGCAGTCGCATCGTCACCGTGCCGAGCCACCGGTCGTACTTGTAGCCGACCTTGCCCATCCGCCCGATCTCCTCGAAGCCGAGCCGCTGGTGCAACCGGATCGAGGCGTCGGCGGACCGGTCGGCGATGACCGCCACGACCTCGCGCACGCCGGCGGCCCGGCACTCGTCGAGCAGCGCCTCCATCAGCGCGCGTCCGAGCCCCTTGCCGCCGGACGCCGGCCCCAGGTAGATCGAGTTCTCAACGACGTGGTTCGACCGGTCGCGCGGGTTCCACGGGTCGACGAGGGCGTACCCGAGGATCTGCCCGGACGGGTTCACCGCGACGAGGAAGGGCAGCTTCCGCCGCCGGATCTCGTCGTAGCGCTGCTTCCACGCCGCGAAGGACAGCACCGACCCGTCGAACGTCACCGACGAGTTCCGCACGTAGTGCGAATGGATGTCACGGATGTCCGGCAGGTCCGACGGCTCCGCAGCGCGGATCGACCAGACGAACGCGGTCTCCGACGGGGCCGGCGCACGCAGATGGCGCGGCAGCACCCGCCGCTGGCGGTATTCCTCCTCGAGCACGCTCCGAGCCTACGGGTCCCGCCCGACGCGCGGGGCAGGGTCGCGTCCGACGCGTGGTCACGGATCCGGCCTGGAGGCTCGTCACACCCGCGCGGGCAGCGTCCAGTCGACGGGGTCGGCACCCTGGGCGACGAGCAGCTCGTTCACCTGCGAGAAGGGACGGCTGCCGAAGAACCCGCGGGAGGCACTCAGCGGGCTCGGGTGCGCCGATGCGACGACCGGGGTGTCCCCGAGGAACGGCCGGACGGACCCGGCCTGGGCGCCCCAGAGCACCGCGACGAGCGGCTTCCCGCGGGCGACCAGGGCCCGGACGGCCTGCTCGGTGACCCGCTCCCAGCCCTTGTTCCGGTGGCTGCCGGCGTCCCCCGCTCCGACGGTGAGCACCCGGTTGAGCAGCATCACGCCGCGCGAGGACCACGGGCGGAGGTCGCCGTGCTCGGGAGGGGTCACCCCGAGGTCGTCGTGCAGCTCGCGGTAGATGTTCGCCAGGCTGCGCGGGACCGGGCGGACGCCGGGGTCGACCGCGAAGGACAGCCCGATCGGGTGCCCGGGCGTCGGGTACGGGTCCTGCCCGATGACGAGGACCTTCACGTCGTCGAACGGGTACTCGAAGGCGCGGAGCACCGACGCGCCCGCCGGCAGGTACGGACGACCGGCGGCGGTCTCCTCGCGGAGCCAGGCACCGATGCGGTGCACGTCGTCCTCCACCGGGGCGAGCGCGGTCGCCCAGCCGGGATCGACCAGGTCGGCGAGCGGGACGGGCTGCATCGGGGTGTCGGTGCGCTGCTACGCGCCCATGGTCCCGACGGAGACCGACTCGTCGCCGGCCACCACCCGCCACACGCTGCCGGAGCCGCGGACCTCGAGCGCGCCCTCGCCGACGACGAGTGCGGTGTCCTCGTCGATGGCGAGACCCGCCGTGACGAACTCGGCTTCCGCGCTGGCGATGAGCCGCGCGAGGGTGCCGGCCTGCACCGCGTGCACGTCGATGGTGAGGTCGACCAGGCCGAGGCCCTCGCGGAGCTCCACCTCGTCGAGACCTTCGGACGCGCCCTCCGGGCAGACCTCGACACCGCCGACGCGCCAGCCGCCGAGGAGCGCCCGGTCGGAGGCGATCATCGCGCCGGCCGAGTAGCCGAGGTAGGGCAGCCCGTCCGAGACGAGCAGCCGGATCTGGTCCACGAGCGGCGCGATGGCGTCGAGGTAGTCCGGGGTGCGGCCGCCGCCGACGACGAGCGCGTCGATGTCGCTGAGGACGGCGGTGCTGAACGGCTGGCCGGGCGCGACCTCGGTCACGAGGACCTCCGCGGCGCGCGCGCCGCCGAGCGTCTCCGCGATGTCCGCGGTGGACGAGGGGCTCGAGCCGTCCGGGCCGGCGACCGAGAGGAGCCCGATGCGCGGGACGGTGCGGCCGACCGCGGCGGACCGGGCGGTCGCCTCGGCGAGGAAGGGAGCAGCGGCGTCGGACGCGGCGAGGAGTCCGCCGCCGACGAGGTGGATGCTCACGACTCGGCCGTCACGGGTGCGAGGGCGCTCCAGGGGAACGTGATCCAGCCGTCGACGCGACGCCAGACGTGGTCGGGCTCGAGGACGGTGCCCGGCTTGGAGTAGAGGCACGCGCTGCGGACGTCGGCGCCGGCCTTCGCGATGATGTCCACGACGAGGGCGAGGGTGCGCCCGGAGTCGGAGACGTCGTCCACGACGAGGACGCGCTTGCCCGCGAGGCTCGGGGCGTCGAGGGCCGGTGCGAGCACGACGGGCTCTTCGAGGCGCTGCTCGACGTCGGTGTAGAACTCGACGTTGATCGAGCCGCACTCCTTGGTGCCGAGCGCGTAGGCGACGGCCCCGGCGATGATGAGTCCGCCGCGGGCGACGGCCACCACGACCTCGGGTTCGAACCCGGCGGAGAGGACGTCCTTCGCGAGGAGTCGTGCCGCGTCGCCGAACTCGAGCCAGCCCAGGACCTCTGGCCCGCTCGTCACGGTCACGACAGCGGGCGACGGGGACTCGGCGGGTTCGCTGCTGATCGGCATCCGACCACGGTACCGGCAGGGATGCCACTGCCGCGACCCGCAGTCGCCGCCCGGGCGCGTGCGGACGCGAGCCCGGGCGGTCCGGTGCCGCTCAGGACTTGGGCGACAGGTGTCCGCGCGCGAGCTTGTGCTGCGCCGACTGCGCGACCGGACGGATCGTGATGAGGTCGAGGTTCACGTGGGCGGGCAGCTCGACCGAGTGCACGATCGCCGCCGCGACGTCGTCAGCCGTCAGCGGGTCCTCGACGCCGTCGTACACCGCGGCGGCCTTGGCCTCGTCGCCGCCGAACCGGACGAGCGCGAACTCGTCGGTCTTCACCAGGCCCGGGGCGATCTCGACGACGCGGATCGGTTCGCCGTTCAGCTCGAGCCGCAGCGCGCCGACGAGCGCGTGCTCGGCGAACTTCGCCGCGTTGTACCCGCCGCCGTTCTCGTAGGCGGTGAAGCCCGCGGTGCTCGTCACGGTGACGATGTCGGCGCTCCCGGCATCGGCAGCGCGACGGCGCAGCTGCGGGAGCAGTGCCGCGATGACGCGCTTCGTGCCGATCACGTTGACCTCGAACATCGCGCGCCAGTCGTCGACGTCGGAGTCCTCGACGCTCGCGGACCCGAAGGCGCCGCCGGCGTTGTTGACGAGCACGTCGGCTCCCCCGAGCTCTGCGACGCGCGCAGCGAGCGCCGCCACGTCCTCGGCCACCGTGATGTCGGCCACGAGGGTGTCGGCGCCGGTCTCCTCGGCGAGCGCCGCGAGCCGTTCGGCGCGTCGGGCGACGGCCAGCACGTCCCATCCGTGCGCGGTGAACAGACGGACGGTGGCCGCCCCGATCCCCGAGCTCGCTCCCGTGACGACGACGCGACGTGCCATGTGCTTCCTCCAGCGCAGGTCAGATCCGACACCGATGCGATGTCCGGACAACCGTACCGAACCGCGCACATCACGATCCGGTAACGTGACCGCCGATGACGACGGACGCTGCGCCCCCGGCACCCTCGACCCCGGACACGAGGCTCGAACCCGGGAAGACCCCTCGCCGGATCCCGATGTGGGACACCGCGCGGTTCATCGCGGTGACGCTCGTGGTGATCGGCCACGCGATCCAGCGACAGACGACGGCGAGCGAGCACGCCCTCGCGCTGTACACGTTCATCTACGCGTTCCACATGCCGGCGTTCGGTGTGATCAGCGGGTACTTCTCGTCCGCGGACACCCCGACGGCGAAGCGGATGCGCCGGACGATCACCGACATCGTCGTGCCGTACATCATCATGCAGACGATCTGGACCGTGGTGCAGGCGCTGGTCGAGGGCGGGAAGAAGTTCAACCCGACCCAGCCGACGTGGACGCTCTGGTTCCTGCTCGCCCTCGGGATCTTCAAGCTGATCCTGCCGTACCTCGCGCAGCTGCGGTGGCCGCTGTTCTGGGCCGTCGTGTTCAGCATCGGCGTCGGGTACTTCGACAACGTCGACTCGACGCTCTCGCTGTCGCGGGCGATCAGCCTGCTGCCGTTCTTCCTGCTCGGGTGGCAGGTGAAGCAGTGGGGCGTGTTCGACCGCTGGTACGAGGCGTCCCGGCGCACCGTCGTCCGGGTCCGGGTCGCCGCCGGGATCGTGTTCCTGGCGTGGGCGGTGTCCTGCGCGCTGTGGATCCCGCAGTTCAAGGAGTTCGACCTGCACCACTGGTTCTTCTACGACGACTCCTACTCGGGGCTCGGCGAGGACGCGTGGTGGGCCGGTGCGGTGCGCTTCGGGCTGATGCTCCTCGCGACGCTGCTGACGGCGTCCTTCCTGGTGCTGGTCCCCCGGCGGAACGTCTGGATCACGCAGTTCGGCGCAGCGACCATGTACGTCTACCTGCTGCACACGTTCGTGCTCTACCCGATCCGTGAGTCCGGCGTCCTGGCCGGACCGCACTCCGCGTGGCCGTTCGTGCTCCTCATGGTCGTCATCGCCTGCGCAGTGAGCCTGTTCCTGGCGCAGCCGTTCGTCCGCCGCGGCATGCACTGGCTCCTCGAGCCGAACGTGCGCTGGTTGTTCCGGCAGTGACATCTCCGCGCAGGCGTCGACATGCGTTACGTCACGAGACGGGGGCGGTGGTGCCGGACCGGCCACGTCCGTAGCGTGTGCGACGACGTGAAGGCGCGCCGTTCCTCCCGACCGGCGCCCACGGCGACCCGACGACCAGCTGCACGGACAGGAGCACGAGATGACCGAGAACGACGCCGCGCAGTGGCGGTTCGAGACCACGCAGGTCCACGCCGGCGCACAGCCGGACCCGACCACGGGTGCCCGGGCCACGCCGATCTACAAGACGACCTCGTACGTCTTCGCGAACTCGGACGAGGCGCGTGACCTCTTCGCCCTCGCCAAGCCGGGCAACATCTACTCGCGCATCATGAACCCGACGAACGACGTCCTCGAACAGCGCATCGCGGCGCTCGAGGGTGGTTCCGGTGCGCTCCTCGTCGCCTCCGGCCAGGCCGCCGAGACGTACGCCGTGCTGAACATCGCGCAGGCCGGCGACCACATCGTGTCGTCGTCGTCGATCTACGGCGGCACCTACAACCTGTTCAAGTACACGCTGGCGCGCCTCGGCATCGAGACCACCTTCGTCGAGGACCAGGACGACCCCGAGGAGTGGCGCCGTGCGGTCCGCCCGAACACGAAGCTGTTCTTCGCGGAGACCATCGGCAACCCGAAGATCAACGTCCTCGACATCACCACCGTCGCGAACATCGCGCACGAGTCCGGCGTGCCGCTCATCGTCGACAACACGATCGCGACGCCGTACCTGATCCGTCCGTTCGAGCACGGGGCCGACATCGTGGTGCACTCCGCGACGAAGTTCCTCGGTGGACACGGCACCGTCATCGGCGGCGTCATCGTCGACGGCGGCACCTTCCCGTGGTCGCAGCACCCGGAGAAGTTCCCCGAGTTCAACACGCCGGACCCCTCCTACCACGGGGCCGTCTTCGCCGAGGCGGTCGGCAACTCGCTGGCCTACATCATCAAGGCGCGCGTGCAGCTGCTCCGCGACCTCGGTGCCTCGAGCTCCCCCGACACGGCGTTCGCGCTGCTGCAGGGCATCGAGACGCTCTCGCTCCGCATCGAACGCCACGTCGCGAACGCGCAGGAGATCGCGGAGTGGCTCGACCGCCACCCCGACGTCGCCACGGTCGCGTACGCCGGGCTGCCGACCTCGCCCTGGTACGGCGCCGCCACGCGGTACGCGCCGAAGGGCGTCGGCGCGGTGCTGTCGTTCGAGCTCAAGGGCGGTGTCGACGCGGGCCGGGCGCTCGTGGACAACCTGTCGCTGTTCTCGCACCTCGCGAACATCGGCGACGTGCGCTCGCTCGTCATCCACCCGGCGTCCACGACGCACTCGCAGCTCACGCCCGAGCAGCAGCTGACGACCGGTGTCACGCCGGGGCTCGTCCGCCTGTCGGTCGGCATCGAGAACGTCGAGGACCTCAAGGCGGACCTCGAGGCCGGGCTCGCCGCAGCCCGTGCCGTCGCGCAGGAGGGCCTCCGCGCGTAGCGCGGCCCGCGCTCCCGACCCGCGCTCCCAACGCGGACTCCCGACGCGCGCTCCCGACCCAGACTCCCGACGCGCGCTCCCGACCCAGAACGACGAGGTCGCTGTCGTACGACAGCGACCTCGTCGTTCCCTCGCGTGTGCAACTGTTGCACCCGCCGGACAGCGACGTCCCCGTCGTCGTACGACAGCGACGGTGTCGCCCCCCGCGGACGCGACGACCGCGGCGGAGCCGAGCCGAGCCTCCCGTCCGGTCCGACCACACCACCGCCGGACGCGACCGGGACGACGTAACACGGCGACCGGGCACGCCCCCGTCCGGGAGAATGGACGCACCATGGACTGGCAGACGACTCCCGAGGACTCCGTGCCGTCCACCCTGGTGCCCGGCACCGCACTCGGCACACTGGGGAAACCCCCGGTCACCGGTGCCTGGCGCCCTGGCGACCACCCCGGATCCCGGCACTTCACCGCAATCGGCGAGCAGTGGGTCCGCGGTGGCCGCCTGCCGAGCGTCCGGATCGCCTACGAGACCTGGGGCGAACTGAACGCGGCTCGGGACAACGCGATCGTGGTGTTCCACGCGCTCACCGGCGACTCCCACGTGGCGGGCGCAGCCGGCCCCGGGCACCGCACCGCCGGGTGGTGGGGCGACGTCGTCGGCCCGGGCCGCGCGATCGACACGGACCGGTGGTTCGTCGTCGCACCGAACATGCTCGGCGGGTGCCAGGGCTCGACGGGGCCGTCGTCGGTGTCCCCGGACGGCGTCGAGTGGGGCTCCCGGTTCCCGTTCGTCACCGTGCGGGACCAGATCGCCGCGCAGGCCCAGCTCGCCGACGCGCTCGGCATCGACACGTTCGCCGCGGTCGTCGGCGGCTCCATGGGCGGGATGCACGCGCTGGAGTTCGCCGCCTCGTACCCGTCGCGGGTGGCGCGGCTGGCCGTCCTGGCCAGCACGGCGCAGACCACCGCGGACCAGATCGCCGCGAACTCGCTGCAGCGCGCCGCGATCCAGATGGACCCCGGGTTCGCCGGCGGCGACTACTTCGAGGCCGACCCCGGCGACGGTCCCTCCCGTGGGCTGTCCCTCGCCCGGCGGATGGCGATGATGACGTACCGCGCGTCCGACGAGCTGAACGGGCGCTTCGACCGCTCCTGGCAGTCCGACGTGTCCCCGCTCGGCGACGACGGACGGTTCTCGGTGGAGAGCTACCTCGACTTCCACGGGAACAAGTTCACCCGGCGCTTCGACGCGTCCACCTACGTGACGCTGACGCACGCGATGGACTCGCACGACCTCGGCGCGGGGCGGGGCGGTGTCGCGGCGGCGCTCGGGCGGATCACGGCGCGGACCCTGGTCGTCGGGATCTCGAGCGACCGCCTGTTCCCGGTGGAGGACCAGCACCGCATCGCCGCGGGGATCCCGGACACGCTCGACGGTGACCGGGCCGCGGTGATCGAGAGCGAGTTCGGGCACGACGGGTTCCTCATCGAGCACGAGGCGGTCGGGGCGCACCTGCGGCGGCTGCTCGGCTGAGCCGCGCGGCGGCCGGCCGGCCGCCTGGACGATGTGCGCACCTGCTGGACGTGTTCCGTCCAGCTGATGCCGGTCCCCGGTTCTGATCGCAACTGCAATAACAACTTCGTTGCCAAACCCAACTAGCAGGCGTGCCGAACACCCCCCAATGGGTGTCGCTCGTGGAATGATGTCCGGACCAGCCGCGCCGACGCGCACAGCACAGCACCGCACCGCACCGCCGCCCGGCCGATCGCACCACCGACGAGCACAGAACCGATCAGGACCACGATGGAACCCCTCGCACAGGAACGTGACCGACTCCTCCGGTCGACGACCCGTGTGGTCGGGATCATCTGCACGCTCGTCAGCCTGGTCAGCATCCTGTGCTCCCTCGCCGTCCCCGCCGGACCGCTCGCCGCCGGCGTCGCCTGCATCGTCGTGATGGTCGCCGCCCTCGTCGTCTTCGGCTGGAACGGCGCCGTGTGGTGGACCGCGCTGACGCTCGTCTCCGGGCTCGGAGCGCTCTTCCTCCTGACCACCGGTGCCGACGCCGACGCCCGCCCGGTCGTGGCCAGCGCACTCGTCCCCCTCGCCGCCGGCGGCCTCTCCTCGCTGCTGATGGCGCAGCGCGGACACCTGGTCGGCCTCGGTCTGACGGTCCTCGGCGGTGTCGCGTCGCTCGCGATCATGGTCAACGCCACCGGCGGTGTCCTCACCTCCCCGGTCGGCGGCGCTGCCCTCGGCTGGGTGCTCACCGCGGTCGTCGCGTTCTGGATCTCCCGGAGCATCCCCCGGGTCGCCCGCCGCATCTACAGCATCGGCACGGCACACCGCGCGGAGCGGCAGGCCAGCGAGACCGAGGCGCAGCGCCGCCAGGGCGCGCGCCTCCTGCACGACACGGTCCTCGCCACGCTCACACTCCTCGCACACTCGGGCGTCGGCGTCTCCGAGCAGGCCATGCGCGAGCAGGCTGCGGAGGACGCCAGACTCCTCCGGCACCTCCGGCTCGGCGCGACGCCGCAGCCCCAGCAGTCCG
The DNA here is from genome assembly GCF_004346855.1 of Curtobacterium sp. PhB136. NCBI lineage: Bacteria > Bacillati > Actinomycetota > Actinomycetes > Micrococcales > Microbacteriaceae > Curtobacterium > Curtobacterium sp. PhB136. The sequence continues at coordinate 208,442 of NZ_SMGH01000008.1, forward strand.
GCGACTACTCCCTCACCCGCACCGAGGAGTCCCCGCTCGGGCAGACCCTCGAGTCGGTCAAGCAGCGCTTCGGCCGGATGGGGCTCGAGGTCAGCTGGCACGGCACCGGCCAGGTGCTCCTCCCCACGAACGTCCTCGACGCGTTCCTGCTCGCCCTCGCGGAGTGCCTGGAGAACGTCCGCCGGCACGCCGGCGTCGCCGAGGCGCACGTCACGATCGTGCACGACAACGACATGGTCCGCGCGATGGTCACCGACTCCGGCGTCGGCTTCGAGATCGGGGCGATCGACGAAGAACGGCTCGGGTTCAAGGAGAGCGTCGTGAACCGCCTCCGCGAAGTCGGCGGCGACGCCCGCCTCTTCTCCGCGCCGGGTTCCGGCACCACCGTCGTCCTGGAGGCGCCCCGATGAGCCGCATCCCCGAGGACACCATCGGTCGCGGTCTCCCCGGTGAGAGCGCGCAGCCCGCTCCGCGGACCCGACGGGAGGCCCGTGAGCGCTATCGGGGCACCGAACGTCGGCAGGCGCGCGGCCTCCCCTCCACCTCGACCGGGGCACGATCGCTGCGGCAGGCGGCGAAGCCAGGAGCCTCGCTCGGTGCGGGACACCTCGGTCTCGGCGCCGCGGTGCTCACCGCGGTCGAGGCCGTCGCCGGCATCGCGGTCTTCCTCGCCCACTGGAACGGCTACACCGATCCGTGGCTGCCGGCCGCCGCGTGGATGCTGTTCATCGTGGCCGCCGTCGGGGTCGGCCTCAGCGTCATGACCTACGGCGAACGCCTGACCGGACTGGCCTTCGCGCTGATCTGCGTGGTGCTCGGCTGCGTCGTCACCCTCGACTTCATCGGCGTCTGGCCGGAGCACGACCTCGCCCACACCGCGAGCGCCTCGGTGGCCGCCGGCTTCGCGCTCCTGCCCGTGGCGACGCTCCGCCCCGCGCGGGAGGTCGCTGCAGCCATCACCGTCCTCGGCCTGGCGTTCGTCGGGATGTCGATCGCGTCGACCCCGATCACCTCGGAGACGATCCCCGGGCTTCTGTCGATGCTCGCGCTCGTGATCGTCCCGCCCTCTGTGGCGATCTTCGTCACCCACCGCTTCCGGCAGCTCGTCCAGCGGGAGCTCGACCGGGTGCTCGTGCAGTCGAACGTCACAGCGCCGCAGTTCGCGGTCGGGATGCTCGCCTCGGACGAGCTCGCCCGACTCGACCTCGCCGCGGAGAAGCTCCTCGACGCGGTCGCCAACGGCACGGACCCGCTCCCCCTGTCCGACGCGTCGTCCTCGGTCGCCGCGTCGCTGGCCACGGAGCTCCGCCTGCACCTCATCGAGGGCCGCCGCGAGACCTGGCTCTACCACGCGATCACGGAGTCCGACCACCTCGGCCGTGCGGTCAGCGTCGCCGATCCGAGTTCCCTCGCCGGGCACCTCACGCCCGCGCAGCGCGACGGTCTGCTGCAGGCGCTCTGGCAGATGGTCGGCGACGGACGCGGCCTGCAGCCTGGTGTCCCGATGGTCTCCGTGACGCTCGGCCCCGTCGGCACCGCCGGACACCCGGTCTCCGACGACACGATGGACGTCCCGATCGTCATCGAGTCGCGCGGGGTCACCCGGCGCCGGCTCGGTCCGACGGCGTGGAGCGGCCTGGCGCGCATCGGCCCGTACACCGACACGATGCGGGACGGCGCGCTGCACATCGTCGCGCACTGCGTCGTCGACCGGCACCCCACGATGTGACGGGTTGCCGGACACCCTGACCAGCCTGTCCTCGCCGAGTGGGCCCACCACCTAGGCTCGGCCACGCAGACCACGAGAAAGGACGCCAGCATGGCGACTCCAGAGGAACCGATCCGACTCGCCCTCGTCGACGACCACAAGATGCTCCTCGGCGCGCTCACCGAGTGGATCCGCGGCGCCGCCGACGACATCACGCTCGTCGCCGCCGTGACGACCTGGCCGGAGCTCCTCACGAGCCCCGCGTTCCCGGTCGACGTGGTGCTCCTCGACCTCGACCTCAAGGACTCGATCCCGGTCTCGTTGAAGATCTCGACGCTCAAGACGGCCGGCGTGAAGACCGTCGTGATGAGCACCTACTCGGAGCCGAACGTCGTGCGCGAAGCCCTCGGCTCCGGCGCGCTCGGCTACCTCGTGAAGAGCGAGGACGCCGAGATGATCGTCGAGGCGATCCGCTCCGCACAGCGCGGCGAGCAGTACGTCTCCGCAGAACTCGACCTGGCGATCAACAGCGGCGACGTCGGCGGCGTGCCGAAGCTCAGCGCGCAGGAGCGGCGCGTGATGGCGCTCTACGGCGGTGGCGAGCCGGTGAAGAGCGTGGCGTACCAGCTCGGCATCTCCGAGGAGACCGCGAAGAGCTACCTCAAGCGCATCCGCGAGAAGTACCGCGTGGCCGGCTTCGACGTCGGCACGAAGGTGGCGCTCCGGAAGCGGGCGATCACCGACGGCATCATCGTGCAGGACGGCAGCCCGCACGGGCTGTAGTCGCGCGCTCGGTGCGGGGCGGGGCCCGGGCGCCGGGATGCCCGCGCTCCGGGCTTCGCCACGAAACGGACACAGCACCACGGGATCCCGTGGTGCTGTGTCCGTTTCCCGGTGCGGTGCGACGCTGGTGCGTGCCTGGCACTGCGGTGTGACCCCACCGGTCACGACACACCGCTCGCGTCTGCCGAGCACGGTGGGTCGTCACCGCCCGTCGAGCGAGCTGCGCCGACCGAGATCGAGCACGCTCACGGAGCGGGACAGCGCATCGGGCGGCGCGAAGCGGGGTCAGACGATCGGGATCGGGGACGTGATCGGGCCGGTCGTGGGGTGCGGGGACGACACGCGCGCACGGCGGGTCGAACGGCGCTCGACGCCGTAGCTGATCGCGGTCATGCCGACGCCGAGCAGCGCCAGGACGATGCCGAGCCACCCCGGTGCGACGAAGCCGAACCCGGCGGCGATGACCGCGCCACCGAGCGCTGCGCCGAGCGAGTTCCCGATGTTGAACGCCGAGTGGTTGAGCGCTGCCGCGATGGTCCGTGCGTCGCCGGCGACGTCCATCAGCCGGGACTGCACCGCGGGCGGGATCGCGGACGAGGTCGCACCGAGCAGGAACGCCCCGACGAAGATGCCGACCGTGAACTGCGCGGTCAGCACGGTCACGAGCAACGCCCCGATGAGCGCGAACATCCCGAAGTAGATGGTGCGCTTGACGCTGTGGTCCGCCAGGTGCCCGCCGAGGACACCGCCGACGACCATGCCGAGCCCGACGACGACGAGGACGAGCGGCACCGCGCCCTCCGACAACCCGGTGACGTTCTGCACGAGCGGCGAGATGTACGAGTACACGGCGAAGAACCCGCCGAACCCGACGGCGCCGAGGCCCATCACGAGCCACACCTGCGGGACGCGGAAGGCCCGGAGCTCGCGGCCGATGGACGCCGACTCGTCACGGGCGCTGCGCGGCACGAACGCCGCGACGGCGAGGAAGGTCGCCGCGAACAGCACCGAGACCACGCCGTACGCCACACGCCAGCCGGCGTTCTGCCCGATCCAGGTGATCGCGGGGACACCCACGACGTTCGCGATCGACAGCCCGAGCAGCACCATCGCGATGCCCTTGCCGCGCTTGCCAGGACCCATGATGTCGCCGGCCACGATCGACGCGATCCCGAAGTACGCACCGTGCGGCAGCCCGGCGACGAAGCGTGCGACCAGGACGAGCCCGAAGGACGGCAGGATCGCGCTGGCAATCGTGGCGACCACGAAGCCGATGAGCAGCACGAGCAGGAGGCCCTTGCGCGGGAACTTCGCCGACATCGCGGCGATGGTCGGCGCACCGACGACGACCCCGAGGGCGTAGGCGCTCACCAGCCAGCCGGCGTGCGCGACCCCGGCGTCCGGGTCGGCGGCGTACTGCGTCGGCAGGAGTGCTGCGGCGATGTTCGGCAACAGCCCCATCGCCACGAACTCCGTGGAACCGATGGCGAAGCCACCGAGGGCGAGCGCGATGAGCGCGAGTGCGCGGCGCGCGGGCGTGAGCTGTGACATGGTGCCTGGTCTTCGAACGGGAGGGCGGGTCTGGACCCAGCCGTGGCTGGAGGTGCGGCGTGCTGCGGGGCCGCGCCGGGCCTCCAGGCTGGGGACCGCGTCATCGCGACCGGCGTGCAGCCGGTCCGCTCGACGGTGAACGGAAGCAACCGGCCGGAGCCGGTCGGGGACCAGCCGGAGCCGGTCGGTGACCAGCCGGAGCCGGTCGGGGCCAGACCGCGGCAACGGTCCGGTCGGATCAGTGTAGACCGCTCCAAACACCCACGGAAGACACCGACACGAAACGATTCGAGCGGGCGGGCGTCCTGCAGGTCAGGCCGCGCGGCGCTCCAGTTCGCGCTCGACGACGGTCGGGGCCGTTGCGTCGTCACGGTGCACCCAGCCCGCTCCGCACTCGACGCAGGTCGCCCAGGCGTGCTCGCCGTGCGCGTCGGTGTCGATGACGACCGTCCGCGCATCGCAGTCCTCGCACCAACCGTCGTGCATCGTCAGGTCCGCCATGATCGCGATCTCCTCGTCGTCATCGGGCCACCGGGTGCGGCTCGATGAACCCCATGAGACACCCGACCACCGACATCCGCGGGAGGCCTCCGGCGTGTCGGCGACCCGCCGGAGGACACCCCCGATTCACACCGCGAGCGACGCGTTCTCCTGCTGGACGGTCGCCAGGAAGTCGTTCACCTCGGCGGGCAGGTGGTCGGCCGGCTGCCACGGTGTCGGGACCTGGAGGCGGATGAGCTGCCCGGCGGTCGGGCGGGTCGTGGCGCCGCTCCGGACGAGCTGCTCGAGCCGGTCGGCGTACCCCTGGAAGGACTCGGACTCGTGCCAGCCGTACCAGGCGCCGGTGGTCAGCAGCGGGTCGAAGCCCCACCGCTCGGTGCGCGCCGCCGACTCGTCCGCGAGTCGACGGTCGTTCCGCGCGGCGCGCATCCGGACACGACGCAGCACCGTGAAGAGCACGCCGAGGCCGGCGAGGAGGACGAGCCACACGATCGGGCCGACGAACGGGTTCCCGGGCCTGATCGCCTCGCACTCGGCACGCGTGAGGATCTCGCTGACGTTGCCGAGGCAGTCCTGGTACGCCTGCTGCCCGTTCGAGAACGCCGACGTCAGCGCCGCCAGCCCGAGTCCGACGAGCGGGAACACGAGCAGGACGAACGCGACGATCGACAGCACCTTCAGCGGGGTCTGGCGGAGCCTCGCGGGCTGCCCCGCGACACGACGCTGTTCGTCGACCGGGGTCGCCGCACGGGCGCGCCCGATGGCACCGGCCCAGGCGGACTGCCACGACCGGTCCCGGTCACGGAGGAACGGGATGAGTGCGGCCGCGCGCTGCTGCCAGTCCACGAAGGCCGCACCTTCGGGCGTCTGCCGCCACATCGAGAACTCGTGACGGGCGGTCTGCTCCGCCATGGCCTGCTGCAGCGCGTTCTGCTCCTGCTGGAGTGCGATCTGCTCCTGGGCGCTCCGTGCGGCCTTCGCCGCGTTGAGCGCGGTGAGCCCGTTGAACACCATGCTCGCCCCGCTGGCGAACTCGATGCTCTTGAGTGACTTCGCGGACGCTGCCTGGTCGGCCCGGATGGCCCCCATGTCCTTGCTGAACTCGTAGTTGCCGTACGGCATGTGGTGCTCCCCCTGATGACGCCACGGATGTGGACGTCCTCACGCTAGGAGAGCATCTCTCACGCAGCCAACTCCCAGTCGACCCCAGATCGGGGCACAGGGTCCCGGGCGTGCACGCCTCGGGGCTCAGGCGTCGAGCGCCGCTTCGAGCCGCTCGATCTTGCCGTCCAGCTCACCGGTGTGTCCGGGTCGGATGTCGGCCTTGAGCACGAGCGAGACGCGGGTCCCGAAGGGCAGGACGGCGTCGGTCGCGGCCTTCACCACGGCCATGCACTCGTCCCACGAGCCCTCGATCTCGGTGAACATCGAGGAGGTGCGGTTCGGCAGCCCGGACTCCCGCACGACCCGCACTGCGGCGGCGACCGCATCGTGGACGGAGCCGTCGGAGGACGCGGACGGGCCGCCGGACGGAGCGATGGAGAACGCGACGATCATGCGTCCATCCTGCCCTCGGCGACCGTCGGCCGCCCGTCCGAGTCGCGGGATCGCTTCGCGAGGAGCCCCAGCCGCACCACGAGCACCACCGCCCAGACCAGGATCACGACCTCGAGCACGTTCCGCACGGTGAGCACCACGAGGATCCACGGCTGCACGGTGAGCACCTGGTCGTAGTACGCGGGATAGATCAGCTGCGTCAGGAACGCCATCGGCAGCGCGAGCACAGCCACGGGCAGGAAGCGACGCGCACTGCCCCGCCCGGCGACGAGCCCCCACACGATCGGCACCGCGAACCACCCGATGTACTGCGGCGACCCCACCTTGTTCGTGGCGACGAGCGCCGCGACGAGCAGCAGCGCGAGCACCGGGGCGACCTCGGCGCGCTTGGCGCCACGCGCGACCGCCCAGACCGCCAGCCCGAACCCGGCCAGCACGACGAGCGCCATCAGCGGCGTCGACACGGCCGCGGCGAGGTGGGTCCCCGTGCCGGACACCTCGAACGTCAGGATCTCGGTGTCGTAGAACACCGCGGCGCCGGGCACGTGCGCGGCGGCCACCCACATGAACGGCGTCGCGAGGGGCGCCTCGATCTGGAGCGCACGGCCGGACTGCTGCCCGACGAACGAGAGCAGGTGCGCGGCGCCGCCGAACAGCACGTCGACGAGCACGACGAGTGCGGTGACGGTGAGCGCACCCGTGAGCACACCCCGCCGGTGTCCGCGCCGCAGGACGAGGAGCACCCCGACGAGCGCGGCCGGCCAGACCTTGATCCACGCCGCGACGGTGAACACGGCCGAGGCGACGGCGGGGCGGGAGGCGACGTACGCCACACCGACGAGCGCCACGGCGGTCGCGACGGTGTCGATCCGCCCGAGGCCGATCGGGCCGAGCGCCAGCAGGAACACCAGCCACCACCAGACGACGCGGACGCCGAGCGCGCGGAACCGCCAGAGGAACCAGCAGGCGACGGCGTCGAGCAGGACCATGAGCAGGAGCCAGCCGGTGCCGATGGCGGCGACGCCACCGAGTGCCGCCGCGGCCATCGGCACGATCGCGACGATCGGGTAGACCCAGTCCGAGTCGATCCCGACCCAGGAGTGCGCGTGCAGCCCGGTCTCGATCCAGCGCCGGTAGGTGATCGTCACGTCACCCAGCGGGAGGTTCGCCGTCACCGACGTCAGCCACCACAGCACCGCGTGCACGATCACGAACGCCACGGCGAAGCAGACGACCTCGAACCAGCGCGACTTCAGCACCGGATGAGCGTAGCGAGCACCGGATGAGCGGAGCGGCGACACCCAGCACTTCCCGAGAGTGACGTGTCACCGTCTCCCCGTGACCACGAACGGGACCCCCGAGCACCCGCGGAGCGGCAACGGGCGCCAGCCGAAGCCCACCCGCCGCCGCCGCACCGCCACCATCTGGATCTCCGTCGCCGCAGCCGTCGTCGTCCTCGGCGTCGCCGGCGTCCTGATCGGCACGAACGTGTACTCGAACGCCGAGAACGCGAAGGCATCGGCCGCACCGAGCGTCGCCGCCAGCCGCGCCCCCTCGACGCTCGATGCGAGCGACCTCGCGGGCACCTGGACCGTGGGCGGGGACTCGGAGGCCGGCTACCGCCTGCACGAGGTGCTGAACGGTTCGGACGTCACGGTCACCGGCCGCACCGACAGCGTGACCGGCACCGCCACGGTGGACGGCTCCTCGATCACCACGGCCGCGATCACGGTGCAGGTCGCCGACATCGCCACCGACTCCGCCCAGCGCGACTCGTACTTCCGCGACTCCGCGCTCGACACCTCGGCGTTCCCCACCGCGACGTTCACGCTCACGGGTCCGATCGCCGACGCGGTCCCCACCGGGTCCGGTACGAAGCAGGTCGAGGCGAGCGGGGACCTGACGCTCCACGGCGTCACGAAGGCGGTCACCGCGAAGCTCGAGGTCGGCCTGAACGGCGACGGCGTGGACATCTCCGGCTCGATCCCGATCACCTTCGCCGACTACGGCGTGCAGGCCCCGAGCCTCGGGTTCGTCAAGGTCGACGACGACGGCACGGTCGAGTTCCTCGTCCACGCGACGCCCGCGGGGTGACGTCCGCCTAGGAACGGTCCCAGGTCTTCACCCAGTCGATCTCGAGGTGCCCTGGCTTCCCCCAGTTGCCGATCTGGAACATGAACCGGTGCGCCGTGGTCGGCACGTGCTGTGTCACCGTGAGGACGATCTGCCCGTCCACGTAGTACCGGACCGCCTCCCCCGGGATCCACTCGGTCGTGTAGGTGTGCCACTGCCGCCACGTCGCGTCCGTGTGCAGCCCGACCGCGCTCCGTTCCTGGCCCTTCACCATCGAGTGACTGAACGCGCCGACGGTCCCCTGGAAGGTGCCCTCGGGGAAGTCGACCTCCCCCTCGGACCAGACGTTCGAGGTCGGCCACAGCAGGAACGCGGCACCGTTGCCGTCGCCACCGGTGGCCCGGGCGCGGACGCTGAAGGTCCCGCCGACGTGTCCCCACGCGCCCGTCGGGGTGCCGAACGTGCCGGCCGCCCCGCGCTTGCCGTCCATCGCGACGTCCATGTAGCCGTCGTGCGCGCTGATGATCTCGTTCGACCAGTACCGGTTGGCCATGCCGTCCGGGTACGGCTGCCAGGACCCCGCGTAGGTGGTGGCGAACTGCCCACCAGCAGCTGCCGGGGTGTCGAAGTCCTCGGAGAAGGTCGGGGCGGCGCCGTTCGCCGGCACGGTGGGCGTCGGGGTCGGCGCGGACACCGACGCCGCGGAGGGCGAGGCGGGGTCGCCCACCCACCCGCGGGCATCGGCCGTGGAGACCGTGCCGAGGGTGACACCGGCGGCGATGACCGCGGCGAACACGAGCAGTGACCTGGAGACCTTCATCGGTCGTCCCGGCGTCGGGTGGGAGCTGCGGTGCTGCCGTCGTCGTCATCGACGTGGCGCACGGCGCGGTGTGCGTCCTGCATGGTCGTGGATCGCTTTCTGGGTCGAGCGGTTCCGGGGACCGGACCGGCCCGTGGTTGCGGTCCGGCGGTGTCCCTCACAGGTCTGTCTACGCGTCCACCGGGTCCACCACGAGGACCCCGCACCCCGCCAGCGGGATCGGTGCGGGCTCCCGCGCCGCATGCGTGATCCCGCGGTCGTTGCGGCTTCCCGCGAGCACGCCCCGCGTCCCCGCGGGTGCGCTGATGCCTTCCGACACCGCAGGAGTCGATCGACCGGCGCGGTGTCGGAACATGCGCACGCACGTGCCGTGGACGCACACCCCACCGGCCTGGAGGCGCAGCACCCGTCCGCCACCGAGCCTCCCGGCCGGCCGTGGTCGCGACCAGTGCACGCGGCGGCCACCGCGCGCCGCTCACGCCCGCCGCGCTCCCGCCGCGCGCCGCGCGCCGCGCCGCACACCGACAACCGTGCTGTCGTACGACAGCGACCCTGTCGCTCCGGCTCGGCAGCGGGCGACCCCGGCGCGCCTCAGGCGGGCGCGTCCCCGGTCACGAGGAGGTCACGGACGACACCGGGCAGCGCCTCGATGAGCGTCGTCATCGTGAACGGCCCACCGCCGGACGCCCGCCGCGCCGCGGTGCCGTGCACGACCGCCGCGGCCGCCGCGAGGTGCGCGAGGTCCGCCGGACCGACCTCCCCGGAGCCCGCCCGGGTGGCCACGAGCGCCCCGAGCACCCCACCGAGGACGTCCCCCGCGCCGGCGGCGGCGAGCCACGGCGTGGCGGAGGACGCGACGAGCCGCACGGACCCGTCCGGGGTGACGACGTGCGTGTCGGAGCCCTTGAGGAGCACGACGCTCCCGGTCTGCTCGGCGGCGCGGAGCGCGGAGCCCCGCGGGTCCTCCTCGACTGCATCACGGGAGACGTGCAGCAGCGCGGCGAGCTCCCCCGCGTGCGGCGTCAGCACCGCGAGCGGTCCGAGGTCGACCAGCGGGATCGCCCCGGCGTCGACGACCACCGGGACGCCGTCCTCGGACGCGTGCTCGAAGGCGGCAGCGGTCGCCGGGTCGAGCGAACCGAGCGAGGACGCCGAGATCCCGGACCCGACCAACCAGGCCTGCACGCGGCCGATGCCGGACACGACCTCGGGACGGCGGGCGAGCACGAAGTCCGTCGCACGGTCGGGTCCGACGTACCGGACCATCCCCACCCCGGTGTGCACGGCCGCGTCGACGCCCATGATCGCCGCACCCGGGTAGGCGGCCGAACCGGTCGCGACGCCGAGCACCCCTCGCCGGTACTTCGTGGACTCCCCGGTCGGCGCGGTCGTCCACGCGGCGGCGTCGGACACGGAGAAGGGCACGAAGTCGTTCATCGACCCCACGTTACGGTGGAGCGCATGAGCCTGTTCCTGCCCGGTCGTGTCGTCGTGTTCGACTACGGCGAGGTGATCAGCCGCACGCCCACCGCCGCGCGGGACGCCCTGCTCGAGGCCACCGGGCTGCCGGAGGACGAGCTCTTCCCCGTCTACCAGGAGCTCCGCCACGACCTGGACCGCGGCGACCTCAGCGTGCTGGAGTACTGGCGCGCGATCGCTGCCCGCACCGGCCGCTCCTGGTCGGTCAGTGAGATCCACCGGCTCTGGGCGATCGACTACACGGGGTGGTTCGAGGTCGACCCCGCGGTGCTCGACCTCGTCGAGGAGCTGCACGACGCCGGCACCCGGCTGGCGCTGCTCTCGAACGCCGGGTTCGACTTCGGGGACCCGTACCGGCGGTCGCCGATGGGGTCGCTGTTCGAGACAGTCGTGGTGAGCGCCGAGGAACACGTGCTGAAGCCCGACCTGTCCATCTACCGCGACACCTGCGAGCGTCTGGGAATCGAGCCGTCGCAGATGGTGTTCGTGGACAACAGGGCCGAGAACGCCGCCGGCGCGGAAGCGATCGGGGCGGTCGGCCACCACTACACGTCACCAGCGCTGCTCCGGGGGTTCCTGGAGGAGCTGTCGGTGACGGCCACCCCGCACGAAGGAGCCACCGCGTGACGCACGCCCTGTTCGAGCCGATCACCATCCGCGACCTGACGGTCCGCAACCGCATCTGGGTCTCCCCGATGTGCCAGTACTCGGTCGAGCAGCAGGACGGCGTCCCGACGCCGTGGCACCTCGTGCACCTCGGCGGGTTCGCAAAGGGCGGCGCCGGCGCGGTCGTCGTCGAGGCCACCGGGGTCGTGCCGGAGGGACGGATCAGCCCGCAGGACCTCGGCCTCTGGAACGACGAGCAGCGCGACGCGTTCCGCCCGATCGTCGACTTCATCCACTCGCAGGGCGCCGCGGCCGGCGTGCAGCTCGCCCACGCGGGCCGTAAGGCCTCGACCTACCGCCCCTGGGAGTCGTCCCACGGCACGGTCCCGGCGTCCGAGGGCGGCTGGACCGCCGTCGGCCCGTCCGCCGAGGCGTTCCCGGGGTACGACGTCCCGCGCGAGCTCTCCACCGAGGACATCCGCCTCGTCGCGGTCGGCTTCGCCGTCGCCGCACGTCGTGCCGTGGAGGCGGGCTTCGACCTCGTCGAGCTGCACGCCGCGCACGGGTACCTCCTGCACCAGTTCCTCTCCCCGCTGAGCAACCACCGCACCGACGAGTTCGGCGGCTCCCTCGAGAACCGGGCCCGCGCGCTGCTCGACGTGGTCGACGCCGTGCGTGCCGAGGTCGGCGAGGGCTTCCCGATCGTCGTCCGCTTCTCCGCGACCGACTGGACCGACGGCGGTCTGACGCTCGACGAGGTCACCGAGGTCGCCCGCTGGGCCGCCGAGCACGGTGCCGACCTCGCCGACGTCTCGACCGGCGGCAACGTCGCGAGTGCGCCGATCCCCGTCGGCCCGGGCTACCAGGTGCCCTTCGCCGCGGAGATCAAGCGGAACGCCGGCATCGGCACGATCGCCGTCGGGATGATCTCCGAGGCGTTCCAGGCCGAGCAGATCGTGGCGACCGGGCAGGCCGACGTGGTGATGGTCGGGCGTGAGTTCCTCCGTGACCCGGGCTTCCCGCTCCGTGCGGCGGTCGAGCTCGGGGTCGAACTCGACTACGAGCCCCAGCAGTACCACCGAGCAAGCGTCACGAAGTAAGGCGGATTCTCGGGTTCCGGCCCGACCTCGTGATTACGATGATGACCACTGTGGACGATCCTCCGAATCCTTCTTCGCCCCACCACTCATCCGGCGCTCACTCAGTGAGCTGCCCTGACTCGTCGTGTGCCCGCAGCGCTGTCCGCTGGCGGAGCACGTCCAGCCCCCGGGGGTGGACCCGATGAGCCCCATCGACATCGTCATGCTCGTCGGTGGCATCCTGCTGACGCTCGGCACCGGCGTCTTCGTCGCGTCGGAGTTCGCACTCGTGAACCTCGACCGCGCCGACGTCGAGGCGCGCCGTGACCGCGGCGAGCCCGGCCTCGCGCCGGTCATCGGTGCGCTCAAGGTCACCTCGACGCACCTGTCCAGCGCACAGCTCGGCATCACGCTGACGACGCTGCTGACCGGCTACCTGCTCGAGCCGTCGATCGCGAAGCTGCTCGAGGCACCGTTCCTGGCGCTGGCGCTCCCCGAGGGGATCGTCGAGACGGTCGGCTCGATCGTGGCGCTCGTCATCGCGACGCTGCTCTCGATGATCCTCGGCGAGCTCGTGCCGAAGAACTTCGCGCTCGCACTGCCGCTGCAGACCGCGAAGCTCGTGGTGCCGCTGCAGATCGCGTTCACGACGGTCTTCAAGCCAGCGGTCGCCGTGCTGAACGGCACCGCGAACGCCGTGCTCCGCGCGATCGGCATCGAGCCGCAGGAGGAGCTCTCCGGTGCGCGCAGCGCCGAGGAGCTCACGTCGCTGCTCCGTCGTTCGGCGTCCGAGGGCTCGCTCGAACAGGACACCGCGACGCTCCTCCAGCGCACGCTGTCCTTCTCCGAGCTCGACGCCAGCGACGTGATGACCCCGCGCCCGCGGTTGTCCACGATCCGGGTCTCGGAGTCCGCCGAGGACGTCATCACCCTCGCCCGCCGGACCGGCTTCAGCCGCTTCCCCGTCATCGAGGAGGACGCGGACGACGTCGTCGGGATCGTGCACGTCAAGCAGGCCGTCGCCGTCCCGCGTGAGAAGCGTCCGGAGGTCCCCGTCGGCGCGCTGATGACCGACGCCGAGCGGGTCCCCGAGACGATGCCCGGTGACACGCTCCTCACCGAGGTGCGCGGCCGCGGCTACCAGATGGTCATCGTCGTCGACGAGTACGGCGGCACCGCCGGGGTCGTCACGCTCGAGGACCTCATCGAGGAGATCGTCGGCGAGGTGTCGGACGAGCACGACCGCGCCCGCATCGACGTCGTCCGTTCCCGCAACTGGCTGACCTTCCCCGGGCTGCTCCGTCCTGACGAGCTCGAGGACCGTGCCGGGGTCAAGGTCCCCGAGGACGGCCCCTACGAGACCGTCGGCGGCTTCATCATGTCGACACTCGGGCGGCTGCCGGTCGTCGGCGACGAGGTCCCGCTCGAGGACGGCGTGTTCCGCGTCGAGCGCCTCGACGGACGGCGGGTCGACCGGGTCCGCTGGACCCCGACCCCCACGGACACCCCGCCCGGCGGCGTGACGATCCCGAACTCGTCCGCGAAGAGCAAGCAGAAGGAGAGCACCCGATGAGCAGCGACTGGTGGGGCATCTTCTGGCTGTTCGTCCTGCTCGCGGGCAACGCCTACTTCGTCGCGGCCGAGTTCGCCGTGATCTCCGCACGCCGCTCCCAGATCGAGCCCCGTGCCGAAGAGGGCTCCCGTGCCGCGCAGATGACCCTGTGGGCGATGGAGCACGCGACCCGGATGCTCGCGACCACCCAGCTCGGCATCACCGTGTGCTCGCTGCTCATCCTCAACGTCTCCGAGCCGGCGATCCACCACCTGCTCGAGGTCCCGCTGCACCTGACCGGGTGGAGCGTCGAGGTGATCGGCATCGTGGCGTTCGTCTTCACGCTGCTGCTCGTCTCGTTCCTGCACGTGGTCTTCGGCGAGATGGTGCCGAAGAACATCTCGTTCTCGATGCCCGACCGTGCGGCACTGCTCCTCGTGCCGACGCTCTGGTACATCGGCCACGGCCTGCACTGGGTCGTCGTCGGCCTCAACGAGATCGCGAACGCCGTGCTCCGGCTGTTCAAGGTGGAGCCGAAGGACGAGGCGGTCAGCGCCTACACCGTCGAGGAGGTGCAGACCATCGTGGAGCAGTCCCGCCGCGAGGGCACGCTGTCCGACGACGGCGGCACGCTCCGGATGGCGTTCGAGTTCACCGAGAAGAAGGTCCGGGACATCGCGGTGCCGATGTCCGAGCTGGTCACGCTCCCCGAGGACGCCACCCCCGCTGACGTCGAACGCGCGGTCGCGCAGCGCGGGTTCTCCCGGTACGTGCTGACCGGCGAGACCGGCGAGCCGACCGGCTACGTGCACGTCAAGGACGTCATCGACCTGCGCCCCGACGAGTTCGACGACCCGGTGCCCCCGAAGCGCATCCGCCAGCTCATCTCGCTGTACACCGAGATGGACCTCGAGGACGCGCTCGCCACGATGCGCGCCGCAGGCCGCCACGTGGCGCGGGCGTTCGACGCGGACGGCCGGACGACGGGCGTCCTGTTCCTCGAGGACATCCTCGAGGAGCTCGTCGGCACCGTCGAGGACGCGACCAGACGCCGGTAGACGCTCCGGACAAGCGGACGGGAGGCTCGGTGCCAGCTGGCACCGGGCCTCCCGTCCGTCACGGGGTCGGGTGTGGTGCCCCTACCAGCTGACCGGGAGCGGCTTGCCCTCTTCGTACCCGGCGGCGGACTGGATGCCGACGAGCGCACGGTCGTGGAACTCCGCGAGGCTCGTCGCGCCCGCGTACGTGGCGGAGCTGCGGACGCCCGTCGTGATCATGTCGAGGAGGTCCTCCACGCTCGGCCGCTCCGGGTCGAGGTAGATCGTCGAGGACGAGATGCCCTCGGCGAAGAGCGCCTTCCGTGCCCGCTCGTACGGGTCGAGGCGCTCGAAGCGTTCGCGCACGGCCTTGGCGGACGCCATACCCCAGCTCTCCTTGTAGGCGGCGCCCTTCGCGTCGCGCCGGAGGACACCGGGCGCTTCGAGCGTGCCGGCGAACCACGAGCCGATCATCACCGCGCTCGCGCCCGCGGCCAGGGCGAGTGCGACGTCACGGGGGTACCGCACGCCGCCGTCGGCCCAGACGTGCGCGCCGAGGGCCTTCGCCGCCGCGGCGGTCTCGAGCACGGCGGAGAACTGCGGACGCCCGACCGCGGTCATCATCCGGGTCGTGCACATGGCACCGGGGCCCACACCGACCTTGATGATCGACGCGCCCGCCTCGACGAGGTGGTGGACGGCGTCCGCGGTGACGACGTTGCCGGCGACCAGCGGGATCCCGAGGTCGAGGGCGGCGACGGTGCGGAGCGCGCGGAGCATCCCTTCCTGGTGGCCGTGGGCGGTGTCGAGCACGAGGACGTCGACGCCGGCAGCGGCGAGGGCCTGCGCCTTGGCCGCGACGTCGCCGTTGATGCCGATTGCGGCGCCGACACGGAGCCGACCGGAGGCGTCCACCGCCGGACGGTAGATGCTCGACCGGATCGCGCTGGTCGGGCTGGTGGTGCCGACGACGTGGCCGTGCCGGGTCACCGGCGCGAAGTCCGCGCCCGCCGCGGTGAGGACGTCGTAGACGTGCCGCGGGGTGCCGGCGTCCTCGGCGTCGATGCCCGTGGAGGCGCCGTGCAGCAGGTCGCGGAGCGTGGCGTCGGGGCCGGCGGTGCCGAGCCGGGTGGCGGGGACGCACCCGAGGTAGTCGCCGTCACCGCCCCGGACCACGACCCCGCGGCCGGCGACGGGCAGGAGCTGCTCGAGGGTCTCCGCGACGGTGGTGTCCGGCCCCATCTCGACGGCGGTGTCGAAGTCGACGGGCTGGTCCTTGACCCAGCGGATCGCGGCGTCGAGGTCCTGCAGGTGCATGTCCTGCGGGAGCACCCCGAGCCCACCCCGTCGGGCGAGGGTGGCCGCGAGCCGGGGGCCCGTGACCGAGTTCATGTTCGCGCTGACGATCGGGATCGTGGCGCCCGAGCCGTCGTTCGCGGCGAGGTCCACGTCGAAGCGGCTCGTCACGGCGGATCGGCTCGGGACGAGGAACACGTCGGAGTACGTCAGGTCGTGCGTCGGCCGGGTCTCGTAGAACCTCATGCGGCCCACCGTACTGCTCGACGACATGCCTCGGGCTGACACCGAACGGACATGTGGAAACGGCTACGCTTGACGTCGTGCGGGGCAGGGTTGCGCCGCACGACACACACGAGTATCAATCGACGGAGAGTGGGCGATCGGCTGTGTCGAGCCATCTGACCGGAACTGACGAGACCGCGGGCGAATTCGGCGCGAACGAGTGGCTCGTGGACGAGCTCTACGAGCAGTTCATCGCCGACAAGGACTCGGTCGACAAGTCCTGGTGGCCGGTCCTCGAGAGCTACCACCAGAGTGCCGCCGGCAAGAGCGCTCCCGCGGACGCGGCCTCGGCGCCTGCCGCTCCGGCACTCGCGCAGGCTGCCTCGGCGCAGGCTGCCCCGGCACAGGCCGCCTCGGCTCCCGCGCAGTCGGACGCCGCCCCCGCCGAGGGCAAGGGCGGCCAGATCCAGGCCCGGACGACGTCGAAGCAGCCGTCGCCGCAGCCGATCCCGGCCGAGGCCAACGACGAGGCCGACGACCACGAGGAAACCCACGAAGACGTGGCGACCCCGCTCCGCGGCATGGCGAAGACGCTGGCCTCGAACATGGACGCCTCGCTCACGGTCCCGACGGCGACCAGCGTCCGGACGATCCCGGCGAAGCTGATGATCGACAACCGGATCGTCGTCAACAACCACCTGCGCCGTGCCCGCGGCGGCAAGATCTCCTTCACGCACCTCATCGGCTGGGCGATGGTCCAGGCGCTCAAGGACTTCCCGAGCCAGAACGTCTTCTACGAGGAGCGCGACGGCAAGCCCTTCGTCGTGCAGCCCGCGCACGTCAACCTCGGCATCGCGATCGACGTCCCGAAGAAGGACGGCACCCGCTCGCTCCTCGTCCCGAGCATCAAGCGCGCGGAGACCCTGACGTTCGGCCAGTTCCTCACCGCCTACGAAGACCTCGTCAAGCGAGCCCGCGACAACAAGCTCACCCCGACGGACTTCCAGGGCACCACGATCTCCCTGACGAACCCGGGCGGCATCGGCACCGTGCACTCGGTCCCCCGCCTCACCAAGGGCCAGGGCGCGATCATCGGCGCCGGCGCGCTCGAGTACCCCGCGCAGTTCCAGGGGTCCGCGCCGAAGACCCTCGTCGAGCTCGGTGTCGGCAAGACCATCACGCTGACGAGCACCTACGACCACCGCGTCATCCAGGGCGCCGGGTCGGGCGAGTACCTGAAGAAGGTGCACGAGCGGCTCATCGGCGAGCACGGCTTCTACGAGGGCATCTTCTCCGCCCTCCGGATCCCGTACAAGCCGATCCAGTGGGCGAACGACATCAACGTCGACCTGGCGCACCGCGTCGGCAAGACGGCCCGCGTGCAGGAGCTCATCAACAGCTTCCGGGTCCGCGGTCACCTGATGGCCGACGTCGACCCGCTCGAGTACCGCCAGCGCACCCACCCCGACCTCGAGATCGAGAGCCACGGGCTGACGTTCTGGGACCTCGACCGCGAGTTCGTCACCGGCGGCCTCGCCGGCACCACGACCGCGCCGCTCCGCGACATCCTCGGAGTCCTCCGGGACGCCTACTGCCGCACCGTCGGCATCGAGTACATGCACATCCAGGACCCGGAACAGCGCCGCTGGGTGCAGTCCCGCATCGAGGTCCCGTACTCGAAGCCCTCGAAGGAAGAGCAGCTCCGCGTCCTCGGCAAGCTCAACGAGGCCGAGGCGTTCGAGACCTTCCTGCAGACGAAGTACGTCGGCCAGAAGCGCTTCTCGCTCGAAGGCGGCGAGTCCACGATCGCGTTCCTCGACACCCTCATCCAGCAGGCAGCCCTCGCCGGGCTCGAAGAGGTCGCGATCGGCATGGCGCACCGCGGTCGTCTCAACGTGCTGACGAACATCGCCGGCAAGACCTACGGCCAGATCTTCCGCGAGTTCGAGGGCACCACGCTCCCCGGCGCCGTGCAGGGCCAGGGCTCCGGCGACGTCAAGTACCACGTCGGCACCGAAGGCGTGTTCCGCGCCTCCGACGGCACGTCGATCCCGATCACGATCGCCGCGAACCCGTCCCACCTCGAAGCGGTGGACGGCGTGCTCGAGGGCATCGTCCGCGCCAAGCAGGACCGGAAGCCCGCCGGCACCTTCGGTGTGCTCCCCGTGCTCGTGCACGGCGACGCGGCGATGGCCGGCCAGGGCGTCGTCGTCGAGACGCTGCAGATGTCCCAGCTCCGCGGGTACCGCACCGGCGGCACCGTGCACCTCGTCATCAACAACCAGGTCGGCTTCACCACCCCGCCGGACTCCGGGCGCACCTCGGTGTACTCGACCGACGTGGCGAAGACGATCCAGGCGCCGATCTTCCACGTGAACGGCGACGACCCCGAAGCCGTGGCTCGTGTCGCGGACCTCGCGTTCGCGTACCGCGACGAGTTCCACCGCGACGTCGTCATCGACCTGGTCTGCTACCGCCGACGCGGCCACAACGAGGGCGACGACCCCTCGATGACGCAGCCGCTGATGTACAACCTGATCGAGGCGAAGCGTTCCGTCCGCACCCTGTTCACCGAGGCGCTCGTCGGCCGCGGCGACATCACGCAAGAGGAGTACGACGAAGCGCACCGCGACTTCCAGGACCGCCTCGAGCGCGCGTTCGCGGAGACGCACGAAGCGCAGACGGGCACCATCCCGGTCATCACGGTCGACGACGACGGCGCCGTGCAGGGGCTCGAACGCCCGACCTCGCAGCGCGACGACTCGGAGAACGACGTCCACGAGACCGCGATCTCGCAGGAACTCGTCGAGCTCATCGGCGACGCGCACGGCAACCCGCCCGCCGGGTTCCAGGTGCACCCGAAGCTGCAGGCCCTGCTGACCAAGCGCACCGACATGACCCGCAAGGGCGGCGTCGACTGGGCGATGGCCGAGCTCATGGCGATCGGCTCGATCCTCACCGAGGGCAAGCCGGTCCGGCTCGCCGGGCAGGACGCCCGCCGCGGCACGTTCGTCCAGCGCCAGGCGGTCTTCCACGACCGCGTGAACGGCCAGGAGTGGCTGCCGCTGTCGAACCTGACCGAGGACCAGGCCCGCTTCTACATCTACGACACGCTGCTCAGCGAGTACGCGGCGATGGCGTTCGAGTACGGCTACTCGGTCGAACGGCCCGAGGCGCTCGTGCTCTGGGAAGCGCAGTTCGGCGACTTCGCCAACGGCGCGCAGACCGTCATCGACGAGTTCATCTCCTCCGCAGAGCAGAAGTGGGGACAGCGCTCCGGCCTCGTCCTGCTCCTGCCGCACGGCTACGAGGGCCAGGGGCCGGACCACTCGTCCGCACGCATCGAGCGCTACCTGCAGCTCTGTGCCGAGGACAACATGGTCGTGGCACGCCCGTCGACGCCGGCGTCGTACTTCCACCTGCTCCGCCGCCAGGCCTGGGAGCGCCCGCAGAAGCCGCTCATCGTGTTCAGCCCGAAGGCGATGCTGCGACTCCGCCAGGCGACGAGCGCGGTGGAGGACTTCACGAGCGGGACCTTCGAAGAGGTCCTCGACGACGCGCACATCACCGACAAGGGTGCCGTGCGCCGCGTGGTCCTGCACTCCGGCAAGGTGCACCACGACCTCCGCGCCGAGCTCGACAAGCGCGGGACGACCGACGTCGCCCTCGTGCGGCTCGAGCAGCTCGCCCCGCTCCCCCTCGAGCGCATCCTCGAGGTCCTCGGCAGCTACCCGAACGCCGACGTCGTGTGGGCGCAGGAAGAGCCGGAGAACCAGGGCGCCTGGCCGTTCGTGTGCATGAACCTCTCGCCGCACCTCGACGGACGCCCGCTCTCGGTCGCGTCGCGCCCGGCCAGTGCGGCACCCGCGACGGGTTCCTCGAAGCGCAGCGCCCACGAGGCGACCGAGGTCATCACGAAGGCCCTCGGGTAGCCCCTCGGCTCGCCGGACACCGGCTTCGCGCCCTCGCGCAGACAACGCGCCCCGTCACAGCGGGGCGCGTTGTGCGTCCGGGGGCGCGTCGTGCGCTCGGATCCGCCGGGAGGCTCGTCACGCCTCCGCCACGCACGTCGCGCGTTCCTTCCCATCTCGGGTGCACTGGGAAGGCGATTCGCGCGTAGCGAGTCGGAAGTTCTCACCTCCTACGCGCGATTCGACTCACCACGCGCGGAACGACCCGCGCGGGTGCGGCGCGCGCGCCGCGCGCGGCGCGCGGCGCGCGCAGCGCGCGCAGCGCGCGCAGCGCGCGCAGCGCGCGCAGCGCGCGGCGCGCGGCGCGCGGCGCGCGCAGCGCGCGCAGCGCGCGCAGCTACACGATGCGCGTGTAGCGCACCCCCGCGTCGTGGTAGCCGCGCTTCTGGTAGAAGCGGTGCGCGCTGTCGGTCGCGGCCGCACTGACGGCGGACAGCTGCCGGGCGCCCTGCGAGACGGCCCACGTCTCGAACGTGCTGATGAGCGCGGAACCGGTGCCGAGCCTCCTGGCCGTGGGGTCGACCACCAGCAGGAGCAGCTGCGCCGTCGGCTCGTCGGACGCGTACGCCCACGTGACCTGCGCTCCCGCGACGGCCACCGCGCGGCCGTCGTCGTCGCGGACCAACCACGTGCGGTGGCCCGCCTCGGCGGTCAGGCGTTCGAGCCGGGCGCGCATCGCGGACTCGTCCGCGGTGTGCCCGAGGGTCCGGACGAGGGCGGCGACGTCGGCGACGTCCGGGTCGGACCAGCTGGTGATCGACTCGACGGAGAAGGTCATGCTGGCGACCCTACCGACGCCACACACCGTGTGACGCCGGGAGCACACCGCACGACGCGTCGCACGGGTGTCAGTGCGTCGCCTGCTCCACGCGGATGCGCGCCAGGATCTCGGTCCGGAGCTGGTCCGGAGCGGTCTCCTTGCACGCGCGCTTCACGGTCTCCATGAGGACGACGTTCACGCGGTGCTCGGTGGTGCAGTCCTCGCAGTCGTCCATGTGCTCGCGGATGTCCGCCGCGTCTTCGCGGCGGAGTTCGTCGTGCAGGAACTCCTCGAGCTCCGCCTTGGCCTTGGAGCAGTCGCAGCCGCTCATCGTTCACCCTTTCGATCCGTGCGGCCCTGAGCCGCGGTGCGGCCCGGGTTCGCGGTGCGACCAGTGGTCGCGGTGTTCCGGCCTCGTCCGCGCATCGTCGCCGTCGACGCTGCGTCCGGGACGATGCCGGTCTCTCGGGCGTGGTCCGCCAGGAGCCCCCGGAGGAGCCGGCGACCACGGTGGAGACGGCTCATGACCGTCCCGACGGGGGTCTTCATGATGTCGGCGATCTCCTGGTAGGAGAAGCCCTCGACATCGGCGAAGTAGACGGCCATCCGGAAGTCCTCCGGGATGGCCTGCAGCGCGTCCTTCACGGCGGAGGACGGCAGGTGGTCGATCGCGTCCGCTTCGGCCGAGCGGGCCGAGATGGACTGCGTGACGCTCTCCGCGCCGCCGAGCTGCCAGTCCTCGAGCTCGTCGATCGTGCCCTGGTACGGGTTCCGCTGGTTCTTGCGGTACGTGTTGATGAACGTGTTCGTGAGGATCCGGTACAGCCACGCCTTGAGGTTCGTGCCCTGGCGGAACTGGCGGAACGCAGCGAAGGCCTTGACGAAGGTCTCCTGAACGAGGTCCGAGGCATCGGCGGGGTTCCGCGTCATGCGCATCGCGGCGCCGTAGAGCTGGTCCATGAACGGCAGCGCCTGGTCTTCGAACAGGCTCCGCAGTTCCGTCGCGGACACGGTCTTCGCGTCGACCACGTCAGCGTCCGACGCTTCGAGCGCCGCCGCTTCCTCGGAGACGGCGTCGAGCTGCTCCTCGGTCTCCTCGACCAGGTCGTGCGGTGTGGCCTGCGGCTCGTCGGTGGTCATCGCGGGCCAGTCTAGGCGGACGCCGCCGAGAGCGACGGCGTGTCCGACGCCCGGTCCAGCGAGCGTGGTCACCGCGGCGGGCAGGTCTGTCCGCGTGGGTGCGAGTGCTGTCGCCAAGGGTCCTCCCGATCGTTTCAGTAGTCTTGTGAACCGATGGCCGAGACACAGCATTCCCAGCGCGCGAACCACGAGCCCGCCCCCTGGATCGCCCCCGTCGCCGCGGGCCCCCTCAGCGGCGACGTCTCGCTGCCCGGCTCGAAGTCGCTGACGAACCGGGAGCTGGTCCTCGCCGCCCTCGCCGACGGCCCCTCGACCATCCGGCTCCCCCTGCACTCCCGCGACTCCGCACTGATGATCGAGGGACTCCGCGCCCTGGGCGTCGGCATCGAGGAACTGCCCGGCGAGAACCCCTACGGCCCCGATCTCCGCATCACCCCCGCCCCGATGCACGGCGACGTGCGCGTCGACTGCGGCCTCGCCGGCACGGTGATGCGCTTCCTGCCGCCGCTCGCCGCCCTGGCCACCGGCCCGGTCGTGTTCGACGGCGACGAGGCCGCGCGCCGCCGTCCGATGCGCCCGGTCATCGACGCCCTCGTCGCCCTCGGCGTCGACGTCACCGACGACGGCGACGGGTCCCTGCCGTTCGCGTTCACCGGCACCGGCTCGGTCCGTGGCGGCGCGCTGACGATCGACGCCTCCGCCTCGTCCCAGTTCGTCTCCGGCCTGCTCCTCTCCGCGCCCCGCTTCGACGAGGGCCTGCACCTGACGCACGCGGGCGAGCGCCTGCCGAGCCTCCCCCACATCGAGATGACCGTCGCCGCCCTCCGCGCCCGCGGCGTCCGCGTCGACGAGCCCGCCGTCGGCGAGTGGGTCGTGCACCCCGGTCCGATCGCCGCCGTCGACGTCACCATCGAACCGGACCTCTCCAACGCGGCTCCCTTCGCGATCGCGGCCCTCGTGGCCGGCGGCACCGTCCGCATCCGCACCTGGCCCACCGCGACGACGCAGGTCGGCGCCGACCTCGAGACGCTCCTGCCCCTGTGGGGGGCGAGCGTGGCCCGTGACGGTGACGACCTGGTGTTCGACGGCGGCGTCGGGATCCGGGGTGGCGCCTCCGTCCCGGGTCTCGAACTCGACCTGACCCGCGGCGGCGAGCTCGCACCCGCCCTCGTCGCGCTCGCGGCGCTGGCCGACGGACCGACCACCGTCACCGGCATCGGGCACCTGCGTGGGCACGAGACGGACCGCTTGGCAGCGCTGGCTGCGGACGTCAACCGGACGGGAGGCACGGTGCAGGAACTCGACGACGGCCTCCTGGTCCAGCCGGCGCGGCTCCACGGCGGCGGCTGGGCCGCGTACGAGGACCACCGGATGGCGACGGCGGGCGCGATCGTCGGGCTCGTCGTGGACGGCATCGCGGTGGACGACATCGGGTCGACGGCGAAGACGCTGCCGCAGTTCCCGGAGCTGTGGGCCGAGCTCGTGGCGACCGGTACCGGGTCTGGTTCCGGCGCTGGCGCTGCTCCTGCTCCTGCGCCTGCTCCTGCTCCTGGTCCTGCTCCTGCTCCCGGGTCGGGGGTCTGACGTGAGCTGGTGGGACGACGTCGACGGCGACGCGGACGAGGACGAGCCGTACGGCCAGTACGACGAGTCGAGCGTCCGGGTCCGGCCGAACCCGAAGGGCAACCGGCCGCGCACCAAGGTCCGTCCGACGTACGACGACGCCCCGACCGGCTGGGTGACGAACGTCGACCGTGGCCGCTTCGGCGTCCTCGTCGGCTCACCCGACGGGGACCGGCTGATCACCGCGACGAAGGCCCGCGAGCTCGGCAAGAAGTCCGTCGTCACCGGGGACAACGTCTTCCTGGCCGGGGACGTCTCCGGCTCCGAGGGGTCCCTGGCCCGCATCGTCCGCGTCGCGGAACGGTCGACCCTGCTCCGCCGGAGCGCCGACGACTCGGACGACGTCGAGCGCGTCATCGTGGCGAACGCGACGCAGATGCTCGTCGTCGTGGCGGCGGCCGACCCGGAGCCGCGGACCCGCCTCATCGACCGGTACCTCGTCGCCGCGTTCGACGCCGGCCTCGACCCGATCCTCTGCATCACCAAGACCGACCTCGCCGACCCGGCACCGTTCCTGGCGCACTTCGCGTGCCTCGATCTGCGGATCGTGACGAGCCGCGCGGACGACGTCCCGTTCGAGGCCATGCACGAGGTCCTCGACGGTCAGGTCACCGTGACCGTGGGGCACTCCGGCGTCGGCAAGTCGACGCTCGTGAACGCGCTCACCGGGTCCACGCGGGCCACTGGCGTCGTGAACTCCGTGACCGGGCGGGGGCGGCACACGTCGTCGTCCTCCATCGCGCTGCAGGTCCGGGACGGCGGCTGGATCATCGACACACCCGGCGTCCGGTCGTTCGGCCTCGGGCACGTCGACCCCGCGAACGTGTTCCGGGCGTTCGCGTCCCACGCGATCCCCGTCGCCGCGCCCGTCGACGGGATCCCGCTGGACCAGGCGCACGACTGGGAGATCGTCGACCGGGTGCAGGCCGGGGAGCTCGGCCCGACGGGCATCGAGCGGCTCGACTCCTTCCGTGCGCTCCTGACGGGCATGGGCGCGCACGACCCGGGCACGGAGTAGCCGCGCGGCGCGCGGCACGCGGCCGCCGGCCGCCGGCCGCCGGCCGCCCGGCCGCCGGCCGCCGCCCGCCCGGTGAGATCGCACTTCGTGTCGCCTCCGCAGCGTGAAGCCGACACGAAGTGCGATCTCAGCGCCCGCCTCGAGGGGCGCCGGCGGGCCCGGCGGGGTCTGGCGGGCCCCGGCGGGGCCCGGCGGGGCCCGGCGGGCGCCGGCGGGACCGGGCGTCGACAAAGTCGTACCGGAGGCGTACCATTGCCCCTCGTGTCTGAAGTTGCAAAGTACAACTTTGCGCCGACCCGCGTCGACGCTCCCGCCTCCATCGACCGCGCCGACGACGCCGCGAACCAGCACCGGGGCCACGCCGCTCCCCGACCGCCGCACCGCGCCCCGAACGTCCTCCGCCCCGTCGGACTCGGCCGCACCCTCCTGACCTTCGCCACGCACATCCTCGTCCCGCTGTTCCTCGCGGCCGGGATGGGCCTGGCCTACCTCGGCGCGTTCCACGCCCCCGCGCCGAAGGACCTCCCCGTCGGCATCGTCGGGCAGAGCGCCGCCACGCAGGTCTTCGCGCAGACGGTCACGGACCAGTCCGACGGTGCCCTCGTCGCCCACGTCGTCGCCAGCGACAGCAAGGCGCAGCAGCAGGTGAAGGACCGCGACCTCGCCGCCGTGTTCTCCACGTCGGCGTCCGGTGCCACGCTCTACGTCTCCTCGGCGGCCAGTGAGACCACCGCCACCGCGGCGCAGAAGATCTTCATGCCGATCGCCTACGACCAGCACCTGCCCTTCCACGTGGTGGACGTCGTGCCCTCGGGTGACCAGGACAGCACCAGCCAGGGACTCTTCTTCCTGCTCGTCGCCCTGAGCGTCGGCGGGTACGCCTCGGCCATCGCGGTCGCCGCGTTCGCCACGAAGCTCCGGACGGTGTGGACGGCGGCCATCGGCCTCGCGACCGCCGGTGTCGTCGCCGGGATGGGGATCGTCATCGCCGGACCGATCTACGGCGTCATCACGACGCACCAGTGGCAGATCTTCCTGTTCGCGTGGATGTACGACGCGATCATCATCGGTCTCGGGATCGGTCTGCACCCGATCCTCGGGCGGTGGACCACGCCGGTGCTCACGATGCTGTTCGTGATGCTCAACTTCACGTCCTCCGGCGGGATCTTCCAGCCGGCGTTCCAGCCCGGGTTCTTCGCGGCGCTCAACACCTTCTGGAGCGGAGCCGCCTGGCTGCAGGCCGCGCAGGACCTGCAGTACTTCCCCGGTGCGTCGCTCGGCCGGAGTTCCCTCGTGCTCACGCTGTGGCTCGTCGGCGCGGTGCTGCTCTGCGTCGTCGTGCACGGCCTCGTCGCCCGCCGCACCCGCATCGCCCGGGAGCGCGAGGTCAGCCGCCTCGAGGAGGAAGAGGTCGTCGCGGCGTAGCGCCGCTACGCTCGACCCGTGGACCTCAGCGCCGACCTGGACTTCGCCCGCTCCCTCGCCGACACCGCCGACGCGATCAGCCTGGAGCGCTTCCGCGCCGCTGACCTGCACGTGTCGAAGAAGGCCGACAGCACCCACGTCACGGACGCGGACCAGGCCGTCGAGCGGGTCCTCCGGGAGCGCATCGCGGCCGAACGCCCGGACGACGCGTTCCTCGGCGAGGAGACCACCGCGGACTCCGGCGCCGACGCCACCAGCGAAGGCCACCGCCAGTGGGTCGTGGACCCGATCGACGGCACCGCGAACTACCTCCGCGGTGTGCCGGTCTGGGCGACGCTGATCTCCCTCGCGGTCGACGGCCGCCCGGTGCTCGGCGTCGTGAGCGCCCCCGCCCTCGGCAAGCGCTGGTGGGCGGCCGAGGGGCTCGGCGCGCACTCCTTCGACGGGGAGCTGCACGTCTCCGGGGTCGCCGAGCTCCAGGACGCGAGCCTCAGCTACAACAGCATCCAGCAGTGGGACGAGGACGACCGCCTGCAGCCGCTGATCGACCTGTCCCGCAAGGTCTGGCGCACCCGGGCGTACGGGGACATGTGGTCGTACATGATGGTGGCCGAGGGCATCCTCGACATCGCCGGCGAACCGGACCTCAAGCCGTGGGACATGGCGGCACTCGTCCCCATCGTGGAGGAGGCCGGCGGCCGCTTCACCTCGCTCGACGGCGACCCGGGCCCCTGGCACGGCAGCGCGCTGGCGACGAACGGCCTCGTCCACGACGCCGTCGTCGAGGTCATCCGCCGCTGACCCCGCTCGTCGCGCTCGCGGCGGGCGACACGGTCGTCGTCGTACGACAGCGACGTCGTCGCAACCGCGCGCCCGCAACAGTTGCAGGCGCGTGGCGACGACAGGGCGGCTGTCGTACGACAGCAACGTCGTCGTTCTGCGTCGTGAGCGCCCGACCGTGCCGCGTCGGGAGCGCCCGACCGTGCCGCGTCGTGAGCGCCCGACCGTGCCGCGTCGGGAGCGCCCGGCCGTGCCGCGTCGGGAGCGCCCGGCCGTTCCGCGTCGGGAGCGCCGGGCCGCGTCCGCAGCACCCCGCCCTCGACCCGACGGGAGGCCCGGCCCGCGTCAGGCGCGCGCCTCGCCTCCGGCGGACCCCGCGTCCACGGCCTCGCGCCGTGATGCGCGCACCCGCACCACCAGGTCCCCCACCGCGAGCACCAGCGCGAGCGCGATCAACGACACCGTGAACGTCGTGCCGCTCCGGAACGCCTCGTGGTACGCGTCCAACCGCGCAGCAGACCCGACGGACCCCACGGAACCGGACCCCGACCCGGACGCCGCCGTCGACCCGCGCACGATCCCGTAGAAGATGCTCGTCGCCACCGCCGTCCCGATCGCGGTGCCGACCCGCTGCCCGAGCTGCTGCATCGACCCGGCGACGCCGGACTGCTCCACCGGGATCTCCGCGAGCGTCAGCGTCTGGTTCGGCGACACCACGAACCCGCCGCCGAGCCCGCCGACCAGGAACGCGCCCGCCATCGCCCACGGGGTGACGTCCGGCGTGGTCAGGGTCGCGGCGAGCATGAGCAGCACGAAGCCGACGACCACCATGAACAGCCCGAACACGACGAGGGCCCGCCCGACGCGGTTCACGATCCGCCCGCCGACGTAGGCCCCGACGGCACTCGTCGCCGCGAACGGGATGCTCACCATGCCGGCGAAGAGCGGCGCGAGCCCGAGGCCCTCCTGCAGGTACAGGGTGACCATGAGGAACGAGGCCGGCAGCGCCGCGAAGTAGACCGCGACGATCGCGAGCCCGTTCCGGTAGGACGACAGCCGGAACAGCTCGAAGTGCACCACCGGCGACTTCCCGTGCCGCTTGTACCGCATCTCCCACAGCACGAAGAGCACCAGGAACACCGCGAAGGCGACGAGCCACAGCCACCGGGCGCCGGAGTCCCCCGCACCGGTGGTGAGCACGAACGGCAGCATCAGGGTGACGATCGCGGCGCCGAGCAGCAGGATGCCGACGATGTCGAGCTCGCGGTCGGCCGCGCGGCGCTGCGATCCCTTCGGCAGGAGTTTCAGCGCGAACAGCAGCGCCGCGATGCCGAGGGGCACGTTCATCCAGAACAGCAGCCGCCACCCGTCCTGCTCGCCGCCGATCGCGATGAGCCCGCCGCCGATCGTCG
This sequence comes from Curtobacterium sp. PhB136, assembly GCF_004346855.1. Taxonomy (NCBI): domain Bacteria; kingdom Bacillati; phylum Actinomycetota; class Actinomycetes; order Micrococcales; family Microbacteriaceae; genus Curtobacterium; species Curtobacterium sp. PhB136. Next base: position 236,838 of record NZ_SMGH01000008.1, read on the forward strand.
GACCCAGCGCGGTGGAGATGCCGATCATCGCGCCGAACAGCCCGAAGGCACGACCGCGCTCGGCACCGCGGAACAGCTGCTGGACGAGCCCGATCACCTGCGGCATCTGGGTGCCGGCGGCGAACCCCTGCAGGATCCGCGTGACCATGAGCACCTCGATGGTCGGGGCGATCGCACAGAGCAGGCTCGCAGTGGTGAAGGCGACGAGCCCGGTGATGAACAGGGCACGCCGGCTCTTCAGGTCCCCCAGCCGCCCGGCGGGCACGAGTGCGAGCCCGAACGCCAGGGCGTACCCCGCGACGATGAGCTGCAGGGACGAGCTCGTCGCGTCGAGGGAGCGTTCGATCGACGGCAGGCCGACGTTGACCTTCGAGAGGTCGAGGATCGTCAGGGCGGCGACCGCCACGCAGACCCCGAAGGCCCGCCAGCGCGTCCGGTCGTCGGGGAGGTCGTCGGTCACCCCACCGGTTCTACCCGGACCACGCCGGGCGCGGCCGAGCAGCAGGGGACACGGGTGTACCCCGTTTCCGTACCACGAAGTACTCGCCAACACCAATCGTGACCCCCCGCGCGGGGGGTCACACCCCCCGTACTGGGGTGATGAAGCGTCACATCCGATTGCGCGGACTGGCTCATCCGACCCGCGCCTGGGTTATCGTCGCTGTCAGACGGCAGGTCAGGTGGCGTCTCGGGATCCCTAGTCCCGATGCAGATCCGGCCGGTCGTGTTCGTCGAAACCCTAACCCGAGGGGTGATACAGACGATGACATCATCGTTCCCGAGCGAGATCGAGTGCACCCTCACTCGACCGCATTCCAACCACGAATCCTCCGGCGCTCCCCTGATGAGCGCTTCACGATCGATCAGTCGTGCGGCCAACCCCCGCACCCTCGTCCGATCCGCCTCCGTGCGCCCCGCCGTCCAGTCCGTCTCAGGACCCGGAGGCCGGTGAGTCCGCATGGAACTCACCGGTCGACGTTCTGAGGTCGACCGGATCGCGACCCTCGCAGTGCTCCCTCGGGAGTCCGCGATGGTCGTCGTCGGCGACCCTGGCTCCGGACGCTCCAGCGTCCTCGACGCGGTCTCGCACCGCGTCTCCATCCCCGTCGTCCGGCTCGGCGTCAACGGCTCCGAAGCCCGTTGGCCGATGTCGGGAGTGACCTCCCTGTTCACCGCCCTCGACGACCCCCGGGCCTCGGCGCACATCGCGCGCCTGGTCCGGAACGTCGACGAGGGCCTCGCCGCAGCGCACGACTTCCTCGACGCCGTGCACGCGCTGACGCTCCCGCCGACGCTCGTGCTCATCGACGACCTGGACCGCATGGACGCCGAGAGCCAAGAGCTCATCGCGTTCCTCGCGGGACGGCTCGCCGGCACGGCACTCCGCCTCGTGGCCACGGTCCGCCGTGTCCCCGCCGGCGGTCCGCTGGCGTCGCTGCCCATCCTGCGGCTCGAACCGCTGCAGCCGGACGAAGCACTCGTGCTCGCCCGGGACATGGCACCCGAAGAGGCGAACGACGGCGTCCTCGCCGTCCTCGCCGAGGAGACCGGCGGCAACCCCGGTGCCCTCCGCGAGCAGATCGGCGCACTCCGCCGTGAACAGCTCGTCGGCACCGAGCCGATCGTCGTGCCCCTGCGACCGACCCCGACGACCTCCGCAGCCGCGGAGCTCGTCCTCGAAGCCGCTGCGGGACGCGATCTGGACGTCCTCGCCCGGCTGGCCCTCGTCCCGACGGCGCGCGTCGCCGGCTGGGACCGTGACGCGATCGACGACCTCGTGGGCGCCGGCCTCGCCACGGTCCGCGGGCAGTCGATCTCCGTCCGTGACCCGCTCGTCCGCTCCGCGCTGTACTGGAGCATGCCCGCACGGGACCGCCGCGAGGCGCACGCCGAGCTGGCTGCGAGCGCCGCTGCCCACGACGACCGTTCGGCCGCGTGGCACGCGAGCTTCGTCGACGACGTCCCCGACGCCGCCGCGCTGCTCCGCGCCGCTCGTTCCTACGCCGTCGACGGCGACTCGCACGCCGCCGTCGCCCTGACCGAACGTGCCCTGCACATCGGCACGGGATCGGAAGCGGAGCACGTCGCCCTGCTGGGTGTCGCCGAGGTCCTCCTCGGACACAGGCTCCTCGGCTTCGCGGCGCGCTACCTGGCGGCGATCAAGCCGTTCAAGGAGCTCGCGGACGAGGTACGGCGGCTCCGGCTGCAGTACTCCGTCCAGTACCTCAGCGGCGACGCGGTCCACGCGGACGAGCTGATGGTGCCGATCGACACCGACGACGACAGCGAGGCGGACTCGCTCGCCGGGCTCCTGGCCATGGTGGCGTCCTTCCGGGCGGAGGCGTGGGAGCTCGACCAGGCCCGCGACCTGCTGCACCGGGCCGAGCTCTTCGAAGCCCGTGGTTCCGCACACACCGTGGAGATCCTCGGCACGGCGCGTGACCTCGTGTCCGCGGTCGACGGCACCCTGCCGCCGGACGCGGAGCTGCACGACGGCCTCGCGGCGCAGAAGCTCCTCGCGATGTCCGACCCCGCACTGCTGCTCCTCGCCCACGCGCTGAGCCTCGCCGAGCGCTACCGCAGCGCCCGCCGGGTCTTCGCGCTCGTCCTGGCCCGCGCCACGGACACCGCGCCGGTGTGGCTCGAGGCCGCCCGCTACCTGTCCGCCGAGAACGAGGTGCGCTCCGGGAACTTCCGGCAGGCGCTCCGCGCGATCGACGTGTGGGAGGCCGGCTCGGCCGTCGTCGAACGGCTCCGCGAACCGTCGCGGGCGATCGCCGTCGCGTGGCGGCACTTCGCCGAGGGCCGGTCCGCCGACGCCCTCGACGTCGTCGACCACTGCCTGCGGCAGCGTTCCACGAACCGGCTGTGGGGAGCGACGGCGAAGCTGTACGCCCTCCGTGGTCGCGTGCTGCTCCTCGACGGTCGTCTCGAGGAGGCGGCTGCGTCCCTCGAGGCCGCCGACGCCATCGGTCGCAGCCTCCGGAACCCGGCGGTGCTCCGGCACCTCGGCGACCTGGTGGAGGCGTACTCCCGGCTCGGCCGGACCGACGACGCGCGGAACATCACCGCGCGGCTCGCGGCCGACCACCACGCCCGGCCGTCCCGCTGGGGTGCGCTGGTCCTCGCGAGGAGCCTCGCGCTCATCGCGGACGACACCACGAGGGACACCTCGCGGCGTCGTGCACTGGAGATCTTCCAGCCCGCGGACTCGCAGTTCGAGCGTGCTCGCACCTTCGCGGCACTCGCCGCGATCGGTGTCCCGGCGGACCGTGCCCGGCTCGGTGCCGCGGCCGCGGCGGCGTACGAGGCCGCCGGTCTCCGACGTCCGCTCGCGACGCCGGCCCCGACCGTCGCGATGCCGTCGTTCGGCGGCACCGGCATCGGTTCCGGTCCGTTCACGGGCGGTGTGCGCTCCGGCGCGCTCCTGTCCGCGACGACCCCGATGACGCCGGGGACCCCGCGGAGCGCTCCGGACGCAGCGGCGGTGCTCACCTCGCTGACGGCGGAGGAGCGCGCGGTGGTGCAGAAGGTGACCGAGGGGTACCGCAACCGCGAGATCGCCTCGTCGCTCTACATGTCCCAGCGGACGGTGGAGCTGCGGCTCACGCAGATCTACCGGAAGGTCGGGGCGCGCTCGCGGTCCCACCTGGTCGCGCTGCTCACCTGATCGAGGACACGCGTCACCCCGGACGGGAGGCACGGTGCCAGCTGGCACCGTGCCTCCCGTTCGTCGTCTGCCCACGGTGCGGGCCGTTGCGCGACTCCGCACGCCACCGCGCGGTCTCGCACGGTGCGCGCGAAGAACCGCAACAAGCGTCGCGGAGCGTTGTCGGAGGGCGGCCCGGCCGGTGATGCTCGTTCTTGCACCGACCGCCGCGTCTCCCCGGAGGCCAGCCCACGGTACCCCGATCGGTACCCGAACCGTCGGCCCACGTACGCCGACGTCCGTCCTCGCCTGATCCGAGGACGGGCGCCGGTACGGGCCACGGCCCCGATCGCGTGGCAGACCCGAGCGGCGGTCGGTGCCGACCCCGCTCCCCCACCGCCTGCTTCCCCACCCGAAGGGACTCCCGATGTGCGGCATCATCGCGGCCCGCGTCTCCGACGACGCGACCCCGTACCTGCTCGACGGCCTCGAACGGCTCGAGTACCGCGGCTACGACTCCGCGGGCATCGCCGTGCGGACGGCCTCCGGCTCCTTCGAGACCATCCGGTCCGTGTCACGGGTGGGTGACCTCCGGACGCTCGTCGCAGCGCGTTCCGGTGACGCCCTCACCGGCACCGGCATCGGCCACACCCGCTGGGCCACGCACGGTGGCGTCTCGGAGCGGAACGCCCACCCGCACCTGGACTGCACCGGCCGGATCAGCGTCGTGCACAACGGGATCATCGAGAACGCCGAGCGACTGCGCACGATGCTCGAGGCGCAGGGACACGTGTTCCGCTCCGACGTCGACTCCGAGGTCATCACGCACCTCGTCGAGCGCGCCCTCGCCGTGGACCAGGACCTGATGCTCGCGGTGCAGATCGCGGCGGCACAGCTCGAGGGGTCGTGGGCGATCGTCGTCCTCGACGCCCGCAGTGGCCGGATGGTCGTCGCTGCCGAGCGTTCGCCGCTGGTCGTCGCCCGGGCTCCCCGCGGGGACTTCGTGGCGAGCGACATCGGCGCGATCGCCGAGTGGTGCGAGACGTTCGTGGCGCTCCGCGACGGTGACGTCGTCGAGCTCGGCGAGTCCTGGAACTGGTCCTCCGCCGGGGTGTCCGTCCCGGTGCCGTTCCCGACGCCCTCGCCGTTCGCGGCCGCGGCGCTCGAGCTCGGCGACCACCCGGACCACATGGCGAAGGAGATCGAGGAGCAGCCCGCGGTCGTCGCCGAGATCGTCGAGCGCATCGCCGCCCGCACCGCCGACGGCAGCATGTGGGTCGGCCTCGGGCTCCCCGGGTTCCACCGGCTCGCGATCGTGGCGTGCGGCACCTCGCTGAACGCCGGGCAGGTCATCGCGACCGCGCTCCGGGGCATCGGCGGCGTCCCCACCGACATCGTCGTCGCCAGCGAGGCGGACCAGGCGGTCCTCGGCCCAGGCACCCTGGTCATCGCGATCAGCCAGTCCGGCGAGACCGCCGACGTGCTCCGCGCCCTCGACCGATTCGGGGACGCGCACCCCGTCCTCGCGCTGACGAACAACGTGCACTCCTCCCTCGCCCGCCGCGCCGATGCGGTGCTCGACTGCCAGGCCGGCCCCGAGATCGGCGTCGCCGCGACGAAGACCTTCACCGCGCAGGTCGTCGTCGGCGTCGCGGCGATGATCGCGGCGCTCGTCGCCTCCGGGCGGATCTCCCCCGCCGAGGCCGCGGTCCACGTCACCGCGCTCCGCGAACTGCCCGCGCGCATCGAGCACGCCGGACGTGTCGCCGCCGACCGCATCCCGCTGCTGGTGTCGAGCGTCCGCGAGGCGACCGGGTTCCTGTTCCTCGGGCGGGGCGTCGGGCTGCCGTACGCCGCCGAGGGGGCACTCAAGCTCAAGGAGCTCAGCTACCGGTGGGCCGAGGCCTACCCGTCCGGTGAGCTCAAGCACGGCCCGCTGGCGCTCGTCGACGAGGGCACCCCCGTCGTCGTCATCGACCACGGCGAGCACCGGCTGCAGGCCGCGATCGCCGAGGTCCGTGCCCGCGGCGGATTCGTCATCACGATCGGTGGGCCCGGCTCGGACATCCCCGCGCTCGGGGAGACCGGACCGTGGGGTCCGCTCGAGGCCGTCGTGCCGCTCCAGATGCTCGCCCGCGAACTCGCGCTGCAGCTCGGCTGCGACGTCGACAAGCCGAGGAACCTCGCGAAGTCGGTGACGGTCGAATAGCGAGGCAGCCGCGCATGAACCGTCTGACGGTGTTCCTCACCGTCCTCACCGTGGTGGCCGTCCTGGTGACGCTGGTGGTCATCCTGGTGCTCCCCTCGGTGCTCTCCTAGCCGCATCTGCCACAGTTGCGGACGATGTCCTCCGTCCCGCTGATCTCGTCGGTCCCACTGGTGTCGTCTGCTTCGCTGGTGTTCGTCGCGATCCTGGTCGGTGCCGTGCTCCCGTTCGTCCCCGTGGTCGGACGGGTCGCCCGGATCGCCGCGACGATCGCGCACGAGGTGGGGCACTGCATCGTCGTCGTGCCCTTCGGCGGGCGGATCCGCCGCATCGACCTCCGCCCGGACGGCTCCGGTGAGGCCTGGGTGCAGCTCGGCGGTGTCCCCGGCGCGATCCGGTGGCTCGTCCGGGTGCTCAACCTCTACGCCGGGTACAGCGCGCCGCTCTGGGCCGGGGCGCTGCTGCTCACCGGGGTGCTGCACGGGTCGCGATGGCTCCCGGTCGTGGTGCTCGGCGTGATCGGGCTGGTCGCGCTCGTGTTCGTGCGGAACTGGTTCGGGCTGCTGGTCGTCGTCGGCTTCGACGCGCTGGCGCTCTGGGTGGCGCTGCGGCCGTCCGAGGCGACGGTGCTCGTCGTCGCCGCGGTCGGTGCGCTGTTCGTCGTGGACGGGCTGCGGTCGGTGGTGCAGGTCGCGCGCTGGCTCCTCACCGGCGCACGGGTGCAGACGGACTTCCACATCGCAGCCGCCGAGATGCGGCTGCCCGCCGGGCTCTGGTTCGTGCTGTTCGTCCTGGTGAACGGCGTCGCTGTCTGGCTCGCGCGGGGTCCCCTGCTCGAGGTCTGGGACACGATCGCCGCCGGCGTCCGCGCGCTCGTCTGATGCGCGTCGACTCCGTCGCGTCCGAGCTCCGGGCTGCACCCGCCGGCACGCTCCGAGACCGGTACCTGGCGTTCGTCGGGGAGCACGGGGACGCCGCGCTGTGGCGAGCTGGCGGCTCCGAGCACCTCACGGCGTCGTGCTTCGTGTTCTCGCCGGACCTGGCGCACGTGCTGCTCTGCCACCACCGCAAGGGCGAGTTCTGGGTGCAGTTCGGCGGACACCTCGAGCCGGACGACCCGTCGCTCGCCGCCAGCGCACGCCGCGAAGCACGCGAGGAGTCCGGCATCCCCGACCTCGAACTCTCCTCATCCCGCATCGTCGACCTCGACCGCCACGACCTGCACGGCGGGTTCTCCTGTGCTGCGCACTGGGACGTCGGCTTCGTCGCGGTCGTCCCACGCGACACCGAGACCACGGTCAGCGACGAGAGCGACGACGTCCGGTGGTTCCCCGTCGACGCCCTCCCCGACGCGCTGCCCGACGGCTTCGCTCGGCGGCTCGAGGGCGTCCTGTCGGCGGTCCGGGACGGGGTGCACTGACCCGAACGGTCACCGCACGCCGCTGGTCGTCCGCCGACCGCCGCCCGCCGGTCCACGTTCCGGTTCCTGGCCGTGACCGATCCGGTTCACGATCCCCGGGGATCGTGAACCGGATCGGTCACCGCGCAGAAGGAACCTGGGGTGCCGTGCCGCGCCGTGCCGTGCCGTGCTGTGCCGTGCCAGGTCGGCGCCGTCGAACACCGTCCCACCGGGATGCCACGGCCGCCCCCATCCCGTCGTAACCGGGGGCCGCAATGGAGTATCCGCAGAGCGAGGCCTGCGAGAGTACGGACAACAGATCATCGGAGGAATGCCATGTCGAACGACGACCACGGTTTCGCGACCGAGCAGGTGCACGGCGGGTTCGTTCCCGACGCCGGTCACGGTGCGAGGGTGCCCGCGATCCACATGTCGTCCGGCTTCCTCTTCGACGACTTCGACCAGGCGCGCGACCGCTTCGCCGGCACCGACGACGGCTACACGTACACCCGTCTCGGGAACCCCACGAACGGTGACGTCGAACGCCGCATCGCCCTGCTCGAACGCGGCTCCGAGTCGATCCTGGTGTCGAGCGGGCAGGCCGCGGCGACGGTGGCGTTCCTCGGGCTGCTGCAGGCCGGCGACCACGTCGTCAGCGCCCAGAGCATCTACGAGGGCACCCGCGGGCTGCTCCTCCAGAACCTCGGCCGGCTCGGCATCGAGGTGGACTTCGTCGCCGACGCGCGGGACCTCGACGCATGGGCGGCGGCCGTCCGTCCGAACACGAAGGCCTTCTTCGCGGAGACGATCCCGAACCCGAAGAACGACGTGCTCGACATCACCGGCGTCGCGGACACCGCGCACCGGGCGGGTGTCCCGCTCATCGTGGACAACACCCTCGCGACGCCGTACCTGGTCCGCCCGATCGAGCACGGCGCCGACGTCGTCGTGCACTCCGCCTCGAAGTTCCTCAGCGGCCACGGCTCCGGCCTCGGCGGCGTGGTCGTCGACGGCGGCACCTTCGACTGGTCCGCCTCGCCGGAGCGCTGGACGCACCTGACGAACCCCGAGCGGTCCCTCGGCGGACAGAGCTACGTGGAGAAGTACGGCAACCGCGCGTACATCGTCTTCGCGCGTGACGTCATCAGCTCCCGCATCGGCCCGACGCCGTCCCCGTTCAACGCGTTCCTGCTCCGCCAGGGCATCGAGACCCTCAGCCTGCGGGTGGAGCGGCACAGCGCGAACGCGCTGGCCATCGCCGAGTGGCTGGACCAGCAGCCGGAGGTGACGAGCGTCGACCACGCGGGTCTGGCCTCCAGTCCGTACCACGACCTGGCGCAGCGGTACCTGCCCCGGGGAGCCGGGTCCGTGTTCGCGTTCACGCTCGCCGGCGGTGAGCCGGCCGCACGCGACTTCATCAACGCGGTGCAGCTGTTCAGCCGGATGACGCACCTGGGTGACGTCCGGTCGCTCATCCTGCACCCGGCGACGACGACGCACGCCGGCCGCACGCCGGAGGAACGGGCCGCGCAGGGCATCGACGACGGCCTGATCCGTCTGTCGGTCGGCATCGAGGACGTCGCGGACCTGCTCCGCGACCTGGAACGCGGGTTCGCCGCGGTGCGTGGGGAAACCGGTCCGGAGGCTCGGCTCGGCTCCGGGACGGAGCTCGAGTCCCTGGGACACACGGTCCCGGAGCGTCACGTGATCGCGGAGGAGATCTGACGATGGCGGACCTGCAGCACTTCGGGTACTTCTTCTCGCGCGGGTTCGGCCCGCAGGCGTGGGGGCGGTCCGACTGGGACTGGGGCCACGACTGGACGAAGCCGGACCTGTACCAGCAGTCCGTGCGGGCGCTGGAGCAGGCCGGGATGGACCTGGTCATCGCGGAGGACGCGATCTCGCTCGGGAACCCGTCGACGCTCGACCTGCGCATCCGGCAGGCGTACGGCGGCCCGAAGCACGACCCGCTGCTGCTCGCCCCGTACCTGTTCGCCGCGACCTCGCACATCGGGATCGCGCCGACCGTGAACGCGGGGATCACCCCGCCGTACCTCGCCGCACGGCAGTTCGCCACGCTCGCGCACCTGTCGTCGGAGCGCCTCGGCATCAACGTCGTCACCGACGTCGGCAGCGCCCGGCACGCCGGCCTGCCGCCGCTCCCCCACGACCAGGCGTACGACCGCGCCGAGGAGTGGATCACCCTGCTCCGCCGGTTCTGGCACTCCTGGGGGTCCGACGGGTACGTCGGATCGCGTCCCGACTGGCACTTCGCGGACGGGCACGAGCTCGACGCGTTCCACCACGAGGGCGCGTACTTCACCGCCGACGGGCCACTCAACGCGCTGCCGCTCGACTCCGATCCGATCGTCGTCTCCCCCGGCGGCTCCGGCCGCGGACTCGGGTTCGCCGGGACCCATTCGGACGTCCAGCTCGCGCTGGCGCCGCTGTCGGCGTCCGCGGTGTCGGACTACCGGGCGCGCGTGCTGTCGGCCGCTGCGGACGCCGGGCGCTCCCCGGACGAGCTCCGCATCCTGTTCGTCCTGAAGCCGGAGATCGCGGTGTCCCAGGAGGAGGCCGATCGCATCGTGGAAGCCTCCCTGCACCCGTCCGACGACGACCTCCGCACCGCCGCCATCGCGTGGTCGAGCGACTCCGAGACCGACCTGCTGGCACTCGACCTCGACGCCCCGATCCCTGCAGGGACCTTCGGCGACCACGTCTCAGCGGGGACGATCCGGGGCCTCGTCGGTGACACACCGGACGCACCGCTCCGCGAGCTCCTGACGCGGAAGGCCCGCAAGGGGCGGGTGTCCTCCCGCTCGGGCTTCGTCGGGACCGCCGGGGAGTTCGCGGACTTCATCGAGGAGCTCGGCGCGGACGCGGAGAACGACGGGATCATCTTCTCCGGCGACCTGCACCCGGCCCAGGTCTACCGGATGTTCGGCGACCTGGTCCCGGTGCTGCGGCAGCGCGGACTCCTCCGGCGCGAGTACGGCGCCGGAGGGATCCGCGCGAACCTGTTCGACTTCTGACGGCGTCAGTGGCGGATCGGGTCCACCACCGAGGACTCCTCGGTGTCGCGGACGTCCTCGGCCGTGCGGAGGATCTCCTCGCGCGGGGACGCCGAGTTGATCGCCCAGTAGTAGATGATCAGCGAGAAGACGGCGACCACGACGATGTCGATCCAGAGCGGGAACACCGGGTTCGTCAGCGGACCGAAGTCACTGAGGAACACGATCAGCCCCATGCCGACCAGGTAGGGCAGCAGCCACTGGGCCGCCTTCCAGTCCCACCGCGGCCGGACGCTCGAAGCACCGCGGAACACGTTGTTGAGGATGATCACCGCGGCGCCGATCAGGATCGCGACGCCGAGCTTCCAGTCGGTGTCCCACCCGGTCCAGAGGATGATGAGGTTCGCGACGATGAACGCGATCGGTGAGAGCACCGTCGCCGCGGGCATCCGGTACGGACGCTCGATCTCGGGGATCCGCTTCCGGAACGCCCCGAGTGCGAGCGGCGCCCCGGCGTACATGAGCACCGACGCGCTCGTGATGAGGCTGACGAGCCCCTGCCACGACGGGAACGGCGCGAAGCAGGCGCACCCGACGACGAACGCCGTGATGAGACCGACCCACGGCACGCCCTGCTTGGTCGTCCACTCGAACGCCTTCGGGAAGTAGCCGTTGCGGCTGAGGCCGTAGGAGATGCGCGACGTCGCCGTGACGTAGATCAGGCCGGTGCCTGCCGGCGAGATGATCGCGTCGATGAAGATGATCACGGCCAGCCAGGTGATGCCCGCCGCCATCGCGATGTCCGCGAAGGGACCCGTGTACTTCGTGAAGTCCGCGGTCGCCCACGAGCCCTGGATCACCTCGGGTCGCAGCACGCCGAGGAACACGACCTGCAGCAGCAGGTAGATCACGAGGCCGATGAGCACCGACCCGATGACCGCGCGCGGGATGTCGCGCTTCGGGTTCTTGGCCTCGCCGGCGAGCTGGTCCGCCTGCTCGAAGCCGAGGAACGCGAAGATGATGCCCGACGTCGACACCGCCGCGAGGATGCCCTTCGCGCCCTCGGGCATGAAGCCGTCCGCCGCCGTGAAGTTCGAGCCGTGGAAGCCGCTGAACGCCAGGACGATGATGACGAGCAGTGGGATCGCGACCTTCCACCACGTGGCGGCAGAGTTCGTGTTCGCGAGGATCTTCACGCTGAGCAGGTTGATCACGGTGACGACCGCCATCAGCAACACTGCGACCGCGATGCCCGCGCCCGTCAGCAGCTGCTGCGTCTCGCCGTCCACCGTCGTGGTGTGCAGCCAGGGGTGCGCGAACTGCCAGTGCTGCGCGTACTTGATCATGGCCTCCACCTCGATCGGGGCGACCGTGACCGACTGCAGCCACGAGAACCAGCCGAACGAGGCTCCGGCGACGCCGCCGAAGGCGATGTGGGGGAACCGCGCTGTTCCACCCGCGATCGGGAACATGCCGCCGAGTTCGGCGTGCACGAGTGCGAGGACGAGGATCGCGACCCCGCCGATGAGCCACGAGATGATCGCCGCGGGGCCGGCGGTCTTGAGGGCTTCCTGCGAGCCGAAGAGCCAGCCGGAACCGATGATGGATCCGGTCGAGGCCCAGATGAGGCCGATGAAGCCGACGTTGCGCTTCAGCCCGGAATCGGGCAGCGCCTGCGAGGTGGATGTAGCCACAGTTGCTCCTGTCGAGATGAACCACGGCCCCTTTGCAGGGGTCGTGGTCATCGACTCTGGCACTGTGCGGCGTTCTCGGACGATTTGTTAACGAGGTGGAAACAAATGCCCTGTATAAGCACTCAGGCTAGGACTTCTTGGACTTCTTCTTGTCGCTCTTCTTGTCGGCCTTCTTCTTGTCGGCCTTCTTGTCGCTCTTCTTGTCGGCCTTCTTCTTGTCGGCCTTCTTGTCGCTCTTCTTGTCGCTCTTCTTGTCGGACTTCTTGCCGTCGTCCTTCTTCTTCTTGCCGCTGTCCTGCTTCTTGCCGCTGTCCTGCTGCTTCGACTTCGAGCTCGGTGCAGGCGCAGGCTCTGGCACAGGCTCGACCTCTGGCTCGTCCGGAGCATCCACGCCGTCCACCGGCTCGACGACGATCGCCGCACCGGTGTCCGCGAGGACGTCGACCGGCTGCTCGGTGAGCTCCGACGCCAACGCGTCCTCCACCCGTTCGACGGTGAGCTCGGCGGCGTCCTCGGCGAGGCGCACGAGCGCGGACGCGGCGCGGAGCCGGGTCGTGCTCTTCCGCGCGAGCACATCGGCCCGAGCGCCTTCGAGGAACGCCCGGAGCGAGCGCTCGACGGCCGATCGGCCCCGGGGCGCGGAACGGTCGAGACGGTCGAGCTCGCCGGCGACCCCGGACACGTCGTCCTCGACGTGCTCGTGCCGGACGGACTCGATGAGTGCGGCGACGGCAGCGGCAGCGCGCTCGACGGCGGCGCTCCGCTGGTCGAGGACGACGAGCATCTCGAAGGTCGAGCCGTACGAGACGGTCTCGAGCCGGACCGGTTCGGCGCCCCTCCCCCGGATCACGAGGCGGGCATCGGGCGTCGGCAGCCAGGCGGTGAGCGCAGCGACCGTGGCGACGGACCCCACGATGCGCTCGTACTCGGCCAGGCCGACTCGTTCCTGCTCTCGCAGCCGGACACGGATCGCGATCTCCTGCACGACGGGACCTTCCACTCACGGGCGCCGGCGTGTTCCTGCGCCTGGTGCGGAGCGTAGTCCTAGAGCGTCTACAAGGTGAAAAGGACCACCCCAAACTCGGTTCAGCAACCACCCGGCACTTAGTTCTTCACGCCGACGTCGCACCGAAAAGCTTGTCCACACCTGCCCAGCCAGCTAGTTTAGGAGAGGTTAAGACTGGCGATACTCAAAACAGTGCGGCATTATTGACTCATCGAAGTCGAAAGGGCCCGCGCCTCAGCCACGTTCAAACTTTGACCCCGGTTGCCTCGTGACTACCGATAAAACGGCTACTCGGCCGGTAGGCTCGCGGTCCACGGGGTCCCGCCCTTCGTCGGCGGACACCCTCCAGATTGTCACCTGATCTCCATAAGCCTGGGCTGTAAGGAGACAGGCTAGAGCGAAGAGTTTGGGACCCAGTGGCACTAGGGCCACGCGGTAAGACGACACGAGTGAATGAACGACGCTCTCGACCTTATGCACGATATCGAACGGCCGCATCAAGTCGTAATCGACAACGGCCAACTCACCAGACCGCATAAGCTGATTATTATCGTGCACTACGCGATCTTGGAAACGTTCATCATCGCTGCGAGCGACAAAAGCAATAGTCTTCGACGGCTCGAGAGTTTCAAGGGCAGCCAAAGCGAGCACGTTTTCGAAACCCAAGCCTATGACGCAAGCTACGGGGGCGCTAGGGTCACTTGCCCACCCCTCGAAAGAGTCGAGCGGTCCGTTCACCATCACAGTTTCATCTGACGCGCTGGAATGCGAATCGAAGCTTGCCGCGGAGTATAAGAAGTCGACACGAAGCTCCCGCTCACTGCCTACAACATCGAGAACGCGGACGATTCGCGAGAGACGGTCTCTATCAAACGAAGAGACATCAATCGCTATCGCCTGAGTCCCCGAACTTGAGAGAACAAACCGGATATCCCTCTCCAGCACGGAGGCGAAATCGTCTGCGGAAGATGGCCGACGAAGAACAGCGTGCTCGTCAAAATAGGAAACATTCTCCAAATATCGAGAACTCTCAGGACCTGCGTATGCGTACGCATAGACCATACCAAACCGCTGCTTCATTGCTCGCGCTACATACGACGAGCGGGTCTCGTATCCGCATGCCGCTATCAGGGCAGCGTACCGGCCAGTGGCTGGATTATGAACGAAAACGAACTCAGCCTCAGACATCGTCGACTCCGAAATCGAGAAGCGTCGGCTGCTCCATGCTGATGTTTGCTCTACGTCTCAGAGCTTGAGTCTGACCAAGTATTGAATCACCTTCGAGGAGCTTCCAGAGTGCCACAGTCTTGGCTTGCCGAATTGGCAGCCCGTAACGCGGAGCGAGCAGATAAGAGAGGCGATAGTGACGACCAAGCACCGACTCCGAGACGGGCTGCGAGGAATTGTCACGAGGAATATGAATGATGGCTCCCGTGTTGACAGCTTGAACTAGCAACGGATGCAGCCGAGCGGGAAACTTTTCATCCACAAAGAAGCCTCCCGCCACATCTGCACTGAACGCATCCAGAACTACCCTGCGATGGAGAGCCGATCCAATGGCGTCGATCAGGTTGACCATGGTGACTGAACGACTTCCCAGCCGCATGCCTTTCTGCGCATGCAGAAGCGCAAGGAAACGAGTTGTGGTAGCTTCGATGGCAGCGGCCTGAGCTGCTCGTGACAGGGGAAGCCCGCTATCTGACGAAACGCGAGCTAAGATCTCCCTCACCAAGATAGTCGACATCCTTGGGTTACCGTCAGCAAGCGCGAGCAAAGTCAGCTCACCACTATAAAGCTCTCGACTAGCCTGAGTGTCAACTCTCGCACCTTGCCGGTAATGCGAGCGGACGACCGCCAAGTTACGAATCTTTCGGATCCGAGAGGCCCTCGCAGCGGGTGACAAATCACCAAGTCGATCGAGGTCGACGCTACTTGCACTCAAATAGGCGGAAAAACTGGGATCCGTCTCCTGGAGCCAGTGCATCGCATTCCATAGACGCGACCCCCTCCGGTATGGGTCTAAACGCCCTCGCATACGGCCACCCCTATCGCCGGAATCAAAGAGGCTTTCGCCTAGAACTGTTCGTGGGGACACGGAGGGCGGTTGACCAACTGACGATCGCAAGCGTTCGAAGAAATGGCGAGCCAGTTCGTCTGAGCGGTCGGGCGTTGTAAGCGGAATCAATTCGAGGTCTTGGCCATGAGTAGCACCTATCTCCCCATTCAGCAGCCGCGTCGATTTGATAACAGGTGAGAGTGACAGCTTGAATTGAAGATAAGGCTCCTGCCCGCGAAGTCGAGCCAGAATATCTTGGACGATGTGCGGCGGGGCCAACTCAAGTTCATCGAACAGCATAGACCACTTTCGGTCTCTCTCCCCTGCCGCAATGTTTACCATCTCTGCAAGTTCCGAAACGGCTACGAGCGGATTTAAATACGCCCACTCGGGGAGACGCTCGCCTTGACGAAGTCGATACCGGTACGTGCCCAACTCCGCGACTTGGTCGCCTAACGCCTGGTAGAGGTTACGAAGAGAGGGACTGATTCTCGGCAGCTTGAAGAGGCGCGAGGCTCTACTCGCAAGGTCGACCTCGGCAGAACGATCCAACCTCAAAGGAAGGTGTTGTGCCTCGACTATCGGTTCGCTGTCGAACCGTCCCAATCGCCCTAGGATCGTCTTTACGAAGGCACGCCCGATGTGCAGCCCATAGGCCGCCGCGCCGAACGATGCTACGGCGTCGCTTGGCACGTTTGATATCTGCTCCCCCCACATCGCGTCGACTCCGACGAACACGCCCACAGCGCGCACGCGATCTCGGGACTCGATACTCTCCAACCCGCCCCATGCTTCAAGTGCTTCGGAAGTAAGCATTTTGAGCAAAGTCGTCTTACCGCTGCCTCGTGGCCCCACCAGTATCGCATTACCTGAGTCCCGAAGTACAGGGTAGGCGGCGGGCGGCACAAACGACTTTGCTACCTCGCGGGGCGAGAGTTTCGTAGCGTTGTAAGAGAAGATGGGAAACCCAACCTCAAGGCTTTCCGTAAGGGTCATCACTACACCGTTGCTTTCGTGAGAGCGAACTCGCGTATGCTTCCGTTCGTGTGTGTACTTACTTCAACCTTGGGTGAGCCGGTTCGTAGATAGTTAATTAGCCGCCGTCGATCATCGAAGGTCAGGTACTTCAAGCGCGGTTCGAACTTCTCAAGGTCGGCTTCATCCATGAGTAGTTTCTTCGATACTTCAATGCGAACAGAGGCAGCAAACTGATGGATATTCGCTTTCCAGCCAAACCCTGAAACGCCGGGTAGATCGTCCGACGCAATCGCTTCCGTCCACCCGATTGGACTATGCGTCCATGAGTAAACGCTGCCAAATTGCCCACCCAGTCCCGGGGCAGCTTTGCTTGATGGTTCTAGTTCTACGACATGAAATTGATGTCGCACCTTGTCAGCAAAGGAACTTGTACCCAGGTCCGCTGAAAAAGACGACGACGATATCAACGGAGGTGCATCGCCGTAGCCACTTGCATATTGAAGCCACCCGCGATGCTTATGTCCGTGGATGATCAACCAGTCACCGTAATCAGCGAGAGCGCGAAGCACCTGCTCGTGCCCTCGAGACGAACTTGTTTCCTCGGTATCGAAACTGGGGAGTTGATTAAGATGATGGTGCGTCAACAGTATCTTGTATGGTGCCAGCGAATCAAGACTGTCCAACGACGTCTTTATATATTCGGGCAGGTAATCCGCAAACCGCCCATGCTCGGACTCTTTTTGCCCTTTGGGTATGTAGCCATGAAACGCGGACGAGTTGGCCGTAACCACTACTAGTTCATCATTGACAAAAACCGCATGTTCTTGAGCAAAGTAGTGGTCCCTGTCAGCCGTGGTTCCAAAAGGAAACGGCGGATTTAATCCCATTAAGCTTTGCTTCGGCGAGACACTTTGCGTGGCCCGGGAATCGTAATCATGGTTACCAGACGTTGCAACCAGCGGTATACATAGTTGCTCCGCGAGCCAATGGAGGTCACCCCACACCTTCGAAAGCGCTATCCCGCCCGCTCGGTCGGTCATGTCTCCTGCGACCACCATTAGGTCAAGACCTTCTGGGAAACGCTCTCGCACCGTAGTTAGGCACTGGTTAAATAGCGCTCTTGGCGCGCCCATTTGAGCATAGTTAATTGCTACTGAACTTCGCAAGGCTTTCGGGTCGTCGATAGCGTGCAGATCAGAAACCAAGAGGATGCGAACTGACTTTCCCAAGATGGTGTTCCTTCAAACTGAAGCAAAGATGCGCTCGGTGATAGTCCGCGAGCTTCCTACGTGTGACCCAAGTGAACTATGGCGCGTAACGTCTAGCGTACGAAACCCCGGATACAAGGAGAGCACATCGGGGTGGCTCGAGTTAGTGACAATGACGGACGCTCCTAGGTCCCTTAGTCGCGCTGCTTCGCGCGCCAGAGCAATTTGGGAATCCCATGAAAAAATGTCGTGCGTATATTCTATGAACGGCCGAACCGGCCTCCCTCGCGAATACGGAGGGTCCAAGAATACGAAATCGCCAGCGCTAGCATTGATTGTAGTCTTAGCGTAATCGCCTGTGATGAGCAACACTGACGACTGATTCAGATAAGACGAGACTCTGAATAGATTCTGCTCATCAATCTCGCTAGGCGTCTTTGGGGTCGCCCAAGGGACATTGAACGTGCCCTTTTTATTGACTCGCCACAGGCCGCCGTACGCCCCTCTATTGAGATAGAGAAATTGCGCTGCCTTCTCAACTTCTGTTTGAAACCGAGCGCCGCGCAATTGCGCATACGTCTGCTCGTCAAAGGACCAAGTACTAAGTTGGTTGAGAACAGATTGCGGTCGATGTTTGATGGATCGCCACGCGGACATGAGAGGTTCGAGCGCGTCGCCTACCACAGCTCGATCCGGACGAATCGCTAGAAGGAGGGATCCTCCCCCTAGAAATGGCTCAAAGTAAGTTCCGAATGACGCGGGGACGAGAGCTCGAATCTGACGAAGCAATAAACGTTTCGATCCTGCCCATCGAACGAAAGGACGCAGCTGTTTGGCCGAATCGCTGACAATACGACCTTCAGCCCAAGCTACGTCGACGTCGGTTTCAGCAGCAGTGCCCACACGGTCATCCTAGCGGATCTCAGCCGACCAGTCGCGAAAATGCCGATACAACCGCGAGCGCCCCGTCGGCGTCCTTCACACCTCTGGGGCGCTCGGTCCTGATCGCTCAGGCCACGGTGTGACAGCGGCTGCGTCGCTACGGCGTTGGTGGAGATGGGGGGAATCGAACCCCCGTCCATCGCTGCAATTCGACGTCTTCTACGGGCGTATCCGGATGATTCGTTCTGCTCGGCCCCGTCCTTTGCTACCGGCTTCTAGGACGACGGGCCCAGTCTCAGTGCAAGTCCCGCACGGCCCTGAGGCGCAACCGTGCAGCAAGCCCCCTGGATGACGCCGGAACTCAGGTTAGGAGACGATCACCTGGCCGACGGACTTCATGTGCTGGGCTGCTTACGCAGCGAGAGCGAAGTCAGTGCGCTTGGAATTGGCACTTGTTGTTTTCCACGGATCGTTCACGAGATAACCGTGGGTCCTCGGCCCGCTTCCCGTCGGCACACAGGCGATGTCGAAACCGATCATCCCCGTACGGGCCTAGCAGCGAGCCGCTGTCACACTGTGGAGTTTTGAAGGCCTGCTTCCGCAGGCAGCTGTTCAGTCTACCGAACGAACTGGGCGTCCGCTAGTCGCCGAGGCGGTTCTTGGTGCGCATGGCCCGCTCGGCCTCGCGCTTGTCAGTCTTCTCGCGGAGGGCCTGGCGCTTGTCGAACTCGCGCTTGCCCTTCGCGACCGCGATCTCCACCTTGGCCCGGCCGTCGTGGAAGTAGATCTGCAGCGGGACGAGCGTGTACCCGCCCTGCTGGGTCTTGTGCGAGATCTTCACGATCTCCTGCTTGTGGAGGAGCAGCTTCCGCTTGCGCCGAGGTGCGTGGTTGTTCCACGTGCCCTCGGTGTACTCGGGGATGTGCACGGCGTCGAGCCAGGCTTCCCCGGCGTCGACGAAGGCGTACCCGTCGACGAGCGATGCCCGGCCTTCGCGGAGGGACTTCACCTCGGTGCCGGAGAGCACCATGCCCGCCTCGTACGTGTCCTCGATGAGGTAGTCGTGGCGCGCACGACGGTTCGTCGCCACGATCTTCTCGCCGCGTTCCTTCGCCATGCGCGTCTCCTCTCGCTGGTCCCCTGCCGGTGTGCAGCCCTACAGCCTACTGAACAACCGCGGCCCGCCGCACCTTCCCGGCGCGGCGCGGCCCCGGGACGGCGCGGCGCGGCGTCAGACCTTGAGGTACCGGCGGATCGCGATCGACGCGGACACCGCAGCGAGGATCACACCGATGACGATCACGGCCGGCACCACGATCGCGGCGTCGCTCATCCCGATGAACGCCGTGCCGGTGAACCGCTTCGTCAGGTAGTTCCGGACGAAGAACCAGACCACCGCGGTGATCGCGCCGCCGGCAAGGACTGCTCCGATTGCCGCGGCGATCACCCCCTCGAGCACGAAGGGTGTCTGGATGAACCGGTTCGACGCGCCCACCAGTCGCATGATCCCGAGTTCGCGCCGTCGACTGAACGCGGACAACCGGATCGTCGTGGCGATGAGCAGCACGGCCGCGATGAGCATCAGCGCCGCGATGCCGATCGCCGTGTAGGAGGACGCGTTCAGCAGGTTGAAGATCGGTTGCAGGTACCCGCGTTGGTCCACGACGCTCTGCACGCCGGCGACCTTCGACAGGCTCTCCTGCAGCACGTCCGCCTGCGACGGGTTCTTCAGGTTCACCCAGTACGTCTCGTTGAGGTACTCGGGCTTGACGAACTCCGTGGCCGGCGAGTCCTTGAACTGCTGCTTGAAGCGGGTGTACGCCTGCTGCTGGTCCTCGTAGTACGTCTTCTCGATGTACGGCGCGAGCGTGGAGCCCTTGAGCTGCTCCTCGACCTGCTCGCGCTGGTCGTCGGTGGCCTTCGCCCCCGTGCAGTTGCCGGTGGTGTCGGTGTCGGTGCAGAGGTAGACCGCGACCTGCGCCCGGTCGTACCAGTACCCCTTCATCTGGTTGATCTGCATCTGGAGCAGGATCGCCGTGCCCACGAACGTGAGCGAGATGAAGGTGACCAGGACGACCGAGACGACCATCGAGGCGTTCCGCCGGAGGCCGGAACCGACCTCGGATATGACGAGCCCGAGCCTCATCGGATGAGCCCCGGGATGGTCTGGATGCCGGTCGTGTTCGAGACGCCGGCCTGCTGGATGGTCGGCAGCGCCTGGGTCTGGTACCCGCCGGACTGCTCGTCGCGGAGGACGACGCCGCCGGAGAGCTCGATCACCCGGCGCTGCATCTGGTTGACGATGCTGGCGTCGTGCGTCGCCATGAGCACGGTGGTGCCTCCCTGGTTGATGCGTTCGAGGAGCGCCATGATGCCCGCCGACGTGGTCGGGTCGAGGTTGCCGGTGGGCTCGTCGGCGAGGAGCACCGACGGCTTGTTGACGACGGCGCGGGCGATCGCCACGCGCTGCTGCTCACCACCGGAGAGTTCGTGCGGCATGCGGGTGGCCTTGCCGTTCAGGCCGACGAGCTTCAGCACGTCGGTGACGGCTTCGCTGATGAAGCCCTTGCTCTTGCCGATCACCTGCAGCGAGAACGCGACGTTGTCGAAGACGTTCTTGTTCGGCAGCAGCCGGAAGTCCTGGAAGACCACGCCGAGGTTCCGTCGGAAGTACGGCACCTTCCGCGAGGACAGGGCACCGAGGCGCTGACCGAGCACGTGGATCTGGCCGCGCGTCGGCTTCTCCTCCTTGAGCACGAGGCGCAGGAAGCTCGACTTCCCGGAGCCGGACGCGCCGACGAGGAAGACGAACTCGCCCTTGAGGATCTCGAGGGTGATGTTGTCGAGCGCGGGACTCGGGTTGCCCGAGTACAGCTTGGTGACCTGGTCGAATTTGATCATGACCGGATCAGGGTAGGTCGCCCCGCTTGGAAAGCAAGCGAGGCGCGCGGCTCACGTCCGTCAGCGGCCGCGCTCAGGACTCCACCGACTGCTTCCGCCAGCGGATGCCGGCGTTGATGAAGCCGTCGAGGTCGCCGTCGAACACCGCTGAGGGGTTGTTCACCTCGTGCTCGCTCCGGAGGTCCTTGACCATCTGGTACGGCGCGAGGACGTACGAGCGGATCTGGTCGCCCCAGCTCGCCGTGATGTTGCCGGCGAGCTCCTTCTTCTTCGCGTTCTCCTCTTCCTTCTTCAGGAGCAGGAGGCGCGACTGCAGCACGCGCATGGCGGCCGCACGGTTCTGGATCTGCGACTTCTCGTTCTGCATCGAGACGACGGTGCCCGTCGGCAGGTGGGTCAGGCGGACCGCGGAGTCCGTCGTGTTGACGGACTGTCCGCCGGGGCCCGACGAGCGGAACACGTCGACGCGGATGTCGTTCTCCGGGATGTCGATGACGGCGGTCTCCGGCATGAGCGGGATGACCTCGACCGCGGCGAAGGACGTCTGGCGCTTGCCGGCGGCACCGAACGGCGACATCCGGACGAGGCGGTGCGTGCCGGCCTCCACCGAGAGCGTGCCGAAGGCGTGCGGCGCGTCGACCTCGAACGTGGCGGACTTGATGCCGGCTTCTTCCGCGTACGAGGTGTCCATCACGGTGGTCTTGTAGCCGTGCTGCTCCGCGTACCGCAGGTACATGCGCATCAGCATCTCGGCGAAGTCCGCGGCGTCGACACCACCGGCACCGGCGCGGATCGTGATGACGGCGGGGCGGTCGTCGTACTCGCCGTCGAGGAGCGTCTGCACCTCGAGGTCACCCATGGTCTTGGTGATGGCCTTGAGCTCGGCGGCCGCTTCGTCGGCGGAGTCCTGGTCGTCGCCCTCGTTCGCCATCTCGATCAGCACTTCGAGGTCGTCGATGCGCTGCTCGGTGTCGGTGATCTTCTTCAGCTCCGACTGCCGGTGCGAGAGCGCGCTCGTCACCTGCTGCGCGTGCTCGACGTCGTCCCAGAGGTCCTGGGCCCCGGCCTGCTCGCTGAGGTCGGCGATCTCGCGCTGCAGGCGGTCGACGTCGACCACCGAGCGGATGTTGCCGAAGGTCTCTCGGAGGGCGGAGATCTGCTCGGTGAAGTCCAGTTCGACCATGGTCACCGAGTCTACCGGCGCGCGCAGGACACGGACGACGGCCTGGAGGCCCGGTGCGGGCCCGCACCGCCGGTCGCGGTGGTCCTCCCCCACACTCCGGCACGACCTACGCTTGACGGATGCTCTCCCGACGCGACGCCGCCGTTCGACTCGACATCCCCATCGAGATGGCGACGCACCACGGGATCCCCTCGCGACTCAGTGAAGCCGAACTCGACGCCATCGAGCAGGACCCGCCGGCCTGGCTCGTGCAGTCCCGGGCCAACCGCACGGGCGCCAAGAAGGTCTGGGTGCACCTCGTGTGCGCGGTCTGCGGGTACGACGAGACGGCGCGGCCGAAGAAGTGGTGGCCGGACTGGGACCACCTGGTCTGCGACTACCACGCGCCGTACCAGGCGCCCGAACCCACCGCCGGGTACGTCCGGCGTGAGGTCGAGGGCATCGGCAGCCGGTTCGTCGCCCTGGTCGACGAGAAGCCCTAGTCGACGAGCAGCCCTAGCCCTCGCGCGGTGGTGCTTGCAGGTGTCGGAGCTTGACCGGGTTCCGGACGACGTAGATCGCCTGGAGCAGCCCGTCGGCGACGTCGAACTGGAACGTCGTCGTGATCGCGGCGTGCTCGGCGAAGAGGACGGCGTCGAGTCCGTTGAGCTCCGTGGGGACCGCCACGGAGGTCGAACCGTGCTTCTCGGCGAGCCCGAGGACGAACCGCGCCGTCTTCTCCGCGCCGACGACGGGGCGGAGCGCGGACGTGGCGTTGCCGCCACCGTCGGACACCAGCACGACGTCCGGGGCGAGGGTGCCGAGCAGCGTCTCGACGTCGCCGGTGCTCGCGGCTCGGAGGAACTGATCGACCACCCGTCGGTGCTCGGCGGCGCTGACCTCGTTCCGTGGAGGGCGGTTCTGCACCCGACCCCGTGCACGGTGCACGAGCTGCCGGGTGGCTGGTTCGCTCCGACGCAACACCGCGGCGATCATCGGGTACGGGAAGTCGAACACCTCCTTCAGCAGGAAGCCGATCCGTTCGTCGTCGCTCAGGCGCTGCAGCATGACGAGGAGCGCGGTCGACACCGCGTCGGCCTGGAGCGCCATCCGTTCCGGGTCGTCGGGAGCGCCGTCCCGGGACGCACCGGTGATGAGGGGCTCCGGGAGCCACGGGCCGATGTAGTCCTCCCGGCGACGCGCACTCGTCCGCAGGGAGTTCCGGGCCTGGTTCGCGGCGATCGTGGCGAGGTACGCACGGCCGTCCGTCACGTCGGCGTCGGCCGACTGCCAGCGCAGGTACGTCTCCTGCGTCACGTCCTCGGCGTCGGCCACCGACCCGGTGATGTCGTACGCGATGGTGAAGACGAGTCCGCGATGCTGCTGGAACACATCCGCCCGAGTCAGTTCCACGCGGCTTCCTCCATCGCCATCGGCGCCGTCGAGACCGGGCCGCTGGGCCAAGAATAGGAGCCGCTCCGCCGGGCCTCCCCGCGCAGCCACCGGAGTGTCTGACGGCAGATCATCTCCTTCACGACGCCGGCGGCACGACCCGAGAGCGCCACCCGGCGCGGTCGGTCGTCGGACGTGACGCCCTGGACGAGCGCGTCGCGCCGCCCGAGGCTGAGACACTGCGCGACGAAGCCCGACGAGAGCGGGCGCAGCGCCTCGCCAGCGATCCGTCGCAGGACGTTGTCGGCTGCGTGCGCGCCCATCGGCAGGGCCGAAGCACAGCTCATGCGCTGGTAGCCGTACCGCGGGTCGTCGATGACCGCCGCGTCGCCCGCTCCGAAGACGCGCCCGTCACCGCCGACGACCGCAAGCGTCGGGCCGACCCGGAGGCGTCCGTCCGGAGCGGTGGGGAGGCCGCTGTCCCCGGCGAGCGCCGGCGCGGCGAACCCCGCGCACCACACCACGAGCTCGGCGTCGAGCTCCGCACGCAGGTCGCTCCCGGCAGGGACGGTCAGTCCCTCGCGCAGCTCGATCCCGAGGCGGACGAGGCGACGTCGGAGCCGGGCTCGGCTCGCGGCAGAGACACTCGGCGCGATCGCGCCCGCGGTGTGGAGCCGCACCGTCAGGGACGGATGCCGTTCCGCGATCTCGCTGACAGCCTCCAGACCGGTCAGGCCACCGCCGACCACCGCGACGGCCGCGCCCGACGGGAGATCCGCCAGAGCGGCGCGGAGCCGCGCTGCGGACTGCAGGTCCGCGAGCGAGTGGACACCGTCACCAGCAGGGATGCGCCCGCTGCTCCCCGCCGCGAGGACGAGGTGGTCGTACGGGAGCAGGCTGCCGTCCGAGAGGGTGAGGAGCCGCTCCCCCGCATCGATCAGGTCGACGCGGGAGACACGCAGCCGCACGGCTGGGTGGAGCACCGACGCGAACGTGACCGTGGCCGTCGCCGACGACCCGGCCGCGAACTCGTGCAGACGGATCCGCTCGACGAATGCCTCCTCCGCCGTCACGAGGGTCGTCACGACCGCGCCGCTGCCACCGCTCCCCGCCACCCGGTTCGCGGCCATGACACCCGCGTACCCTCCACCGATCACCACGACGTGTTCCGACATGTTCGTTCCCCTTCCGAAAACGGTTCCGGGCATGGGACACCGGTCGACGTCGGTCTGTGACCGAGACGGAGAAGGGCGCGAACCGTCCGCGGAGTCCAGGACTGGTTCGCACACGACGGTTGGCGGATGTCCGGCGCATCGTCGGTCTACGGAGCCCTGGCGGTCGCGGCGTTGGCCGGCATCGTCGTCGGGCTCGGCGGTGCCACCGTGCTCACCGGGTTCCGCCGAGCAGTGCGACGGAGCGTGCGCCCCGATCACGACGTGAACCCACCGCCCCGGGGTGTGCGCTGAGACCGACTCTCGCCTGGGCGCACGGTCGTCGTCGTATCAGCTCGTCGGGGATGCCAGGTTGATCGCGTTCACGAGGAAGGACAAGCGCAACGCGACCGCTGTCCGGACTGTCGCGGGCAGGTCGTCGAAAGTCGTTGCGAGGTCGTCCAGCACGGCGGCTTCGACGCCGATGACGGACGCCAGCGCATCGACGGGGAACCCGAAGGTCTGCGTCAGAACTGCCAACATGCCCTCGACGCGTTCTGCGTCGGGGATCTCCTTGACGGCCGAGAGGTGCGCGACGAGAACGGACACGCGCGCCCCTTCGTCGGGGCTGAGGCCGCCGTCGGCAGGGTCAGCGAACCCGTTGGGGGATGTCTCGACGTACGACCGCAACTTCTCTGGCGTCGTGCCGGTGATCGCTCCGATCGTGTCGTAAGGCACCCCATCGACCTCGACGATGTGCCGGAGCTCGTGCGCAACATCCTGCTTCTCGGTCATGCACTCTCCCTTTCATGAGCGCGCGCAGCGCGCGATGATCGCGTTCAGACCCTGTCTTCGCCAGCTAGCATCGCGCACATGAGCGAGACGACGCGGCGCAGCCTCCTCGAACGACTCGTCGGCAAGCCACTCCCGTGGCTCGCGTGGGTGTGGGTCGCCCTTGCCGTGGTCTGGATCGTCCTTGCCGTCGTCGATCCGTCCGGATTCCACAGGTCCATGGCGATCGTCTGGTCGATCCTCGCCGCCGTCCAGATCGGCTCGATCTCCTACGCCCGTCGACAGGAACTGCAGCGCACCCAGAACGACGACGGGGAGTCCGCGACCCGCTGAGCGACAAGTCGGCAGTCGCGGAAGCGCCTACTTCCCAAGCACCTTCGGGATGAACGTGGACGCGCTCGGCAACCGGCTCCTCACGATCCTGTCCTGAGCCGTATCCTGACTGCCTGCTCGCCCCCACTGGGGAGGATCCCGAGCTCGGGCGCACGACGTCGCAGTCGGCGTTGCCCATGGAAGGAACTGCAATGAGCATGGAAGGCGCAGCCTGGAGCTCGCTCTACAAGATCTCGACCGCCAAGGACGGCAAGCACGGCTTCTCCCGTGAGTCGGTGCGGCGGATCATGACGTTCGCCGTGCCCTACCGGGCGAAGCTCGTGCTCTTCATCGCGCTCTCGGTCGTCGGGGCGTTCCTCGCGGTCGCGACGCCGGTGCTCGCCGGTCAGGTGGTCGACGTCATCGCGGCCCGCGGCGCGGTCGGCACGATCGTCTGGCTCGCCGTCGTCATCGCCCTCGTCGCCGTGGCGGATGCTGCCACGTCGCTGCTGACCCGCTGGTACTCGGCACGGATCGGCGAGGGCGTCATCCTGGACCTCCGCACCGCCGTGTTCAACCACGTGCAGAAGATGCCGATCGCGTTCTTCACCCGCACTCGCACGGGCGCCCTCGTGAGCCGCCTCAACAACGACGTGATCGGCGCGCAGCAGGCCTTCAGCGGCACCCTGTCCGGAGTGGTCACGAACGTCGTGGCGCTGATCCTCACCCTGGTCGTCATGCTCAGCACGTCGTGGCTCGTGACGGTCCTCGCGGTGGTGATGCTCCCGATCTTCCTGATCCCGGCTCGCCGCATGGGCACCCGTCTCGCAGCGCTGCGACGCGAAGCCGCCGACCACAACGCCGCGATGAGCACGCAGATGACCGAGCGCTTCTCGGCGCCCGGCGCGACGCTCGTCAAGCTGTTCGGCCGTCCCGACGAAGAGGCCGAGGAGTTCCGGGTCCGCGCCGCCCGTGTTCGCGACATCGGGGTGCGGAGCGCCCTGCTGCAGTTCGTCTTCGTCACTGCCCTCACCCTGGTGTCCGCCCTCGCCCTCGCGCTCGTGTACGGGGTCGGCGGGGCGCTCGCACTCGGCGGGCAGCTGAACACGGGTGACGTGGTCACCCTCGCGCTCCTCCTCACCCGCCTCTACGCGCCGCTGACCAGCCTCGCCAACGCTCGCGTGGAGATCATGAGCGCCGTGGTCAGCTTCGAGCGCGTCTTCGAGGTGCTGGACCTCGAGCCGCTCATCCAGGAGAAGCCCGACGCCGACGCCGTCCCCGACGGACCGGTGTCCGTCGAGTTCGACGACGTCCGCTTCGCCTACCCCGCCGCGGACAAGGTGTCCCTCGCCTCCTTGGAGGAGGTCTCCACCCTCGACACCCGCGGCGGTGACGAGGTGCTGCACGGCGTGTCCTTCCGCATCGAGCCGGGGCAGACCGTCGCCCTGGTCGGCACGTCCGGTGCCGGCAAGTCCACCATCGCGCAGCTCCTCTCGCGCCTGTACGACGTCGACAGCGGTGCCGTCCGCCTGGCCGGGGCTGATGTCCGCGACGTGACCTTCGCCTCCATGCGGCACACCATGGGCATGGTGACGCAGGACGGCCACCTGTTCCACGAGACCATCCGGTCGAACCTGCGCCTCGCAAGGCCCGAGGCGACCGACGACGAGGTGTGGGACGCCGTCCGCCGCGCGAGGCTCGAATCCCTCATCCGGTCCTTGCCGGACCAGTTGGACACGATGGTCGGTGAGCGTGGCTACCGGTTGTCCGGCGGTGAGCGTCAGCGGATGACCATCGCGCGGCTCCTCCTCGCCCAGCCGCGGGTCGTCATCCTCGACGAAGCGACGGCGGCGCTCGACTCGACGTCGGAGGCCGCGGTGCAGGCGGCGCTCAGCGAGGCGCTCGAGGGACGGACGGCGATGGTGATCGCGCACCGTCTCTCCACCATCCGCAGTGCGGACCAGATCCTCGTCGTCGAGGACGGCTCGATCGTGGAGCGCGGGACGCACGAGGAACTGCTGGCCATGGGTGGGCGGTACGAAGAACTGCACCGCACCCAGTTCGCGGTGCAGAAGAACGTCGCGGAGGACGAGGACGCGCTCGCGCCATGAGCCGAGTCAGTGGCGTCGTGGTGGACTGCGAGGACCCCATAGCGGTTGCACCGTTCTGCGCAGCCGTACTCGACGGGTACAACTTCGAGCTCTGTTGATGATGTCCGCGCTCAACGCGGCGGCAGTCCAGTTGTGCGGGGTCAAGGGAGTAGCGTCCGCCGTATGGCGGACCGATGGATGGATGGAGTGCCCGACGCTCCGGGCGGCCTCGTCGGCGCGTGGATCAACGTCATCGTGTGTGCCGCACTCGTCATCGGCTTGCCCATCATCGTTTTCACGCAGGCTCAGGCCCCGGCGAACGTGCTCTTCGCCATCGCAGCGCTCGCCTTGGTCGGGTTCCTCGAAGCAACCTTCATCCACAAGCTCCGCCAACAGCTCGCTCGCAGGCGGCGTCGCCAGGCCGGAAGAGATGTCGACGGCGCCCAGAGCAATGCGCACTAGCCGTCTCGTGAGGCCTGATTCACGCGACAAGGAGTGACCATGTGGATACCAGGTCTCATTCTCGGCCCAGCAGCGATCGCAGCCGGGATCCTGTTGTTCATCCGACCGGGTGTCTTTTCTGACTTGCTGCACACGGTCAGTCGTGGCGGTGACGAGGAGGGTCGTCACCAACCGGACCTCCTCAAGGGCCCTGCGATCGGACTGGTGTGGATCGGTATCGCTGTGCTGCTTGTCTCGGTGTTCCTGCGACCGAGCTGAGACCTTCGCAGCAAGCCCCGGACGGGCATGGCGACGGTGCGGTGGCGGAAGATCGTCAGGCGATGTAGCGCTTGAGCACGCACTTCACCGCTCTCCTGGTCTTGCCTTCTGCGAGGCGCCGTTGCTTGCAGGCGAGTGCGACGGTTTCGCGCGCGGAAGGGTCTTGACGGTTTGTTTGGTTACTTTGATTCGGTGAACGACGTGACCGCACCGCGTTCTGCCCATCCCCGTACCGGCCGGGGCGCCACAAGGTGGACGCGACCGTACTGACGAAGACGATGAGAGCGAACGCTGCCGCGAGATGTAAGAGGTCCAGCGGCGGCATTCCCTCGGTGACCTCGCGCGACGCACGACCTTGGTAATCGACGAACGCGATGGAATCGCACACCGCTCGTGCGAGGTGGAACAGATCACGGTGATCACCGATCTCCGCGTCATGGAAGACGACGATCAGGTCCCCCCGAGTCCCGCCTCCGTTCCGGAGGTCCCTCTGCCTCCCACAAGCGGAGCGCGCCGGCGTTCTGGATTCGGTTTGTCGCGGCAGTTGTGTTCCTCCGACGCGGTGGACCATCTCGCGTCAGGGATCAGCGCGAGGAGACGGGCGAGGGTTCCGATACCCCCACCCTTTCCCTCACCGCGGCACTTGCCCGCTGCCTCCGCTGCGATCTGCTGATCGTCGTCGTGAAGAGAAGCCGTCTGCCTGGATGTCACGCAACCCGGCGGAGGCGCTGGCTCGCCTGTTCGCAGGCACCATCAACGACCTCGAACTGACGGTCGATCTGAGGCTGCACCCGCGCGGAGCGCCAGGCACGGGCGCCGAGGTACACCAGTGGCGCGACAGCCCACAGCACGATGCCGATCGCGCCCGAGATGACTGCGGGCATCCCGGCAGCGTTCTCGACGATGGCGGGCACGTTCACGTCGCTCTGCGTCGCGAAGACGGACAGCCCGAGGAATGCCGCTCCCACGATGCCGATCAAGTACGCGAGTGCTGATGCGACCATCGTTCGGGACCGTTCCAGACCGGTGATGGTCTCGAGCGCTCCCTGCGCCTTGCGCTGCAGATCGATGACCTCGTCACGGTTGCGGATGTCGCGGTTGCGCTTGAACTCGATCTCGGTAGTGGCACTACCCGGGCGGGGGCGCTCAGCGGTGCCGCCTTCCCATCCGAAGTTGCGGTACGTGTCGCGGTAGAGGGTCTCCTTGTTCTTCGGAACGCTGACACGGGTGTACTCGTACGGGACGTAGGTGCCGGCGAGGGGAGTTTCGGTGCTCATGGGATGTCCTTCTGCTCGTTGGTCGGCCGACTTGGCCTACATCGATGTTCGCCGTCGTCCTGCGCCCGCTCATCGTCTCTCCGCGGTAACCGCACCTACTGCGATCGCAGTACGTGCGGGCACGGCTCAGGAGAAGAATGGGAGGGTGACTCCACTCGAACGCTCCAACGTGCCCCCGCGTTCGTGGATGCGCGGCGGGCGCACGCTCTACCTCGTCACCGGTGGAGCGATTTCGGCGGCGATCATCGCCGAAGCGATCCGCGTCGGCTCGGAACGTCCCGTACCGCTCGGCGGCGCACTCGCCGTGGTGCTCCTCGCAGTCGGCTCCGTGATGAGCCTGCGCTTTCCGCACATCGGTCTGCTCATCGCATCGTGCGCGGCTCTCACCGCGGGCGTGTTCGGTTGGGAACCGCTGGTGGAGTGGAGTTGCGCCGTGTTCCTTCTCTTCGCGGTGACTCTGCGAAGAGGGCGACCGATTCTGATGGCGGTGTCGACAGCGATCCCGGTGCTCATCGGAACTCTCTCGAGCCGAGAACTGGGAGACCCGATTGCGACCACCATCGGCGTGGTCATCTCGATCGGTGCTGGTGCCGGCATCGCGTTCGGCCTCCGATCGCAAACGCAGTACCGATTTGCGTTGGAGCAGCGCGCCGAGGACGCTGTCGCGACTCGCGAAGTCGAAGCGCAGCGACGCGTCGCGGAAGAGCGGCTCAGAATCGCGCGGGACCTCCACGATGTCGTCGGACATGAAGTCGCCGTGGTCAGCATGAACATCGGCGTCGCCGAAGTCGTGCTTCCTGAGGACGCAACCCAAGCACGAGAGGCGCTGCGCAACGCTCGGACAGGCATCCGCAACGTCCTGAACGAGACACAGCGCATCTTGGAGCTGCTGAGGACCGCGGAAGACCACCCGGGTTCAGCCCCGACTCCCGGATTGACGCTCATCCCGGATCTCATCGAGTCGTACCGACAAATCGGTCTCCGAGTCGACGCTGACCTCCGTGTCGACGTCGACGCCGAGGTGAGCGGTTCCGTCGGAGTGACCCTCTACCGAGTCCTGCAAGAGACCCTCACGAACGCGCACAGGTACGGCCGAGGATCGGCGACGGTGTCGTGCTGGTCCAGCCCGGGACGCGTGCACCTCGAGGTCCGGAACGCGCCACACGACGATCGACGGCAAAGCGGCAGCGGACTGGGACTGATCGGTTTGCGCGAACGAATCTCCCAGGCTGGCGGCACCGTGACGATCGACGGGAACAGCGTCGTGTTCGTGGTCTCAGTCGAACTTCCCACAACGGATGGACTCCCCACATGATCAAGATCGCACTCGTTGACGACCAGGACATGATCCGGTTCGGGCTCCGCGCGATCCTCTCCACCTATGAGAGCTTCGACGTGGCAGTGGAAGCAGGGGACGGCCTCGCGGCCATCCAAGCCATGGAAGCCAGCCCCGTCGACGTCGTGTTGATGGACATCCGCATGCCGGGGATCGACGGTGTCGAGACGACCCGGCGGCTTCGTCAACGGTGGAATGGCGATGAGCTGAAGATCGTCGTGCTCACCACCTTCGAGCACGACGAGACGGTACTGGCCGCGCTTCGCGCCGGAGCGAACGGATACCTCAGCAAGTCCGCCGGACCTCGCGAACTCGTGGCGGCGATCGAGGAAGTCCTCGGTGGTGGTGGCGCGCTGTCCGCCGCGGCCGCAGCAGCACTGATCGGGCGCGTCGCAAATGAACCCGATCACCCCATCGACGAGCAACTCGTCGAGCGGTTCGCCGCTCTCACGCCACGAGAACTCGACGTGACGCGCGCGATCGCAGCTGGATCCGATGTCAACACCATCGCGCACACGCTCTTCTTGTCGCCGTACACCGTCAAGACACACGCCAACCGAGCGATGGCCAAAGTCGGCGCGCGCGACCGCGCACAGCTCGTGGCGTTCGCGTTCAGCGCGGGGGTTCGTCCTGTTCGCTGAGGCGCGCTCAGGGCGCCAGTGTCGGTGACGGAATTGAGACGCCCGATGGCGGCCAGAGACATCGAAAGAGACTCACCGCCCGGTGAAGGATCGACTACCGGACGCGCTCACGTGGTTTGACAGGCACCCCGACTTGGGCTGTCGTCTGATCACTTGATCGTGTCAACGAGGTGACGCGCGGCGTTCTGGGGCCGGGGCGCTACGAGCCGGACGCGACCGTACTGACGACAACCATCAGCGCGGACGTTGCCGCGAGATGAAAGTCGTCCTGCCGGCGCCCACGCAATACGCTCCCCGTGTGGAATCGATCCCGGACGACGGCGCGAAGCACGTGGTCGGCGCACGGTGGTGGGTTCCCTGGCTTGTGGGCTTCCTGGTGAGCGGGATGGCACTGGTTGCCCTCGGCACGGCGTTCCCGGTCGCGACCCTGGTCATCGCCGGATACGGGTCCACCTTCGGCGCTGCGTGGAAGAGTCGCGGACGGGCAGGCGCCCGGGCGACACGTGGCCACTGGGTCGCAGCGGGGCTCTCCGTCCTCCTGTTCGCCGGACTCGGATTGCTTCTCGGTGCCGCCGGATTCTCGATCGATGACGCCCAACGGGACAATGCGGTCCCCGGTGCCGTCGTCGGTGGAGTCCTGCTCGCGGTCGGTGGTGGAGTGCTTCTCGCCATGGCCATCGCTGCCCGCCGACGCCGAACTCGAGCAGCCCGTTCTCCCGACTGACCGCGTGTGAAGGAGGACGGTCAGCAGCCACGCGGGTCGCGGCGGGTGTTCATCAACCACCGGCTCACGAGCACTACCGATGCGGACCGCCACCACGAGCCTGGCGTTGCTGTGCGGGAGGTGCTCACAGCAGTGGTCGTCGTCGGATCCAGACGTTCACCCAGACGTGAACGAGTCCAGTCGCAGCAACGCAGACCATCACCCACCCGACGACGCCGTGCTCGGTCGCGACCCAGAAGATCCCGAGGGCGAGGACGACCGCGACCACGAGTACGCCGAACACGAGCATCAGCAGGCTGATCACGGGGCTGGCGTTCTGGGTGAGCTGCGCGTCGCGTACCCAGGCCGGGTTCCGCACACGCCATCCGAAGAGCGCGACTGTACCCACCAAGATCGCGACGCTCGCCACGAGGAGACCTGTTGCAGCCACGACGGGATGATAGCTCGAACCGGTCATTTCCCGGACGTGGCTGCCAGGGCACCAGCCGACCTCACCCGACCTGCAGCGGAGTGGCTTGAATGGACCCATGCTCGAGATCCACACTCGGTGGTCGCGCTCCAGCGCTCGGTTCTCCCTGCCGCTTGCTCCCGACACCGTGAAGGACCGGCTGGTTGCCGCTGCCGAGGACATCCGGGGCATGCGCGTTCGGTACGTGACAGCGCGACGCGTGGTGCTGATGTCGTCACCGAGCTGGACGACCTGGGGGGACTTGATCACCGTTGAGCTCGACGCTCAGGAGGACGGCGGCACGAGCGTCGAGGTGCGGACCGCCCCGTCGCTGCGACTCTCGTTCTCCGACTGGGGACAGGGCGCGAAGGACATCCACCTCATCCACGAAGCCCTCACCAGCCACCAGCTACCTCGTTGAGTGCCCGAGCTGCTCGACCGCTGCTCGGCCCCACCCGTTGGGGTCATCGCCCGAAGGGACGAGCGCCAGGGAGTACCAGAGCACGAGGACCGGCCACCAGCGAAGCTCCTCGTCCGTGAGGGGCTGGACTGCCTGGTAGCCGTCCAGGAACTGCTGTCGCACGGACGCAGGGACGGGGCCCCCGTCCCGGAAGAGCGTGCCGAGCAAGACCGCCGAGCGCGCGATCTCGCCGACTCGATGGTCGAGTCGAAGCTCCTCGAAGTCGAGCACGCCGACGACCTCGCTGCCTGCACGCAAGATGTTCGAAGCACGGTAGTCGCCGTGCACGATCTGCATGGGCGGGAGACCCTCCGGTGCTCGTTCGAGCATGCGCTCCACGACGTCGCGAGCGTGCGGGGCCGACGTCGACGGCTCGGAGGCGAGCCAGTCGGAGACCTGCTGACGGAGCGGTGACGGCGGAGCCAGGACCTCGTGGTCCGAGTCGTGCAGCGGGCACGAACGGAGCGCATCGTGCAGCCGAGCAAGCGTCGCGCCTGCGGCCGCGACCTGATCGGCGTCGCCGACATCGAGGTGGTCTCCCTCGATGACGCGTTGCAGGCCCATCGACGTGCCGCCGTTCCTCACCTGGACCGCACCCGCGAGGGTCGGCAGCGGTGCGGACACCGGCAACCCCTGCGCTCCGAGCCAGGCAGTCAGGTCGGCGGCGAATGCGAGCCGTTCGAACCGCTCGGGCGCGACCGACCACTTGACCAGGAGAAGTTCGTCGCCGCTGCGCACCCACGCGAGGGCGTTGCCACCGCTCATCACGATGCGCTCCGGGGGCTCGACTCGGACGCCCCAGTGATGCGCCACCGCCGCCGTGACCCAATCGCGCACAATCGGCCCCGCGAAGCCGAACCGGGTCCGCAGCACCTCGTTCGGGTCGTCCTGTTCCCACAACAGCTCGATCTTCATCGATCCCCACGATCGGCTCGACGACCTTGCGGGACTGCAAGGCGAAGCCGTCCTGTCCCGACCATGCGCATGTTCGCGAGGTGCACGAGCGCACGCTACCGCGCACCGCCGTGCGGAAGCAGGTGGATGTCCGCCATCGCCACAGGACGGACGGGAGGCTCGTGGCGGCGCCGCCACGAGCCTCCCGTCCGCAGTTGGTCACCGAGCCGCGCGCCGGACGCGGACCGCAGCCGCCTCGAACGGCGCCAGCGAGGTCCGCACGACGTCGGCAACGAGATCGACGGGAGCCCCGGTGTCGTCGCCGAGGTAGGTCGCGCGGACGGCGGTGTCGAGGTCGACTCCGAACGCGAGCTCGACGTCGACCGGCTGGTCCGCGGACGACTGGAGCCGCACGATCGACGTGTGCTCGTCGTCCCCGGCGACCACGGACACGAGCCGCACGCGGGGATCGCTGATCGTGAGGAGCTCCGCCGACGCCTGGTCCGCCGTGCCGGTACCGGATGCCGGCACCGCGGCGAGCGGTCGGACGAGGTCGGCAGTCGTCTGCACCGCCACGGACTCAGTCGGCTCGGCTGCGTGGGACCGGACGCCGATCGCGTACTCGAACGTGGCGGTGAACCCCTGCTCGATGGGGAAGTTCGTGTCCCACACGTTGTTGTGCAACCACGAGTAGACGGTCGCCGAGCGGTTCGGCGCGGTGCTCGCGGGGAACGGCGCGTACGGCAACGAGATCGTACCGGGGTGCACGAGCGGCGCGTCCTTGGTCACCCACACCACGGCGTCGTCGCCGTCCTGCACGCTGACCCAGTTCCGGACCGCACGCATGTGCTGCGGGGCGCCGGGGACGTGCGGCAGCCCGTCGCCGGTCACGCCTCCGGAGACCTCGTAGCGGACGACGGGGTCGGTCGCGGCGAACGGGAACGCGAAGAAGGCGCTCTCCTTCGTGCGGGTGACGGGCTTCTCGAGACGGTTCTCGATGCGGAGTCGCGGCTCACCGTGCCGCAGGCGCAGCGTGACCGTCACCGCGTCGACACCGGCTGCTGCGAACCGGTAGACGAGCCGTTCCTCCACGGCGTCCGTGACCCGCTCCACCAGCACGGCGGGCCCGCCGGTCGTGCGGCTGGCGAGGAGTTCGAGGCGATCCGAGCTCCACAGCTTGTTCGAGAGGTGGTTGACCCCCGCCCCGGACGAGCCGTACTCGTCGTAGACGTAGCCGTTGAACCCGGCCGGGGCGTCCTGCTCGACGATCTCCCGCCCGGTCGCCACCTCGACGACGGAGCGGATGGTGGAGGTGCCCGGATCGACGCGCACCCGGAGGTACTCGTTGTCGAGCGAGAACAGCTCCGCGGCGGGCGTCGTCAGTGCATCGTGGACGCGGGGAGGCTCCGCGGCGTCGTCCGCGGGCAGCACGTCGATCCGCACGAACCCGAACGCCGGGACGTCGGTCAGCTGCACCCTCGCCCAGCGGCCCGACTCGCGGTGGAGCGAGTTCGACTGCGGCTCGACGACCAGACGGAGCGGAGCGCCGGTGCGGCCGTCACGGACGCGCACGCCGGCGTCGAGCGGCACGGTCGACTCCTTCACCAGGAAGCGGACCGCTCCGGTGCGGATGACTCCGGACGCGTTCGCCACCACGATCGACACGAGGGCGTCGTCCGGCGCCGCCACGGTGTCCGCGAGGAAGACGAGCGCGTGCTCTTCGAGGTCGCGGCTGCGCTGGTGGCCGGTGAGCGCCTGCGCGACCTTCCACTGCCACTGCCGCTCCCCCGAGTCGTAGCCCTCGTCGCCGTGGGTCCACGAGTTGCTCGCGCCCCAGGTGTGCTCGTTGAACATCGAGATCGCGTCGTACGCGGAGTCCGCATCCGCACGCTCCGTCGGGATCGCCTGGCCCCCGAGCCATGCAGCCGCCTGCGAGAAGGAGCGTGCGTCGCTGACGGTCGCCTGCGCCTCGCGGGTGAGCGCCAGCGGCACGGCGGCCGACCCGACGCCCTCGACCCACCAGTCGCCCCAGTCCCCCTCGACGGTGACGAGCTCGTCGCCGTGCCGTGCCTCCGCCTCGGCGAAGAAGTCCTCGTTCGTCGAGACGCGCAGGGTCGGCGACGTCCACGTGTCGTTCCAGCGCCGGACGACCTCGGAGAGGTGCAGTCGCGCCGGGCCGTTGTCGCCCATGAAGCCCTGGGTGCGCAGGTGCAGCACACCCCAGGGGTATCCCGGTCGTCCCTCTGCCGTTTCGCCGTGTGCGCCGAAGACCCCGGGTGGGAAGGGGTAGCCGCGGGTCGCGAGTGCGGTGAGGTACGCCGGCAGGTACGTCTCGGCCACCTCGTACGACTCGGTCAGGCCCACCATCGGCCCCTCCATGTAGGCGAGGCCGTGCGGGCTGTCCGTCATCCAGACCACGACGGAGTTGCCGGCGGGCGTCCGCCAGCGGAACAGTCGCGGCAGCTCGAGGGCGCCGTTCTGGTGGGGCATCGAACGTCCCGCCCAGTTGTGTGCCACGGCGAGGTACCGGACCCCGACCTCCTGCAGGGCGTCGGGCAGCCCGGCGACCTG
The DNA here is from genome assembly GCF_004346855.1 of Curtobacterium sp. PhB136. Classification (NCBI taxonomy): domain Bacteria; kingdom Bacillati; phylum Actinomycetota; class Actinomycetes; order Micrococcales; family Microbacteriaceae; genus Curtobacterium; species Curtobacterium sp. PhB136. The sequence goes on from NZ_SMGH01000008.1 coordinate 273,801, forward strand.
CCCGGGCACGTCGGTCTGCATCGCGGTCGTGAAGTCGATGCCGTACTGCTCGCGGATGCGGCGGGCTTCACGCAGCAGCTCGTGGAGTTCTTCCGTCGAGCAGGTGTCGGTGTGCAGGTTGTACGGCATGGCGCTGAGGCCGATCGAGCCCTGCTGCACGAGCCGCACGAACTCGGCGACCTTCGCCGCGGGGCGGTGTCGCTCCCAGTCGGCGAACGCCCACAGTGCCTCGACGTTCCACCGGAAGCGCGCGGCGTCCGGCCATTCGCTCGTCGCCGCGGCGAGCTCGACCGCCGAGTCGAGGTACGACCGCTGCGCGGAGATCACGGTGGTCTGCGGGTCTGTGTACCCGAAGTCGAAGTGGGAGTGGTGCACGACGTGCACGGACCAGTCCCGCTGCGGCTGCAGCAGGAAGGAGATCGTCTCGTCGCCGAGGTCCGGCAGCGCCAGGGACACCTCGGTCGGTTCGTCGACGGCGCGGACGAGGAGCCGGACGGACGTGTCGTCGGGGGCCGGCGCATCGCCGACGACCAGGTCGCCGCCGGGTCCGGTGAGCGTCGCGGTGGCCGGGTCGGGTCGCTGCCCGTCGACGAGCAGTCGCACGGCCTGCACGACGACGCCGTCCCGCTCGGTCTTGAGCGGTTCGGGGAGGACCCGGACGCGGGTGCCACCGATGGTCGCGGCCACGACGGTGGCCCGGTCGAGCAGGCCGGCACGGGCCTCCAGGTGGGACCAGGGTTGTGCGGAGACGAGGGCGGGTTCGGTCATCGAGACGGACTTCCTTCGGGGTCGGGACGAGGTGCGGGGAGACGGGGATGTCGGTCAGGCGGTCGGGTTGAGCCCACGCGCGAAGAACCGCTGGAACGCGAAGAACACGATGATCGTCGGCAGGGACGCGACGAGCGCCCCGGCGAGCGCCACCGGCGGCCCGTACGTCGAGTAGTTGCCGGTCAGGTCGGCAAGGGTCGCCATCACCGGCCGGATGTTCGGGCTCGTCGACAGCGTCAGGCCGAACAGCAGGTCGTTCCAGATCCAGGTGAACTGGAAGACGAACGCGGCGAGGAGGGCGCTCGTCGACAGCGGCAGGTGGACCTGGAAGAACATCCGGACCCATCCCGCCCCGTCGAGCGACGCTGCTTCGCGGACCTCGTTCGGCAGCCCGGTCATGTGGCCGCGCACCACGAAGAACGCGAAGGGGATCGTCAGCGCGACGTAGACGAGGAGCATCCCGTACTGGGTGTCGAACAGCGACGCGGCGGCGTACCCGGTGAACAGCGGCGACAGGAACGCCTGCAGCGGGAGGATCGTGCCGATGTAGATCACCCAGAACCAGAACGTCGGGCGCTTCACCGGCATGATCGTCACCGCGAACGATGCCAGGGCCGCGATGAACACCGCGGCACCGGCTCCGACGACGGAGTACAGCAGGCTGTTCAGCATCCCCTGCCCGACGTTCGCGTTCTGGAAGGCGGTGGCGATGTTGTCGAACAGCGACCACGAGGTCGGCCACCACGACGGCGTGCCCGAGTAGTCGGCGCTCTTCGTGAACGCGTTCACCACGAGCAGGTAGGACGGGATCAGCCAGATCAGCGACACGACGGTCAGCACGACGGCCAGGATGCGGCGAGAGTTCTTCGTCATCGAACGGCTCCAGCTAGTCGGTGGGTCGGAGTTGCCGGCGGAGGTACGCCCACGAGGCCACGACGACCACGAGCGTCAGGAACACGGCGACGGCAGCACCCGATCCGTACCGGGAGAGGGTGAACGTCTCGCGGTACATCGTCAGCGCCAGCGTCTCGGACGCCGTGCCGGGGCCGCCATTCGTGAGCAGCAGCACCTGGTCGAAGACCTTCAGGCTGCCGACGATCGAGATCCCGACCACGACCACCGTCATCGGGCGGAGCTGCGGGAACGTCACGGACCAGAACAGCCGCCACCCGGAGGCGCCGTCGATCTGCGCGGCTTCGAGCGTGTTCGGCGGGATCGACTGGAGGCCGACGAGGAACAGGATCACGCAGGCGCCGGTGGCCTGCCAGGTCGTCGCGATGATCATCATCACCGTGTTCAGCGGCCACTGGAGCAGCCACTGCGAGACGAGCCCGTCGAGGCCGACCATCCGCAGGAGCGTGTCCAGGCCGCCGTCCGTGGAGAGCATGAACGTCCAGACCACGGCGGTCGCCGAGCCGGAGATCGCGTAGGGCAGGACGATCGCGAACCGGGCGAGCCCGCCGAGCTTGAGCTTCCACGTGCCGACCGCGATCGCGAGGCCGATCCCCACCGGCAGCAGCAGCGTGCCGACCACCCAGAGGAACGTGTTCAGCACGGACTGCCCGAACGCGGGGTCGGCGAACATCGCGCGGTAGTTCTCGATCCCGACCCAGCTCCGGGTGAACCCGTTGTCGTTGAAGAAGCTGCGGTAGATCGTGAACAGGAACGGGACGACGAGCAGCGCGACGACCAGCAGCACGGACGGGGCGAGGAAGGCGCCGCCGGTGAGGCGGGCCCTGAGCGGTGCCTGTCTCGTCGACGCGGGCCGACGTCGGTCGGTGGGCCGTGCCTCCTGGTCGAGCACCGTGTCGGGGACGGGAGGTTGTGTGAGTGTCATGCGGCGTTCCAGGTCTTCCACTCGGTCACTGCTCGGTTCTGCATGGAGCGCAGGGTGGCGGTGCCGTTCGACTTCGAGGGGTTCACCATGAAGGACCCGAGGTCCTGCACGTTGCCCTCGATGAGCGGCGTGGGCGAGGCTTCCCAGTAGCGGGTGAGCTCGACGGGGCGGGTGTCGGCGATGTCCTTCGCCAGGACCTTCACGAGGTTCGACTTCGGCAGCGCGTGCGGGTTCGGACTCGTGTCGCCGAGGAACCCGACCCAGGCCGTCTGCACGTCGGTCGCGAGCCAGTTCTGTGCGACCTCGACCGCGGCACGGTGGCGGTGCGCCTTGACCGGGACCGACAGCGACCCGCTCTCGACGACGATCGCCGGCGCCGCGGACCCCTGCGGCGGGACCCGGAAGAACCCGATGTCCGCGTCGCTCAGCCCGGCGGCGAGGAGGGTGTTCGCGAACCACGTGCCGTAGAGCATCATGCCGAACTGCCCCTTCTTGACCAGACCCGGCAGGTCGTTCGACGTGACGTCCGGCGCGGAGAAGAACCCGTCGGCGTACATCGACGACCAGAGGTCCATCGCCCGCTGCGCCGGGGCCTCCGTGTAGCTGGCCTTGTCCGTCGTGACGGCCTTGTAGTAGTCCGGGTCGATCGAGGCGAGCAGCTGCATGAACCAGATCTCGGCTTCCCAGGTGGTGGCGCCGGGCGAGAGGAACGGGGTGATGCCGGCGTCCTTGAGCCGCTGCGCAGCGTCGAGCATCTCGTCGAAGGTCGTCGGCACGTCGATGCCGTGCTCGGCGAACGCCTTCTTGCTGTAGAACACGGCGTAGTAGCTCTTGTAGAGCGGGACGCCGTAGGCCTTGCCGCGGTAGCTGAACGACTCGCGCTGCGCCGGGTCCACCCAGCCGCGGTCGACGGCGGCGTCCCACACGGGGTTGAGGTCGGTCAGGATGTCGGCACGGGCGATGTCCTGCAGGCGGTACCCGTTCGTCCACTTGATGAGGTCGGTCGTGCTGTCGGTCTGGGCCGTCATCCGGATGACCTGCGTGTAGTTGTTCACGCTGGCGATCGACCGTGACGTGATGCGGTAGCCGATGCGCTTCGCCAGGACGGCGGACGCGGCGGCGTAGCCGGGGCCCCAGGTGGGGTTGTCGCTGTTCAGGGTCACTGTGCCGGGCGCGGACGGCTGGGTGTCGGAGCCCCTGGCACAGGCGGCCAGGGTCATGGCGAGCAGGCCGCCACCGCCCAGCGCGAGCGCGGTGCGTCGGGTCACGGCTGGCCCTCGGGAGAACGGGTTCGGCATCGGGCGTTCCATTCGACGGTGAATTGATAACGTTACCAACGGGAGCATACACGGCGCCGGACCAGCCGCAAGAGGGATGTCCGGTATACAGGGACACATGCACGCAGCCGCTGGGTCCGGACCGGCACGGAAGCCGGCGATGACCGTGAAGGACATCGCCCGGGTCGCCGAGGTCAGCCCGATGACGGTCTCCCGGGTGCTCTCCGGGGGCAAGAACGTGCGCCCCGAACTCCGGGAACACGTCGAACGCGTCATCGCGGAAGTCGGCTACCACCGCAACGAGAACGCCCGGAGCCTCCGCCCCGGGCAGCGCTCCGGTCTCGTCGGCGTGATGATCACGAACATCGGCAACCCCTACTACGCCGGCGTCGTGCAGGGCATCGAGCGGGTCGTCGCCGCCACCGGACGGCGCATCCTCGTCGGCACCACGAACGAGGATGCGGGCCTCGAGCGGCAGCTCCTCTCCGACTTCCTCGGCCGGCAGGTCGAAGGGCTCATCGTGGTGCCGGTCGGACAGGACGTCGAGCGCTTCGCCACCGACCGCCTCAACGACGTGCCGCTCGTCCTCGCCTCGCGCACCGTCGAGGACGTCGCGGCCGACGCGGTCCTGATCGACGACGTGCACGGCGCCCGTGACGCCACCGCGCTCATGCTCGACGACGGGCACCGTCGGATCGCGTTCCTCGGCAACAAGGTCACCGTGTCCACCGGCCAGCGCCGCCTCGCTGGGTTCCGGAGCGCCTTCGCCGCACACGGGGCCACGCCGGACGAGGACCTCGTGGTCCTGGAACTGCAGGACACCGACACCGCCGAGCGCGCGATGCACCGCCTCCTCGCCCTGCCCGAGCCGCCGACCGCCGTGTTCGCCGCGAACAACCGGATCAGCGTCGGCGCGATCCGCGCGATCGCGAAGGCCGTCGACGACGGGACCGTCACCTCGCCGCCGAGCCTGTTCGCGTTCGACTCGTTCGACTTCGCGGACATGGCACCGATCCCGCTGTCCGTCATCGACCACGACCCGGCGGAGCTCGGCCGCGTCGCGGCGCGGATGCTGCTGTCACGGCTCGACGGTTCCGCCGACGGCGAGCCGCCGCGGTTGGTCGAGCTGCCGGTGCGCATCGTCCACCACTGAGCGCGCGTTCGTCCGGAGCCCGGCCTCGTTCCGTTCGATCTGGAGGCCCGGCTTGCGTCCCAGGACGGCTTCCGGGGTAGTGTTGGTAACGTTATCAGTGCGAAAGGGGCACCATGTCCACCTTCCTGCCCACCGGAGTGACCGTCGGTCAGTACGACAAGGCACCCGCCATCGACCTCCCGCCGGGACACGACGTCTGGACCGGCAAGGACACCTGGGAGCAACTCGCCGCGCGCCTCTCCGGCCGGCACGTCATGGCCGTGGACACGTACCCGGGGAGCGATCTGGACGGCCTCCGCCGAGAGCTCGCAGCAGTCGCCCCGGACGCGGTCCTCATCGACGTCGAAGCCGCAGCAGCCCTGCCGAACGCCGTCATCGAGGAGCGCATCGCCGCGAACCTCACCGACGACCGCGTCTTCGGCGTCCTCGGACACCAGGTGCTCACCGACTTCTACGACGAGGCCCGCCTCGCCGACCTCGCCGAGCGGATCAGCGCCGCCGACGGCCCCGTCGTCGTCTTCGGCTGGGGCGCCACGCTCGTGCCGACGGCGTTCGACACGGTGGTGCTCGCCGACCTGGCACGGTGGGAGATCCAGCGCCGTCAGCGAGCCGGCGCGCCGAACTGGCGGGCCGACAACGCCGACGAGGACCAGCTACGCAAGGTCAAGCGCGGCTACTTCGTCGAGTGGCGCGCCGCCGACCGGCACAAGCGCACCCTGTTCGACCGGATCGACCTGGTCCTCGACGCCAACGGCTCGATGGCGGACGCGAAGCTCATCACGGGCGACACGTTCCTCGCCGGCCTCGAGCTCGCCAGCCACCGTCCGTTCCGCGTGGTCCCCTTCTTCGATCCCGGCGTGTGGGGCGGGCAGTGGATGAAGGAGGTCCTCGAAGTCGGGGACGCCGACAACTACGCCTGGTGCTTCGACTGCGTCCCCGAGGAGAACAGTCTCCTGTTCCGCATCGGCGACACGGTCGTCGAGCTGCCCGCGCTCGACCTCGTCTTCCGGCAGCCGCGCGAGCTGCTCGGGGCGAAGACGTACGCGCGGTTCGGCGCCGAGTTCCCGATCCGCTTCGACTTCCTCGACACGATGGCCGGCGGCAACCTCTCCCTGCAGGTACACCCGCTGACCGACTACATGCAGAGCGTCTTCGGCATGCCCTACACGCAGGACGAGAGCTACTACATGCTCGATGCGACAGAGGACGCCGTCGTGTACCTGGGGGTCCGGGACGACGCCGACCCCGCGGCGATGCAGGCCGCGCTGCGGACCGCGTCCTCCGGAGAGGAACCCTTCCCGGCCGACCGCTTCGTCAACACCTTCCCCGCGAAGAAGCACGACCACTTCCTCATCCCCGCGGGCACCGTGCACTGCTCGGGGGCGGACTCGATGGTCCTCGAGATCTCAGCGACGCCGTACATCTTCACCTTCAAGATGTGGGACTGGGGCCGGGTCGGTCTCGACGGAGTCCCGCGTCCGGTGCACCTCGACCACGCCTTCGCGAACATCCAGTGGGACCGCCGCACCGACTTCACCCGGGACGAACTCGTCAACCAGGTGACCGAGGTCGCACGCGGCGACGGCTGGGTCGAGGAACGCACCGGGCTCCACGAGCTCGAGTTCATCGAGGTCCGGCGGCACTGGTTCGATGACGTCGTCCCGCACGACACCGATGGCACCGTGAACGTCCTCAACCTCGTCGAGGGGGCGGAGGCCGTCGTCGAGAGTCCCGACGGTGCGTTCGAGCCGTTCGTCGTGCACTACGCCGAGACGTTCATCGTGCCCGCGAGCGTCGGCCGCTACACGATCCGTCCCTGCGGACGCGGGGTGGGGCAGCGCCTCGGCACGGTGAAGGCGTCGGTCCGCGGGACCGGGCTCAGCGACTGAGCGGGCGGGTGCCGCTCGCCCACGCCATCGCGGCACCGACGAGCGGCGCCCGGGAGCCGAGCGCGGCCCGGACCACTCCGGTCGGCGGGTGCGTCGGCGCGTGCGTCGACTCGTTCGTCGGCGCGTGCGTCGACACGTTCGTCGGCGGGTGCGTCGACACGTTCGTCGGCGGGTGCGTCGACTCGTTCGTCGGCGGGTGCGTCGACTCGTTCGTCGGCGGGTGCGTCGCGCCGTGCGTGTCCAGCGTCAGCCCCGCTCGGAGCGGTGCCTCGATGACGTCCCACGACCGCGCGATCGAACCGCCGACGACGACTCGATCCGCCGCGAACCGCTCCGCCCACGGCCGCAGCGCCACACCCAGCGCGCGCATCGCCGACGAGACGACCTCGCGCGCTCCCCGGTCGCCGGCCCGCGCAGCGGCGCAGATCTCCTCGACGGTCCGCTCCCGACCGGATCGCGCGCGATCGGCGCGACGGATCGCCGGCGAGGAGATCGTCTCCTCCAGTGGGCGACCGTCGATCGTGAGCCGGTGCACCTCCCCCGCCTCCGGCACGGTCGGCCCGCTCCGGACCTCTTCCCCGCCGACGAGGAACGCCGAACCGACCCCGGTCCCGAGCGTGACGCAGATCATCCGGTGCGCACCCACCCCGGCGCCCGACGCCCACTCGCCGATGCCGTACGCGACGGCGTCGTTGACGAACCGCACCGCTCCCGGAGCGACGCCCAACCGATCGGCGAGGGCGGCCCGGAGGTCGATCCCGGCGAGCGACTGGAACTTGTCGACCCCGGCGAACGTGCCGGTTCCCGCCGCGGCGTCGAACGGCCCGGGCATCGCGATCGACCAGCCCGCGAGCGTCTCGTGCTCGGCCAGTACCCGCCCGGGAGCGGCGAGCTGCTCGAGGAGCGCATCGCGCTCCGCGTGCGGATCGACCGGCGCCCCTCGCTCGACCAGGACGTCGCCCACCGACGCCGGGTCGATGAGCGCTGCCGTGACGTGGCCCCCGCCCACGTCCATGACGCCGACAGGGGCCCTGCTGCTCCGCCGTTCGCTCAACTGACGTCCCCCAAGTGGTCGGACGACCACCCGAGCACGGCGAAGACCTGGATCATCGCCGCCTGGTCGAGCGTCGCCGCCGGTCGATCCCAGTCGGGGTCACCGCCGCCGCTCGGCTGGAAGTGGAAGAGGCCGGTCGCGGGGTCGCGGTTGTCGCGCCACGTCGCCGTCGCCCACTGCTCGGCAGCGGCGCGGTAGGACGGGTCGTGCTGCACGGAGTCGAGCAGCAGCAGGTCCTTCCAGTAGAACGCGTCGAAGACCGCCGGCTGCTGCTGGAGCCGACCGGCCGCGCTCCAGTAGCGAAGCGAAGCGTGCGCAGCCGAGGTCGCCTGCCGGAGGTACTTCGGGTCGTCGGTCGCCCGGTAGAGGATCGTCGCCGTGCCGATCATCGCGCCGGAGTTGTAGGTCCAGAGCGTGGAGTCGACGCTGCCGTCGTCACCGATGCTGTTCCGGTAGAGCCCGGCCGACTGACGCAGACACCTGTTGTTCCAGTCGAACAGACGGGTACTCCAGCGCAGGTACGACGCGTCCTCGGTCTCCTCGTACAGGTGCGCCGCCAGCTGGGCGGTGAGCCCGGTCACGTTCGCGGCTCGGGTCGTGTTGTCCGGGCGGTCGATCCAGTCCGAGCCACCCGCGCAGGTGAGCGAGGAGTCGGTGTTCCAGCTCCGGACCGCCACGTCGAACGCCGCGCGCGCGTGGTCGAGGGACGCGGGGTCGTCGGTCGCCTGGTACTGGCTGATGAACGAGAGACCCACCACGGCATTGTCGTCGTAGTACACGTCCCCGCCGGTGCCGAGCGGTGCCGGCAGGTACGACTCGTACCCGGGGCGACCGCCCGGTGCGACCGCGTAGTAGTGCTGGAACCCATCGACACGAGCCGCGGCCGAGTTGGCGTAGGCCGGGCCGACGCCGCCGATCCCCTGCAGGTCGAGCGCGGCCTGGGTGGCCTCGCGGTACTCCCAGAGGAACGAGTACGGGTTGCCGGTGGTCGTGTCGGTGTTCTCGCGGTACAGCCCGTGGCCCGCGGCTCCTGTGGAGAGGTTGTCCTGCATGGCGTCGTAGGTGGCGCTCGCGCGCTGCTGCCAGACAGCGTCCGGCGTGGACGGGCCGGCGGTCGCGGCAGCGGCTGCGTGCGGTGCCGCAACGGCGAGTGCGCCGACGACGATCGCGGCGGTGGTGAGACGAACAGCGCGGGTGGCCGGCGCGGGAATCGAGCTGAGCATCGTTGCTCCCCTGGTTGTTGGTATCGTTACCATACGATGCTGCCGTGCGGGCCGCAAGGACGAGCCGGACCGCCACTCCTCCTGCGGGGAACCGCATGGTTCGTTCTAACGCGGTACGAGTCGGCCATCATCGGGAGCAGCGTGGACACCGCGTCGACGCGATCCGAGGAGCACACATGCGAGTCCTGGCCTTCCTGGTGACGATCATCGTGACGACCGCGCTCACCCTCGGCGCGGGATTGCTCACCGCGCTGTACCTGCGGGAAGCCCCCGACGCACTGCTCATCGCCGCCGCCTCCGCGTCACCGTTCCTCGTGTTCGGGCCGCTGGTCATCGGCTCCTGGGCCGCGTACTTCGACGATCGGACGCCGTCCGGCCGCAGCCGCTACCTGCAGCGCGTCTCCCTCGTCGTGCTCGCCGTCGACGTCGTCGCAGCGGTCGTCGTCGTGGTTGCGAGCCTGTCCGCCCGGGCGCCGGTGTGGGTGCCGGCGGTGCTCGTCGGCGGGGCCGCGGTCCTGTTCGTCGTCGCGCGTCCGATCGGGAGCCGGCTCCGCCGTCTGGAACCACCGATGGTCGCGCTCCACGACCAGGTCCTCCCCGGTCCGGACGTCATCCGGCGCAAGGTCGTCGTCATCGGCATCACGTTCGTCATCGCCGCGATCGTCTCGGCGGTCGGTGTCGCTGTGCTCGACATCCTCGTGCACAACCCTCCCCACGACGCGCTGATCGCGGCTCTGCTGGCGGGGCAGCTCACGTTCCTCGCCACGGCGTTCGCGTCGATCGTCGTCGCCCTCCCCTTCAGCCGGTTGCTCCGCGATGCCGGCGGGCGCGACGTGGACCGGCTGCGTCGGTACGCGAAGGTGGTGCTCCGCGGCAAGGACATCCCCATCGACGAGGCCGAGCAGCCGAGCGCGGTGCGGTACGCGCAGGTCGTGCAGCTCGTGTTGCAGTTCAACACGGCGTACATCACGCTCTTCTACGTCTCGATCGCGTTCCAGCTCGCCAGCGGGATCCTGCGCGGCGACCTGGTCACGTTCTCCACCGTCTTCCTGGTGCTCATGGTGGGGTTCCTCGCGTGGGCGCTCCCGTGGATGATCATGCGCATCCGCCGAGCGCGCCGGTACGTCGAGGCACACCCGACAGCGGACCCAGCGTGGGAGCCGAAGCCCATCGCCTCCTGATCGTTGTCCATCGCCGGAGCGCTTCGAGGCCGCCGGCGGCGTCGTCCGCCGGTGAGCGCGTCTCCTGCTGCCACGGCTACAGAAGACCCGTGAGCACACCACCGTCGGCCCGGACGGCCGCACCGTTCGTCGCGGACGCCATCGGGCTCGCGAGGTACGTCACGAGGGCTGCGATCTCGGCCGGCGCGATGAAGCGTTCGAGGAGCAGAGTCCGGTTCTCGCTGATGATCGCTCGCTGCACCGTCTCGACGGGGAGCGACCGGGTCGCCGCGATCGCGTCGACCGTGGACGCGACACCGTCGGAGTACGTGGGCCCGCCGAGCACGGTGTTGACCGTGACGGCCGTGCCACGGGTCCGTTTGGCAAGGCCGTTGCCGAGGGCGATCATGGCCGCTTTCGTCATGCCGTAGTGGATCATGTCGACCGGCACGTTGACGCCGGAGTCGCTGCCGATGAACACGATGCGACCCCAGCCGCGTTCGAGCATCCCGTTGAGCAGGTGTCGCGACAGCCGCACACCGCTCATCACGTTGACCGCGAAGTACCGTTCCCAGTCCTCGTCGGCGATCGACTCGAAGTCGGCGAGTCCGAACAGTCCGACGTTGTTCACCAGGACGTCCACGTGGTCGAGTGCTTCGAGCAGTCGCGCGACCTCGTCGGGATCGGCGAAGTCGGCCGCGATCCCGGAGGGGTCGGTGCCCGGGTGCTCTCGCCGCAGGCGCTCGACGGCGTCGTCGACGCGGGCGCGATCCCGGCCGTTCACGATCACCCGCGCGCCTTCGGCGGCGAGAGCTGATGCGATCGCGTAGCCGATGCCCTGCGTCGATCCACTGATGAACGCCGTCTTGTCCTGGAGCTGCAGGTCCACGGTTCCTCCTCGGTCGTCCCGCGCCGGACGACGCGATGACTTGCCTGAGCAAGTACCGTAGGGCGAATGAGTTGCCTGGGCAAGTCATTCGCCCTACGCTGTGGGAATGGCGCAGCCGGAGCTCAGTGACGAGCAACTCGAGACATGGGCGGCCGTGGCGACGCTGCTCGAACGACTCCCAACCGCCCTCGACGCGCAGCTGCAGCGGGACAGCGGGCTCACCCACTTCGAACACGGGGTGCTCACCGCCCTCGACACCGCTCCTGATCGGACGCTGCGGATGAGCACCCTCGCCGGGTACGCGAGTTCGACACTCTCCCGGCTGTCCCGAGCTGTCACCAGACTCGAACGGAAGGGATGGGTTCGCCGTGTCGTCGACCCGACGGACGGCCGGTTCACGCTCGCGGTGCTGACCGAGGACGGACACGAGAAGGTCGCGGAATCGACGCCGGCGCACCAGGCACTCGTCCGACGGTTGGTCTTCGACACGATCAGTCGGGCACAGGCGCGCCAGCTCGGCGTCATCGCGCGGGGTGTCGCCGGCGCGGTGGACCCTGCGCCAGCGTGGCGACCCCCCGGAGGCGGGCGACATTGAGAACGCATCGCGCGATGTGCTCGAAGAAGGTCGATGAGTGCTTGGGATCGTTCGCCCCGCGATCAGGCGCGGAAAGCCGGGCGTTCATCGGGGCCGGAGCTCGTCGCGGTCTCACAACCGCACACAGCTGAGAAGGACCTCTTCCCAGCATCGCTGAGACGAGCCAGGGCCTCACCGCGCGGCCTGGAACGCACGGGCGCTTGTGGTCGGGTCAGGGCCGGTCTAGCGTCGAACGCTGTAACGATCATTGTTCACGTTCGAGGAGCTGCCGATGTCGTATGCCCCGCCGCCAGGGTGGTACCCGGACCCGTCCGGCCCCCGCGGGACCCGCTGGTGGGATGGAGCGCAGTGGACGCAGCATCTCGGACCGCCGACGTCGCAGATGCCTCGCCCGCCGATTCCCGACACCACGCGAACCGACACGGTCTTCGTGTGGCTCATGGCGTTGCTCCCCCTGGTCACGGCGCCGCTGCTGCTCGTCTACCAGCCGCACTTCCGGTACGAGTTCATCGGCCCATCACACATCCGGACCATCGACCCGACGTCGATCTACACCGCCGGGTACGCCATCGTGCAGGGCGTGAGCGTGCTCCTCTACGCCGCGAACGTCCTGCTGGCGCTCTTCGACCACCGGGTGCTGAAACGCCGCGGCGTCGTTCGCCCGTTCTCGTGGCCGTGGGCGTTCCTGTCGCCGATCGTCTACGTCATCGGCCGGTACGTCGTGGTGCGCAGAGTCGCCCCGGGACGGGCAATGTGGCCGTTGTGGGTCTACCTCGCGGTGTTCGTCATCGGCGTGGTCCTCGGCATCACCCGATCGGTAGCACTGTTCCACCAGATGCTCCCGTAGCAGCGGCAGCGCACGACGGAGAGAACGCGCACACGTCAGAACCGTGTCCGATGCTCGGTCGCTCAGCGACTCCTGGTCGATCGCTACAAGCTGATGAACCCCGTCGCCCATGCGACGATCACACCCACGCTGGCGAACACTGCCACCAGCCCGCCCGATGATCGCGGCGACCTGCTGGTCCCTGTTCATCGTCTTCTGCGACAGCTGCGGGCGATGGGATGTGGAGCTGTCCGGTCCTTCCGATGAAGCCTGACCTGCGCGACTCGCATCAAGCCTCAGCTCGTGATGCCGGTGATGATCGCCCCGAGCTTCCACCGGTGACGGTCGTCCGGGTCGGACTCGTCGAGTTGCGCTCGCAACGCGCGGATCTCCGGGAACTCGGTCTCCGGAAGCGCGTCGTACACCCGCCCGAGGCGGTTTCGAGCGGCCTGCATCGACGCGTCAGACACATCGGCACGCTCCGCTTCCGCTCGAACTCGGCGTGCCCAGCTGGCTCGCTCGACCGCGGTCGACGCCGTGTACTGGTCGAGGAGGTCCGCGGCTGCCAGGAGTGACCCTTCGGCCAAACCTCCCCTCCGGAGGAGGGCGAGGACACGTTCGGTGATGGCGAGGGCGTTCGGGCCGACCTGCGCCTCGACCAGGGCGACGAGAGCGATGTCGTCGTGGGTCGCGAGCACGTGGATCTGATCCGTGACGAGGCCCTCCAGTTCGGCTCGCCAGTCCGCGGGTTCCCCGTGTCCGACCGGCACGTCGGCCAGCGCGAGGTCGTAGGCGGCCTCGAGCAGGTCCTTGCGGTCGGCGACGTAGACGTAGAGCGACGCTGCTGCCGTGTCGAGGCGCGTCGCGACCTTCCGCATCGACACGGCGTCGATCCCGGACTCGTCGATGAGCAGCAGCGCGGTGTGGACGATTGCCTCGCGGCTCAGCGGTGGTTTGGCAGGGCGCGTCCGGGCCGAGTCGGACCGATGAGTGTCGGGCGTCATGCGACCAGCGTACGCGACGAACGACGTTCGAGGCGTACAGTGTTCGTCACGAACAGCGTTCGCCCCGAACGACGTTCGCTTAGGAGTCAACTTGGAACACCACCACAATCACAGGTGGGTCGCTCTGGCAGCTGTCCTCTGCGCAACCGCGATGGATCTCTTGGACTCGACCGTGATGGTCGTCGCTGCTCCCTCGGTGCAGGAAGCAATGCACGGAGGAGACGCCGTCCTGCAGTGGCTGACCGCGGCGTACACGCTCCCGTTCGGCATCCTGTTGATCCTGGGCGGGCGACTCGGTGACCGCCTCGGCCGCCGCAGGGTCTTCCTCGTCGGCGCGGCCGGCTTCGTGGTCGCATCACTCGCCTGCGCGTTCGCACCGTCCATCGGCATCCTGCTCGCTGCGAGGGGGCTCCAGGGCGCGTTCGGCGCACTACTGATCCCGCAGGGGTACGGCATCGTCGGAGCCCTGTTCCGCGACCAGCGCGAACAGGGCCGGGCGTTCTCCCTCTTCGGCCCGATCAACGCGATCGCCGGGGTGGGTGGGCCCATCCTCGCCGGAGCGCTCATCGGTTGGGACATCGGCGGGAGCGGATGGCGTGCCATCTTCCTGATCAACGTCCCGATCGGACTCTTCGTCCTCATCGCCGCGGTCCGGTGTCTCCCGCGCGACGACGGTCGACCCGGTACACGCATCGACGTTGCTGGGGCGGCGCTCGTCGCCGTGTCAGCGGCGCTCCTCGTCTTCCCGCTGATCCAGGGACGCGAGTCCGGCTGGCCCTGGTGGTCGTTCGTGCTCCTCGCACTCGCGGTCCCCGCCGGATGGGCGCTGGTCCGCCAGATCCGGGGCAGCAGCGCTCCGATCCTCGAGCCGAGCCTGTTCGGGAAGCCGACCTTCGTTGCGGGGCTCGCCGTCGCAGCCGCCCTGTTCGCCGGCACCGGCGGACTCAACCTGCTGCTGTCGCTCTTCCTGCAGCTGAGCGGGGGCCAGGACGCCATCGCCACCGGGCTCGCACTCGCGCCCCTCGCGATCGGCATCGCTGTCGGTGCGCCGATCGCCGCGCGCCTCCGAGCATCCGTCGGACGACACGGCCTGCACATCGGCTTCCTCGTCGAGGTCATCGGCCTCGTCCTCATCGCCACGGCCGTGCTGATGGACCAGAACGTCGGCGTGTTCGAGGTCGGGATCTTCGTCACGGGTCTCGGCCAGGGCCTGCTCTTCGGCCCGGTCATCCAGACGATCCTCGGCACCGCGGACGGTCACGAGATCGGAAGCGCCGCCGGCGCCATGACCTCCCTGCAGCAGATCGCCGCGGTGCTCGGCATCTCGATCCTCGGCACCGTGTTCCTCGCCAGCACCAGCACAGCCTCCATGATCACCGGCCTCGCCGTGGTCATCGCACTCATGGCGTGTGCCGCGCTGCTCGTCCTCCGCATCCCCACGCACGCCCACACCCGCTGAAAGGCACGCACCTCATGACCACCACCCCTCGAACACGGATCATCGTCCTCGGCGCGGGCGGCCGCACTGGCCGGCTCGTTCTCGAATCAGCCCTCCACAGAGGCCACCAGGCAGTCGCCCTCGTCCGCTCGCCGGAACGTGCAAACCTCGCCGCCCGTGACGGCCTCGAGGTCATCGCTGCCGACGCTCGCGATGCCCGCGTCCTGCGGAGCACTCTCCGACCGGGCGATGTCATCGTCTCAGCAGTCGGCCCGTCCGGTCGCAAGTCGAACGGTCTGTACTCCGCCGTCGCCCGAGCCGTCGTCGACGCGACCGCCGGCGGCAGCCACCGTTTTGTCGGCATCACCTCCAGCGGGGTCCGCGACGACGACCCGAACCACCCCTGGTGGTACCGATCGTTCATGGTCCCGTTCATGGAGAACACCTACGGCGACATGCGACAGATGGAATCGACGCTCCGGGCGAGCGACCTCCCCTGGACCTTCGTCCGGCCGGGGCGGCTCCTCGACGAGGCCCCGTCCGGGAACTACCGGATCGAGGACGGCAAGAACCCGAAGGGCGGCATCAGCATCTCCAGGAAAGACGTCGCAGACTTCGTCATCTCCTGCGCGGACAACGAACACTGGACCCGTCGGAATCCGACCATCACCACGTGACAGATTCCACGGGTCCCGACCCCGACGACCTCCGACCCGTAGGTACCGATCGCGCCCTTCCGGCGGGCGGATCCCGCCACGTCCTGCGTCCGTTCGCCGGTGGACGATCGGACTGGCACACCTCAAGCCGCCGACGTCCCGTTCGAGGATCGGTGACCGGACACGCCTCGGGCACTTGGGCCAGGCGTGGTGCGACTTGTCTTGCTCGCAGCGTTGCGGTCTGCCAGCGTTGGCGCATGGGCGACGACGTAACCACGCTGCGTCGAGTGCCCGGGTTCCGCCCATACTGGTCTGCCGCGACCGTGTCGTCGTTCGGATCAGCGGTGAGCGCGGTGGCCGTGCCGGTTCTCGTGGTGACGGTGCTGCACGCTAGCCCGTTCGAGGTGGGGCTGGTGAACGCTGCCCAGTTCCTGCCGTACGCACTGTTCGGTCTGATCGTCGGCGCGTACGTCGATCGCTTCCGCCGGAAGCCGCTGCTGATCTGGGCGAGTGTCGGTCGGGGAGTGTGCCTCGGTGCGATCCCGGTGCTCTGGGCGGCGGGGCTCCTGAATCTCTGGGTCACGGCGGCAGCACTGTTCGTGTTCGGCATCTTGTCGGTCGTGGGCTTCGCCGCCACGCAGTCACTTCTGCCTCGAATCGTGCCCCGCTCGCTCCTCCTGACGGCGAATGCGCGGGTGGATCAGAGTGACGCGGCAGCGCAGACGGTGGGCCCGGCTCTCGGAGGTGTCCTGGTCAGCATCGTGACCGCCCCGGTGGCTGTAGCGCTCGATGCGGTGAGCTATTTTGTCGACGCTGTCCTCATCGCCCGGGTCCAGGTTGTCGAGCAGAAGGCAGCACGCGTGGCGGGTGCGCGGCTGCGGAGCGATATCGCTGATGGTCTGCGGTGGACGTACGGTCATGCGACGCTCGCACCGCTGGCGCTGTCGACACATCTCTGGTTCCTCGCCAATGCCGCAGGATTGACGGTGTTCGCGACCCTAGCGCTCCGCACCCTCGCGCTCCCAGCGGCCGTGTACGGGGCCATCCTCGCCGTCAGCGGCGTCGCGATGCTCCTCGGCGCCACTGCGGCACCGCGCCTCGGCACCCGCTTCGGCGCCGGCCGGACGATCATTGCCGCTCGAGCCGCGTACCCGATCGCATGGGCGGCCATCGCGCTCACGACCGTTGGCCTCGGCGTCGCAGCACCGCCGGTGACTGGCGTGGTCTTGTTCGTCGCGTTCGCCGTGCACGGCGCTGCCGCGGGCTGCGAGAACGCCAACGAAATGAGCCTCCGCCAGACTGTCACACCCGACGCGCTTCTCGGTCGGATGAACGGCACGATGCGCAGCGCAAACAGAACCCTTGCGGCTGCGGGAGCAGTGAGTGGCGGCGCTCTGATGACCATCGCCGGGGATAGCATCGCGCTGCTCGCGGTGACTCTCGTGTTCACTGCCTCCGTGGTCGTGGCGATTTGCTCACCACTCAGGACGAACGCCGTCCGGTAGCCGATCGTTGACCGGGCGCGCTCGGGGATTGGTGGGATCCTTCGGGTATGCAGGCGAACATCCGGCTGGCGACCGTCCGTGGCGAGCAGCAGGGCCGCGATGCGGACCTGGACCATGTGCAACAGTTCGAGGTTGAGACGGACGCTGGCCACAGGTACGTCGTCGTGTGTCAGGGCCCTCCTGTTGGTTCACCGTCGGACTGGGACGTGTCCAGCGCAGAGGATGGCCGCCTGGTGGGTCATGTGCGTCTGCTCGGAGCGGGAATGCCGGGCGCTACGACCTACCGATTCAAGAAGGCTGGAGCGCTCTTCGCCGGCGGGAAGCAGATGGACCTCTGGAACGCGGTGCAATCGCTCCTGGAGTGACTTACGACCGGTAGCCGATCCTGTGCCGAAACGCAGAGCGCTCATCTCGGGCAGTCATCCGGTACCGTCCGGGACGTGGGTGCCCTCTTCCTTGCGGTCGGAGCGGTGATCTGTATTGCCTGGGGCTGTGCCCTCGTGCTTTTCCCGGACCCGATCGCCCGCTTTGCGCGGAAGGTCGAAGGAGAGTTCTGGGAAGGCCAGATCACTCCGGAGCTGACGCGGTTCATCGGATGCGGATTCTTCCTCGGAGGCCTCATCGCAGCAGCAACGCTGGTCGTCGGACTCATCAGGCGCTGACGAGTCAGATGCCCGCCCGATGATCGGCTACAGCGCACCTCGCGAGTTGAAGGCAGCGAGGACCCTGGCGTCGGTGTCGCGAATTTCGACGATGACTACGCAATTCGAGGTCTCGCGGTCGCCCTCGCCCGCCGCCGCCGGGCCGAGAGTGAGATGCGGGCGGTATCCCTGACGCCAGTAGGCGGGCTCCTCCGGAACGAAGCCCGGGAGAGACTCGAACTGATCGGCAAGGCGGTTGTGCACGCTGACGGCCTGGTTCGAATCCACGAGACGGACTCGTACGTCGCGATTCGGACCAAAGAGAGCCTGCTCGCCGACGTGGACCCTCATGGGCGCATCGACGGGCGCGGCTTCGTAAACCGCCCGGGCTATCCCGCTGGTCGACGCGGAAGTGACGAAGTTCGACGCGAGGGTGACGTGGGCCGGCCATGCTCGGCGATTGATGACAGCACCGACATCCAGCGGATCAAACAGCGCAACAACGGCGTAGCTTTTCACGCGCTGACTCTAGGACAGGCGGCGAAGCCCGACAGCGGATCGGCCAGTGGGACGGTCACGTGCCGCCGACGAGGATAGGTCAGTAGCCGCGGCGGTAGCGCGTTCGAAACACGAACACCCAGGCGACGAGGGCGGCCGACCTTACCCGCCGATCCACTTCTCGGTCGTGTCACCGGTGGACAGCAGCCAGAAGCACAGCGCGGTCGAGAAGCCGGTTCCGATTCCCATCGGGATCCGATATCTCGTTGTCCAAGTCTTTGGTGCGGGGTCGTCAGACTCGTCAATTTCGCTCACGACGCGAGCGTCACCGATTGGACGGGACTGACTGCTTCCGCCGGTCGAGTTCGGTCAGCATCGTGTCCGTCCTGCGGAGCACCCGAGGGATGACGATCAGGGAGGCGACCAGCATCGCGACGAAGAGGCCGGCGAAAATCCAGTAGAGCGGTTGTCCGGTCACTGCGAGCCAGATGGAGATGCCGGTCATCGGCACGTACAGCAGCGGTGCCGCCCATCGCAGTGGGCGGAACTGCTTCCGCTGGTGCTGCACTGCTCGGCGCCATCCGTCGATGTCTACGTCGGGTGGGACGACGGCGCGGCGGAGTGCGCGGCGGAAGCCTGGAGGCTGCAGGGCTGCGCCGTCACCTCGCCGCTGGCGAATGAGGAATATCGCCATCACGATGCCGTAGGCGGAACTCGGGATGGCAGAGAGGATGACTCGTTCGCCAGTGCTGAGCTCCGGCATCACGACGACCATCACCAGAAACCACAGGCCGCCGAACGCGACGGCAAGCACGAGCGCAGCCAGCCACCATGGCCACCGCCTCATCAACCCCATGCCAACAGCTTTCCAGGAAAGCTGACGAGCGGTTGGGGATTGCGGTCTTCAGGTGACATCAGTCTGACTTGGGGCGGTAGTGAAGTGCGATGGACCTAGCGGCTCGCCAAAGCCCATTCACTCGTCCCAGAAGCCGGTCGTTCATCGGTCGCGCCCCGGCGACCAACGGGGACGAGAAGTCCGCTGTCGCACAGAGGTGGTCCGCGGAGCGTCGCACTGACGGCGCGCCGAACGAACGCCCCGCCCGCCCCGCCCTACCGCCCGAGCAGCGGTTCCCGGGACGCCATCCCCGCCGCACCCGCACGCGCGACGGTGTCCGGCAGCGCCGCCAGGAACGCATCGACGTCCGCGTCCGTCGAGGTGTGCCCGAGCGTGATGCGGAGCGCCCCGCGGGCCTCGTCCTCGGTCAGCCCCATCGCGAGCAGGACATGCGACGCCTCCGGCACACCGGCCTGGCACGCGGACCCCGTGGACACGGCGACGCCGGCGGCGTCGAGGAGGAACAGGAGCGAGTCCCCCTCGCACCCTGGGAACGTGAAGTGCGCGTTGCCGGGCAGCCGGTCGATCGGGTCGCCCCGGAGGACCGCGGAGGGCACGGCGGACAGCACCCCGGCGATCAGCCGGTCACGGAGGGCCTGCACGGACGTGTGTGGTGCGGACGCGGCGACCCCGAACGCGATCGCCGCCGGTGCGTCCTGCGTGCCGCTCCGGACCTGCCGCTGCTGGCCACCGCCGTGGATGAGGGGCTCGACCGTGGCGCGGCGCCCGAGGACGAGCGCGCCGATCCCCACGGGCCCGCCGATCTTGTGCGCAGAGACGCTGAGGGCGTCGAGTCCGGAGTCGCGGAAGGACACCGGGACCTGCCCGTAGGCGGCGACCGCGTCGGAGTGCACGGGGACGCCGGCGGCGTGCGCCAGCTCCACGATCCTGGCGACCGGCTGGATGGTACCGACCTCGTTGTTGGCCCAGAGGAACGTGACCAGGGCGACGTCCGAGGCGGAGGCGAGCCGAGCCTCCAGGCCGGAGAGGTCGACGCGACCGTCCGCGTCCAACGGGACCACGTCGACGACTGCGCCGTCGTGGCGCTCCAGCCAGTCGACGGTGTCGACGGTGGCGTGGTGCTCCCCCGCCGCGACCACGATGCGGGGGCGTGGACGGTCCTGCTGGCGGGCCCAGAACAGGCCCTTGATGGCGAGGTTGATGCTCTCGGTGCCGCCGGAGGTGAAGACGATCTCGACGGGTTCGGCGTCGAGCGACGCGGCGACGCGGGCGCGGCCGTCCTCGAGCAGCATCTTCGCGCGCTGGCCGGCGCTGTGGATGGACGAGGGGTTGCCGACGGTCGCCAGGGCGTCGGTGAACGCGGCGAGCGCCTCGGGCAGGATCGGTGTCGTGGCAGCGTGGTCGAGGTAGACCGGCATGGGTACCCCCTTTTCGAGCGTTTTCAGGATACCCGCGGGTCCTCGTACTCTTGACGGATGCACGAGATCGCGATGGACATCGACCAGGGGCTCCGCCTCGGTGACGGTGCCGCGCACTTCGCGATGCGATCGGCCACCGCGACTTCGGCGACACTCGTCGTTGACGGACGCGGGTCCGTGACGCTCGAGCGGCTGCCGGAGACCGACGTGTGGACGGGGTCGCTCGAGGGCGTCCGCCCCGGGGACACGTACCACCTGCTCGTCGACGGGCCGTCGGGGCCACGGGACGACTTCGACCCGACGCGGCCGCTGCTCGACCCGTACGCGCGGGGCATCGTCCGGACGCCGACCGTGTCCGCGGACGCGGACCAGCACCAGCACCAGCACCAGGACCAGGACCAGCACCCGGGCAAGGACCAGGACAGGGACGAGGACCAGCACCAGGACGCCGCTCAGCGCTGGACGAGCGTCGTCGTGGACGACGCCTTCGACTGGGGCGACTCGGTGAAGCCCGTGGTCCCGCTCGACCGCGCCGTCGTGTACGAGGCGAACGTCCGCACCCTGACCGCCGCGAACCACGCGGTGCCGGAGCACCTCCGCGGCACGTACGCCGGCGTCGCGCACGAGAGCACCATCGCGCACCTGCAGCGCATCGGCGTCACGACGCTCGAGCTCCTCCCCGTGCACGCGTTCGACACCGAGCACTGGCTGCAGGACGCCGGGCGGGAGAACGCCTGGGGGTACAACACCCTCGGGTTCTTCGCGCCGCACGCCGCGCACGCCTCGGCCGATGCCCGGGCACGGGGAGCGGACGGGGTGCTCCGGGAGTTCAAGGGCATGGTCCGGCTCCTGCACGAGGCCGGCATCCAGGTCGTCCTCGACGTGGTCTACAACCACACCGCGGAAGAGGGGCTCGGCGGCCCGACGTCCTCGCTCCGCGGCATCGACGGCGCGAACCGGTACCGCTGGGCGTCCGACGACACGTACTTCGACACGACCGGCTGCGGCAACACCCTCGACACCTCGGTGGAGGCCACCGCGGACCTGGTCCTCGACAGCCTGCGGTACTGGGCGCGCGAGGTGCAGGTCGACGGCTTCCGGTTCGACCTGATGGCCGCACTCGCCCGCGACGCGTCGCACGTGTTCGACCCGGCGCACCCGCTGCTGGAACGCATCCGGCGGGATCCGGACCTGCAGGACGTCCTGGTCATCGCCGAGCCGTGGGACGTCGGGCCGGACGGGTGGCGCACGGGGTCATTCGGGCCGACCGGAGGCCCGGGCAGCGGCAGCGGCACCGGCACCGGCACCGGCTCCGAAAGCGGCTCCGGCTCCGGCACCAGCGAGTGGAACGACGGCTTCCGGAACACCGTCCGGCAGTTCTGGCTCACCGACATCGCGCAGGAGCGCCGCTCCGGGGTCCCCGGCTCCGGCATCGGCGCGCTCGCCGGCGCACTGACCGGGTCGCGGAGCATCTTCGGGGTCCCCCGCGGGCCGCTCGCGGGCGTGAACTTCGTGACCGCGCACGACGGCTTCACGCTGCACGACCTCACCGCGTACGACACCAAGCACAACGCGGCGAACGGCGAGGAGAACCGCGACGGGTCGAACGACAACCGCTCGTTCAACCACGGCGTCGAGGGCGAGACCGAGGACCGCGGCGTCCGTGCGGCACGGGGGCGGTCGATGCGGAACCTGCTCGGCACGCTCTTCCTCTCCGCCGGGATCCCGATGCTCACCGCGGGTGACGAGCGCAGCCGCACCCAGAACGGCAACAACAACGCGTACGTGGTCTCGGAGGACCTCACCCCGGTCGGCTGGTCCGACGACGAGGACGCCGAGGCGATGACGGAGACCGTCGCCGCACTCACGGCACTGCGTGCTGCGCACCCCGCGCTCCGGCCGTACCGGTACGGGGTCGACGGGCAGAGCACGCCGAGCGCTTCCCGGATGACCTGGTACGGGCCGGACGGCGGCCCCATGACGGGCGAGTGGTGGGACCAGCCGATCCACCGCGCCGTGCAGTGGTTCGTCGAGTCGACTCCGGAGCACGAGCCGTACGACCGGGTGCTCGTCGTGGTGCACGGCAGCGGTCGGACCCGTGACCTGGCCCTGCCGGTGCGGGACGACGTGCTCGCGTACCGCCTGGCGTGGTCGAGCGAGAAGCACCGCGACCACGACCGGCACCGGCCGGCCGGCACGGTGTTCACCGCCTACGGTCCCGGCATCCACGTCTTCGACGTCCTCTGACGCACGCCGCCCACCTTGGGTGCGGACGCGCGTCAACACCGGACGGGAGGCCCGGTGCCAGGCCGCCACGAGCCTCCCGTCCGGTGCGTGTGAGGCCCCACTGCCCCGACGAGTTGTCCACAGGTCGCCCGTTCCGGGGAACACGGAGGGCGCCGCCGGGTAGCGTCGGGTCCGTGGCCACCGCAGACCGACCCCGGCGTCCGAAGATCGGGCGCATCCCGATCACCGAACTCGCCCCGAGGACGCCGAACGGCTTCCCGGGCAAGGCGTTCGACGGCGAGGTGATCACGTTCGGCGCGACCGTCTTCCGAGAAGGACACGGCGTGATCGGCGCCGACCTCGTCCTCGAACGCCCCGACGGCGGCACCAGGACCGTCCCGCTGCGGCTCGTCGCCGAGGGCACCGACCGCTACGAAGCGACCGTGCAGGTCGACCACGTGGGGGTCTGGGCCTGGCACGTCGAGGCGTACTCCGACGACTGGGACACCTGGCTGCACGGAGCACGCCTGAAGATCGCGGCGGGCGTCGACACCGAAGCGACCCTGCTCGACGGTGCGGTCCTGCTCGACCGGCTCGCCACCGAGACCGACTCCCCCGCTGCCAGCCGTGCAGCGGCGCGCGTCCGCGACACCGACCTCGACCCCGCCGAGCGCCTCGCCGCCGTCGACGACCCCCGCATCACCGCCGAGGTCGAAGAAGCTCCGCTCACCTCGCTCCGCACGCACTCCCCCGTGCAGCTGCTCGACGTCGAGCGCACCCGCGCCGGCGTCGGCGCCTGGTACGAGTTCTTCCCCCGCAGCGAAGGCGCGAAGCGGAACGCGGACGGGTCCTGGAAGAGCGGCGACTTCCGCACCGCTGCCCGTCGTCTGCCCGGCGTGGCGCGGATGGGCTTCGACGTGGTCTACCTGCCGCCGATCCACCCGATCGGGCAGACCGCCCGCAAGGGGCCGAACAACACGCTCGACGCCGGACCGAACGACCCGGGCAGCCCGTGGGCGATCGGTTCGGCCGAAGGCGGCCACGACGCGATCCACCCGGACCTCGGCACCGAAGACGACTTCCGCGACTTCGTCGAGACGGCGAAGAACACCGGGATGGAAGTCGCCCTCGACTTCGCGCTGCAGTGCTCCCCCGACCACCCGTGGGTCACCGAGCACCCGGAGTGGTTCACCACCCGCGCCGACGGCTCCATCGCCACCGCGGAGAACCCGCCGAAGCGCTACCAGGACATCTACCCGATCCAGTTCGACACCGACCCGGAAGGGCTCGTGACGGAAGTCGAGCGGGTCCTGCGCCACTGGATCGACCTCGGCATCCGGATCTTCCGCGTCGACAACCCGCACACCAAGCCGCTGTGGTTCTGGGAGCGCGTCATCCGCGAGATCCGCGACGAGCACCCGGACACGGTGTTCCTCGCCGAGGCGTTCACCCGCCCGGCGATGATGCGGGCGCTCGCCGAAGCCGGGTTCCAGCAGTCGTACTCGTACTTCACGTGGCGGAACACCAAGGACGAGATCGCGGACTACTTCGACGAGCTCGCCCACGAGACCAGCGACTACCTCCGTCCGAACCTGTTCGTGAACACGCCGGACATCCTCACCGAGTACCTGCAGTTCGGCGGCCGTGCCGGCTACAAGGTGCGGGCCGCGCTCGCCGCGACGGGTGCTCCGACGTGGGGCATGTACTCCGGCTACGAGCTCTTCGAGGACGTCGCACGACCGGGCTCCGAAGAGAACATCGACAACGAGAAGTACGAGTACAAGCCGCGCGACTTCGCGCTCGCCGAAGCCGAAGGCGCGAGCCTGGCCCCGTACGTGACGATGCTGAACCGGCTCCGCTCCGCACACCCCGCACTCCGGCAGCTCCGGAACCTGCACGTGCACGAGAGCGACGACGACGCCATCGTCGTGTACTCCAAGCACCTCCCCGGACGGTTCATCCGCTCGGGCCGCGACGACACCGTGATCGTCGTCGCGAACGTCGACCCCCACTCCGCTCGGGAAGCCACCGTGCACCTCGACCTGACCGCGCTGGGGCTCGATCCCGAGCAGCAGTTCGACGTCCGCGACGTCGTGACCGGCGCCCGCTGGGTCTGGGGATCGTCGAACTACGTCCGCCTGGACGCATTCCAGGAGCCCGTGCACCTGCTCGTCGTGGAAGGACCGCACCGATGACCACCGACCCGAACGAGGCCGACCGGACCACACCCCGGGACCGCGGACAGGGGCCGAGCGTGCCGCCGGTCCAGCCGCCACCCCCGCCCGTCGCGGCGCGCCCGAGCTCGTCGGCGCCGACGCCCGCGCCGACCCCGGCGCCCCCGCGCGTCCCGGCGGCCACCGCGAAGCCCGCTCCGCGGACCGAACCGCGGACGTCGGCGCCCGGTGAGGACCTACCCGGTGCTCGCCTGCCGCGCCGTGAGGCACCGGACCGCGGCGTCGAGGAGTCGGCCACGCTCGCGGGGCACTCCCCCGACGCGGCGCACCCGCGGCACGTGAGCGACGCACCCGACGACCGCAGCGTCCCTGCGGAGCCGACCCGAGCCTCCGGCCCGACACCGACTCCTCCCTCTGCATCTGCCCCTGCGTCGGCTTCGGCCTCGGGCGAGCAGACCCACGCCGAGCCACGTCCCGCCCCCATCGAGGACTGGCTGCGCCAGGCCGTCGCGGAGGGCCGCTGGTCCCAGCCGCACGACGTCCTCGGCCCGCACCCCGTCGACGGCGGCACGAGCGTCCGCGTCGTCCGGCACCTGGCGCACGCCGTGCGCCTCGTCCGCCTGGACGGCGACGACATCGAGCTGACCCACGAGGGCGACGGCCTCTGGGCCGGCGCCACCGCCGAAGCACTCGGCCGGTACCGGGTCGAAGCGGACTACGACTACGACGAGACGACGGACACCGACGACGCCACGTGGACGACCGACGACGCGTACCGGTTCCCGCCGACGCTCGGTGAACTCGACCTGCACCTCTTCGGCGAAGGCCGGGACGAACAGCTCTGGCACCACCTCGGTGCGCACGTCCGCACGATGGACGGCGTCGACGGCGTGGCGTTCTCGGTCTGGGCACCCCGCGCCACCGCCGTCCGCGTGATCGGCGACTTCGAGGGCTGGGAAGGCCGCACCACCGCGATGCGCCGGCTCAGCGACCTCGGTGTCTGGGAGCTGTTCTGGCCCGGTGCGCTCGAGGGCCAGCGCTACAAGTTCCAGATCCTCACCGACAGCGGCTGGGTGGAGCGCGCCGACCCGTTCGCACGCCG
This sequence comes from Curtobacterium sp. PhB136, assembly GCF_004346855.1. Classification (NCBI taxonomy): domain Bacteria; kingdom Bacillati; phylum Actinomycetota; class Actinomycetes; order Micrococcales; family Microbacteriaceae; genus Curtobacterium; species Curtobacterium sp. PhB136. The sequence goes on from NZ_SMGH01000008.1 coordinate 299,990, forward strand.
CACCGAGGTGCCGCCGCTCACCGCCTCCGTGATCACCAGCTCGGACTACCAGTGGTCCGAGGGCGACCGGGCGTGGATGGAGCACCGCGCGAAGACGACCACGCACGACCGGCCGATGAGCGTCTACGAGGTCCACCTCGGCTCGTGGCGCCCGGGGCTCAGCTACCGCGAGGTCGCGGACCAGCTCATCGGGCACGTGCAGTACCTCGGGTTCACGCACATCGAGTTCCTGCCGCTCTCCGAGCACCCGTTCGGCGGCTCGTGGGGCTACCAGGTCACCGGGTACTACGCACCGACGGCCCGCTTCGGCTCCCCCGACGACCTCCGGTACCTCATCGACCGCCTGCACTCCGCGGGCATCGGCGTGATCATGGACTGGGTCCCCGGGCACTTCCCGAAGGACGAGTGGGCACTGGCGAAGTTCGACGGGCACGCCCTGTTCGAGCACCCGGACCCCCGCCGCGGCGAGCAGCTCGACTGGGGCACCTACGTGTTCGACTTCGGGCAGCCGCAGGTGCGGAACTTCCTGGTCGCGAACGCGCTGTACTGGATGGAGGAGTTCCACATCGACGGGCTCCGCGTGGACGCCGTCGCCTCGATCCTCTACCTCGACTACTCCCGGACCGACTGGCTGCCGAACATCCACGGCGGCCGCGAGTACCTCGAGGCGATCTCGTTCCTGCAGGAGACCAACGCCACCGCGTACAAGCGCTACCCCGGCATCGTGATGATCGCCGAGGAGAGCACCTCGTGGCCGGGGGTCACCCAGCCGACGAGTGCCGGCGGGCTCGGCTTCGGCCAGAAGTGGAACATGGGGTGGATGCACGACTCGCTCGAGTACGTGCAGCGCGACCCCGCGTACCGCGCGTACCACCACGACGAGCTGACGTTCTCGTTCGTGTACGCGTTCAGTGAGCAGTTCACGCTGCCGATCAGCCACGACGAGGTCGTGCACGGCAAGGGCTCGCTCTACGGCAAGATGCCCGGCGACGAGTGGCAGAAGCTCGCGAACGTCCGGGCGTACCTGGCGTTCATGTGGGCGCACCCCGGCAAGCAGCTGCTCTTCATGGGGCAGGAGTTCGCGCAGATCTCGGAGTGGTCCGAGGCCAGCGGGCTCGACTGGTGGCACCTCGACGACCCGGGCCACCGTGGCGTGCAGGACCTCGTCGCCGCGCTGAACCGGGTGTACAAGGACACGCCGGCGCTCTGGACGCACGACTCCACGGCCGACGGCTTCGAGTGGATCGAGGGCGGCGACGCTCCGCACTCCACGATCGGGTTCCTCCGGAAGACCGGGGACGAGCGGCTCGCGGTGTTCGTGAACTTCTCCGGCGTGCCGGTCGAGCGACGCTTCGGGCTGCCGGTCGCCGGGCAGTGGCAAGAGGTGCTCAACACGGACGCCGCCGAGTACGGCGGGTCCGGGGTCGGGAACCTCGGGGTCGTCACCGCCGAGGACACCCCGTGGGCCGGACGCCCGGCGTCGGCGCACCTCGTGGTGCCGCCGCTCGGCGCGGTCTGGCTGAAGTTGACGCGGTAGTCGCGACCCCTCCACGGACGGGAGGCCCGGTGCCAGCTGGCACCGGGCCTCCCGTCCGGTACCGGGCTGCCGTCCGGTACAGGGCTCCCGTCCGGTACGGAAAAGCGACAGTGCCCACGCGGATCCCGCGTGGGCACTGTCGCTTTCCGGGACTCCTAGTAGAGCGCGCTCGCGAGTCGGCGGCGCGCCGCCACGACCCGCGGGTCCTCCGCACCGATCAGCTCGAAGTACTCGACGAGCCGGACGCGGAGTGCTTCGCGGTCCTCGCCGAACACCGTCGGGACCAGGTCGAGCAGCCGCCCGAAGGCGTCCTCGACGTGGCCGCCGCTGATGTCCAGGTCGGCGACGGCGAGCTGCGCCGACACGTCCGTCGGTGCTGCACCCGCGGCGCTCCGGATCTCGTCCGCGGTCCGGCCGTTCAGCCGGTCGAGCAGCGAGACCTGCGCGAGCCCCGCGACGGCCATCTGGTCGTGCGGGTCCTGCGCGATCGCGGTCTTGTACTCCTGGATCGCGGTGGCGTAGTCGCCCTGCTCGATCGCGTCGTACGCGGCCTGGTGGTGCGGCGGGAGCGGTTCCGGCTCGGGCTCGCCCTGCTCGGCGCCTTCGGCCGGGGCGGCAGCGCCGTCCACGGTCACGCGACCGGAGACACCGTTCTGCTCGGCGGCCTGGAGCACCTGCTCGTAGACGTCGCGGACCTGTGCCTCGGGGAGCGCGCCGACGAAGAGTCCGAGCGGGCGACCGCCGATGAGCGCCGCGACGGTCGGGATCGACTGCGCCTGGAACGCCTGGACGAGCTGCGGGTTCGTGTCCGCGTCGACCTTGGCGAGCACGACGCGGCCCGCGTACTCCTCGGTGAGCTGCTCGAGGATCGGCGAGAGCTGCTTGCACGGCCCGCACCACTCGGCCCAGATGTCCACGATGACGGGGACGATGGTCGAGAGCTGCAGGACGTCCTGGAAGGTGTCGTCCGTGATGTCGACGACGAGCGACGGGACGGTGACGTCCGCGCCGGTCTCGGATCCGGGGCCGGACGGGGCGCCACCGGGGCCGCCGGCAGCACCGGAGGCGCCGCCGGGCTGCTGCTGTGCTGCCGGTCGCTGCGCACGGTCGACCAGGGATGACAGGTCGACGGCTCCGCGGAGTCCGGACGGGGTCGGGGGGACGTTCGTCATTGCACCTCACTCGCTGCGGTCAGGCCCTGCGTGAACCCGAGCAGGACTATCTTGTCGTCCGACCCGACGGCCGGCACGGAGAAGAGCAGCTGGACGCCGTACGTGGCGCTCACGCCCTTCTTGCTGGAGTCGACACCGGAGAGGGCCTTCACGGCACCCTCGGTGTTCACCTCGGCGCCGGACGCGGTCGGGGTGACCTTCTCGATCTCGTTCAGGTTCACCGAGACGAGGGCGCCGGCGCCGTTCGTCGCGAGGGCGATCGCGGTGTCCTCGGGCGACTCGGACGAGTACTCGATCTTCGCGGTGTCCGGCAGCGACGCGGACTTCTTGTCCTTGTACGCCTTGCCGATCTTCTCGCGGAGGTCGTCGCCCTCGGCCTGGAAGAGGTCTGCGTACTCGCTGTCGGTGTCCTTCGAGAGGATGTCGCCGTAGGCGGGTGCCACCTGGTCGGGCGCGAGCGCGAGGAGCTTCGTGTCGGACGCGAGCTGCGCCGTGCCGATCGACACCGGGGCGACGGACGGCAGCTTGGCGTCGGCCTCGAGGGAGACGTCGTACATGACCTTGTAGTCGTCGCGGGCGGACTCCTGCACGAGCGTCAACGCCTGCGGCGCGGTCTTCGCGTCGTCGGGGTCGGACGCCACGACGAACACCGTGCGCGGCCAGCTGTCGGTCTGCTGCGGCAGCGACACCGAGATGTCGGACGCCGAGATCGCCGGCGGGGCGTCGACGTCGGTGTCCTTCGCGCGGATCGCGTAGTTGGCCTTGCGGAGCTCGAGCGCCGGTCCCGTGAAGCGGGTCTCGGCGAGCGTGGAGTCACGGTCGGCGTCCGCCTTCGTGGCGACGGCGGCGACGCGGGTCACCACGCGGCTGATCTGCTGCCGGGTGGCTGCGGTCGGCTCGGCCTGCTCGGCGGCTCCCGTGGCGGAGGCCGTCGGGGTCGGGGTCGCCGAATCGGCGCCACCGCCCTGCGGCCAGTACTCGGACGAGCACCCGGTCAGGGCCAGTGCACCGACGAGGACCACCGGGACGGCGATCATCGAGCGGCGGCCGCGACGGGACCGCGACGGGACCTGCGCACCGGCGGCGGCTGCACGGCGCGAGGCACGCACGCGCGGCGGACGGGTGCCACCGCTCCGACGACGCGGTCCGCGGGAGCGCCGCTGGTGCAGGAACGCCCAGATCAGCAGGGCGATCCCGCCGAGGACGAAGACCCCGCCGGCGGTCATCAGCGGGCCGACCGAGGGGGTCGCGGTGTCACGCGGCCAGGTCACCGAGACGTCGGCCGGAGCGGCGGACTTGCCGTCGCCCACGATGATCACCGAGGTGTCCGCGGGCAGACGCACCGTGAACTGCCCGGCGCCGTCGTACTCCTGGTACCAGAGGTCGCTGCCCTTCGGGTCCGGGACGGTCGACTCGCTGCCGGTCGTCTTCGCGACGAGCTTCGACGTGTCGGCGTCGTAGCGGAGCGTGTTGTGCTCCGCGTCACCGACCCACGCCGTGACGTCGGAGGTCTTGCCGTAGGCCGCGAACACCGTGCCGGAACCGGCGATGTTGATCCGCTGGTACCCCGGGTTCGCGTTGAGGACGGTGCCCGGGATGACGGTCACCGGCGCCTTCGTGGTCGTGGAGGACTGCGCGACGATGGACGACGGTGGGGCGAACACGGTCCGCTGTGCCACACCGAGGCCGACGAGCAGCAACCCGATGACGAAGGCGACGATCGCCAGGACGAATCGCACGGATCTCTCTCCCTCCGCGCCGGGGTGGGGGAATCGGCGCGCGAATCAACGGCCCAGGATACGCGAGAGACGCTGGGTGGCGCATCCCGGGGCACTTTCCACAGGCTCAGACGCGGCCCGAGCGGCACCACTACACTCGACGCGCGGGCGGCACCGAGCCGTCCGGAGGAGCAGCGGGAGCGACACGTGGCGAACGACGAGGCAGAGTTCGGGACCGAGATGCGGGGGTACCGCAAGGACGACGTGGACCGCGCTCTGAACGACCTGCGTCGCGAGCTCATCAAGTCGAACAACGACCGAGCGGAAGCCGCGAAGGAGATCCGTCTCCTGCAGACCCGTCTCACCGACGTGCAGGCCGAGCTCGACGAAGCCGGCACCCCCACCTACAGCGGACTCGGCACACGCCTCGAGTCCACGCTCCGCGTCGCAGAAGAACAGTCCACCCGGCTGATCAGCCAGGCCGACATCGACGCACAGCGCCTCCGTGCCTCCAGCCGCGCCGAGGCCGACCGCACCGTCCGCGAAGCCACCGAAGAAGCACGCGAGACCCTCGAAGACGCCCGCACCCGCGCGACGAACGAACTCGCCCGTGCCCGCGCCGAGTCCGCCGACACCGTCGAGCGCGCCCGCGCCGAAGCCGGCATGCTCACGCAGGACGCCCGGAACGAAGCCGCCGCCATCCGCGGTGCCGCCGTGACCGAAGCCGCAGAGACCCGCTCGGTCGCGATCCGTGACACGAACGCCCTCCGTGCCGGTGTCGAGCACGAGGTCGCCGAGCTCCGCGAACTCGCCCAGCGCGAAGCTGCGGACGCCCGGAGCGCCGCCGCGGACCTCGACCGCGAGACCGAGCACCGTCGCAGCGTCTTCGATGCCGACCACGCCCGACGCGTGGACGACCTCGACCGCGACGAACGCACCCGCCGCGAAGCCCTCGACCGCGAGATCACCGACGGTCGCGCCGCGTGGGAGCACGAGCACGCCGAGCGCAGCCGCGCCCTCGAGCTCGAGATCGCGACCGGGCGCGCGGACCTCGCCGCAGAGGTCGATGGCCGCCGCGCGGAACTCGACGCCGAACTCGCCGACCGCAGCCGACTCCTCGACGAGGAACTCGCCGCCGCCCGCGCCGAGTGGGACCGTGAGCTGGCGTCCGCCCGCACCGCGCTCGCGCAGGAGATCGAAGCCGCTCGCGCGCAGCTCCGCGTCGATGCCGAGCAGACGGCCGCCGAGAACGAGCGCCTGTCGCAGGAGACCGCGGACCGGATCGCCCGCGAGACCGCGGAGCACCGCAGCCGCATCGAGCGGGAGCGCGCCGAGGCCCTCGCCGCCGCCGAACGCGCCGCTCAGGACCACGACGCCGAGCTCGCCGCCCGGCGGGAGCGCGAGCACGCCGAGGTCGACACCGAGATCGCCGACCGCCGCAGCACCGAACTCGGCGCCCTCGAAGCCGAGCGCACCGCCCTCCGTCAGGAGATCGACACCGCGCGCGCCGACCTCGCCAAGGAACGCGACGAGGTCCGCGCCGAGATCGCCCGGGAGCGCGACGAAGCCCGCACGACCCTCGAGTCCGAGCTCGCCGGCCGCCGCGACGACGCCGAGCAGGACTACCTGCAGAAGCACCACGAGACGGTCACCGAGACGCAGAAGTACCTGGACGAGGCGAACCTGCAGCTCGCGGAGGCCACCCGCCGCGCGACCGAGGCCCGGGAGCGTGCCGAGCGCCTGCAGCAAGAGGCGAACGACCTCGAGCGCACCAGCACCGCGGACGCCGAGGAGCACGCGCGCACCGTCCTGCACGAGGCGAACGAGCGCGCGCACCGCATCGTCGCCGAAGCCGAGGAGCGCACGGCAGAGCAGATCGCCGAGGCGGAGGACCGCCTCGCCGCGATCCGCACCGAGCGCGAAGCGGTCGCCGGGTACCTCGAGAACCTCCGGGGCGTGCTGTCGCATGCCGCAGGGGTCGTCGACGACTCCCCGGCCGGGGTGGACGCCACCAACTCCTGAGACGGATCCGGTCGGGAGGCCCGTGACGCGCCTCCAGACCGGGTCACCGCGCTCAGACGGCCGGTTCCGGGCGCACACGCGGCCCGGAGCAGGGTCTCAGCGCGGCCAGTCGGTCGGCAGCGGTGCGCTGCCCGGGACCACCAGGTCGGCGATCGCGTCGAGCACGACGCGGACGTAGCGCTCCCCCACCCAGAGGTGCTTCGCACCGGCCACGGGGACGACCCGGACGTTCGGTGCGAGCGCGAAACGCCGTGCTGCCTCCGCCGGCTGCAGGAAGTCGTCGTGCTCGGGGACCAGCGCCACGACCGGGACCGACACCGCGGCCCAGCGGGCGAGCTCGTCGTCCGTGGTGCGGTGCAGGGGTGGCGACAGCAGGACGACCCCGGCAACGGTACCGGCGTCGACGTGCTCGAGCGCGTGCTTGAGGATGACCTCGGTGCCGAAGGACCAGCCGACGAGCCACGGGGTCGGCAATCCGCGGTCGACGACGTCGGTGACCGCGGCGCGGAGGTCGAAGCCCTCCGAGACCCCCTCACCGAAGGTGCCCTCGGACGTGCCTCGGGGTGAGGACACCGAGCGGAAGTTGAAGCGGAGCACCGCGATGTCCGCGAGTTCCGGCAGCCGCGCGGCGGCCTTCTTCAGGACGTGCGAGTCCATGAAGCCCTGCGCGGTGGGGAGCGGGTGCAGCGTGACGATCGTGCCGCGGGCAGGGCGATCAAGCGGCTCGGCGAGCTCCCCGACGAGGGTCAGGTGGTCGTCGGTGATGAGCTCGATGTCGGTGCGACGGGCCGGCAGGACGGTGGCGGAGCGGATCTCCGTGTCGGGCCCGTCGGTCGGGGTCTCCTCACCGGTCATGCGGTCCTCCAGCAGTGGGTGTGCCAGTGGCGGCGGGACGCGAGGTCGGCGGCATCGCCCAGGACCCCGTCGGTGCGCCAGACCACGACGTGCGCGACGCCGGGCAGCACGGCACCGCCGCAGCCCGGGCAGACGTACTCCTTCTGCGCCGACGCGGCGGAGATCGGCTGCACGGCGTACTCGCGCCCACGACGAACCTCGGTCCGCTTCCACCCGCTCATCAGGCGGTCGAGGCCGGATTCCTCGGGGCCAGGGGTCGCGACGCGACGATCGTCGACCCGACCACGCGGACGCCGCGGCCGGTTGCTGCGCGGCATCCGGAACCGCCGATCAGTACCAGTTGAAGGACTGGCTGTGACCCCAGGCGCCACACGGGGTGCCGTAGACGCCGGAGATGTAGTTGAGACCCCACGTGATCTGCGTGGCGGGGTTCGTCTGCCAGTCGGCGCCGGCCGAGGCCATCTTGCTGCCCGGCAGTGCCTGCGGGATGCCGTACGCGCCGCTCGGGTTGTAGGCGTTCACGCGCCAGCCCGACTCCTTGTTCCACAGGGAGACGAGGCAGTTGTACTGGTCGGTCCCCCAGCCGCGTGCGGTGACGAGCTGGAGTGCGATGGCCTGCGCGCTGCCCGGGTCCGGGGTCGCTGCGACGGCGGCGATGCTGTTCGACGCGGTGACCGTGGTCTTGGCCGCGGTGCTGTCGGTCGCGGTGTCGGCGTCATCGGTCGCAGTGACGGCGGGCTTGACGACCTTCGGCGCCGGCTTCGTGATGTCGTAGCCGTCGCGGGTGACGTCGAACGCGGCGTAGGTGCCGTGCGCGGTGTACTGCTGCGGGACCGCGGGGGCCTTCGTCAGGACGGGCGTGGAGACCGCGGCCTGCGCGACGTCCGCCTGCAGCGGGTTGAAGAGCGAACCGCCGACGAAGCCGAACACGGCGAAGAAGGAGAGCGCGGGGATCGTGGCGCGCTTGCGCATGAAACCGTTGAGCCCCCGCTCGGAGACCGGCTTGAGGGCCTTCGGCGCGGTGGTGCGGGCGACGCTCGCGCGGCGCTGCTTCACGATGCGCGGGTCAGCGGGCGTCGCCGGAGCGAGTTCGACCTGCGGACTGACGCGGTTCTCCGCGACGGACTTGGGAGCGACGTTCCCGGGTGCCGGCATCGTCGCCGTCGGGTTCGTCTGAGCAACCGAGGTGTCCGCGGTGCGGATTCGGTTCTGTGCCGCGCGGCGTTCGCTGACCACGGGGTGGTCGAACTGCTGCCGGGTTGCGCGGTCGGATCGAATGTCTGCCGTGTGCCTGCCCATGAGTCCGTCCAGGATAACGGAACGATCACGGAAAGCGAAGCACCGGTGCCCGGCGCGTCGGTTCGCGCGGTCTGCGGCGCGGTTCGGGGCTACCGGACCGCGAGCATGACCTCGACGACGGCGTCGAGGAGGGCGTCCACCTGGGCCTCGCGGTACCCGCCGTGCTTCGGTCGGAACACGATCGAGCGGACCTCGGTGAGGCTGAGCGGCTTGCCTTCACGGAAGTACCCGTCGAGCCGCTTGGCGAACGCGTCGACGTCCTTGGGGTGGTACCCCGTCGACAGGAAGTTCACCCGGTGGAAGCGCTGCCCCTCGGGACGTTCGAGGCGGGCCACCACGTCGGACGCCTTCGTGCGGGCCTCGGCGTACCAGGACTTCTGCCCGACGTCGGCGATCTCGCGCTCGCGCTCCCGGGTGGCGAAGGCGTCCTCGAGCCGCTCGAGTGCGGCGTCGACGTGCTGCGTCGAGTAGCCGCCCTTCTTCATCGAGAACGCGGTCGCGCGGATCTTCGCCGCCTCGATGCCGGGGGCGCTGTCGTTGGCCGTGTAGGCGCTGCGGGCATCCTCGAGGAAACGCTCGACCTCGTCGATGTCGTAACCGAGGACCGAACGGGGAGCTGTCGGGAACGTCGTGGGCACGCCGACATTCTGCCAGCACACTCCCCTGGTGGGAGCTGGACGCGCGGGCAGCGGCTCCGAGGGTCCCGGTCGCGGCTCAGTGGTTGACGACGAGGTAGAGCAGGTACGCCACGGCCGCGGACGGCAGGATGCTGTCGATCCGGTCGAGCAGACCACCGTGCCCGGGCAGGAAGGACGAGATGTCCTTGATCCCCAGGTCACGCTTGATCATCGACTCCGTGAGGTCGCCGAGCGTCGCGGACCCGGAGATGAGCACACCGAGGACCACGCCCGTCCACCACGGCAGCCCGAGCATGAGCCAGGCGACCAGGATCCCGACGATGATGCTCGCCGCGACGGAGCCCGCGAAGCCCTCCCAGGTCTTCTTCGGGCTGATCCGGGGGGCCATCGGGTGCTTCCCGAAGTTCAGGCCGGTGGCGTAGGCGCCGGTGTCGACCGCGACGACCACGAGGATGAAGCCGACGACCCAAAGCGCACCGTCCTGGAGCGCGGAGAGCAGCACGACGCAGGCGCCGAGGAGGGTGACGTACGCCTGGACGAACAAGCCGTTCGTCAGGTCACGGAAGACGTTGCCCGCCGACGGCTTCTGCCGGGCGAACAGGACCTCGACCAGGCGCCACACCGTGATCAGCACGATCCCACCGAGGATGGTGAAGAGCGCTTCGACCTGACCGCCCAGGAACGCCGCCGGCACCATCGCGATGGCGGTGGCGACGCTCGGGATCCGCGGGACGTCGCGGCCGGCGAAGCGCATGGCGCTCGCGAGCTCCCAGACGCCGAAGCCGATCAGGAAGGCGGCGACCACCATGAAGGCGGGCTCCCAGATCAGGAGCGACCCGAGCATCACCACCGCGAACGCCAGGGCGATCGCGATGGCGGCCGGGAGGTTCCGTCCGGTGCGCGCGGTCAGCGCCTCGTTGCGGGCGTCGAACGACGCGCGGCGCTGGCGGATCTGCGCCTCGAAGTCCGTCCGAGCGGCGCGGGCCCTGGCATCGAAATCGTGCCTGAGGCCCTTCGCCGCCGGACGGGGGTCATCTGCTGTGGGGCGGTCAGCGCCCTCGTCACGACGGGGCATCAGACCTCGAGGAGTTCGGCTTCCTTCTTCTTCAGCGCGTCGTCGATGAGGTCGACGTGCTTCTTCGTGAGGGCCTCGAGGTCCTTGTCGCCGCGGGCGATCTCGTCGTCGGAGATCTCACCCTTCAGCGCGTCGAGGTCGTCCTTCGCCTTGCGGCGGATGTTGCGGATGACGACCTTGTGGTCTTCGCCCTTGCTCCGGACGAGCTTGACGAACTCCTTGCGGCGGTCCTGCGTGAGTTCCGGGATCGTCACACGGACGATCTCGCCGTCGTTCGTGGGGCTGGCGCCGAGGTTCGGGAAGGTCGCGATGGACCGCTCGATCTCCTTCAGCGCCGTCTTGTCGTACGGCGTCACGATCAGCGTGCGCGCTTCGGGCGTCTGGAGGGACGCGAGCTGCGCGAGCGGCGTCGGGGACCCGTAGTAGTCGACCGGGATCTTCTGGAAGAGCGCGGCGTTGATGCGGCCGGTCCGGACGGTCGAGAAGTCGTCCTTGGCGACGTCGACGGCCTTGGCCATCTTCTCGGTGGCTTCGCTCATGACATCACTGATCACGGTGGTTCTCCTTCGGTACGTCGTCGAGTCTAGTCAGCCGGGGAGGTCAGTTGCTGACCACCGTGCCGATGCGCTCACCGCGGATCGCGGCCTGGACGTTGCCCTCGCCCTCCATGCCGAACACGTGCATCGGCATGCCGTTGTCCATGCAGAGCGAGAACGCGGTGGCGTCGACGACCTTGAGGCCCTTGAGCAGCGCGTCCTGGTAGGTCACGTGGTGCAGCTTCTCGGCGGTCGGGTCCTTCTTCGGGTCCGCCGAGTACACGCCGTCGACGCCGTTCTTGGCGACGAGGACCTCGGTGGCACCGATCTCGAGCGCACGCTGTGCGGCGACGGTGTCGGTCGAGAAGTACGGCAGTCCCGCACCCGCACCGAAGATCACGACGCGGCCCTTCTCGAGGTGTCGCTCCGCGCGCCGCGGGATGTACGGCTCCGCGACCTGGGTCATGCTGATCGCGGACTGCACGCGCGTGGCCGCACCGGCCTGCTCGAGGAAGTCCTGCAGCGCGAGGGCGTTCATGACGGTGCCGAGCATGCCCATGTAGTCGGCACGCCCACGGTCCATGCCGCGCTGGGAGAGCTCGGCGCCGCGGAAGAAGTTCCCTCCGCCGACCACGATGGCGACCTCGACGTCACGCGCGGCGACGGCGATCTCCTTCGCGATGCTGCCGATCACGTCGGGGTTCACGCCCAGGGAGCCGGCACCGAAGGCCTCTCCGGAGAGCTTCAGCAGGACCCGTCGTCGTCCGGTCTTCTCGTCGGTCATGTGCTCGCCCTTCGTTACGGAGTCTCGTGGAATCTACTAGCGCCCGGGCGGCCGGTGGGCCGCGGGCGCGAAAACGGGGCCAGGAACCGATTGGTTCCTGACCCCGTCATGGGTTCGTTACGCGCCGACCTTGACGCGGGCGAAGCCCTGGATCGTGATGCCGGCGTTCTCGGCGGCCTTCGCGACGGAGATCTTGTTGTCCTTCGCGTAGTCCTGGTCGAGGAGCGCGATGCCCTTGATGAAGGCGTTGACGCGACCTTCGACGATCTTCGGGAGGGCGGCCTCCGGCTTGCCCTCTTCGCGCGTGATCGCTTCGACGGTCGCACGCTCCTTCTCGATCGCCTCGGTCGGGACCTCGTCGCGCGTGAGGTACGACGGGTTCGCGAACGCGACGTGCTGCGCGATCGAGCGGGCCTCGGCGGCGTTGTCACCGTCGTAGGCGACGACGACGGCGATCTGCGGCGGCAGGTCCTGGCTCGTCTTGTGCAGGTAGATCTCGAACTTCGAGCCCTCGACACGGCGGACCGTGCGGACCTCGAGCTTCTCGCCGAGCGCCGCGGCGCTCTCGTTGACGACGTCGAGCACCGTCTTGCCGTCGAGGGGGGCCTCGTTCGCCGAGGCGACGTCGGCGGCACCCGCAGCGGCGACCGCGGCGAGGACCTTGTCGGCGAGGGTGGTGAACTTCTCGTTCTTCGCGACGAAGTCGGTCTCGCTGGCGAGCTCGACGACGGTGGCGGCACCGTTGTCGGCGGTCGCGACGACGACGCCCTCGGAGGTGGCACGGTCATCGCGCTTGGCGACGGCCTTCGCACCCTTGATGCGGAGCAGCTCGACGGCCTTGTCGTAGTCGCCGTCGGCCTCGACGAGCGCGTTCTTCGCGTCCATCATGCCGGCCCCGAGGTCCTCGCGGAGCTTCTTCACGTCCTGAGCGGTGAAGTTTGCCATTGAATGGCGTCCTTTCTGGACTATGCGTGTGTGGAGAGCGGAGTCGAGGGCGCCGGGCCGTGTGGCCCGACGCCCTCGGACACTCACTCGGCGGGGGTGGTCTCCGCAGCGGCCTCGGCCTCAGCGGTCGGCTCGGCGTTCTTCGCCTCGTCGGCGATCGGCTCGCCGATCTCCTTGGCGGCGACCTGCGCGTCAGCGTCGTTCTCTTCGACGGTGCTGCCCTCGGGCGCGGCGTCGGCGGCCGGGGCCGTCGTCGTCTCGCCACCGAGGAGCTCCTGCTCCCACTCGGCGAGCGGCTCGGCCGCTTCCTCGTCGGAGCCACCGTTGTGGCGGGTCTTGAGGCCCTCGGCAGCGGCGTCCGCGATGATGCGGGTCAGCAGGCCGACGGAGCGGATCGCGTCGTCGTTCCCCGGGATCGGGTAGTTGATCTCGTCGGGGTCGCAGTTGGTGTCGAGGATGCCGATGACCGGGATCCCGAGCTTCTGCGCCTCGTCGACGGCGAGGTGCTCCTTCTTGGTGTCGACGATCCAGAGCGCGCTCGGGGTCCGCGTGAGGTTGCGGATACCACCGAGGGTCTTGTGGAGCTTGTCCAGCTCGCGCTTCTTGATGAGGAGCTCCTTCTTGGTGAAGCCCTTCGTCGTGTCGTCGAAGTCGATCTCCTCGAGCTCCTTCATGCGCGCGAGGCGCTTGGAGACCGTCTGAAAGTTCGTGAGCAGACCGCCGAGCCAACGCTGGTTGACGTACGGCTGGCCGACGCGGGTCGCCTGCTCGGCGATGGAGCCCTGCGCCTGCTTCTTGGTGCCCACGAAGAGGATCGTGCCACCGTGCGAGACCGTCTCCTTGACGAAGTCGTACGCGCGGTCGATGTAGGCCAGCGACTGCTGCAGGTCGATGATGTGGATGCCCGAGCGCTCGGCGAGGATGAAGCGCTTCACCTTCGGGTTCCACCGACGGGTCTGGTGTCCGAAGTGGACGCCGCTGTCGAGCAGCTGGCGGATGGTGACGACGGCCATGTGCCGTCCTCCTTCTGTGTTTCGGCGCGCAGGCGTGCTGCGGACCTGTTGCGGTTGTGTCGAACGCGACCGGAGGTCGCGATCCCTGGTGTCCTGGCGCACGACCGCCCGCTCGTGAGAGCGGGACCGGTGGTCGGATGCCGTGCTCGATGACAAGCACTGCCCGTGAAGAGCACTGCCCGTGACAAGCACTGTGGACACGCGAAGTCAGCGCGCATCAGCGCACTGCTGGAGAAATGCTAACAGAAAGGAGGCACGGTGCGGGTCGGACCCGCACCGTGCCTCCAGGCCGGTTCTTCCGGTCTTGCTAGGACTTGGCCTTCACCGCATCGCCCTCGGCGCTGATGCCCATCTCCTCGAGGGAGCGGCCCTTCGTCTCGGGGATCTTCGCGATGACGAAGAAGAGCGAGACGAGCGCGAACAGCGCGTAGATGCCGTAGGTCACCGTGAGGTTGAAGCCGGAGAGCACCGGGAACGTGATCGTGACGATGAAGTTCGCGATCCAGTTCGCCGCCGAACCGATCCCCAGCGCCGTGGCGCGGATGCGGTTCGGGAACATCTCACCGAGCAGGACCCACATGAGCGGTCCCCACGTGGCGCCGAACGACACCACGAAGAGGTTCGCGAAGACCAGGGCGATCAGGCCCCATGCGCCCGGGAGGCTCGGGGCGCCGTCCACGAGCTTCGACTGCGAGAACGCGATCGCGACCATGAGGAGCGACACGAACATGCCCGCGGAGCCGGCCACGAGGAGCGGCTTCCGACCGACCTTGTCGACGAGGAAGATCGCGATGAACGTCACCGCGACGTTGACCACCGAGGTGATCGTGGAGATGAGGAACGAGTCGCTCTCCTTGAAGCCGACGGCCTGCCAGAGCGTCGTCGAGTAGTAGAAGATCACGTTGATGCCGACGAACTGCTGCAGGACGGCGAGGATGATGCCGACCCAGACGATGGGCTGCAGCCCGAAGCGGTTGCCGCGGATCGAGCCCTTCTTCTCCTTGGCTTCCTTCTCGATGCCGTCCTGGATCTCTTCCAGGCTCGTGTTCACGGTGTCGCGCGGCACGATCTTCGTCATGACTTCGCGCGCGTCGTCCTTGCGGCCCTTCGCGAGCAGGTACCGCGGCGACTCCGGCAGCGTGATCGCCAGGATGCCGTAGACCACCGACGGGACGATGCCGACCAGGAACATCCAGCGCCACGCCGGAAGACCGGCGACGACCTCGGACGCGCCGCCCGCCGTGACCGCGAAGAACTGGTCGGACAGGAGCGCGGCGAAGATGCCGAGCGTGATCGCGAGCTGCTGGAACGACGCCAGACGGCCGCGGATCGCCTTCGGGGAGACCTCGGAGATGTACGCCGGCGCGATGACCGACGCGGTCCCGATGCCGAGACCACCGACGAGACGCCAGATCACGAAGTCCCACGTGGCGAAGGCGAAGCCGGCACCGATCGACGAGACGAAGAACAGCACCGCCGCCCAGAACATCACGCGGGTGCGACCCCAGCGGTCCGCGAGGCGGCCGGCGAAGTACGCGCCGAACGCGCAGCCGATGAGGGCTGAGGCGACCGCGAAGCCGCTGGCGGCCTCGGACAGGCCGAACTCGCCCTTGATCGCGTCGACCGCGCCGTTGATGACGGACGAGTCGAATCCGAAGAGGAAACCGCCCACCGCTGCTGCGATGGCGAACGCGGTGACCTTCCCCTTGAACGCACGGTCTTCGCCGTGCCCGGTGGCTGTGTTCGACACGATGCTCCTGGTGTTCTGCCGCCGTGCGGGATGGTGCACGGTGCCCCGGCGGTCGGCTCGATTCGCCGTCCGAGCGGCGTTGCGTGGTCCGGAGCGGCCCCGACGTTACTCTCCGATCGGCTGGTGGTCATAACCGGGTTGTGTTCGGGGGCGGCGGGGCGAGCGGCGAGCGGCAGGGCGGCGGCGCATGGCGGCGGCGCGGCGGGGCGGAACCCGATGCGGAACGACGAGGTCGCTGTCGTACGACATCAGCATCGTCGCTGCTTGCCCGCGCAACGGCCCCGCCCGATGCGGAACGACGAGGTCGCTGTCGTACGACATCAGCATCGTCGCTGCTTGCCCGCGCAACGGCCCCGCGGTGTCGGACGATGCAGACGTACCGGATGCACCCGCATGCGTCGACACCGCGCCAGTCGAACGACACCCGCGGTGTCGGAAGAAGCAGACGTACCGGATGCACCCGCATGCGTCGACACCGCGCAAGTCGAACGACACCCGCGGTGTCGGAAGATGCAGACGCACGCAGGAACGCCGACTCCCCCACAGCCTGGAGGCTCGCCCCGCCATCCACAGATGGACCTCCGCCCCGGTGCGCTGCGGCCCCAGCGCACGAGGCTGGTTCTCATGAATCAACGAACCCTGGCACCGCCCGCGCTCCTCGTGGCGGCGCTGTTCGTGGGCGCGGTCGGGCCGCTCGACTCGGCTGCACCGGCACCGGCACCGGCGAGCGTCACCGTGCGCGTGACCGAACCGGGCGAGACCGGTGAGCCGCCGTGGATGTGGCCGACCGGGTCTCGCGTGGTCGAGCGCGGGTGGGAAGCCCCCGCGGACGACTACTCGGCGGGACACCGCGGGATCGACGTGGCCGCGCCGCTCGGGCTCCCGGCGGTGGCGGTCGACGACGGGGTCGTGGCGTTCGCGGGGTCGGTCGGCGGACGCCCGGTCGTGACGATCGACCACGGTTCGGGGCTGGTGAGCACGCTCGACTCGGT
Organism: Curtobacterium sp. PhB136; assembly: GCF_004346855.1. NCBI lineage: Bacteria > Bacillati > Actinomycetota > Actinomycetes > Micrococcales > Microbacteriaceae > Curtobacterium > Curtobacterium sp. PhB136. Next base: position 316,326 of record NZ_SMGH01000008.1, read on the forward strand.
CACTCCACTCGTGGCGAAGGGCGACGCGGTGCGCCAGGGCGATCCCGTCGGTGCCGTCGCCGTCGGGCACTGCCCGGCGACGGCTCCGTGCGTGCACCTCGGTGCCCGACTCGACGACCGGTACGTCGATCCGACGCCCTACCTGCCCGCCGCGGAGTGGCCGGTACTGCTGCCCGAGTCGGCGTGGCCCGGGTGACCCACTGGTCGCGCGAGACCGAGCCGATCGTGACCGAGGCGGTCGTGCCGGAGCGAGCCGGTCGCGCGGGAACGAGTTCGTCCCGCGGGAACGAGCCGACCGGGCCGGAACGAGCCGGTCGCGCGACCGAACCGAGACCGAGACCGAGCCGAGTCGCTGACCTGCGCGCGGTCAGGCGCGGGGATGGGCCGTGCGGTAGACCTCGCGGAGGCGGGCGGAGGAAACGTGGGTGTAGATCTGCGTCGTGCCGAGGCTTGCGTGACCGAGGAGTTCCTGGACGGCACGGAGGTCCGCTCCCCCGTCGAGCAGGTGCGTCGCCGCGGTGTGCCGGAAGGTGTGCGGTCCGCTCGGCCCCTCGCCGGGCAGGTCCTCGAGCAGCCGTGCCACGATCCGGTACGCGCTCCGGACCCCGAGCCGACCACCGCGATCCCCGAGGAACAGCGCGTCCGTGGCCACAGCCGATCTCCCCGTCGCCGTGCCCGCGCCCGCGCCCGTGCCCGCGCCCGCGCCCGCAGCGGCAGCGGCAGCGGCAGCGGCAGCGGCCGCGGCCGAGCCTGAGCTCGCGGCCGCGGCGCGCTCGAGGAGCACCGGGCGGCCTCGCGACAGCCAGGCCTCCATCGCGTCCCGAGCGGGCACACCGAAGGGCACCACCCGCTCCTTCCCGCCCTTGCCGAGGACCCGGACGGTGAGCCGCCCGCGGTCCACGTCGGCTGTGTCGATGCCCACCAGCTCGCTCACGCGGATCGCCGCCGCGTAGAGGAGCTCGACGAGTGCGACGTCGCGGAGCGCCCCTGGGTCGTCCCCCGCCGCACGGGCAGCGAGCCCGTCGAGCAGCACGCGCACCTGGTCCTCGGACACGACGCGCGGGAGGTGCGACGCCCCCTTCGGCGCCCGCAACCGCACCCCCGGGTCCGTCGCCACGAGCCCCGTCTCGCTCGCCCACCGGGTGAACGCGCGGACGGACGACGAGCGCCTGGCGATGCTCGCCCGGGCCAGTCCCCGCTCGTTCGCTTCCCACAGCCAGTCGCGGAGGACGTCGAGCGTCAGCCCGTCGAGCTGTTCGACACCGCGGACCGCGGCCGACCGGAGGAGGTCCTCGAGGTCCCCGCGGTAAGCACGGACCGTCTGTTCGCTGAGCCCGCGCCCGTGGGCGGCGTGCGCGAGGAACGCCTCCACGGCCACGTCGAGCCTTCCAGCGGGAGCACCGCCTCGGTGGTCGTCCATGCCGCCCAGCGTAGGCGGGTCGTGCACGCGCGATCACGACCGCCTCGCTGGAGGTGGGACGGCCGCCCAACCGTCGGACCGGCGGTGGACGAGCCCCTGCAGCTCGGCGAGTGCCAGCGCGTCCGTGGCGGCCATGACCGAGAGCCCCGATCGTCGGGCGACGTCGATGGTCGTGGTCGCCCGGCGGCGTCCGAGCGCGTCGATGACCCGCAGGACCTCCGGGTCCTCGGCCGGCCCGCTGAGGGTGAGCGCGGTGTCCTCGAACCGGTCCACTCCGGAGTGCGCCGCGATCGCCGCCCGCGCGGGGTCCTCGGGGCGGACGGCCAGCACGGCACGACCGTCGGCGACGAGCCGGTGACACCCGACGGACGCGGGCGAGGAGAACGCGCCGGGTACGGCGAGGACCGGCCGCCCGAGCTGCGCCGCGTGGTTGGCGGTGTTGAGCGCGCCGGATCTGGCTGCGGCTTCGACCACGACGACGGCGTCCCCGAGCGCGGCGATCAGCCGGTTCCGGGCGAGGAATCGCCACCGTGTCGGCCGGGTGCCGGGCGGCGACTCCGCGAGGAGCACCCCCTGCCGGCTGACGTTGCGCAGGAGTTCGACGTGCCCGGTCGGGTACAGCTGGTCGATCCCGCCGGCGAGCACCGCGACCGTCGGCGTGCCCGCGGCGATCGCCACCCGGTGCGCGACGGCGTCGATCCCGTACGCGCCGCCACTGACCACGGTGCATCCCGCATCGGCCGCGGACGACGTGATCTCTGCCGCGGCTTCGGCGCCGGCGAGCGTGTTCGCCCGGCACCCCACGACGGCGAGCGTCGGCGGGTGGACCAGGCGTGACCGGTCGGCGAGCGGAGTGCCTCGGCTCCAGACCACGAGCGGTGCGTGTGCCTCGAGGTCGTCGAACCGCGTCGGCCAGTCCGGATCTCCGGGCAGGACGAGCGCTCCGCCGACGGTTGCCGCGGCACGGACGACCTCGGCCACGTCGATCCGGTCGGCACGGGGGCGCCACCGCGCGAGCCCGGCGTCGAGCGATGGCTCGAGCGAATGGAGGTCGTCGCCCGTGACCTCGCCGGAGTCCCAGCAGGCACGCACGATCGACGAGCCGCGGCCGTTGATCGTGTCGAGCACCAGGCCGAGCGACCGGGACGCTCCGAGCATCGCGACGAGCCGGCCCGCGGTCGAGTCACCGGGTTCGACGATGGTGCTCCACGCGATGCGCGCGAGGGCGTCGGCGGTGTCCTCGGGCAGACCCCACGGCCGAACCGACCGCAGGTCGACTGCTTCGGGTCGGGCCTGAGTCGCCGGCATCACAGTGCGCTCCGGAGTGCCAGAGCGGCCCTGACCTGCGCCTCACCCGGACGGTCGACGCCGTCCAGGTCGGCGATCGTCCACGCCAGGCGCATGACCCGGTCCCATCCCCGCATGGTGAGCGTGCCGAGGTCGAGTGCGCGGTCGAGGAGCGACGTCGCCCCCGGTTCCAAGCGTCCGGCTCTGCGCAGCCAACTGCCCGCGACCTCGGCGTTCGTGCCCCACCCGGTGCCCTCGAGCCGCGTCGTCATCCGGTCCCGCGCGGTCGCGACGATCCCCCGGGCGCCCGCACTCGTCGGGGTCGCCCCGTCGGCACGTCGGATCGCGCCGGTCGTCACTCGCTGCACGTGCACGCGGATGTCGATCCGGTCGAGCAGCGGCCCGGACATCCGTCCGAGGTACCGCCGGACGGTCGTCGGGCTGCAGTCGCACGCGGGACCGCCGAGGTCGGGGCGGGCGCCGGCGTGGCCACACGGACAGGGGTTCGCCGCGAGGACCACCTGACACCGTGCCGGGAACTCGGCGGCGCCGGCAGCACGGTGCACGGTGATGCGCCCGGACTCGAGTGGCTGTCGGAGCGCATCGAGCACGACCCGCGGGAACTCGGGGGCTTCATCGAGGAACAAGATCCCCCGGGTGGCCCGGGACACCGCGCCCGGTCGGATGGTGCCGGACCCGCCGCCGATGAGCGCGACTGCGGATGCGGAGTGGTGCGGGGCTTCCCACGGCGGCCGTGTGGTCCACGACCGGGATCCGAGCCCGGCGACGGAGCGGACGGCCGCGACTTCGAGCGCGGCTTCACCACGGAGGTCGGGCATGATGCCCGGCAGCCGTTCGGCGAGCATGGTCTTGCCCGCTCCGGGTGGTCCGAGGAGCAGGACGTGGTGCCCACCGGCAGCGGCCGCGATCATCGCGCGGACGCCCACTTCGTTGCCGACGACGTCGCCGAGTTCCGCGAGCGGCATCGCGGTGTCGGCGGGTGACTCGAGCAGGACCGGGTCGACGTCGACCGGGGGCAGGAGCGCCCCCGCATCGATCGCGGCCCCGCGGAGTGAGTCGACGCCGTGGACGACGACTCCGGGCACGACCCGTGCTTCGTCGAGGTTCCCGATCGGGACGACCACGCGGTCGGCTCCGGCCGCCCGTGCCGCGAGGGTCATCGGGATCACGCCCGGGACCGGACGGACTCGACCGTCGAGCCCGAGCTCACCGATGTAGACGACACGGCCGGACACCCGCGGCGCGGTGCCCGTGGCGGCGAGCACCGCCATCGCGATCGCCAGGTCGAAGCCGGATCCCCGCTTCGGGATCGCCGCGGGTGTCAGGTTCACGGTGATCCGCCGTGCCGGCAACGGGCACCCGGCGTTCGTCGCCGCCGAGCGGACGCGTTCCCGGGCTTCGCCGAGGGAGGTGTCGGGCAGGCCGATGATGCTGAACCCCGGCAGCTGGCTGGTCAGGTGCGCTTCGACCTCGACGAGACGTCCGCTCACCCCGAGCAGCGCGACGGCGGCGGCGCGACCGATCTCGGTCATGCGATCGCCTCGACGTGCTCGACGACGGAGCGAGCGCCGAGGACGTGCACGGCGATCGCGTCGATCCGGATGTGCCGCGCCGACGCTTCGGGATGTGCCGCGAACCAGGCGGGCACGAGGCGCCGCAACCGACTGAGTTTCGCTGCCGTGATCGCCTCGAGCGGATGCCCGGTCGTGGCGCCGGCGCGGGCCTTCACCTCGATGAAGACGAGATCACCGGAATGTCGGGCGATGATGTCGATCTCGCCGCGGGCACACCGCCAATTCCGTTCGACCACCGTGTAGCCGTGTGCTTCGAGCCATTCGGCGGCGATCGTCTCGCCGCGGGCTCCCAATGTCGCTGTTCCCATGCGGCAAGACTCGCGAAGCCGTCGCAGAACCCAAGCCCGTCACGAAGACCTGTGGACGGCGGTGCACTCGAGAGCCCTTGTGGAGGAACGACGAAGCCCGGCCGACCATGACGGTCGACCGGGCTTCGCGGAGCAGGGTCAGTGTGCGGCTGCGTACGCTTCCTGCACCTGGGTGGAGATACGGCCGCGGGTCGAGACCTCGTACCCGTTCTCCTTGGCCCATTCACGGACCTTCGCGAGTTCTTCGGAATTGCCGCGCTTCGGCGCGGACTTCGGCGCGGTCCCACCGGTGCGGCGCCCGCTCACCTTGCGCGCTGCGGCGACGTAGTCGGAGATCGCTTCACGGAACTTGTCGACGTTGTCGTTGCTCAAGTCGATCTCGTAGGTGGATCCGTCGAATGCGAATTCGACGGTACGACCGTCGCCCGCGGCGATCGGTGAGTCGTCGAGATCGTCGACGAGCTGAACGGTGACCTTCTGCGCCATTACGTACTCCTCTGCACGGTGGATGTATTTCCCGACCAGCGTAGCGGGAAATACATCACCCACGGAAATGCACTGGGCGTTTCACAGCGATTCCGTCGAAATGACGATCACTCGTCGAGTGCGAGTTCCTTCGGGAGTTCGAGTTCACGCGAGGTGAGTTCTTCGACATTCACGTCCTTGAACGTCAGCACGCGGACGGACTTCACGAAGCGGTCGGAACGGTAGACGTCCCACACCCAGACGTCGTTCATCGTCAGTTCGAAGTAGAAGTCGTGCTCGGTGTCGCGACGCGCGAGCTCCACCTCGTTGGCGAGGTAGAACCGTCGCTCGGTCTCGACCACGTAGCGGAACTGCGCCACGACGTCGCGGTACTCACGGTAGAGAGCGAGCTCGACCTCTCGGTCGTAGTCGTCGAATTCGTCGTCATCCATTGCGCCCATAGTCTACGGCGCACACGCGCACCGCGGACGACCTCACCCCACGAGCTCGTCGAACCCGTCCAGCGCGACGCTCGACGCGGCGTGCAGCCAGCTCTTCCGGTGCAGCGCGTGCGGCCCGACCGCCCGGATCGCGTCGTAGTGTGCCGTCGACCCGTACCCCTTGTTCGACGCCCACGCGTAGTGCGGGGCGTCGTCGTGCGCGGCCACCATCAGGGCGTCACGCTCGACCTTGGCGACGACGGACGCGGCCGCCACCGAGGCGCAGTCGCGATCCGCCTTCACACGGACCACGACGTCGAGCGGCGACGAGACCGGCGCCAACGACGGCGGCAGGGCGCTCGACAACCAGTCGAACGAACCGTCGAGCACCACGATCGCGCCGTCGAACGACACCCCGGACGACGCGAGCGACGCCAGCGCACGCGCTCCCGCGAGTCCGAGCGCCGGCATGATCCCCCGCTCGTCGACGAACTCGGCCGACGCCATGCCCACCGCCGTGCGGGCCCACCGCGTGACGACGGGGACGAGCTCGGTACGACGTGCCGCGGAGAGGAGCTTCGAGTCCGCGAGCCCCTGTGGCACCCGGCGCACGTCGACGGTGACCGCCGCGACCCCCACGGCGACCGGTCCGGCGATCGCGCCGCGTCCGACCTCGTCCACCCCGATGACCGTCACGCGGCCCTCGGCGAAGTAGGACTTCTCGAGGCGGAGCGACGGGCGGACGGGGGTCACTTGTCCTTCTCCTCCACGCCGGCGAAGACGTCCGGGTAGTCGTCGAGCCAGGTCCACCTGCTGGTCGGCCAGGAGATCACGAACGCACGCCCGGTGACGTCGGACAGCGGAACGAAGCCCTTGGACGGGGTGTCGCCGTTGTACCGGGAGTCCTTGGAGTCGTAGCGGTTGTCGCCCATCACCCAGATCGTGCCCTTCGGCACGGTGACGGAGAAGTCGGTCCCGGATGCGCGGGTCTCCGCCGCAGGCAGCTTCAGGTACGGCTCCTTGATGGGGACGCCGTTGACCGTCATCTGGCCGAGGTCGTTGCAGCACGCCACCTTGTCCCCGGGCAGACCGATCACGCGCTTGATGAGGTGGTCGTCACTGTCACCGGTCCCGAGCCCCACCTGCGTCAGGAGCCAGTCGATCGCCTTCGCGGGCTGCGAGGTCGGCGTGACGCTCGGCACCTCGGACCCGGTGAGCCATCCGCCCGGGTCCTTGAAGACGACGACGTCGCCACGCTTGAGCGACACCGTGTCCGGGACGAGCTCGTTCACGATCACGCGGTCGTTGATCTGCAGCGTGTTCTCCATCGACGCGGACGGGATGTAGAACGAGCGGATCAGGAACGTCTTGACGAGGAACGAGACCAGGAGTGCCGCGAGGAAGATGATGAGCAGGTCGCGGAGGAAGGTCAGGACACCGTTCCGCTGCTTGTGCGGACGGGGCCTGCGCCCCGGTTCCTCGGTGGTGTCGGTCATTTCCGCTCTCGTTCAGAACACAACCCGCGCAACGGGCAGAACAGGGCCCACGCGGGCGGGCAGAACAGGGGCCCACGCGGGCCGGACCCGCGCAACGGGAAAGCCCCCCGTCGATGCACAACCGTACATGGACGAGGGGCTGCCAGCAGAGTCCGGCTCGCGGACGCTCGCTGTGAAGGCGATCAGTTGTCGCGCTTCTCCTTGATCTTGCGACGGGCCGCCTTGCCGCGCAGTTCGCGCAGGTAGTACAGCTTCGCGCGACGGACGTCACCGCGGGTGACGACCTCGATGTGGTCGATGATCGGGGAGTGCACCGGGAACCAGCGCTCGACACCGACCTGGAAGCTGACCTTGCGGACCTTGAAGGTCTCGCCGAGGCCGTGGCCCTGACGGCCGATGACGACACCCTGGAAGACCTGGATACGCGAACGCGTGCCTTCGATGATGTTGACGTGGACCTTGACGGTGTCACCGGCGCGGAAGTCCGGGACGTCGGTACGCAGCGATGCTGCGTCGACGTTGTCGAGGAGTTGGCTCATGATTGGGTCACTCTCTGCGGACGCACACGGGTCGCCGCGGATCGAATTGGATGAAGTGGTGATGTGCCCGGTGTCGGCGACTCCCCCGTGGCAGAGTCCAGCCAGGGCACAGCTGTCCATACTGCCACAGAGGTCGCACCGCACAAAACAGCGGAGGCAGAAAACACGCGAGGATGGACGCATGATCGAACTCCGCACCCCCGCTGAACTCGACGGACTCCGCGTCGCCGGCCGGTTCGTCGCCGACGTGCTCGACGAGCTCCTCACGACAGTGGACGTCGGCGTGAACCTCCTCGACCTCGATCGGGTGGCCGCGCGGATGATCGCGGAGCGCGGCGCGGTGAGCTGCTACGTCGACTACCACCCGTCCTTCGGCAAGTCACCGTTCGGCAAGAACCTCTGCACCTCCGTCAACGACGCCGCACTCCACGGACTGCCGTTCGACTACTCCCTGCAGGACGGCGACCTGGTGAGCCTCGACTTCGCCGCGAGCGTCGACGGCTGGGTCGCGGACTCCGCCGTCACGGTGCAGGTCGGCACGCACCAGGCCGAGGACCAGCGCCTCATCGACACGGTGGAACGCGCGCTCGCGGCGGGCATCGCGCAGGCGGCGCCCGGTAACAAGCTGGGCGACGTCTCCCACGCCATCGGCGAGGTCGCGCACCAGGGCGGCTACGACGTCAACCTGCAGTTCGGCGGTCACGGCGTGGGCCGCACGATGCACGGCGACCCGCACGTCCCGAACGACGGTCGCCCCGGGCGCGGGCTGAAGCTCCGCCCCGGGCTCGTCGTCGCGATCGAGCCCTGGCTCATGCAGGGGACCGCGGAGCTCTACCAGGACGACGACGGCTGGACCCTCAAGAGCGTCGACGGGTCCCGTGCTGCGCACGTGGAGCACACCGTCGCGGTCACCGAGACCGGTCCCGAGATCCTGACGCTGCGTCGCGCCCAGCGCGCAGACGCAACCGTGTGACGGCCGGGAGGCTCGTGGCGGCCCCGCCACGAGCCTCCCGACCGTGGACCGTTCCGTCCCATGCCGCGCGCGCGAGAAAGCAGAAACGCGCGTCGGGGGTCGAAAGAAACGACCACCCACGCGCGAAACGACTGCCCACGCGCGAAACGACTGCCCACGCGCGAAACGACTGCCTACGCGCGGAACCCCCGCGAGACCGCTGGAACCTACGCGCCCGCCTCCGGCAGCAGGTCCGGCCGGACGCGCCGCGTCCGCTCCAGCTGCTGCTCGTGCCGCCACGCGGCGACGTTCCCGTGGTGGCCGCTCAGCAGCACCGGGGGAACGGACAGGTCACGCCAGACGGCGGGCTTCGTGTAGGACGGGTACTCGAGCAGGCCGTCCTCGTGCGATTCCTCGACCAGGGACTCGGGGTTGCCCACGACCCCCGGGACGAGTCGCCCGACGGCCTCGATCATGGCCATCGCCGCGACCTCGCCCCCGTTCAGCACGTAGTCGCCGAGCGAGAGCTCGACGACGGAGCAGCGCGACGCCGCCCACTCGAACACCCGGGCGTCGATCCCCTCGTAGCGTCCGCAGGCGAACACGAGGTGGTCGGACTCCGCGGCGAGCGACCGGGCGATCGACTGCGTGAAGGGGGTGCCGGCCGGGGTCGGGACGACGAGCGTCGACGAGCCGTCGGACCGCAGGATCGAGGACAGCGCCTGTGCCCACGGTTCCGGCTTCATCACCATGCCGGCACCGCCGCCGTACGGGGTGTCGTCGACGGTGCGGTGTCGGTCGGTGGTCCAGGAGCGGAGGTCGTGCACGTGCAGGTCGAGGAGCCCGCCCTGCCGTGCCTTGCCGAGCAGCGAGACGTCGAGCACCCCGAAGAACTCCGGGAAGATCGTGACGATGTCGATGCGCACGGCTAGAACGTCTCGGGTCGGGACGTGTCCTCGGGGTCCTCGAACAGACCCTGCGGGGGCGTGACCGTGACGATGCCGGCCGCGATGTCCACGGAGGGCACGATCGCGGAGACGAACGGCACGAGGACCTCGCCCCGGTCGGGCGTCGACACGGCGAGCAGGTCCTGCGCCGGCAGGTGGTCGACACGGGCGACCGTGCCGACGGTGACGCCGTCACGGACGACGCTCAGGCCGACCAGCTGGTGGTCGTACCAGGCGTCTTCTTCGCCGGTCTCTTCGTTCGGGTCCTGGTCGACCCAAAGGATCGCCCGCGCGAGCGTCTCGGCGCCGGAACGGTCCGCGATGCCCTCGAAGAAGGCGACCGGGTGACCGTTGTACCAGCGGAGCTCGTCGATGGCGATGGTCTTCCCCGACCACGGTGAGTCGTCGGGGACCTGGAGCGTGAAGACCGCTCCGTGCGTGAACCGACGATCCGGGTCGTCGGTGTAGAGCTCGAGCTTGAGACCGCCCTTGAGCCCGTGCGCCTTGGTGATGCGACCCACCCGGAGTTGGGTCGCCTCGTCAGGAATCGGTGTCGACCACGTCGACCCGCACCCGCTTGCCATCGGCGAGAGCCGTGACGAGGGTGCGGAGCGCCTTGGCGGTCCGACCGGCGCGTCCGATCACGCGGCCGAGGTCCTCGGGGTGCACGCGCACCTCGAGGACCTCGCCCCGCGCGGAGGTGGAACTGGCGACGCGCACGTCGTCAGGGTGATCGACGATCCCCTTGACGAGGTGCGTCAGCGCGGATTCGAGCAAGGAATTACGCCTCGGTCGTCTCTGCGTCGGCGTCGGCCTCGGCCGGAGCGGCCGGGGCCTTCTTCTCCGACTTGGGCTTCAGGACGGCCTTCTTCGACGAGTCGACGACGAAGGCTTCCTTCGGCTGCTTGACCTGGACCTTGGACTCGGTGTCCTTCTCGCCCTTGAACTTGGCCCAGTCGCCAGTCAGCTTGAGGAGGGCCGCGACCTGCTCGGTCGGCTGCGCGCCGACGCCGAGCCAGTACTGCGCACGGTCCGACTTGACCTCGATGAACGAGGGCTCCTCGGTCGGGTGGTACTTGCCGATCTCCTCGATGACGCGACCGTCGCGCTTGGTGCGCGAGTCGGCGACGACGATGCGGTAGTACGGCGCCCGGATCTTACCGAGACGCTTGAGACGGATCTTGACAGCCACAAATGCTCCTGTTGCGTGTTGTTGTGGTTGAACCGGAACCGCGGGCGTGGGGGCACGCGCGGTGGAAGCTCGAGAGATACGTGATCCGCTGGATAGAGGGTCGAGCGGACACGTTTCGACCGTTCATTCTTACAGATGTCGGCCCGAGAAGCGAGCCGGGACGCGCCGCTACGGTGCGAGTGCGCGCACGGCTTCGAGCGCTTCGGACGTCGCGCGGACCGCGTCGACGCTCCGGGCGTCGCGTGCGCCGCCGACGACGGCGTACGGCACCCCCGCGGCCTGGAGGCCCGACACCAGTCCGGTGGGGTCGTCACCGTCGGTGTCGATCGCCTGCTCCTGCCCCGCGCAGATCACGACGTTGTCCGCCGGGACCATGCGCTCCGCGCCGTCCTCGTCGCGGATCCAGAGCGCACCGGGTTCGATGCGCAGGTACTCCTGGACACCGCCGACCATGCGCACCCCGGCGTCGCGCAGCCGGCCGAGGGCGACCCAGCGCGAGGTGAGCCCGACGCCCTGCCCGAACTTGCCCGAGCGGCGGAGCACGGTGACCTGGTCGCCGGGACGCAGGGTCCGGAGCGCCGTGGGCTGGCGCTGCGGCAGGTCGCCGACGACCTCGGTCGCCACGGCGAGGTCCCAGCGTGCAGCGAACTCCGCTGCGCGCACGACCTCGTCCGGGGACTCGGTGAGGAACGCGGCCGTGTCGACCCCGATCCCACCGCCGCCGATGATCGCGACGGTGCCGTCAGGGACACCTTCGCGGAGGGCCTGCTCGTACGAGCGGACGTGCGGCAGGTCGGCGCCCGCGATGTCGACGAGGCGCGGGACCACCCCGGCGGCGAGGACCACGGCCTCGCTGTCGGCGAGGTCGGCAGCGGTCGCCGCACGGCCGAGGTGCACGGTGGCACCCCGGTCGTGGAGCTCGGTGCGCGCGGCCCGGATGGTCGCGGCGTAGTCCTCTTTCCCGGGAACGAGCGCGGCGAGGCCGAACTGACCGCCGAGCGTGTCCGTTGCTTCCCACAGGGTGACCCGGTGCCCGCGCCGTGCGGCGTCCACCGCGGCGGCGAGGCCGGCCGGTCCCCCGCCGACGACGTCGACGCGCTTCGGCTCGGCGGTCGGCCGCGCCGGGAACGCGACTTCGCGTGCGGCGCGCGGGTTCACCAGGCAGGACACCGGCTGGCCGATGATCGAGCGGTCGAGACAGGCCTGGTTGCAGCCGATGCAGGTGTTGACGAGGTCGAATCGTCCGCCGAGGGAACGCGACACGATCTCGGGGTCGGCGAGGAACGGGCGCGCGAGGGCGACGGCGTCGATCAGCCCGTCCGCGAGCACGGCCTCACCGTCGCGGAGGTCCGTCATCCGGTTCGACGCGATCACCCGGACGTCCGGGTGCTCCGAGGCGCGCACCACCCGGGCGATGCGCTCCGCGTAGGACAGCCACGCCCCGTGCGGCACCGCGGCCTGCACGGTCGGGGTGCGGGACTCGTGCCAACCGATGCCGACCGAGATGCCGTCGAGCCCGAGCGGCAGGAGTTCGTGCACCAGGGCGTCGACGTCGTCGTCCGTGGAGGAACCGGGCATCAGGTCGGCGCCGGAGAGCCGGATCGTCACGGCGAGGTCGGGCACCGCGGCACGCACGGCGCGGACGACCTCGACCGGGAACCGCCGCCTCGCAGCAGCCGAGCCGCCCCACTCGTCGTCGCGGAGGTTCGTCAGCGGCGACGCGAACTGGTTGATCAGGTAGCCCTCGGACGCCATGATCTCGACGCCGTCGAAGCCGATGTCCCGGGCGCTCCGCGCCGCGGCGGCGAAGTCCTCGATGGTCTGCTCGACCTCCGCGCCGGTCAGCTCCGTCGGCACCACGCCACGGGCGGCCGCCCACGGCAGCGCGGACGGCGCGACCGCACGCTGCGGAGCGCCGTGCCGGTCCGTCATGCCCGCGACGAGCGCGTACCGGCCGGCGTGGAACAGCTGCGCGAGGATGGTGCCGCCGGACTCGTGCACGGCCTCGACCGCGAGGCGGAACCGCTCGTCCGCGCCGTCGACGCCGAACACCGCGAAGTCCGGGCCACCACGCGCTTCGTCGGAGATCGCGATCCCGCCGGTGATGATGCACGCGGCACCGCCGGCCGCGCGCTCACGGTAGAACGCCGCCATCCCGACCCCGCCGTCGTCGTGCACCTCGAGCCCGGTGTGCATCGACCCCATCACGACCCGGTTGGGCAGGTGCAGCGGGCCGAGCGTCCACGGGGACGCGACGGTCGCGACGGCGGTGTCGGGAGCGGCGACGGTCATGGCTACGAGGCGTCCGCGGCGTTCGTGACCGAGCCGTCCGACGGCAGCACCGCGTCGCGGAGCGGCGACGTCGTGTCCGCCCAGTACGGCGGCGCGATGACGGTGAGCCCGCCGTCGACGGAGAGGACCTGACCCGTGATGTACGACGCCTTGTCGGAGAGCAGGAAGTCCACGGCGTCTGCCATGTCGTCCGCGGTGCCCGGGCGCTGCAGCGGCAGCTTCTCGTAGACGGTCTCGATCGGCGCCTGGCCGGGGACCTTCGTGTAGAAGTACTCGAGCGAGTCGGTGTCGATGAGCCCGCCGTTGACCGCGTTCACGGTGATCTGGCGCGGACCGAACTCGACCGCCATGTACTTCATGTAGGACTCGCTCATCGCCTTCGCGGCACCGAGCGCGGCGTACGTCGGGAACGCGCGGAGCGAGCCGTACGAGGTGACGACGACGATGCGGCCGCCCTTGTCCATGAGCTGTGCGGCGCGCTGGGCACCGAGCACGAACGAGCGGGCGTTCGTGGCGTAGCTGCGGTCGAGGTGGTGCAGCTTCAGGTCGGCGACCGGCTTGAAGGCGCTCGCGGCGGCGTTCGCGACGAAGTAGTCGAGGCGACCGTACGTGTCGCGCACCAGGTCGAACAGGGCGTCGATCGACTCCGGCTGCTCGATGTCCACCTGGGCGGTGATCCCGTCGCCACCGGCGGCCTTGACGTCGGCGAGCGACTCCTCGGCCAGGTCGGCGTTGCCCTTGTACGTCACGACGACGGTCACGCCGCGCTGGCCGAGCTTCTGCGCGAGCAGACGGCCGATGCCGCGGGAGGCGCCGGTGATGAGCGCGATGGGTGCGGTGCTGTCGGTCACTTGTGTCCTTTGCTGACGTGGTGCGAGACGGACGGGAGGCTCGGGGCGGGCCCGCACCGGGCCTCCCGTCCGGTGGTTGGTTGCGGCTAGAACCCGGCCTGGCCGGTCACGACGGCGCGGCCGACGACCAGCTTCTGGATCTCGTTGGTGCCCTCTTCGAAGCGCTGCGCGCGGGCGTCGCGGTACACGCGCTCGATCGCGTTGCGCTTCCAGTAGCCCTGGCCGCCGTGCACCTGCAGTGCCTTGTCCGTGACGCGGGCGAGCATGTCGACCGCGACCATCTTGGAGGCGCTGGAGAGCGTGCCGGCATCGGGGCGGCCCTCTTCGTAGGCGCGGGCGGCTTCGAGGACGAGCGCACGCGCAGCGGCGATGTCCGCGTAGTTCTCCGCGATGTAGAACTGGATGGCCTGGCGGCTGGAGAGCTTCTTGCCGAACGTCTCGCGCTCGTTGGCGTACTCGACGGCGAGCTCGTTCGCCCGCTCGGCCAGCCCGACGGCGCTCATCGCGACCGAGACGCGGCTCGGCAGGAGGAACCCGCCGAGCGCGACCTCGAGGCCCTGGCCCTCTTCCCCGAGGAGCGCGCTGGCCGGGACCGGGGTGTCCGTGAAGCGGAGGATCGCGTGGTCGGTGCCGCGGATGCCCATGGTGTCCGAGTCGTCGATCACCTCAGCACCCGGCAGCCCGGTGTTCGGCATCAGGAACGCGACGGTGCCGTCCTGGCCCGTCGTGCCCTCGAGCCGGGCCGCGATCAGCCAGTAGTCGCACTTGACGCCGAACGTGATGAGGTGCTTCTCGCCGTTCATCACGTAGGTGTCGCCCTCACGGCGGACCGTGGTGCGGATGTCCGCGCCGGTGCCGGCCGTGGCCTCGGTCAGCGTGAACGCGACGAGCTTGTCACCGGCGACGGAGGGCTTGACCACTTCCTCGATCTGCTCGGGGGTGGCGTACGGGGCCATCGCGCGCCAGGTGCCGTTGATCACGTGCACGAGCATCCGGATCGACGCGTGCGAGCGCGACACGATCTCCATGATCTCGAGGTAGCGCGAGAACGGGATGTCGCGCCCACCGAGCTCGGTCGGCGCCGCGAGGCTCAGCCACCCCTTGTCCTTGAGCTCCTGGAAGAGCTCCGGCGCGACCTGGCCGGTGCGCTCGATCTCGTTCGCCCACTCTTCGCCACGGCCGCGCACCCACTCGGTGACCTCGGCCTTGAGCTGCTGGAAGTCCTGCTCGGCGGCGGTTTCCATCACCATCGTCATCGTTCGTTCTCCTTGGTCGCGACGAGCGCTGCAGCCTGCTCGCGCAGGACGTTCTTCTGGACCTTGCCGACCGCGTTGCGCGGCAGCTCGGCGATGTACTCGAGCCGTTCCGGCCAGTAGTACTTGGACACGCCCGCAGCCTCGAGGTACTGCTGCATGGCGTCGAAGTCGAGCGACTCGTCCGCGCGGGCCGACACCACGAACGCGCAGGCACGCTCCCCGAGCCGCTCGTCGGGCATCGCCACGATGGCGACGTCGGTGACGAGCGGGTGCTGGTAGAGCAGGTTCTCGATCTCGACGACCGGGATCTTCTCGCCACCACGGTTGATGACGTCCTTGATGCGTCCGGTGATGGACAGGAAGCCCTGCTCGGACAGCTTCGCGAGGTCGCCGGTCTTGTACCAGCCGTCCTCGGTGAAGACGTCGTCGGTGAGGTCGGGGCGGTCGAGGTAGCCGTCGAACATCGTCGGCGAGTACAGCTCGAAGTTGCCCTCGGTGTCCGCCGGGAGTTCGTTGCCCTCGTCGTCGACGATGCGGATCGTGATCCCGGGCAGGGCACGGCCGTCGTGGCCGTACGCGTCCGACGGGTCGTCGGTCGGGCTGGAGAGCGCACCGAGGCACGTCTCGCTCGTGCCGAAGGCACCGAGGATCGCGGTGCCGAGCACCGTCGCCGCCCGCTGGGCCAGCGCACGGGGAACCGCGGCACCGGTCGGGACGAAGATCCGGAGCGCCTCGGGCTGCGGTGCCCCGGCCTCGACCAGGTCGACGAGGTCGGTCAGGAACGGCGTGGCGCACTGCACGAACGTCGCGCCGGCCGCACCGAAGGCCTGCTCGAGGGCGACACGGCCGTCCCACACCGGTTGGATGACCTGCGGTGCGCCGAGGCGGAACGCCAGGAGCATGCCGTAGAGGAACCCGGTCTGGTGTGCGAGCGGCGACGGGATGTAGATCCGGTCCGCGCTCGTCAAGCCGGACTGCGCGACGTGCATCGCCGTGGCGAGGCCGAGCGTGCGGTGCGGGTGCTGCACGCCCTTGGGCTCGCCGGTGGTGCCGGAGGTGAAGAGCAGCTGGCAGATGTCGTCCGGGGTGGGGGCGTGCGAGGCGATCTGCTCGACGTCCACCTGGACGCTCTCGAGCGCCGTGTCGAAGTACCGCCAGTTCCACTCGCTCGCGGCGACGCGCTCGGCGGCATCAGCGGGCAGGGGTGCCTGGTTGGTCGGGGTGTCCCCCTGGCCGCGGGCTTCCGAGCGGATGACGACGACGTGCTCGACCGCGAGGCGGCGGTTCTGCGCCTTCGCTTCGTCGACGACGTCGAGGAGCTCGAGTGCGGGACGGCGCTTCCGGAACACGTTCGGCAGGAACACCACGCGGGCACGGGAGCGTGCCAGCGTCATCGTGGTCTCGCGCGGGCCGAAGACGGGCATGATCGGCGTCGCGACGGCGCCGATCTGGATCGCGCCGAGCGTGATGGAGACGAACTCGCGCCAGTTCGGGAGCTGCATCGCGACGGACTCGCCGGTGCGGACCCCGAGCTCGAGGAGCAGCGCCGAGACCTTGTCGGCTTCGTCCTGCAGTTCCTTCCACGTCGTGTTGACCGGCTCGGGGCCGCCGACCTCGATCACGGCGAGGCCGTCCGGGTCCTCCTGCGAGAGGGTGCGGACCTTCTCGCTGAGGACCAGCGGGTCGGCGTCCACACCGGTCAGCTCGGGGAGGTCCTCGGCGCGGGTGACCGCGTCGGTGTCCTCACCGAGGTCGGTGTGCTGGTTCGCCACGTCCGCGCGGTCGGCGCGGGCGTCGGCCGCGGCCATCGCTGCTTCGGCGTCGCCGACCTCCATCTCGAGGCCGACGGAGTTCATCGCCTCGAGGAAGGTCGGGTACGAGATCCGGTACGCGCGGGGGTACGTCATGGCCGAGACGCCCTCGGCCTTGGACGCGGCGACCGCGAGCGACATCAGGACGCGGTGGTCGTTGAACGAGGACATCGAGGCCCCGTGCAGCTCCCCCGCGCCGACGCCCGTGACACGGAGTTCGTCGGCGCCCTGCTCGGCGCGGCCGCCCATCCGGTTCAGCTGGAGCATCGCCGCGACGCGGTCGGATTCCTTGAGGCGGATGTGCGCCACGTTCCAGAGCCGGGTCGTGCCCTCGGCGAAGGTCGCCATGGTGGACAGGATCGGCAGGAGGTCCGGGATCGGCTGGCAGTCGATGTCGAGGGGCTTCAGCGGGGAACCGTCGTGCTCGATGCGCACGAAGCCCGTTTCCTCGTCGATGCGCATCGGCACGCCCATCGCCGTCGCGAGGTCGAGGAACTCGCTCTCCGGGTGGTCCGTGTCGGCGGTCGTGAACGAGGTCATGCCGCGGAGCAGCACGTTCGACTCGCGGATGCCGGCGGCGGCGATGCCGAACGCTGCCGACCCGATGTCCGGCGGGATCACGTAGTCGTGCGGGGTCGCCTGCTGGTTCGCCGGGATCCGGTACTCGAGCCAGTCGTCGGAGACCTCCACCGTCAGGCCGAACTGGCGCATCATGCGCACCGTCAGCTCGACGTAGGGCTGCTCGTTGAGACGGCCGCCGGTGATGTGGATCCGGGTCTCCTGGTCGGCGAAGGGCGCGACGAGGAGCAGGCCGGAGATCCACTGCGAGAGCGTGCCGGCTATCTGCACGTCACCGCCGCGCGGGCGCTTCGGCTGGACGGTGACCGGCGGGCAGTCGTTCGTCGCTTCGAGTTCGACGCCCATCTGCGTCAGCGAGGTGAGCAGCGCCTTGATCGGGCGGCGCTGGAAGTACTTCATGCCCGACAGGGTCATCGGCTTGTCCGCGAGGGACGCCAAGCCCGTCATGAAGTAGAGCGTCGTGCCGGAGGAGCCCATGTTGAGGATCCCGTCGGCGCCGCGTGATCCGTGGTCGACGACGTCCGTCGCTTCGTACCGCCCGCCAAGACCGGTGACGTGGTACTCGTTCCCGCGGCGCTTGATGTCGATCCCGAGCGCACGGAGGGTGCCGACGGTCCACTCGACCTGCCGCGTCGTGCTGATCCCGGAGACGATGCTCGTCCCCTTCGCCAGGGACGCGAGCACCAGCGCGCGGTGCGCGTGGTACTTCGAGACCGGGATGTCGAGCTCTCCGACGAGCGGTGCGGACGTACCGCGTACGACCAGCTGCATGCGTTCCTCTTCCCTGTTGAGCGCTTCTACGGTAGTCCCGGTGGGAAGGTCCTGAGAAACCGATCCGCACGATGGGGACAACTCTTCCTTGTGCGTGTCCGACAACGCCCCGGCAGGATGGCTCCATGGACATCCGCTTCACCGAGTCCCGCCCGTCGACCATCGGCGTCGAGTGGGAGCTCCCGCTGGTCGATCGCGAGACCGGCGACCTGACCCCGCGCGCCCCCGCCGTCATCGCCGCCGTGCACGAGCGGCTCGGCGACCACGACAAGGTCACCGAGGAGCTCCTGACCAACACGGTGGAGGTCGTGACCGGTGTGCACTCCCGGGTGCGCGACGCGACGAGCGAGCTGTCCGGCACCATCGGCGAGGTCATCGACGCGGCCGCACCCCTCGACGCCCAGGTCATGTGCTCCGGCACGCATCCGTTCGCGGTCTGGGACCAGCAGGAGATCACCCCGGACAGCGAGCACTACACGACGCTGATCGACCGGACCCGCTGGTGGGGACGCCAGATGCTGATCTGGGGCGTGCACGTGCACGTCGGGATCGACGACCGCGACAAGGCCCTGCCGATCCTCGGCGCGATGCTCGCGTACGTGCCGCACGTGCAGGCGTTCACCGCCTCCAGCCCGTTCTGGGCGGGCACCGACACCGGGTACGCGTCGAACCGTGCCCTGATGTTCCAGCAGCTCCCCACCGGTGGCCTGCCGCCGCAGCTCGGCGCGTGGGCGAACTTCGAGGAGGTCGTCGGTGACCTCACCCACACCGGCGTCATCGAGGGCGTCGGCGACCTGCGCTGGGACATCCGCCCGTCGCCGAAGTGGGGCACGCTCGAGAACCGTGTGTCCGACGGCATCTCCACCCTGCAGGAAGTCGGCGCCGTCACCGCACTCGTGCAGTGCCTCGTCACCGCGTGCTCCGACCGGCTCGACGCCGGCGAGACCCTGCCGACCATGCAGCCGTGGTTCATCCGCGAGAACAAGTGGCGTGCCGCCCGCTACGGGATGGAGGCGGAGATCATCACGAACACCGCCGGCGACGAACGGCTCGTCACCGACGAGGTGCACGACCTCGTCACCCGGCTCGACCCCGTGGCCGAACGGCTCGGCTGCCTCGAGGAACTGCACCACCTCGACACGATGATCGAGCGCGGTGCGTCGTACCAGCGGCAGCTCAAGGTCGCGCAGGAGAACGGCGGCGACCTGCGCGCCGTCGTCCGCCACCTGGTCCAGGAGTTCACCGACTCCCTCTGACGCCCGGGTCGTTTCGCGCGTGGTCAGTCGAATCGCGCGTAGGCGGTCGGAAGTTTCGACCGCCTACGCGCGATTCGACGTTCCAGCGCACCCGTGATGGGAAAGAACGCGCGTCACCAGACGACGGACGGGAGGCCCGGTGCCAGCTGGCACCGGGCCTCCCGTCGCTCACGTGGTCGCGTCAGCGACCGAGGAACTTCTGCAGGCTCGCCAGCTCTTCCTCGGTTGGCGCCTTGCCGCCCTTGGCGCCGCCGCCGAGACCCAGACCGGACCCCTGCGGTGCCTGCTGCGGCGCAGCCGCCGTGCCGGCCGCGATCGCCGCACGCTTCGCCGGGTTCCCGACCTTCGACTTCTTCTTGCCGCCGCCCTGCTGCTGCTTCTTGCCACCGTGCATGCCCGGGATCGGACCCATGCCCGGCATCTGCGGCACACCACCGCGAGCGACGGTCTTCATCATCTTCGCCGCCTGCTCGAAGCGGTTCACGAGCTGGTTGACCTCGGTGACGGTCGACCCGGCACCCTTCGCGATGCGGAGACGACGCGAGCCGTTGAGGAGTTTCGGGAGCTCGCGCTCCTTCGGGGTCATCGACTGGATGATCGCCTCGGTGCGGACGATCTCGCGCTCGTCGAAGTTGTCGAGCGCCTCGCGCATGCCCTTGGCACCGGGGAGCATGCCGAGCATGCCCTTGATCGAGCCGGCCTTGCGCAGCTGCTGCATCTGCTGCAGGAAGTCGTTCAGCGTGAAGTTGTCGGTCGCGATCTTGTCCGCGACCTTGCGCGCCTCTTCCTCGTCGAAGGCGCCCTGCGCCTGCTCGATGAGGGACAGGATGTCGCCGAGGTCGAGGATGCGGCTCGCCATGCGGTCCGGGTGGAACGGCTCGAAGTCGTCGAGGCCCTCACCGGTGGAGGCGAACATGATCGGACGGCCCGTGACACTGGCGACCGACAGGGCGGCACCACCGCGGGCGTCACCGTCGAGCTTCGACAGGACGACACCGGTGAAGTCGACGCCTTCCTGGAACGCGCGGGCGGTGGTGACGGCGTCCTGACCGATCATCGCGTCGATGACGAAGAGGACCTCGTCCGGGTCGACGGCCTTGCGGATGTTCGCGGCCTGCTTCATGAGCTCGGCGTCGACGCCGAGACGACCGGCGGTGTCCACGATGACGGTGTCGTACTGCTGGTCGACCGCGGCCTTGATGGCGTTCTTCGCGACCTTGACCGGATCGCCGACGCCGTTGCCGGGCTCCGGGGCGAAGACGTGCACGCCGGCCTGCTCGCCGACGACCTGGAGCTGCTGCACCGCGTTCGGACGCTGGAGGTCCGCCGCGACGAGCATCGGGGTGTGGCCGTCCTTCTTGAGCCACTTGCCGAGCTTGCCCGCGAGGGTCGTCTTGCCGGCGCCCTGGAGGCCCGCGAGCATGATGACCGTCGGCGGCTTCTTCGCGAACTCGAGGCGACGCTGCTGGCCGCCGAGGATGCCGACGAGTTCTTCGTTGACGATCTGGACGACCTGCTGCGCCGGGTTCAGCGCGCGGTTGACCTCGTCGGAGAGGGCACGCTCACGCACCGCGGCGGTGAAGGCCTTGACGACCTCGAGCGCGACGTCGGCGTCGAGCAGGGCCCGACGGATCTCGCGGACGGTGCCGTCCACGTCCGCCGGGGAGAGTCGTCCCTTCGTCCGCAGGTTGCGGAAGGTCTCGGTCAGCCGATCAGAGAGGGATCCGAATTGCGCCATGATCCGACGATTCTACAGGGCCGCGCTGGGGGTCGTGCCGTCAGGGCCGGCCTGCGTCGCGCCCCGGTGCGAACATCGCGCACTGTCACGCGCGGGCGCGATGTCCGCAGCGGGGCGTGATCGCGCTGGACGGTTGTTGGACGGAGTCCAAGAACTGCCGTACGCTCGCCGCATGCCGGAACTCGAGGTGGTCCGCCCACCGGGCCTGCTCCCCTACGCCGACGGCCTCGCCCTGCAGCGAGCCCTCCACGCCGACGTCGTCGCCGACCGCTCCCCCGGCGCACTCGTCCTCTGCGAGCACCCGCCCGTGTACACCGCCGGTCGACGCACGGAGCCCTCCGACCTCCCGACGAACGGCGCACCCGTCGTCGAGGTCGACCGCGGCGGCCGCATCACCTGGCACGGCCCCGGCCAGCTCGTCGCCTACCCGATCGTCCGTCTCGCGGAACCGCTCGACGTCGTCGCGTGGGTCCGTGACCTGGAGCAGGTGATCCTCGACGCGGCAGCCGCGGTCGGCGTGCGTGCCGAGCGCGTCGACGGCCGGAGCGGCGCGTGGGTCCGGTCGGACGGCGGCAGCACCGCCAAGGTCGGCGCGATCGGCCTGCACGTCGCCGAGGGCGTGACGAGCCACGGCATCGCGATCAACTGCGACAACGCGCTGGACGCCTACGGGGCGATCGTCCCGTGCGGCATCGCCGACGCGGGCGTCACCACCCTGACCAGGGCAGCCGGGAGGCCCGTGACCGTCGACGAGATCGCCGCGGTGGTCGCGTCCCGCGTCCAGGGCGCGGTGCACGGCATGCAGACCGGCACCCGGATCGCGCACCCGCAGAGCACGCCCGCGAGGACGCCCACGAGCACGAGCACGAAGGAACGGATCCCCGCATGACCCTCGCCCCCGAAGGCCGCCGCATGCTCCGCGTCGAGGCCCGGAACGCCGAGACCCCGATCGAGACCAAGCCCGCGTGGATCAAGACCCGCGCGACCCAGGGCCCCGAGTTCCGCGACGTCTCGGCCCTGGTGAAGGACAAGCAACTGCACACGGTGTGCCAGGAGGCCGGCTGCCCGAACATCTTCGAGTGCTGGGAGGACCGCGAGGCCACCTTCCTCATCGGCGGCTCGCAGTGCACGCGCCGCTGCGACTTCTGCCAGATCGACACCGGGAAGCCCGACCCCCTCGACCGCGACGAACCCCGCCGGGTCGCGGACTCCGTGGCCGACATGGGGCTCCGCTACGCCACGGTCACCGGTGTGGCCCGCGACGACCTGGACGACGGCGGAGCCTGGCTCTACGCCGAGACCATCCGGGCGATCCACGAGCACTCCCCCGGCACCGGCGTGGAGATCCTGGTGCCGGACTTCAACGGCCGACCGGACCAGCTCGGGCAGGTCTTCGACGCCCGGCCCGAGGTGTTCGCCCACAACGTCGAGACGGTCCCGCGGATCTTCAAGCGCATCCGCCCGGCCTTCCGCTTCGAGCGCTCGCTCGACGTCATCACGCAGGGGCGCGACGCGGGCCTCGTGACGAAGTCGAACCTCATCCTCGGGATGGGCGAGGAGCGCGCCGAGATCGAGGACGCCCTGCAGCAGCTCCACGACGCGGGCACCGACATCATCACGCTGACGCAGTACCTCCGTCCCTCGCCGAGGCACCTGCCGGTCGCGCGATGGGTCAGCCCGGAGGAGTTCGTCGAGCTCCGCGAACTCGCCGAGGGCATGGGCTTCGCCGGGGTCCTCGCCGGGCCCCTGGTCCGGTCCTCGTACCGTGCCGGCCGGCTGTGGGCGCGGGCGACGGTCGCGCGCGGCGGCACGGTCCCGGCTCACCTCGCGCACCTGGTGGACGCCCCGGCGGGACGTCAGGCGGTCTGACCGCGACGGAGGCGACAACGCGCGGCCGTCTGCGCGGCGCGAACCGGCGTGCGGTGTCGCTTTCGGCGGGTGCGCGCGACCCACGACGAACGGGAGGCACGGTGCCAGCTGGCACCGTGCCTCCCGTCGGTCGTTCCGCGCCTATGCGCGGCCGCGGATGCTCCGCAGCAGCCAGCCGATGACGGCCAGGATGATGAGGACGATCCCGACCCACAGCAGGAACTTCAGTGCACCGACGAAGATGCCGCTGAAGAGCAGGACGAGGCCGACGATGATCGCGATGATCAGCAGTGCTGGCATGTGGGGACTCCTTCCGACGTACCTGGACGATCCCTGTACTGCGAAGACGGTACCCGAGATCAGCCCACGAGGTTCTGCACGAAGACGTGCGGGGTGAAGCCGGTGAGGTCGTTGATGCCCTCGCCCTGGCCGATCAGCTTGATCGGGATGCCGGTCTTCTCCTGCACGCTGAGCACGAACCCGGCCTTCGCGGAGCCGTCGAGCTTGGTGATGACGAGACCCGTGACGCCGGCCCCCTCGATGAACGCCTGTGCCTGCGCGAGGCCGTTCTGCCCGGTCGTCGCGTCGAGCACGAGCAGCACCTCGGCGATCTCGGTCTGCTTCTCGACGACGCGCTTGATCTTGCCGAGCTCGTCCATCAGGCCGGCCTTGGTGTGCAGGCGCCCGGCGGTGTCGATGACGACGATCTCGGTGCCGTCCGCGATGGCCTTCTCGACCGTCTGGTACGCCACCGACGCCGGGTCCTGCCCGGGCTGCGAGGGACGGACCACGTCGACGCCCGCCCGCTCGGCCCAGGTGGCGACCTGCTCGACGGCGGCGGCGCGGAAGGTGTCCGCCGCGCCGACCAGCACGGTGCGGTCGTACGTCTTGAGGAACTTGGCGAACTTGCCGATGGTGGTGGTCTTGCCGACGCCGTTCACCCCGACGACGAGCACGACGGCGGGCCGGGCGCTGAGCTTCAGGGTGGTATCGAGCTTCGAGAGCCGTTCCTCGAGCACCTCGCGCAGCATCCGCTGCAGGTCGGCGGGGTCGGTCGTGCCGTACCGGTCGACGCGTGCGTGGAGGTCCTCGATGATCTCCTCGGAGATGTCCGGGCCGAAGTCCGCACCGATCAGCGCCGTCTCGAGGTCGTCCCAGGTGGTCTCGTCGATGGTCTTCCGCTGGAAGAGACCGCGCAGCCGGGAGGACAGTGACCAGGAACTCGCCATGCTCCCAGCTTAGGGCGCGGCGCCCCCGGCCGGTCCCCGGTATGCTCGGTGACACGAAGGGGAGTATTCCCTCTCGGTGACCCCGTCAGTACGGCCCGGAACGACCCGGGCCCGGGGCGCCGGTCGTGAGCGGCCCGGATCTCGGACCGATCGCGACGGAAGAGACCTTCAGGCCTCGGCGTACCCATCACCTGGGTGTGCCTCCCGACCTGAAGGAACTCCGTTGGACGTCCCCACCTCAGTCTGGCTCATCACCATCGCCGGCATCCTCGCGTTGCTGGTGTTCGACTTCTTCTCGCACGTGCGCACCCCGCACGTGCCGCACATCCGCGAATCGGCGATCTGGTCCGCGGTCTACATCGCCCTCGCGATCGTCTTCGGCATCGGCGTCTGGGTGTTCGGCGGACACCAGGCCGGCGGTGAGTACTTCGCCGGGTGGTTGACAGAGAAGGCACTGTCGGTCGACAACCTGTTCGTCTTCCTCATCATCATGAGCTCCTT
The DNA here is from genome assembly GCF_004346855.1 of Curtobacterium sp. PhB136. Classification (NCBI taxonomy): domain Bacteria; kingdom Bacillati; phylum Actinomycetota; class Actinomycetes; order Micrococcales; family Microbacteriaceae; genus Curtobacterium; species Curtobacterium sp. PhB136. Next base: position 341,120 of record NZ_SMGH01000008.1, read on the forward strand.
CGCGGTGCCGAAGGAGTTCCAGCAGAAGGTGCTGCTCGTCGGCGTCGCGATCGCCCTCGCCGCCCGCGGTGTGTTCATCGCCCTCGGCGTCACGATCATCGACAACTTCTCGTGGGTGTTCTACCTGTTCGGGGCGCTGCTGTTCTGGCTCGCGTGGTCCCAGGCCCGCAGCGGGAACGACCACAGCGCCGACGAGGGCGACTCGCGGCTCATCCGGATCCTCAAGCGCGTCATCCCGACCTCGGACCACTACGACGGCGACCGACTCACCACGCGCGTCGACGGCAAGCGGCTCTTCACCCCGATGCTGCTCGTGATGGTCGCGATCGGCCTGACGGACGTGCTCTTCGCGCTCGACTCGATCCCGGCGATCTTCGGCCTGACGCAGGACGCCTTCATCGTGTTCACCGCGAACGCGTTCTCGCTCCTCGGCCTCCGGCAGCTCTACTTCCTGATCGCCGGGCTGCTCGAGCGGCTCATCTACCTGGGCCAGGGCCTCGCGGTCATCCTCGGCTTCATCGGCGTGAAGCTCGTGTTCCACGCCATGCACGTCAACGAGCTGCCCTTCATCAACGGCGGCGAGCACATCGAGTGGGCGCCGGAGATCCCGATCTGGTTCTCGCTCGGGTTCATCATGCTGACGATCGCCGTCGCGACGGTCGCCTCGCTCGTGGTGTCGAGCAAGCGGCAGGCGCGGGGGCTGACCCCGACGGGCTCGCAGCCCACGGTGTCCTCCGACGCCTCGTAGCGCCCCCGGGCCGGCGGGCGGCGCGCCCCGGACCGGCAGGCGGCGCGCCCCGGGTCAGGCGACGGCGGCCTCCGGCTCCGCCGTCGCCGGCTCGCGGCGCTGCACGCGCTGACCGACCACCGCGGAGACGCCGTCCTGCCGCATGGACACCCCGTACAGCGCGTCGGCGATCTCCATCGTCCGCTTCTGGTGCGTGATGACGATGAGCTGCGACGCTTCGCGGAGCCGCTCGAACACGGTCAGCAGCCGGCCGAGGTTCGCGTCGTCGAGCGCCGCCTCCACCTCGTCCATGATGTAGAACGGCGACGGCCGCGCGGTGAAGATCGCCACGAGCAGCGCCACCGCCGCCAGGGACCGCTCCCCGCCGGACAGCAGGGTCAGGCGGTCGATCTTCTTGCCGGCGGGCTTCACCTGCACGTCGATGCCCGTCGCGAGCAGGTCCGTCGGGTTCGTCAGCGTGATCGACCCGGAGCCACCCGGGAACAGGATCGGGAAGATGACGTCGAACGCGTCCTTCGTGTCGTTGAACGCCGACTCGAAGATGGTCTGCATCTTCTGGTCGAGCTCCTCGATGATCGTCATCAGGTCCGTGCGGGTCTTCTGCAGGTCCTCGAGCTGCTCGGTGAGGAACCCGTGCCGCTGCTCGAGCGCCTGGAACTCCTCGAGCGCGAGCGGGTTCACCTTGCCGAGCTGACCCAGGTCACGCTCGGCGGCCTTGAGGCGTCGTTCCTGCTCGGCGCGGACGTAGGGCACGGTCTCGACGTCGGCGAGGTCGACGTCGGCGGTCGCGTCGAACTCCGGCAGCGCGTCCGGCAGGTCATCGGGGAGCGCGGGGCCGCCCGGCAGCGTCGACTCGGCGTCGACGAGGTCCACCACGTCACCGTCGTCGAGGCCCGTCAGGTCAGCGGCGTCGCCGCCGTCGTCCGCCAGGTCAGCGGCCTCGCCGTCCTCGTCCGCCAGGTCAGCGGGCTCGCCGTCCGCCGCAGCAGCAGCAGCCGCCGCCCGCTCCGCCTCCCGGTGCTTCCGGGCCAGGACGCGCGGGTCCACGAGCACGTCGACGGGCACCGGCACGTCCGGGCCGTACTCGGCGACGAGCACGGCCTCGACGAGCCCGAGTTCGCTCTGCGCCCGGTCGAGCACCCCCGACACGTGCAGCTTCTTCTCGTAGATCTCCATCTCGAGCGAGTGCACCCCGTCGGTGATGGACTGCAGCCGGTCCCGCAGCTCGCGCTCCTCGTTCCGGATGGTCTGCAGCTCGGTGTTCCGCTTCGCGCGCTCGGCCTCTTCGGTCGCGAGCTGCACCCGCGCCTCGGCGAGCGAGCGGTCCACCGCGGCGAGCACCTCGGGCAGGTCTGCGAGGACGCTCTCCGCCGTCGCGATCTGCCCACGTCGGATCACCGCGAGCCGTGCCGCCTCTTCCGCCGCGGCACGCTCGGCCTCGAGCTGCCGGGCGAGCTGGGCGGCGCGCCCCCGCTCGGACCGCGCGCGTTCCCGGACGGTCTCGATCTGGATGCGCTGTTCGATCTCGGCGGCCCGAGCGGCCTCGAGCGCGTCCAGCAGCGCCGGTCGCTCGGAGGCATCCACGCTCGGCCGCGGCTCGGCGGCGTGCGCCTCCCGTGTCCGCTCCGCCTCGGCCAGCACGGCCTCTGCGGCCTCCACGGCGCCGTCGGTCTCGCCGAGCGCGGCGCGCAGCCGCTCCACCTCGGCGCTCGCGTTCTCCGCCTTCGCCCGCACCGAGGCGCTGGTCCGGTCGTACTCCGCAACCGCTGCGGCATGCGCACGGCTCGCCCGGTCGGCGTCGTCCGCGGCGCGTCTCGCCTCGTCCACGGCGCTCCGCGCGGCCTGGAGGCCCGTGGCCGCGTCCTCGGCGTCGGTCGCGATCGCGTCGCGTCGCTCCACGGCCGCGTCCCGCTCCGCGACGAGTTCGATGCGTGACGTGGTCCGCTCACCGCCACCGGTCACCCGGACCGCGCGGACGAGGTCACCGGAGCGTGTCACGACCGTGGCGTGCGGGGCGGCGGCGAGCACGGCCTCCAGGTCGACGTCGTCGGACACCGCGACCAGCGTGTCGGCGAGGATCGCGGCGAGTGCCGGCGGGCCGGTGACCAGGTCGAGTGCGCGGCGGACGCCGGCGGGGACCGGGACGGCCGCGGTGTCCGCCGCTCCGGGCGCTCCGCCGTCGGCGACGACGACGTCGATGCGGCCGATGTCCTCGTGGCGGGCGTGCGCGACGGCGTCGAGCGCGACGGTGCGGTCCTCGGCGAGGACCGCGTCGGCGAGCCCGTCGAGGGCCGCCGCGATCGCCCCCTCGAACCCGGGCGTGACGGTGAGGCGGTCGGCCAGCCGGCCGACGATGCCGGCGCGTCCGGCGTCGATGAGTGCCTGCGAGCCGTCGCGGACGTCGATCGACATGCCGAGCGCGGCGACGCGGGCGTCGAGGGCGTCCCGCTCGCGTTCGAGGGCGTGCAGCCGGTCACGGAGGTCGTCGCGGGCGGTCTGCGCGCGTTCGAGCCGCTCGCGGGCGGTCTCGAGCGCGGCCTGCAGCGCCTCCGGGTCGGTGTCGGCGGACGGGTCGGTGCCGACCTCGGCGAGGGCCGCCTCTGCGGTGCGGGCGCGCTCGGTGGCCTCGGCCAGTGCACGCTCGCGGCGTTCACGGTCGGCGACGGCCGAGCCCCGCTTCGACCGCGCGACGTCCACGGTGCTGGCGAGGCGCTGGGCGTCGAGGTCGTGCTGGGAGACGAGCGCGGCCTGCGCGGCGATCCGCTCGTCGAGGGCGTCGAGCGTGGCGCGGGCGTTCCGGACCGCCTCGGCCGCCGCGACCTGTCCGCTCGCCATCTCGGTCGCCCGCGCGTCGAGCCGGTCGGCCTCGGCACGGACACCGGCCACCCGCTCCGGCGTGATCGTGGGGCCCTGTTGTGGGGCGTCGGCCTGCTGGGCGAGGAACATCAAGCGCTGGTTCGCGAGGCTCGACAGCCCCCGGAGCCGCTCCTGGACGCTCTCCAGCCGGTGCACCACGGTGCGGGCGCGGTCGACGTCGTCGCCGACCATGCTCTGCTCGACGTGCTGCTGGCGTGCGCGGGTCTGGTCGAGGCGCTCGGTGAGCACGATCCGCTCGGACTTCCGGCCCGCCTCGACCTCCTGGTGCTCGTGGAGCTCGCGGCGCAGGCGGACGACGTCGTCCGCGAGGATCCGGGCCTTGGCGTCACGGGCGACCGCGGCGACGGACTGCGCCTTGCGGGCGACCTCGGCCTGGCGACCCAGCGGCTTCAGCTGGCGGCGGATCTCCCCCGCCAGGTCGGACAACCGGGTCAGGTTCGTCTGCATCGCGTCGAGCTTGCGGAGGGTCTTCTCCTTGCGACGACGGTGCTTCAGGATGCCGGCGGCCTCCTCGATGAAGCCGCGGCGGTCCTCGGGGGTGGCGTGCAGGACCTTGTCGAGCTGCCCCTGTCCCACGATGACGTGCATCTCACGGCCGAGGCCCGTGTCGCTCAGCAGCTCCTGCACGTCCAGCAGGCGGCAGTTCTCGCCGTTGATCGCGTACTCGCTGCCCCCGTTCCGGAACAGCGTGCGGGAGATCGTCACCTCGCTGTAGTCGATCGGCAGCAGCCCGTCGGCGTTGTCGATCGTCAGGAGCACCTGCGCGCGGCCGAGCGGCCCGCGGGTCGAGGTGCCGGCGAAGATGACGTCCTCCATCTTGCCGCCGCGGAGGGTCTTCGCCCCCTGCTCCCCCATCACCCACGCGAGGGCGTCGACGACGTTGGACTTGCCCGACCCGTTCGGACCGACGATGCACGTGACGCCCGGCTCGAACGCGAACGTCGTCGGCTGCGCGAAGGACTTGAACCCCTTGATGGTCAGGCTCTTCAAGTACATGCGGTCTCCGGGTGGGTCGTTGGCTCGCTCCCGGGCAGGCTAACGCGTCCGGAGGCGTGGGCGCGGTTGGCACACGGGGCAGATGTGGCTCGACCGGTTCATGAACTCCTCCCGGACGATCGTCGTGCCGCACCGGGGACACGGCTTGCCCTGCTGCCCGTAGACGTTGAGCCGCTGCGAGAAGTACCCGGACTGCCCGTTCACGTTGACGTACTGCGCGTCGAAGCTCGTGCCCCCGTCCTCGAGCGCACGCGCGAGCACGCTCCGGACCTCGTCGAGGAGCAGCTGCAGGCTCGACCGCGGGAGCCGGTCGGCCGGGCGGTCGTAGTGCAGCTTCGCCGCCCACAGCGACTCGTCCGCGTAGATGTTGCCGATGCCGCTCACGACGCCCTGGTCGAGGATCACCCGCTTGATCCCGCTCGAGCGCTTCCGGGCCATCTGGATGAACCGGGCGTCGTCGAACGCCGGGTCGAGCGGGTCGCGGGCGATGTGCGAGACCTGCCCGGGGACGTTCCGGCGCCACGGGGCATCCGGCTCGGCCACGTCGACGACGCCGGCGAACCCGGCGGGAGCGCCGTCGATCGTCGGGACCATCGCGTCGAGCGCCATCGAGCCGAAGGTGCGCTGGTCCACGAACTCGAGTTCGACCGGCTGCTCGGGGCTGCCGTCGCGGTCCGTGCCGGCCGGCTGCACCTCGAGCAGGATGCGTCGGTGCTTCGCGGCGGGGCGGTCACGGCCGAGGAGGATCTGCCCGCTCATGCCGAGGTGCGCGACGAGGGCCTCTGGCCGTCCGTCGTCACCAGGCTCGGCGAGGGGCATCCAGAGGAACTTGCCGCGACGGACGGCGGCGGCGATCGTCCGGCCGGTCAGGCGGTGCGCGAAGTCCTCGGCGGGGCCGTCGTGCCGGGTCAGGGCCCGGTCGTCCAGGACGTGGACCGCGAGGACCCGGGCGCCGCTGACGGCGGGTTCGAGGCCGGCGCGGACGACCTCGACCTCGGGGAGTTCGGGCACGCCCTACGCTGCCGGCGTCTCGCTGGTGCGGCCGGAGAGTCGCGTCCAGGCGTCGAGCGCGGCGGACATCTCGGCCGTCTTCTTGCTGGAACCGGAACCGGAGGCGATGTCCTCGCCCTGCAGCACCACGGTCGCGTGGAAGGTCTTGTCGTGGTCAGGGCCCTCTTCGGTGACCCGGTAGGCCGGGTTGCCGAGGGACTGCGCCGACGCGAGTTCCTGCAGGCTCGTCTTCGGGTCCATCGCCGCACCGAAGCGATCCGGGTCGATGAGGAGCGGTTCCACGAGCCGGAGCACCAGCGCGGTGGCCTCGTCGGGCCCAGCGGAGAGGTACGTGGCGCCGATGATCGCTTCGACGGTGTCGGCGAGGATCGACGACTTGTCACGGCCGCCGGTCTGTTCCTCGCCCTTGCCGAGCCGGAGGAAGGCGCCGAGACCGTTGATCCGGGCGATCTCCGCGAGGGCGACCGTCGAGACGAGGCTCGCGCGGCGCTTCGCCAGGTCGCCTTCGTCGAGGTCCGGGAAGTCGCGGTAGAGCTTCACCGTCACGGCCTGGCCGAGGATCGAGTCCCCGAGGAACTCGAGGCGTTCGTTGTGCTTGATCCCGCCGTGCTCGTACGCGAACGAGCGGTGGGTCAGTGCGAGTTGGAGCAGCTCGGGGTCCACCGGGACCCCGAGGAGGTCACGCAGACGAGCAACGTCCGACCCCGCGGGGTTGGACCCCGCGGAGCCGGACGTCGTGCTCATGTGGTTCGTCCGATCAGACGTCGGCGACCTTGCGGCCCTTGTACTCCATGTACAGGGGCGTGCCGGCCGAGTCCTCGACGACCTTCGCGCGGTGCGGGAGGCTGTAGGTGACCTGGCCGTTCTCGATCGTCTTCACGAGCTGGACCGGCGCGGCCTTCCACTGCGAACGACGGGCGTGCGTGTTGGCACGGGACTGCTTGCGCTTGGGAACGGCCATGGTGGTTCTCTTTCGGTTGGTCGGTTGGTCAGTCGGTGGGAGTGCGGTCGCTGTCGTCGAACATCAGTCCGCCGAGTGCTGCCCAGCGGGGATCCGTGGGCTCGGAAGCCGCGCGGTCACCCAGGTCTGCCAGGCGTTCGCCCGTCTCCGGGTCGAGTCCGGGGCAGTCCGGCCGGCAGACCGGCTGGAACGGCAGTGACAGCACCACCGCGTCTCGAACGACCGGTTCACAATCCACGTGGTCATCGTGAACATGGAAGTCGAAATCCTCCGAGGGATCATACGCGAACAGCTCGGCGAAATCGACTTCGACCGGTTCGGAGATGTCGATGAGGCAGCGCGAGCACTGCCCCGTCGCCTCAGCGGAGGCGTGTCCGGAGACGAGCACGCCCTCGTGGAGGCCCTCGAGCCGCAACTCGATGTGCATGTCAGCGCCCTCACGGACGGCCACCACGCCGGCACCGAGGGTCTCGGGGACGGCGATGTCGAGCGTGTGCTCGCGCATCTCGCCCGGGCGGTGCGCGAGGTCACGCACGCGCAGGGCGTAGGGGCTGTTCACGGGGGAAGACACGATCGACCATCCTAGCGCGGGTTCGCCGTCAGGTCGAGGAGCGGCGTGCCGTGTCGCGTTCAGCGGCTCCGCGTGCGGAGCGCTGCGTCCACGACGGCGGGGACGTACGGGCTCACGTCGCCGCCGAGCGTCGACACCTGCCGGATGAGCGAGCTGGACACGTGCGCACGGGAGGCCTCCGGCAGCAGGAACACCGTCTCGACGTCGGCGAGGTGGCGGTTCATGATCGCCATCGGTGTCTCGTACGCCACGTCCTCACCGGAGCGGACGCCCTTGACCAGGACCGTCGCACCGACCTGCCGGCAGTAGTCGACGAGGAGACCGGCGGTCCACTCCCCGACCCGGATGTTCGCCGGGGCACCGACCTCGGCGAGGGAGTCCTCGATCAGCCGGACCCGGTCGACCGCGTCGAACATCGCGGACGGCTTCTCCGGGTTGTGCACGACGAGGACGTGCACCTCGTCGAAGAGCCGGGCCGCGCGGCCGATCACGTCGAGGTGACCGAGGGTCACGGGGTCGAAGGAGCCGGGGACGACCGCGATCTGCGCCATGCCCCCGACGATACCGGGGCGGCGGGGACGCGTGCCCCGCCTGGTCAGTTCTTGCCGAGGAAGGCGGCGTCGGACTCGTCGAGCCGCCGGGCCAGCGCAGCACGGAGCTCCGCCTGCCCGTCGAGCGTCGGGTCTGCCTCGAGCAGCCGCTCGGCTTCCCCGCGGGCGTCGACGATGAGGTCCGCGTCCCGCACGACCCGGAGCAGGTTGAGCGAGGACCGCCCACCCGACTGCCGCTCGCCGAGCACGTCGCCTTCACGCCGGAGCTCGAGGTCCACCCGCGCCAGCTCGAAGCCGTCGTCCGAGGCGGCCACGGCGTCCACACGCTCCCGCGAGACCGTCTCCGCTTCTGCCGTGGTCACGAGGAGGCACACGCCGGCGTACTGCCCACGGCCGATGCGGCCGCGGAGCTGGTGCAGCTGCGAGACCCCGAACCGGTCGGCGTCGAGGATCGCCATCATCGAGGCGTTCGGGACGTCGACCCCGACCTCGATCACGGTGGTCGCGACGAGGACGTCCACGTCGCCCGCAGCGAACGCGGTCATCACGCGGTCCTTCTCGTCGCCGGACATCCGGCCGTGCAGGACCTCGATCCGGCGTCCCTGCAGCACGGGCATCGTGCGCATCCGCTCCGCGGTCGCCAGCACCGTCGACGGAGCACGCTTCGGGGCGTCCTCCTGACCGTCGACGGCGGGCTCGCCGTCGTCCTCGGTGTGGGCGTCGTCGATCGCGGGGCAGACCACGAAGGCCTGCCGCCCGGCGCTCAGTTCCTCCGCCATCCGGGTCCAGATGCGGGACTCCCAGCCCGGGTGCTCCGAGAGCCCGACCGCGAACGTCTCCACGCCCGCGCGACCGGAGGGCATGCCCGCGATCGTGGAGACGTCGAGATCGCCGAACACGGTCATCGCCACGGTGCGCGGGATCGGCGTCGCGGTGAGCACCAGCACGTGCGGCGGCGCCTGGCCCTTGGTGCGCAGGGCTTCGCGCTGCTCGACGCCGAAGCGGTGCTGCTCGTCCACCACCACGAGCCCGAGCTCGGCGAAGTCCACCCGGTCGCCGAGGAGCGCGTGCGTGCCGACGACGAGCCGCGAGCCGCCGGACGCCGCCGCGAGGAGCGCCCGCCGGCGTTCGTCGGTGGACTGCGAGCCGGTGAGGATCACGGGGCGGAGTTCGGCGGCCAGGTCGGGCCCGAGGAACTTCACGATCGAGCGGAGGTGCTGCGCCGCCAGGACCTCGGTCGGGGCGATGAGCGCCGACTGCCCGCCGGACTCGGCGACGGTCAGCATCGCGCGGATCGCCACGAGGGTCTTGCCGGAGCCGACCTCGCCCTGGACCAGACGGTGCATCGGCCACGAGCCGGCGAGGTCCTCGGCGATCTCCGCGCCGACCGAGCGCTGGTCGTCGGTGAGCGTGAACGGCAGCGTGGCGTCGAAGCGTTCCAGGATGCCGCCCGGCGTGGCCGTACGCGGGGTCGAGGCGGTCGCACGCGCGGCGATCCGGCGCTTGACGAGGGCGGTCTGCAAGACGAAGGCCTCCCGGTAGCGGAGGGCGTCCTGCGCGCGCTTGAAGTCGGCCACCTTCTCCGGGCGGTGGAGCAGCTCGAGGGCGCGCCGGAACGGCACCAGGTCGAGCCGGGTGCGGACCGAGGACGGGATCGGGTCGGCGATGTCCGGCAAGGTGTCGAGCACCACCGCCATGGCCTTGGCGATCTGCCACGACGACAGCGACGCCGTCGCCGGGTAGATCGGGATCGGCTGCCGGGAGAACCGGATCGCCTCGTCGGACTCCGGGTCGGCGGTGGCCCGGGGGTCGTCGGCGTCGAAGAGCTCGTAGTCGGGGTGCGCCAGCTGCCGGGCGCCACGGTAGTCGCCGACCTTGCCGGCGAAGATGCCCCGCGCGCCGACGACGAGGTCCTTCGTCCGCCAGCCCTGGTTGAAGAACGTGAGGGTCAGGAGCCCCTTGCCGTCGCCGATCTTGGCTTCGAGGATCGAGCCGCGGCGTGCCCGCATCGTGCGTTCCCGGACGTCCACCACCTCGGCCACGATGGTCACCGATTCCCCGATGGCGAGCGAGTCGAGTGCGGTCAGTGCGCCGCGTTCGGCGTACCGGCGGGGCGCGTGCTCGAGGAACTCCCCCACGGTGCGGTAGCCGAACGCCTTCTCGACGGCCTTCGCGGTGCGGCCGCCCAGGACGTTCGCGAGGCGGGTGTCGAGCGGCGCCGGCCCCCAGTCGGTCCCCGCGGGCACGTCCGACGGGTCGTCGGGCGTCGTGTCGGCCGGTGCGGCGGCTCTGGAGGTGACCACACGGCAACGGTACCCGGGACGGCCGACCCGCACCGGGCCTCCCGGCGGGCCTGTGGACGACCAGGCGGGCCTGTGGACGACCGGACGGGCCTGTGGAGAGCGCCTGGTGGGCACCCGGTGGCCGCTACGGTTGCAGCATGACCCGCATCATCGCCGGCGCCGCCGGTTCCCTGACGCTCCGGGTGCCGAAGTCGGGCACCCGTCCGACGAGCGACCGGGTGCGGGAAGCCCTGTTCTCCTCGCTCGAAGCGCGGGGGCTCGTGGACGACACCGCGGTGGCGGACCTGTACGCGGGGACGGGTGCGCTCGGGCTCGAGGCAGCGTCGCGCGGTGCGGTGGAGGTCGTGCTGGTCGACCGGGCCTCCGCGGCGGCGACGTCCTGCCGTGAGAACGCGCGGGCCGTGCAGAAGCGGGTCCCCGGTGTGCGGATCGACGTGCACGCGCAGCCGGTGCTCGGGTTCCTGCGGGGCACCGTGCGGACCTTCGACCTGGTGTTCATCGACCCGCCGTACGACGTCGCCGAGTCCGAGATCGCGGACGTCCTCGAAGCGCTGGTGCCCCGGCTCACCGCGGAGGCCGTGGTCGTCGTGGAGCGGAGCAAGCGCTCCCCGGAGCCGACCTGGCCCGCGGGACTCGAGCCCTTCAGCAAGCGGAGCTACGGCGAGACCATCGCCTGGGAGGCCGTGGTCGCCGCGCCCTGAGCGTCCTTCCGTGCGCCCGTCCGCATGCGTCTTCCGACACGGCAGAGGTCGATCGACTCGTGCGGTGTCGGAACATGCGGACGTACCGGATCCTTCCGCATGCTTCGACACGGCAGAGGTCGATCGACTCGTGCCGTGTCGAATCCGCGCCGCGACCCCGCGCGACCGCGCGCTCGACGGCCCGCGCGAACCGGCGCCCGCCCGACCGCCCGGCCCGCGCGCGGCTCAGCCCGCGACGCCGTCCCAGTCGGCGTACGGGTCCCACCCCGTGGTCGGCACGGGCACGCCGCCGCGGACGAGGTCCGCCGCGCCCCGGGGCACCACCACACCGATCGCCCGGAACCCACCCGGCAGCGCCACGTCCGGCGGGAACGTCGCGAGCAGCCCGTGGTCCTCGCCGCCGTGCAGGGAGACATCGTCGAGGTGGACGGACAACGTCAGCGTCACCCCGCTCGCCCGCGCCAGCCGGCCCGCGTCGATCGCCAGCCCGTCCGACAGGTCGAGCATCGCCGTCGCCCCACCCGCAGCAGCTGCCGGCCCGTCCGCGATCGGCGGCACCGGCCGGCGCTGCCGTCCCACGTCCGGGTCCTCGTCGGCGCCGCTCGCCCGGGTCGCCGCAGCCGAGGGCGTCCCCGACGCATCGACCCCGTCGCGGAACAGCCGCGACAGCCCCCGCGCCGCACGTCCGAGCTCTCCCGACACCGCCACGACGTCCCCGGCGCGGGCACCGGACCGCAGCACCGGAGCCCGTCCTCCGAGGTCACCGAACGCCGTCACCGCGAGGGTGAACGCCGACGAGGTCGACAGGTCCCCGCCGACCACGCCGCACCCGGGCGCCAACGCATCGACCGCGAGTCGGAAGCCGTCCGCGATGCCCTCGAGCACCGCGACGGGCGTGTCCTGCGGCGCGGCGATCGCGACCACGAGTCCGGACGGCACCGCGCCCATCGCCGCGACGTCCGACAGGTTCGTCGCCGCGGCCTTCCACCCGACGTCCTCGGGCGAGGACCACGCCCACCGGAAGTCCGGCCCGTGCACCATCATGTCCGTCGTCACCACGAAGCGGCCGTCGGGCGCTGCGACCACGGCGCAGTCGTCGCCGGGTCCGACGATCGGCGACCCGGCCGGCAACCGGGAGGTCACCCGGTCGAGCACGACCAGCTCCCCCAACTCCCCCACCGTCGGCCCGGTCCAGTCCACCGGCGCAGCCCGTTCGTCCCTCGCGTCCACACGAGAACGGTAGCCTGGAGCCGATGGACACCGTGCGCCGCCCCACCCGGATCCTCGCCGCGCTCGGCGTCGTCGTCGCCCTGGCTGCCGGCCTGACGGGCTGCACGAACGCCGTCGCGATGACCGCTGCCCCGTCCGCTGACGCCGCCGCGTGCGCCGCCGCCCAGGTCCGCCTGCCCGACACGGTGGACACGAAGTACGCGCTCCGCAACACGAACGCACAGTCGACCGCCGCGTGGGGCGACCCGTCCGCGGCGCTCTACCACTGCGGTGTCGCGGTCCCGACGGTGTCCGACCTGCCGTGCTTCTCGCAGGGGTCGGTCGACTGGATCCGGGACGACCAGGACAAGCGCATCGTGTACACGACCTTCGGCCGCGACCCGGCCGTCCAGGTCGTCATCGACACCTCGAAGACGACGAGTCAGGTCCTGCAGGACATCGGCACCGCCGTCGAGACCCTGCCGAAGGACGGGCACAAGTGCCTCGATCCCTCGGACGTGCAGGGCTGACTCGACCCGACGCTCGTCGCGACGTGCAGGGCTGACGCGCCCCGACACTCGTCGCGACGTGCAGGGCTGACGCGCCCCGACGCTCGTCGCGACGTGCAGGGCTGACGCGACCCGGTACCGGCCGGGAGGCCCGGGTCGGGCCCGCACCGAGCCTCCCGTCCGGTACGGAACCGGCCACAGGCCGTCGTGCGGTCAGCGGACCGCCGCGCGCCCCAGCTCGATGAGCTCGGTGACCAGCTCCGGGTAGGTGACCCCGGTCGCCGCCCAGCAGCGCGGGTACATCGAGAACGGGGTGAAGCCGGGCATCGTGTTGACCTCGTTCACGACGAAACCGTCGTCGGTGAGGAAGCAGTCGACGCGGGCCAGCCCGGAGCCGCCGATGGCCTCGAACGCACGGGCGCCGATGGAGCGGATCTCGTCCGTCTCGGCCTCGGTGAGGGGCGCCGGGCAGAGCAGCTGCTCGTCACCGCCGAGGTACTTCGCGGCGAAGTCGTAGAAGCCGTCCTCGGCGACGACGATCTCGCCGGGGAGGCTCGTGCGCGGCACACCGTCACGGCCCTCGAGCACGGCGACCTCGACCTCCCGGCCGACGATCCGGGGCTCGACGATGACCTTGCTGTCGTGCTCGAAGCCGAGCCGCATGGCGGCTGCGAGGTCCTCGGGCGAGTCGACACGGGACACGCCCATGCTCGACCCGGCACGCGCCGGCTTCACGAACAGCGGCCAGCCGTGCGCGGCGATGCGCTCGGCGACGTCGAGCTCGTCCGCTTCCCACTCGCGGCGGAGCACCGTCGTCCACGGTGCGACCCGGAGTCCGGCGTGCTCCAGGACGGCCTTCGCGACGTGCTTGTCCATCGCGAGCGCGCTCGCGAGGACACCGTCCCCGGCGTACGGCAGGCCGGCGGTCTCGAGGAGGCCCTGGATGGTGCCGTCCTCGCCGAAGGGGCCGTGCAGGATCGGGAACACCAGGTCGACCGGGATCGTGGTGACGCTGCCGTCCGCGTGCTCGACGGTCAGTGCGCGCGGTTCCGCGGCGCTCGGGAACCGGACCCGCGTCCCGTTGTCGGGCACGGTCGGCAGCTGCTGCCCGACGAGCGCCCACTGCTCCGGGTCGTCGGGCTGGAGCGTGAACGCGCCGTCCTTCGTGATGCCGACCGGCACGATGTCGTACGCGGCGCGGTCGACCGCGTCCATGATGCCGCCGGCGGTCACGCAGCTGATCTCGTGCTCGCTGGACCGGCCGCCGAACAGGACGACGACGGTGGTGGTGCTGGTCATGGGCGCTCCCGGATGCAGAGTGGCCGGACCGGTCACTCGCCCTGGGGCTCGTCGGTCTCGGTGAGGTGCGGCGCGATGTTGCGCGGATCGAGCCTACCGGCGAGCACCTCGGCGACCTGCCCCACGATGGGCATGTCGACGCCGTTCGCCGCGGCGAGCTCGAGGATCGGTGCGACGGACGCCAGGCCCTCGGCGGTCTGGTTCATCTGCCGGACGACCTCGTCGAAGCGGTACCCCTGGCCGAGCAGGCGCCCGGCGGTGTTGTTCCGCGACAGCGGCGACTGGCACGTGGCGATGAGGTCGCCGAGGCCCGCGAGCCCGGAGAGCGTCGAGGGCTGCGCGCCGAGCGACACCGCGAAGTCGGTCATCTCGGCGAGGCCGCGCGTGATGATCGACGCCTTCGTGTTCTCGCCGTAGCCGACACCGTCGACGATGCCGATCGCGACGGCGATGAGGTTCTTCAGCACCCCGCCGAACTCGGTACCGATCACGTCGGTGTTGATGAACGACCGGAAGTACGGGTTCGTCGCGACCGCGGCGACGGCGCTGGCGGTGTCCGCGCTCGACGAGGACACGACGGCCGCGGTGGGCTGGCGTCGGGCGATCTCGAGCGCCAGGTTCGGGCCGCTCGCGACGGCGATGCGGTCCTGGTCGATGCCGAGGCCCTCGAGCAGGACCTCGCTCATCCGGAGGCCGGTGGCCTTCTCGACGCCCTTCATCAGGCTGACGACGGGGACGCCGGCCGGCAGCAGTTCCCGGATCGCGGCGAGGTTCGAGCGCAGCGTCTGCGACGGCACCGAGACGTAGACCTGCTCCGCGCCGTCGAGCACGGACGCCAGCGACGTCGACGCGGTCAGCGTGCGGGGCAGGTTGATGCCGGGCAGGTACTCGGAGTTCCGCTTCGTCTCGGTGATCTCGCGCGCGACCTCGGGACGACGTGCCCACAGGACGGTGGACGCACCGCCCTCGGCGAGGACCTTCGCGAACGTGGTCCCCCAGCTCCCGGCGCCGATCACGGCGACGCGGGGCTTGTCGGTGGACTGCATCACGACGCGGATGGCGGCGGTGTCCACGGCGCCACGAGCGGCGGCGGTGGGATCCGGGTGGTCGTCGTGCGGGCGGAGGCCGGGCGCGGCGGCCCGGTCGGGTCCGCTGGCGGCGCGTGCGTCACTCAAACTTGCCGGTTTCCTTCTGGTTGTTCGCGGACGGGTCCCACCGCTTCGCCGGTGCCTGCTCCCCGCGGAGCTGCTCGACGAGCTCGGTGATCCGGTCCATCACGATGGCGGTCGCCTCGATGAGCATCTGCTGGTCGATCGGCCGGCCGCGGTACGCCGACAGGTCGACGGGGTCGCCGAAGACGATGTCCACGCGGGACGGCGGGAACAGCCGGAGCTTGTTCGAGTACCGCGCCATGATCTTCTGCGTGCCCCAGTGCGCCATCGGGATGAGCGGGACGTCGTTCTCGAGCGCGATCCGCACCGCACCGGTCTTGCCGCGCATCGGCCACAGGTCCGGGTCACGGGTGAGCGTGCCCTCCGGGTAGACGATCACGGCGCCGCCCGACTCGACGAGGGACTTGCCCCCGCGGAGCGGGTCGTTCAGCCGGGTCCGGCCGCTGCGCTCGACGGGGATCTGCCCCATGCCGCTCATCAGCTTGCCGAGCACCGGGACGCGGAACAGCGACGCCTTCGCCAGGAAGCGGGGCTGCCGGCGGCTGATGTACACCGCGGTGCCCACGACCAGGGGGTCGATGTTCGTGTAGTGGTTCGGCGCGAGCACGAACGCGCCGTCCTCGGGGAGGCGGTTCGGGCCGTGCCAGTGGTAGCGCGCGGTGAACCGGAACGTCGGGATCACGAAGATCGCGGTGATCCGGAACGCCAGGTTCAGGTCGCCGCGCTTCCACCGGCGGCCGGGGTTCGGCAGGCCGGTCGTGACCCGGTCGAGGTCACGGCCGGACGCCGGCGCGCCGGGGCCGTCGTTCGCTGCCACGTCAGCCCGCGAAGTCGAAGTCCGCGCCGAGCTTCCGCAGCTTCGGGATGAAGTGCTCGTACCCGCGGGAGATGATGCCGACGTTCGTGATGTGCGACTCGCCCTCCGCGGTCAGCGCCGCGATGAGGTGGCTGAAGCCACCACGGAGGTCGGGCACGCGGACGTTCGCCCCGTGCAGCTTGGTCGGGCCGGTGATGACCGCGGCCTGCTCGAACGGGCGGCGGGCGACACGGCGGTCGTGCCCGGGCAGCCCCTCCTTGTGCACGACGATGTCCGCACCCATCTCGTTGAGCGCGTCGGTGAAGCCGAAGCGGTTCTCGTAGACGGTCTCGTGCACGACGCTCCGGCCCTCGGCCTGCGTCAGCGCCACGACGAGCGGCTGCTGCCAGTCGGTCATGAAGCCGGGGTGCACGTCGGTCTCGATGACGACGGGCTTCAGGACGTCGAGCTCGCGGTAGAACCGGATGCCGTCTTCCTGGATGTCGAAGCCGCCGCCGACCTTGCGGAAGACGTTGAGGAACGTCATGAGCTCCTGCTGCTTCGCGCCCTCGACGAAGATGTCGCCGTTGGTCGCGAGTGCGGCGGACGCCCAGCTCGCTGCCTCGTTGCGGTCGTTGATCGCACGGTGCGTGTAGCCACGGAGGGACTTGACGCCCTCGATGAAGATCGTGCGGCTCGGCTCGACCGTGATGATCGCGCCCATCTTCTGCAGGATCGCGATGAGGTCCATGATCTCGGGCTCGATCGCGGCGTTCCGGAGTTCGGTCACGCCGTCGGCGAGGGTCGACGAGAGCAGGACCTGCTCCGTCGCACCGACGCTCGGGTACGGGAGCTCGATGTTCGCCCCCTTGAGGCCGTTCGGCGCCGTGATGTGGATGCCGGAGATCTGCTTGTCGACGACGGCACCCATGGCGCGGAGCGCGTCGAGGTGGAAGTCGATCGGGCGGTCGCCGATGCGGCAGCCACCGAGGTCGGGGATGAATGCTTCACCGAGCTTGTGCAGCAGCGGGCCGCAGAACAGGATCGGGATGCGGCTCGACCCGGCGTGGGCGTCGATCTCGGCGAAGTGCGCCGACTCGACGTTCGACGGGTCGAGGATGAGCTCGCCTCGTGCAGGATCGGTGATGCGCACGCCGTGCACCTCGAGCAGCGCGCGGACGACCTTGACGTCGGAGATGTCCGGGACGTCCTTGAGGATCGACGGGGTGTCGCCGAGCAGCGAGGCGACCATGGCCTTCGTCGCGAGGTTCTTCGCGCCGCGCACCTCGATGCGTCCGACCAGCGGCTTCCCGCCGCGGATGACGATCTCGTCCGACTTGAGTCCCACGCGTGCCCCTGCAGCTGCTGCGTCCTGTACGAGAGAGTTCACTACTTCACCGGCAATGTTTTCGGCCGCCAGGTTCCCCGGCGGGATTCGAACTCCGTGATCGAGGTCTCGTCACGGAGGGTGAGCCCGATGTCGTCGAGCCCTTCCATCAACCGCCAACGAGTGTAAGCGTCGATCTCGAAAGCCACGTCCACATCGCCCAGCGACACGCGCTGGGTCGCCAGGTCCACCGTCGCCTCGATGCCCGGGTTCGCCTCGATCGCAGCCCAGAGCCGCTCGACTTCCGGTTCGGTCACGATTGCGGTGACCAGGCCCTGCTTGCCCGCGTTGCCCTTGAAGATGTCCGCGAAGCGGGGCGAGACCACGACCTTGAAGCCGAAGTCACGGAGTGCCCACACCGCGTGCTCGCGCGAGGAACCGGTGCCGAAGTCCGGGCCGGCGACGAGCACCTGGGCGCCCTGGTACTCGGGCTGGTTGAGCACGAACGCCGGGTCCTGGCGCCAGCCGGAGAACAGTGCGTCCTCGAAGCCGGTCTTCGTGACGCGCTTCAGGTAGACCGCCGGGATGATCTGGTCGGTGTCGACGTTCGACCGCTTCAGCGGTGCGGCGATCCCGGTGACGGTGCCGATCTTGTCCATCAGCGGACCCCTTCGGTGTTCTCCGACGCGATCGCGTCGACGTTGGTGCGTGCATCGTCCTCGGCCAGGTCCCACGGGCTCGAGAGCGTGCCACGGACGGCGGTGGCGGCGGCGACGAGCGGCGACACGAGGTGCGTCCGGCCGCCCTTGCCCTGGCGTCCCTCGAAGTTGCGGTTCGAGGTGGACGCGCAGCGCTCCCCCGGCGCGAGCTGGTCGGGGTTCATGCCGAGGCACATCGAGCAGCCGGCGAACCGCCACTCCGCCCCGAAGTCGATGAAGACCTTGTCGAGCCCCTCGGCCTCGGCCTCGAGCCGCACCCGGGCGGACCCCGGCACGACCATCACGCGGACGCCCTCGGCCTTGGTCCGGCCCTCGATCACGGACGCGAAGGCCCGGAGGTCCTCGATGCGCGAGTTCGTGCACGAGCCCATGAACACCGCGTCGACGGCGATGTCCTTCATCGGCGTGCCGGCCTCGATGTCCATGTACTCCAGCGCGCGCTGTGCGGCGGCCTGGTCGTTCGGGTCCGCGTAGTCGGCCGGGTTCGGCACGGACTCGGAGAGCGAGACGCCCTGGCCGGGGTTCGTGCCCCAGGTGACGAACGGCTCGAGCGAGTCGGCGTCGATGAACACCTCGGCGTCGAACACCGCGTCGTCGTCGGTGTTCAGCGTGTCCCAGTACGCGACCGCTTCGTCCCAGTCGGCGCCGGCCGGTGCGTGGTCGCGGCCCTGCACGTAGTCGTAGGTGATCTGGTCAGGGCCGACCATCCCGGCACGGGCGCCGGCCTCGATCGACATGTTGCAGATCGTCATGCGGCCCTCCATCGAGAGCGCCCGGATCGCCGAGCCGCGGTACTCGAGCACGTAGCCCTGCCCGCCGCCGGTGCCGATCTTCGCGATCACGGCGAGGATGATGTCCTTCGCCGTGACCCCCGGGCGGAGTGCGCCCTCGACGGTGATCGCCATCGTCTTGAAGGGCTTCAGCGGCAGGGTCTGCGTGGCGAGGACGTGCTCGACCTCGCTCGTGCCGATGCCGAACGCCATCGCGCCGAACGCGCCGTGCGTCGAGGTGTGCGAGTCGCCGCACACCACCGTGATGCCGGGCATCGTCAGGCCGAGCTGCGGGCCGACGACGTGCACGATCCCCTGCTCCTTGTCGCCGAGCGAGTGCAGGCGGACGCCGAACTCGGCACAGTTGCGACGGAGCGTCTCGATCTGGGTGCGGCTCGTCGGGTCGGCGATCGGCCGGTCGATGGCGAGCGTCGGGGTGTTGTGGTCCTCGGTCGCGATCGTGAGGTCGAGTCGGCGCACCGGGCGACCGGCCTGCCGCAGCCCGTCGAAGGCCTGCGGGCTCGTCACCTCGTGCACGAGGTGCAGGTCGATGTAGAGGAGGTCCGGCTTCCCGTCCTCACCCTTGACGACGACGTGGTCGTCCCACACCTTCTCGGCGAGCGTCCTGCCCATGCTCTCGACCCTTCGGTTCGCGTTCGTCGGACACCGCTGTCGCGGCGCGATCCGGTCACTCTAGCACTGGTATACCAACTGGCCCACCTCCGCCACGGGGCCGGTTCCACCCGGCCGGGAGGCTCGGCGTGCGTTCTGCAACACCTGTCGCGGTGGGAGAATGGCCGGGTCATGACGAACCCCGCGCACTCCACCCGAACGGTCAACCTCGAGGGCGCCGCACGCGCCGCGATCGCTGGAGGCGCTCCGCTCGCCCTGCTCATCGCGCTCGGGATGCCCGGGTACGCGGCCTTCGCGATGTTCGCCGGGTTCACCGCGATCTTCGGCGCGACGGAGCAGTACCGGCAGCGTGCCGTGACGACGGGCGTCGCGGGCGGCCTGCAGATCCTGTGCATGTTCGCAGGGATCGCGGTGTCCCTGGCCGGCTCGCAGCTCTGGTTGCAGGCCGTCGGGCTCGTCGGGGTGCTCGTGGTGGCCGTGTGCACGCTCAGCACCCTGCGGACGATCCCCGCACAGCCGATCTTCCCGACGTTCGCGTTCGTGGTGTCCGCGCTCGTGCCGCTGAAGCCCGCCGACCTGCCGCTCGTCGTGACCATCATCCTCGGGTCCGTCGCATGGGCATGGCTCGTCGCGATGTCCGGCTTCGTCATCCGCCGGTTCTGGCACCCGCGGGCCCCGCACCGCTTCCGTCCGCTCGCGCCGCTGAAGGAGCGCGGGCTCGGCATCCTCCGAACCGGGGCGCTCTGGGAGACCGTCGGGCTCAACGTCGTCGGGGCGCTCGTCGCCGGCGCGATCGCGGAGTCGATCCCCGGCCTCGGGCACCCGTACTGGGCCGTGATCGCGGTCGTGTCGACGCTGCCGGCGCTCCGGCAGCGGCACACCGTCCTCCGGGCGTTCCAGCGCTTCATCGGCACGATCGGCGGCACCGTGATCGCGGTCGGGATCCTGCTGCTCGAACCCGGAGCGTGGTGGATCGTCGTGATCGCCGTCGTCGGGCAGTTCTTCGCGGAGATCTTCGTCGCCCGGAACTACGCCGTGTGCCTGCTGTTCCTGACGCCGCTCGCGCTCGCGGTGTCGTGGCTGAGTCTCCCCGAGGCGCCGGAGCTCCTCGCGCTCGACCGCGTCGCGCAGACCACGCTCGGCGCCCTCGTCAGCGTCGCGCTGCTCGTCGTCGGGCGCGCGATCGAGCGTCGGCGAGGCCGCGCGCTCGGCGCCACGAGCGCCATCCGCACGGTCTGATGCCGGGCCGCTTGTCGGCGGCGCCCGGCAGGATCAGGGCATGGACGACGACTACCGGATCGTCGAGGGCCCGCCGCCGCTCGACGACTACCTCCGCCTCCGCCGCGACTCCGGGCTGACCCCGGTCCGTCCGGACCAGGGAGCCGGGGCGATCAGCGGCAGCTGGTCCGCCTGTCACGTGGTGGCCGCCGACGGCGCACCCGTCGCGATGGGCCGAGTGCTCGGTGACGGCGGCTGGTACTTCCACATCGCGGACATCGCCACCGACCCCGCGCACCAGCGCCGAGGCCTCGGGCGGCGCGTGCTCGAGTGGCTCATCGCCGACATCCGGACACGAGCCCCCGAGGGCGCGTACGTCTCGCTCATCGGGGACCCGCCCGGGCAGCCGCTGTACCGCTCGCTCGGACTCGACGACGTCGCTCCGAGCCTGGGGATGGCAGCCGTCCTGCGGTAGTCGGCCAGCGACGGGTACCTCCGTCGCGGCGTCCGTCAGTCGGGCTGGATGTTCCAGGCGTCGATGACCGGGCGGCCGTGCTCGTACCCGAGGATGCTCACCGAGGCCGTGCCGAGCTTCAGCACGGCGCCGTCCTGCGGCGCGAGCCGGATCCAGGCGGCACCGATCGCCCGCAGCACGTGCCCGTGCGCGACGAACACCGCGTCCTGGCCCTCGGCGAGCACCGGACGCGCACGGTTCAGCACGCGCTCCGCACGGACCCGGACCTCGGCAGCGCTCTCGCCGGGGGTGTCCCCCTCGGGCACGCCGTCGGTCCAGAGGTCCCACGGCCCGTGCCGCTGCACCTTGATCTGCGGCGTGGTCAGTCCCTCGTACGCGCCGTAGTCCCACTCGTAGAGGTCCTCGTCGAGCTCCGGGTCGACGCCGATCAGCGCCGCGGTGTCGCGGGCGCGCTGCAGCGGGCTCGAGAGCGCGAGGGCGAAGTCACGGTCCGCCAGGTACCGGCCGGCACGCTCCGCCTGCTCGATGCCGTTGTCGGTGAGCGGGATGTCGGTGCGGCCGGTGTGCTGACCGCTCTTCGACCACTCCGTCTCTCCGTGGCGGACGAGGACGAGTTCGCCGGGGCGTTCCGAGGTCATGGGTTCCTTCCGATCCAGAGGCCGAGCGCGGCTGCGCCGACCGAGACGACGAGCATGCCGAGGCCGTTCAGGACGGCGAGCCGGGTCTTGCCGGATCGGAGGAGCTGCACGGTCTCGACACTCGCCGTCGAGAACGTCGTGTACCCACCCATCATGCCCGTGCCGAGGATGGCGACTCCCGGGATCGCGAGCGTGCCGGACTCCCCGAGTCCCGTGAGGAGCCCGAGGACGAACGACCCCGTGACGTTGATGATCGCCGTGCCGACGGGGAAGCCGGTGACCCGCGCCTTGACGAGGCCGTCGAGGACGAACCGGAGCGCGGCACCGACGCCACCGCCGATCGCCACCAGGAGCAGTTCGAGCGCGCTCACCGGGTGGCTCCACGCGGACGCAGCAGCGACGCGACCCAGAGCCCGGCGACGACCGCCGCGAGACCGGCCACGACGGTCAGGAGCGCGTACCCGGAGCCGGCGCCCCACCGCCCGACGTCGAGCAACCGCGCCGTGTCGTCCGCCAGGGTGCTGTAGGTCGTGAAGCCGCCGAGCACGCCGGTCCCGACGAACAGCCGGAGCGCACGACGTCGCCCGACGTCCGGACCGCGGCGGGCGAGGGTGTCCAGGAGCAGCCCGAGACAGAACGCCCCGACGACGTTGATGCCGACGATGGTCCAGCTCACGCCGTCCACGGCGGGCAGCAGGTCGGCGAGCACCGCGCGGATCGCCGTGCCGATCGCCCCGCCGAGTACGACGAGTCCGATGTACCCCCACTGCAGGTGCGGTGGTCGGGCGTCGCGGGGCACGGTCACGCGGTTCTCCTCTCGCCGAGCCGCCCCACCATACCGACCAGGCCGATCGAGAGCGCAGTCGTTGCGGCCAGGGCGCCCTTCGCGCGCAACGTGTGCGCACTCGACGGCCAGCGGGGCGGAACCAGCACGGGCATGAACGACGAAGGTCCCCGTCCGGGTGGACGAGGACCTTCGGTTGGTGACCCCAGCGGGATTCGAACCCGCGTTACCGCCGTGAGAGGGCAGCGTACTAGGCCGCTATACGATGGGGCCGCGGCAGGCATGTTGTCGGACTCGGAAGCTAGCCACCTGTGGTGACCCCAGCGGGATTCGAACCCGCGTTACCGCCGTGAGAGGGCAGCGTACTAGGCCGCTATACGATGGGGCCGTTCCGACAACTCGACAAGTATGGCACACGGCTCGCAACCTGCCAAAACGAGGCGTGTCGCCCGGGTGTGCCGCCATGCCGCTCGGAGCATACGGTGGATCGATGACCGCGCGGATCGGGCTCTCGGGGTGGCAGTACGACGGCTGGCGCGGCGACTTCTACCCGGAACGACTGGCCAAGCGGCGGTGGCTCGAGTACGTCGCCGAGCGGTTCTCCACGGTCGAGCTGAACGGCTCCTTCTACTCCCTGCAGCGACCGGAGCGGTACCGGGCCTGGCGTGCCGCTGTCCCGCCGGGCTTCCGGTTCGCGGTGAAGGGCGGCCGGTACGTCACGCACATGCTGCGGCTCCGGAACGCGGAGACGGCGCTGGCGAACTTCTTCGCGTCCGGCCCGCTCGAGCTCGGCGACACCCTCGGCCCGGTGCTCTGGCAGCTGCCGGAAGCGCTCAGCCCGACCCCCGAAGTGCTCGACACCTTCCTGTCGCTGCTGCCCGACACCCACGCCGCGGCCGCCGAACTCGCCGCACGGCACGACGACAAGGTCGCGGACGCGCCGGTCGTCGCCGAGGACCCGGCACGGACGATCGACCACGCCGTCGAGTTCCGTTCGACCGTCACCCCGGAGCAGCTCGACGTCCTCCGCCGGCACCGCGTGGCGCTCGTCGACTCGCACGCCGGCGACTTCCCACGCTTCCGCGCGGACACCGGCGCGCGGATCGCCTACCTCCGCCTGCACGGCGCACCAAGGACGTACCACGACGGGTACTCGCCGCAGGCCCTCGGCCGGTGGGCCACTACGGTCCTCGACCACCTCGACGCCGGCCGGGACGCCTACGTGTACTTCGACAACGACGCGGAACGGCACGCACCGTGGGACGCGCTGGCCCTCGACCGGATCGTCGGCGACCGCCTGCGGACCCGGGCGGCGGGACGGGGACGAGCCGAGCCTCCAGGCCGGTGATCCGCGCTCAGATCGTGAGCGACTCGCCCGGCCGGAGCACGACCAGCGCGCCGACGGGCTCGATCATCTCCCGGAGCCGGCCGTTGTGCATGCCGTAGCCGACCTCGGAGAGGGTGGCCTCGTGCACCGGGTACGCGCGCTGCGGTGCGATCGCGGCGACGTAGTCCATCATCTCGGCGACCTTGAGCCACGGGGCGCCGACGGGTGCGGCGAGGACCTCCACCGGGACGCCCGGGTCGGTGTAGCTGTCGCCCGGGTAGAAGAGCCGGCCGTTCACGAACACCCCGGTGTTGTCCACGACGGGGACGGACGAGTGGATGACGTTGTGGCGGGTGCCGTGGAAGGTGAGCTCGAAGGGCCCGACGACGCGGCGGTCCCCGTCGGTGACGACGTCCACGGCGAAGTCGGGCAGGGCCGCGGCGACCCCGGCCGGGCCGAACACGAGCGCCCCGGGGTTCGCGTCGAGGACCCGCTGCAGTTGCTCCGGCGTGACGTGGTCGGGGTGCTCGTGGGTGAGGACGACCGCGGCGACACCGGTGACGTCGACCGGCCGCGTGAAGTTGCCGGGGTCGATGACGAGCCGGGATCCGACGATCTCGACGACCTGGCAGGCGTGCTCGAGCTTCGTGACGTCCATGCCGGCGAGCGTACGCGCGCGCGGCGCGGCGCAGCGGGCGGCGGCCCGGCCGGGCCGGCCGGGCCGCCGGGGCCGGGCCGCCGGGGCCGGGCCGGCCGGGGCCGGGCCGGCCGGGCCGGCGCGCCGGTGCCGTTTGCCCTTGCACAACGGAAACCGGCTCGCACCACGGACGTCCGTGGTGCGAGCCGGTTTCCGCTGTGCGAATACAACTCGCACCGCGCCGGCCGCGCCCGCGCCGGCCGCGCCCGCGCCGGCCGCGCCCACGCCCGCGCCGGCCGCGCCCGCGCCGGCCGCGCCCGCGCCGCCCGCGCCGCCCGCGCCCGCGCCGCCCCGCGCCTAGCGCGCCCGCGGCGCCCCCGTGCTCGACCGCACCACGAGCGACACCGGCGCCGGCGCCACCGCCCGCGGCCGGGCCCCGTCCACCTCGGCGAGCACCGCCCGCGCGGCGGTCCTCCCCTGCGCCTCCGGGTCCTGCGCGATCGTGGTCAACCCGACCGCCGCGCCGTACTCGTGCCCGTCGATGCCGATCACGGACAGGTCCCCGGGGACGTCGAGCCCGAGCCGGGCCGCGGTGAGCATCACCCCGAGCGCCATCTCGTCGGACGCGCAGAAGACGGCCGTCGGGCGGCCGGGACTGGCAGCCGGCGGACCGTCCAGCAGCGCCGCACCCGCAGCCACCCCGCCCGCGAACGAGAACCGCCCGTCGACGATCCACCGCGGCGGCACGGCGAGACCCGCTGCGGCCATCGCGTCGAGGAACCCGTCCCGCCGCCGGAACGGCACCGCGACGTTCATCCCCGCCTCGTCCTGCCCGCCGACGTACGCGATCTGCCGGTGCCCGAGCCCGAGCAGGTGCGACACGGCCAAGTGCGAGACGACGTCGTCGTCCACTCCGACGTTCCGGAGGCCGGGCGCGGGCCCGCCGATCACGATCATCGGGTGCTCACTCAGCTGCAGCTCGGACCGCTCGGTCTCGTCGAGGACGAGGGAGAGCAGCACGAGCGCGTCCACCCGCTGCCGCAGCATGGAGCGGCGGAACGCCCGGTCACGGTCGCCGTCCGGACCGCCGAGGTTGTAGAGCACGAGGTCGTACCCGGCCTGCCGCAGCTCAGCGTCCACACCGCCGAGCGCCTTGACGTAGAACCACCGGTCGAGCACCGGCACGACGACGCCGACCGCGCGCTGCCGCCCGGTGGCGAGGCCGGCAGCCGCCGAGCTCGGCACGTACCCGAGCTCGTCGGCGACCCGCCGCACCTGGTCGATCGTGGTGTCGGCCACCGACGGCAGTCCACGCAGGGCGCGGGACACCGTCGCCTTCGACAGTCCGGTGACGGTCGCGATCTCCTGGATCCCCATCGCTACGCCGCCGGGAGGCCCGTCAGCCGTCCGTGGCGTGCGTCACGTCACCGACGTCACGGCTCCCGTGCCCCACACCGGTCACGGCGACGGGTCGCGGACGGCGGGGCGCCGGGTCGTCCCACCCGGAGTGCGCGTGGTCCCGGAAGACCGTCGCGACGGGCTGCTCGCCACCGGGGACGTGCACGCCGACGGGGTGCGCATCACGGCGGACGGGGCGTCCGGCTGCCTCGGCCTCGGCGGCCTCGGTGCGCCGGACGACCCGGACCCGCCAGCGGTCGAGCACCACGATGACGAGCACGCACGCCAGCAGCGTGAGCGCCCAGCCGAGCGCGGGACGACCGGTGAACTCGCAGAACACGGTGACGGCGAGGAACGCGATGCCGAAGAACCCGACGAAGCCCATGGCCTCCTCGATCGGTGCGGAGGGACGGCGCGGTGCCTTGAGTGCCATGACGATCAGCCCTTCACACCACCGGCGGTGAGGCCGGCCACGATGCGTCGCTGGAAGATGAGCACCAGGATGACGAGCGGGATCGTGACGATCGTGCCCGCCGCCATCACCGCCGTGTAGGGCTCCTGGTGCGGCTGGGTGCCGGCGAACGAGGCGATCGCGACGGTCACCGGCTGCGTGGCGTCGCTGGAGAGCTGCGAGGAGATCAGGTACTCGTTCCAGGAGGAGATGAACGCCAGGATCGCCGTCGTGAACACCGCGGGGGCCGCCAGCGGCAGGATGATCCGCCGGAACGCCTGCACGCGGGTGCAGCCGTCGATGCGGGCCGCTTCCTCGAGGTCCCACGGCATCTCGCGGAAGAACGACGCGAGCGTGTAGACCGTCAGCGGCAGCACGAACGAGATGCTCGGCAGGATCAGCGCCTGGTACGTGCCCATCCACCCGATGTCGGTGAAGAGCTGGAACAGCGGGGAGATCAGCGCGACGCCCGGGAACATCGACGCGGCGAGGATCGCCCCGGCGATGAGGGACTTGCCACGGAACTCCAGCCGGGCCAGTGCGTACGCGGCGCTCGTGCCGACGAGCAGCGCGATGATCGTCACGACGCCACCGATGATGAGGCTGTTGAGCAGCGCCCGTCCGAGGTGGTTGCCGAGCGAGGTCGCGAACGCCGTCGTGTAGTTGTCGAGCGTCACGTGCGTCGGCCACGGGGTCGGGTCGAACGTGAACCCGACGTCGCGGAAGCTCGTCACGACCATCCAGTAGAACGGCAGCAGGCACCAGACGGCGATGATCACCGCCTGGATGCCGGTGCGGAGCTTCGGGCCGGTGTCGCGCTTGACGCGGACCTCGGCACGGTCGATGGACCGTTCGCGGGAGCGGGTGGTGGACCGGGGCCGGTCCGCTGCGAGGGTCACTTGAGTTCACCCTTCTGCTGTGCTGCCTGCGTCTGCACGACGTTCGCCCCGAGGAAGCGGACGAACAGGAACGCGACGATGAAGATGATCAGGAACGTGATCGTCGACAGGGCCGACGCCGAGTTGAACCCCTGCCGGATCTGGTCCACGACGAGGATCGAGAGCGTGGTCGTGGCGTTGCCGGAACCACCGCCGCCGCCGGTCAGGATCGCGGGGAGGTCGTACATGCGCAGCGCGTCGAGCACGCGGAACAGGATCGCGACCATGAGTGCGGGCTTCAGCAGGGGCAGCGTGATGAGCATGAAGCGCTGCACGGTCGAGGCGCCGTCCATCTTCCCGGCCTCGTAGACCTCTTCCGGGATGAGCTGGAGCCCCGCGAGGATGAGGAGCGCCATGAACGGGGTGGTCTTCCACGTGTCCGCGATGATGATCGCGAACCGGGACGCCCACTCGCCGGAGGTCCAGAGGACCTGGTGGCCGATGACGTGGTTGAGCACGCCGTTCGCGTCGAAGATGAAGTACCAGAGCTTCGCGGTGACGGCGGTCGGGATCGCCCACGGCACCAGGATCGCGGCACGGACGAGCGCGCGGCCCTTGAAGTTGCGGTTCATGATGATCGCCATCCAGACGCCGATCAGCGTCTCGAGGAGCACGGTCACCACGGTGAAGAAGAACGTGTTGCCGAACGACACCCAGAACTGGGAGCCGAGGCTGCCGGGCGGGCACACGGTGTCGCCGCACTGCTGACCGAGCCAGTGCACGTAGTTGGTGACGCCGGCGAAACCGCCGGCGACGAACAGGCCGGTCGCCTTGTCGAGTCCGGCGTCGAGCTGGAACGACTGGATGATCGCGCTGACGACCGGGTAGCCGATGACGACCGCGAGGAGCACGATCGTGGGACCGATGAGGTACACGGCCCACCGGCCGTGTTCCGCGTTGAGTCCGCCGCGTCGCCGCTTCTGCGGCTCCAGACCCTGGGGATTCGGGATCGCTGCTGGGATCTCGGTTGCTGCTGACACTGACGGCCTCCTTGCCGGTGTCGGAACGCACGTTGGGGCGGTCTGGAGGCTCGTGGCGATGCCGCCACGAGCCTCCAGTCCGATGCGGCGTGAGCCGCTCGCGACCGTGTCGCTAGTTGCTGGTGGTCGCCGTCTTGAGGGCGGCTTCCATGTCCTTCATCGCCTCGTCGACGCTCTTCGAGCCCTTCAGGGCCGCGTAGGAGTTGTCCTGGATCGCCTTCGTCACGGCCGGGTAGTACGGCGTGACCGGGCGGGGCTCCGCGCTCTGGATCGACTTCAGCAGGGTCGGCAGGTACGGCAGCTTCGAGGTCAGCTCGGAGTCCGTGTAGAGGTCACCGACGACCGGGGCGAGCGAGCCCTGGGTCGCGAAGAACTTCTGCGTGTCGTTCGAGGTGAGGAACTCGAGGAAGTCGTGCGCCGTCGCCTTGTGCTTCGAGTACACGCTGATCGCGGCGTTGTGCCCGCCGAGCGTCGAGGCACCGACGCCGTCGGCACCCGGGATCGGGGCGATGCCGAAGGTGTCCTTCACCTTGGAGGACCCATCGGTCTTCGCGAGGTTGTAGACGTAGGGCCAGTTGCGCAGGAACAGCAGCTTGCCGCTCTCGAACGCGGTGCGGCCCTGCTCCTCCTGGTAAGTGATCGCCTCGGCCGGGATGTTCCCGTCCTTGAACGCGTCGACCAGGTTCTGCAGGCCGGCCTTGGCCTTCGCGGTGTCGACGTCCGGTGCGCCGCTCTTGTTCAGGATCGAGCCGCCGGAGCCGTTGACCGCTTCGGACGCGTTGACCGTCAGGCCCTCGTACTTCGCGAACTGGCCGGCGTAGCAGCCGATGCCGTTGTCCTTGGCGATCTGGCAGTCCTTCATCATCTCGGCCCACGTGGTCGGGGGCGTCTTGACGAGGTCCTTGCGGTAGTAGAGCAGCGCGCCGTCGGAGGTCTGCGGGGCGGCGTAGAGCGTGTCGTTGTACGTCGCGGTCTTCACCGTGGCCGGCAGCAGCTTCGACGTGTCGATCTTCATGTCGCCCTTGAGCGGCGTCAGCCAGCCCTTCGCGGCGAACTCCGCGGTCCACACCACGTCGACGTCCACCACGTCGTAGCCGTCGTCCTTGGCCTGGAAGTGCTGCACGAGGTCGTCGTGCTGCTGGTCGGCCTGGTCGGACTGCTCCTTGAAGGTGACCTTCTCCTTCGGGTGGGCCTTGTTCCACTTGGCGATCAGCGGGCGGACCACGTTGGAGTTGTCCTTGCCCTGGACGTAGGTGATCGGGCCGTGGCTGTCGGTGCCGCTCTGGGCGTCGTCCGATGCCGAGCTGCCGCTCGAGCAGCCCGCGAGGGTGAGGCCGATCACGGCGACCCCCGCCACCGATGCAAGACGCATCTTCGCGCGTGTGTTCTTCACAGCGTTGTCTCCTCATCGAGATCACCAGGGCGCGACGATCGGGTGTCGACGGTGCGCTCCTGGAGCAGGCGACGCTGCCTGCTGGGCGTGGACGCTACGCCCGCCCCCGGCGTTCCGCAACCGGTTGCATCGAAGCCGTGACCTGAGTGTGACCTTCGGAGTTGCCAAGCGTTCCTGGGTGAGCGCTCACGCGGGTCGTGGTCGCCGTGCGGGACGCGGTGCGGGGTCCCGCATGATCCCCGCCACGGTCACCGGCTGCCGTTGTGGGGGTCAGGAGGGCGACCGTAGCGTCCCCGACATGGCATCCCTCTCCGCCGTCACCGTCCCCGGCCCGCGCCGAGTCATCGGCGTCAACCTCGACGGTCCGCTGCCCGAGCTCGTCGCCGACGAGACCGGCTCCTCCGCGCTGGTCATCGGCTACCGCGACGGCTACCCCGTCAGCACCCTCGACGTGCTGCTCACCGACGACCCCGCCGACGCCACCCGTGCGCTCGCGCCCCTCGTCGACTCCCTGGTCGAGGCCGGCGCGTTCGACGACCACGCACCCGTCACCGACGACCAGCTCCCGACGATCTCCGTCGTGGTCTCCACCGTCGTCGACCGCGTCGAGGACCTCGGGAAGCTGCTCGACGTCCTCGAGCACCTCGACTACCCGCGGCACGAGGTCATCCTCGTGGACAACCGCGTGAAGGTCCCCGACATCGACGCGCTCCCCGCACTCCTCGAGGGTCGCGACGTGCGGCTCGTCACCGAGCGGCGCCCCGGGCTCTCCGCCGGACGCAACGCCGGCGTGGCAGCGGCGACCGGCGACGTCATCGCGTTCACCGACGACGACGTCCGCGTCGACCCGCAGTGGCTCCGCGCCATCGGCACCCGGTTCGTCCGCGAGCCCGGCCTCGACGCCGTCACCGGCGTGATCCTGCCCGTCGAGCTCACGACCCCGGCGCAGATCTGGTACGAGGCGTACTACGGCGGCTTCAGTGCCGAGCGCACCTTCTCCCCCGTCACGATCGTCCCCGACGACGTACAGGGCGCGATGCGGCACGCCCGCGTCTCCGCCGTGCGGCCCGACGGCACCGTCCGGAAGCACTTCGCGGTGTACGGCATCGGCGCGTACGGCGCCGGGGCGAACATGGCGTACCGCCGCTCCCTCATCGAGACGGTCGGCGGCTTCGACACCACGCTCGGCGCCGGCTCCCCCGCCCGCGGCGGCGAGGACCTCGCGATGTTCATCGAGACGCTGTGGCGCGGCGGACGCATCGGCTTCGAGCCGCACGCGGTCGTGCACCACCGGCACCGCCAGACCATCGAGGACCTGCACAAGCAGCTGCACGGCAACGGCGTCGGGTTCACCGCGCTGATGTGCGCGCTCGCCGCGAAGGACCGTCGGCACCTGACGGTCCTCGCCCGGCTGATGCCGCTGGCCGCGAAGGTCAAGGCGAAGCAGATGGCGTCCCGGCTCGCCGGTCGTCGAGACGCGGCGACGGAGACCACGAACGAGGCCTCGACGACGCACATCCCGCGCTCGCTGGCGTACCACGAGCTCCGCGGCTTCCCGGCCGGCCCCGCCGCCTGGTTCCGCAGCCGTCGGCGCTGGCGCGACGTGGAGGCCGGGCGCTTCCGCGCGTAGCCGCGCCGCGCCCCCTGGGCGTGCGGGGCGGCAACGGCGCCGCTTCGCACAACGAAAGACACCCGGCACCACGGATTCCCGTGGTGCCGGGTGCTTTTGGTTGTGCGGCGCCCGGTCGCACCGCGGACGCGAAGCGCGGCGCCAGCGGGCGCGCCAGCGGGCGCGCGGCGCGGCCTACGCGCGCGAGCGCAAGCGCCCGAGCACGTAGCGCCACGGGCCGCCGAGCGCGGCGACGAGCTCGACCCGCTTGAGCCCGGCCGTCGCGGCGCGGAACTCGTCGTCGACCGGCCACGTCGCCGCGGCGGAGACGGCAGCGGACACCTGGTCCGCCCCCGAGCCCTGCCCGAGCGCCCCGAGCTGCCGGAGCGCGCCGGCCGCCCGGCGGAACACGGCCAGTGCGGTGCGCGGACGCGTCATCAGCTTCGCGACCCACGCCCCGAGCCCGGTGCCGTAGCCGAGCGCCTGGGAGCGCAGCGCCTCCCGGTCCGAGCGGTGCTTGTGCCACACGAAGGCGGAGGGCTCCACGGCGAGCGCCCCACCGGAGAGCAGCACACGGGTGAACAGGTCCGGGTCCTCCCCCGCGCGGGACGGGGTGCCCGGGCCGAGCGCGACGTCGAACCCGCCGAGCGCGAGTGCGGCCGAGCGCCGGAGCGACATGTTCGCGCCGGTGCCGAACGCGCCGACCGAGAACGGGAAGAGCGGCAGGTCCGCCGGGGGTGCCGCGGTGCGGAACACCCGGCGGTCGAGGTTCCGCGCCCAGGTCACGCGCTCGTCGAAGTACCGCTGGGTCGGGGAGCGCAGCTCACCGCTCGGCACGAGCCCGGTCACGCAGACCACGTCCGCGTCGCGGGCGTACGCCTCGGCGAGCGCGGCGAGCCAGTGGCGGTCGACGACGACGTCGTCGTCGACGAACGCGACCACGGCCCCGGACGCGAGGGCGAGACCGGCGTTCCGTGCGCGTGAGACGCCGGGTCGGGCCTCCAGGACGTAGTGCAGGCGGTCGTCGCGGAACGACGCGACCACGTCGCGGGTGGCGGTGGTGGTCGGGGCGTTGTCGACGACGAACACCTCGAAGTCGTCGTACGCGGAGGCGAGCACCGAGGCGACGCAGCGGCGCACGTCCTCGGGGCGGTCGCGGGTGCCGATGACGACCGACATGCGGCCGGTCGCGTCGCCCTGCGGGGCGGCCGGGAGGCTCGTGGCACGGAGGCCGCGGAGGGCGGGTTCCAGCTCGGCCGGGTCCACGTCCCCACCCGCGTCGACGGTGACGTCGACGAACCCGGCGACCTCGCGTCCGTCGCGGACGAGCAGGCGGGCGCGCCGGAAGCCCTCGGCGCCGGCGAGGGCGACGGCGGACGCGGCGAGCGCCTCCTGCCGGTCGACGGCGCCGACCCACGCCGCGCCGGCCCAGGTGGGCACGTCGGGCGACGGCATCGCGGGGGCGATCGTGAGCACGCGGGACGCGGTGGCCTGGTGGTCGGTCATGCTCCGATGCTCCGGGGCGCTCCGCACGGGCGCAACGGCGGGTCACGCCGGTTGCGGCGACCCCCGTTCCTCTTGCGGTTTGCCGCCACCGACCAGGCCGTTGCCCGTAAGATCGCAGGGACGATCCGGCGGCAGCACGCCGGACACGAGGAGGACGAATGCCGCTGGGCCCCAGGACCGAGCTCGGTGCCGTCCTCCCGTCCGAGGAGACCGTCGTCGTGGTGGACGCCGCGACCTGTGTCTGCGGTCACGTGCAGGACGCGCACGAGCACTACCGGCCGGGCAGCGACTGCGCCCTCTGCGACTGCCGGAAGTTCCGCAAGAAGCGCTGATCAGGGGGCGCTTCCCAGGGTGGGTGCGGGAAACCGCCGCGAACCCGCAGAGGGGGTCGGATCGCCTTGTCCGCCCCGGAACGGCGCGGTTAGCGTCGCTTCCATGGCCATCTCCCCCGCCGCTCCCGCGTGCATCGTCCTCGCCCACGAGGACCCCCAGCACGTGCGCCGGCTCGTCGAGGCGCTCGACCCGTTCCCGGTGTTCCTGCACTGCGACGCGCGCACCCCGGAGTCGGTCTTCCGCGCGATGACCGACGGCCTGCCCGCTCGTGTCCGCGTGCTCCCCCGCATCCGCACCGGATGGGCGAAGTGGGAGAACGTCGAGGCCGAGGTGTCCGGGTACCGGGCCGCCCTCGCCGAGACGGACGCCTCGCACGTGGCGGTCCTGACCGGCAGCGACTACCCGCTCGCGAACGCCGCCGAGATCTCCGGCCTGCTCGAGGCGCACCGCGAGGACTCCTTCGTGGCCGTGCACGAGCTGCCGTGGGCAGAGTGGGGGCGCGACGGCGGGATGGGCCGGATGCGGTTCCGGCACTGGGCGTGGCGGAAGCACATGCTGCGGCTGCCGATCCCGCGTCGGGTCCCCCGTGACGTGGTGTTCGCCGGTGGGTCGCAGATGAAGGTCCTCGCGCGGCACCACGCGGCCGTGGTCGTCGACGTCGTGGACACCCGTCCGGACCTCGTCCGGTTCTGGCAGCGCTCCTGGATCGCGGACGAGACCTTCGTGCCGTCGGTGCTGAGCACCCCGGGTCTGACCCCGGGCTTCGCCGACGAGCACGTGCCCCACGCGCTGTGGTTCATCGGGTGGGACGGCACGGCGATGAAGAGCCCGCCGTGGCTGACCACGCCGGACGCCGGGCAGCTGCTCGAGCGTCGGACGACCTCGGACGTGGAGCTGCCGCACGTGTTCGCGCGGAAGTTCTCCACGGACCGGAGCTCGGACCTGCTCGACATCGTCGACGGGGCCTTCGGGCTGCGCGAGGGTGCACGGGCGACGGCGGCAGCGGCGGTGGTCGCACCGTGACGCTCCCTCCCCAGACCCGGCGCGAGGCGAGGGCAGCACGCGAAGCCGCCGCCGGGCTCGACGCACCGGTCGTCGACCAGTCCGTCTCGGAGGCTCCTGTCGCTCCGGTGCCCGAGTCCCTCGACACCGGGGCGGTGGCGGTCCGCAAGGGCTCCTCGGTCCTGTTCGGCCGCGGTCTGCTCTACGTCGTCGTCTGGTCGATGCAGCTCGTCGTCTCGTCGCTGATCTCCCCGGTGCTCGCGCACCTGATGCCGCCGTCGGAGTTCGGCGTGCTGGCGTCGGCGATCGCGCTGTACCAGGCGCTCGTCGTCCTCGCGGTCGTCGGCATCGACCAGGCGACGGTGCTGCAGCGCGCGGAGGACGGTGACGACCGGAAGGCCAGGGGCCTGATCGCGGTCGGCATGGTCACGGCGAGCATCGTAACCGTCCTCGCCCTCACGACGATCCCGGTGTGGGGCGACGCCGCCGGCTTCATCGGCAACCACCCGCTCCTCCTCGTCGCGGTGCTCTGGACCGGGCCGGCGGCGATCGTGCAGATCTCGCTCGCGCTCCTCGTCGCGCAGGACCGCATCAAGGTGTTCGCGCTGACGAGCCTGCTGTCCTCGATCGGCGGGTCGATCATCGGCCTCGGGCTCCTCACGCTCGTGCACGCCGACGCCGTCACCTACGCCTGGGGCGGTGTCGTCGCGCAGGTCGTGGCGATGGTCATCGGCATCGCGGCGACCCGACCGCGGCTGTCCGGGCTCGTCGACACGAAGACCATGGCGCGGGCGTTCAAGCTCGGCATCCCGATCACGCTCGGCAACCTGTCCTACTTCGTGCTGAACGTCGGCGACCGGCTCGTCGTGCAGCGGCTGCTCGGTCCGGACGAGGTCGCCCGCTACCAGATCGCCTACGTCGTCGGCTCGGCGGTCATCCTGCTGCTGACGTTCACGAACTCCGCCTGGGCGCCGCACTTCGCCGCGCTCCGTGACGCCGTCGCCCGCCGGCAGCTCGCGATGCACTCCCGCGACGAGCTGTACCGGATGCTCGCGCCCGTCCTCCTCGCGGTGACGCTCGTCTCCCCCGTCGCGCTGCCGATCCTCGCGCCGGCGTCGTACCGCGTCCACGAGCTCACCGTCGTGGTGTTCATCGTCGCGATCACGGCGTTCCCGGTCGTCGCCAGCGGCGCCACCGGCCGGCTGCTCCTGGTCGAGCGCCGCGGTGTCGCCGTCGGTGTGATCGCCGCGATCGCCGGTGCCGTGAACATCGGCGCGAACCTGGTGTTCGTCCCGCTGCTCGGCATCGCCGGCGCCGCCGTGGCCACCGTGATCGCGTACCTCGTGCTCGCCGCACTGCAGCAGATGGCGCTGCCGGACCGCCGCGAGTGGCGCGGCCCGGGGCTCCGGATCATCCTGACCGTCACCGCCACGCTGCTCGTGGCGACCGCGTCGGTCTTCGTCCCGCAGGACGCCCTCTGGAACTGGATCCGCATCGCCGGCGTCCTGGCGTGCCTGCCCTGGTTCTTCCGTCGGCTCCGTGCCGCACGAGGGAGTGTGTGAGTCCGTGTCACCGAACAGCACGACGGCGACGAAGCCGGACCCCGTCGATGGTCGACGTCTGCGCATCGGCGTGGTGACGAACGGCCTCGCGATCACCGGGGGCGTCGAACGGTGCGTCCTCGAGGACACCCGTGAGCTCGTCGCCGCCGGCCACGACGTCACCCTCTGGCACCGTCCGGAGGAACCCGGCCGCGCCGAGGACGGTCAGGCGCCGTTCGAGCGCATGGGCGTCCGGCTCGTCGACGCCACCGACTACCGCTTCGGCGTCCGGACGGCGCTCCGCGACGGCCTCCGGTTCGCGCGCGAGGGGCTGCGCATCCGCCGCTCCCGGCTCGACGTCCTCTGGCTGAACCGGCCGGAGTTCCTGCCGTTCGGCCGGGTCGCGTCGATCGTGTCCGGCGTCCCGCTCGCGGTGCACCTGCACCACGCCCCGAACTACCGCCGCCTCGCACCGATCGCGGGCGGCCGCACCCGGTACTTCGCCGTCTCGCACGCGATGGCGCGTGCATGGGCGGCCGTCGGCGTGCCGGTCGACCGGATCACCATCGTCCCGAACGGGGTCGACACGACGGCGTTCCCGCCGCCGACGCCTGCCGAGGTCCGCAGCACCCGCGCGACGCTCGGCATCGACGACGCCACCCCGACGGTGCTCTACTACGGTCGGCTCACGCGGGCGAAGGGCGTCCTGGCCCTCCTGGAGGCCTGGGGGCGCGTCCTGACGACCGCTGCGGCCCGGCTGCCGGTCACCGTGCCCCCCGTGGCCGGTTCCGCACGTCGGTCGCCGCTCCTGGTGCTCGCCGGGGCGCTGCCACCCGAGGACGCCGACGACGTCCGACGCGCGATCGCTGCGCTCCCCGACGGTTCGGTCCTCGTGCTGCCCGAGCGGGACGACGTCGTGCCGCTCCTGCACGCGGCGGACATCGTCGTGGCCCCGTCCATCGAACCGGAGGGCTTCGGCCGCGTGGTCGTCGAGGCGATGTCCGCGGGGCGACCCGTCGTCGCGGCGGCGTCCGGGGGCACCGGGGAGATCCTCTCCGGGGAGTGGGCGCGGTTCACGGTCGACCCGACCGACACCGAGGCGCTGGCACGCAAGGTCCTCGACACGCTCGACGAGGCCGTGCTCGACCCGTCGCTCGGCGACCGGTGCCGCGCCTGGGTGCGGGACCGCTACGGGCGTGGCCCGCACGTCCGGTCGCTGCTGCGTGCCCTGGGCTCGCTCGCCGACCGCTGACCGGCCCCGTGCGGTCCGGTCCGGCGCGCCGGGCGGGTCCGCTTCGTGGCAGGGCCGGCGTACCGGGCGCTCCCCGAGCCTCCCGTCCGGGTGCGACGTGACCGTCTGCCAGCCGGACCGTGACCCGTCTGCCAGCCGGACCGTGACCCGTCTGCCAGCCGGACCGTGACCCGTTTGCTAGCCGGACGTGGTGGGGACGTCGATCGTGATCCAGTCGACCAGGAGTGAGCCCTCGGCGTCCGCCGGCGGCGCGCCGTCGTTCGAACCGGCCTGCACGACGAGGTGCATGCGGGCGGTGGGGATGTCCTCCGTGGTCGTGCCGACGAGCGCGCCGTCGATCCGGAACGACATCCGCGACGCGGTCCACTCGATCGTGTACGTGTGCCAGTGCTCGAGCGACGCCGCGGTCTCCTGGTGGACGCACTTCTCGGCGGGGTCCGCGAGGCAGTGCACGTTGAGCCACGCCGGCGCACCGAGGGCGCCCTCGGGGAAGTCGACCTCGCCGTCCGACCACTTGTTCGCGTCGCTCCAGAGCAGCACCGCGACCCCGTAGCCGTCCACCGGGTCGCTCTTCATCCGGATGCTGTAGCGGCCGGAGGTCTGGCCACCCCACTGCCCGTCGACCAGGGGGACGATACCGCCGGCGAGCGGGGTGCCCCCGGCGGTGGTGCGCAGGTGCATGTCGAGCATGCCGTCGTGCGTGCTCAGCACCGAGGACTGGTAGCGCCCGGTCCCAGCGGTGTCCGCGAAGCCGTGGTAGACGGAGAACCGGTCGGCGTAGTCCGCCTCGAAGCTGCCGGACGGACTGGTCGTGTCGAAGTCCTCCGAGAAGACCCGGTTCCAGCCGTCGCCGTCACTCGTCGGCATGGACGCTCCGCTCGGGTTCGTGCCGTCGCCCTGCAGCGCGGTCGTGGACGCGACGAGGACCCCGGCGGCGAGCACCAGGGTCCCGACCAGCGCGGCGGTCCGTCGTCCGTGCCACCGCCGGTGGCCGGCGCCGTGTCGGGGCACGCCGAGCCCGTGCGCCGGGGCGGCACCGTGCGAGGCCGACGCCTCCGCCGCGAGGGGCGGGGCGTCGGCCTGCAGCGGACTCACCGGTGTGCCACCGGAGGGTGCTCCGGCTCACGAGGAGGCATGCCGGAGCCCTGCCGCGGTGAGCTCGTACATCGCCGTCGTGCCGGAGGACCACACCACGTGCCAGTACGGCGACGAGGCCATGGCCTTCGCGAGCTGCTGGTAGTCGGCGTCGCTCTGGTACCCGTAACGCTCGTCGTACGCGCCGAACGGCTCCGCCACGAGGGCGTAGTACTTCGTCGCGGTCCAGTTGTTCACGAGCTCGCTGGTGATGTCGCCGACGTCGGTCGTCGCGTCGTACGTGCCGGTCGGGTCCGGGTAGGCCCCGAGCGCCTCACGCGAGAGGTAGCCGACGTCGAAGTACCGGGCACCGGTGTTGCTCGGGACGGCGTTGCCCGATCCGGTCAGGAGCAGCACGGAGCCCTTCGGTGCGGTCGCGTCGTAGAGCTGGGTGGCCTCGGACTGGCTGCGGGTCATCACGCGGTTCCAGTCGAGCGAGGTCTGCCCGAACGCCCCGATCGCGACCAGCGCGGCGATCCCGGCGGCGGCGACGGTGTACTTGACGGCCGTCGGGCGCATCACCCGGCCGACGAGTCCACCGACCCAGGCCAGGCGCCCGGCGGGCATCGGCACGGCCGCGGCGAGGATCGCGATCCACGGCGTCGCGAACAGCACGACGCGGAAGATGCCCTCCTGGCCGTAGTTCGTGGCGACGAGGAGCGAGATCGGGCTCGCCGCCGCCGCGAGGAGACCCCAGTGCACGCGGTCCCGGCGGAGGAGCACGGTGATCAGCGCGAGCAGCCCGAGCACGACGAGCGCCGCTGCCGGGATGTCGAACGCCAGCCGGGTGACGAGCGGCTTCGGCAGGACCGTGAGGTCGTGCGTCGGGGGCTGCACGTTGTCGAGCACCTTGCCGACCGCCGCGAGCGAGAGGAAGCGCCCGAGGACGTCCCCGTTCAGCGCGGCGAACACGATCGCCGGGACGAGCACCACGACCGGGAGCCACCACGGGCGGACCAGGCGGAACACGATGAGCGCCACGAGGGCGGCCACGGTCAGGTACGGGGAGATCTGGTGCGTGACCACGAGCACGATGCCGATCGCGGTGATCGCGATGATCCGGGACAGCCCGACCTTCCGGGCCCGCGGCTTGGCGGCAGCGCCGTTCGTGTCGGCCGTGTTCCCGGCGGTGGTGACCGCCTTGCGGAGCGGGCCGGTCGCGAGCACCAGGATGACGATCGACATCAGGATGCCGGTCGACTGCGGCGAGAAGTACGTCGTGTTGAGCGAGCCGGTCGCCGCGGTGAGGAACGCCGCGATCCACGGACGCCGGTTCCCGGGGAGCCAGTGCGACGCGAGGACGCCGACGGCGATCGTCGTGCTGAACGCCAGGAGGACCGGCACCCACGCGGCGATGGTCATCGCGTTCACGATCCCGCCGACGTCGGCGACCCAGGCACCACCGGCGAACAGGCCGGACCAGGTCTGGAAGATGTCCGACGACGGGTTCGTGCCGCCGTTCTGCCGGATGTACTCCAGGACGCCGATGTGCCGAGCGGCCGCCATCACGGTCGGGACGCCGTACGTGATTGCCTGGGCGAGCTGGATGACACCACCGAGCACGACGACCGGCACGGCGAGCCCACGGCCGCGCACGAGCGCCACGACCGCGGCGGCCACGACGATCGCGAGCCCGATCACGAGTCCCGGGCCGAGCGACCCGAAGAGCCCGGCGGGGACCGGGTCGCCGATGTGCGTGAGCGCGGCGACGACCACGACGACGAGGCCGAGGAGCGACCCCGCGGTGACCGTGGCGGTCGTGCTCCAACGGGCCCGCACGGGGCGGTCCCGGCGGACGAGACCCGCACGGCGCAGGTCCGCGACGTCCCGGGGCACCGCGATCGCCACGGCAGCAGCGGTCAGCACGACCACGCCGACGAACGGCACCGCGGGGACCCAGAGGTGGAAGGTCGCCATCGTGTACCCGATGGCGATCGTGCCGGCGAGCGACCCGGTGACAGCGAGCACGGCGAACCGGGCGAGGGGCATCGGGCGGACCAGCAGCAGCGGTGCGACGCCGAGCAGGGCGAAGAGGAAGACCCCGATCGCACTCCCCCGCAGGGCGGGCAGGCCGAGGACGCTGCCGACCGCCGCGAGGACGAGCGACAGGACGACGATGCCCGCGGCGACCAGGCGGGCGGCGGGACCCATCGCGTCGGACGCCACCGGACGTGCGGCACCGGCCGTCTCGAGCCCGCGCTGGAGCTCGTGACGCCCGTGCGCCGTCCGGTCGATGGTGCCGGCGCCACCGAGGCGCTCACGCGCGGCGAGGAACGGCGCCGTCAGTGCCGAGCGTCGCTCGACGCCACGGAGGCGACGCTTCGTCGCGACGAAGGCCTCGTCGACGGCGTCGAGCGGGTGCGCGTCGTGCTCCCCGTCGACGTCCGTCGCGTGGTCGCCCTGCTCGAGTCCGAGGCGGGCGAAGGCGCTGAGGGCCTCGGGCGCGACGTCGACCGACGCGGTGAACGTCTCCCGGTCGAAGGCGTTCTTGGTCATCCAGGCTCCGAGTCCGTGGCCGTGCGCGGCGGCGGCGGCGCGGAGCGACGCGACGTCGTCGGCCGTTCGCTGCCACGCGATCGCGGCGGGTTCGACGGCGATCGCGGCACCCGCGAACAGCAGTCGTGTGAAGAGGTCGAGGTCGTCGCCGGCACCCACGCGGGTCCCCGGACCGAACGCGGTGTCGAACCCGCCGATCCGGAGCGCGGTGGCGCGGTGCACGGCGAGGTTGGCGCCGGTGCCGTAGGCGGACGCGGCGAAGGGGTGCATCGGGAGGTCGTCCCGGTCGTCGTCGAGGCGGATCACCCGGCGGCGGACCGTGCGGGCGGCCGGGGTGCGGTCGTCGCGCCAGCGCTGCGCCGGCGTGCGGAGCTCGACGCTCGGCACGAGTCCGGTCACGCACGCGACGTCGGCGTCCGCGGCGAACGCGGTGCCGATGGCGCGGAGCCACCCGGCGTCCACGACGGCGCCCTCGTCGACGAAGGCGACGACGTCGCCGGTGGCGGCGAGGAGTCCCGCGTTCCGGGCAGCGGCGAGACCGCCGGCCGGTGCCGGGATGGTCCGCACGCGGCGGCCCTCGATGACGACGTCGGCGACGTCGGCGACGTCCGCGGCGGGCGCTTCGCCGGCAGCGGTGTCGGTGTCGGCCCCGGCGGCGGCACGTGCGCCACGGGACACCACGACGACGTCGAAGTCGTCGTACGCGACGGCGAGCACCGAACGCATCGTCTGGTCGGCGGCACCGTCCGTGCAGAGCACGACGGTGACGGACGGCAGCACCTGGTCTGCTGCCGGCCGGACCGTCGGCGCCGGCATCGGCCGGATCGCGCGCTGGAGGGTGCGGACGTCGATCGTCGCGCCGATGCGCCGGCGCTCCGTGACGTCCGCCTCGACGAACCCGAGGGGCTCGCCGTGGTCACGGACGAGGAGCCGCGCACGGCGGTACCCCTCGGCGCCCTCGAGCGCGATGACGTCGCGGTGGCTGGACGCGTGCACGTCCGCACGGTCGACCTCGCCGACCCACAGGGCGCCGTCCCACGTGGGGAACAGCGGACCCGTGACGATCGGCGAGACGACCATCGCCAGGGTGGCGCGGGTCACGGCGCACCCACCGGCTGCGGGGCGGGGACCGGAGCGGGCGCGGAGACGACAACGCCGCCGAACAGCCGACCGACGGCGTACCCGGTGACCGTCGAGGCGACCGACAGCGCGATGGCGAACGCACGGCGTCCCCCACCACGGCCGATGCCGCCGAGTTCGCGGAGCAGCGCGCCCGGGAGCACCTTCGTCAGGTACGTGGACTCGCTCGCGAGCGAGTCACCCGTGCCCACACGACGGCTCAGGACGGCCTTCGAGATGCCCTCGTAGTAGCTCCGACGACGGACGTACCGCATCTCGACGCGGTCCGGGGAGACCCGGTGCGACACGTTCGAGCGCGGCTCGTAGCGGATCCGGGACGCGGGACGGGCCTGCGCGATCCGGATGCAGAGCTCCGTCTCCTCGCAGCCGAGCGGCTGGTTGCCGACGCGACCGATCCCGGACCGGAACCCGCCGGCGCCGAGCAGCACGTCGCGACGGAAGGCCATGCTCGACCCGATCACGTTGCGGACGTCACCGGGGGCCGTCGGCAGTCCGGCGTAGCTGCAGCCGACGATCCAGAGCAGCTCGTCCGGGTACGGTCCCGCGCCGGTGGCGGTCGGCCACGACGGGGTCGCCCGGCCGCCGACACCGACGACGTCGGGCAGCTCGAGCGCTGCGACGAGGTGCTCCAGCCAGTCGTCGTCCGCCGTGGCGTCGTCGTCGAGGAAGGCCACGACGTCGGCGTCCGTGAGGGCGACACCGGTGTTCCGTGCGCCGGAGAGGCCGCGGTCCTCGGTGTTCTCCACGACCCGGAGCTCGGGCCAGCGGGCCTTCGCCCGGAGGAAGAGCTCGGGCTCGTGGTCGATCACGACGACGACCTCGGTGGTGTCCGGCTGGCGCTTCGCCGACTCGACGGAGTCCTGCAGGTCTCCCCAGCGCTGCTGCGTGTACGCGCAGATGACGACGGCGACCGTCGGGGTGCTCACGCCGCTTCCTCGTCGAGGGCCGGCACGGCGGTCGGCACGACGCGGGTCGGGACGGGAGCCAGGCGGGCACGGGCCTGCGCGTCGGCGGCGCGACGACGCTCGTGCATGATCGACTTCAGCACCCGGATGCCGTCGGTGATCGCGTTGAGGTTGCTGGTGCCGTGGACGCGGAGCTTCTCGTGGCTCGGGACCTCGGTGATCGCCAGTTCCGCGGCGGACCAGCGGCAGGTCAGGACCGTCTCGATCTCGAACCCGTCGCCCCACAGCATCGAGCCGTCGGTCGGCTGCGGGAGCGTCGAGGAGAGCAGCCCGATCTTCGGCAGGGCGTCGGCCCAGAAGGCGTTGTAGCCGTAGCAGAGGTCGCTGTAGCGCGTCCCGAGGAGCACGTTGCAGATCAGGTTCAGGCCACGGTTGCCGAGGCTGCGGACGATCGTGATGTCGTCGCTGCCACCGCCGAGCGCGTACCGGGTGCCCTTGGCGACGTCCGCGCCGGCGACGAGTGCGTCGACGAAGCGCGGGATCTCGTCCGGGTCCGCGGAGCAGTCGGCGTCGAACATGACGACGACGTCGCCGGTGACGGCCTCGAACCCGCAGGCGAGGGCGTTGCCCTTGCCCTTGCGGGTCTGCTGCACGACCTTGACGGAGGGCATCAGCCGCTGCGCCGTCGCGATGGTGTCGTCGACCGAGTTGCCGTCGACGAGGATCACCTCGTACACGGGCGGGAGCTTCGGGAGGATGATCTCCAGGTTCCTCGCTTCGTTCCGAGCGGGGATGACGACCGAGACGCGCGGGTCTCGGGGCCGGATCGTGCTGGCGGACATGGTGCTCCTGTCGGGTTCAGGGCTGCAAGTGGGTGAGTTCGCCGGAATGGCGAACGGTCGTCCGCAGGGTACGGAGGACGGGACGCGGGTACGTCGGCTTCGCTGCCCGGCGGTGAGGGTGCACCGCCGTTCCCCTCGACAGCGGGGGTACACCGCTTCCTGGGGATTCCCACCCTCGCTGGGCGCGGGTGCGCGGTCAATGCGATGTGCGGTCAGTTGCGGGCCGCCGACCGTGGATACGGAAACCCGCAATCGCGCGTCCGGTGCCCGCGGGACCGGCGCGGGTCGCGTCGCTCGCGGCGTCACCGCGCACCGGCA
Organism: Curtobacterium sp. PhB136; assembly: GCF_004346855.1. Classification (NCBI taxonomy): domain Bacteria; kingdom Bacillati; phylum Actinomycetota; class Actinomycetes; order Micrococcales; family Microbacteriaceae; genus Curtobacterium; species Curtobacterium sp. PhB136. The sequence goes on from NZ_SMGH01000008.1 coordinate 384,590, forward strand.
CGGGTCGCGTCCGCCACGGCGTCACCATGTACCGGACGGGAGGCTCGGGGCGGCGCCGCCCCGAGCCTCCCGTCCGCCGTGTGGCCGGGCCCACCGCCGGGCGCGAGCCGCACGCCGGGCGCCGGGCGCCGGGCACCGGGCACCGGGCGCCGGGCGCCGGGCGCCGGGCGCCGGGCGCCGGGCGCCGGGCCGGACACCGGGCGTGAGATCGCACTTCGTGTCGGCTCCCTGGGGCGGAGGCGACGAGCAGTGCGATCTCAGCGGGCTCGGCGTGGCGCGCGCGGGCGGAGCGGGCCCGCGCGGCGCGTCGCGGGGCGCGCCTGGGCGCACGAAGAAGGCCCCCGGGATCTCCCGGGGGCCTGTCTCATGAGTGCTGGGGTACCTGGACTCGAACCAAGAACGACGGTACCAGAAACCGCTGTGTTGCCAATTACACCATACCCCAAAAGGCCTGCTGGCCTTCCGTCCCCGTTGTCCGGGGCACGGTCATCTACTGTACAGCATCCCGGAGGTCCACAAGACCACCGACGAGGTCCCGGTGCACCGCGGCGGCGGTCATCGCCCCGTGCCCGGCGGCAACGATGAGCTGCTCGGGCCCCGGCGGCGTGACGTCGCCCACGGCGTAGATCCCGGGGACACTCGTCCGCCCCACGCGGTCGACGACGACGAGCCCCTCGGCGTCGCGCTCGAGCGGCGCCCCCACCCAGTCGAGGTCCACGTGCCACGTCGGCCGGACGAACCCGCCCGTGCGCGGCTCCACGTGCCCGTCCGCGAGGCGGACGCCGGTCATCCCGGTGCGGTCCCCCTCGAGGTCGGCCAGCGGGCGCTCGTCGACGCGGACGCCGGCGGCCGTGAGGCGGGACCGCCCCGACTCGTCGAGCGGAGCGACCCCGTTCGTGTAGACGATGAGGTCGTCCGCCCAGGACGCGACGAGGAGCGCGCGGTCGACGACGTCGGGCGTCTCGCAGACGAAGGCGAGCGGCTCACCGGCCTTCTCGTAGCCGTCGCACTCCACGCAGCTGTGCACCGCCGTGCCGTAGAAGGCGCGGAGCGAGGGCAGGGCGGGGAACTCCTCGCGGAGCCCGGTGGCGATGACCACCGCACGTGCGGTGCCCTCGACCTCGGTCCCCCGCCACGCGCCGTGCACCCGGAAGCCGTCGTCCTCGGGCGTCACCGCGTCGACGAGGGCCTGCGCGACCGTCGCCTCCGGGTACTGCTCGACCTCGGCGCGGCCGAGCTTCCTGAGCTCCAGGGGCGAGATGCCGTCACGGGTGAGGAACCCGTGCGACGCGAGCGTCGCGGCGTTGCGCGGACGGTTCGCATCGAGCAGCAGCACGGTGCGCTTCGCCCGGACCAGGTTCAACGCGGCGCTCAGCCCGGCCGGGCCGGCGCCGACGACCGCGACGTCGTACTGCGCCCCGGCGTGCTCCTGGGTGTCCTTCGTCATCGGGGCGGTCAGCGAGCCGCGAGGCTGCGGAGGCGTGCCAGCGTCGAGTCCTTGCCGAGGATCTCCACCGACTCGAACAGCGGCGGGCTGATGCGGCGACCGGAGACCGCGACGCGGAGCGGACCGAACGCGACCCGGGGCTTCAGGCCGAGACCGTCGATGAGCGCCGCGCGCAGCGCACCCTCGATCGCCTCGGTGCGCCAGTCGTCGAGCTGCTCGAGCGCGGCGATGCCGGCGGTGAGGACCTCGGTCGGGTCGCCCTTGAGGCTCGCGAGCGCGTCGTCCTCGACCACCAGGTCGGCGTCCGCGGTGAACAGGAACCCGAGCATCCCGGGGGCTTCGCTGAGCAGCTGCATGCGCTCCTGCACGAGCGGCGCCGCGAGCTCGAGCACGTGCTCCTGCTCGGGGGTCGCCGGGTCGGCGATGAAGTCGGTCAGGTAGGGCTTCAGCCGTCCACGGAAGTCGGCGGGCTCGAGGAGCCGGATGTGGTCCCCGTTGATCGCCTCGGCCTTCTTGTGGTCGAACCGGGCCGGGTTCGGGTTGACGTCCACCACGTCGAAGGCCTGCACCATCTCGTCGATGGAGAACACGTCGCGGTCCGGGCCGATCGACCAACCGAGGAGCGCCAGGTAGTTGATGAGCCCCTCGGGGATCATGCCGGCGGCGCGGTGGTGGAACAGGTTCGACTCGGGGTCGCGCTTGGAGAGCTTCTTGTTGCCCTCCCCCATCACGAACGGCAGGTGGCCGAACAGCGGGATGAACTCGGTCAGGCCGATCTCGAACAGCGCCTCGTACAGGGCGATCTGCCGCGGGGTGGACGACAGCAGGTCCTCGCCGCGGAGCACGTGGGTGATCCCCATGAGTGCGTCATCGACCGGGTTCGTGAACGTGTAGAGCGGCTTGCCGTTCGGGCGCACCACGACGAAGTCCGGGAAGGTGCCCTGCTTGAAGGTGATCTCCCCACGGACGAGGTCCTGGAAGCTGAGGTCGCGGTCCGGCACACGGAGGCGGAGCGCGGGCGCACGACCCTGGTCACGGAAGGCCTGACGCTCGTCCTCGGTCAGGTCGCGCTCGTGGTTGTCGTAGCCCTGCTTCGGGTCACGGCCGGCGGCGATGTTCCGCGCCTCCATCTCCTCGGGCGTGACGAAGGACTCGTACACGTGCCCGGAGGCCTGCAGCTTCGCGACGACGTCCGCGTAGACGCCCGACCGCTCCGACTGCCGGTACGGGCCGTGCGGGCCACCGACCTCGACGCCCTCGTCCCAGTCGAGGTTCAGCCAGCGCAGCGCCTCGATGATCTGCGCGTACGACTCCTCGCTGTCCCGGGCGGCGTCGGTGTCCTCGATGCGGAACACGAGCTTGCCGCCGGTGTGCCGGGCGTAGGCCCAGTTGAAGAGCGCCGTCCGGACGAGCCCCACGTGGGGCGTGCCCGTCGGGGACGGGCAGAAACGAACACGGACGTCGGAACCGGTGGCGGTGGTGAATGGCGCAGTCATGACGCACCGATCCTACCGTGGCGCCCCGGTGCGGATCGGCCCCGGAACGCAGAAAACCCCTGGCCAGTGGCCAGGGGTTCCCTGTTCTTGCAACGTTGAGTCCGGCGGCGTCCTACTCTCCCACAAGGTCCCCCTTGCAGTACCATCGGCGCTGAGAGGCTTAGCTTC
>NZ_SMGH01000009.1:0-245812 GCF_004346855.1 Curtobacterium sp. PhB136
CTGCATCACTACAATCACCACCGACCACACACCGGCCTCGGCGGCCAAACCCCATCAGATCGCGTTCATAACCTCACGGGGAACTACATCTAGCGCTCCCGCACCGCTCAGAGTGCGGTGTCGGGGCGCTTGCTCGTCCGGTCGTGCGTGCTCGTCGTGCTCGTCGTGCTCGTCGTGTTCGCCTCTGGGTCGTCCTTGCCGCGGCGGCGCCACGGCAGTTGACGCTGCCGCGGGGCCTTCGGGGCCTTCGGATCCAGCAAGAAGGGGAAGTGCGCCGGCGGCAGGCCGAAGCCCGTCCGTGATGCCTGGATCACCTTCCGCCCCAACGCGTGGTTCCCGAGTCCACCGACCGCGGCACCGATCCCGAACGGCAGCGCGCGGCCGAGCATCGACGTCCCCTGTCGCGCGGCGAACCGCTTGACGAACGAGTCCCGGACCTGCTTGCCGATCCCCGTCACCGCCTGCTGCGGGAGCGAAGACGTGACCATCTCGCCCCAGAAGGCGGTTCGCACCTGCCCACCGGCTGCCTGGCCCGCGAGCTGCTTGATGAGCTGGGTACCTGGCGTGCCGAGGATCATCGCCATGACCAGCGTGCGAGAGCGCTCCGGGTCGTCCAGGGCGATGCCGTGCACCTCGGTCACGGACTGCGCGAAGAGCGCCGTCGTCTCGAGGAAGCCGACCGTCTCCGCCCCGCTCAGTCCGAAGCTCGCCGCGATGCCGATGCCGGGGACCACCGCACTCGCACCCACTGCTGCGCCGCCCGTCGTCACCGCCGTCAGGTAGTGGCGTTCGAGGATCTGGATCACCTCTGCCGGGGAGGCGTTCGGGTTCCGCCGCCGGATGCCGTTGACATGCGCGACGACGACCGGTCGCTGCACGTCGAGGACGCGGTCGAGCCACTTGGCCCAGCCCTTCGCCGTCGTCGGGAGTGCGGTGTCCGGGGCCGTCTGGTCGACGGGGGCGAGCGGCAGCGGAACGATCGCCTGGTCCCGCTGGTCCGACCGGTTGTTCTGCTTCGGGGCCATGCCGCCACGCTACGCCGGGCATGTGGGAGGCTCGCTGGGTGGCTCCAGAACACGCACTCGACGCTGTCCGCCGCGCAGCGGGCTTCCGAACGGTCACCGAGGTCGCAGCGCTCGCGCCCGGTGTCCTCGTGCTCGACCCGGGGTCGGTGCTGATCGGGCTCGGCGTCTCGCTCGGCACCGGTGTCGTGCTGTACCCGGGAGCGGTGCTCGAGACGCGCGACACCGGCACGATCGAAGTGGCGGCAGGCGTGCGGGTCGGACCCGGACCGGTGACCATCGTGGCGGACGGCGCATCGGTGTCGGTGGGCGCGGACGCGGAGCTCGGGCCGGGCGGAGTCACAGTCAGCGCCGTGTCGGCGGACGTCGTGGTCGGTGCCGGTGCTCGTCTGCGCGGTGGTGCCGTCGTCGAGGGACCGGCACACCTCGGGCCGGGCGCGCAGGTGCTCGGCACCGTCGCCGCTCGGGACGTCGTCCTGGAGGGTGGTGGGACCTTCACCGAGCCGGATCCGGACCGGCGCGCGGCCGTGCTCAAGGGCGCGGGGCGGGTCCACGGCGTGCGTGTCGCGGCCGGTGAGGTCATCGCCGCCGGTACCGTCCCGCACACCGTCGAGCGGCAACGCAAGTACCACCCCGCGGCGCCGTCGCTGCCCTGAGCGCAACCCGGGAACGGGGCACCAGCGCGGCTCTGACCGCCCGCGTCGCTCCGGGGTTCAGCGGCACGGGATGCCGGCGCGGGCGAGCTTCGCACGGACCACCTCCGGGTCCATCAGGTCGGCCCACGTCAGTCGCACGAAACCCCGGACACCGTCGAACGAGCGGACGAAGTCCTCGCGTTGCTTCTCACGCCAGTGGGCGTCGGCGGTCGAAGCGCCAGCGAGCATCGCCGTGTCTTCGTACTTCGCGCGCCCGTCGACCTCGACGACGACACCCTGGTCCGGGAACCAGAAGTCGACGACCGCGCGCCGGTCCCCGGGGCGGGCGAACTCGTGCTGCTGGATCGGCTCGGGGGCTCCGATCTGTCGGAACCGCACCCGGCAGATCGACTCCGCGGGCGACCCCGACAGTGCCGACCCCATCTCGACGGCCGTCCGTGCTCGTGCATGCGCCTTCGGCCCCACCCACGACAGCTCGTCGACGAGCATGTCCGGGAGGACGAGCCGCCGGGCGAGTGCGTGATCGAGCATCGGGAGGGACGACGCCAAGGGTTCGGTGGCCGCGACGTCGGTCAGCGTCCGAACGAGGGACGTCACCGGGGCGCCGCAGAAGTCTCCGTCGCCGGTGACCGGCAGGCCGTCGTAGCGCCTGGTCACCGACGGACGAGGTTCGTCGGTGTGCACTCGAACGAACCGTGTCGTGTCGGGGTTCGAGCGTCGGGGATCGCTGACCTGGACCTTGTCGGGCGGTGGGGCCACGAAGGGCAAGCCGTACACGGCTGCAGCAGAGACGTGGGAGATCCGCCGTGGCGCAGTGATGTGCGGCGCTGTCGCGCGGACGAGCAGGAGATGGCGTTGTTCCGGACGAAGTGCGGTGAGTTCTTCGGGCCGGACCAGCACGCCGGGACGTACCGCGGTGAGGTCCCCTCGGCGCACGCTGCGTTGCATGGCTCGCCGCTCGGCGCTCTCATGGTGGGCGGTCCGGATGAGCGGGATGGTCAGAACTGGTGCGTGCATGCGGACACGATCGCGCCGTGGAGCTGCCGTCTGTCGTCCGTCGGTCGATCTGTGGATGATTCGCCGAGCCTCCAGGCTGTGGAGGGGCGGCCCCTGTGTCGGGCGCGACGAATGCGCTGTCGTACGACGATGCGTTTGTCGTCCCGGTGCGCTTGCAACGGTTGCTCACGCGGCTGAGCGATGAAGTCGCTGTCGTGCGACACCGAGGTCGTCGTTCGGGGGCGAGGGCGCGGGCGCGGGCGAAAGTGGGGCGCGGGCAGGGGCGGGGCCGAGCGGGGCGACCGCGCGGCCCGGGTACCCACGCCCCGACGCCAGGCGGACGGGTCCCACCGAGTGTCATGGACAGGGGAGTGCGGTGTCTCCCGGCCGCCCAGCGCGTGCAACTTGCGACAACGGAGACGTCGTACGACAGCGAGTTCGTCGGTGTCGAGCGCGTGCAACTGTTGCGGCCGCGGGACAGCGACACAACCGATGTCGTACGACAGCGAGCGTGTCGTTCCGAGTCGGGAGGAGAGCGAGCGCAGCGGGAGGCAGCGCACCGGGCAGCGCAGCGCGCAGCGCAGCGCGCAGCGCAGCGCAGCGCGCAGCGCAGCGCGCAGCGCGCAGCGCAGCGCCGCTAGCGCCGCGCGAGCTCCGCGCGCAGCGGCTGGTCCTGGTCCTCCAGGATGAACTGGGCGCCGACGCCCGTGCGGGCGTTCACCACGACGGGGGCGAGCAGGTTCACCGTGGTGCCCGCCGCACCGGGGTTCGCCACGACGAGCAGCATCGCGTCAGCGGGATCAGCGAGCCCGATGGACGCGGCCTGCGCGTCGGAGAGCGACGGCGCGTACGAGGGCAGGTGCGACGCCGCGTCGAGCAGGAACAGCCGCGGGTCGGTGACGCCGGACGCCGTGACCCCGGCGCCGACCAGCGTGAAGAGCCCGTCCGCCCCGGCGACCGGGACGAGCGTGAACGACACCAGCGGCTCGAGGCCGAACGGCGCGACGGTGAAGGTCAGGGGGATGTTGCTCATGAGAGGTAGTCCATCAGGGTCGGCTGGAGCACCTTCGCGGTGACGGCGAGGGCTGCCTGGTAGTTGGTCTGCTGCACCTGCAGGTCGAGGACGGCCTTCGCGAGGTCCTTGTCCTCGATCGAGGACCGCCGGGACTCCAGCGAGACCGCACCGGACGCCAGCGACGACTGCGCCGTGAGTGCCGCGGCGTGCCGGACACCGACGTCGGCCTGGACGCCGCGCACGGTGGCGATGTGCGCGTCGACGTCGTTGAGTCGGGGGTTCACGTTCACGCCGTTCTGCAGGTCGGAGACGATGGAGTCGATCATCGAGAACACCGACGAGGACCCCGATCCGAACACGTCGGTGCCGGGCGTGTCGACCCGCAGCGTGGTGCCGTCCCCGATGCGCCGGTCGACCGGCGCCGTGGCCGACGACCACCCGGAGCCGGGAGTCGACGGGGTGCCCGCGTCGTAGGCGACTGCTGCGGTGGAGGACCCGGCGAAGACCGAGCGGGTCCCGTACGTGGCGTTCGCACTCGTCGCGAGGTCGGCGGCCAGCGCCTGGAACTGCGTGACGTAGGCGTCCCGGTCGGTGTCGCTCATGGTGCCGGTGTTCGCCGCCTGCACGGTGAGGTCGCGGACCTTGGACAGCACCGAGTAGACGTCGCCGAGCGCGCTGTCGGTGTTCGCGAGCCACCCGACGGCGTCGTCCGCGTTGCGGGTGTACTGCGCGTTCGCAGCCTGCTCCTTGCGGACCTGCATCGCCGACGCGGTGCCGACGGGGTCGTCGGAGGGCTTGCCGATGTTCTTCAGCGTGGTGGCCTGGTCGGTGAGCTGCGCGAGCTTCGCCGCACCGGCCTGCAGCCGCGCGGTCGCGGCCGCCATGGACATCTGGGTGGTGACCCGGGTGATCATCGTCATCCCCTCCCGACGAGGCCGACGCGGTTGATGAGGGTGTCGAGCATCTCGTCGACGGCCGTCAGGACGCGCGCCGCGCCCTGGTAGGCGTGCTGGTAGCTCAGCAGGTTGACGTTCTCCTCGTCGAGGTCGACGCCGGCGCTCGACTGCTGCTGCGTGCGGGCGTTGGTGAGCGCGAGTCCGGTGAGCGTCGATTCCGACGTCGCCGACCGGGAGGCGGTGCCCACCCCCGCCACGAAGGTCGCCCACGCGCGGTCGGGTGCGTCCAGGGCCGCGCCGAGCTGCCCGATGGCGTCCGCGACCGAACCGTCGTGGTCGCCCGCCGCGTTCCGTGTCGCGATGCCGCTCGCGTCGGTGGGGACGACGGTGAGGCCCTGCGCTGCGGGGACGCCGGCGGTGAGGGCGAAGAAGTCGACGCCGGTGGTGCCGGCGGGGGTCGTGCCGGCGTGGTGCGCGGCGTTCACCTGCGCGGCGATCGTGGTCGCGACGGCGTCGTAGGCGGCGGACGCCTGGGCGAGCGCGCCGCCGGTGCCGTTCGTGTTCGCCGGGGCGAGCAGCGAGACGTTGCCGGCGATCGAGCCGCCGTCGAGGGCGACCGCGGAGCCGGAGCCGGACGCCCAGGTGAGCGTCACGGCCGAGCCGTCCCCGAGCCGGGTGCCGCCGCCGAGGGCGACGGCGCGGGCGTCGGTGCCCTGCACGAGCGGGTTGCCGCCGATGAGCACGTCGACGGTGCCGTCGGCGTTCGTCCGGGTGGTGCCGCCGGCGAGCGAGGCGATCTGCTCGGTGAGCTGGTCACGCTGGTCGATGAGCTCGTTGGCGTTCCCGCCGCCGGCGAGCGTGGCGCGGATCGTCCCGTTGAGGTCGGCGACCTGCTTCGCGGCGTCGTTGAGCTGCGAGACCTGCCCGGCGACGGTGTTCCGGACGCTCGTCCACTGGGCGTCGACGGCCTTCGAGCCGCTCGCGAGCGCCGCGGCGACGGTGTTCGCGGCACCGATGAGCGCGGTCGCCGCACCCGGGTCGTCGGTGTGCGTTGCGAGGTCGCTCCAGGCGGACCAGAAGTCGTCGAGCTTCGCGGAGACGCCGTCCGAGCCGGGCTCGTTGAGGCCGGTCTCGAGCTGGTCGAGCGCGGTCGCCCTGGCCGTGGCGTAGGCGGACGACCCGGCAGCGGCGCGGACGCCGGCGTCGAGGGTCAGGGACCCGAGGCGGGCGATGCCGTCGACGGAGACGCCCTGTCCCGCGAGAGCCGCGGTGCCCCGCATGAACCCGGTCTGGACGGTGGGGACGGAGGTCTGGGTGACGCGCTGCCGCGTGTAGCCGGTGGTGCCGGCGTTCGCCATGTTCTGGCCGGTGACGTCGATGCCGGCGCGGGCGGCGGTGAGGCCGGAGTACGCGGTCGCGAGCGAGCCGAAGGTGCTGACCACGGTGCTACAGGCTCCCGTCGAAGAGGCGCGCTTCGCCGGCGGCACGGCCGGAGGACCCGGTCGCGTCGTAGGTCGCCGCGTCGCCGACGGTCCCGGCGAGGGTCTCCTCGGTCGCCTGTGCCGCGGTGCGCAGGAAGCGGTCGTTCTCGTCCCGGAGGGCGCCGATCTGCGTGGTGAGTTCGAGCATGGCCTGCAGGTGGGCGGCGAGGATCTCGCCCCATGGGCCGTTCGGCGCCGCTGCGACGACGTCACGCAGGGGAGCTGCGGGGTCCACGCCCCACTCCTCGGCGACGGCGGCGCTCTGTGCGCTGCGCTCGAGGCCGGTGGTGCGGAGCCGTTCGAGCACCTGCTCGACCTCGCGGCTGGCGTGCGACACCCAGCGGGAGCGGCCCGCGGCGAGCAGCAGCTGCTCCTCCTCGAGCTTGAACGTGAGCAGTTCGAGCAGTTCTCGTTCGCGCCAGAGCACGGCGGACAGGTCGTTCACGCTCATCATCTCCTCCCGGTGTCGGTCATCCTGTGGACACCGAGGACTATCGGCCGGGTCGGGAGCGCCGTAAGCGCGGCGGTCCGCCCGCAGGGCGTGACCCCTCCTCAACGGGGGTCAGGAACGAGCGTTCTCCGGCTCGTGTCCTCCCAAATGCCGACCGGGATTGCCCCGTCGTCCCCCCGCACTGGGGACGCCTGCGGGGCTGCTCAGGGGATTGCCAGCCGATACATTCAGAACCGCACCCCGGGGGACAACCCGGAGCGCGTCACAGGGGCGCAGGTGCACCGCTCGGAGGGACCCGGGCGGTTCTTCGGCGTACCACCCGGCCTCCACGCGGCCGGTGATCGTCGTGCCCACGCACAGGGTGGGCCCCAGGGACGGGGTCAGTCACAGCGAGACGACCAGGGGAAGCGCATGGACCGCACCGAACGCAACGCGATGATCACCGAGCACCTCCCGCTCGTGGGGTACATCGTGTCCGACGTCCGTGCCCGCGCCACCCACCTCGACCGCGACGACCTCGCCGCCGTCGGCTCGCTCGCACTCGTCACCGCCGCCGACGCGTTCGACCCCACCCTCGGTGTCCCGTTCGGCGCCTACGCCCGGACCCGGATCACCGGTGCGATCGCCGACGACATGCGCTCGGCGGACTGGGCGAGCCGCGGCACCCGGAAGCGCATCCGCGAGGCGCTCGCCACGCAGGAAGCGCTGTCCTCCCGGCTCGGCCGCAGCGTCTCCGTGCAGGAGATCGCGGACGCGATGGGCGTCGACCGCCAGACGGCCGCCGACGCGATGAGCGACGCCGGACGCACCGTGACCCCGATCGACGAGACCGTGCACGACACCGTCGCCGCGGAGATCCCGATGCCGGGCGACGACCTCGTCGAGACCGAACGCCGTCGCTACCTCCGCGCCGCCGTCGAGGCGCTGCCCGAACGGATGCGCTTCATCGTCGAGGCCGTGTACTTCGGCGACCGCTCGGTCACCGAGGTCGCCGCCGAGCTCGGGATCACGCACTCCGCCGTGTCGCAGCAGCGCTCCGAGGCGATGCGCCTGCTCCGCGACGGCCTCGCCACGCACTACGGCGACGGGGGAGCCGTCCCCGAACCCGCCTCGCGCACCACCGCCGCGCGCCGGAGCGCCTACCTCGCCAAGGTCGCGGCGAACGCCGCGGTCGGCGTCGCCCGCGCCGTGCAGGACGTGGCATCCGGCCACCAGGTGGTCGCGAGCTGAGACGTGGGGACCGACCCGGACGGAGAAAATCCGGGACGGTTCTCCTAACGCCTCCGGCCGCCCGGCCGACAGGCACCGTTGCCAGCCCACGGACGGGCCGGCGAAGACCCAGATTTCACGGAGGAAACCACCATGGGTATGTCCATCAACACCAACCTCTCGGCACTCAACACGTACCGGAACCTCAACTCGACGCAGAACGACCTGTCGAAGTCCCTCGAGAAGCTCTCGTCGGGTCTCCGCATCAACCGTGCTGCCGACGATGCGGCCGGTCTGTCGATCTCCGAGGGGCTGAAGTCCCAGGTCGGTGGCCTCACGGTCGCCGCCCGCAACGCGCAGGACGGCATCTCCGTCGTGCAGACCGCTGAAGGTGGCCTCACCGAGACCCACTCGATCCTCCAGCGCATGCGCGACCTGGCGGTGCAGGCCGGCAACGACTCGAACAACGAGGACTCGCGCACGGCGATCACCACCGAGGTCGGGGAGCTCTCCAAGGAGCTCACCCGCATCTCGCAGTCGACCAACTTCAACGGCATCAACCTGCTCGACGGCTCCGCCGGCACGGACGGTGTCCTGAAGTTCCAGGTCGGCGCCAACGGTGACGCTGCGAGCCAGATCGACGTCGACCTCTCGAAGGCGAACGTCAGCGACGTCGCGACCGCCGTGGGTGCCCTCACCTTCGACAGCGCCGACAACGCGCAGGCCGCGATCACCGAGATCGACAAGCAGATCAAGTACGTGTCGTCGGCTCGTTCGAACATCGGTGCCATCCAGAACCGCTTCGACCACGCCATCAACGTGACGAACGTGGCCAAGGAGAACCTCACCGCTGCGTCCTCGCGCATCACCGACGTCGACATGGCGGAGGAGATGGTCAAGTACACGCGCGACAACATCCTCAGCCAGGCCGGCACGTCGATGCTCGCGCAGGCGAACCAGAGCACGCAGAACGTCCTCTCGCTGCTCCGCTAGTCGCGTCGTGCCGCTCTCCGGGACAGTTCAGGCGTCCCGGGGAGCGGCACACCGCACCGCTCGTGCGGCACGCCCACCGGCGTCGCCCTGACCGTGACCCCAAGGAGCCACGATGACCACGTCGTCCGTGTCGTCGACCAGCGGTAACTTCGCCATCGACGGACTCGTCTCCGGCCTCGACACCACGAGTCTGATCAACTCGCTCATGTCGATCGAGACGGTGCCGCAGACGCTCCTGAAGAACAAGGTCACGACGACCAACTCGTTCATCTCGTCGCTGCAGACGATCAACTCGTTGGCCCAGACCCTCGCGACGAAGGCCACGGCGGCCGCGAAGGCCTCCTCGCTCGACGTGTTCAGCGCCACGAGCTCGAACGCCGCCGTCACCGTGGCCACGGGGGCGAACGCCAGCGCCGGGTCGCTGAGCTTCACCGTCGCGTCCACGGCAGCCGCGCAGGTCGGGGTCACCGCGGCGATGTCCACCTGGTCCGCCGACGCCCAGCCGATCACCATCACGAAGGCCGACGGCACCACGACGACGGTCACGCCGAAGTCGGGCTCGCTCGACGACGTCGCCTCCGCGATCACGAAGTCCGGCGCCGGGGTCACCGCCACGAAGGTCGCGGCCGGCACGGACACGGACGGCACGAAGCTCTACCGCCTGCAGCTCACGTCGACCACGACGGGTGCCGCCGGCGCGTTCACGATCTCCCGCGGCACGGCCGACGACGTCGCCGCCGGGACGGCGACGAACGTCCTCACCGAGATCGGTGCGGCCGTCGTCACGCAGGCGTCGGACGCCTCGGTGACGCTGTGGGCCGGCACCGCCGCCGCACAGACGGTGACGAGCGCGTCGAACACGTTCACGGACCTGGTCCCCGGCCTCACCGTCACGGTCACGAAGCCGACGACGGACCCGGTGACGGTGACGGTCGCCCAGGACACGACCCAGGCCCAGGCCGTCGCGTCCGGGCTGGTGGACGCGATGAACGCGATCACGTCGTACTACAACTCGAACACCAGCCTGACGAGCACCACGAGCGCGACGACCGGCACCACGACGACCACGGCGGGCGTGCTCCTCGGCGACGCCACCACGCGCGACGCCGTGCAGCGCCTCACGAGCACGATGTCCGCGCCGGTGAACGGCAAGTCCCCGTCCTCGATCGGCATCTCGATCACGAAGGACGGCGACTTCACCTTCGACGCCGACGCGTTCCAGAAGGCCCTCGCCACCGACCCCCAGGGCACCCAGGACATCCTCTCCGGGCTCGCGACGACGGTCGGGTCCGCGGCGACCGCCATCTCGGACAAGTACACCGGCTCCATCACCACCGCGATCACCGGACAGCAGTCGGTGGTCAAGGACCTCAACGACCAGATCGACCGCTGGACCGACCGCCTCGCATCCCGCAAGTCGGCACTGCAGACGCAGTACGCGGCGCTCGAGACCAGCCTCAGCAAGCTCCAGTCGCAGTCGAGCTGGCTCACCAGCCAGCTCGCGAGCACCTCGAGCTGATCGGGAACCCCATGACCTACGACAACCTGGCCCAGCGCCGCCGCGCGCAGTACACGAACGAGGCCGTCCTCTCCGCGACGCCCGCCCAGCTCGTCACGCTGCTCTACGACCGGCTGCTCCTCGACCTCCACCGTGCCGAGGCCGCGCAGGTCGCGAGCAACTGGGACGGCGCCCGCGAGCAGCTCCTGCACGCACAGGCCATCGTCGGTGAGCTCTCCGCCACCCTGCGCATCGACGCGTGGGACGGTGGCGAGGGCCTCCTGGCGATCTACAACTACGCGTCGACCTCGCTCATCACCGCGAACGTGCACCGTGACGTGCAGGCCACCCGCGACTGCATCCGCATCCTCGACCCGCTGCGCCAGGCCTGGCACGACGCGGCCGCGTCGATGCCGGCCACGCCGGCGCCGGTGCAGCACACGACGGGTGGGGCCCTCGGTGTCGCCTGAGCAGGACCACGCGCAGGTCACCGCTTGGGAGGCCGTGCTCACGTCCCTGGAACAGGCGGCGGTCGGCGACGACCCGACCCCCTGGCACGAGCCGGCCGGGCTGGGTCGGATCCCGCGGGAACTGGTGGGTCGGGCCTCCCGGCTGCTCGCCGCACAGCGGGACCGCATCGCGGTCCTGGAGCAGGACCGGCGCGCGACGCTCGACCACCTCGGCGCACTGCGCCAGGTCGACGCGACCCGTGAGCCGCAGCGCGCGGTCTACCTCGACGCTTCCGCGTAGCCCCGCGCGCCCGCCCGTCGAACCGCGCGTAGGAAGTTGAATCGCGCGTAGGAAGTCGAATCGCGCGTAGGTGGTCGGAAGTTCCCACCTCCTACGCGCGAAACGACCACCCTCGCGCGGGGCGGAGAGTGGGAACGCGCGTGGCGAGTGGGAACGCAGGCCGGGAGCGACCCCGTGCGCGTAGGAAGTCGAATCGCGCGTAGGTGGTCGGAAGTTCCCACCTCCTACGCGCGAAACGACCACCCTCGCGCGGGGCGGGGAGTGGGAGCGCGCGCGGGGAGTGGGAGCGCGCGCGTACCCCCGTTCGGGGCAAGCACTAACGGCACCGGAGCAGCGCTCCGATAGCCACATCCGAGCACGGATCGCTCGACCACCCGGCCACGGATCGGCCACCACCGCACGGTGACATCGCACAGGGACGATGCCGCCATGACGAGGGGACCCTCCGTGTTCGATTCCGTGACGTCGGCGGCGCTGCAGAGCGCGCTCGACGGCCTCTCGATGCGCCAGCGCGTGATCGCGAACAACATCGCGAACATCAACACGCCGAACTACCACGCCGAGAAGGTGCAGTTCGAGGACGCCCTCGCGAAGTCGATCGTCGACGGGAGCGGCAGCACCACGCCGACCGTCGCCCGCAGCCTCGAGCCGACGAACACGAACGGCAACAACGTCGACCTCGACGAGGAGACGCTCTCCAACGTCGACACGGTGCTCCGGTACCAGTTCGCCACCCAGGCGATGAACTCCGAGCTGACCAGCGTCCGTGCGGCGATGCGGACCACCTCGTGACCACGTTCGACGCGATCGGGATCGCGAGCACCGGCCTCACCGTGCACCGGAAGTGGCTCGACGCGATCTCCGACAACATCGCCAACGTCAACACGGTCAAGTCGATGGACGACTCCGCCTTCCAGGCCCGCTACGTCGAGGTGCAGGAGGGCAACGGCGTCTCCGGCGCCTACGTCAAGGGCGCCGCGTTCGGCAGCGCCGCCGGCCGCGTGACCTACGACCCGGACAACCCGCTCGCGAACGAGGAAGGGTACGTCCGGATGCCGGACATCGACCTCGGCACGCAGATGGCGGACCTCATCATGGCCCAGCGCGGCTACCAGGCGAACGCCGCCGTGGTCGACCGTGCCAAGACCGCCTACGAGGCGGCACTGCAGATCGGGAAGAACTGATGCCCATCGACGGCGTGAACGGTGTGACCACCAACGCGATGACGAACGCGATGACGTCCGTCACCGGGACGAGCAGCGACACCGCGACGACCGGGACGACCGGCACCGACGGCAGCGGGTTCGCCGCCTCCCTCGGCAACGCGGTCGACGGGCTCCAGCAGCTGCAGAGCGACTCCAAGACGCTCGCGCTCAAGGCCGTCACCGGCAACCTCGACGACATCCACGACGCCACCATCGCGTCCACCCGCGCGCAGGTGACCCTCGAGCTCGTCGCCGCCGTCCGCAACAAGGGCGTCGACGCGTTCAACGAGATCATGAGGATGCAGGCCTGATGCCCGCCGCACTGCAGAACGTCTTCGGCCGCCTCGGCGCCTACGTCAAGGGCTTCTCCGCCGCACAGCGCACCATCGCGATCCTCGTGGTCGCGGCGCTCGTGCTCGGCGGGTTCGCGCTCGTGTCCTGGCTCGGCAAGCCGTCCTACGCGCCGCTGTTCACCGGTCTGGCCGCCGCGGACGCGAGCTCGGTCACCGACCAGCTCACCACCGACGGGGTGCCGTTCCAGCTCACTGACGGCGGCGCGACGATCCTCGTCCCGCAGTCGTCCGTGTACACCGAGCGACTGAAGGCCGCGTCGAACGGCCTGCCGTCGTCGAACGAGGGCGGGTACTCGCTGCTCGACAAGATGGGCGTGACGAGCTCCGAGTTCCAGCAGGACGTCACCTACAAGCGGGCGATCGAGGGCGAGCTCGCCAAGACGATCTCCGCGATGGACGGCGTGCAGACCGCGACCGTGCAGCTCGCGATCCCGGAGAAGTCCGTGTTCGTGTCCGAGGAGAAGGACCCGACGGCGTCGGTGTTCATCGCCACGAAGAACGGCACGCAGCTCACCACCGACCAGGTCCAGGCGATCGTGCACCTGACCAGCGCCGCGGTCGAGGGCATGCAGACCACCGACGTGTCCGTCGTCGACGCGAAGGGGCAGACCCTCTCCGCCGTGGGCACCGGCGCGACCGGGACGGGCTCCGACCAGGCCGCCGACTACGACGCCTCCACGTCGAAGAAAATCCAGGACCTGCTCGACACCACGCTCGGCACGGGGAACGCCAGCGTCGTGGTGTCGGCGACGATGAACCAGAACACCGCGACCCGCACGGCGGAGTCCTACGCGACCCCGACGTCAGGTCCGGTGGCACTCAACGAGTCCTCCACGACCGAGCAGTACGGCTCCGGATCGGGCGCGGCCAGCGGCGCGACGGGCGTGCTCGGCCCGGACAACATCGCCGTGCCGAACGGCACCGCCACCTCCGGCACCGGCGACGACGGGTACGTCAACGAGTCCGCGACGAAGAACAACGCCGTCGACCACACCACCGAGACCACGCAGATCCCTGCCGGCTCCCTCGACCGCCAGACGATCTCCGTCGCGCTGAACTCGAAGGCCGACTCGGTCGCGAACGCGAACCTGCAGAGCATCAACGACCTCGTGGCCGCCGCCGCCGGTGTCGACACGGCGCGCGGCGACCAGGTCAAGGTCGCGATGATGGACTTCGACTCCAGCGCCGCCGACGACGCCGCGAAGGCGCTCAAGGCGCAGCAGGCCGCCGACCAGCAGGAGGCGCTCTGGTCCTCGATCCGCACCGCCGGCATCGTCGTCGGGATCGCGCTGGCGCTCATCGCGCTCATCGTCTTCCTGGTCCGCCGCGGCCGTCGCCAGGAGCGTGAGAGCGTCGACGTCGGCGAGCTCGACGCCTTCGGCAGCGCCTTCGAGCTGCCGCTCGCGGTCGACGCCGCCGATGCCCGCGCCGGTCTGCTCGCCGGTGGTGCCGGGGACGCCCCGACCGTCGCTCTGCCGACGCTGCCCCACGACGACGCCCCCACCGAGGTGCTCACCACCGACGAGATCACCGCCGAGCGTCGCCGCCAGGACATCTCGAACCTCGCCGAGCGCGACCCGAAGCGCACGGCCGAGCTCCTCCGCGGGCTCCTCGACGACCGGACGTCGGTGTGAACGCCCCCGCCGCCGGCCCCGCCGACCGTGCGCTGACCGGCGCCCAGAAGGTCGCGCTCATCCTCATGCAGATGGAGACCGACCGCGCGGCCGAGGTGATGAAGCAGTTCTCCGAGCTGGAGGCTGAGGAGATCTCCGCCGAGATCGTCCGGATGCGCCGCGTCGAGGACGCCGTCGTCGACAAGACGCTCACCGAGTTCCACCGGATGACGCTCACCGGACGCACCCAGCGCCGCGGCGGCAAGGAGACAGCGCTCGGCCTGCTCGAGGCGTCGTTCGGCGCCGAGCGTGCCGCCGGCGTGATGGACCGCCTCGCGTCGAACCTCGCCGGGCAGTCCTTCGACTTCCTCGACGACGCCGAGCCCGGCCAGGTCATCACCCTCCTCGAGGGCGAGCTGCCGCAGACCATCGCCCTCGTCCTCGCCCACCTCAAGCCCGCACAGGCCAGCGCGGTGCTCGCCGGGGTCGACGAGCGCGCCCGCACCGACGTCGCGCAGGCCTTCGCCACGATGGGCACCGCCACCCCCGAGTCCGTCGGGATCGTCGCCGGCGTCCTGCGCCAGCGCGCCGGCGCCGTGGTCTCCCCGCGCGAGAGCGTCGAGGTCGTCGGTGGCATCGCGCCCCTCGTCGACATCATCAACCGCTCCGACGTCGCCACCGAGAAGGCCGTCCTCGACGGGCTCGAGGCACGCGACCCGGAACTCGCCGAGGACATCCGATCGCGGATGCTCACCTTCGAGGACATCGTCAAGCTCGAGTCGCGCGACATCCAGCAGGTGCTCCGCGGCATCGACTCGAAGGTCCTCGCGACCGCCATGAAGGGCGCTGCCGGACCGGTCGTCGAGACCATCCGCGCGAACGTCTCCGAGCGCAACCGCGAGCTCCTCGACGACGAGCTGCAGGCGATGGGCCCGGTCCGTGTCTCGCAGGTCGAGGAGGCACGCGCCGAGGTCGTCCGCTCCGTCCGGGAGCTCGAGGCGCAGGGCGTCATCACCGTCCACCGCGCCGAGGAGGACGAGCTCGTTGAGTGACACCACGTTCGAGCGCCTGGCGTTCCCCGTCGTCGCCGACGCCGGGCTCCAGGACCGCGTCGCCAGCGCCGAGGTGCGCGGGCACGCCGCCGGGTACGCCGCGGGACTCCGCGCCGCGCACGCCGAGACCGCTGCGCTCCGCGCCGAGCTGGACGCCCTGCACGCGCACCGCACCGCGCAGCTCGAGGCCGAGTCCGCACGACGCCTCGCCGTCCTCGGCGCGATGACCGACGCACTCGTCGCGCGCACCGTGCCGGTGCTGGAGTCGGCCGAGCGCTCGGTCGTGGAAGCCGCCGTGGAACTGGCCGAGGCCGCCGTCGGGTACGCGATCCGTGCCTCCCGTCCGGTGCTCGACGCGCCCACGACGACGACCGGTCTGGAGGCGCGGGTCGTCCCCGGCGCCGAGGCGACGGTCCGCCGCGCCCTCGCCGCCGTCGACCACACCGTCGCGATCGCCGTCCGGCTCAGCCCGGCCGACGCCGCCGCCGTCAGCGGGCTCGACCTGCCCGTGCCGGTGCGCGCCGACGCGTCGCTCCGCGACGGCGACGCCGTCGTCGACCTGCCGGACGGTGTCCTGGACGCCCGGATCGACGCCGCGTTGGCCCGCGCGAAGACCGCACTCGGGGTGACCGCATGACCGCCACGCTGCTCCGTCCCCGCGGACTCGACGCCGCCGTCGCCCTCGCCGCACCGCAGCGTGTCGGTGTCGTGACGAGCGCCGTCGGTCTCGGGCTGACGATCGCCGGGCTCGACGCCCGGATCGGCGAGATCGTCGTCGTCGGGCGCGAGGACGGACCGCAGACCACCGTCGAGGTCGTCGCCACCGATGCCTCCGGGGTCCGCTGCATGCCGCTCGGCCGCCTGACCGGGATCACCGCGGGCACGCCGGCCCGTCCCACCGGACGCCCGGTGCTCGTGCCGACCGGTCGCGGACTGTTCGGTCGCGTGCTCGACGGGCTCGGGCGGCCGATCGACGACCGCGGGCCGCTCGACGCCGATGCGTGGGTGGACCTCGACCACGCCACGCCGAACGCGATGGCGCGCACCCGGATCGACACGCCGATGCAGCTCGGCGTCCGCGTGCTCGACACCCTGACCACCGTCGGCCGCGGGCAGCGCATGGGCCTGTTCGCCGGGTCCGGCGTCGGCAAGTCCTCGCTGCTGTCGATGATCGCCCGGGGGAGCGACGCCGCCGTGAACGTGATCGCCCTCGTCGGGGAGCGCGGCCGCGAGGTGCGCGAGTTCCTCGAGGACGACCTCGGACCCGAGGGCCTCGCCCGCTCCATCGTCGTCGTGTCGACCTCCGACGAACCCGCGCTGATGCGCCTGCGTGCCGCGTTCGTGGCCACCCGGATCGCGGAGTCCTTCCGCGACGCCGGCCAGGACGTCGTGCTCATGATGGACTCGCTCACCCGCGTCGCGATGGCGCAGCGGGAGATCGGGCTGTCCGTGGGCGAGCCGCCGGCGACCCGGGGCTACCCGCCGTCGACCTTCTCCGTGCTCGCCGGGCTGCTCGAGCGCGCCGGGACGGACCGGGTCGGGAGCATCACCGGGCTCTACACGGTGCTCGTCGACGGGGACGACCACAACGAGCCGATCGCGGACGCCGCGCGCAGCATCCTCGACGGACACGTCGTGCTCGACCGGAAGCTCGCCGTCACCGGGCACTTCCCGTCCGTGGACGCCCTGGGGTCGATCTCCCGCGTGGCGTCGAAGGTCACCTCGCCCGCCGAACGCGCCGCCGCGACCGGGCTGCGGAAGGTGATGGCCGCCAGGAAGGCCGCGCAGGACCTCCTCGACGTCGGCGCGTACCAGCGCGGCTCGAACCCGCTCGTCGACGCGGCCGTCGACCACCAGGACGCGATCGACGCGTTCCTCCGCCAGGGCATGGACGAGCGGGCCACCGCCGCCGACTCCTGGCAGCGCCTCGGCGCGCTCGTCGCCCGGCTCGGAGGTGTCTGATGGCGCGCCGCTTCCCCCTCGCCGGGCTCCTCCGGCTCCGGCACGCCGAACAGGAGCGTGCCGCCGCAACACTCGCCGCCGCGAACGAGCGGATGCGCGACGCCGCCGACGCACGCACCGCCGCCCGCCGCACCCTCGACGACACCGCCTCGGCGATGCCCGTCGAGGACGCCGCGACCCTCAGCGCCGTCGCCGCCGCACGGGCAGCGACCCGCGGGATGCTCGAGGAGCTCGACGCCGTCGTCCGCACCCGCCGCGCCGACGCCGACCGGGCGCAGGGCGAGTACAACGCCGCACGCCGGTCAGCCCTCGGACTCGAGAAGCTCGAGGAGCAGCACACCGTGCAGGCCACCGCCGAGGAACTCCGCACCGAGCAGAACGCCCTCGACGAGATCGCGGCACGCAGCCGCGGGGAAGGCGGTGCGCGATGAGCCTCGACGCCGTGCTGAGCCGGATCTCCGAGATCCGCTCCCAGATCGACACGCTGCAGAGCGGCACCGCCACCACGAGCAGTGCCGCCTCCGCCGCGTCCTCCGCTGACTCGTCGTCCGCGTTCGCCGCCGCCCTCGCCGCGACCGGCACCGGGACCACCGCGACGAGCACCACCGCGCCGGCCACCTCCGTCGACGCCGGGCAGGGCACCGTCGCCACGGGCAGCGGCGCCACCGGGGACGACGTCGTCGCGGACGCGAAGAAGTACCTCGGCGTCCCGTACGTGTTCGGCGGCACCACGACGTCGGGCATGGACTGCTCCGGGCTCGTGCAGACGGTGTTCAAGGACCTCGGGGTGACCATGCCCCGGGTCGTCCCGGACCAGGCGAAGATGGGCACCGAGGTGGGTTCGCTCGCCGACGCGCAGCCCGGCGACCTGATCATCCCGAAGGGCGAGGGGCACGTCGTGATCTACGTCGGCGACGGCAAGGTGCTGCACGCGCCGCACCCCGGCAAGGACGTCCGGATCGTCGACAACTGGTACAAGGACTCGGACATCGCCACCATCCGGCGCATCGTGCCCTCGGCCCAGGACGCCGCCGCGACGAAGGCCACCGCCGCCACCGCCGCGACCTCCGCCGCCGGATCGGCGACGGACCTGCAGACCGCCGCCCTGATGTCCCTGCTGCAGTCCGGGAGTGCCGCATGAGCATGACGATCGCCACCAGCACGCCCGCCGCACCGAGCCGTGGTGCGTCGAGCAGCGCCGACGCCGCGGCGACGGGCTCCGGGTTCGACGCCGCGATGTCCGCGGTCGCCGGCGAGCAGCCGGGGCGCGGACGTCCCGATGCTCGGCACGCCGCCGGCACCGGCACGGGCACGGACCGGCGGGCGACCGCTGGCCCACACGCGGGCACCGCGCACGCGGCCGCCGCGGGTTCGGCATCGGACGACGACCGGACTCCGGCGGACTCGACGGCCACGGGCACGACAACGGCTCCGACCACCGGTAACGCCACGGCCGCGACGCCGTCCGGGCTGACCGCGCTCCTCGGCCTCGCACCGGTGCCCGCTGCTGCCGCTGCCGCTGCCGCCGCTGTCGCCGCCCAGCCCGGTTCCGCGCTCGCGGCGACCACGGGGGACACGTCCACGGTTGCCCCGACGGCGACCGACTCGGCTTCCGGCACGGGGACCGCGGCCGGCACCACGGCGGTCGGCACCCTCGACGCGGTCGCGGCCTCGGCAGGTGCCGCACCGACCGACGCAGCCGTGACCGCCCTCGGCACCGCCGATCTCGCGCTCGCTCCCGCAGACACCGCGCGTCCTGCTTCGCCGGCGCTCCGCCCGGGAGGCCGTGGTCCGGCCAGCACCGCCGCGACCACCACCGCCACGGCGGACGCCGGGGCAGCCTCGGCCGCCGTCGGGCGCGCCGGAGCCCCGGCCGGCAGCGACACCGCGACCACGACCCCGACCGCGGCCGGCGCCGGCGGATCGGAGCACGCGGCCGCGGCCGCGCAGACGTCCGCTCCGGCGACCGCGACCGCGACCGCCACGTCGGCGACGGCGTCGACCGCGACCCCGGCGACCCCGGGCGGCACGCCCGTCCCAGCCGCACCCGCTCCGACCACGACCGTCACCCCGGCGACCGACGCCGCAGCGGTCGGACGCCAGGCCGCCACCACCGACGCGACGGGCGCGACCAGCGCGACCGGGGCCCGAGCAGCCGGCCGCCCGACGGACGCGGGCGCGCCCGCCCAGGGCGATCCGAGCCTCCCGGCCGGTGGGACCACACGCGCGCCGGACGTGCCGTTCGCGCTCCCGACCACGCCGACGACCGCCGCCCCGGCGACCACCCCGACCGCCGCCGCGTCCCAGCCGGCCGCGCCCGCGCCGCTCGCGCAGCAGCTCGCCCGACCGGTGTTCACGCTCGCGCAGGCCGGGGCGGGGGAGCACGTCGTCACCGTCCAGGTGGTGCCGGACACACTCGGGCCGGTGACGGTCCGCGCGCACGTCACCGCGCAGGGGATGCACGTCGAGCTGTTCGCCGCCTCCGACGCCGGGCGGGACGCGGTGCGGCAGGTGCTGCCCGACCTCCGCCGCGAGGGCAGCGCCGTCTCCACGACCCTCGACCTCTCCTCCCAGAACCACCCCGGCCAGTCCGGGTCGGCCGGCCAGTCGACTGCTCGCGACGGGCGCCCGACCGGCGACCGTCTCGTGGTCGACGACCGCCGGGAGGCTCGACCCGGCACCGCGCACACCGCGCGGCCCGCCACCACCACCGTCCGCACCGCGGGACTCGACGTCCTCGCCTGACCGGCTCACGACAAGGAACTCACCATGCCCATCGACGGGATCACCGGCTCCGTGGACCAGGCCGCGCAGGCCGCCGCCCTCGCCGCGAACAGCACCGCGCAGAAGTCCCAGACCATGGACTCCGAGGTGTTCATGAAGCTGCTCGTCACGCAGCTGCAGAACCAGGATCCGTCGTCGCCGATGGACACCAACCAGATGATCAGCCAGCAGACGCAGCTCGCGATGATGGAGCAGATCACCAACCAGACCACGACGGGGAACGAGAACTTCTCGCTGCAGATGCGCATCGCTGCGGCGAACCTCGTCGGCAAGCAGGTCAGCTACACGGACGCCACCACGGGGACCTCGGTCACCGGGACCGCGACGGCCGTGTCCTACGCGCAGAGCGTGCCGACCGTGACCGTGAACGGGAAGGAGGTCGATCTCGACGTGATCTCCGGTATCAAGACCGCCTGACACCCCTCGTTCTTCCTTCCCCGTTCTGACCTCCTCGTCCTGACTTCTTCGTCCTGACGTCTTCGTCCTGACTTCCTCGTTCTGAAAGGAACACGTCATGCTCCGCTCGCTCTACTCCGGGATCTCCGGCCTCCGTTCCCACCAGGAGATGCTCGACGTCACCGGCAACAACATCGCCAACGTCAACACCGTCGGCTTCAAGGCGTCCTCGACCGTCTTCCAGGACACCCTGTCGCAGATGACCCAGGGCGCCGGCGGACCGCAGACCGGCGTCGGCGGCACCAACCCGGCCCAGATCGGCCTCGGCGTCCAGGTCGCCGGCGTCTCCACGAACTTCGCCCAGGGCTCGGCCCAGGCCACCGGCAAGGCGACCGACCTGATGATCTCCGGCGACGGCTTCTTCGTCACCCGCCTCGGCAACGACACCGTCTACACGCGTGCCGGTGCGTTCGACTTCGACGCGGACGGCCGCCTGGTCAGCTCCGACGGCAAGATCGTCCAGGGCTACCCGGCGACGAACGGCGTCGTCAACGACGGTGGCCAGCTCACCGACATCGTGCTGCCGCTCGACGCCGCCGCACCGGCCGTGAAGACCTCCGCCGCCGCCGTGACGGGCAACCTGCCGTCGGAGACCGCCGTCGGCGACACGATCACCCGCGACGCCACCGTCTACGACGCGAACGGCGCCAAGCACACGCTGTCCCTCGCCTACACGCGCACCGCCGACGGCTGGAACGTCGAGGCCAAGGACGGGCAGGGCACCACCGCCACCTCGTCGATCTCGTTCGGCACCGACGGGGCGATCGCCTCCGGCGGCACCGTCGCGGTCGGCGGCATCACCGTCGACATGTCCGAGCTCACCGGGTTCGCCGCGCTGAACACCTCGTCCATCGCGTCGCAGAACGGGCACGAGGCCGGGTCGCTCCAGGGCTACTCGATCTCGAAGGACGGCACCGTCGTCGGGACCTTCTCCAACGGGGCGTCGCTCGCCATCGGGCGGATCGCCCTCGCGACGTTCGCCAACCCGGCGGGGCTCGAGAAGACCGGGGCCTCCGGCTACCGTGCCACGGGCAACTCGGGCCAGGCGTCGATCGGTGCGCCGGGGTCGGCGGGGGTCGGGCAGCTGGCGTCCGGGACGCTCGAGATGTCGAACGTCGACCTGTCGCAGGAGTTCACGAACCTGATCGTGGCGCAGCGCGGGTTCCAGGCGAACGCGCGCATCATCACCACGTCCGACGAGGTGCTGCAGGAGCTCACGAACCTGAAGCGGTAGGGCGGGCGGCGCCGGCGCGCTGGCGCGCTTGTGTGGCTCGGCTTCGCACAACCGGGAACAGTCCGCACCACGGGAGTCCGTGGTGCGGACTGTTCTCCGTTGTGCGACGGGAATGTCTCGTCTCCGCCGGACGTCGTACTCGTCACCACATGCGAAGGAGCAACCGATGAGCCACGAACTCGACCGGACCACGACGACCCTCGACGACCGCGACTGCTGGCCGGCGCCGCGCGCCCTGCACGACGAGCCGAAGCCGCACTTCGGGCGGTACCTCGGGCTCATCAACGCGCAGGACTGAGGCGGCGTCTCGCCCGCTCGGCGGCCGCGCGGCCGGGGGGACCCGCAGCCCAGCCCGGCGGCACCCGCTCGGCGGCATCTCGCACAACCGGAAGCAGTCCGCACCACGGAAGTCCGTGGTGCGGGCTGCTTTTGGTTGTGCGGCGTACCGGGCAGTGCGCACTACCAGCACGCGGCGGCCGAGGTCAACCGTCTGCGCAAGTTGTCTATTACACCTATGATCTCGGGGCAGCCGAGATCCGGCTGGGCGCCCCAGGGAACGGGCGCCACCAGTCACGACAGGGAGTGACAGCTCATCATGCGCAACGGCACCAAGAAGCGGGCGACACTCGCCGCCGCCGTCCTCAGCACCGCGCTCGTCGCGGTCTCGCTGGGTTCGGGCACCGCTGCCTACGCGGGGGTCACCGCCCCGGTCGGCAACGTCGGGAAGTTCAAGCAGTCGTTCGTCGAGAACTTCAGCACCACCGCAGCCGCGAACGGCGCGTTCGCGAAGACCTACAAGAACTCGTGGCAGCCCTACCCGGACGCCGGGCAGTACTCCTCGGGCTCGCAGATCAGCTCGCACGACGGCCTCATGGACGTCAAGCTCGACGGGGCGAACGGCGCAGCCGGGACCTTCGGGACGCCGACCGGCGCCTGGAGCCACGTCGGCGGCAAGTTCACCGTCCGCGCCAAAGCGACCGGCGGCGACGGGAACGGCGCGGCGTTCATGCTGTGGCCGTCCTCGAACACCTGGTCGGACGGGGAGATCGACTTCCCCGAGGGCAACTTCGAGGCGACGCCGATGGCGTTCCAGCACTCGATGACCCCTGGTCAGGAGGCGAACTCCACCATGATCTCCTCCGGCGTGAACTGGCGTGCCTGGCACACCTACTCCGTCGAGTGGATCCCGGGCAAGTCGATGACCTACTCGGTCGACGGCAAGGTGATCCGGACGACCACCACGGACGTGCCGACCACCGCACACCGCTACATGTTCCAGGTCGGGAACTGGGGCGCCTCCGGGCACCTGTTCGTCGACTGGGTCAGCACGTACGACTACGTGGGCTGATCAGCGCTCGTCGCACTGAACGGAGGCCCCCGGGATCATTGATCACGGGGGCCTCCGGGCATACCGTGTGCCCATGGCAGACCTCGTCCTGAAGATGTCGATCTCGATCGACGGGTTCGTCGCCGCGGCGCGACCCGACTCGGACTGGATGTTCCGGGGGAGCACTCCGGACTCCGCGGCCTGGGTCCGGGACGTCCTCGCGGGAGCCGGGACGCACGTCGTCGGGCGCCGGCTGTTCGAGACGTGGATCGGCCTCTGGCCCACGTCGGAGAGTCCGATGGCGGCACCGATCAACGATGCGCCGAAGGTCGTCGTCACCCGGCAGGCCGACTTCGACCTCGCCGGGCTGAGCGCCGGGATCTCGCCGTCGAGCGGGCCGGCGAGCTGGGCGGAGACCCGTGTGGTGACCGAGCTCGGCGAGATCGAACGGCTCAAGGCCGAACCGGGGGACTACCTCCTCGCGCAGGGCGGGGTGTCGTTCGCGCGGTCGCTCATCGCGGCAGGCCTCGTCGACGAGTACCGTTTCGCCGTGCTGCCCGTCGTGCTCGGGAGCGGGGAGGCGCTGTTCGCGGGGCTGCCGGGCGAGCTCGACCTGCAGCTCGTCAGCTCCACCGTGTTCGCGGGTGGTGCGATGGGGAACGTGTACCGGCCGTAGGCTCTCCCGGGTGGAAGCACCGTTGCCCTCCGGTACGACGCGCCGACGCGTCGAACTCCGGCTCGTCCGCCCGTTCCTGACGTGGTTCGCCCGCCCGACCGTGACGATCGACGGTGTCGGGCACCCGGCGCAGTGGGGTGACGGCACCTGGGCCGTGCCCGACGCCGGCGGCACCGTCATCGGCGTGTACCTCTACAACCGCCTCTGGCGGTTCGGCACCGCGACGGTCGTGGTCCCCGCGGACGGGGCCGCGGACGCCTTCGAGTACCGGGGTGGGCTCCTGCCGGTCGGTCCCGGACGGCTCCGCGTTCGCCGGTAGTGGGGTGCCGGCGCCGTCAGGGGACGGTGCTCACGTCGCCCGTGCGAAGGACCGGAGCGCCTCCGCGTAGTCGTCCGTGGCGTCACGGGTCTCCGCAGTGACGAGGAGCGCGTGGTCGCCGATGCGCCGGGTGAACCGGCCACGGCACGGGATGACGACGACGTTCCGGAGACCTGCTCGCCACGCCGGTACCAGGGCTTCGAGCGCGTCCCGCTCCGGCTCGCGGCGCAGCCTCGACGGCGCCGTCTGCTCCTCGAAGCGTGCGGTCGTCCACGCGTCGTACGCGCTCGTGAAGGCGTCGTCCCCGAACGCATCCCGCCAGGAGGGGCCGAACAGCCCCGCGAGCAGCGCCTGCCGTTCGGGAGAACCGGGCGGCGTGCTGTCGAGCCGGTCGAACACGCGCGGGTCGCGCTCCTCGGCGACGTGCGTGAGGCAGGCGCGCCACATGTCCGGCCAGGCAGCGGACCAGGAACGGCGGTCGGTCGCATCCGCCGGCGGTTCGACTCCGGGGGTCGCGACGAGCCATGGGGGCAGGTCGTCACCCTCGACGTCCAGATCCCGTGCCTCCCGGATCCAGAGCAGCTCGAACAGCGAGTGCGAGCTGTCCTCGATGGTGATGACCATGTCGTGCGGCCAGGGGTCCCCGGGCATCGGTGTCGACGAGATCAACGTCTCCCCCCTCATCGTCCTCGTTCAGGGAACCACGGGAAGGAGGGCCTGACAAGGCGTTCACTCGTCGTGCCTCGAGCCATGGCGCTGGTGGGCTCCCGATGGCTAGCATTCGGCATGGCCACGCAGAGCCCGTTGGGTGCGTACCTCCGAGCACGTCGCAGCCTCACCGCGCCCGCCGACGTCGGGATCACGGTCGACGGTCAGGTGCGC
The DNA here is from genome assembly GCF_004346855.1 of Curtobacterium sp. PhB136. Lineage (NCBI taxonomy): Bacteria > Bacillati > Actinomycetota > Actinomycetes > Micrococcales > Microbacteriaceae > Curtobacterium > Curtobacterium sp. PhB136. The sequence continues at coordinate 24,831 of NZ_SMGH01000009.1, forward strand.
CGGGTGGTCGGGCTGCGCCGGGAAGAAGTCGCCATCCTGGCCGGCATCAGCACGGAGTACTACCTCCGGCTCGAGCAGGGGCGGGAGGCGCGACCGTCGGACCAGGTCCTCGACGCCCTGGCCAGAGCGCTCCTGCTGAACGACGCCGCCCAGGCGTACCTCCACGAACTCGCGCGTCCGGCGAAGACCACGGCGACGGACGCCGCGCGTTGAGACGACGTCGACGAGGACGTGCGCTGGCTGATCGAGTCGTGGCCCCGCACCGCCGCGGTGGTCCACAACCGGTACCTCGACGTCCTCGCGACGAACCGGCTCGCGCCGGCGCTCAACCCCAACTACCGGATCGGCGTGAACAACCTCATCTCGCTGTTGACGGACCACGGCGAACGCGCCCTCCACGAGGGGTGGGAGGCGCTCTGCGCGCGGACGACCGCGCTCGTCCGGTCGATGTTCGGGCAGCGGCTCGGCGATGCCCGCCTCACCGCCCTCGTGGCGGAGCTCTCCGCGCGCAACACGCACTTCCGGGATGCGTGGCAGCGCAACGACGTGTCGACGTCGTCCAGCGGTGAGCACGTGCTGCGCCATCCGCAGGCCGGGCGTCTCGTCCTGCACTACGCACGGCTCCCGCTCCCCGGGACGGACGGTCAGAGCATCTGGCTGTACCAGGCAGAACCCGGGACGCCCAGCGCTCTGGCGCTCGAGACCCTGGCGCTCGCGGCACCGGTCGTGTGATCCCGTGCGCTTCCCTGGTAGGAGCGGGGACAGGCAGCGCCGCCCGGATCGCCCTACGGTCACGTGATGGACCTCCACCTCACCGGCAAGGTCGCCGTCGTCACCGGGGCGAGCAAGGGCATCGGTCTCGCGATCACCGAGGCGCTCGTCGCCGAGGGAGCACGGGTCGTCGCGGGTGCCCGCAGCATCACCGACGAGCTCGTCGCACTCTCCGACTCCGGGCAGGTGCTCGCGGTCCCGGTCGACCTCTCCACCCCGGACGGCCCCGCTGAACTCGTCGCTCGCGCAGCGCACTTCGGCGGTCTCGACGTCCTCGTCAACAACGTCGGAGCCGTCACGCCCCGGACGGACGGGTTCCTCGCGGTCAGCGACGAGGACTGGTCGCGCACCCTCAACCTGAGCCTGCTCGCACCCGTGCGCACCACCCGAGCCGCCATCCCCCTGCTGCTCGAGCGCGGCGGCGGCAACGTCGTCACGATCGCCTCGGTGAACGCGTTCCTGCCGGACCCCGGTGTCATCGACTACTCGGCGACGAAGGCCGCCGTCTGGAACCTCTCGAAGTCCCTCTCCAAGGAGTACGGACCGCAGGGCATCCGGTTCAACACGATCAGCCCCGGACCGGTGTCGACGCCGCTGTGGCTCGGCGACGGCGGCGTCGCGGCAACCGTGGCCGCGGCGATGGGCGTGACGCCCGAGGAGGCGCGGGAACGGATCATCGCGGAGGGCGGCGGGTTCTCGACCGGTCGCTTCACCGAGCCGGCCGAGGTCGCCGACCTCGTCCTCCTCCTCGCCAGCGATCGTGCCGGCAACGTGACCGGCGCCGACTTCCTCATCGACGGCGGACTGACCAAGGACCTGTGACCGCCCCGCGGACGTCGCCGGGCGCACCACCCACGAAGGAGCAACCATGTCGAAGACCCCGGTCGTGTTCATCCACGGCCTCTGGATCCACGCATCTGCCTGGCAACCGTGGATCGACCTGTTCGCCGAACACGAGTACGACGCGATCGCGCCGGGGTGGCCCGGCGACTCGGACACCGTCGCCGAGACGCGCGAGGATCCCGACCGGCTCGACGACGTCGGGATCGAACAGATCTGCCGGCACTACGCCGAGATCATCGACACCCTGGACACGAAACCCATCGTGATCGGGCACTCGTTCGGCGGTCTCATCGCCCAGGAGCTCCTCGCGAACGGGTTCGCCGTCGCCGGGGTGGCCATCGATCCGGCACCGATCAAGGGCGTCAAGATCCTGCCCTTCTCGCAGCTCCGGTCGGGCTTCCCCGCGCTCGGGAACCCGAAGAACAAGCACCGCACCGTCGCGCTGACCGCGAAGCAGTTCCGCTACGCCTTCGGGAACGCCATCAGCGAGGAGGAGTCCGACGCGCTGCACGCCGCGTGGGCGATCCCCGGGCCGGGTCGGCCGCTGTTCGAGGACGCGGCCGCGAACTTCTCACGCAACTCCCCGGCGACGGTCGACACCCACACCGCAGGGCGTGGGCCGCTGCTGCTGACGTCCGGAACCGAGGACCACACCGTCCCCGAGTCGGTCACGCGCGCCGTCGTCCGCCTCTACGGTGACAACCCCGACGTGGTCACCGAGTACCGGGAGTTCGAAGGCCGGGGGCATTCGCTGACGATCGACAGCGGCTGGCGCACGGTCGCCGACGCGACGCTCGACTGGCTGGCGGCGCAACGGCTCGAGGGTGCCGACGACCAGGTGACCGCGCAGTAGTCGCGCGGACGGTGCCGCGTGCCCAGCCAGCGGACGATCCTCGCCGTCGCGATCCTCGCCTCCTTCGTCGCCTTCCTCGACGGCTCGATCGTCAACGTCGCACTGCCCGCCATCGCCGACGAGCTCGGCGGCCGGGTCGGCACCCAGCAGTGGGTCCTGGACGCGTACCTCCTCGCGCTCGGTGCCCTGATCCTCCTCACCGGGTCGCTCGCGGACGCGTTCGGCAAACTGCGCGTCCTGCGGACCGGGCTCGTCGTCTTCGGCCTCGCGTCCGTCGCCTGCGCGCTCGTCCCGACCGCTGGGCTGCTCATCGCCGCCCGAGCCGCGCAGGGGATCGGGGCGGCGTTGCTCGTGCCGAGCTCGTTGGCGCTGATCACGGCGGCCTTCCCCGGCGACTCGCGGGGACGGGCGATCGGGACCTGGACGGCGTGGACGAGCACCGCGTTCGTCGTCGGACCGCTCCTCGGCGGCGCGCTCGTCGACCTCGTGGGGTGGCGATCCGTCTTCGCCATCAACGTGATCCCGATCGTGGTGACGCTGGCGCTCCTCGGCCGGTCGAGCGATCCGGAGCGCACCGACCGACGCCCGAGGATCGACGTGCTCGGCGCCGCCCTGGTCGCAGTGGGTCTCGCCGCTCTGGCGTTCGGTCTCATCGAGCAGCAGGGCGCCGGCTGGGGGAGCCCGGTCGTGGTGGTGTCCCTGGCGATCGGGGTCGTCGCACTCACGGCCTTCCTCGGGTGGGAGCGCCGCGCCCCGGAGCCGTTGCTGCCGATGGCGCTGTTCCGGATCCGGGACTTCCGGTTCGGCAACCTCGCGACCACCGGCATCTACGCGGGGGTGTCGCTCGGACTCCTCGTCGTCGTGCTCTTCCTGCAGGAGGTGGCGGGCTGGCCCGCCACCCTCGCGGGGCTGGCCACGTTGCCGATCGCGGTCGCGTCGCTGCTCCTCGCGCGGTTCGCCGGTGTGCTCGCCGGGCGCTTCGGGTCACGGGTGTTCGTGACCGCCGGGTGCGGGATCAGTGCGTGCGGGTTCCTGCTGATGCTGAGCGCCCGCCCGCCGGTCGACTTCCTCTGGCAGCTCCTGCCGGGGCTGCTCGTCTACGGCGTGGGCCTGGCGGTGACGGTCGCGCCGCTCACGACGGCGGTGCTCGCCGCGGTGCCGGCCGAGCGGGCCGGTGTCGCTTCCGCGGTCAACAACGCGGTCGCCCGTGTCGCCGGTCTCGTCGCCATCGCGTTCCTCAGCACGATCACCGGGCCGGCGATCGACACGGCCGGGTTCCACCGGACGCTCGTCGTGACCGCGTGTCTGTTCGCGGCGGCGGCCGTCGTCGCCGCGCTCGGGCTCAGCCGGCACGCGTCGGCGGCTCCCGGGGCGGGAGCGCCGGCGGCGGTCCCGGCGGACGCGACGGCGAACTGCAACGACCGCGCCGTCCCCGCCGGGCTGCACGTGCCGAGCACCCGAGCGCGCCCGTGACGGTACGGTCGGCGGTGTCGGCGGCCCCGACCCGTTCGGTGCCCGTGAGTGAGGTGGTGCACGATGCCAGACGACCGTGACGACCGTGACGACCCGGAGCGTGTGACACCGCTGCCCGAGGCGATGACCGGACGCGCGAGCCCGGCGAAGGCCGCGGAGGGGGACGAGCCCGTCTTCGCCTACCTCGCCTCGCTCCCGCAGCCGCAGCGCGGGATCGCCGAGGCAGTGGACGCGCTGGCGGCCGCCACACTGCCCGAGCTGCACCGCGCGGTGAAGTGGGGCATGGCGTACTACGGCGTCGGCGAGGGCTGGTGCTTCAGCTGCGGTGGCTTCGCCGGGGACGTCAAGGTGATGTTCATCAACGGGGCGACCCTGCTCGACCCGGTGCCGCCGATCACCCCGATCGGGATGGGCAAGGCGACGCGGGGCGTGGAACTGCGGACCGCCGACGAGCTCGACCCCGAGCAGGTCGCCGCGTGGATGCGTCAGGTCACCGCCGTCCCGGGCATCGGCGGCAAGCGACGCTAGCGGCCCAGCCCGCCCAGCCCGCCCAGCCCGCCCAGCCGGCGCAGCCCGCCCAGCCGGCGCAGCCCGCCCAGCCGGCGCAGCCCGCCCAGCCCGCCCAGCCCGCCCAGCCCGCTCAGTCGGGCAACCGCTCGGCGAGCCCCGCACGCTCCGGCGCCGCCGGGAACGGATCCGCGAAGTACTGCGTCTCGTGCACGACCAGGTCGCCGACGAACTCCATGATCGACACGGTCCGCGTCGGCACCGCGTCGTAGGTGATGACGCACTCGCTGACCCAGAGCGGGCCGCTGCCCACGATCCGGCGGACCGCGAAGTGCCGCTCGGCCGGGTGTCCACCGCGCTGTGCCGCGATCCGCTCGCGTCCGCGGAACCGCTCGCCGGACTGCGGGTAGTCGAGGACCGCCTCGTCGGCGTACATCGCGTGCTCCGCGGTGACGTCACCGCGCTCCGACGCGCGCCAGTGCTCCTCCACGATCGCCCGGCGGTCGGGCGCACCGTGGAGGTCCGTGCCGACGACGTCGTCGAGGTCCATGTGCACAACCTAGGACGGGGCGGGCTCGATCACCAGAGCGGGGCGGCAGCGGCGCGAAGACGGCTCCAGGTCACCCCTTCCGGGTGGGGCAGACGGCCGCGGAACGCAGTGGGATGCTCGTCATGAGCGACGCAGTGACGACCAGCGGCATCGATCGATCCCTCCTGACCAAGGCGTACCTGTACGGCTTCCCCCTGGTGTTCAACCTGGAACAGGTGCGGCGCTACGTCCGGACCGGGATCGGCGCGGTCCCGGCGGCACCGTGGAACACGTTCGGGCATGCCCGCACGCTCGCCGGTCCCGCCGACACCTTCGTCACCATCAACAACGACACCCTGTACTCGATGGCGCAGATCGACCTCAGCGTCGGGCCGGTCCGTCTGCGTGTGCCGGACACCGCCGGTCGCTACTACGTGCTGCAGTTCGTGTCGGCGTGGACGGACAACTTCGCCTACGTCGGACACCGGGCGACGGGGACCGCCGCGGGGGAGTTCCTGCTCGTCCCACCGGGCTGGAGCGGTGACGCTGCAGATGCGTCCACGGCCGATGCCGACCTCGCCGCGACGACCGTGATCCACTTCCCGACCACTGTCGCGTCCATCGTCGGGCGCTGGGCGGTCGCCGACGGTGACGACCTCAGCACCGTGCACGCGCTGCAGGACGCCACGACGCTGACACCGGTGGCCCCGGCTGCCGTTCCGGTCGGACTCGCCGAACCGGACGCCGGCGTCCCCGATGCGGTGGCGTTCCTCGAGGAGCTGCGCGTCTGGTCGCAGCAGTTCCCTCCCGCAGCGCGCGACCACGAGTTGCAGCGCTCGTTCGGCCCTGCCGGCATCACCGCGCCCTCGAGTCCCTACCTCGACCTGCCGGAGGCGACGACCGAGTCGCTCGCCGACGGGATCGCTGCCGGACACGCGGCGCTGGAACACGCACTGTCGTCGGGAGCGAGCCCGCAGGTCAACGGGTGGAAGCTCACCCTGCACGCCTTCGACTACAACCTGGACTTCTTCGAGGTCGGTGCCCTCGACGACGAACGGTTCGAGATCGCCGACCCGGAGCTCCGGATCGTCGAGCGAGCCGCGGCCGCGCTCGGTGGCCTGTGGGGGAACCACGCCTACGAGGCGGCGTACATCATGACGTACGTGGACGACCACGACGAACAGCTCACCGGCAGTCGGACCTACGCACTCCGCCTCGACCCCACGCCGCCGGTCGGTGCGTTCTGGTCGCTGACGATGTACTCGGTCCCCGACTACTTCCTCGTCGCCAACCCGATCGACCGGTACTCGGTCGGCGACCGCACACCGGGGCTGGTGCGGGACGAGGACGGCGCGCTGACGATCACGATCAGCCACGAGCCACCCGCCGACCCGAACGCGAACTGGCTGCCGAGCCCGGCGGGGGACTTCCGTCCGATCCTCCGGATGTACGAACCGGACGACGCGGTCCTCGACGGGGAGTGGACTGCGCCGCCGATCGTCCGGCGGACCTGACCCCGGCGGACCTGACCCCGGCAGATCTGACCCCGGCGGACCTGAACCCGCCGGCCCGGCCCGGCGTCAGGCGGTCGCCGAAGACCGACGCGTGCGGGCGCACACCATGCCGACCCCCACGAGCGCCGCAGCGATCACCGTCAGCACCACGCCGGCGACGGTGATCCCGCCCTCGAACGTCGCGAGCCGCTCCGGCGTCCACGACGTCGTCGCGATGCTCCCGGACACCAGCGCCGCGAGGATCGTGCCGATCGCCGCGATGCCGACCCCGTTCGCGATCTCGCTCGCGGTGTCGACCAGTGCGGCCCCGACGGACGTCCGGTTCGCCGGCAGCCCCTGGATCACGTTGTTCCCGGCCACCACGCCGACCACCCGCATCCCGGCGGCGACGAGCACGATCGCGACGACGATCCACCCGTACCCGGCGCGGCCGCCGACGGCGAAGACCGCGAGTCCGGCGACCACGGCGCCGGCGCTCATCCACGCGGCCCGCCCCAGTCCGACCCGCTGGACGAACGGCCCGACGAACCGCCCGCTCGCGAGCAGCACGACGACCTGCGGCAGCATCGCGAGCGCGGCCAGGGACGGCGCCCACCCCCACGCGAACTGCAGCTGCAGCGTGACCATGTAGGACAGTCCGGACACGGCCAGCCCGGCGGCGGCCTTGTAGGCGAGTCCGCTCGCGACGAGCGGGCGGGTGAGCAGCGTCAGGTCCAGGAGCGGCTGGGCCGCGGTCCGCTCGCGGAGCACGAAGGCGACGGCGGCGAGCAGGGTCACGGCCACACCGGTCCAACCCGGCCAGGAGGCTGGGCTCGCCTCGACGAAGAGGGTCGGGGTCACGAGTGCCCCGACCAGGGCCGTGGTCCCGATCACCGCGCCGGCCACGTCGATCCGGTCGGGATGGAGGTCCTCGGCCCGGTCGGCGGGGACGCCGAGCCGGATCCCGACGAACGCGAAGAGGGCGATCGGCACGTTCACGAGGAGGAGCGCCTGCCACGGGGCGACCGCCAGCGCGAACCCGCCGGCGGTCGGGCCGATCGCGAGGCCGACGAGCCCCGCGGTGGAGATCACGGTGAGCGCGCGGATGCGGAGCGACTCGACGTCGAAGAGCCGGAACGCCAGGGCCATCGACCCGGGCGTCGTCATCGCCGCGGCGATGCCCATCACGACCCGGACGGCGATGAGCTCACCGGTGGTCGTGACGAGGGCGGTCGCGAGGCTCGCGAGCCCGAGCAGGACGAGCCCGACGAGCATCACGCGCCGACGGCCGAACCGGTCGGCGACCGCGCCGAAGAGGAGCATCAGGGCGCCGAACACGACCGAGTACGAGCCGGTGACCCACTGCAGTGCGGTGGTCGACGCGTGCAGGTCACGGCCGATCGTCGGCAGCGCGACGTTGAGCACCGAGTTGTCGAGCATCTCGAACAGGAAGACGGCGGACAGCCCGGTGAGGGCGACCCAGGCGTCCTGGAGCCGAGGGGCGGTGGGGGTACCGGTGGAGACCGGGGTACGGGTGGACACGTGCACTCCTTCGATGAAGAAGTGGCGACTCGTCCGAGACCGCGTGTACTTGCCCTGCCGGCGAACCAGCGAGGCCTTTTGCCCTCTGCCAGAGAGGCTAGGCCCAGATCGCCCGGTTCACAACCCGAAGCCACCGTCCGACGTGAGGACCTGCCCCACCATCCAGCTGCCGGCGGCCGTTGCCAGCCACCCGATGAGCTCCGCCGGGTCCGCCGGCGTCCCGACACGACCGAACGGGGTGCTCGCGATGTACGCGTCGAGGTCCTCGAGCGAGCGATCGGTCGTCTCCGGGTCCATGTAGCCGGTGTTCACCGGGCCCGGGTTGATCGTGTTGAGGATGATCCCGAGTTCCAGGAGCTCCGCCGCGACCGTCGCGGTGACCCCGGCGAGCGCCGCCTTGCTGGCGGCGTAGGCGACCTCGCCGCGCATCGCGCCGGAGATCTGTCCGGAGGTCATCCAGAACACGTGTCCCTGCGCCTCGGCGTACGGGCCGTTGCCGACGATCCGGTCCCCGGGTCGCCGCGGTTCCTCGGGCTCGGGCGCTCGGAGTCGCGCGAACTCGGCGGTGAGCAGCAGCGTCGAGCGGGTGTTGACGTCCCAGAAGGCGCTGAGCCGTTCGGGCGTCATGTCCAGGATGCTGCCGTCGTCGCCGCTCTTCGCGTGGTTGCAGACGAGCACGTCGAGCGTGCCGGTCAGCGCGGTCGCCGCGCCGATGACCTCGGGGATGCTCGCGGGGTCGGACAGGTCGGCCGCGACGTCGGCGAAGCGCGCGCCCTCGGTGAGGTGTTCCCGGACGCCGGTGCGGACGGCGTCGAGGTCGTCACCGCCCCAGGGGAGGTCGAGGTCGTGCGGGCGGTGGTGGTGGATGACGACGCTCGCGCCGAGGGACGCGAGCTTGGTGGCGACGGCGAACCCGATGCCCCGGCGCCGTGAGACACCGGTGACGAGGGCGGTCTTGCCGTGCAGGGGAAGGTGTGCGGACATGGTGAACCTCTCGATCGCGCCCGGGACGGCGCAGGGATGGGAATCGGGGACGGTTCAGCGGCACTGCATGAGGAATACCCTAGCGGCGGACCGGTGAGGTGACCATGTCGAAGACGGTGCTCTACATGTCCATGTCGCTCGACGGCTTCATGGCCGGACCGAACGTGCGCGACGACAACGGGCTCGGCGACGGCGGTCCGCGACTGCACGAGTGGGTGTTCCCGCCGGAGGGCGAGCTGAACACCCGCGTCGTGGCGGAGTTCATGGCGACCGGCGCGGTCGTCGCCGGCCGCGGCACCTTCGAACCCGCCGGTGGCTGGGACGGCGACCACCACGACGGCGTCCCGATCTGGGTCCTCAGCCGGAACCCGGACCCAGCGTGGGCGGGGCGCTGGCCGCGGGTGCACTCCACCGACGACGTCGGGGAGGCGTTCCGCGCGGCGCGGGACGCAGCCGGGGACCGGGACGTCCTGGTGCACGGCGCGACCGTGGCGCAGCTCGCGATCCGGGCCGGACTGCTCGACGAGATGGAGATCCACCTGGTCCCGGTGCTCTTCGGCGGGGGACGGCGACTGTTCGAGCACCTCGGCGTCGGGCAGCGGGAGCTCGAACGCGTGCGGGTCCTGGCCGGCGAGGGCGGCGTCACGCACCTCCGTTACCGGCTGGCGTCCGATCCCTCGTAGCCGGCGGTGGTGAGCGGACCGGATGCCATGGTCGCGACCAGGAGACGGACGGGAGGCCCGGTGCCAGCTGGCACCGGGCCTCCCGTCCGTCGTGCAGCGCGTTCAGCGCGTTCCGGACGTCACTCGGTCGTCGCGACCCAGTCGATCAGCAGGTGGCCGGAGGCACCCCAGTTCCCGACCTGGAACATGTACCGGTGCGGGGTGGTCGGGACGTCCTTCGTGAGCGTCTCGAGGACCGTGCCGTCGACGCTGTAGGTGACCGACTTCCCGGGGACCCAGTCCACGGTGTACGTGTGCCAGTCGCGCCACGAGACGCCGGTGCCGACCTGGGCGCGGTCGGCCTCCTGCCCGGGGACCATCGAGTGCTGGAAGGCGGAGGGGACGTCCTCGAAGTTGCCCTCGGGGAAGTCGATCTCGCCGTCCGACCAGGTGCCGGACGTCGGCCACAGCATGAACGCCGCGCCGTTGCCGTCGCCGCCGGTCGCCTTCGCGCGGACCGAGAACGAGCCGCCGACGTGGCCCCACGCCCCGGCGACGGAGCCGAACGTGCCGGCGGTGCCGGAGCCGTTGCCGAGCGTGACGTCCATCACGCCGTCGTGCACCGAGACGGTCTTGCTCGGGGCGTAGATGCCGGACGTGCCGTCCGGGTACGGCTGCCAGGACTGCGGGTACGCGGCCGCGACCTGGCCGGTGGCGGCGTCGGTGTCGAAGGTCTCGACGAACGAGGCGTCCGGGGCGTCGGCGGCGCCGGTGTCGGTGCTCGCGTCGGTCTCGGGGGCGGCCGTCGCGCTGGGCTGCGGCGTCGTCGTGACCGTCGGGGCGATCGGCTGGCCGGTCGCCGTGGCGGATGCGGACGGGGTCGGGTCTTCCGAGGGCGTCGCCGTGTCGCTCGGTGTCGGCGTGGTCGTCGGTGTGCTCGGCGCCGAGGGGGAGGCCTTCGGTGGGGCGTGGTGGTGTCCGCGGCCGCCCCACCAGGTGTGGGCGGAGGCGGCGGTCGGGACACCGATCACGAGGGCAGCGGTGGTGGCTGCGGCGACGAACACGCGGCGGCGGGTCACCGGGCGGTCCGTTCGGGCATGGTGGCGGGGGTCGTGTCACGCATGGGCGTGCACGTGCTTCGAGTCGAGATGTCGGGCTCCTCGTGGGCTCGGGCGCGGGAAGCGGGCAGGTTCGGACACGTCGTAGTGGGTGACGCGTCCCCGAACATCTTGCCTCATCTGTGCCCCGTTCGGGGGCCGTCACGCGATCCGCGGCCCCGCAGTCCGGCGCGACGGGCTCACTCGCGCGGCGCTCGGATCACGCCGCCGCTGTGCACCGGACGCACCTCGACGCCACTGCCCGGGGTCCGTGCGACCGGGTTCGTCGCCGCGATGCGGACCGCCTCGTCGAGGTCGGTCGCCTCGATGACGTAGAAGCCGGCGACGATCTGCCCGGCGTCGACGAACGGCCCGGGCGTGGATCCCTCGACGCGGACCGACACGGCGTACTCCCGCGGGGTCAGTGCGTAGGCGACGAGCATCGAGTCGGCGGCCAGGAGCTCGCCGGCGTGGTCGTCGCACTCCTTGATGTCCTCGGGCGTCGCGTCGGGCGCGTGGGCGGAGTCGGGTGCGTAGATCAGGGCTGCGAAGAGCGGCACGTCATCGTCCTTCCGTGATGGGTGATTCCTACACCCCTCCGGCATCGCCGGTTGCGCGCGCCCGCTCGTTGATCGCGAGGATCACCGCGGTCTTCGCGTCCGCGTAGTCGTTCATGTCGTCCCAGTGCCTGCGCAGCAGGGCGCGCTTGGTGTCGGCGTACAGCGCGCGGTCGGCCGCGTCCCGGCGCAGGTGGTCACGGAGGAGCAGGTACTCCTGCACCGCAGCGTCACCCCGCTCGTAGACGTGCACGTGGACGTCACGTGCCGGGGTGCGGACGAGCCGGTGCCCGGGCTCCCGGACCCGGAGTTCGTAGCCGGCGGCGAGGAGCGGGTCGAGGTATCCCTGCTCAGCGGTGATGTCGTCGACCTCGACCACGATGTCGATGATCGGCTTCGCGGCCAGCCCGGGGACGGACGTCGAGCCGATGTGCTCGACGTCGACGTCCGTGCCCGCCAGTGCTCGGCTGATCCGCTGCCGATGCTCGGCGTACACGTCCGGCCACCGCTCGTCGTACTCGTGGAGCTCGACCGCGACGGGCTCGGGGCCGCCGACGACATCGACCGTGGTGACGTCCTCGTGCGCGCTCATCGGGGCATCATCCCAGCAGGGACGCGCGTGCTGCGTCGACGCCGTGTCGCTCGAGCTGCCAGTCCGGGCGGACGAAGTCGTCCCGGGCCACGCGGACACGGACCTCGTCGACCGTCTCACCGGGTCGGGTCTGCGACCGCGTGACGCCGTTCCGCTCGTAGCCGAGCTTCTCCGAGACGCGGAGCGAGCCGTCGTTCCACGCGGCGGCGCTCGACTCGGCCCAGTCGGCGTCGAGGTCGTCGAACGCGAAGGTCAGCAGTGCCGCCCGCATCTCCGTCCCGAGTCCGACGCCCTGGTGCGCTGACGCGAGCCAGGAGCCGCTCTCGACCGTCCTCCGCGCACCGAACCGGCGCGCGTGCAGCTCCTGGACACCGATGGGGGCGCCGTCACGGAGCACCGTGAAGGACACACCCCACGAGTCCGGAGTCACTCCGGCGCGGAGCTTCCAGTGGTACTGCGCCAACGACCGTGCCAGGGCATCGGGTTCGGCGTCCGTCCACGGGACGCCGAACGGCATCCGCGCCGGATCGTGCACCCCGGACAGCGCTGCCTCGACCAGGCCGGGCAGGTCCTCGTCCCGCACCGGTCGGAGCTCCAGTCGCGGCGAGACGAGCCGGAGCCCGAACAACGGCCACACGTGTGCAAGGTCCATCGACCAACGATACGAGGCCCGCGCGTCCCGTGACGGCGCGCCCGCGTGGGCACCTAGCCTGATGGGATGACCGACGCCCCAGCCGCATCCGTTCCCGCCGACGATTGGGAAGCGCAGGTCGCGGCGCTGTGGTCGGATGACTCGCTCGGCGACGAGGAACGGCTCGGCGCGATGCGCGATCTCGCTGCTCGCGCGCCGCACCCGGCACTCGGCGCGTTCGAACTCGGCGGAGCGTTCGACTCCGCGGGGCACGAGGCCGAGGCCGACGTGCAGTACGCGCGCGCCACGGCCGACGGCCTCGGCACGATCGACCCCGAGCGCGCCGCCCAGCTCGTGGTGCAGCACGCGTCGACGCTGCGGAACCTCGACCGCGTCGACGAGGCGATCGCGATGCTGCGCGACGCACCCGCCCATCCCGCGACCGGTGCTGCGCCGCGCGTGTTCCTCGCCCTCGCGCTGCACAGCGCCGGCCGCACCGACGAGGCGCTCCGTGTCGCGATCGAGGCCGTCGAACCGACGCTGCCGAGGTACCACCGCTCGGTCCGCGCGTACGCGGCGGCCCTGACGGACGGGTAGTGCGCCGGATGGGGGCTCGACGTGTTGCGCTGGTCGCCGGCGGGTCGGTGATCGTGGCCGCCGCCGCGGTGGCCGCGCTGCTCGTGTCGGGGATCGTGTGGCCGACGCGGGTCGCGGCGCTCCGGTACCCGGTGCAGGGCGTGGACGTCTCGGCGTACCAGGGCGCGATCGACTGGCCGGTGCTCGCGCGGCAGGACATCGACTTCGCCTACGTCAAGGCCACCGAGGGCGCTGGCACGCAGGACTCCCGGTTCGCGGCGAACTGGTCAGCTGCCCACGAGACGGACCTGCTCGTCGGGGCGTACCACTTCCTGAGCATCGACAGCTCGGGCGGTGCGCAGGCCGCGAACGTCTTCGCGACCGTCGATCGCCGGAGCGGTGACCTCCCGCTCGTCGTCGACGTCGAGTGCTACGCGGCCTACTGCGACGCGCCGCCGTCGCGGGCCGAGGTCCGTGCGGTGCTCGACCCGCTGCTGGCAGCGGTGGAGCGGCACTACGGACGCCCCGCCGTGCTGTACGCGACGCGGGACTGGTACGAGCGGTACCTCGCGGACGCCTACCCCGACAACCCGATCTGGTTCCGGTCGGTCCTGACCGCACCGCACATCGACGACGGCCGCGACTGGACGTTCTGGCAGTGGTCCGCCCGCGAGCGGCTCGACGGGTACGACGGCGACGAGGCGTTCATCGACCGGAACGCGTTCAGCGGCAGCCGGGCCGACCTCGACGCGATGCGGCTGCCGTGATGGACGCGTGGCAGGACCCGGGCGACGACGTCGACCTCTTCCCCGAACGCACGGATCGGGCCGCCGGTCCGGACGGCACCGCGTCACGGCTGCCGCTGATCATCGGGTGGACGGCCGCGCTCGTCTCATCAGTGGTCAACGTCGTGCTGCTGGCCGACACGCGGTCGCCGAGTGCCACGGCGATGTTGCTGGGCGGTGCCGTCCTGGCACTGGTCGCGATCATGGTCGTAACCGTGTGCGGCACGTACTCGAGTCGGGACCGGTGGTGGCTCGTGCTGGCGGGAGTGGTGCTCGCCTTGTCACCCGTGGTCGGTGTGGCGTTGGCTTCGATGGACGCCGCTAGCGTGCACTGAGCTCAGCGAGGACCACGCGTGTGATGCCGGCCCTGTCCTGACCCCCGCGGTCGATGAGGAGCGAGCGCATTCCGGCGGCTCGGGCGCCGTCGATGTCGGTCTTCGGGTCGTCGCCGACGAACACGCAGTCGGCCGGCGCCACGAACAGCGCGGTGGCCAGCGCGGCGAAGGCACGGGGATCGGGCTTCTGCACGCCGATCGACTCTGACACGCAGATCGCGTCGAACTCGTCGGAGAGCCCGATCCGATCGAGCTTGTCGCGTTGCTGCGATTCGATCCCGTTCGTCAACAGGCCCACTCGGTATCCCGTCGACCGGAGTTGGCGCAGGAGCGACCGGCTGTCCGGGAACGCCCGCCAGGCACCCCGGTAGGCGCGCAGGTACTCCTCGAACAGCGCATCCAGGTCGTCGTCGCCCGTCGGCAGCTCGACGCCGAGCGGTGGGAGGACGGCACGGAGCCGCGCCCGGCGTTGCTCCTGGAAGCTGATCCGCCCGCCCCGCCAGCGTTCGAACTCCCGCTGTTCCGCCGTGAACCAGGAGGTCACCGCCACTTCGGTCGGCTCCACGCCGAGCGATCGGAAGAAGGACTCGACCCCGTCTCGCGCCGACCCGAGGTGGTCGAAGAGCGTGCCGTCGAGGTCGAACCCGACGGCGCTCACGCCGACCAGAGCCATCGCAGCGCGTCCGGGAGGAGTACCCCACCGTGGTTCGGACTGTGACCACCGTCCCCGACGACGAGACGGACGTCGTACCCGGCTCGCGCCAGTGCCGACGCGGTGTCGAGGTTCTCAGCGAACCAGTTGTCCTCGCGCTGGTCCCAGTCCAGGTCGCGGTGTGCGGCCTGGAGGAAGATCTTGATCGCCCGCGCGTCCCCGTTGGCGAGCAGCGACGGGTACGGATTCCCCCCGGGCATCTGCGCGAAGCTCGCGTTGAACGTGATGACACGCCCGAAGCCGTCCGTCCGCCACCAGGCTGCGGTGAGTGCCGCGTTCCCGCCACTGCTCCCACCGCAGATGCCGCGCATCCTCGGGTCCGACGAGATCCGGAAGCGCGCTTCGACGAGCGGCAACACCTCGTCGAGCAGGAAGTCCGCGTACTCGGAGTCGAACGCGTCGTACTCGGCGTTCCGGTGCTTGGTCGCGACGCCGTCCGCGTTGCGCATGCCTGGGTCGACGAACACACTGGTCATCGCGGCGATGTCGTCCGCTGCGGCGAGGTTGTCGAGAACAGTCCCGCCGCGGACATCGCCATCGGGGTCGAGGTACCACCAGCCGTCGTTGAAGACCATCACCGCGGTTTCGTCCTCAGCTGACAGCCCAGCCGGCCGGTGCACCCAGATCCGGCGGGACGTGCCCGGGAAGCGACGGCTCGGCGGCATGTGCAGCTCGACGACCGTCCCCGGCGAGACCCCTGCGCGCGGCGCCGAGTCCGGGCCGTACTCGTAGGTGACGTCGACCTGGGAGGTCGGGATGGGGGAGTACCGCACCGTCGTGGCCACGCGTCGACTGTACCGAGCGGTCGTGCGAGGATCGAGCCGTGGGGGAGAAGATCGTGCTGCCGGCCGGGGCTCCGGAGCGGGTGGAACTGGAAGCAGGGGGCTGGACCGTCGTCGCCCGGTCCTTCGGGGCGCAGCTGGATGCGGACCGGATCGACCACGCGAGGCTCAGTGCGCTCGTGTCGCGAGCAGCCGGCCCCGTGCGTGAGCTCGACGCCGGCGACGTCGACGCGGTCCTGCGACTCGACGCCGTCACGGCGGACGACTACCCCGGGAGCATCGCCACCCAGCACGAGCCGCTCGACCGCTCGACGGCGATGCCGTCGGACTCGCGACGGGCCTTCGGCGCCTTCGCGACCGACGGGCCGCTCGTCGCGATGACCTACGTCGACGTGGACGGAGCCGCTGCTGAGACCGGCTTCACGGTGGTACACCCCGGGACTCGACGTCAGGGACTCGGTGTCGCGGTGAAGGCCGCCTCGGTGCTGCAGCTGGTCGCGGACGGGGTCGCACGATTCCGGACGGGTGGCTCACTCGAGAACACCGGCATCCTGCGCGCGAACGACGCGCTCGGCTACGTCCGCGACGAGGAGTGGGTCACCCTCGAGCGCCGCTGAGGCAGAAGAGCGAGGACGTTTCGTCAGCGACGGTGACGAATCCGGTTCTGCGAGCACGGGAATCCTCGACCGGATCCGTCAAACAGGATTCGGAACCTGCTGCTCCGCCGGCGTCGTCACGGCGTTCGGGGGCGTGACCGATCAGGTTCACGATGTCCGGCCCGCGCGAACCGGATCGGTCATCCCGCGATCTGAACGTGCGTGCCCGTCAAGCACGGGTGCGCTGCAGGAGTCGATCGCACGCGAGCACCGCGGCGCCGAGCAGGGCACCCGCGACGGCCCAGACCGCCACGGTGAGCGCGATCCCCGCCGGCGGCAGCGCGGTGACGGAACTGGCGAACCCGCCGGACGTCGGGAACTCGGTGATCGGCGCCGTGAGTTCGATGACGGGGAACATCACCCCGGTCACCGCCGAGACGAACGCCGCACCACCCGCGGCGACCGCGGCGAGGGGGACGAGGAGCACCGGGCGCCGGATCCACGTCGCGACCGTCGCCACCATCAGCCCGAGCAGCGCGCCGGTTGTGACGCCCCACACCCAGTCCTGGTCGAGGGGGACCCGACCGAATCCCGCGCCCACGAACGTCCCCGAGCTCGGCAGGCCCGAGAACCAGGGTGCGTTCCCGCGCCGGAGCCACCAGCCGAGGAGCCCGGCCGCGCCACCGAGCACGGTCGTGAGCGCGATGCGTCGGACGGTCGCACCCGTTGGCCGGTGGACGGGACGCAGCACCGCGGCGAGCGACGCAACGGTCCCGCCGACTGCTCCGACGGCGGTGAGGACCAGCGTCGCCGTGTTGAACACCGTGCTGTCCAGCGGCAGGAACATCAGGTACCGGGAGGGAAGGACGTCCGCGACGTAGCCCCAGCAGCAGAACGCGACCAACGCGAACGCGACGAGGAGCAGCTTCCGGGGGCCTCCGGTGCGCGAGAGCACCGGGGTGAACGGGGCGACCAGTGCTGCGAGCACCGTGCCGACCGCGGTCGCGACCAGGACCAGCGCCGGACCGAGGGCAAGCGCCCCGACGACGAGGAACCCCGTGTCGTTCCGCCCCGCGGCGGCGACGAACACGGCGACCGCCAGCCAGAGCGCTGCCGCGCCGACGATGCCGGCTCGGTACCCGGTGAGGGCGCCACGGCCGATGATCCTGCTGCGCATCCGACCATCCTGGCCGATGACCAGCCCCGCCACGGTCAGGCCGGCAGGACGATGACCTTTCCGGACACCCGCCCCTCGCTTGCTTCGGCGTGCAGTTCCGGCAGGGCGGTGAGGGGGATGCGCCGCGTGACCTCGACCGTGAGCGCGCCCTGGTCGACGAGCGTCGCGAATTCTGCGAGGCGGTCGCGGTTGCTCAGCACGAACACCGTCACCGACCGCACCCCGCGGGACGCGTCGTCCGGAGCGGCGATCCACGCCGTGGTGCTGACGACGACGCCGCCGTCCCGGACGAGACCGACGAGCGCCACGAACTGGTCGGGCTCGATCGGGGCGAGGTTGAGGAGCACGTCGACCTGATCCTCGACGGCGGCGAGGAGATCCGTCGCCGTGTGGTCGACGACCTCGTCCGCCCCGGCTGCGCGCACCGCGTCGATGCTCCGCGGGCTCGCAGTCGCGACGACGTGCACGCCGGCACGCTTCGCGAGCTGGACGGCGTACTTGCCGACGACACCACCGGCGCCGACGACCAGCACGCGTTGCCCGGCCTGGAGCCCTCCGTCGTCGAACAGTGCCTGCCACGCGGTGAGCGCCACGGACGGCAGGGCGGCCGCGTCGGGGAGCGGGATGCTGGTGGGCGCCGCCGTCAGGACCGATGCCGGAGCCACGACGAACTCGGCCGCTCCGCCGTCCAGCTCCATCGGGAGGAAGCCGAACACCGCGTCACCGACGGCGAGCCCGGTGGCGTCCGGACCCAGCGCGTCGACGGTGCCGGACACGTCGTAGCCGGGGACGTGGGGGAGGACGACCGGGATCGGGAGGAACCCGGCCCGCATGCCGTTGTCCGCCGCGTTGAACGCGGACGCGGCGACGCGGACGCGCACCTGACCCGCACCCGGCACCGGCTGGGGGACGTCCTCGATCCGCAGGACCTCGGGACCGCCCACCTCGTGGAACCGTGCTGCCTTCATGATCTGCTCCGTTCACTTGTGCTTCGAGTTTGAAGCAACTGACACCGACGCTAGCACTGCTTCGAACTCGAAGCAATGGGTAGGATGAGGTCATGGAACTGACGCCCACGCAGCTCTCGGCCTACTTCGCCTTCACGGAGGTCAGCAGCCTGCTCCGCCACGCGGTCGAGCGACAGCTGCGCGACGTCGGGGATCTCAGCTACGTGCAGTTCCAGCTCCTCGCGCGCCTCGGCGACACACCGGGCGGGCGGCAGCGGATGACCGACCTGGCGGACGGCGTGGTGATCAGCCGCAGCGGACTCACGTACCAGGCGCAGCTGCTCGACCAGCGCGGACTCGTCACGCGGGCGCCCTCGCCCGAGGACGAACGGAGCACCGTCGTCGCGATCACCGACGCCGGTCGGGACGTCCTCGCGGCGGTGTTCCCCGGCCACGTCGAGACCGTGCACAGCCTGCTCTTCGCGACGCTGTCGGACGCGGACGCCGACGACCTCGCGCGGATCCTCGGCCGGGCGAGCGAGCACCTCCGCGCCATCCCGCCGCGCTCAGCCGCACCCCGCAGGCGGAAGTGACGTCCTCGGCGAGCCGTCAGTCGTGCTGCGCGGAGTCCCACCAGTCGAGCACCCGCGTGCCGATCAGCGTGAGCCACGGCGACGCCTCGCCCGGCGGGACGTCCTCCGCGAACCAGACCCGGCCCGCGTGCACGCCGTCCTGCACCCAGCGTCCGTCAGCGCCCCGGGCGTCGCGGACCAGCTGGACCGCGTCCGCGAGTCGCGGGTCCGGAACGGTGCCGTCGACGAGCGCGGCGGCGCGGAAGTGGTCCAGCGCACGCAGCGCGCTGTAGACCCACCGGAACGGGTACGTGAAGTGCGCCGTCCACGGTCCGACCGGTTCGCCCGTCGACAGGCGGCGGAGCAGGTGTCGTTCGAGCAGGTACTCCTCACCACGGTGCCGTGAACGCCGGAGCGCATCGTTGCCGCCGGTCAGCTCCTCGTGCGCGAGCAGCCCCTCGATCACGTTGAGCGTCGAGTGGAACGAGGACCGTGTGGAGCCCTCGACCCACTCGCAGTTCCAGCCCCCGTCCTCGAGCTGGTGCGCCGGCAGCCACTCCGCGAGCCCGTACACATCGGCCCCGAGCCACGCCCCGTTCGCGAGCGTGAACCCGTTGATGCAGCAGTCGTCCTCGCCGTTCCAGTACGGCGCGTCGTTGTACTCCCAGCGGCTGTTCCGGGCGAGGAGCTCGGCGGTCCCGGCGAGTGCCGCCGCGTCGACACCCCACCGGCGCAGCGCGTTCAGGGACCAGGTGGTCGCCGTCCACGGCTGGCCCTCGGCGTCGTCCACGTCGCCCTCGACGTCGTGCCCGGCGTCCTGCGCCGGGAAGTACGCACCGCCGGCCCACTGGCCGTCCTCGTCCTGCAGCGCGAGGAGCCGCGCCCCGAACCCGGTGGTGGGCACGGTGGCGCGGGTCGCGCGCCATCGCTCCTCCGGCGCACGCAGCACGTCTCGCTCGACCTGCCAGCGCACCGCCGGGTCGGTCTCCAGCAACCAGTCGACGAGGGCGGGTTCCGCAGCCATGGACGGAGGCTACGCCGGACGGGAGGCTCGGTGCCAGGCCGATCCGAGCCTCCCGTCCGCCTGTCGGTCGCGTCTCGTCACCATGCCGGCCGGACTAGCGCTCGGTCGCCGCCCGCAGGATCCACGTGCGGAACTCGACGGCGAAGTGCTCCAGGTGCTGCTCGACGACCCTTGGTGCACAGGACGCCGGCAGCGTGACGGAGAGCCGGGCGGTGAAGCCGTCGGGCTCGTCGACGAACGTGTTCGCGATGGAGCCGATGACCGTCCCGTCGGCCAGCAGCATGTGCGACCGTCGACCAGCGGGTGGCTCCGCGACGGGGAGCTCCTGCTCGACGACCAGGCTGTCGTCCCACGGGTGCATGAAGAACGAGCACACGTACTCGTCCAGGGTCTCGACGATGTTCACGTGCCGCCCGGGGTCCGCGTGGATCGCGTAGTGCTCGGGGTGGCCCGCGAGCATCACGTCCTCGCGGGCGAACGCGGCACCGAGCCACGCGCCGAACTCCGCGGCCGTGATGCCGCGCGCACGGAGCGTGGTCGTGCCCGTCGTCTCCTCGCCGCAGGAGCGTTCGAGGTGGCCGCGGAGGAACGCGTCTCCCGCGGCGATCTCGTCGGCCAGGAGCTCGAGGAGCCGCGCGCGTCCCGCCTTCCGCTTCAGGAGCGCGAGTGCCCGGCGGGCGGAGAACAGCTCGAAGCCGTCGATCGTGGCGTCGGTGTCCTCGCCCGCCAGGCGGACCGTGGCGGCGGTCACCGCGCTGCCCGGACGGGGAGCTGCAGGTACGAGGCGTGGTCGCCGCCGGTGTGCACGACGTGCGCCCCGGAGTTCGCACCGACGTACTCGCGGATGGCCGGCATCAGCGTGCCGAGGAGGTTCCGCGAGCTGACGATGAACCGCAGCTGTTCCCCCGCGTGGAAGCGCAGCCCGACCGGGAGCAGGTCGATCTCGATCTCGGCGATCTCGCCCGGGGCCAGCTTCTCGACGCGGTCGAAGGTGTGCGCGGGGACGTCGTCGGTCATCAGCGCCTCGTCGAGGTGCCGGGCGGACACGCGGAGCCTGCCGTCGGAACCCTTGTAGCGGAGGATCGTCGCGCCGTGGTCGGTGAGGTCGTGTGCGATCGCGGACTGGTTCGGGGCGGTGAACGCCTGCAGCGGCGTGCCCCACCGGTCGGTCTTCTGAACGAGCACGAACAGGTCCATGTCGTCGGCGCCGCGTGCCTCGACGAACAGGTGCACCTTCGGGTGGCCGACCAGCACCGTCTCCTCGTCGAACCGGGTGAGGAACGAGACGGCGTCCGGGTTCGCGTCGACGGCGTACGACGCCTCCGCCGCGTCGGACGGCGCGCTGGTGGACAGGGTCCGGGTCCGTGCGTCGAGGAAGTACTTCGTGGAGGTGGCGTCGGACGGCGGGAACGAGTCGGCGGGGACCGCGACCTCGTCGCCGCCCTCGAGGTCGAGGACCGAGTACCGGACGGTGGGGGTCCGCTCCCACCCGTTGTCGACGCCCTTGAGGAAGTGGTCGAAGAACCGGCGGAGGTCCTCGACGTTCGCCTGGTCGTAGTAGTCCGGCCACTCCTGGCCGTTGTGGATCCGGAGCCACTTCTCGGTGCTCGCCATCCGGCGCCAGGCGCGGAATGTGCCAGCGGTGTGCAGGGTGTTCGAGTAGCTCGCGACGACGTACGCCGGGACGGCGATCTTCGCGAAGTCGGGGATCTTCTGCTCCCAGAGGTCCGTCATCAGCGGGTACGCCTCGACTTCGGCGAGGATGTCCTCCTTCTGGCCCTTCCCGAAGAAGCTGCCGTCCTGGAGTTGCTGCGCGAACCCGGTGTCGGGCATCCCGCCGCGCATCACGAGGTCGCGGTAGACGTCGCTGACGCCTTCCCACGGGTTGATCGCGACGAGGTGCGGGGGCTGCTCGGCGGCGGCGAACCACTGCGAGACGGCGAGGTAGCTCGTGCCGCTCATGCCGACCTTGCCGTCGCACCACTCCTGCTCGGCGAGCCACTCGATGACGTCGTACGCGTCGCGGCCGTCCTGGCGGTCCCAGAGCACGCTGTCCCCCTCGGACTGGTCGATCCCGCGGTGGTCGACGTTGCAGATCGCGTAGCCGTGCTCGACCCAGTACGCCGGGTCTGCTCCTTCGAACTTCTCGAGCCCGGACACGGTGCTGTTCGGCAGGCCGACGAGTCCGAACACGCCCATCACGCTGGGGGAGGTGCCCTGTGCCTTGCCGTAGGGGCTCCACGCGAGGATCACCGGGACGGGGGTCGGCGCCGTCCCGGTCGTGGTCGCGGGTCGGAAGACGTCGACGTGGATGGTGGTGCCGTCGCGGAGCTGCATCGCGACGTCCTTGTCGAACACCGTTTCCACCGGCAGCGGCGCGAACTGCGGCGCGATCCTGAACCCGGCCTGGAGCGTGCGGGTGCCGGGCTCGAACGGGGTGAGCACGCCGGTCCGGGCTGCGGGCAGCGGCGTCGACGGGGTCGTGATCCTCTGGTCGGTCATCGTGATCTCCTTCGTGCGGGAGTCCTCCGTGGGCTCGTCGTCGTGGCGAGCGTACGTCCGATCCCGCCGAAACTCAACAGGCGTTGAGAACGGATTCCGACGTCGGGTAGATTCGGCGCATGACCTCGGAGAACCAGCCAGCGCAGGCCGGCCGCGTCGGGCGTCGTCCCGGTTCGTCGAGCACGCGGACGACGGTGCTCGCCGCCGCCAGCGCGCGGTTCGCCAGCGACGGCTTCGCCGCGACGACGATCCGGCGGGTCGCGGCGGACGCCGGGGTCGACCCGTCCCAGGTGATGCAGTTCTTCGGGTCGAAGGACGACCTCTTCGCTGCGGTGATGGCCGTGCCCGCGACTGCGCTCCGGCGCTTCGACACGGCGTTCGAGGGGCCGGACGAGCGCCTCGGCGAGCGCGTCGTGCGGGCGTTCCTCGAGGCGTGGGAGGGGCCGGTCGAGGAGTCCGAGCCGCTGATGGCGATGCTCCGCGGGGCGGTGGTGAACGACGAGGCCAACAAGCAGCTCCGGGACTTCATCCAGGCGCGGCTCGTCGCCGGGGCGGGGCGCGGCGGGACCGAGGTGGCCGAGGACCGGGCGCTCCGCGCCGGGCTGGCTGCCGCGATGCTCGTCGGGATCGTGACCGGCCGTCGGGTCATCGGCGTCCCGACGCTCGTCGAGGCCGACCACGACGCCGTCGTCGCCGTGGTCGGGCCGGCGATCCAGCACGTCCTGGTGACCCCGGCCGACTCCTGAGGCGTGGCCGCGGGGCGCTCCCGGGTCAGGCGCGGTCGTGCAGGGTGACCTGGTAGCCGTCGGGGTCGGCGAAGGTGAACGTCCGGCCGAACGGGCCGTCGATCGGCGCCGAGACGATCGTGTGCCCGTCGGCGACGAGGGCGTCGTGGATGTCCTGCACGTCGGTGGCGTGCAGCCAGATCGCCGCGCCGATGCCCGGCTGCGGCACGGACGCGAGGTCGGTCCCGGGCACGATGTCCCGCAGCGCGAAGGCGATCGGGGTCGTCTCGAACACGACGGCGTGCGGCGGGCCCGCCTGGGAGCGGACGAGGCCGAGGTACTGCTCGTAGAACGCCTGCGACGCGTCGAGGTCGCGGGTCTGCAGGGAGATGAAGTCGGGACCGGTGACCGGCATGGTGTGCTCCTTCGGGTGGTGTCAGTCTTCTGACACGAGGCAACCTATGTCAGACTACTGACATGAGTCAAGAC
The DNA here is from genome assembly GCF_004346855.1 of Curtobacterium sp. PhB136. Classification (NCBI taxonomy): domain Bacteria; kingdom Bacillati; phylum Actinomycetota; class Actinomycetes; order Micrococcales; family Microbacteriaceae; genus Curtobacterium; species Curtobacterium sp. PhB136. The sequence continues at coordinate 48,587 of NZ_SMGH01000009.1, forward strand.
GGAGCGGCGATCGACCTCGAGACCTCGCTCGGCTACCTGCTGAAGGAGGCGTCGAGTGCACTGCGGGTCGCGATGGAAGCGGTGCTGCGGCCGCTCGGGCTGACCGTGACGCAGTACTCGTGCCTCGAGCTGCTCGCCCAGCGCCCCGGGTTGTCGAACTCCGACCTGGCGCGAGGCGCGTTCGTCACCCGGCAGTCGATGAGCGTGTTGCTGCAGGCGTTCGAGCGGGACGGCCTCGTGGTCCGGGCGGCCGAGCCCCCGGTCGGCAAGGCACTCCCGACGCGTCTCACCGACGCGGGGCGACGGACCCTCGGGCAGGCGAGCGCCGCGGTGCGCTCCGTCGAGGACAAGATGCTCACCGGCATGACGGGGGACGAGCGGACGGCGGCGTTCCGGAGCCTCCAGAGCATGATCCGCTCCCTGCGCTGAGGGCGACAGCGAGACCGGATCGCAACACTCGCTCGTCAGGAACGGCAGGAGACTGACACTGCATGGATAGGGGCGTCCTCAGGCGCCCCGTCCGGGAATCCGAGGCGTGGGTGAAGGTGACCCGCCACTGACGTACGGGGACGTGACCGGCGTGCTCCGGTTCGCGGTCGCCGCCGCCACGACCCCGGTCGCCACGCCCACGCCTGCGCCCACACCGACCGCGGTCGCGGCCGCCACCGGCACGGCGACCGGCAGCGGGACGGACACCCTCGCGTACACCGGCGCGGACGACACCGGCCTGCTCGCGTGGGCACTCGGCCTGCTGGCCGCCGGTGGTGGACTGCTGGTCTGGCGTCTGCGCCGACGCGCCTGAGACGCGACCGATCGACGGCCTGGAGGCCCGGTGCCGGACCGCACCGGGCCTCCAGGCCGTCATCCGGTTGCGACCACCGCCCGCGCGCCGACCGGCCGGACCGCGTCAGATGGTGACGACGTCGACGGCCCACGCCTCGACGGCGAGGCGCAGCGTCGCCGGCCCACCCGCGAGGATCGCGGTGGACAGGACGTCGGCCGTCACCACGTCGTCGGCGATCACCGTGACCTGCCGGTAGACGCGGTCCTGGTCGGTGCGCCAGACGTGCTCGCCGCGTTCGGAGGTCCCCGAGGTCGCGACGGCGCGCCGCGGGGCGGCCAGCCGGACCACGCGGAGGACCTCGCCGGCGCGGTCCGGGTCGGTGATGCCGGCGTTCCAGTCCCGGCCCGTGACCGTCCCGGAGACGAGCACGTCGCCGCCGACGTTGACGCACCAGTCCGCGTGCCCGGCACTCCGGAGCAGTGCACCGGCCCCCTCGATCGCCGCGGCCTTGACGATGCCGGTCAGGTCGACGCTGCGGTCCGCGCGGTGGGGCTCGAACGCCCCGCCTGTCGCGTTCCGCCACGCGATCGCCCGCGCGTACATGTCCCGGTGCTCGCTGCTCGCCCGGGTCAGCGCGAGCCGGCCGTCGGCGACCTGCGAGGCGGGGGAGTCGGGCCGGTACCGGCTGTACTCGGCGTCCATCCGGGCGAACAGGCGCTCGACGTCGTCGAGCACGGCGGGGGTCGCCTCCGTGCTGGCCCCGTCGACGTGCACGGAGGCGACGGTCCCCATGGTGTCGAAGACCCGGCGCACCTACATGCCCGCCTGGTCGAGTGCCGACTGCAGCGACTGGATGTACCCGTCGGAGGTGTACGTGGCTCCGCTGACCGTGTCGATCTGGGCGGACTGCGCGGTGAGGGCCTCCTGCCGGAGCACGGGCGCCGCCTGCGCACTGATCATCGACGAGCGCGGATCGTCGTCGGTGAGCTGCAGTGCCGTCACCTCGGTCAGCTTTCCGCCGGCGACGATCACCTCGACCTGGACGTCGCCGTACCGGGTGCTGACCGCGGTGCCGGTGTAGGTGCCGTCGGCGGCGGACGAGCCGGAGCCGGAGCTCGCGTTCTCCGTCCCCGAGGCGCCCGTGCCGGTGGTCCCACCGGCCTGGGTCGTCGTCTGCGTGGCCTGCAGGCTCCCGGCCCCGACGCCGGCGGCGATGATCCCGAGGGACACCAGCGCGCCCCCGATCACGATGCGTTTCCTCACCAGTCGAACCGCTCTCGGTGCAGGTGGTCGACGGGGAGCCCCGCGGCGAACGCGTCGCGTTCGACGAGGTCGCTCCACCGTCCCGGACCACAGATGTACAGGTCGGAGTCGGCGAGGTCGGGGAACACCGAACCCGCCCACACGCCGCGCGCCGTGTCGGACGCCGCCAACCAGCCGGCGGGGCCGGCACCGCGCGGGCCGATGCTCGCGAACACGCGGTGCCCGTGGAGGGCCGCCCAGTCGCGGATCTCGTCCCACAGGAAGGACTCCTGCTCGGACCGGCCGCGGAGGAGGATCGTGACGGCACCCGGAGGCGCGTCGAGCCGCTCCAGGAAGGCCCGCACCGGGGTGACCCCGATGCCGCTCGCCGCGACCGCGATCCGGGTGCTCGTCCGGGTCGCCTCGGTGAAGATGCCGTACGGGCCCGCGAAGCTCACCGGGGTCCCGTGCCGGAGCGCGGCGAGGTCCGCGCTGCCCCGGCCGAGCGCACGGACGGTGATCCGCATCGTCGTGTCCGTCGGCGCAGCGGACAGCGACAGCGGGTGCGCGTGCCACCAGGTCCCGCCCGTCCAGAACCGCCACATGAAGAACTGGCCGCCCGCCGCGCGCAGCCGGTCGAGGTCCCGCCCGCGGAGGTGCACGGACACCACGTCGGCGCCGACGCGCTCGATGCGGTCCACCGTGACGCCGTGCCGGAGGCTCCGGAGCGCAGGCAGCCCGAACCGGAACACCGCGACGGACCCGAGCGCGACGACGTAGAGGACCACCCAGTACACGCGCTCCCAGCTCCCCGCGGCGAGGATCCCGCCCGCGGAGAGCTGGTGCGGGATCGCGACCCCCACGGCGACGTAGGAGAGCAGGTGGACGGCGTGCCACGCCTCGTACGGCAGCACACGGCGGACCGCGACGATCGAGGTCCACACCACGGCGACGAACAGTGCGAGCCCGACGATCGCGAGCACCATGTCCGGGGTGTTCCAGAGCGCCACGGTCTCCGCCACGACGTTCGTGCCGTCCTCGAGCGAGTAGCCCACGATCAGGAGCACCGCATGTGCGAGGAGCAGGTACAGCGCCGGCTTGCCGAGCTTGCCGTGCTGCTGCATCGCGGCGTCGTGGCCGACGAGCCGGTCGACGAACGGCAGCCGCGCGGCGAGCACGAGCATCACGAGCACCAGGTCCGTGCCGACCAGCCCGGCGACGATCCCCGCGGCCGTGACCACGGGGTCGACGCCGGCGAGGTCGACGGTGCCGGAAGCCAGCCAGAGGGTGACGGCCATCGCGGCGGAGGCCCAGGCGGTGATGCCGAGCAGGTCCGCGACGCCGCGACGGCGTGCGACGCGGCGCCGGTACGGCCGGTCGTGGGGCAGCGGGGGCCGGCTGCGCGCCGGCGGGCGCGTGGTCGGGCGGGGGGCTGCGGCGGTCATGGGGTCGATTCAGCCGCGCGGCGCTATGGGGAGGCTGTGGTGCTGCCGTGGACTTGCCGCGCGGTTCGTGCCGTCTTCCGATGTCCCGGACGGCGCCGTCCGTAACGGTTGCGTAACGGCGCTTTGCGTCAAGACGTTTGACGTTCGTACGGTCACATCAATCGATTGACGAAGCCCGTCGATCGATCGACGTGAAGGAGCGCCATGCTGACGATGAAGGACATCGCCGCCCAGGTGGGTGTGTCGGTGTCGTCCGTCTCGCTGGTGCTCAACGACCGTGACGCCGGGCGGGTCAACCGCGATGTCGCGCAACGGATCCGTGAGCTGGCGGATGCGTTCGGGTACGTCCCGAACCAGTTGGCGCGGTCGCTGAAGTCGAAGCAGACGCAGACGATCGGGCTGGTGTCCGACCGGGTGGCGACCGTTCCGTTCTCGAGTGCCATGCTCGCCGGCGCGCAGGAGGCTGCCTGGCGTCGCGGGTACGTCCTGATGCTCGTCGACACCGGTGGGAACGAGGAACTGCAGACCCCGGCGGTGCAGTCGCTCCTGCAGCGCAACGTCGACGGGCTCATCGTCGCGGCGACGTTCCACCGCGAGGTCACGATGCCGGATGTCCCGACGTCGACGCCGGTCGTCCTGCTCGACGGACGTCCGGAGACGGACGAAGCCAGCGCCGACTTCGTCGTGCCGGACGAGGAGCGCGGTGCGTACGACGCGGTCACGCACCTCGTCGAGGCGGGACACCGGCGCATCGGGTTCTGCAGCGTCAGTGCCTACCCGATCGCGGACGCCCTGCGCTCCCGCGGGTACCGGCGAGCCCTCGCCGACGCCGGACTCCCGGTCGATCCGGCGCTCGTCGTGACCGCCGAGGACGCCGCGACCCGATGTGCGATCGCTCCTGCGCAGCGCCTCCTCGACCGGCCCACAGCAGCGCGACCGACCGCGGTCTTCTGCTTCGGCGACCAGATCGCCATGGGCTTCTACCAGGTCGCCAGGTCCCTGGGCCTCGCGATCCCTACCGACCTCTCCATCGTCGGCTTCGACAACCAGGAGTTCGTCGCCGAAGCGCTGGAGCCCGGACTGACCACCATGCAACTGCCGCACCGTGCCATGGGGGACTGGGCGGTCGAGCGGATCCTCGCCCGGATCGACGGCTCCGTACCGCGGTCGGTCGCTCCCGCCGGCATGCGCATGCACTGCCCCCTGGTGATCCGCGGGTCGGTCGCACCGCCGCGCGATCCCCCCTGATCCCACCCCTCCGTCTCGACCCACTCGTCCACGCCGTGCGCCCTGCACGTCGTGCTGGTCGAGCGCGCCTCGGCGCATCCCGAAACGCCATCAGCAAAGGAGCTGCACCATGCACCGAACACCACACCGCCGATCACTGCGCATCACTGCCATCGCCACCCTCGCCCTCGCCGTTGCAGCGCTGACCGGGTGCAGCAGCGCCGGATCGGCCTCGGGCGGCAAGACGTTCACGATCCTGCAGTACGAGGACAAGACGACCGCGCAGGGGCAGGGCTGGCAGCTCGCGCTCCAGATCTTCAAGAAGAAGCACCCCGACGTCGACGTCAAGTTCCAGACGACGAGCTTCGACGGGTTCCGGAAGAACGCGAAGCTCGTGCTCGGCGGCAACAAGGTCCCCGACGTGGTCGAGTTCAACAAGGGCAACGCCGACGGCGGTCAGTTGACCAGCCAGGGACTGCTGCAGGACCTCGACGACCAGGTCACGAAGTACGGGTGGGACGACAAGATCACCGGGTCGATGCAGTCGTTCGCGAAGTACGACCAGCAGGGCAAGGCCGGCAGCGGGAAGTGGTACGGCATCCCGAACGTCGGCGAGTACGTCACCTTCTACTACAACAAGGACAAGTTCAAGCAGGCCGGCATCACCGCCGAGCCGACGACCATGGCCGAGTTCGTCACCGACATGCAGAAGCTCAAGGGCGCCGGCACGACGCCGATCTCGTCCTCCGCGGCGGTGAACCAGGGCTTCAACCAGATGTGGATCTGGTACTCGCTCGTGTCGGCGGCCGCGGACCGGAAGCACATCGACGACTTCATGTTCCTCAAGGGCAAGGTCGACTTCTCCAAGGACCCGTGGAAGACCGGGACCGAGGAGTTCCAGGACTGGATCGACAAGGGGTACGTCGGGAAGGACCTGGGCGGCCTCAACTACGAGCAGGCGACGGTCAACTTCCTCAGCGGCAAGACGGGGATGCTCATCTGGAACAACGGCGTGTTCAGCCGGATCAAGGACCAGTCGACGTTCGGCTGGGGGTCCTTCACGCTCCCCGGTGCGTCCATGTCGATGGGCTCGTCCGGCCACCTCTGGGGTGTTCCCGCGAAGGCGGGCAACAAGGAACTCGCCTACGACTGGATCAACACCACGCTGAGCAAGCGCGTGCAGGACAAGATCGGCGAACTCGGTGGTCTGCCGCTCGCCGGTGACACGGACGCGATCTCCGACCCGGTGACGAAGGCGTACACGCAGCGCTTCGACGAGGTCGTCGCCGACGACACGCTCTCGTTCTACCCGGACTACCCGGTTCCCGGATTCCTGGACTTCATCCAGAACAACATGTCGGCGATGTCGAACGGCAACGAGACGGCGGACGAGTACCTCACCAAGCTGCAGCAGTTCTACGACGACGGCAAGAAGACCGTCAACCAGGGCTGAACCCGACCCCGTGGGGTGGGTGCCGTCGTGGCGCCCGCCCCACCTCCGAGGAGACCGCGATGACCGCACTCACGCAACGAACCACCGGATCTCCCGGCGTCCGACGCCGGGACCGCCAGCACTCGTACTGGTGGTACCTGGTGCCGATGATCCTCGGCACCCTCGCCATCGTCCTGCTGCCCTTCGCGATGAACGTCTGGTACAGCCTCTTCCAGTGGAAGGGCGGGCTCGCCCCGATGCGCTGGTACGGACTCGGCAACTACGTCGACCTGCTCGCCGACTCCCAGTTCTGGTTGGCGTTCAAGAACTCGGTCTTCATGATCGTCGGCATCGTCGTGGTGCCGACCCTGATCGGGCTCGTGCTCGCGGCGATGCTGTTCGACTACCTCGGCCGCGAGTTCGGACCGAAGGTCGCAGCGACGCTGCGCGCCATGTACTACCTGCCGCAGATCCTGCCGATCGCGGTCGCCGGGTTCGTCTGGAGCTGGGTGCTCGCGACCCAGAACGGGCTGCTCAACAGCGTCCTCGCCGTGTTCGGGGACAGCAATCCGCCCGACTGGCTCGGCAACCCGGACATCGCGATCTACGCCGTGATGCTCGTGCTCGTCTGGCTGCAGATCGGCTACCCGGTCGTGGTCTTCATGGCCGCGCTGCAGCGGGTCGACCCCGAACTGTACGAGGCGGCGTCGCTCGACGGCGCCGGGTGGTGGCGCCGGTTCACCGCGATCACGCTCCCGCAGATCCGGCCGGAGGTGTTCGTCGTGGTGATCACCGCCACCGTGGGCGCCCTCAAGGTGTTCGCTCCGATCCTCATCCTGACCGGTGGCGGACCGGAAGGCTCCACCGTCGTGCCGTCCTACTACTCGTACCGGAACTTCTTCGAGCTGTCGAAGGTCGGGTACGGCTCCGCCATCGCGACGGTCATGTCGATCGTCATCTTCGTCATCGCCGGCATCCTCATGTGGCTGCAGCGTCGCGATGCCGAGGGGAAGGAATCCGCATGAGCGCCCTCCTGTCCGATCCCACCGTGAGCACACCCGAGCAGCGCACGCCGGCTCCGCCGCGGCGGAGACGTGTGCGCAGGGGCCCTGCGCGATGGATCGTGCTGGCAGTGGCCGCGTTGTTCGCACTGCTCATGCTGGCACCCCTGCTGCTCCTGGTCCTCAACGCCTTCAAGACCGGTGCCGACTACTCCGCGCACGGCCCGCTGGCCCTGCCCCGGCACCTCAGCATCGAGGCGTTCCAGCAGTACCTCGAGATCGTCGACTACCCGCGAGCGCTCGTGAACTCGGTCGTGATCTCTAGTCTGGTCGCGATCCTCGGGACGGCACTCGCACTGATCACCGCCTACGGGATCGGGATCGGTCGGATCCGCGGTCGCGGGTGGCTGCTCGCCGTGTTCCTCCTGGCGACGATGCTCCCGCAGGAGTCGCTGATCTACCCGCTCTTCTACGGTGCACAGGCGACCGGCCTCTTCAACACCGTGTGGAGCGTGGTGATCGTCTTCACCGTCCTGCAGGCAGCGTTCGGCACCTACCTGCTCTCGAGCGTCATGAGCACGATCCCGGAGTCACTGCTCGAAGCGGCGGCCCTCGATGGTGCCGGTCGCTTCCGGATCCTCTGGTCCGTCGTCTTCCCGGTACTCCGACCCACGCTGTCCGTACTCGTCGTCTTCTTCTTCGTCTGGACCTGGAACGAGTTCTACATCCCGCTCGTGCTCCTCACGGACCAGTCCGCGCAGACCGTACCGATCGCCCTCGCGACCCTGCAGGGCCAGAACAGCATCAACCTGACCGCCCTGAACGCCGGGTCCCTGCTCTCACTGCTGCCGACCCTGGTCTTCTTCCTGATCTTCCAGCGCACCCTGAGCCGCGGCGTCACCGCCGGCGCGGTGAAGTGACCGCCCCGGAACCGACCACCCAACCGCTCTCGAACACCGGAGGCTCCATGCTCCCCACCATCACCGAACTCGCACCGCCCGCCGGCGTGCGGTCGCGGTCGATCAACGCCGAGAACCCCGCCGGGGCGTTCGGGGCCGCGGCGGCGGCGTCCTCCGCGCTCGGCCCGGGCCGGAAGGGCAGCGCGTGGTCGAGTCTGCCCGCCGGCGGCACGATCGACCTGGTCGACATCGACGGGCCCGGAGTGATCCGCCACATCTGGATCACCGTGGCGGACGCGACCGACGCCGGACCGTTCGTCCTCCGCGACCTGGTGCTCCGTGCCCACTGGGACGACGAGGAGACCCCGTCGATCGAGGTGCCCCTCGGCGACTTCTTCTGCAACGGCTTCGCGACCAGGGCCCTCGTCACGTCGGAGCCCGTCACGGTCGCGCCCACCGGCGGCATGAACAGCTACTTCCCGATGCCGTTCCGGAAGCACGCCCGCATCTCGCTGAGCAGCGAGCACGGCGCGGACCTCGAGCACGTGTTCTTCCAGGTCGACCTCACCACGGGCGACGAGATCGCCGAGGACACCCCCTACTTCCACGCGCAGTGGCGTCGGTCGAACGCGTCGACCGCACTCGGCGAGGACCACGTGATCCTCGACGGCGTGCAGGGGAGCGGGCGGTACGTCGGCACCTACGTGGCCCTCGCATCGCTGAGCAGGTTCTGGTGGGGCGAGGGCGAGGTGAAGTTCTTCATCGACGGGGACGAGGACCTGCCGTCGCTCTGCAGCACCGGACTCGAGGACTACGCCGGGGGCGCGTGGGCGTTCCAGGACGAGCTCCGCTCCGATCCGGAACCGGTCCCGCTCACCTTCAGCGCGCCGTACTTCGGGTACCCCTTCTGCAGCAGCAGGGACACCACCGGAGCGGCGACCTTCCTCCAGGCCACCGCGCCGATGCACGCGCTGTACCGCTGGCACCTGCCGGACCCGATCTGGTTCGAGCGTGACCTGCGCGTGACGGTGCAGCAGATCGGCACGTGGGACCACGGACTGTTCGAGCGTTCGGACGACATCAGCACCGTCGCCTACTGGTACCAGACGGAACCGCACCGCCCGTTCCCGGACCTGCCCGCCGCAGCGGGTCGCGTCCCGAGGTGAGCACGTGACGGACGGGAGGCCCGGTACCGGCCTGCACCGGGCCTCCCGTCCGCCCTGGGCACCACCGTCAGCCGTTCCTGGGAAGGTGGGCACATGAACCCCGTCGTCGTCATCGGTGAAGCACTCGTCGACGTGGTCGACCGGCCCGACGGCCGTGTCGAGCACCCGGGCGGCAGCCCGATGAACGTGGCGGTCGGGCTCGCGCGCCTCGGTGTGCCCGCCCGACTCGTGTGCGCGCTCGGCCACGACGAGCGGGGTGCGGTGATCCGCGCGCACGTCGGCGCGAGTGGCGTCGAGCTGGACGCGACCACGATCGACCGCACGTCCACCGCGGTCGCCACGATCGACGGGGACGGTGCTGCGACGTACGTGTTCGACCTGGACTGGCGACTGGATCCCGTGTCCGTCCCCGCGGGGACACCGATGGTCCACGTCGGGTCGATCGGTGCGGTGCTCGACCCGGGCGCCGCATCCGTGCTCGACGCGGTGCGGCGTCGCGCACCCGGGACCCTCGTGTCCATCGACCCCAACGTGCGGCCGTCGATCACGCCCGAGGCAGCGGCGGTGCGTCCCGCGCTCGCACCGCTGCTCGCCGAGGCGGACGTCGTGAAGCTCAGCGACGAGGACGCCGCCTGGCTCTGGCCGGACCGGGACGTCGATGCGGTGCTCGACGGACTGCTGGACTCCGGCGCGACGGTGGCCGCCGTCACACTCGGGGGGAACGGGTGTGCGCTCGCGAACGCCTCGCGCCGCATCGTCGTCCCGGCACCCCAGGTCGAGGTGGTCGACACGATCGGCGCGGGGGACTCGTTCACGGCCGGACTGCTCGACGGGGTCCTGGCTGCTGGGTCGACCTTCTCCGACGATCTCGAAGCGCTCGCTGCGCACGCGCTCGCTTGTGCTCGGGTGACGGTGTCCCGTCCCGGAGCCGATCCGCCGCGGCGGGACGAGCTGCCGGCCTGACCCGCGCTGCGCGGGTGGGCCTAGGGTGGCGGCATGTCGAAGGTCAGGGTGCACAACTTCGCGGTCTCGCTCGACGGGTACGGCACGGGGGCCGAGCAGTCGCTCGAGCGGCCGTTCGGCCACGCCGACGGTCGCCTCATGTCCTGGTTCGCGGCGACCGCGACGTTCCGCGCGATGCAGGGGGCACCGGGCGGGGACACCGGCCTCGACGACGAGTACGCGCGGGCCTGGGGTCCCGGCATCGGCGTGGAGATCATGGGCCGGAACAAGTTCGGGCCCGAACGGGGGCCGTGGACCGATGACGACTGGAAGGGCTGGTGGGGCGAGGACCCGCCGTTCCACACCCCCGTCGTGGTCCTCACCCACCACCCGCGCGAGACCCTGACGATGGCCGGCGGGACGACGTTCCAGTTCGTGGACGCGCCGCCGGCGGAAGCGCTGGCCGTTGCCCGCGCGGCCGCTCCGGGAACCGACGTCCGCATCGGCGGCGGGGTCGAGACGGTGCGGTCGTTCCTCGCCGCCGACCTGATCGACCACCTCCACGTGGTGGTGGTGCCGATCGTGCTCGGGCGTGGGGAGCGGCTGTGGGACGGGCTCGAGGGACTCGAGGACCGGTTCGACATCAGGACCGAGGCGTCACCGTCGGGCGTCGTGCACCTGACGTTCGACCGGCGGGGCTGAGCGCACCGCTGGTCTCCGGGCTCGCCGGTCTTCGGGTCGCCGGGCTTCCGGCTCGCCGGTCGTCGGGTTCTCAGTCCTCGGGGATGACCCGTTCGAAGCGTGACGTGTCGGCGCCGTCCGGGTCGGGCCCGTTGCGGCGACCGGTGTCGAGGGCGTCGACTGCGGCGAGTTCCTCGTCGGCGAGCGTGAAGTCGAACACCGCGAAGTTCTCCGCGATGCGACCCGGGTTCGTCGACTTCGGGATCGCGTTCCGACCCTGCTGGACGTGCCAGCGGAGCATCACCTGCGCCGGCGTCCTGCCGTGCGCTTCGGCGATCGCGCCGATCGTCGGGTCGTCCAGGACGCTCACCCGCTCGTCGCCGAAGCCCGGGTAGAACGTGATCCCGCCGATCGGGGACCACGCCTGGTCGAGGATGCCGTGCTCGGCGTCGGCGCGCTGGACGTCGGGCTGCGTGAAGTACGGGTGCAGCTCGACCTGGTTGAGCGCCGGGATGACGTCGGTCTGCTCGAGGAGGGAGCGGAGGTGGTGCGGCATGAAGTTGCTCACGCCGATCGCGCGGACCCGGCCGTCGGCGTACAGGCGCTCGAGTGCCCGGTACGCCTGCACCGTCCGGTCGAAGCGGTCGGGTGCGGGCTGGTGCAGGATCAGCACGTCGACCGTGTCGAAGCCGAGCTTGCGGGTCGCCTTCTCGAACGCGTGCAGGGTCTCGTCGTACCCGTAGTCGGAGACCCAGATCTTGGTCTCGACGACGATGTCGTCCCGGTCGACACCGGAGGCGCGGATGCCCTCGCCGACCTGGCGCTCGTTGCCGTACGCGGCGGCGGTGTCGATGTGGCGGTAGCCGACCTCCAGTGCGGTGCGCACCGCGTCGACCGTGTCCTCGGGGGAACTCTGGAAGACGCCGAAGCCGATCGGGGGGAGCTGGACGCCGTTGTTGAGCGTGATGTTGTCCATGTGTCTGACGCTAGGACCGCGACCGGCAGTGTGGAGGGCTCTGTCGGTACCTGTCTCCCCGGGGTGCCCTACTGCGCGTCGGCGCGCTGCCGGCCGGCGGCGGACGCGATCACGATCGTGATCGCCAGCAGCGCCGCGGGCACGAGCATCGCGACGCGCAACCCGAGGTGCTCACCGAGGAAGCCGAGTGCGGGCGGCCCGACGAGGAAGGCGATGTACCCGGCGGTGGCGACGACGGACACGCGCCGGTCGCCGTCGGTCGGGTGGTCGCCGGCCGCGGACACCGCCAGGGGGAAGCCGAGGGCGATGCCGAGCCCCCACACCACGGCGGCGCCGGCGGTCACGAACGGTGACGGGGAGACCACGACGACCAGCACCCCGACGACGCCGACCACGGCGCATGCGCGCACCACGGCGCCGCGGCCGAACCGGGTGACCAGCGGCGTCCCGGCGGAGCGGCCGATGAGCATGGCGAGCGCGAAGCCGGTGAAGACGAGGGAGCCGAGGACCTCCGGGGCGTCGTGGTCGCTCGTCATGAGGAGCGGGAGCCAGTCGCTCGCGGCACCCTCGGCGAACGCCATCGCCAGCGTGATCACCGCGATGAACACGAGCTGCATCGTGACGACCGACCTGCGGATGGTGGTCGTCGACCGCGGCGCATCGACGTCGACGGCGGGTTCCGCTCGGGGCAGCGGCCGGATGTTCGTCGCCGCGAACGCCGCGAGGCCCGCCATCACGAGCGCGGCGATCGGCAGGTGCACGATGACCGGGACGTGGGCGGCGGTCATCGCGATGCCGACGATGCCGCCCGCGACCGTCCCCAGGCTGAAGCACGCGTGCAGCACCGGGACGACCGGGCGGTCGGTGAGCCGCTCGACCGCGGCGGCCTCGACGTTCAGGCCGATCTCCGCGACCCCGGCGCCGAAGCCGACCAGGAACAGGCCGGCCCAGACACCCACGGTGACCTGCGCCGGCGCGGACAGCCCGACCAGCAGGATCCCGACCACCGGAAGGGCTGCGCCGGCCAGCACGAGTGGGCGGGTCCCGAGCCGGCGGATGAGCGCGCCGGCGCTGAGGATCCCGAGCATCGAGCCGATCGAGAGCCCGAAGAGGACGAAGCCCATCGCCTCGATCGACGCGCCGAGGTCCTCACGGACGGCCGGCGTCCGGGTGACCCAGGACGCGATGCCGAACCCGGTCATGGTCGACGTCGCGAAGAGCGCCAGACGGTGTCGTCGGGTCGAGGGCGGCGCCGCCGTGGTGTCCACGGCACCACTCTCCCACAGCGGGTCACGCTGCCGGGGGAGCGACCTCGTCGACGGCGGCCAGGCCGTTCAGTGTGCGGGGGTACCCGACGAAGGGCACCAGCACGGTGAGGACGTCGAGCAGATCGGCCCGGGTGTTCCCGACGTGCAGGTTCGCCGCGACGTGGCCCTTGACCTGGTTGTCGGCGCCGCCGAGCCCGACGAGCATCGCGAACGTCAGGAGTTCACGCGTCCGCACGTCGAGTCCGGTGCGTGTGTAGTGGTCGCCGAAGCAGTTCGCCGACAGGAACCGCTGGAAGTGCACGGCGTCCGCCGGGGCGTTCGCGTACATCGCGTCGACGCGGTCGCCCACGATCGCGGTCTGCTCGGCCCTGCCGACCTCGAACCGGGTCTCGGGCGTGGTGGTCGACTGGCCGGGCAGCGGCAGCTCGACGCCACGGGCGGTGAGGACCTCGTTCGTGATGTGCAGGAAGTCCACGACCCGGGCGATGCCGACGTACGCGACCGCCTGGTACACGACCTCCTTCACCTCGACCGGGGTCACCTCGTTGTCCAGTGCGGCCCCGAGCAGCACCCGGAACTCGTGCTGCGCGCCGACGGCGATCACGGCACCGAGTTGGACGACGAGCCGGTGGTGGCGGCTGATCGATGCCGCACGGAGCGTCTCGTCGAACGCGAAGTCGTCGAAGGAGACCACGAACTCGGGGTCGGTCTCGGCGAGCGTGGAGCGGTGGGCGGGGAACAGGGTGTCGTGCTCGCGTCGTGCGGCGTCGTTCGCTGGCATGTCCGCCACGCTACGAGTGCCCGGCCCCGCGAGGGGTGCTCTGCCGGTACACGGAACGGCCGGGCACAGCTCGATCGACGCGGCGCCGCCCGCGCACAGGCACCGCCTGCCAGGCTCTGAGGTCCATGGAACTCATCGCACCCGAACTCGTCGTCGTGCTCGCCACGGCGATCGCGGTCGCAACGGCCGTCTCCGGGCGGCTGCGCATCGCTCCGCCCGTCCTGCTCCTGGCCTTCGGCGCCGGCATCGCCTTCATCCCCGTGTTCACGAAGGTCGAACTCCCCGCCGACGCGGTGCTGCTCCTGTTCCTGCCCGCGCTGCTCTACTGGGAGAGCCTGACCATCTCGCTCCGGGAGATCCGCGCGAACTTCCGCGGGATCCTGCTCATGGGCACCCTGCTCGTCGTGCTGACGGCCGGCGGGGTCGCGACGCTCCTGCACCTGCTCGGGATGCCGTGGGGTCCGGCGTGGGTGCTCGGTGCGGCCGTCGCGCCGACCGACGCCACGGCGGTCGGTGCGCTGACACGGTCCCTGCCGCGGCGGAACACGACGGTGCTCCGCGCCGAGAGCCTCGTGAACGACGGCACGACCCTCGTCATCTACGGCATCGCGGTGGCGGTGACCGCGGGGGAGCAGACGCTCACCGTGTGGAACGTCTCCGGCATGCTGCTGCTGTCCTACGTCGGCGGCATCGCGGCAGGGCTGCTCGTGTCGTGGCTCGGGATGCTCGTGCTCCGACGCGTGGACGCGGTGCTGCTGGAGAACCTGCTGACGCTCCTGGTGCCGTTCGTGGCGTTCCTCGCTGCCGAGGCGATCGGGGCCTCCGGCGTGCTGGCCGTCGTCGTGGCGGGGCTCGTCGTGAGTCAGGTCGCCCCGAAGCTCGACCGCGCCGAGACCCGGCAGCAGGTCCGGTCGTTCTGGTCCTTCGCGACGTTCCTGCTCAACGGCGCGCTGTTCGTGCTCGTCGGGATCGAGGCGACGATCTCGGTGCGGGCGCTCGAAGGGCACGAACTGCTCGTCGGCCTCGGCATGATCGGGCTCGTCTCACTGGCCGTCGTGGTGCTCCGATTCGCCTTCCTCAACCTGTCGTGGGGCGCGGTCCGGCTCGTCACCCTGCGGACCGGAGGCTCACCGCGCGAAGGTCACCGCGACCGCGTGGTGAGCGGCTTCACCGGGTTCCGCGGCGCGGTGTCGCTCGCGGCGGCGGTCGCTGTGCCGCGGATGGTGGAGAGCGGCGCTGCGTTCCCGGACCGGGACCTCATCGTCTTCGTCGTCGCTGGCGTGGTCGTCGTGACGATCGTGGGACAGTCGCTCGTCCTCCCCGCGGTGGTGCGCTGGGCGGACTTCGGCGGCAGCCACGAGGTGGTCGAGGAGCGTCGGCTCGCGGAACGTCGGGCCATCGAGGAGGCGCTCGAGGCGCTCCCGAAGCTCGCCAAGCGCTCCGGTGTCGACGACGAGGTCGTGCAGCGCATCCGTGACGACTACGAGGGGCACCTGGCGCTCGTGCGGGCCGAGCAGAGCGACGACGACGAGCACCCGCTCCTGCAGCAGCGCGGCGCCGCGGTCGAACTGGAGCTCGCGCTCGTGCGGCTCAAGGCGTCGACGGTGCTCCGGATGCGGGACGACGGCGACATCGACGACCTCGTGCTCCGCCAGGTCCGTGCCGAGTACGACGCCGAGGAGACCCGCCTGCTGCGCCAGGGCGAGCGCGACTGACGCAGCACCGGCCCCGGCAGCGGCACCGGCGGCAACGCCGCGCCGCGCCGCGGCTCAGCGGCCGGCGCGCAGCGTCCCGCGGACGACGGAGTCGCCCGAGTGCGCGGGGTCCCCGTCGTCGGGCTCGGCGGACACGTCGACCACCGGGTAGCGCGACGGGTCGACGCCCGTCGGTACCGTGAACCGACCCCGGTCGCCGTCGAGGAACCCGACACTGACCAGGCCCGACAGGTCGCCGCGCATCATCCAGACCTCGCGGAGCGGTGCGTCCCCCTCCGCCGCGCGCGGGTCGACGTCGATCACGAGCGTGAGCTGCCCGTCGCTCCCGCGCTCCAACGCCGCGCTGCCCTTCGCGCCGGTCCACCCGGGGAGCGGCGCGAGCGCGGTGCGGGAGACCACGGCGGCGTCGGTGGTGGGCTGGTCGGGGCGGCTGCCGAAGGCGAACGCCCCGATGCCGAGTCCGAGCACGAGCCCGACGACCCCCGTCGCCGCGGTGACGAGCAGGACGGTGCGGCGACGGAACCGCGCGACACGGCGGCGCGGCGCGACGTCGGGCACGGCCGCACCAGGGGCGGGGTGCGCGACAGCGGCGGCAGGCGCAGCAGCAGCGGGCTGCTCCTCGAAACCGAGCTCGGTCGCGATGCGATCCCACACCCGGGGCGATGGCGGCTCGAGGTCGACCCCGTGCGAGGACTTCGCGAGCGTCACCACCCGCCGGAGGTCGGTCAGCTCGCCACGGCACTCGGCACACCCGGACAGGTGCTCCGCTTCCGCCCCGGAGGGCCCGACGTCGCCGATGGCGAGCAGCGCGAGGGTCTCCTCGTCGATGTGCGTCATTCGATCACCTCCAACCTCGTTCGGAGCCGAGCCAGTCCGCGACGGATGTGACTCTTGACGGTGCCGAGCGGCAGCCCGAGCCGTTCGGCGATCTCACGGTGGCTGAGTTCCTCGTAGAACGCCAGTCGCAGCACCGTCCGGGGGACCTCGTCGAGCCGGTCGAGCTCCCCGGCGACGAGCATCCGTTCGGCCAGTCCGTCGGTGTCGTCGGTCGTTTCGGGGGTCGTCGCCTCCGAGTCGGCGACGGCGTGGGCGAGCCGTGCACTGCGGGCACGGTCGGCGTGGGCGTCGGCGATGCAGTTCCGGGTGATCCCGACGAGCCACGCGCCGAGCGGTGCGCGTTCCGGATGGTAGGTGTCGCGATGCCGCCAGGCCCGGACGAAGACCTGCTGGGTGACGTCCTCGGCCGCTGCGACGTCCCCGAGGGACCGCAGGGCCAGGGTGTGCACGAGGGCCGACCACCGTTTGTAGACCGCCCGGAGGACGCGCTCGTCACCGCTGCCGAACGCGTCGGCGAGGTCGCTGTCGTCGGGTGTGGTGGTGGTCACGTCGTCGTGATGCCTTCCGGGGGCCACGGGGCTCCTGTCGCGATGCTAGTTCGTCGGCGTCGCGGTGACCACGAGGTTGCTCAGGTAGTGGTGCGTCGTCGTGTCGAAGTCGCCGCCGCAGGTGACGAGCACGAGCCGTCGTGTCCCGTCCCGGTCGAAGATGCTCGGCCATGGCACGCCGGTCTTCCGGAGCAGGGAGACCGTCGTGACGGCGTAGTGCGTGGTCGTGCCGGCGGCGTCGGTGAGGGTGATCGGCGTCCCGGCGGGGACGTCGACGAGGTGGGCGAACGGGCCGATCCCGTACCCGACCGCGTCGACGTGCGCGGCGATGACGGTGGACCCCGTGCCCGAGGCGGGGCCGGCGCCGTACCGGTACCACCCGGCGACGGCGGGGTCCGGCGGCAGGGCCATCGCGCCGGTCGCGTCGACGCCCTCCGGTCGGACCGGTTGGTCGATGCCGACCCGGTCGACGGTGATCCGCACCGGGGCGGCGACGGTGGGGACGTCGTCGGGGAGCGCGGCGTCGTGGCGGGGGACCGCTGATGAGAAGGCGGACGGCGCCGCCGACGAGGAGGCGGACGGCGCCGCCGACGGGACGACGGTCGGGAGCGGGTGCTCGCCGGGGACCCGATCCGCCGACGAGCACCCGGTGAGGCAGGCCAGGACGACGGTGGCGGCAAGGGGGATCGCCACCGCCGTCCCGACCCTCGTGCGCACGGTCAGGGCCGTGCGTTCCGTGCGGCGACGGTCGCGCGTCGTCGCAGGACCACGAGCACCAGCCCGGCGAGGAGGACGGCTGCGCCGCCGATCGCGAGCGGGGTGGTGTCGGAGCGGTTCGTCGCGACGAGTCCGGCGTTCCCGGCCGGCACGCCGTTCGGGTCACCGCCGAGTCCGGTCACGGTCTGGGTGGCGAGCGCCAGGTTCTTGTCGTCGAGGCTGCCCCAGGCGTACACGATGGTGTCGGCGCCGGCCTGTACGGCGACGTCCGCCGGGCCGATCACGGGAGCGGTCGTGCCGGTCGCGGCCACCGTGGCCGAGACGGTCCCGGCCGCCAGGACCAGTGCCTTCTCGTCCGGGTTGGCCAGGTTCGACACGACGGCCTTCCCGCCGGCCAGCACGTCGACCGCGGGTGCTGCGGCGACGTGCCGGACGACGAGCCGACCCTGTCCCGCGGGGACCGCGGAGGTGTCGTTGGTGAAGACGGTGGCGGTCGGGTCACCGTCGGCCTTCAGGTGGGCGACGGC
Organism: Curtobacterium sp. PhB136; assembly: GCF_004346855.1. Classification (NCBI taxonomy): domain Bacteria; kingdom Bacillati; phylum Actinomycetota; class Actinomycetes; order Micrococcales; family Microbacteriaceae; genus Curtobacterium; species Curtobacterium sp. PhB136. The sequence goes on from NZ_SMGH01000009.1 coordinate 66,775, forward strand.
GGTGTAGTTCCCGCCGGCGGTGAAGGAGACGTCGGCCGGGCCGATGATCGGCTTGGAGTCGTCGGTGGCGTCACTCGCGGTGATCGCCAGGGTGTGGGCACCCGCGGGGACCATCATCGGGCCGGCCATGGTGCCCGGCGTGAAGTCGTCGAGTGCGCGGGCGCCGTCGAGGTACACGTCGACGGTGGTGCCGGGGACGGCGTGCAGGACGGAGAGCGTGGCGTCGCCGGCAGCCGCCGTCGCGGCGGTCGCGGGGACCACGAGCGCGAGCGCCGTGAGCAGTGCACCGGCGCCGATGCCGGTGACGAGGTTCTTCCGCATGGTGTTCCTCCTGGATCGGGTGGAGACGTCGTCATCGACGCTCACCTCCACTACCGGCCGGGGACCCCGCCTGGATGCACCCGTGCACACGAACGCGCTTACGGCCACCGGGCTCCGGCCGATAGAGCGCACTGACCACCCACGGACGGGTGGTCGGACACCCTGCCCCACGGACGGCGGCGGGGACGAAGAACACCAAGGACGGGCCATGATCGTCGTCACACGACTCAACGGCAGCGGATTCGCTGTCAACCCCGATCTCGTGGAGCGCATCCAGGAGACGCCGGACACGACGCTCATCATGGTCGACGGCGCGAAGTACATCGTCCGCGAGTCGATGGCCGAGGTCATCGAGCGGATCGCCGCGTACCGCGCCCGCATCGTCACGATGGCCTACGGCGCCGAGCCCCGCACCGTGACCGGCACGACCGGCCCCCAGCCGACGCTCGCCCCGGTCGCCCCGATCCGTGCGCAGGACGGGGGTCGCTGAGATGGACATCGCGACGATCGTCGGCATCCTCCTGGCCTTCGGTGCCCTCTTCGGCATGGTCGAGATGGAGCACGTGGAGATCTCCGGGCTGTTCCTCCCGGCGCCGATGTTGCTCGTGTTCGGCGCCACCATCGGCTGCGGCATCGCGAGCACCACGCTGAAGGACGCCATCGCGAGCTTCAAGGCCGTGCCGAAGGCGTTCACCGGCAAGGTCACCCCGCCGGCGTCGGTCATCGACGACGTCGTGGGCCTGGCCGAGACCGCCCGCGCGAACGGGCTCCTCGCGCTCGAGCAGGAGGCCGACAAGCACGACGACCCGTTCATGAAGAAGGCGCTGCAGAACATCGCGGACGGCACCGACGGCGACGAGCTCCGGATCCTGCTCGAGGACGAGATCGAGTCCAACGCCGCCCCGGTCCGGAGCGCGAGCGCGTTCTTCATGGGCCTCGGCGGGTTCGCACCGACCGTCGGCATCATCGGCACCGTCGTGTCGCTGACCCACGTGCTCGCGAACCTCGGCAAGCCGGACGAGCTCGGTCCCCTCATCGCGAGCGCCTTCGTCGCGACGCTCTGGGGTCTCCTCACCGCGAACTTCCTCTGGCTGCCGATCGGCGGCAAGCTCCGCAAGCTCGCGCAGCTGGAGTCCGACCGCCAAACGCTCCTGATGGAGGGGCTCCTCGCAGTCCAGGCCGGCAGCCAGCCCCGCCTGCTCGGTGAGCGGCTCAAGGCGATGGTCCCGCCGGCGGCGCGCAACGACCCGGCGGCGGCCAAGGGCAAGGGCGGCAAGGGCGGGAAGAACGCCGACGACGCCGACGACCAGCAGCTGGCGGCCTGAGCATGAGCGCGAACCCCCGCGGGCACGGACGCGGTCGAGGTGGCCGGAAGAAGGGCGGCCACGACGAGGCCGAGCACCCCGACGAGCGCTGGATGGCGTCCTACATGGACATGATCACGGTGCTGATGTGCATGTTCCTCGTGCTCTTCGCGATGTCCACCGTCGACCAGCAGAAGTACATCGCGCTGAAGACGTCCCTCGCCACCGGGTTCGGTGAGGTAGAGACGAAGAAGGTCGACACCGCCAGCGGCACCGTCGTGAAGAAGAACGAGGTCACGGACGGCAAGGGCTACTCCGTCGACGACGCGAAGGCGGACCACTCCACGGCCGCGTCCGGAGCGGAGGACACCAACGCCGATCCCGCGTCGACGGTGGTGCCGGCGACGGCGACCAAGCAGGACGTCGCCGCAGCGGAGAAGGAGCTCGACGACCTGAAGGCGATCCAGGAGGCGATCACCGGGAACCTGGACGAGATCGGGCAGACCTCGAACGTGCAGTTCACGGTCGACGCCCGCGGGCTCATCGTCCGGCTCGTCGGCAGCGAGACGTACTTCGGCACGAACAGCGCGGACCTCTCCGACCAGGCGAAGCGGATCATGGACGCGATCGCCCCGGTGCTGAAGACCGCGCACCACGACGTCAGCGTCGAGGGGCACGCGGACCAGCGGAACTCGACCGCGCCGTACGCCACGAACTGGGAGCTCAGTGCGGCCCGCGCGACCGGGGTGCTCCGCGACCTGGTCGAGCGGGGCGGGATGCCGGGGGAGCACATCCAGAGCGTCGGCTTCGGGTCGAGCCGGCCGCTCGCGAAGGGCGGCACCGACGCGGACCTCGCACTGAACCGCCGGGTCGACATCGTGGTGCTCTCGAACCAGGACCAGGACGTCAGCAAGCTGATGCCGGCACTGGCCGCCGCGCAGGACGGAGCAGCGACGGGCTAGGGAACACGACCGCCCCAGAACGGGGTACAGCACTGACGGGTGGCACTCAGCGAACCGATAGACCCACCCGTGACCGAGACCCTGCCAGCGCCCGAGGTGTACGACTTCGCGCGCCCGTCGACGCTCGCCCGCGAGCACGCCCGGGTGCTCGAGCTCGCCTTCGAGACGTTCGCCCGGCAGTGGGGCACGCAGCTGACCGCGAAGGTCCGCGTCGTCAGCCAGGTCACCTGCGAGCAGGTGCAGATGATGACGTACGACGAGTACGCCGCGTCGCTGCCCGCGCTCACCGGCATGGCACTCCTGCCGATCGCCGACACGACCCCGAAGGGCGTGCTGCAGGTCCCGCTCGACGCCGCCCTGACCTGGGTGTCGCACGCGCTCGGCGCCTCGAAGCCGCTGCCGACCCCGGAGCGCACCTTCACGCCCATCGAGCAGGCCCTGGTCCGGAAGATCGTCGAGGACGCCCTCGACGACCTCCGCTACTCGTTCGGCGGGCTCCTCGCCCACGACGTCACGGTCGGCGGGTTCCAGTACAACAGCCAGTTCGCCCAGGCCGCCCAGAAGGGCGACCTGATGATCGTCGCGTCGTTCAGCATCCGCGTCGGGGACCGGATCGCCCCCGGCACGCTCGCGCTCCCGGCGGAAGCGATCCTCCCGCAGCTCGGTGAGGCCGCCGCGTCGGTGTCCGCCGCCGACGCCCGCGCGCTCCTCGACGCGCAGCTCGCCGGTGTCCCGGTCGGCGTCTCGCTGCGCCTCGCCCCCGCGACGGTTCTGCCGTCGCAGGTCCTGCGCCTCGCCGTCGGCGACGTGCTGCCGCTGCCGCACCCGCAGCACCGCCCCCTCACCATCACGGTCGACGGCGAGCCCGTCGGCACCGCCGCCGTCGGCGCGAACGGGTCGCGCCTCGCCGGGATCGTCGTCACCACCACATCGGAGCCCCTCGCATGACCGCCACCACCACCCTCCACTCCGGTGCCGCCGAGGCACTCGTCGCGCAGCTCCCGACGGCGGCTCCCCTCCGCGCGCTGACCATGCCGGGAGGCTCGACCCCCGCCGTCCTGGAGGCTGCGGTCGACGGTGTGGTCGCGTCCTTCGTCGGTGGCCTCTCCGCGGACGTCGCGGTGGTCCTGACGGACCTCGACGCGATCGCCGCGGCCGGTGGCACCGACCACGGTCTGGTCGCCGTCACCGACGTGCTCCGCCCGTCGCTCGAGGCCGCCGCGTCGGTCCTCGGCGTCGGGGTCCTCGGCGAGGCACGCCGCGAGTCCGCCGCGTCGCTGTTCGCCGACCCGGAGACGGTCGTCTTCGAGCTCACCGCCGGTGGCCTGCCCGGTGGCTGGTTCGCCATCCGGATCCGGGAGAACGGCACCATCGGCACGCCCGCGGCGCCGGCGGCGTCGATCCCGACCGGGAACCTCGGCCGGATCAACAACGTCGAGATGACCCTGACGGTGGAGATCGGCCGCACCCGGATGTCCGTCCGCGACGTCCTCGGCATGGAGCCGGGCGCCGTCGTCGAACTCGACCGGTCGGCCGGCGCGCCCGCCGACGTCCTGCTCAACGGCCGGCTCATCGCGCACGGCGAGGTCGTCGTCGTGGACCAGGACTACGCCGTCCGCATCACCAAGATCCTCGACGTCGCCGAGACGGTCTGATCCGTCGTGGACACGCTCGTCATCACCCTCCGCGTCGCGCTCTCGCTCGGCGTCGTGCTCGCCCTGATGTGGGTGCTGCACCGCCGCGTGTCCAAGGGGCAGCTCGGCCGGACCAAGGCGAAGGGCCGTCGGTCCGCCGCCGTGGAGGTCGTCGCCCGGCAGGGGATCGGCGGCAAGGCGAGCGTCGTCGTGGTGGACGTCGAGGGTGAGCGCCTGGTGCTCGGCGTGACCGAGCACGGCGTGAGCCTGCTCACGAGCGGTGCCGCGCCCGCGCCGGAACTGACCATCGTCACGGGTCCCGTCGTGCTGCCGAGCGTGCCGCGACCCGTCGCGCCGGAGCCGACCGCCCCGGCCGCGTCCGCCGACGCGTTCCGTGCCGAGCTGGACAAGCAGGACCAGGCCGCACCCAGCCTCCCGTCCGATCTCCCGATGCGTCCCCGCAACCGCAACCGGCGCGCCGTCGCCGTCCCCACTTCCGCGCAGCTGCAGGGCTCGATCCTCTCCGTGGACACCTGGCGCCAGGCGGCTGCCGCCGTGCGCAACCGGCGGGCCGGGTGACCGCCGCGCGGACCGGGCGTCTGCTGCTGCTCGCCGTCCTCGGCGTGGCGATGGTCGCCGGGTTCCTGATGCTGACAGCGACCGGTGCGCACGCGGCCGGCGTCGTCGAGCCGACCGCGCCGGCCACCCCGACCGCCCCTGCCACGGGCGGCTTCTCGGTCAGCGTGAACGGTCCGGACGGCGCGCCGTCCTCCGCCGTCGTGACGCTCATCGGCATCACGCTGCTCAGCGTCGCACCGGCGCTGCTGCTCATGATGACGTCGTTCACGAAGATCTTCGTCGTCCTCGCGATGACCAGGAACGCGCTCGGTCTGCAGTCGATCCCGCCGAACCAGGTGATCGCCGGGCTCGCGCTCTTCCTGTCGCTGTTCGTGATGGCACCCGTGATCGGGCACATCAACGACGACGCGCTGCAGCCCTACCTCGCCGGGCACCTCGACTTCCAGCAGGCCGTCGACATCGGCACGAAGCCGCTCCGGACGTTCATGCTGCACCAGACGCGGGACGAGGACCTGGCGCTGATCACCCGTGCCGCGGGACTCGCGAACCCGAAGGACATCGACGCGGTCCCGATGACGACGGTGATCCCGGCGTTCATCATCTCCGAGCTCCGCAGCGCGTTCATCATCGGGTTCGTCATCTTCATCCCGTTCCTCGTCATCGACCTGGTGGTCTCCGCGGCGCTGATGTCGATGGGCATGATGATGCTCCCGCCGGTGATGATCTCGCTGCCGTTCAAGATCCTGCTGTTCGTGCTCGTCGACGGGTGGGGGCTCATCATCAAGTCGCTCATCGAGAGCTACCAGGTGGTGCACTGATGGACCAGCAAGCCGTCATCGACCTCGTCCTGCAGGCGCTCCTCGTCGCGGGGAAGCTCGCCGCCCCCGTCCTCGTGACGTCCCTCGTGGTGGGCTTCGCCATCTCGCTCTTCCAGTCCGTGACGCAGATCCAGGAGGTCACGCTCTCCTTCGTGCCGAAGGCCCTCGCGGTCGCGATCGCGCTCGTGGTCTGCGGCAACTGGATGATCTCGGAGATGATCGGGTTCACGCACTTCGCGTTCGACCAGATCCCGAAGCTCCTCGGGGTCGGCTGATGGAACTGGCCATCGACTTCGACTCCCTCGAGGGCACGATGCTGGCCGGGGTCCGGATGATCGCGTTCTTCCTCATCGCACCGCCGTTCTCGTACAAGGCGTTCCCGAACACCGTGAAGCTCATCCTCGCGCTGGGGCTCGCCATCGGCGTCGCACCGCGGGTGACCGCCGGGTACGTCTCGCTCGACACGGGCCCGTTCCTCGTGGCCCTCGTCACGCAGCTCGTCGTCGGTCTGGTCCTCGGGTTCCTCGTGTACCTGGTGTTCGCGGCCGTGCAGTCCGCCGGTGCGCTCATCGACCTGTTCGGCGGTTTCACGCTCGCGCAGGCGTACGACCCGCAGTCCCAGGTGAACGGTGCGCAGTTCACCCGGCTGTTCCAGATGGCGGCGCTCGCGCTGCTGTTCGCCTCGGGTGGGTACCAGCTGATCGTCGGCGGCCTCGTCCGGTCGTTCGACGCGGTGCCGCTCGTCACCTCCGACGGGCACGTCGGGTCGTTCGCGCTTGGTGGGGTCGCCGGCCTCCTCGTCGCCGCGCTGTCCCAGATGTTCCTCGCGACGCTGCAGATCGCCGGCCCGCTCGTCGTCGTGCTCTTCCTCGCCGACGTCGGCCTGGGGCTCCTCACCCGGGTCGCGCCGGCGCTCAACGCCTTCCAGATGGGCTTCCCGATCAAGATCGGCCTGACCGTCATCTTCGCCGGGGCGCTCTTCATGGCGCTGCCGTCCGTCGTGTCCAGCCTGACCGGTGACGCCGTGCAGGCGATCACGGGGAGGGGGTGAGCATGTCCGACAGTGGTGAGAAGTCCGAGAAGGCCACATCCAAACGGATGAAGGACGTCTACAAGAAGGGCCAGCTCGGCCGTTCCCAGGACCTCGGCGCGTGGATCGGCATCGCCCTCGCGGCGCTCATGGTCCCCGCGACCATCGGCCGGGCCGCGGCGGCCGGGCAGTCCCAGCTCGACGGCGTGCGGCTGGTCATCGCGGACCCGACGATCGGCACGATGCGCGGGGTGTTCGACGACGCGATGGGCTCGATCGGCGCCACGATCGGCCCGATGCTCCTCGTGGTGCTCATCGGCGTCACCGCGACCGCGGTCGCGCAGGGCGGCGTGCACTTCCGTTCCCTCGCCCCGACCCCGGAGCACTTCGACCCGATCCAGGGCATCAAGCGGGTGTTCGGCACGCAGGCGCTGTGGAACGGGCTGAAGGCCCTCGTGAAGACGGCCGTCGTCGGCCTCGTGCTCTGGTTCGCGGTGCAGGGACTCGTCCCGGTCCTGATGACCAGCGGCTCGCTGCCCCTGTCCGCCGTGCTCTCCGCCGCCGGCGCCGGTGCCGGCACCCTGCTCCGTGCGGCGATCGCCGCCGGGCTGGTGCTCGCCGCGCTCGACGTGTTCGTCGTGATCCGCCGGAACCGGAAGCGCACGATGATGACCAAGCGTGAGGTCAAGGACGAGAACAAGTCCGCCGAGGGCGACCCGCTCGTCAAGGGGCAGCGCCGCTCCCGGCAGCTCGCGATGAGCCGGAACCGGATGATCCAGGCGATCCCGGGCGCCGACGTCGTGATGACGAACCCGACGCACTACGCGGTCGCGCTCAAGTACGAGCCGGGCAAGTCCGCGCCCCGCGTGGTCGCGAAGGGCGCCGGTCCGGTGGCGTCCCTGATCCGCGAACGCGCCGAGGACGCACGGGTGCCGATCGTCCGCGACGTCCCGCTCACCCGGGCCCTGCACGCCGCGTGCGAGCTCGGGCAGGAGGTCCCCGTCGACCTCTACACGCCCGTCGCCCGGGTGCTCTCCTTCGTGATGGCGCTCAAGGCGAAGGGGGCAGCAGCCGGTACCCACGCTCCGCCACGGCCGACCACGCCGGACGAGGTCGCCACGGTCATCGACCCGGCCACCCTGACCGGGGACCTCCGGCCCCGCAAGCTCCGTCCGTCCCGCACGACCCCGTCTCCCGAAGAGGTGCCAGCATGAACCGCAAGGACCTGCCGAAGCTCGCCGTCCCGGTCTTCATCGTCGGCATCATCCTGCTGCTGATCCTGCCGGTGCCGTCGTTCCTGCTCGACTTCCTGATCATCTGCAACATCCTGCTGGCGCTGGTGATCCTGCTCACGACGTTGTTCGTGAAGAAGCCGCTCGACTTCTCGGTGTTCCCGTCGCTGCTCCTCGTCGCGACGCTGTTCCGGCTCGGCCTCAACGTCGCGTCGACGCGGCTCGTCCTCGGCGAGGGCTTCGCCGGCGACGTCATCCAGGCGTTCGGGCACGTCGCGGTCTCCGGCTCGATCATCATCGGCGCGGTGATCTTCCTCATCCTCATCGTCATCCAGTTCGTCGTCGTGACGAAGGGTGCCGAGCGCGTCGCCGAGGTCGGCGCCCGCTTCACCCTCGACGCGATGCCGGGCAAGCAGATGGCGATCGACGCGGACCTCAACGCCGGGCTGATCACCGACGCCCAGGCCAAGGAGCGCCGCGCGTCGGTGTCCGCCGAGGCCGACTTCTACGGCGCGATGGACGGCGCGTCGAAGTTCGTCAAGGGCGACGCGATCGCCGGCATCCTGATCATCGTCATCAACCTCGTCGGCGGCATCGCGATCGGCATGCTGCAGAACGGCCTCTCCGTCACCGACGCGCTCTCGAAGTACGGCATCCTGACCATCGGCGACGGGCTCGTCACGCAGATCCCGGCGCTCCTGATGGCCGTGTCCACGGGCATGATCGTGACCCGCTCCGGCGCCGAGTCGGAGATGGGCTCGTCCGCGGCCGCGCAGCTCGGGCAGTCCCGGAACGCGCTGATGATCGCCGGCGTCGCGGCGATCGCGATGGGCTTCATCCCCGGGATGCCGATCGTGCCGTTCCTGCTCGTCGGCGCGACGCTGCTCTTCACCGGGTGGCGCATCGGACAGAACGCCGCCCGGGCGGAGCAGACGGCCGCGCAGCAGGAGGCCCTCGCCGCTGCGGCACCCTCCGGCGACACCCCCGAGGACCTCATCGAGCAGATGCGCGTCCACGCCCTCGAGATCCTCCTCGCACCCGACCTGGTCGACATGGTGTCCGGCGCGTCCGACGACCTGCTCGGCCGTGTCCGGGCGCTCCGCCGGAAGATCGCGCTCGACATGGGCATCGTCGTCCCGCCCGTCCGCACCCGCGACAGCATCGACCTGCCGCCGTCGACGTACGCGATCCGGATCGCCGGCGTCGAGGCCGGCCGGGGCACCGCGCCCGCGCGGAGCGTCCTCGCCCTCGGCGACCACCTCGACGGGCTGCCAGGCGACGCGACCGTCGAGCCGGTGTTCGGCCTCGCCGGCAAGTGGGTGCCCGCCGAGCTCCGGCACGCCGCGGAGATGACCGGCGCCACCGTGATCGACCGCGTCTCCGTGCTCGTCACCCACCTGCAGGCCGTGATCGGCGACAACGCGGCACGGCTCCTCACCCGCGAGGACGTCAAGGTGCTCGCCGAGGGCGTCAAGCAGGTCAACCCCGCCGCCGTCGAGGAACTCGTGCCGGGCATGCTCTCGATGGCCGAGCTCCAGCGCGTCCTGCAGGGGCTCCTCGTCGAGCGCGTCCCGATCAACGACCTCGGCCGGATCTGCGAGGCGCTGACGCTCCGTGCGAAGGTCTCCACCGACCCCGAGGGACTCGTCGAGGCCGCCCGCGCCGCACTCGGCCCCGCGCTGCCCGCCCGGCACCTCGACAACGGGGTGCTCCGCGTGATCATGATCGACCCGCTGCTCGAACAGTCCATGCTCGAGGGACTCCGACCCTCCGAGCAGGGCACCCAGATCGTGCTCGACGCGCACCGCATCGAGCAGGTCCTCGGGTCCGTGCGGGACGCCGTCCGGAGCGTCGAGGAGCAGGGGCTCTCCGCCGTGCTCGTCTGCGCACCGCAGCTCCGCCCCGCCGTGCACCGCATGGTGTCCGCGCAGTCCAACGGCCTGCCCGTGCTCTCCTACCAGGAGGCCACGGCAGCGGGCTCCACCATCGAGACCGTGGGAGTGGTCCGTGCCGCCGACCCGATTGCAGCGTAGCGCCGCGACGCTCGAGGACGTCCGCGAGGCCGTCCGCGCCGAGTTCGGCCCCGGCGCCCGCATCGTCGCCGCCGAGCGCGTCACGAGCGGTGGCATCGGCGGGCTCTTCCGGAAGGCCCACGTCGAGGCCACCGTCGAGGTCCACGACGCCACCGACGTCCCCACCGCCCGGGTCGCGATCGCGGACGGGCCCGCGAAGCGCGTCGGCATCGCCGCGCTCCTCGCCGACGCCGAGGAGACCGAGGCACGGATCGCCGCGTCCTCCGGGACGTCGGCGACGCGGGCCGACGCCTTCGCGTCGGTGCTCGACGGGTTCGTCGCGGACGGGATCGCGCCCGCGGTTCCTGCCGCTGCTGCTGCCGCTGCTGCCACCGCCCCCGGCCCCGGTGCGGGGCCGGATCGTTCCGTGGAGGGCGATCCGGGCCTCCTGTCCGATGCGCCGTTCCGGTCTGGAGGCACGGCCGGCGTCGACGACGTCACGTCACCTCGTGCGTTCGGTGCGTCGGCCGCGGCGCGGACGCCGGTGCCGGCGGTCCTGTCGGCCGACGGCGACCTCGTCGTGCTCGTCGGCCGCGCCGGTGACGTCGACGCTGCTGCTGGGGTGTTCGCCGCGCGACACGGACTCCGCGAGACCGATGCCGCGGACCGTCGCGGGGGGATCCTGGCGCGGGCGGACGGGGTCCGGCTCGGCCACGCGCTCCTCGGGGTCGCGACGTGGGACGACGCTCGCACGCTCGACGGGCTCGCGCCGGACCAGGTGTGGGTCGTGGTCGACGCGGGGCGGAAGCACGAGGACAGCCTGGCGATGGTGGACGCGGTGGCATCCGTGGTCACCGTGGCGGGGGTGCTGTCGATCGGGGGGTCCGAGACGGCGTCGCCGGAGTCCGTCCACGGCCTCGGCCTGCCGGTCCGCACGCTCTGACGCCGTGTGGGACGCGCTCGCCGCGCCGCACTGTGGCTAGGCTGAGCGGGTGCTGGTACTCACGCGGAAGGTCGGCGAGCGGATCCTCATCGGTGACGACATCGTCATCACGGTCCTGGACTCCCGAGGGGACGGTGTGCGCATCGGCATCGATGCGCCCCGTGGCGTGAAGATCCAGCGCGAAGAGGTCGTCCGTGCCGTCGCCGAGGCCAACGTCGAGGCCGCGCAGGCTGCCGGTGACGACGCCGAGGCCCGCCTGCGTGCCGCGCTCGGCGGTGCGGCGGGGCCTGCGGCACCGTCCTCGCCGTCGTCGTCGACCGACTGACGTCGTCGTCGTCGATCGACTGACATCCGTTCGCGCCCCCTGACGAACACCGCGCCCCGGTGTGCCGGGGCGCGGTGTTCGTGACGGGGCGCGAGGCGGCCGTGCTCAGGGGCGGGGCTTCTTCTCCTGCTCGGGGAGCCGTCCGGCGGCGCGCTCGGCAGCGAACCAGGCTTGTGCCTCGTCCTGGCGGGCCTGCTCCTCGCCGAGGGCGATCGGTGCGCGGACGTGCCCTGGCTCGTAGCCGAACGTGTCGAGCAGCTGCGGCACGAGCGGCCGGATGCGCGCGATGAGCCGGTCGATGTACGCCGAGACGGCCCGAGCGCGCTGCGACGACAGCCGGCCGTGCACCAGGTACCACTCGAGGTGCTCCTCGAGCAGCCCGAGCGCGAAGAGGTCGCGGAGCCAGACGAGCACCCGGCGGGTGTCACCATGGGGAACCTCGTCGATCGCGGCGGTGAACGCGTCCCACTGCATGAGTTCCGCGTGCGCCTTCGACGCCTCGATGAGCTCGTGCTGGGACCGGTTCAGCAGGAGCGCCTGCCGTGCACGGTCCTTGCCGGCGGTGTTCAACCGCATGCCGATCTCGGCGACCATGGTGTCGACACGGCCTGCGAGGAGGTCGCGCTGGGTGCCGGGGTCGCGGAGGTCGGCGACGCTCGCGGCGAGCGAACCGCGGTCCTTCGCCGCCTGACCGAGCCGGCGGACGCCGCTGGCGTCGGCGAGCTTCGACCCCACCTGGGCGGCGACGAACTTCGCGGTCGAGGCGGCGTCGCGCGGTGCGCGCTTCCGGAAGTCGGTGAGCAGACGCTTGCCGACGAGTTGGAGCAGCACGGTGTTGTCGCCCTCGAACGTCACGTACACGTCGAGGTCGGCGCGGAGGCTGGTGAGCCGGTTCTCGGCGAGGAAGCCGGCGCCGCCGCAGGCCTCGCGGCACTCCTGCAGGGTGTCCAGGGCGTACCAGGTGGACATCGACTTGAACGCCGCTGCCTGGGTCTCGAGGTCCTCGCGGCGCTCCGGGGTGTCCATGCGGCCGCTGAACACGTCGTCGAACGTGCGGAGCAGCTGCTCGTGCGCGAAGGACTGCGCGAAGACGCTCGCCAGCCGGGGGATGAGGCGGCGCTGGTGCTGGCCGTAGTCGAGCAGGACGCCCTCGGTGCCGCCGCCGGTCGGGAACTGGCGACGCTGCATCGCGTAGGTGAGCGCGATCTGCAGTCCGATCTTCTGCGCGACGACCGCGGCGCCGTCGAGCGACACGCGGCCCTGCACGAGGGTGCCGAGCATCGTGAAGAAGCGGCGTCCGGGGGAGTCGATCGGTGAGGAGTAGGTGCCGTCCTCGGCGACGTCGCCGTACCGGTTCAGCAGGTTGGTGCGGGGGACCCGGACGTGGTCGAAGTGCAGCCGGCCGTTGTCGATGCCGTTGAGGCCGCCCTTGACGCCGTCGTCCTCGCCGCCGATGCCCGGCAGGAACTCGCCGTCGTCGTCGCGCAGCGGGACGTAGAACGCGTGCACGCCGTGGTCGACGCCCTGCGTGACGAGCTTCGCGAACACGACCGCGGCCTTGCCGTGCAGGGCGGCGTTGCCGATGTAGTCCTTCCACGCGCCGCGGAACGGCGTGTGCACGACGAACTCCTGCGTCTCCGGGTCGTACGTGGCGCTCGTCGCGATGCTCTGCACGTCGGAGCCGTGGCCGGTCTCGGTCATCGCGAAGCAGCCGGGCACGTCGAAGTCGATGATGCCGGGCAGGAACTCGCGGTGGTTGCGCTCGGTGCCGAGGTGGTGGACGGCGGAGCCGAAGAGACCCCACTGCACGCCGGCCTTGATCTGCAGCGACGGGTCCGCGGTGGTGAACTCCTCGAACGCCGCGATGTTGCCGCCGTGGTTCGACTCGCCGCCGAACTCCTCCGGGTACGGGCGCTGGATGGCGCCGGCCTGCTGCAGGATCCGCAGTTGGTCGAACGCGCGGGCGCGGTGCTCGGCGATGGTGAGGCCCTCGACCTTGTGCAGCGCCGGGTCGAGCACGAGGCGCCGCGATGCCCGGCGGTCCTCGGCCCAGCGACCGAGGAGGTGCTCGGCGAGCAGGTCGACGTCGATGCGCACGTCCGTGTCGGTGCCGGCCGTCGGTGTCCCGGCTGCCGGATCGCCCGCGGCGTCGGCCTTCGGGGTCCCGGTGCGGGTGTCGGCGGTGGTCTCGGGTGCGGTGTCGACCATGTGTTCGGTCCCTCCTGAACGGCGATGTTGCTCCGGTCCACGCTATGCACCGCGCCCGAGAGCCGCACGAGAGGGGTGCGCGGGCCACAACCGCTCACCGTTCCGGTCCGGAACAGATCGTGGGAACCCTCCAAAGGCGGATGTGCGAGCGGTCCTCGACGATTGGGCGCGCCCCTCGGATGCGGGGCAGACTGGCTGGCATGTCAGGCACCACCGCCCCAGGGCACGATGTGAAACCACGACGGACCTTCTTCGGCCAGCCGTTCGAGCTGTCCACCCCGTTCGCCGTCGAGCTCTGGGAGCGCTTCTCCTTCTACGGGATGCAGGGCATCGTCCTCATCTACATGTACTACTCGGTCGCCCGCGGCGGCCTCGGCGTCGACGAGCACGTCGCCACCGGGATCATGGGCGCCTACGGCGGCGCCGTGTACCTGTTCACGATCATCGGCGCGTGGGTCGCCGACCGGCTGATCGGTGCGGACCGCACGCTGTTCACCAGCGCCATCGTCGTGATGTGCGGCCACATCGCCCTGGCCCTGCTCCCCGGGGTGACCGGCGTCGGGGTCGGCCTCGTGCTCATCGCCCTCGGGTCCGGCGGGCTCAAGGCCACGGCGACGACGATCGTCGGCGGGCTCTACTCGAAGGAGGACCCGCGCCGCGACGCCGGGTTCTCGCTGTACTACCTCGGCGTCAACATCGGCGCGTTCTTCGGGCCGATCCTCACCGGGCTCCTGCAGTCCTCGCTCGGCTTCCACTTCGGCTTCGGTCTCGCCGCGGTCGGCATGGCCGCCGGCCTCATCCAGTACGGCATCCGCCGACGGAAGCTGCCCGAGGTCGTCCGCCACGTCACGAACCCGCTGCCGAAGCGCCGGTACCCGATGGTCGGCGTGCTGGTCGCCGTCGGCCTCGCGATCGTCGTCGTCGCGGTGCTCACCGGGCTCCTCAACGTCGACAACCTGCCGACCGTCGTGGTCGCGATCGTCATCGTCGCCGCGATCACGTACTTCATCGTGATCCTCACGAGCGGCATCACGAAGGACGAGCGCTCCCGGGTGCTCGCCTTCATCCCGCTGTTCATCGGCAGCGCGGTGTTCTGGTCGCTGTACCAGCAGCAGTTCACGGTCGTGACGATCTACTCCGACCAGCGCCTCGACCGGACCATCGGCGGGTGGGAGATGCCGGTGTCGTGGGTGCAGTCGATCAACCCGATCATGATCATCGTGCTGTCCGGGGTGTTCGCGGCGATGTGGACCAAGCTCGGCAAGCGCCAGCCGTCCACGCCGACGAAGTTCGCCCTCGGCACCGGGATCATGGGCATCGCGTTCCTGCTGTTCCTGCCCTTCGTCGGCACCGGTCGGAACGGCACGCCCGTCCTCGTGCTCGTCGGCATCCTGCTCGTCTTCACGATCGCCGAACTGCTGCTGTCGCCGATCGGGCAGTCCGTCGCCACGAAGCTCGCACCGCCGAAGTTCCAGACGCAGATGGTCGCGCTGTTCTTCCTGTCCGTGTCGCTCGGCACCGCGGTGACCGGCGTCCTGTCGAAGTACTACGACCCGCAGAACGAAGCGCCGTACTTCTCGATCCTCGGCCTCGTCGCGGTCGTCGTCGGCGTGCTCTTGCTCGTCGCCGCCCGCCCGGTGCTCCGCCTGATGCGCGGGATCCGGTAGCCTGAGAACCGCCACATCGGCCTCGAACCTGGGAGACACATCATGCTGGAGCTCGTCGGAGCAGTCGTCATCGGCATCGGCGTCATCGGTGGCGTGTTCACGTGCATGGCCATCGCCGCCATGCTCAAGAGCGGGTCCGAGGAGTACTAGGCCCTAGCTCACGTCCGGTTCCACCGGGACCAGTTGACGACTCAGGACGGTCGCGCGCTCGAAGGGGCCGCGGCCGTCCTTCGTGTACACGGGCTCGTCGAAGGCGACGGTCCACGACAGCGGCTCGCCGACGCCCGGGTAGCCGACGATCTGGTTCCCGCCGGGTCCCACGACGACACCGACCAGGTCACCTGAGCCGTCGGCGTCCACCCACTGCTCGCCGCCGGTCGTGGCGTCGACGACGCGGACGAGCGCCCCGATCCCGAGCGCCCCGGGGGACTCGTCGCCAGCGGGGGTTCGGCGCTTCCGGTTCCACATCACGCCTCGACCGTACGGCACGCCTCGACCGTACGGCACGCCTCGGTGAGATCGCACTTCGTGTCGGTGTCGCCCAGCGAAGGCGACAGGAAGTGCGATCTCACCAGTGGCCGGCTGGTGCCCACCCGCCCGTCAGGCGGACGCGCGGACGATCTCCGTCACGGACGAGTGGCCCGTGTCGGGGTGCTTCCGCATCGACAGCAGGCGCTCCATCGAGGGCTCGAGCGCGGTGACCTTGTCGAGCGGTGCACTCACCACGAGCTGGAACCCGAGCCGGAGCCACGCCGTCACGGCACGCCCGGCGAACTCCGAGTCCGCCTTGATGAACGCCTCGTCGAGGAACACCGGCGCGAAGCGGGGCCGCGGCCGGGTCTCGTCGCCGAGCTGGTAGCGCAGCGCCGCCCCCACGATGAACGCGACGAGCTCCTGCGTCTCGCCGCCGGACTTGTCGCCGAGGGACGAGTACACGCCGAGGTCGTTGCCCGCGGTGTCGTAGCGGACCGCGGTGATCTCCATGTGCCGCCGGACGTCGAGCACGGCGTCGCGCTGCGAGGCCCGCGCGCCACGGGGTGCGGACGGGTCCTGCCGGATGACCGCCATGAACCGCCGGAGCCGGCGGAACCGGGTCTCCAGCACGTCGTCGGTCAGCTCGGTGTCGACCGAGGCCGACAGGGCGCGGAGTTCCCGACGGAACTGCGTGACGTCCTCGCGGGTGACCCGGCGGATCACGATCTTCAGGCGGTCCCGGTTCGCCCCGAACGGCAGGTCCCGGAGGATCTCGTTGACCGGCTCGAGGCGCTCCTCGATCTCGACGACGGCGCGGTCGAAGGCGCCGGCGAGCGGGACGAGGTCCTCGCCGCTCCACTGCGACAGGCGTCGACGCCACTCGCTGCGGCGCGCGTGCAGCCCGGTCGCGACGATCTGGTCGAGGATCGCGCGGTAGTCCGGGTACGAGGCGACGCCGGTGCCGAGGTTCGGGTCGGGCCAGGCGTCCTGGTACCGCTGGAAGGTCATCGTCAACGCGTTCGAGGCCGACGCGGCACCGTCGAGCGCCTGCGACAGGCGTTCTTCGAGCCGCCGCCGGAGCCGGCGGGTGGCGTCGTCGAAGCCGTCGACGCCGTCGGGCGCGCCGACCTCGTCGAAGGTCTCGGCCAGGAGCTGTGCCTGCTGGTCGTCGGGGAGCGACGCGGGGGAGTCGTCGAAGCGCGCCAGGATCTCCGCGGCGGCGTCCTGCCCGTCGACGAGCACGGCGTGCCGTTCCTCGAGCCGCTGCACGGTGAGGCGCGCGGCCGAGCGACGATCCGCGGCCTCGTCGAGGGAGGTGCGGAGCCGCGCGACCGACGCCCGGAGCGTCCGGAGCCCGTCGTCGGCGGCGAGCAGGGCCTCCCGCTCGGTGGAGAGCCGGTCGAGCGACGCCTCGACCCCCGCGACGTCGATGCCCTCCCAGGTGGTGTCGACCAGGTGCTGGTGCGCCGCACGGAGCTCGTCGAGCGCGGCGATGTCCTGCGCGACGTCGGTGCGCCGGGCCTCGAGCGTCGCGAGGTCCTGCGCGATCGCGGCGAGTTCGGTCTCGACGGCGACGACGCGGGCCTCGTTCGTGAACCCGATGACGTTGGCCTGCCGACGGTCCCCGTGGGCACCGCGTCGGCCGTCGCGGAGCTGTCCGGACTCGGTGACCCGTCGGCCCCCGCCACCGAGCTCCGATGCGGAGGACACACAGCGGGCGTCGATCCGGTCCGACTCGATGCGGGAGCGGACCCACGTGCTGAACGGGGAGTCCTTGATCGCGAGCTTGCCGGACACCATCGCCCGGTCGCCGTCGACGTCGAGGTGCGGGCCCGACGGCACGCCCTCGAACTGCACGCGGACCGGGATGCGCAGGGCGTCGATGGCCGCGCTGAAGGAGTCGAGCTGGTCCTGGTCGACCAGGAGCGTGCGGGCGACGGGCGCGAGCACGGACTCGATCGCCGTGCGCCAGCGCTCCTCGCCGGGCAGCACGTCGAGGAGCTCCGCGACGAACGGCAGGTCGGCGGGGTCGAGTCCGGCGGCCTGGGCCATCGCGACGCGGGCCTCGTGCATCGGCAGCGGCATCGCGCCCTGCCGGTGTTCGAGCGACTGCCGCTCCTGGCGGAGGGACCGCTCGCGGTCGAGCAGCGGGTACTCCTCGCGGGTCAGTGCGTCCCGTCGAGCGTCCAGCGAGGAGCGAGCCGCGTCGAACGTCCCGAGGAACTCGTGCGAGGCGCGCTGCGCCGCGACGAACGAGGACTCCGAGGAGACCGTCACGTCGAGCGGAGCGGTCCGCGTGTCGAACGTCGCACGCGCCCGGGCGACCACGTCACGCTCCCGCGTCCGCCGGTCGATCCGGTCCTCGAGCTGCGCCAGCGCGTTGCCGCCGGAGTCCCGGAGCCGGGCCTCGGCCTCACGCAGCTCGATCTCGACGGCGGCGTGCCGGGCGGAGGCCGCCTCCACCTCGGCGCGCCCCGCGGTCCGGGAGCGGCTGTTCCGGGCGACCTCGTCGTCCAGGAGCTCGCGCTTCCGGGTCGCGGTCCAGTGCGCGAAGGGCGACACCTCGGACCCGGTGGCGATCCCGTCGAGCGCCGCGGCGGCCGAGCGGGACCGCTCGATCTCCAGGTGCAGCTCGGTGATGGGGGCGAGGATCCGGACCTTCCGCTCCTCGGTGTCCATCGCCTCGTACGCCTCGTCGAGCGCGGAGAAGTGCGCGAGCGCACGGTCGGCGGCCTCGTAGGTGCCGGGCGTCTCGAGCACGAGCGACTTGTACAGCGAGTCGACCGTCGGCATGTGCTGCCCGGCCTGGATCCGCGCGAGCAGGCGCATCGCCCGGTTCCCGCCACCGGAGTCGCCGATCCCGAGCCGCGTCTGCAGCGTGTACGCGAGCTCCTGGTACGTGTCGCGGATCACGAGCCCCGGGACGCGTCCGGTCAGCTCGAGGTGGCTGAACCGGGACGGCACGAAGTCCTCGAGCCGCCGCAGGTCGAAGTCGTCGTCGACCGTCGCCATGGTCATCTGGATGTCGCCGACGCCGCGCGCCCGCTTCGGCACGATGTACGCGCGGAGCACGGTGAAGCGTCGCTCGTCGTCGTTGAGGAACGTCACCGCCACGGCGCCCCACGTCGCGGTGTCGTCGCCGCGCAGGTTCACGTCCCGCAGGGCGCCGGACTCCGGGTCGCGCCGCGTGTCGATCTTGCCCCGCAGGTACGTCAGCAGGTTGCGCTGGTCGGCGCTCCGCGCACGCCCGGTGGTGGCGTCGTTCGACGCGCCGTTGAACGGCACGTCGGACGGCATCATCACCGCGAGGTACGCGTCCATCAGCGTGGACTTGCCCGTGCCGGACGCGCCGGAGATCAGCGTCGCCGCACCGGACAGCTCGATCTGGCGGTGGCCGTGGAAGCCGCCCCAGTTCACGACCTGCACGGACTGGGCGCGCCACTGCGCAACGGTGTCGAAGAGCGCCGGCATGCCGGCGGTGTCGATCCGGAAGTCGGTCACGCGGACTCCTCCTCGTCGTCGTCATCGGCCTGGAGGCTCGGCTCGGCTCCCTCAGGCGCGTCCACCGGTGCGGTGGTCGCGTTCGACGACGCAGTACTCGCCAACCACGTGTCCAGTTCCAGCAGCCGCTCCAGGGGGAGCAGGACCTCGACGACGCTCGCCACCCGGAAGCGGTCCGGGTCGCTCGTCTTCAGCAGGACCCGCGCGGTGATCAGGCGCTCGATCGCCTTCGCGACCCGGCCCTCGTCGCGGGTGCGGTCGGTCGCGGTGGCCGGTCGGAAGCCAGCCACGTGCCCGAGGATCTCCGACCGGTCGACGACGACCTGGTCGGGGCCCGGCCGGGTGTCGGCGCGGAGCCGCATCCGGAGGTAGACCAGGACGATCGTCTCCTCCCGCGTGTACGGCACGTCGCGGAGCAGCGTCGGGAAGCCGCGGCGCTGGCTCTCGGAGCGGGCCTGGCGCTTCCACGCAACCTCGCGGTCGCGGTCGACGTGCAGTTCCAGGAACAGGTCGTTCAGCCGGGACCGCAGTTGCCCCTCCGCATCGAGGACCGCGCGCCACTCGTCGGCGTGCGTCCGCGCGCTGACGTAGGAGTGCCGGAGCAGCGCGACGAGCGCGCGGCGCTGCGGTTCGTCGAGGCGACCCTCGTCGCCCTCGAAGAGGGCGAAGCTCGACTCGTCGCGCTCGTCCTCCTGCGGGACGGAGGCGGACTCGTCGAAGGGATCGATGCCGTCGAACGCGTCCGTGTCGTCGACGTGGGATGCCGTCGTGTCGGTCACCGGGCCTCCAGGGTGGTGCTGTCGTCGTCTGCCGGACGGTCCTCGGTGAGATCCGCCGTGGGCATGGTGAAGGTGACCGCCGTGCCGTCCGGGCGCACCGTGTGGTGCGGGACGGCGGTGACGGCGGTCTCGAAGTCGGTGTGGCCGGTGAGCAGGTGCGCGAGGCCGAACAGCTCGACCGGGCGACGCTGCTCCGGCGGCAGCGCGTGGAAGGCGCCGACGCTCGTGCCGGCACCGGCGGAGCGCAGCGCCTCGCGGAGCTCGACGAGCAGGGGGCCACCGTGGCGCCGGAGCGACTCGACGTCGATCTCGTCGAAGACGTCGTCGTCGGGTTCCTCGATGGGCGGCGGGACCGCCTCGGTGTCGGGGTCGTAGAAGCGTTCGCGGAGCGTGCCGACCTCGGCGACCGGGGGGAGGAGGCCGAGCGGGATGCGCTCCCGCGCACCGCCGGACTCCATGAGCGCGGCCATCCGGCGGTTCACGCTGCGGAGCACGGCGTCGAGCTCGCGGTCCCGGACGACGTCGTGCGCGACGATCTGGTCGCGGAGCGTGCCGGTGAGCAGGCGGCGCTGCGCGAGGACGTCCTCGATGCCCTGCCGGAGGATCACGACCGTGTTGCGGAACGTGCGGCGCTCGGCGGTGCTGAGCGACTCCGCGAAGGGATGGTCGAGGATCGTCGCGATGTCGTCCCGCAGGCGGAGGAGCAGGGCGTCGTCGCGGAGCAGCTCGAAGGCGCCCTCGAACGCACGGCCCTCCGGCGTGGCCTCCATCAGGGTGTCCGTCCGCGCGAGGTAGTCGTCGAGGATCTCGCCGATCGGACGGACCTCGTTCCGGAAGTCCTCCACGATCTCGCGGTGCATCTTCGCCACCGCTTCCTCGACGCGCTTGAAGTCGCTCGGGAGCTGGCGGATCAGGTCCGTGATGTTCGTGTAGCCGTCGCGCATCCGGTCGTCGTCCACCGCGGTGGGCTCGTCCCCACTGGCGAGACGACCACGCTCGGCCTGCAGCTCGGCGATCTGTGCGTCGAGCCGGCGGATCTGCACGTCCGGGTCCGGCTCGGCGCGGGCGGCCCAGCGGTGCACGGCGTCGACGATCATCGCCAGGCGGCTCTCGCTGATGAGCGCCCGGTCCGAGGAGAGGGCGTCCACGAGGCTCAGCGCTTCGAGGGCGTGGCTCGTGAGGGAGTACTGCTCGTCGCCGTCGGGGGAGTTCGAGCGGACGAGCCACTGCGCGGCGACCCATTCGCGGCAGAGCGTGCGGCCGGTCGGCCTGGTGTCGGGCTCGTCCTGTTCCTGTTCCTGTTGCTGCTGCTGCGTGTGCTGCTGCTGCTGCTGCTGCGTGTGTGCCTGCAGCCGGGCGACGTGCTCCTCGACCTGCAGGTGCATCCGGTCGGCGGGGACGTACTGCACGTCGCGGTCGAACACCGTGCGGAAGACGGCGAGCACGACCGCGCTCGTGGGGCGGGACATGAGGCGGAGCGTCGGGCGGTCGAGCACCGCGCGGACGCGGGAGTACTCGAGGTCGACGTCGGTCATGCTGCCCTTGCTGATCGGGTGGGTCGGGGGATGCAAAGAGCCCGACGCGATTGCGCCGGGCTCTTTGTGCACTGCAGGTGTTCTTGCAGTGGGTGGTTCTTCAGGCCCTGAATGGGCACGTGGGCGATACCAGACTCGAACTGATGACCTCTTCGGTGTGAACGAAGCGCGCTACCAACTGCGCCAATCGCCCCCTGCACTTGCGTGCGGATCGATAGTAGCGGATGTCGGCGGTGGTGCCGAACCGCGTGTCGCTCCCGCGCGCGTCGTGCTGCCCGGCGTGCTGCCCGGCGTGCTGCTGCGCCTGCGGTTCCGCAGTGTGCGAGCTTCCGTACACCGTGGGGCCCCGCGTGCCTCGCACCCTGTCCGGAACCTCGCACACTGGGTGCCGCGAGCCGCCGGCGAGCCGCCGGCGAGCCGCTCGCGAGCCGCCCGCGAGCCGCCCGCGAGCCGCCGGATCCGCATGAACTCGGGGGACACGCCCGGTGGACGGGGAGGATTTTGGAGAAACCGCTCGGAGTCGGATACAGTTTACGAGTCGCCGCGAGAGCGGGTCACGACATGCGGATGTGGCGCAGTGGTAGCGCATCACCTTGCCAAGGTGAGGGTCGCGAGTTCGAATCTCGTCATCCGCTCGAGTGCTGGTTCCCCCGGGAACCGGCTTCTCACCAGAGGGTATCCCACCGTTCGGGTACTCACGGAGACGTGAACCTCGATGGTGGGGTGGCCGAGAGGCTAGGCAGCGGCCTGCAAAGCCGTCCACGCGGGTTCGAATCCCGTCCCCACCTCAAGTTCCTGCAGTGACCTCGGTCAACGCAGCGACTCTCTGGGCGATTGGCGCAGCGGTAGCGCGCTTCCCTGACACGGAAGAGGTCACTGGTTCGATCCCAGTATCGCCCACCACGAAACCCCCGACAGGACTCCGGTCCGGTCGGGGGTTTTCTCGTTCCCGCCGCAGCTCAGCAGCAGTCGCACGTGTCGACCTCCCGCTCGCCGATGAGCGCTGCGACGGGCTGCTTGCACGCGTCCCCCCGCCAGGCTTCGAGCCCCTCCCGCACGGCGACGACCACCACGACGAGCGCAGCGACCGGATCGGCCCAGGTCCAGCCGACGAGGGTGTTGAGCAGGAGGCCGACGAGCACCGCGGCGGACAGGTAGCTGCACACGAGCGTCTGCTTGGAGTCGGCGATCGCGGAGGCCGAACCGAGCTCCTTGCCCGTCCCGCGCTCCAGCATGCTGAGGAACGGCATGACCGCCAGGCTGACCGCGGTGAGGACGATGCCGACGGCGCTGTGCTCGGGTTCGCGGAGCCCGGTCAACGTCAGGACCGCGTCGACGCTGACGTACAGGGCGAGGGCGAAGAACGAGACGGCGATGACCTTGAGTGCGGTCCGCTCCCGTGCCTCGGGGTCACGGCCGGCGAACTGCCACGCGACGGCTGCGGCGGAGAGGACCTCGACGACGGAGTCGAGGCCGAACCCGATCAGCGCGGTCGAGGACGCCACGGTGCCGGCAGCGATCGCGACGACCGCCTCGACGACGTTGTACGCGATCGTCGCGGCGACGATCCACCGCACGCGACGCTGCAGCAGGAGGCGCCGGGCGTCCGGGTCCGGCGTCCCGAGGCGCACGGTACCGCTCACGCTCCGACTCCGCAGCAGAGCGGGACGTCGCATCCGGCATCGGTGCACCCGGCGCCGTCGTCGACCGCGAGGACCACGTCGACGAGCGCTTCGAGCGCGCGCGTGAGGTGCGGATCCGCGATCTCGTAACGGGTGCTGCGTCCCTCGGGTGTGGCGACGACGATGCCGCAGCCGCGCAGGCATGCCAGGTGATTCGAGACGTTGGTGCGGGTGAGCCGGAGCTCGTCCGCCAGGCGTGCCGGGTAGCCGGCCCCGTCGAGGAGGCGGAGCAGGATGCGTGACCGCGTCGGATCGGCGAGGGCTCGTCCGAGCCGGTTCATGACGTCGAGGCGTGATGCGGCGGTCAGCATGGCGTGACTGTACAGCGGCGGCTGACCTGTGTCGATCGCTGCGCTGGAGTCTCAGAGGTCGACGGGGAAGGTGATCAGCAGCACCGCGCCGACGACGGTCCCCGCGATCGCCGTCAGGAGCAACACGTCGCGGAGCCGATCATTGAGCTCGCGTTGCGACATCGCGGTGAGGAACAGCACCAGGGCGAAGAGGACCGTGAGGATGGAGTAGTTGTCCGCGCGGTGGTTCATCTGCAGCGCGACGTCGAACCGCTGGTCCGCGCGGTGGTTGAGCGCCGCAGCGTGCGCGCTTCCCTCGGGGACGTAGGACTTCTCCGCGAACGGCCCGGTGTCGGCGCGTCCGTCCGCCTGCCACGCGTCGAAGGCGGTGCGGAGTTCCGGCGTGAAGCGTTCCTCGACGTAGTTGCGGAGGGTCGTGTCGCCATCGGCGTCGGCGAGCACCCACTGCACCCAGATCGTGAGGTCCCACTGGCGGGCGTCCCGAGCCTCGGAGGACGCGTCCGCCGCTTGGACACGCGCACTCGACGCCTGGCTGAAGGCGATCGACATCTCGCCGCTCCACTTCGACGCCTGGAAGCCGCACCACGCGGTCAGGACAGCGGTGACCGACAGGATGATGACGGTGACGAGCTCGCGGCTCCCGCGCCACCGATCGCGCTTGCTGACGGACTCGGTCACCGTTCGCTCCTCTCTGCGCGTCGGACCGGTCAGTCCTCGCGCCCGCCCTCGTCCGTGATCCGACGCGTCACGCGTTCGCCGGTCACCGGGTCGACCGTCACCGTGTACGTCGACTCCACCCGGCGCCGTCGGACGCGGCTGACGATCCCGAGGACGAGCACCAGGAACCCGGCGACGAGGAGGATGTAGCCGATCAGGTTGATGTCGACGCGCGCGAGCTGGAAGTCCAGCGCGAACGCCATGATCGCGCCGACGACCATGAGGAAGATCCCGCCACCGATGCTCATGCTGGCTCCCGTGCTCGTCGTGGTCATCTGCGTCAGTCCACGGAACGGCACCCGCCGACCGCCCGCATCGCCCGGGCCGGGTGAGTTCGTCCGGTGTCGAGCGTCACCCTGGTCGGGTGGTGTCGTCGCCGGCAGGGTGCGGTAAACCGGGCGGCACGCAGAACGGAGCCGCCATGACCGATCTCCTCGTCATCACGTTCCACGACGACGCCCGGGCGTCTGCCGCGTACGAGGACCTGCGATCCCAGGAGCAACTCGACCTCGGAGGCATCGCGCTCGTGCACGTCGACGAGTCGGGACGGATGCACGTCGAGACGCCGGGTCGCGGGGCGGTGCGGGGTGCGCAGGCAGCCACGAGCGCGGTGTTCGGTGCGCTGATCGGTCTGGTCTTCTTCGTCCCCGTGATCGGACTCGTCATCGGTGGAGCGGTCGGCGCGCTGTTCGCCGGGCTCGACCGCACCGGGGTGGACGCCGCGTTCCGTCGGCGTGTGCAGGACGAGGTGCATCCCGGGACGAGTGCGGTGGTCGTCTACGGAGACGCCGGGGCCGGAGGCGCCGTCATGGACGCCGTCGAGCGCCACGGCGGTACGGTCCTGCGCACGACCCTGTCAGACGCAGACGAGCGTGGGATCGCGCACGATCGCTCGCACCGGGACTGATCGGCCCGCGGCGACGTCAGGGCCGGTAGTCGTCGTGCGGCGGGCGCTGCTGCATCGGCGCCGGCCCGTTGCTCGTCGTGCCGTTCGCGCCGAGCGCTCCCAGCACGCCCGCCAGCACCTGGATGCACAGCAGTGCGGTTCGTCCAGCCCACCTCAGGATCCCCATGCCCCGACGATAGCCGTCGCTGTGTCAGGTCGTCGGGACCGGCCGGGTCCGGACCGGCGCGAGCTCCGCCGTGAGGACGGTCGCGACGATCGCGCCCGCCGCGATGATCGCCGCCAGCACGACGATCTGGAAGCGCCCGGCCTCGAGCGGTGAGACCCCGCCGAAGATGGCTCCGACGAACGCGCCCGGCAGCGTGACGAGCCCGGTCGTCCTGGTCTGGTCGGTCGCCGGGACCATCGCGGCGTGCACCGCGCGGCGGACCAGGTCGACGGTCGACTGCCGCGGGGTCGCACCGAGCGCGAGCCACCCCTCGACCTCCTCCCACCGGTCGTCGGCCAGCTCGACGAAGCGTCGTCCGGAGAGGGTCGCGGTCGTCATCGCGTTGCCGATCACGATCCCGCCCACGGCGAGCACGTAGCGCGGGGTGAACGCGATGGCGCCGGTGACGAACACGACACCGAGCGCGACGACGATACCGGCCGCCATCGCGAGGACGACGGGCAGGAACCGTGTCCGCAGGGTGCCGAGACGTCGAGCGGCCGTGGTCGTCGCGACGCCGAACATCACCAGGAGCGCCACCACGATCCAGAACGGGTCGCGGATCACTCCCGTCAGGACGAGGCTGATCGCGGCGAGCTGGAGTGTGCCGCGGAGCACGGCGAGTGCTGGTGCCCACGGCGCGGGCGCGCGGGTGACGAGCAGCACCGCGGTCGCCACGGCGACGAGGACGAGCACGCCGAGGAGGGTCCACACGACGGTGCTCGGCTCGATCACCCCTCGAGCCTGCCACGACGGGGCACTCAGCGCTGGTGGCTCCGGGCTCGGCGGCGTGCGAGGAGGCCGATCATCCCGAGGACGAGCAGGACCACGGTGGCGGCGAACGGCACGGCCAGCGACACCCCGGTCCAGGCGAGCCCGCCGAACTGGTCTGCCGTCGCGGAGCCGACCAGCCCGACCGGGCCGCCCTGGTCGATCGTCCTCGCGGACGGGGCGGCTCCGCCGCTGCCGGTGTCGGAACCACCGTCGTCACCCGTGCCGTTGCCGCCGGAGGGTGTCGGCGTGGTCCCCGCGACGGTCCAGGCGCCGCCCGCGTCGTTGTCGGTGGGGGAGGCCGCCGGGTCCGTCTCGAGGGTGGGGACGACGAGCGGGCTGGTGCGTTCGACGACCTCGTCATCGTGTCCGTCGCCGTCGAGGTCGCGCACCGGTGCCGGAGCGACGTAGGCAACCACACGGAGGTCTGCCGGCGCGTGCTCCGTCACACGGACGGTGACGGTGACGGGCGGCGCGTCTTCACCCGCGGCGAGCGGGTCCTCGGCGGTCGCCGTCGTCCCGTCGAAGCGGTACCCGTCGCCGGTCATCGACACCAGCGTCACTCCGTCGGGGAGCAGCTGCGTCACGGTCCACCCGGACGGTGCTGCACCGGGTCCGTCGTCGTGGGCGGTGAGCCTCCACGACACGGTGTCCCCGGCGTGCAGCGGGACGTCGGTCGGGGTGATCGCGCTCTGGGTCAGCGCGAGGTCGATGCAGTTCTCCGGGTACAGCACCGGGGCCACCGCCAGTTCGTACACCGTGGCCCCGCCGCCGTCGTACGAGAGCGCGTCGTCGAGGTACCCCGTCGCCCGGCACGGCGACCCCCAGTCGTTCGGGTCGCCGTGGTCGCGGGCATCCACTGCCACGGGGCCCGTCACGTCCGTCGGTGCCACCGTCCGTGCCGCGGCGCCGAAAGCGGCGACGTCGGCACTGTCCGCGCCGACCACGGCGTTCGGGAACGTCCGGATCGCGACGGAGTCGGCGGGGAAGGTGTTGCCGACGACGAGGACCGGGTCCTGCAGCGTCCGGCGCTCGGCGCTGTCGCTGCCGGCCGGCGACCCCACACGGATCCAGGTGCCGGACCCGCTGAACCGGTTGTCGCGGACCTCGATCCCGGAGGACGAGTACGAGCCGGGATCGGCACCGTCCTCGTACGTCGGCACCACGACGACCGCCGTCGCGTCGGCGCTGGTCTGCGTGACGGTGTTGCCGCTGATGACGACGTCGTGCGCCGGCGCGGCGGTGATGACCGCCGGCTGGCCAGTCACGACGTTGTCCGTGAACCGGACGTCGCGCGTCCCGGCCGAGAGGTTCACGCCACCGCGGTTGTCGGTCATCGTGCTGTCGTGGATGACAACATCGTGGCTGATGCCGTCGGCGGGGACGGTGACGACGATGTTCCCCACGGCTCCGTTGTCACGGAAGACGCTGGTGCCGATGTCCAGGTCGGCGCTGCTCCGGGCGTAGACGCCGTACTCGGAGACGTTCGCGACGGTGACGTCGGTGACGTCGGAGCCGACCGTGGACGAGTAGAACACGCCGTAGGAGCCGCCGTCGATGCTCGCGTGGGACACGTTCACGCGCTCGGAGCCGTAGGCGCGGAGGATCGCGGCGCCACTCGTCGGCGTCAGCCCCGGCTTCCCCGTCACGGCGACGGTGCTGACCGTCACGTCGCTGGACTCGTGGGTGATCACCCCGGCGCCGGCGATCTCGGCCACGACGTCGGTGATCCGGGTGTCCGTCACACCGAGGAGGGTGACGGCGTTGGAGGCGTTCGGAGCGCCGTCGACGGTCAACCGCTCGATGGTGATGCCGGTCCGGTCGCTGTCGGCGTCGATCTGCGAGGTGGTGCCCACGCCGTAGAGCATCCCGGTGACGTCGGCATCGCTGACGGTGACCCGGCCGGCGTTCTGGGTGTTGATCCCGGTGCCCGGAGCCGACGCTGTGATGGTCGCGTCGGTGATCCTCGCACCCTGCGTCGACCCGAGCGTGACGCCGGTCGTGACGTTCCTGATCGTCGGCGTGACGATCCGCGGACCCGTCCCGGTGTCGCCGACGTTCGTGAACACGCCGTACGCGAACGAGTCGATGGTCGGCCGGGTGATCGTGACCCCCGTTGCGAGGTAGAGGTTGATGCCGGTCGACGCCGCGGCCGCGGTCCCGGTCACGTCGGCGCCCGTGATCGCCGCGCGACCGGTGCTCCCGAGCGAGATGCCCTCCCGGCTCACCGCACTGATGGTCGGGTCGGTGATGGTCGGGCCGGCGGCGGTGCTGGTGTTGGCCGTCCCGATGCCGCGTGCGAACGAGGAGACCCGCACATCGCTGACGACGGACGCGCTCGCGTTCTGCAGGTCGATGCCGGTGCCGAGTGCGCCGGGACCGGTGACCGTCGTGCTGGCGACCTCCGGGGCCGTCGCCGTTCCGAGCGCGATGCCGGTGGTCGCTGCCGTGATCGTCCCGCCGCGCACGGCGATGCCGGACGCGGTCGACGTCGACGTCACGCCGACTCCGGTGGCGACGCCGGAGATGGTGGGGTCGGTCACGGTCGCGGACCCCGTGGTCAGGTTGACGCCGAAGGCCGAGGCCTGGCCGCCGCCGTCCATGGTGAAGTCCGCGATCGTCACGCCCGTCACGCCGGCGCCGAGCTGCACACCGGTCGGGCGGAGCACGCCGTTCGGGTTGCTCACCCGCAGGTCCGCGAGGGCGACACCGCTCCCGGTGACGGAGAACACGGGCGTCGCAGACACCCCGAAGCGGACCGTACTCGCGGCGGTCAGCCCGCCGGCGCTCACCGTGAACCGAGCGAACAGCGTCGAGTCCGCGGCGGACGCGAGCGTGACGCGGCGCTGCACGGTGAGCGCGGTGGTGAAGGCGTAGTCGTTCGGATCGAACGACACCGTGCCGCCTGCGGGCGCGGCGTTCAGCGCTGCCTGCAGCGTCGACAGCGTGCTCTCCGACCGCTGCGCCGGGGTCCCGACCCATGCCATCGGCACCGTGTTCGCGTTCGGGACCAGCGCCTGCGTCGTCGGCGGGGCTGCCGCCCGGACCGCAGCCGAGCGCGGTGGATCCGGTGCCGATGAGCGTGCCGGTGCCGGGGCCGACGGCGGCGTCGGAGTCGGTGTCGGTGTCGGTGGCGACGTGGGTGTCGACGTCGGATCGGGCGAAGGCACCGGAGAGGGTGTCGCCGTCGGCGCAGCGGCTGGCGTCGCCGACGGCGAGGAAGTCGCCGTCGGTAGCGGTGTCGGTGTCGGTGTCGCTGTCGCGACGGCGCCCACCGGCATCTCCTCGGCAGCAGCCGACGGCCCCGCGGCGGTCATCCCCATCGCGACAGCGACCCCGAGGGCCGCAGCCAGTGCCGTGAACGAGCGCGCCCTCGTGCGGATCCCCATGGGGCACTCTCTCCGCACCGCGACGCCGCTGTCCATCGCCCGTATCGGGTGAAACGCGCCGCGGCGCGCCGCCGTGCGCCGAGCACCGTCCTGATCGCGGTCGCGACGCTGGTCGCGGTCGCCACACCGAGCCTCCCGTCCGCCCTGTCCCAGGCGACGTCCGCCGTCACCGCGACGTCCGTCGCACCACGTGGCGGTGCCGCCGCTCCGCCGCACCAGAACCCGATCACCGCGTCGACGAGCGCGGACGGCCGGCACTTCGTCCAGGGCGGGACGTGGACCGCCGACCTCGGGGACGCGCCGCGGATCGGGCTGATCTCGCTCGGTGGTTCCGGGTTCACGAGCACGTTCGACGACCTCCGGGTGAGCACTGTCGCCCGCTGAGGGGGTTCGCAGGTCGGGGCGTGGGCCTCCCGCACCGCGTGCGGGAGGCCTAGGGTCGCGGTGTGGGGAACAACAACGCACCGGGTCGGCGACGCGGCGGACTCATCGGCATCCTCGTGGTCGGGGGCTACCTCGTGCTGCGCTTCGGCTTCCTGGCGTGGCGCGAGCACGAGGACGGCATGTCGACCGGAGCGGTGGCCGGGACGCTCGCGCTCTACGCGGTCGGGATCTTCGCGCTCCTCGAGATCGTCCTCGCGTTCCAGAACGCCACCGTGCGTCGGCGCGAGGCCGCGCTCGCGCAGCTGCACCCCGGTGCGCACCTGGCACCCGTGCTGCTGAAGAAGGACCTCGCGACGGAGATCCGCCGGACCGCGGCGATGCTCGGCACGGACCTCACCGGGGACGTGCCCCGGCGCGGGTCGGCGACGCTCGTCGCGGACCACAACGGCATCGGGCTGTACGCCGGCGGGAGCACCCCGCGGCTGCTGCTCGGGATCCCGCGGGCCGTGGTCCGTTCGGTCGGCAACGGGGAGACCACCGCAGCCGGTCGGTACGCGTTCGGCAAGGTCGACGCACTCCGGGTGGTCGTCGACAACGGGCAGTGGACGGCGATCGACCTGCCGCTGTACCGGACGGTGATCGGGTTCCCGAAGCACCTGCGCGGCGACGAACTGACCGAGCGGGTGCGTGCCGTGGCCGTGGCCGCCGGTGTCCGCGAGGACACCGCGCAGCAGGACTGGATGCGCTGAACGAGCACCCGGAACGGGTGAGGCGCGCAGGAGGCCGGTCGGGGACCATCGCCCCATGACGGAACTGACATCGTGGCGCCCGGGCGCCGCACGGACGACGATCGAGGACTTCATCGCGCGGGCGACGAGCGGGCCGGACGCGCTCGACCCGGCGGACCGCATCGCGGTGTTCGACAACGACGGAACCCTGTGGACGGAGAAGCCGGTCCCGACACAGCTGCAGTGGCTCGTCGCGCAGTGGGCCGACGCCGCGCGCAACGACCCGGAACTCGCCGGGACCCAGCCGTACGCAGCAGCCCTCGCCGGGGATCTGCGGTGGATCGGGAACGCCGTGGATGCGCACGCCGCCGGGGACGACACCGACCTGCGCCTGCTGCTCGGCGCGGTCGTGCACGTGACCGCGGGCATGAGCGTCGACCGGTACGGCGAACTGGTCGCGGACTTCTACGCCACCGCCGAGCACCCGGTGCTGCGCACCCCGTACTCGGCGACCGTGTACCAGCCGATGGTCGAACTCATCGCGGTGCTCCGGAGCCACGGGTTCGCCTGTTACGTGGTGTCGGCCGGCGAGCGGGACTTCATGCGGCCGATGACCGAGGTGAACTACGACATCCCGGCGGAGCGCGTGGTCGGGTCGGCGATGGGCCTCGAATACGTGGACGGGGAAGTGCGGTACGTCGACGCGCTCGCGTTCTTCGACGACGGTCCGGAGAAACCGGTCCGGATCTGGAGCCGCATCGGTCGACGTCCGGCCGTGGCGGTGGGGAACTCGGACGGCGACCGGGAGATGCTCGAGTACACGCTGCCCGGTGCCGCCGGACTGCGTCTGCTGGTCCACCACGACGACACGACGGGCCGGGGTGACGAGCCCTACGACCGCGGCGCGGAGGCGATGCTCGCCGAGGCCGCCGACCGCGACGTGACGGTCGTGAGCGTCCGCGACGACTGGGACACCGTGTTCCCGGCCTGAGTGCCGTCCTGAGCGCCGTCCTGAGCGGAGTTCGCCGGTGCGGATCCCGGTGGGGCGGTCCCCGGCGTCAGAAGCGCCCGAGTCCGTCGCCGACGAGCACCGCGCCGACGAGGAACAGGACGACGAGCGTCACCGCCCGCGAGTTCCGGCCCGACCAGGCTCGGATCTCCTCGAGCCGTCCGCGGGCGGAGTCGCCGCCCACCACGGCGAAGACGATCGGCCCGATGACCGTTCCCGCGGTGAGCACCGCGCTCACGGCGAGGAGCGCCACGGCGGGTCCCGGCGCGACGTCCGCCGGCGCGAGGACGATCCCCACACCGGCAGCGAGCAGCAGGGCCTTCGGCCGGACCGCGAGCACCGCGCCGACGGCGAACGCGATGCCCGGTCGCACGGTGCCGAGCGCCGCGGACAGGACGGTGCTCATCCGGCTCGGCTCGGTCCGCGCGGGGCGGGAGCACAGCACGGCGCCGGCCAGGACGGCCCCGCCGCCGAGCACCAGCTCGAACACGCCGAGGGTCGGGTCCTTGCCGAGGTGGAGGTCGGGCACGAGGACCGTCGAGAACAGTGCGGTCGCGACGAGAGTGGCCACGAAGACCGTCGCCACGTACCCGAGGGCGAAGAGGATCGCGGGGCCGAGTCGTCGCGCGCCGAGCAGGAGTGTCAGGACGCCGGCGATCGGGACGGAGCTCAGCGCACCCGCGATCGCGAGTGGCAGCACCTGACCGATCGCGGCGAGCATGGGCCGACGTCAGATCCTGGTGAAGTCGCCAGGGGTCCAGCTGCGCTCGAAGTACGGCTCGAGGGGCCCGTACAGACGCAGGTACGAGAACCAGTGCTGACCGGGGATCGTCTGCACCCAGTTGGACTCCCGGCCGGCCGGCGCTTCGGGGCCGAAGTGCAGGACGACCGAGCCGTCGGACTCGACCACGAGGTCCGCGTCACGACTGCCGCGGTCCCCGCGCTGCTGGGCGTTGTCGATGAGGCACCGGCTCGCCACGTCGTAGACGGTGACGGACCAGAAGAGCGCCGCGGGGACGTCGGGCGGAACGGTCAGGGTGTACGCGGCGCCGCCGTCGAGCCACGCTCCCTCGGCGTCGACGTAGGCGCCCAGGTACGCCTGGCCCTTCCCCGGGGTGGTGCTCTTCATCGCCGAGGAGAAGCTGACGGCCTCGTAGAACCACGACGCCCGCTCGAGCAGTTCGTCGTACCAGGGACCGCGCTGGTCGGAGCGCGACAGGACGACGGCGGTGTCCCACCGGCGATCCGGCCAGTACCGCGCGCCCGGGAAGCGCTTCGCGAACGTGTTGGCCTGCGCCATCCGTTCGCCGTCGGACGTCGCGCGCTCGAGGACGGCGCGGAGCCGGTCGTCGGGCGCGAAGGGCTCGCCCGGTGAGATCCCCAGCTGCCGCATCATCGCGAGGAAGAACCGGTCGCGTTCGTCGACCACCTCGGACTGGTAGACGGCGTGCAGCGACTCCCAGTACCCCAGTCCGCGCGGTTGGTCTCCGGACCACGGACGTCCTGCGGGCGAGACGAGTCTCGTGACCGGCGGGTCGTCGTGCTGGGACAGCGGGTGGACGCGCACCGCACCGGCCAACGCGGCGCCTCGGGCTGGGTCGGGATCGAGGGTGCGGAACCCGAACATGATGTTGACCCCGGTCGAGTGCACGACGTTCCAGGAGTCGTCGTGTGGCGGGACGCCCTGGCCGGGTCCGACGACGAGGGTCGTGCCACCGTGACCGGCGTCCGGGCCCATCTCGCCGAGGACAGCCACCTCGCGTTGCCAGAAGTCGGAGATCCCGCCGGCGGTCGGCCCGGGTGGCAGTTCGATCACGAGCGGACCGGTCGCCGACAGGTCGAAGAAGTTCAGGATGTACGGGGTGGTCGCGTTCGCGGTGATGATCCCGAGCCGGTCGCGGTACGAGACGTAGTGCACCAGATCGTGGTCCGATGCCCCGAAGACGTCTCGGTGCACCGCACTCCAGTGCGCGTACGACACGATCGGCAACGCCCAGAGGTAGGTGAGGCACGCAAGCTGGTGGTCGAGGTCGTCGAAGAGGCCGGGGATCGCTGCCATCGGCGGCAGGTCCGGTGTGCTGACCGTCGTCTCGTGATCGCTCATGGCGCCACTGTCGCGCTGCCGGTACGGGGCCGCATCACCCGGGCCGGGTGAGTGCCCGGCACGCCTGGAATCACCCGCTTGGGGTGGTCCTCCGGGTGTCCGGTCCCGGATAGACCTGGGCCCATCAACTCAGGGAGGGATCCGTCATGGACTTCTGGACCACATTCTGGGCGATCGTCTGGTACGCGTTCCTCGCGTTCACGTTCGTCGCCGCGCTGATGGCGCTGTTCTCCGTCATCGCCGACCTCTTCAGGGACCGCGAGCTCAACGGGTGGTGGAAGGCCGTCTGGGTCCTCTTCCTCGTCTTCGTACCGTTCCTCACGGTGTTCGTCTACCTGATCGCGCGTGGTCGCGGCATGGCGGAACGGAGTGCCGCGGCGACGCAGCGCAACCAGGAAGCCGCAGAGGGCTACATCCGTCGTGTCGCCGGCAGCTCGCCGTCGGACGAGATCGCGAAGGCCCAGGCACTGCTCGACGCCGGCACCATCACGCCGGCCGAGTTCGACGCGATCAAGGCGCACGCACTCGGTGCCGCGCGTCCGTCGGCACACGCGGCGGCGTGACACCGTGACCACCACCTTCGCGTACGGACCGGCCGAGGTCTTCGTCGCCGCGTACCGCGGTGACCTGCCGGACACCGCGGTGCTCGGTGCACTGACCGACCTCATCGCATCGGACACCGTGCGACTGCTCGACCTCCTCCTCATCACGAAGGCGGAGGACGGGTCCGTCCGGGTCCGTGAGATCGACGACGTCACACCGGTCGCGATCCCGGGCTCCTCGGGGCCGGTCGAGCTCGAGGCCCGCGGGCTCGCCGCGAACGACGACATCGACGAGGTCGCGGAATCGCTGGAGCCCGGCACGTCGGCGGCCATCGTCGTCATCGAACAGCTCTGGGCGAAGGCCCTCGCCGAGCGGTTCACCGACAGCGGGAGCCACCTGCTGTGGAGCACACGCGTTCCGGCACCAGCACTCAACGAGCTCGCCGCAGCGGCGCACATCGGCTAGGAGACCCCATGTTGTACCGACGATTCGGCAGACCAGGACTCCTCGGGCTCGCCGCCCGGACCGCGGTCGTCGCGGGGACCGCGTCCGCGGTCGGCGGCGCGATGCGGAACCGCCAGCAGCGGGCCGCGGACGAACGCGCCTCGGCCGACGCGTGGGACGCCGAGCAGACCGTGCCGATGGCGCCACCGGCTCCCGCGCAGGCCCCACCGGCCCCACCGGTCGCGCCGGCGCCCGCCGCGCCGGACCTGATGACCGAACTGGAACGACTCGGCCAGCTCAAGCAGCAGGGGCTGCTCAGCGACGACGAGTTCGCCGCCGCGAAGCAGCGACTGATCAGCGGCTGACGACCCCTCGAGACCAGACACCAGACACCAGACACCAGACACCACAGGAGGACATCCCATGGCAACGACGACCACCGCAAGCGACTCGACAGTCGGCGTCTTCGCGTCGAGCGACGAAGCGCTCGGCGCCGCGAAGGCCCTCAAGGACGCCGGGTACGGCGACGACGTCGTCTCCATCGTCGGGAAGGGCGTGAAGGACGACAAGAAGGTGCACGGCTGGATCCCGGTCGGAAACGAAGCAGGGACCTTCGGCGGCTGGGGCGCCCTCTGGGGAGCGTTGACCGGGTGGCTCCTCCTCGGGTTCGTCTGGTTGCCCGGCATCGGCTGGGTCGCCGCCGCCGGGTGGCTCGCGAGCACGCTCGTCGGCGCCGGCATCGGCGCAGGACTCGGCGCGCTCATCGGCCTGGCAGTCCCCGAGGAGGAGATCCCGCAGTACGAGGACGACCTCAAGGCCGACCGCTACCTCGTGGTCGTCCACGGCGACGCCGCGACCGTGGACGAAGCACACCGCATCATCGACGCCGCCGGTCCGGTGCGCGTCAACCGCTACACCAAGTGATGACCGCCAACAACCGAAGGAAACGACCATGGCAGACCTCATCGTGATCTCGTTCGAGGACGACAAGAACGCCGTCGCCGCGTACGAGGAAGTGCAACAGCTCCAGAGCGACCTCGTCGTCGAACTCGCGGGCCTCGCGCTCGTCCACGTCGACGACAAGGGCAAGACGCACGTGGAGACCCCGGGACCGGCGGGCAACGTCGGCGCCGGAGCCGCCGGCGGTGCCCTGTTCGGCACCCTCCTCGGGCTCCTATTCTTCGTGCCGTTCTTCGGACTGGTCATCGGCGGCGCGCTCGGCGCGCTGTTCGCCGGCCTCGACAAGACCGGCCTGAACGCGGAGTTCCGCGACCGTGTGAAGTCCGCCGTCGCAGACGGACGATCGGCAGTCGTGATCTACGCGACGAAGATCACCGAGGACAAGTTCGGCGAGGCGCTGTCGCGCTTCAACGGGACCATCGTGCAGACCTCGCTCTCCGCCACGGACGAGCACGAGCTCGCGCACGACATGACCGGCGCTCGCTGAGCCAGGGAGGGCCGGACCATGGGTGCGCTCATCCTCGGACTCATCGCACCGGCCCTCGGGATCCTGCTCAGCCCGCTCGCGATCATGGCGCTCGTCGCCGAGCTGCTGTCACGGCGGTACCGGGCGAACGGGATCGCCTTCGCCACCGGCTGGCTGCTCGCGACGGTCGTCGTCACCGGGGTCGCCGTGGCGGTCTTCACCGCGATCGACTTCCACCCCCGCACCGACGCTCCGCTCTGGGCGGGCGTGGTCCGCCTGGTCATCGCGGTCGTCCTGATCCTCACCGCCGTCTGGGTCTTCCGTCGCGGCGGGAAGGACCTGCAGAAGATGTCGGAGGCGTCCACGCCCGAACAGGTGGCGGCCGCGACCCCGCAGTTGCCCGGGTGGCTGCAGAAGGTCAGCGAGTTCTCGCCGGGACGTTCCCTGGCGCTCGGCTTCGGGATCTTCGCGGTGAACCCCGTCGATGCGTCGTGCGCGATCATCGCCGGCATCGACGTCGCCGGCGCTCCGGTCACCTTCGGCGCTGGCGCCGCGGTGGCCGTCGGGTTCGTCGTCGTCGCGGTCGTCCCGATCGTCGTCCCGGTCTGCTTCGTCCTCGCCCGCGGCGACGCGGCTGCACCACTGCTCGAAGGACTGCGGACCTGGATCGCGGGGCACACGAACGTGCTGAACGCCGCGCTCATCCTCGTCATCGGTGCCCTGCAGCTGCAGAAGGCCGTCTCTGCCCTGATCTCCTGACAGTGCCCCGAGAGGAACGCAGCATGACCACCATCGAGGACGAACTCGCCGCACTCCGAGCCGAGAACGCGACGCTCCGCGACCGGCTCGGGCAGCAGGAGACCCCTCGTCGACGCGGATGGGGATGGGCGATCCCGTCCGCCGCCCTGATCATCATCGGTGCGGTGCTCGCCCCGGTCGCGGTGATCACGACGTGGGCACAGCGGGAGGTGACCTCGACGGACGCGTTCGTCGCCACGTTCGGCCCGCTCGCGCGGGACCGTGCGGTGCAGACCTTCATCGCGAGCAGGACCGTCGACGTCATCGACGAGCGGCTCGACGTCGCCGGCCTCACCGGGACGGTCTTCGACGGGATCGCGCAGCTCGACCTCCCCCCGCGCGCCAAGAGCGCGTTGACGGCGCTCGAGGGACCGGCGACCGCCGGCATCCAGGACCTCATCAGCAGCACCGTCGACCGGTTCGTCGCCTCCGACCAGTTCGCGACGATGTGGAACGGGCTCCTCCGGACCGGGCACACCCAGTTGGTCGCGTCGCTCAGCGGCGATCGCAAGGCGGCGGTCGCGATCGGCGAGGACGGATCGATCGGCGTCCAGCTCGGCCCGGTGGTCGCCGAGGTGAAACAGCGCCTCGTCGACCGCGGGCTGACGTTCGCCGCCCGGATCCCGGCCGTCGACCGCACGATCGTCATCGCGACGTCCGACGCCGCGGTTCGCGCCCAGACGGCCTACACCCTCGTCCAGGTCACCGCGGCGTGGCTCCCGTGGCTCGTCGTCGCGTGCATCGGGATCGGCGTGGTGATGGCCAGGCGACGCGCCAGGGCCCTGACGCTCGGGGCGGTCGGCGTCGCCCTCGCGATGCTCGCCACGCTCGCGGCCCTCGGCGTGGGACGGGTCCTGGCCGTCCGGGCGTTGGCACCGGACCTGATGCCGCGGAACGCGGCCAGGGCGATCTACGACAGCGTTTCCGCGTTCGCACTGAGTGCTGCGGTCGCGGGCACGGTCCTCGCCCTGGCGGTCGCGGTGGTCGCGTGGTTCGGCGGGTCGACGGTCTCCGCGCAGTGGCTGCGACGCGGGTTCGGGAGCGGGGCGACGACGCTCCGCGCCTGGGCCGAGTCCCACGGGGTCAGCACCGGGCGGGTCGGCGTGGAGCTGTACCGCGCGCGGGTGCTCCTCCGCACGCTCGTCGCGCTCGGGGCGGCGGCGATCATCCTGCTCCACCGGCCGCTCCAGCCGGCCCTCATCGTGTGGACCCTGGTCGGTGCCCTCGTGGTGGTCGCCGTCCTCGAGCTGGTCGCCCGACCGCCGGAGGTCGGGGCCGGCACCGTGTCCACCGTCGGAACCGAAGGGAGCTGAGCGCCGTGCCGTTCTGGAAGCACCGATCCCGTCCCGCGGGACCCCCGGCGAGCACGAGCGACGACACCACGGAGCGCGCGCCGGGGGCGGGTCGGGGTCTCCGCATCATGGTCGGCCTCGCGGCGGCGGTCGTCATCGCCGTCGGCACCGCCCGGTTCGCGGGGATCATCAGCCCGACCGTGCTGGCCCTCGTCGTGACGATCTGCGTCCAGCCAGCCCGCGTCTTCCTCGAACGACTCGGGCTCGCGCGGAGCCTCGCGTCGGCGGTCGTCATCGTCGTGATCCTGGTCCTGCTCGTCGGGTTCTCCCTGGCACTCGTGGTCTCCGTCGCCCAGTTCGCGACGCTGTTCCCGAAGTACGCGGACCAGATCCACGCCTTCGAGGAGCAGCTCGGGCACTGGCTGACCTCGCTCGGCGTCGGACAGCAGCAGGTGCAGACGCTCCTGGCCGGGTTCGACCCAGGCAAGGTCGTCGGTGCGGTGTCGGGCCTGGTCGGCAGCGTCTTCGGGCTGGGGGTCAGCCTGGTCGTCGTCCTCGCGCTCATCGTCTTCATGACGCTCGACGCCGGGTGGGGACGACTCATCGCCGATCGGCTGCGCCCCGCCCGTCCCCGTCTCGT
This sequence comes from Curtobacterium sp. PhB136, assembly GCF_004346855.1. Classification (NCBI taxonomy): domain Bacteria; kingdom Bacillati; phylum Actinomycetota; class Actinomycetes; order Micrococcales; family Microbacteriaceae; genus Curtobacterium; species Curtobacterium sp. PhB136. Next base: position 105,449 of record NZ_SMGH01000009.1, read on the forward strand.
CGAGGCGCTGGCCGGCTTCACGGTGAGCGTGCGGCGGTACATGGTCGTGACAGCCGTGCTCGGCGCGGCGGTCGCCGCCCTCGACGCGCTGGCCCTGGTGCTCCTCGGGGTCCCGGGAGCAGCGCTGTGGGGACTCCTCGCCTTCATCACGGGGTTCATCCCGAACATCGGGTACTGGATCGGGATCATCCCCCCGGTGATCCTCGCGTTGCTCGCCAACGGGTGGCAGAACGCGATCGTGGTGATCGTCGTCTACGCGGTGATCAACGGCGTGATCCAGTCCGGGCTGCAGCCGCACATCGTGGGGTCAGCCGTCTCCCTCAACCAGACGATCGCGTTCCTCTCGGTCGTGTTCTGGTCGGCAGTCCTCGGGCCGATGGGTGCGATCCTCGCGATCCCGCTGACCCTGCTGGTCCGTGCGGTCCTCGTCGACGCCAACCCGGACGCGCGGTGGATCCGCCCCGCGCTCGGGGACGTCACGGGACTCGGCCCGCCCTCGCGGCGTGCGGCCAGACGAGCGACGGGCAACGCCCGCACGACGACGAAGGGCACACCGTGAACACCGCATCCCTCATCGGCGGACTCCTGCCCCAGGCGGTCACGATCGCCATCAGTCCGCTCCCGATCATCGCCGCGATCCTGATGCTCCTCTCGCCCCGCGCGAGGACGGTGGCCACGGCGTTCATGGTCGGCTGGGTGGCCGGCATCGCGATCGCGGTCATCGTCGTCACGCTGCTGTCCTCGTCGATCCCCGCCGCGGACCCGGACGCGTCGAAGCCGGTGGCGGGGATCGTGGAGCTGGTGCTGGGCGTCCTGCTGGTGCTCCTCGCGGTCCACCAGTGGCGGGGCCGACCGGCGCCGGGAACCACCGCGTCGCCGCCGAAGTGGATGGCGGCGATCGACTCGATGACCCCGGGCCGGGCCGCGGGGCTCGCGTTCCTGCTCGCCGCGGTGAACCCGAAGAACCTGATGATGGCGGTCGCCGCCGGCGTCTCGGTCGGGACCAGCGGCGCCGACGCGGCCCCGACCGTCTGGGCGCTCGTCGTCTTCATCGTGATCGCGTCGCTGAGCATCGCGGTGCCGGTCGTCGTGTTCCTGGTCGCCGGTGACCGGGTCGCCGGTGCCCTCGGCACCCTCCGGGACTGGCTCACCGCGAACAACGCGACGATCATGGCCGTCCTGCTCCTGGTGATCGGCGTGACGACCATCGGCAAGGGGATCGGGGCCTTCTGATGCGCATCCTCCCGGGACTCGACCGGCACTCGTGGCGCACCGAGGCCCTCGCCGGCATCACGCTCGCGGCGATCGCCATCCCGCTCAACATCGGGTACGCGCAGATCGCGGGCCTGCCGCCCACCGCCGGGCTCTACTCCCTCATCGTGCCGGGGGTGCTCTTCGCGTTGCTGGCATCGAGTCGGCAGCTCGTCGCCTCGCCGGACGCGGCCGCCGCGGCGCTCGTCGGGTCCTCGCTCGCGGGACTCGCGACCGCCGGCAGCGCGTCCTACGTGCAGCTCGCGCTGGCGCAGGCGCTCGTCGGGGCGGTCGTGTTCGCCCTCTGCGCGGTGCTGAAGCTCGGGTTCCTCGCGAACTTCCTGTCCGCGCCGATCCTGGTGGGGTTCGTCGGCGGCCTGGCGCTCGACATCCTGCTGAGCCAGGTGGCGAAGATGCTCGGCGTCAAGGTCGACAGCGGCGACGAGTTCATCCCACGGCTCGGTGAGCTGTTCGCCGGGCTCGGGACCGTGAACGTGTGGTCCGTGTGCCTCGCCGCCGGGTCCGTGGTGATCCTCATCGTGGGCCGACGTTTCCGCGCGGTGCCCTGGGCGCTCGTCGTGCTCGTCGTGACGACCCTCGTCCTGGTCGTGTTCCGCCTCGACGACGCCGGCGTGTCGGTGCTCGGGAACGTCCCGGCCGGACCGCCGACGTTCACGTGGCCACAGATCTCCTGGCACCAGTGGGTCCAGGTGCTCCCCAGCGCCGTCGCACTGACACTGGTCGCGATGGCCGAGGGGCTGCTCGTGGCCCGCCGCTACGCGGAGAAGCACGACCTCCCGGACGACGCGAACCGCGACCTCTTCGCGTTCGCGGCCGCCAACCTCGGTTCCGGGCTGACCGGCGGGTTCACGGTCGGGTCGTCGGCGTCCCGGACGGCGGCGATGGACCAGACCGGCTCACGCACACAGCTCCCGGCCCTCGTGGCGGCGGTGCTCACCCTCCTCGTGGTCTGCTTCGGGACCGCGCTGCTGCAGGACATCCCGTCGCCGGCCATCGGCGCGATCGTGGCGGTGGCCGTCGTCCCGCTGCTCGGCATCCGGGACTTCGCGCGCCTCTGGCGCCTCCGCCGGTTCGAGTTCGCGATCGCCGCGGTCTGCTTCCTCGGCGCGCTGCTCCTCGGGCCGATCATCGGCGTCGTGATCGCGTTCGTGCTCTCGTTGATCAACGTGATCCGGTCCGCCGCCAACCCACCGGTGGACGTCCTCGTGCCGGACGGGGAACCGGTCGACGTCTTCCGCGCGGCACGGGACGGGAGCGTCACGTCGGCACCGGGGGTCATCGTCCTCCGCTTCGCCGGACCGTTGTTCTTCGGCAACGCGCAGCTGTTCGCGAGCGCCGTGCGGTCGAGCGTGACGGCGGGGACGGCGGCGGGAGCGCACGCGATCGTGCTCGACTGTGGTGCCGTGACGGCGATCGACACCACGGCGGCCGACGTCGCCGCCGAGGCCTTCGCGTGGGCGCGCGAGAACGGCGTCGAGGTGGCGTTCAGTCGCGCGCGAGCGTCGACCAAGGCGGAGCTCGAACACTTCGACCTGGTGGGGGAGAGCCGGTTCTTCACGAGCAACCGCGCAGCGGTCGCCGCCCTCGGTCGCTGACGTCCCTCAGCGGAGTTGCCGGAGCTCGGCGATGTCGAGCCCGAGGTCGGCGAGCCGCGCCAGGAGCCCGTGCAACTGGGTCTGGTCGTCGAGGTCGCCGACCAGCAGTGTCTCGGCCGGACCGATCGGCAACAGCTCGAACTCCGGGAACGCCGCCGTCAGGGTCTCCGACAGCGTGTACGGCAGGCGGACCTCGTAGCGGCTCATCGTCACCCTCCAGCTCGTCGTGAGGCCACGATCATCCCGCCGGAGCGGGACTGCCCGGTTCCCCTGAACCGGGTGAGGTCCGGCGGATCAGAGCAGCCCGCGTCGACGCGCGGCGCTCACCGCCTCGGTGCGGCCGGTGGCCGAGAGCTTCCCGTAGATGCTCCGGAGGTGCGTCTTGATGGTGTTCACGCTGAGGTGGTGCTTCGCGGCGATCTCGGCGACCGTCTGGTGGGCGGGGAGCTCGAGCAGGAGCTCCTGCTCCTTCGGTGTGAGCGGGACCGTCGCGTCCGGGTGCTCCTGGCCGACGCCGATGCGTTCGTGCTCGGCGAGTGCGAGGACGTGGTCCGCGTACGGCTCGAGTGCGCCGTAGGAACCACGGTGGCGGAACACGAGCTGTGCGCCGGCGCCGCGACAGGCGAGGAACTCACGCGCGTAGCCGAACTCCTCGCTGACGTCGAGCGCACGCCGCACCCGCTCGGCGGACTCCGCGACGCGGCCGTGGACGCACGCGTGCGATGCGAGCGCCAGGTGTGCGTTGACGATGCTGCTCCCGGACCACGCCGCGTCGTCGCCGTCGAGCGTATCCACCACAGCGTGCTCGACGACGTGGTCGTTCCGGGTGCCGGCGAGGAGTCGGAGGGTGTTCAGCTCGAGGGAGTCGGGGCCGAGGACGTCGGCGAGCACGCGGCGGATCTCCGTCGCGGCCGGCGCACCGTGCAGCGCGGCGGACCAGCTCTGCATGCGCACGGCGACAGCGGCGACGATCCGCGGGTGGTTCCGCCCGTCGAACCGCACGAGCTGCACCAGTCGGGCGAGCGCGTCACGTGGTGCCGGCGACGCGTCGAGCGTCGCCACGAGCAGCAGCGCCCGGATGTGGAAGAGGAGGCCGAGCTCACTGCCGACGGGATCGGCCGCGTCGATGCGGTGGAGCGCCGTGAAGGACACCGGTTCACAGCGTGCGTAGGCGCGGGACGTGGAGACGAGCAGCGCTCGCGCGGTCGCACGGTTGTAGGGCGGCGTCGTGTCGAACGGGACCTGGTCCACCTGCGCTTCGTACGCACTCGCGGTGCGCCAGTCACCGGACCGGACGGCGAGGGTCGCGGCGGTGTCGGCCGCCACCAGGAACACCCACGAGTACCCCGCTCGGGAGGCTGCACCCTGGATCGAGCGCAGGAGCTGCTCGGCGTCCGCGCGGCGCCTCATGACGACGAGGCACCACGCGACCGCCGACCGGAGGAGCAGTGCGACGTCGAGCGACTCCACCGGCGTGCTGCGCATGAAGTCGCCCAGCTCGCGCAGGCGGACCGTCGCCGCGTCGGGATCCTCGATCAGGAAGGAGCCCAGCGCGATGACCACGGGCCGCCAGTGGTCGGCGACCTCCGGCTCCGCGGACGCGAGGAGGGCCGCCGCCTGCGCGAGGCGTTCCTCGGCGCCGATGCGGTCCGGGAAGGTGGGCACGTCCATGCCCACGCGGAGCGTGAGCGTCGCCAGCGTGTCCTGACTCGGCGGGAGTGCCCGGAGCGCGGTGCTCACGATCGCGGTCCTGCCCTGCATGAGGAGGGTTCCGCCGGAGTGTTCGATCTGCGTGCGGAGTGCGTCCTGGTCGCGGGCGAGGAGCGCCTGTTCCAGGGCCGTGACGTGGTCGCCGTGCGCTTCGTACCACCCGGCGGCGGCGACGTGGTTCCGGACCGCGCCGCACTCCTCCCGCCGACGGAACTCGGCGCGCATGTACCCGGCGAGGATCGGGTGGAACCGGAACCCGTCGTGGTCGGGACTCGCGCTGACGAGCACGTTCCGGGCGCTCAGTCGGTGCAGGACCGCACCGACGTCCGCGCGGCCGGTCAGCGTGACGGCGAGGGCGAGGGGGACGTCCGTGCCGACCGCCGCCCGCATCAGGACCTCACGGTCGTCCTCGTCGAGGGCGTCCAGCACCCGCACGACCAGGTAGTCGGCGACCTGGTGCTGGTCGCCACCGAACCGGGCGACCGCGGCGGCCGGATCGCGCTGCTCGAGGAGGTACGGCATCGCGAGCGCCAGGCCGGCCGCCCATCCGGCGGTCCGTGCCGTGAGGGTCTCGGCGTCCTGGATCGGCAGCACCAGGCCGAACCGGAGGGCGAGCGCGAGTGTGTCCTCGACGTCGAACGCGAGGTCCCTGGTCGGAACGACGGACCGTCCGCCCGCGGCGTCGGTCACGGCCGCGAACCCGCTCGGCTCGTACCGGCCGGCGATGACGAAGCGGACCCCTGGGCCGCTCCGGGTGATCAGCCGGATCAGCGGCGGCACGCCGAGGCCGCCGAGCAGCCGGTCGACGTCGTCGACGAACAACCAGTCCTCGGCGATCGGTTCGTCGGCGAGGAGGTCCGTCGCGCCGAGCCAGCGCACGGTGTCGCCGTCGGAGCGCACCCGGTCGGCCCAGTTCGTGAGCGCGGTCGTCTTGCCGGCACCGGCCGGAGCCCACATCGTGAGCAGTCTGCGGTCCGATCGCCGGAAACGGTCGAGTTGGTCGAGCAGCCGCGGGCGTTCGAGCGGGCGACCTCCGGCGTGCTGCGCCGATGAGCCACCGTTCGGTGTGTCGTTCGCCCGGGCGGTGCTCCTGGTCTCGTTGAAGGCGTACATGTCGAGCCTTTCCCTGAAAAGGCGTGATGTGCTGCTCACGATAGGGGCAGGACGGAGGTTCTGCGAGGAAAACTTGGTGTCAGGCGGGAACAATCACCCCATCCGGGTGACCCCGCCGCCGCCCGGTCGTCGGAGAGTCTGACCATGGAGACTCGTGTCGAGGTCGTCGACGTCGCGGGCGGAGCATTCCTGATGGGATCGGACCGTTTCTACCCGGACGAGGGCCCGGTCCACGAGCGGACGGTCCCGGACTTCCGCCTCGGTTCCCAGCCGGTCACGAACGCGGAGTTCGCGGCGTTCGTCGGCGCGACGGGGTGGATCACGGAAGCGGAACGCCCGCTGTCGCCGGAGGCGTTCCCCGACCTCGCGGCGGATGAACGACTGGCGGGGTCCCTGGTCTTCACACCGACGGCCGGACCGGTCGATCTCCGCGACTGGCGGGCCTGGTGGAGGTGGCAGGCCGGCGCCGACTGGCGGCACCCGCGCGGCCCGGAGTCCTCCGTCGGCGGCCTCGACGACCACCCGGTCGTCCAGGTGTCCCACGCCGACGCCGCGGCGTACGCCGCCTGGGTCGGCGGTCGGCTGCCGACCGAGGCGGAGTGGGAGTACGCCGCCAAGGCCGGTGGTGAACCGGACTGGCCCTTCGCCTGGGGGACCGACGCCCACCCCGGGGGCGCGACCATGGCGAACACCTGGCAGGGTGCGTTCCCGTACCGGAACACCGGCGCTGCCGGGTGGGTGGGGACCTCGCCGGTCGGCTCGTTCCCGCCCAACCCGCTCGGGATCGTCGACATGATCGGCAACGTCTGGGAGTGGACCGACACCCCGTACACCGCCCGGCACGAGCCGGGCACCGCGACCGGCGGGGAGCACTGCGGATGCGGTCCGGCCGACGCGCACCACGGCATGACTGCCGACGGCTCGGCTGCGGAACCCGCGATGCGGGTGCTCAAGGGCGGCTCGCACCTGTGCGCCCCCGAGTACTGCCTGCGCTACCGTCCTGCTGCACGTTCACCCCAGAGCGACGACTCCGCGGCGACGCACATCGGGTTCCGGGTGGCCTGGGACGCCTGACCGCCGTCAGGACACATCGCGGCGTGCACCCTGCGCTGCTTCCACGCTCGGGAAGACGCGGTGCTGTCCGACGAGCCCACGGAACCAGTTGCTCCGCGACGCCGTGTCCGCCGCAGGTCCGTCGAGTCCGACGAGGATCAGTGTGACGCCCCGCTGCTCGAGCTCCTGGTCCAGGTCCCTGAGCGCATCGAGGATCGTCACGGTCGCTGCGCGCATGCGGCTGAGGTCGAGCACGAGCGCGTCGACGCCGGCGGAGGACTCGGCGACCTCGATGGCAGCGTTCTCGTACCCGAGCACGTTCGCGGTGTAGACGTCTCCGTCGACTCGCGCACTCACTGAGCGACCGACGACCGCTCCCGGGACGAGGCGGACGCGCTGGAGCTCACGCAGGATCAGGACGTACGTCCCGAGGACCCCGACGAGCACCGCCCCGAGGAGTCCCGCGGTGAGACCAACAACCGCAGTGAGCACCGCGAGCCAGAAGTCCCGGCGACTGATCCGCGCCATCCGGCGCAGCTCGGCGATGTCGATGAGCCCGACGACCGCGGTGACGACCAGGGCTGCGAGCGTCGCGGTCGGCATCAGCGCGAGGACCGGCCCGAGGACGAGCGCGACGAGGACCGCGAGCGCCGCCGTGACCAGGGTCGACAGCTGTGAGCGCGCACCGGCACGCTGGTTGACGGCGCTCTGGGAGAACCCGCCGGCAGCGGGCAGCGACTGGGTCACGGAGCCGGCGAGGTTCGCGACCGCGGTCGCGAGCAGCTCCCGGTCGCTGTCGATCTGCGGCTCGCTCCGAGCCCGGATGCCCCGCGCGACGGCGGCCGACTCGAGGAAGGCCATCGTCGCGATCCCGAGCGCACCGGGGAGGAGGCCGGGAACGAGTGTCAGGTCCGGCACCGCCGGCATCGGGAGCCCGTTCGGGACCGCCGGGATCACCTCCACACCGACGTCGGTCAGGTGCAGGGCTGCTGACGCGATGATGCCCCCTGCGACGACGACGAGCGGAGCGGGAAAGTGCGGAGCGAACCGCCGGAGGAGCAACAGGACCGCGATCGACAGGACGGAGAGCACGACGGTCGGGCCGTTCGCACGCGGGACCGCCTCGACGACCGCGACCAGCGAGCGGATGAACCCCCGGCCGGTCGGGTCGTCCGTGAGTCCGAGGAGCTTCGGCAGCTGACCGACGGCCACCGTGGCGCCGACACCGATCTGCACGCCGGCGAGGGTCGCCTTGTTGATGTTCTCGACGAGGGAGCCGAGCGAGAGCAACCGGGCGAGGACCAGCACGACACCCACGATGAGTGTCAGTGTCGCGAGTGCGCGGGGTGCATCGTCGGCGTTCGCCGCGACGTCGGCGGCGACGAACGTGGTGGCGGTCAGCGTCGCGATGGTCGACGTGGTCGACACGCTCATCGCGCGCGATCCACCGAGGAGCGCGTAGACGACCATCGGCGCCATGCACGTGTAGAGCCCGACCTGCACCGGCAGGTCGGCGATGGTCGCGTACGCCATCGCCTGCGGGACGACGACCGCACCCGCGCTCAGGCCGGCGACGACGTCTCGGCCGAGCCAGGCGCGGTCGTAGCCACGCAGGGTGGGAGCGAACCACGCGCTGCGGACCGCTGTCCGCGTCGTCACCGCGTCGTCGCGGACTGCTTCGCCATGGGGTGCTCCTCGTGGTCGGTCTGCACGATGAGGCTCGCCGCCGTCGCCACCGTCGAGCACCCCCGAAACGGGTGAGATCGTCCGCCGTCGGGGCCGGGCTTCAGTCGATCGCGTCGACGAGGGCGGTCAGGAACCGCGGCGGGTCCGAGGAGACGGAGCAGGTGAACCCGGCGGCGCCGAGCGACGCAGCGACCGCCCGGACCACCGAGGACCGCGAGACCTCCCGGTCCTCGTACGAGGACCAGAAGCGGATGCTGATGTCCGCCCACGCCGGGGTGAGCGTGTGCAGGAAGATCTCCGGGTCCGTCGCGCCCCGGTGCTCGACGGAGGCGACGGCGGCGAGGACCGCGGGGCAGACCGCGTCGAGGTCCGGGCTGCCGTGGATGCGCGCGCGGACCTCGCTCCGGACGGCGCCCGTCTCGCTGGCGTTCCAGAGCGGGTGCTCGAGCAGCATCGTGTTCGGGATCCGGATCGTCTTGCCGTCGGACGTGCGCAGCAGCACGGCACGCCCGGTCAGCTCGATGATGCGGCCCTCGACCCCCTCGAGCTCGATCGAGTCCCCGATGTGCACGGGGCGGCGGGCCTGGATGACGAGTCCGGCACCGAAGTTCGCGGCGATGCCCCGGAGCGCCAGGAACGCGACGGCGGAGATGATGATCACGGCGGCGAGCACCGGTTGCAGGGGCGCACCGAGGACGGTGAGCACGATGCCGATCGTCAGCAGCATGATCCCGTACCGCGCCAACCGCGCGGCGAGGTTCGTGGAGCTCGGGCCGAGGCCACTCCACTTCGACAGCGCCGCCGCGACGCCCCGCCGCGCCCACCCGGACGCGAACCACCCCGCGACGAGCACCACGGCGGCCAGGATCACGTCCCAGACACCGAAGGACGAGTCCTTGAGCAGCCCGCTCACGAGATCCTGCATCGCGCCTCCCGGGTCCGTGGGACGGCAGGATACGGCTCGCCCGGGTGCGCCGGTTCCCCCGGAGCGGGTGAGAACATCGGCTGGGACTCGGTGGCGGGGTGGGGCGTCATCGGGCAGGATGTGGAGCAGCACCGGGTGGGCGGGAACGGGGAACTGATGACGGTCGTGTCGACGACATCCACGAGGAGGCGGCTCCTCGGCGCCGCAGCACTGACGATCGTGGCGCTCGCGCTCGGCGGGTGCGCCACGACCAGCACCGCGATGCCGGCGGTCGCCACGGCCACGAACCCCGCGCCGAGCAGCCCGACGAGCACCACGCCGACCAGCCCGACGAGCACCACGCCGACCAGCCCGTCGACCCCGGCGCCCGCCGCCGGCACCGTCGTCCTCGACACCGACCTGGCGTCCGCCGACGGCCGGGCATCGATCCACCTCCGCGTCGTCGCCACCGGCCAGGACGACTACGTCGTGCAGACTTCCGCGTACCGCTCCACGCTCGGCGAACCGCTCGCGGTCTTCTTCCGGCAGTTCGACGAGCAGGTGGGCGACACGATCAGCGAAGGCGTGAGCTTCGGCTACGACGCCTGGGGCGCGCCGGGGGAGACCGCCCAGGTGCCGGACGCACGGTTCCGACTGCAGGAGGCCGGGGACGACCCGAGCTTCCTGCGGACCGCGGTGCTGGTGAACCGACCCGAGACGTCGCCGTGGCAGGTGCTCGGCGTCAGCGAACTGCACTGGTCGACGCCGGACCGGCACCCGGACCTGCACGTCGTCGACACCGGCCCCCGGAGCGGTGCCACCGGCACGGTCGAGTCGGCGGGCGGTGTGCCGCGCTGGTACCACGTGGCGGCGGGCGACCGGCTGGCCGACGTCGCGACGCGGTTCGGCGTGACGGTGAGCGACCTGCACTACCTCAGCGCGCGACAGGCCCTCGGGCTGGCGTACGAGCTGCAGGCCGGCGAGACCCTGAACCTCGACCGCACGAAGCGCTGATCCCTGGGTCAGGCCGGGTGGTAGACGGCGATCGCGGGGCCGTCGCCGGCATCGTGGGTCTGCCGGGTCGCCGCCCAGGTCCGGCCGTCGTGCTCGATGGTCGGCGGCAGGTCACCGCGGACCAGGATCCGGACCGCTGGACCGTCACCGTCGACGAGGTCCACGCCGTGCGAGTCGGGCTCGTCCGGGTTGCCGCCGCCGGTCTCCTTCACGAAGTCGTTCATGCACCAGAGTCAACACGGACACGCCCGGTACCGGCTCCGAGTCGGCCCTCGGAGCGAACACGGGTATAGTCATCCGAGCGCGACCGACAGGTCACGCGATGCGGATGTGGCGCAGTGGTAGCGCATCACCTTGCCAAGGTGAGGGTCGCGAGTTCGAATCTCGTCATCCGCTCGGGAACCGCCGGCTCCACCCGGCCCCCTACGAAGCCCTGACCTCCATCGGGGCATTCGTGGTTTCAGGGCGCCGTGGTTTCAGGGCCCCGTGGTTTCAGGGGTCGGATTCTCGGGGCGATCGTGGTTCGAGACGCTCAGAGCAGCGCCGCCCGGACGCCCGGCATCGCGACCCACCGCCGCGCGCCGTCGGTCACCACCGTCACGAGCACGCTGTCGCAGTCCACGCACCGCGCGACCGAGCCCATCGCGGTCCGGTACGTCCGCGCCCGCCCGAGCACGCCGAGTGAACCGCACCCGGCGCAGCGCAGCCGGGCCGAGGTCGCGTCCGGACCGAGGACGTCGACGAGGTCCCCGGCGAGCGCGTTGCCGTCGAACAGGGTCATCAGTTGCCTCCGAACCGTTCCGCGCGGACGTCCGTCGTGTCGTGCCCGAGCTCGCCGAGCCACCGCAGGACCTGCTCGACGAACGGCGTCGAGCCGCAGACGTACACCAGGGCACCGGCGTCCGGCGGGAACACCGCCGCGGCGAGGGCGTCCCGGGTGAGCCGCCCGACCGGCAGCGTCGGGTCCGGCGCCCGGCGGCTGTACACGATCGCGTCGGTGAACGGCGCGGTGCCGGCGCGTGCGGCGTCGAGTGTGGACCGGAAGAAGACGTCGTCCGGCGTCCGCACGGCGTAGAGGAGCCGGAACGGGGTCGGGTCCTCGGCCTCGGTGTGCGCGGAGACCATCGCGGCGAGCGGCACGATGCCCGACCCGCCCGCGATCAGCTGGACGGGACGGGTCGGTGCGGTGGTGTCCGGTCGCCAGACGAACCAGCCCCCGAGCGGGCCGTGCACGTCGAGGGCGTCCCCGACCTCGACCGCGTCGACCAGGAACGGGGAGACCTCGCCGTCGTCGACGCGGTCCACGGCCAGGGTGACCATGGTGGAGTCGCCGGCGGACGCGATCGAGTACGAGCGCGTGGCCTGGTAGCCGTCCTCGGCGGTGAGTCGCAGGTCCAGGTGCTGACCGGGGTCGTTGCCGGGCCAGGTCGGCACGTCGAGGACGATCCGCCGGGCGGTCGGGGTCTCGGGGGAGACGGCGGCGACGGTCGCGGCGTGCCAGGCCGGCCGTCTGCGGGGCGGCGCGGACGGTGCGGAGCCGACCCCCGCCTCCAGACCGGCGGTGCCAGGCGGCACGACGGACGAGGGCACCGTCACCAGTACCGCTCCTCCTTCCACGGGTCACCGTGGAGGTTGTAGCCCGCGTTCTCCCAGAACCCGGGCTCGTCCGAGGACTGCATCACGATCCCGCGCACCCACTTCGCGCTCTTCCAGAAGTACAGGTGCGGCACGAGGAGCCGCGCCGGCCCGCCGTGCTCCGGCTCGAGCGGTTCCCCGTCGGCCTCGAACGCGATCCAGGCCTGCCCGTCGAGCAGCTCGTCGAGCGGCACGTTCGTGGCGTACCCGCCGAAGCTGTGCACCATGCAGTAGTCCAGTGACGTCTCCACGTCCGCGAACAGCTTGTCGAGCGGCACCCCGCGCCAGGGCATGTCGAGCTTGGTCCAGTGCGTCACGCAGTGGATGTCGACGGTGACGTCCTCGACGCCGAGCGCCCGGACCTCGTCCCACGTCCACTCGTGCAGGCCCGACTCGGTGCGGATCGAGAAGCTCCAGTCGGTGGGCTCGATGTCCGGTGTGGCTCCGGCGGAGAGCACGGGCCAGTCGCGGACCAGGGTCTGGCCGGGTGGGATCCGGGACGCGTCGACCGACCCGGCATCGTCGCCCCGCCGTCGTCCGCCGAACCCGCGTGTGAAGCTCGCCATCGCAGCCCGTCCTCCCTGGACACGCACGCGCATCCGTCGGTCTGATCCTGGCCCCTCCGGGCCACCGGCGTGTAACGGGTTCGTAAACGTTCCGCGGATGCGCGTCACAGGATTCGCCAGCGACCCCACGGCCCTCTATCGTTCACCGGAACGATTACCAGGAGGGGTCACCCCGAATGCAGCCCATCGTCCAGCCCCCAGAACCCGACCGCCGTCCCAGCCGCCGCACGCTCCTCACGGGGGCGGCAGGACTCGCCGGTCTCGGCCTGCTCACCCTCACCGGGTGCAGCACCGGCGCGAGCGCGGGCACCGTCAGCATCCCCGAGCAGGCGGCCACCGGCGCCGCACGTCGCGGTGGTCGGCTCCGCATCGCCCGGCCGGCGGCATCGGCCGCCGAGACCCTCGACTCCGCCAGCTCGCTGTCCGCGTACGAGTACCTCGGCGCGCTCTACAACCGCCTCGTGAAGCTCGACGAGTCGGGGGAGACCGTCCCCGACCTCGCTCGCGAGTGGTCCGCGAACGCCGACGGCACCGTGTGGACGTTCCATCTGCGCCGTGGTGTCCGGTTCCACGACGGATCCCGGTTCAGCGCCGACGACGCCGTCGCGAGCATCGCGCACATCCTCGACGAGGCGACGGGCTCCCCGCAGGCCGGCGTCCTCGGTGAGGTGATGACGGCGAAGTCCATGCACGTGGTCGACCCGTACACGCTCCGCTTCGACCTGACGAAGCCGAACGCCGAGTTCCCGTCGCTCCTGACGGCGTACCAGTGCTACATCGTGCCGGCCGCCGCGGTGGCGACGATCGGCCGCACGGGCATCGGCACCGGACCGTTCAAGCTGTCCTCCTTCACGCCGGCCGGTGCCGGCAGCGTCGAGGCGTTCGACGACCACTTCGCCGGACGTCCGGCCCTCGACGGCATCGACTTCTTCTCCATCCAGGACACGACGGCCCGGGTGAACGCGCTGCTCGCCGGCCAGATCGACCTGATCTCGCAGACGAACCTCGACTTCGCCACGGCCCGGGTGGTGGCCGCCTCGGACCGTGCGACGGTCGCCCGCTCGGTGAACGCGCAGTGGTACACGATCCCGATGCTCGCGACGAGTGCCGAGTTCAAGGACCCGAAGGTGCGGCAGGCGATGAAGCTCGCCTACGACCCGAAGCGGATCGTGGAGACGGCACTGCAGGGGACCGGTTCGCCCGGTTGGGACAACCCGGTGCCGCCGCAGCTCGCCGCGTTCCTCGACGAACCCCGCGAGTACGACCCGGACAAGGCCAAGAGCCTGCTCAAGCAGGCCGGACGGGAGGGACTGCGCACCTCGATCTACACGTCCAGTTACGAGTCGGTCTTCACCCCGCTCGCGGTCGCGTACCGCGACCAGGTGGCGGACGCCGGGATCGACCTGACGGTCCGGAGCGCGTCCTCCGACTCGTACTACACGCAGATCTGGATGCAGAAGCCGCTGATGGTGAGCTACTGGTTCACCGGCCGGCCGATCGACCAGCTGCTCAACCAGATCTTCCGGTCCGGGTCCTCCTACAACGAGAGCGCGTGGTCGAACGGGTCCTTCGACCTGCTCCTGGACGAGGCCCGCGCGGAGATGGACGACGCCAAGCGGAAGACGCTCTACCAGGACGCCCAGCGACTCGTCGTCGCGGACGGCGCCGACATGACCCCGATGTTCGGCGACCGCCTCGTGGGGCTCTCCCGCGACGTCGTCAACTACTCGGAGTTCGGCTTCGAGTTCGACTACCTCCGGATCGGACTGCGCCGATGAACGTCCTCCTCCCCGTCCTCCGCCGCGTCGGCATCGCCGTGCTGACGGTGGTGCTCGCCTCCCTGTTCGTGTTCCTCGCGGTGCAGGCCCTGCCCGGCGACGTCGCGCAGCAGCTCCTCGGGCAGAACGCCACGCCGGCAGCGGTCAAGCAGCTGCGCGAGTCCCTCGGCCTCGACCAGAACGTGTGGCTCCGCTACGGGCAGTGGCTCGTCGGCGCGGCGCACGGCGACTTCGGGACCTCGCTCGTCAGCGGGGAGCCGGTCGCACCGACGCTCTTCACCGCGTTCCGGAACAGCATGCTGATCGCCGTGCCCGCGATGCTCGTCGGCGTGACGCTCTCCCTGACGCTCGGCGTCGTCGCCGGGGTCCGTCGCGGCCGTCCGAGCGACCGGGTGATCTCGATCGTCAGCCTCGTCGTGATGAGCGTCCCGGAGTTCATGGTCGCCACCGTGCTCGTGCTGCTCTTCGCGATCGGCATCCCGTTGTTCCCCGCCGTGGTGCTGCGCGGGAGCGACGCCACCGTCGGGGAGCTCCTGCCGACGATCTGGCTGCCGATCATCGTGCTGACCCTGGCGATGGCCGCGTACATCGTCCGGACCGCCCGGTCCTCGACGATCGACGTGATGGCGTCCGAGTTCGTCACCACCGCCGAGCTCAAGGGCCTGACGATGCGCCGAGTGGTCTGGAAGCACGCGGTGCCGAGTGCGCTGCTGCCGACGCTCAACGTCGTCGCGCTGAACGTCGCCTGGCTCCTCGGCGGCGTGGTCGTCGTGGAGAACGTCTTCAACTACCCGGGCATGGGCAAGCTGATGCTCGAGTCCGTCTTCAACCGGGACCTGCCGACGATCGAGGCGATCGCGCTCCTCAGCGCCGTCATCTACGTCATCTGCAACCTCGCGGCGGACCTCGTCGCACTGGCGCTCGACCCGCGGCTCCGCACCCGGCAGCGGCGGACCCGCGTCCGTCCGCCCGCACGACGGGCCGCACGCGCCGCCCGCGCCCGCGCGAACGAAGGGACCGCAGCATGACCGCCATCGCCCCCCGCTCGCGGAACGTGATCGGTGCCGCCGTCGCACCGTTGCGCTCCTCGACCGCCCTGAGCATCGGCCTCGGCCTCATCGCGCTGCACCTGGTGCTCGCGATCCTGGCCCCCGTCATCGCCGTGCACGACCCGGTGGCGACGGACTCGACGAACGTCCTCGCCGGCCCGGAGTGGAGCCACTGGCTCGGCACCGACCAGTACGGCCGCGACATCCTGTCCCGCACCCTGAACGGTGGCCGGTACGCGCTCCTGGTGACCTTCCTCGCGACGACCATCGCGGTCGCCGTCGGCACGGTCCTCGGTGCAATCACCGCGTACGCCGACAACTGGTTCGACGAGGTCGTGATGCGGGTCGTCGACGCACTGCTCAGCGTGCCGTCGATCCTCGCCCTGCTCGTCGTCGTGACGGTGTTCGACGCCGGGCTCTGGGTGATCGTGCTCGCCGTGACGATCGTCTACGCGCCCGCCGTGACCCGCGTGGTCCGTGGCGCCGCCCGGACGGTGATCACGCAGGACTACGTCACCGCGGCACGCGCCCGCGGGGAGAAGCCGCTGTCGATCGTGTTCCGCGAGATCCTGCCGAACGTCCTCGACGTCGTGCTCGTCGAGTACGCGATGCGGGCGTCCTGGATCGTCCTCCTCGTCGCCTCGCTGTCCTTCCTCGGCTTCGGTGCGAACCCGCCGACGCCGGACTGGGGCCTCATGGTGCAGGAGAACCGCACCGCACTGACCGTCGTGCCGCTCGGCACGCTGGCGCCGATCGTGGCGCTGGCGACGCTCGTGATCGGCCTCAACCTCGCCGCGGACGGGCTGGCCAAGTCGCTCGGCGTCGACCGTGCCACGCAGGGAGCAACGAGCGCATGACCGACCCCAGCACCGACGCGACCGCGTCGACGACCACGACCGCCGCGGACACGACCAGGACCGCACCGGACACCGCCACCGTCCGCGTCGAGGACCTCGCGATCTCCTACGCCGCCGGCCGGACCCAGGTCCCCGTCGTCCGCGGCGTCTCGTTCACCATCGCCGCCGGCCGGACGCTCGGCCTGGTCGGGGAGTCCGGCAGCGGCAAGTCCACCGTCGCCCGGACCCTCCTCGCGCACCTCCGCACCGGCTCCCGCATCGTCGGCGGTTCGGTCACGGTCGCCGACCAGGACGTCTTCGCCCTGTCGCCGTCCGCCACCCGGGCGCTCCGAGGCGGTACGGCCTCCGTGGTCGCCCAGAACGCCGGGCAGGCACTCACCCCCTCGATGCGCGTCGGCGAGCAGATCCGCGAGGCCCTCCGCGCCCACGGCGAGCCCGACGGCCCGGAGCGGGTCACGGAGCTCGTCCGGCTCGTGCGCCTGCCGTCCCCGGACACGATCGGCCGCCGGTACCCGCACCAGCTCTCCGGTGGCCAGCAGCAGCGCGTCGCGATCGCGATGGCCGTCGCGGCCCGACCCCGGGTGCTCGTCCTCGACGAGCCGACCACGGCGCTCGACGTCGTCACGCAGGCGGCGGTCCTCGACCTGGTCGCGGACCTCGGCCGGGAGCTCGGCATGGCCGTCCTCCTCGTCAGCCACGACCTCGGCGTCGTGTCGGCGATGGCCGACGAGATCGCCGTGATGCGGCAGGGCGAGATCGTCGAGCACCGCCCGACGGCGGCGCTCTTCGCCGACCCGCAGCACGAGTACACGCGCGCCCTGTTGGCCGCGGTGCCGGACGGGACCCGTCCTGGAGGCGGTGGGCACGCGCCGTCGATGGCGACCGTCCCCGGGACGGTCACCGGCCGGTCCACTGGCACCGAGCCTCCCGTCCGCCCCCTGGTGACCGCACGGGACCTGGTGGTGCGTTACGGACGCGGCCTGCCGGCCGCCGTCGACGGCGTGTCCTTCGACATCGCACCGCGCGAGACGCTCGCCGTCGTCGGCGAGTCCGGCAGCGGCAAGTCCACGCTCGCGACGGCACTCGCCGGGCTCGTGCCCACCGAGTCGGGGACGTTCACCTACGACGGCGGGACGACCTCGGGGGACCTCCGGGACCCGGTCGCCGGACGGAGCACCGCGCTCCGCCGGGCCGTCCAGCTCGTGTTCCAGAACGCGGACACCTCGCTCAACCCCCGGCGGACCGTCGGCGCCGCGGTCGCGCGGCCGCTGAAACTGTTCACCGGGTCGTCGTCGCGTGCGCGGGTCGACGAACTGCTGACACAGGTGGGGCTCGGACCGGAGTTCGCGAACCGCCTGCCCGCCCAGCTCTCCGGCGGTCAGCGCCAGCGTGTCGGGATCGCCCGTGCGCTGGCGGCCGGACCGGAGCTCGTGATCGCGGACGAGATCACCACAGCACTCGACGTGCAGGTGCAGGCCGGGATCCTCGGGCTGCTGGCGGACCTGCAGCGTGAGCAGGGGCTGAGCTGCCTGTTCATCAGCCACGACCTCGCCGTCGTCCGGGGCGTGGCCGACCGGGTCGCCGTGATGACCGGCGGCCGGATCGTCGAGATCGGCCCGACCGAGCGGGTCTTCGGCGGCCCGAACCACCCGTACACGCGGACGCTCCTCGCGGCGACGCTCGAGCCGGGCGTCACCGAGCTGCCGGACGTCGACGACGGCGTGCAGCACTGGCGGAACGCCGACGGCTGGACCGACCACGGCGACGGACACCGGATCAGGAACTGGGAGGACGCATGACCGCGTCGCTGACGGCGATCGGGGTGCCGGGCGGACTGCCGCCGGGCGTCGCGGTCCGGGACGAGTGGATCCCGATGCCGGACGGTGTCCGGCTGCACACCCGGATCTGGTCGCCCGTGACCGACGCCCCGGTGCCCGTGCTGCTGGAGTACCTGCCGTACCGGCTCGACGACTGGACCGCGCCGCGCGACTCCGAGCGGCACCCCTGGTACGCCGCGCACGGGTACGCGTCCGTCCGGGTGGACATCCGCGGGACCGGGTCCTCGGACGGGTTCTTCGACGACGAGTACAGCGAGCAGGAGCTCCGCGACGGCGAGGCCGTGATCGCCTGGCTCGCTGAGCAGCCCTGGTCGACCGGTGCCGTCGGGATGTTCGGCATCTCCTGGGGCGGGTTCAACGCGCTGCAGCTCGCCGCCCGCGCTCCCGCCGCACTCAAGGCCATCGTCACGGTGTGCTCCACCGACGACCGGTACGACAACGACGTGCACTACGTCGGCGGTGCGGTGCTCGGCATCGACATGGCGGCGTGGGGCGCGACGATGTTCGCGTTCAACTCCCGGCCGCCCCGGCCCGAGGTCGTCGGGCCGTCGTGGGTGTCCCGGTGGCGTGAACGGCTCGACGCGAACCGGCCGATGACGCCGGTGTGGCTGTCGCACCAGACGCGCGACGACTACTGGCGGCACGGCAGCGCGTCCGAGGACTACGCCGACATCAGCGCGGCGGTGCTCGCGGTCGGCGGCTGGGCGGACCCCTACCGGGACGCCGTGCTCCGCCTCGTGGAGCACGTCGACGCCCCGGTCAAGGGGATCGTCGGGCCGTGGTCGCACCAGTACCCGGACCGCGGACTCGCGCCGGGGCCGTCGATCGGCTTCCTGCAGGAGTCCCTCCGCTGGTGGGACCGGTGGCTCCGCGGAGTCGACACCGGTGTCGAGCAGGAGCCCGCGCTCCGGGCGTGGATCAACGACCCCGAGCCGCCCGCGTCGTACTACGCCGAGCGGACCGGTCGCTGGGTCGGCGCGACCGCCTGGCCGTCGACGTCCACCGAGCCGCGGGTGCTCCCGCTCGACACGTTGCGCGGCGGCCGCGACGGCGCCGTCGTCGTGGCCTCGCCCGAGGAGACCGGCGCCGACGCGGGCCGGTTCTTCCCGTTCGGCAACGCCACCGACCTGCCGCCGGACCAGCGCGCGGAGGACGGCCGGTCCGTCTGCTTCGACCTGCCCGTCGAGGAGTCGTTCGACCTGCTCGGCAACGTCCTGGTCGACCTGTCGGTGACCAGTGACCAGCCGCGGGCGACCGTGACCGTGCGGCTTTGCGACGTCGCGCCGGACGGCAGCTCCACGCTCGTCACCCGCGGGGTGGTGAACGCCGCGCGTCGGAACGGGATGGACCGCGACGACCCGCTCGAACCCGGCACGTCGACCGTGGTGCCCGTGCGGCTCGTCTCGACCGGCCACCGGTTCCTCGCCGGGCACCGCCTGCGCCTCGCGGTGTCGACGTCGTACTGGCCGTGGGTGTGGCCGCACGGGGTCGCCGCGGCACTCGTGGTGGACCCCGCGGCGAGTTCGGTCACCCTGCCGGTGTGGCACGGCGACCCCGCGGTGGA
Source organism: Curtobacterium sp. PhB136 (assembly GCF_004346855.1). NCBI lineage: Bacteria > Bacillati > Actinomycetota > Actinomycetes > Micrococcales > Microbacteriaceae > Curtobacterium > Curtobacterium sp. PhB136. The sequence goes on from NZ_SMGH01000009.1 coordinate 125,083, forward strand.
CGCCGGCATCCGCTTCGAGGACCCGGTCCGTTCGACGCCGCTGGCGATCACCCGGGTCGAGCCGACGGAACCGCTGCCGCAGCGCACGGTCACGCACGACGTCGAGACGGGGGAGTGGACGCTCGACGTCGACCCCGGCTACGGCGGCGGACGCGTGTACCCGGACGGGCTGGTGTTCAGCGAGGACGCCCGCGAGACCTACCGGATCCGCTCCGGGGACCCGACGTCCGCCAGTGCGGCGTCCCGGTGGGCGATCGGGCTGTCGCAGGACACCTGGGCGGCACGGCTCGAGACCACCTCGTCCGTCACCGCGTCCGCCGAGGCGTTCTCCGTCGTGAACACCGTGCGGGCCTGGGCCAGGGACGGGGTGGACGCCGCCGAGGAGCTCGTCGCCGAGCACACCTTCCGCGACGAGGTGCCCCGGGAGTCCGCGTGAGCACGGCGGCGTCCGCCGCCGGGCGCGTGCGGCAGCGGCCGGAGGTCCGGCGCGCGATGATCGTCCGCGCCGCGCGGTCGGTGATCGTCCGGAACGGCCTCGGCGCCACCGGGCTCCGGGACATCGCGGCCGAGGCCGGGGTGTCCGTCGGCACGGTGACCTACCACTTCGCGAGCGTCGCCGAGATCCTCAACGAGGTCGTCGTGCTCGAGACCGAGCGGTTCTACGGCGCGATCGTCGCGGCCGTCGACGCCGAGCCCGACACCGTCCGAGCACTCCGGATGCTCGTCGAGCCGCTCTTCGACGACAGCGACGAGGTCCGACAGCACTGGCGGATCTGGTCCGACTACTGGACGGCGGTCGCACGCCGTCCGGAGGTCGCCGACGAGTACGCCGAGCGGATCCGCGTGTGGGAGGCGTGCCTGGTCCGGGTGATCCGGCGCGGGGTCGAGGACGGCACGTTCGACACGGCCTCGGACGGCATCGACGCCTCGGTCGTCGCGCTGAAGCTCGCCGCGTACAGCGACGGCGTGGCGACCCAGCTCGCGCAGAACGCCCCCGGGCTGACGAACGCCGTCGCGCTCACGTGGATGTGGGAGTTCCTTTCACAGCAACTCGGGGTTGTTCTGAGGTAAGGCTTCCCTTACCGTTGAGCCATGGCCCGGACCCGACGACAGCCCAGCGAGCGCATCCTCATCGCAGGAGCCGTCGAGGACCTCCCGGAGATCCACCGGATGCTCGCCGAACTGCCCGAGAACGCCTACGGCCAGGTCTTCGTCGAGGTCGCCCTCGAGGAGCAGGTCCGCATCCTGCCGGCACCGCCGCGCGTCACCGTGACCTGGCTCGTCCGCACCACCCGCCCGTCGAACGTCCCGTCGCTCTGCTTCGCCGACCACGGGGAAGCCCTGGCGGCCGCCGTCATCGGCTGGGCGTCCGAGTGGTGCGTGACCGACTGCGAGCCGCGCACCTCCGTGTGGATCGGGTGCTCCGACAGCCCGTGGGCCGAGCAGGCCCGCGCCGCCGTCCAGCTGGAGCTCGCCGACGCCGGCCAGCAGGTCGTCGTGGAGTACGGCGGGTAAGGTCAGCCTGTGCTTCCTTGCGCCGTTCAAGAAAACGGAGCATGGTGGGTCCATCGGTCAGACCGGGTGCAGGAACCCGGTGCAACCTCGAGGTAGCAGGAGGCAACCATGAGCACGAGCACCACCACGACCACCACCACGACGAACACCACGTCGCCGTTCTCCACCACGCCGGAGCTCGCCGCCGGGGTCGCCCAGTTCCTCGCGCCCGTCGTCATCGACCTCGAAGCCCTGGTCGTCAACGGCAAGCAGGCGCACTGGCACGTCCGCGGCCGCAACTTCATCGGCGTGCACGAGCTCCTCGACCAGATCGTCGAGCACGCGCAGGAGTACGCCGACCTCGCCGCGGAGCGCATCGTCGCCCTCGGCCTGCCGGTCGACTCGCGCATCGCGACCGTCGCCGCGAACACCACCATCCCGGCGCTGTCGGAGGGCTTCCAGAACTCCGACGTCACCATCACCGAGGTCATCGCCGACATCGACGCCGCGCTCGCGCAGGTCCGTCGTGCGGTCGAGGGCCTCGACGAGGTCGACCTCAACAGCCAGGACGTCGTCATCGAGATCGAGCGCGGGCTCACCAAGGACCGCTGGTTCCTGCAGGCGCACCTCGCCGCCTGAGTTGCGACCACTCCGCTGACGGGCAGGTCGAATCGCGCGTAGGAGGTCCGAACTTCGGACTTCCTACGCGCGATTTCGCTTTCCATCGCGACCGGGATGGGAAGAAACCTCCGCCCGTGGCGCACACGCGCGGCGGACCGGTCGCTCAGGACCGGGCGGTGTTCACGCGGCACCGCCCTCCGAGGTGCCTCCTGACGTCTCGCGGATGCGGCGCACGACCGCACTCGTGGAGTGCTCCGGCACGTAGTCGACCATGACGACCTCGCCGCCGTAGCCCCGCACCACCTCGGTCTCGCGGAGCATCTCGGGGGAGTAGTCCCCGCCCTTGACGTAGACGTCCGGGCGGACCCGCTCGATGAGGGGGATCGGGGTGTCCGTCGCGAAGACGGTGACGAGGTCCACGCAGGCGAGTGCCGCGAGGACCCCGGCGCGGTCCTCCGCGGTGTTGATCGGCCGCTCCGGGCCCTTCAGACGGCGGACCGAGTCGTCGTCGTTCAACGCGACCACGAGCAGGTCGCCGAGCTCGCTCGCCTGGCGCAGGTACGACGTGTGGCCACGGTGCACGACGTCGAAGCAGCCGTTCGTGAAGACGACCCGACGGCCGTCGCGGTGCGCCTGCTCGACGGCGGCGGCGAGGTCGTCGTGGTCGACGACGGTCTCCGCCGGGGCCTCCACGGAGCGGAGGAGGGCGTCGGCGTCGCAGGTGGACGTCCCGGCCTCGCGGACGACGACGTCGGCGGCGGCCTGGGCGAAGGTGACGGCGTCGCGGGCCGACGCACCGACGGCGAGGGCGACGGACGCGGCAGCGCAGAACGTGTCACCGGCGCCGGACGCCTGCTGCTCGGACGCGGGGGTCGCGCGGGTACGGAAGCCCTGGTCCTCGCCCCGTTCGAGGAGCACCGTGCCGTCGCGGTCGAGCGTGACCACGGCGGCCTCCGCGCCGGTCGCCCGGAGCACCTGCTCGCGCACCTCGACCACGGTCGCGGCGCGGTCGGTGCCCTGGTCGAGCGTGCGACCGAGGAGCGCCGCGGTCTCGCTGGCGTTCGGCGTGACGAGGTCCGGACGGAGGTCGTGCCACCCGCGGAGGTCGTGGGCGTCCACCACGACGACGTCGGGGCGGTGCGCCTCGAGCACCGGCAACACGGACTCCGGTGTGACGCCGAGGCCGTAGTCGCACACGACCGCGGCGTCGGCGCCGTGGACGGCTCGGGCGATCGCGGCGGCGAGCTGGTCGGTGTGGCCGTCGGTCGGGGTGCCCGCGAGTTCGTCGACACGGACGACCACGCGGTCGCCACCGACGATCCGGGACTTCGAGGTCGTGGTGGCGCCGGGGATCCGGACCATGAAGGACGTGTCGACGCCGGCGGCACCGAGCCGCTCGAGCAGGACCGTGCCGGTCTCGTCGTCGCCGACGATGCCGGCCATCCGGACCCGGGCGCCGAGCGTGCGGGCGTTCACCGCGGTGTTCGCGGCGCCACCGGGGACCGCGATGGTCTCGGTGACGCGGACGACGGGGGCCGGGGCCTCACGGGAGACCCGCTCGGCCTCGCCGATGGTCCAGCGGTCGAGGATGCAGTCGCCGATCACGACGACGAGCGGTTCGCGGTCGTCGATGCGTCCGACGAGGTCCCGGACGAGACGGACGTCGGCGGTCACCGGTCGAACCCCTCGGCGTCGGCGGTGGACGTGTCGGCGGGGGCCCCGGTCGCGGTCGGCGCTGCCGGCGCTGCTGTCGCTGCCGGCCCTGCTGGCGCTGCCGGCGCTGTCGGCCCTGCTGGCGGCGCCGGTTCGAGGTGCACCACCGTGGTCGTCGTCATCTCGTCGAGCAGGTGCGGCCCGTACCCGAAGCCGGCGCCGGAGGCCCCGCGGGGCTCCGCGCTGCCGCCGGGAGCGCCGCCGAACACGGCGTTCACCTTCACGGTGCCGACCGGCAGGGTCGCCGCGGCCCGGAGCGCGTTCCCGGTGTCGTTCGTCAGGACGGTGGCGGCGAGGCCGTACCGGTCCGCGGCCGCGAGGCGCAGCCCCTCGTCGAAGGAGTCGACGACCCGCACGGGCGCGATCGGCCCGAAGGTCTCCTCGGTCAGCGCGAGCGCGTCGTCCGGGACCTCGGTGAGCACGGTCGCCGGGTAGAACGTGCCGTCACCCTCGGGCACGGTGCCGCCGGTCCGGACGCTCGCACCGCGGGACGCCGCGTCGTCGACGTGCGCCTGCACGAGGCTCCGGAGCCGCTCGTCGACCAGGGGGCCGTACTCGGCGGCGGGCAGCGCCGTGCGACGCTCGGCCTCGGCGACGAGTGCGTCCACGAAGGCGTCGGCGACGTCGCGGTGCACGTAGACGCGCTCGACGCTCGTGCAGATCTGGCCGGTGTTGGCGAAGGCGCCGAGGGCGGTCTGCGCGGCGGCCCACACCGGGTCGACGTCGGCGTCCACGACGACGGCGTCGTTCCCGCCGTTCTCACGGATCACGTGCGCGCGGGTGCCGGTCGCCGCCGCCGCGAGTCGGTCGCCGGTCGCGGTCGAACCGACGTGCGCGTAGACCGCGATGCCGTCCTCGGCGAGGAGCGCCTCACCGGTGGACGCGTCGCCGTCGACACCCACCAGGACGCCGTCGGGCAGGACCTCGGCGAGCAGCTCGTTGAGCCGTGCGATCGTCGCCGGGCACCGCTCGCTGCCCTTGTGCACGACCGTGTTGCCGGTCACGACGGCTGCACCGATGATCCCGAGTGCGACCGCCACCGGGTCGTTCCACGGGGTGAGGGCGAGGACGACCCCACGCGGGTGCGGCACGGTCCAGTCGGCGGCTCCGTGCTGGCCGCGGAGCGACTCGCCGCGGTGCAGCGGTCCGAGTTCCGCGTACTGCAGGAGCGTGCCGATGCCGGCCTCGACCCCGCCGAGTGCGTCGCCGGGGACCTTGCCGGTCTCGCGGGTGTTCAGCTCGGCGAGTTCGTCAGCGTGCTCGCGGAGGTGTTCGGCCGCGGTCCGGAGCAGCGCACCCCGGTCGGCCGGAGCGGTGCGCGCCCAGGTCGGGAACGCGGTCCGGGCCCGGGTCACGGCGTCGTGCACCTGCTCGGGGGACGCGACGGGCGTGGTCGACGCCACCGCCCCGGTCACCGGGTCGAGGACGACCAGCTCGGTGGTCTGCGCGGTCGTGGTGGGGGCTTCGAGCGTCATGCGCGTCCTTCCGGAACAGCTGTCGGGAGCGGGAAGTCAGACCGTGCTCCTCGCTCCCTGGGCACGGTCACGGGGTCCGCGGTGGGCGGCCAGGCGCCCCCCGCGGAGTCCGCGGTGGGCGGCCAGGCCGGGCCGACCGGGGAGGCGGTGGCTGGCCAGGCCGGGCTGACCGGGGGACGCGCACGGCTCGGTCCCGGTAGACAGGGAGGACCGGACAGGCGAGACGAAGGAGAACGCGGACGTGGTGCGGATCGGCAACGGCGGCGAACGGTTCGAGGGGATCCGCGAGATCGCGGTGCTCCGGGGCGGGGGTCTCGGCGACCTGATGTTCGCGATGCCGGCGATCGAGGCGCTGGCCGCCGCGTACCCCGAGGCGCGCCTGACGCTGCTCGGCACCCCGGCCGCCGCGACCCTGCTGCAGGGCCGGACGGACGCCGTCCACGCGTTCGAGGAGCTCCCCCTCGCCCCCGGCGTCCGGGACTCCGGCGAGGGCGTCCCCGACCTCGACGAGATCACGGCCCGGCTGCACGGCCGGTTCGACCTCGCGGTGCAGCTGCACGGCGGTGGCCGGAACTCGAACCCGTTCCTGCTGCGGCTCGGCGCCCGCCACACCGTGGGCACCGCGACTGAGGACGCCGAGGTCCTCGAGCGCTGGGTCCGCTACGTCTACTACCAGCACGAGGTCCTCCGCGGCCTCGAGGTGGTCGGGCTCGCGGGCGCCGACCCCGTCACGCTCGACCCCCGCGTCGCGGTCACCGACGAGGAACGCGCCGCGGTCCGCTCCCGGCTCGGCGTCACGCGGAACCTCGTCGCCATGCACCCCGGCGCCACGGACCCCCGTCGTCGCTGGAGCCCCGAGCACTTCGCCGCCGTCGCACTCGCCCGCATCGAGGCCGGTGACGACGTCGTCCTGGTCGGCGACGACTCGGACCGTCCCGCAGCGGCCGCGATCGTCGCTGCTGTCGGTCCGACCGGGGCGGCGCGGCTGCACGACCTCGTCGGGACGCTGCCGCTCGGCGAGCTGCCGGCGGTGCTCGGCGCGGCCGACGTGATGGTCGGCGACGACTCCGGCCCGCGGCACATCGCCCTCGCGGTGGGTGCCAGGACGGTCGGCGTCTTCTGGTTCGGCAACGTGATCAACGCCGGTCCGCTCGATCGCGGCCGGCACCGGGTGCTGATGAGCTTCGTCACGCGGTGCCCGGTCTGCGGCGTCGACGTCACCCAGGTGGGCTGGACCGCGGAGCGCTGCGAGCACGACCCGTCCTACGTCGACGAGGTCACGCCCGACCGCGTCCTCGCCGAGGTCGAGGACCTCCTCCACACCCGCTGACGGCCGCCGCCCGAGACGGGGCACCAGGACGGACGGGAGGCCCGGTACCAGCTGGCACCGGGCCTCCCGTCCGCGACGTGGTGGCGACCACCGGGTCACGGCCAGCTGGGCTCCGTGGCCGGCATGATCGACAGCTCGCGGATCTCGCAGCCGGCCGGCTGCGCGAGCGCGAAGAGGATCGCGTTCGCGACGTACGCAGGCTCGATGAGCTGTGCGTCCGGTCCCGGCTTGTACTGCTCGGTCCGGTCGGCGAAGAAGTTCGTCCGCATCCCGGCCGGGATCACGTTGGTGACGCCGACCTTGCCGGCGGTCTCGGCCGCGAGCGCCTGGGAGAACCCGCGGACGCCGAACTTCGACGCCGAGTAGGCGGTGCCGTCGCCGACGCCGCGGAGCGCCAGCGAGGAGGAGATCGTCACGACGCGGCCGTGGTGCTCCTCGAGCGTGGGGAGCGCCGCGCGGACGACGGCGGCGGTCCCGAGCAGGTTGACGCCGACGATGCGCTCCCAGTCCGAGGCGGAGAGCCCGCCGATCGGGGCGGGCTTGTCGATCCCGGCGGCGGTGACGACGGCGTCGAGACCGCCGTGGCGCTCCGCGGCGTCGCGGACGGCCTGCTCGGTGGCGGCGGTGTCCGTCACGTCGACCGCGACCGCGTCGATCCCGTCGGCGACGCCGTCGACCCGGAGGTCGAGGACGATCGGGGTGCCGCCGGCCTCGATGACGGCGTCGACGACGGCCGCTCCGAGTCCGGAGGCGCCGCCGGTGACGAGGACGCGGCCGATGGGCGTGGTGGGGACGGGCATGTGGTTCCTTTCGTGGAGGGGAGTGGGGCGACGCGGTCGGGCTGCGTCAGCCGACCGCGCCCAGGGTCAGCCGACCGCGGCCAGCGCGGAGGCGAGGCGGGTCGTGGACCGGCCGGGGTGGAACGGCACGGTGACGACCCGTCCGCCCCACTCGGCGAGCGTGCGGGCCTCGGGCAGTTCGTCCGCGGTGTAGTCGCCGCCCTTCGCCCACACGTCAGGGCGGAAGCGGCGGAGGGCCTCGTCTGGTGTGGTCTCGTCGAACACCACGACGGCGTCGACGCAGTCCAGCGCGAGGAGCAGTTCGACGCGGTCGTCCTGCGTCATGATGGGCCGCTCCGGACCCTTCAACTGCCGGACCGAGTCGTCGGAGTTCAGGCAGACGACCAGGCAGTCGCCGAGCGCACGGGCCGCGGAGAGCGTCCGTGCGTGTCCGGCGTGCAGCAGGTCGAAGCAGCCGCCGGTGGCGACGACGGTCCCGCCGGCGCTCCGGACCTCGTACACGATCCGCAGGGCGTCCCGGTCGGCTCCGGGCACGGCGACGGGGGTCGGTGCGGCGTCGGCCAGCAGCGACGTGACACCGCCGGCGGCGAGGTAGGCGGACGCGTCGGCGACCCCGGCGGCGACCGCGTCCGGGACGTCGGCGCCACCGGCGAGGGCGACGGCGACCCCGGCAGCGAGGCGGTCGCCGGCGCCGCACGGGTCACCGGCGGAGACCGACGGTGCCGGCAGGAACCGGCTGTCCATGCCGCGGGCGGTGCGGCGGCCGACGAGGGCACCGCGGTCGCCGAGCGTCACGGCGACGGCGCCGATGTCCCACGTGGCGACGAGTGCTGCCGCGGCGTCGGTCGCGAAGGGCACGCCCTCGCCGCCGATCGACGTGAAGCGGCGGGCCTCGGAGGCGTTCGGGGTGGCGACGGCGATCCCGGCGACGGGGTCGGCGCCCTTGGGGTGCGGGTCCCAGACGACGGGGGTGTGTGCGGCGACGCGGGCGATCGCGGCCCGGAGCTCGGGCGCCGCGGCGACACCGCGGCCGTAGTCGGCGACGATCACGGCGTCGACACCGTCGAGCGCGGCGGTCATGGCGTCGGTGACCGACGGCACGGGCGGGGTGTCGCACCCCTCGTCGATGCGGACCAGGGCGTGGTCGCCGACCCGGACCCGGGTCTTCACGGGGGTGGCGACACCGGAGGGTCCGGCGACGATGCGGACGTCCGGCAGGAGGCCGCGGATCGACGTCGCATGGTCGTCGTCACCGAGGACCGTGACGAGGGTCACGTCGTGGCCGTCCTTCGCGAGCATCGTCGCGACGAGGCCGGCTCCACCCGCGCGGCGGTCGTCGGTGCGGACGTCGACCACGGGGACGGGGGCGTCGGGACTGAGTCGTTCGCTGGTGCCGCTGACGTCGACGTCGAGGAGCGTGTCCCCGACGACCGCGATGCGGAGACGGGCGGCGGCGCCGGAACCGCCGGCGGCGGCACGCTGCGCGCCGCCGGCGCCGGAACCGCCGGCGCCGGAACCGCCGGCGCCGGCACGCTGCGCGCCGCTCATCGTCGGCCCCCGCGCCGGAGCGCCGGCTCCATCGCCGTGCAGAGCGCGTGCACGAGGACGAGCTGTGCCTCCTGCACGTTGGCGGACGGCCCCTCGATGCAGATCGCGTCGTCGACGGCGTCCGCGAGCGGGTTCGGCCGCATCCCGGTCATCGCGAGCGAGCGGGCACCGACGGCCCGTGCCGCGGCAGCCGCGGCCAGCAGGTTCGGGCTCTTGCCGCTGGTGCTGAGGAGCACGACGACGTCCCCCGCCCTGGCGTGCGCCCGGACCTGCCGTGCGAAGACCTCCTCGAAGCCGTAGTCGTTCCCGATCGCGGTGACGGCGGACGTCTCGGCGTGCAGGGAGATCGCCGAGTACGCGGGGCGGTCCCCGTCGAAGCGGCCGGTGAGCTCGGACGTCAGGTGTTGCGCCTCTGCGGCCGATCCGCCGTTGCCCGCGGCGAGCAGGCGCCGCCCGGCGACGAGCCGCGACGCGATGTCGTCGGCCCACGCGGCGATGTGGTCGCGGTGGTCGACGAGCGACGCGACGACGGGCACCGACGCCGCGATGTGGTCGAGCACCGCCCGGGCGCTGTCGCTCATCCGCTCGGCCGTGCCGAGCGCGCCGGCGGTCCCGGTCCCGGCTCCGTGCTGGTCGATCGTCATCGTGCTGTCCTCTCCGTCGCACGGACGGACCGGCTGGCGTGTGCGCCCCGGCCCGACGTCCTGGGCGCGAGGGCCGCGCCGCCGATCAGTCGCTCGTACACCCGCTCGGTGTCCGCGGCGACCCTGGTCCACGCGTAGCGGGACTCGACCCGATCGCGTCCTGCTGCGCCGTACGCCGCTGCCCGCGCGGGGTCGTCGAGGAGCCCCGCGACGGCAGCCGCCACCGCGGCCTCGTCCCGCGGCGGCACGTGCATCCCGGTCGCGTCCTCCACGACGGTGTCGATGAGACCGCCGACCTGTGACGCCACGACCGGCCGCCCGCACGCCATCGCCTCGAGCGGCACGATGCCGAACGGCTCGTACCAGGGCGCGCAGACGACGACGTCGGCGCTCCGGTAGACCGCTGGCATGGCGTCCTGGCCGAGCTGGCCGCGGAAGGACACGTGGTCGCGGACGCCGAGTGAACTGGCGAGGGCGTCGAGTCGCTGGTACTCCGGGTCGTCGGCCAGGTCCGCGCCCGCGGTGCCGGCACCCCCGACCACGACGAGTTCGACGTCGTGACCGGCTTCGACCAGACGGGCGAGTGCGGCGATCGTGGTGCCGACGCCCTTCCGGCGCACGAGCCGCGACGCGGTCAGGATCCGCGCGGACCGGCCGCGCTCCTCGACGGGCCCGGTCGGTCGGAACCGGTCGACGTCGACCCCGCACGGCACGACCGAGATCGCGTGCAGCGGGACGCCGAGCGCCTTGAGTTCGAACGCCTCGTCGGAGCACGTCGCGACGACCTGGTCGACGCCGCGGCCCACGGCGGGCTCGATCCACTCGCGTTCGGCCGGGCTGGTGTCGGCGGCGCCCTGGTGCCGGCGCTTCACCACGCCGAGGGCGTGGAAGGTCTGCACGATCGGGATCCGCGTCCCGCCGGTGCGAGCCTGCACCTGGGTGACGGCGTCGAGCGCCGCGTGGCCGGACATCCAGAAGTGTCCGTGCACCACGTCGGGCCGGTCGACGAACCACTCGGCGGCGAGCACCTGCGCGAACGTCGCCATGTACGGGTACAGCTCGTCCTTCGGGACCGAGCGCGCGGGCCCGGCGTCGACGTGCACGACCTCGACGCCGGGGCGCAGCATCACGCGGGCGGGCAGGGAGGCGTCGTCGCGCCGCGTGTACACCGTCACCTGGTGGCCGCGGTCGGCGAGCGTGCCGGAGAGTGCGGCGACGTGCACGTTCTGCCCGCCGGCGTCGACACCGCCGAGCACGGCGAGCGGGCTGGCGTGTTCGGAGACCATCGCGATCTTCATCGGGTGCTCCCTTCCAGAGCGGGACTCGGGGTCCGCCGCGCGCGCCGGTGGCGCGTCACGACGTCGTCGAGGAGCTCGTCCCAGTCCCCGAGGAACCGTGCGAGTGAGTGTCGTGCGAGCGCGGCTTCGCGGGCGACGGCTCCGCGACGGCGCGCCTCGTCCGGGTCGTCGACGAGCAGCCGGGAGGCCCGGGTCAGCTCCGCCACGTCGGTCCCGATCGCGCCCGCACCGGCGGGCACGGTGCGCACCGCGTCGGTCGTCGCGAGGACCAGGACCGGCATCGCCATGTGCATCGCCTCGATCAGGGAGAGCCCGAGCGAGGTCCAGCGGTTCGGGTGCAGGTACGCGCGACGGTCGGCGAGCGCCGCGTGCATCGGGTCGGGCTTGACGTCGCCGAGCCCGACGAGCCGGTCCCCGTGTCCGAGGTCGGCGAGGTGTTCGGTCCCCATGCCGAAGACGTCGACGGGGGCGACCTCGGCGAACCGGGGGAGCAGGTCGGTGCCGACGACGCGGTTCCGGCGGACGGGTTCGTTGATCACCGCTCCGAAGCGCTCGAGCCGCCCGGTGTACAGCGGGCCGGGGTCGACGACACCGTGCTCGACGACGGTGGTCCGGGCGGTGCCGCAGTCCCACATCAGGGCGTTCCAGTGCGTCACGTGCGCGATCGTCAGGTCGTCGCGGTCGCGGAACGGGTGCAGGCTGTTCGGCACGTCGATCCGTGGGGCGTTGTGCTCGACGAAGACGGTGGGCACGTCGCGGCCGCCGAGGAGCGACCTCGCGACCTCGGCCTCCTCGGTCCGCTGCAGCACGACGAGGTCCATGTCGGCGTCGGCCAGGTCCTCCGGTGCGATCTCGACCACGTTCGGCCAGTCGCGTCCCCCGGTCCCGAGCCCCCATGCGTCGCGTGCCTGTGTGGTCGGGACGAGGTACTCGTGCCGGCCTCGGACGAAGGCGTCCATCCAGCCGCCGTGCACGTGCCAGACGAGGATGCGCATGCAGTCCCTTTCGGTGTGTGACGAGGAGGAGGGGGAGGAGCAGTGCCGGACGCTACGCAGCGCTCTCTGGGCCGCTTCGCAGACTGCTCCCGTTCATCCGCGGAGCGCGTTCGAGCAGGCGTTCGTGCGCCGCGAGGACGTCAGTCGGGGTCACCGACGACAGGCACGGGTGCCCCTGGACCGGGCACTCCCGGGCACGGCTGAGCCGGCACGCCGCGCCCTGGTCGCCGAGCAGTTCGACGTGCTCCGCGTCCGGCGCCCACTTCGCCGCCGGCACCACGGGGGAGAACAAGCTGACGATCCGGGCGCCGACCGCGGCGGCGAGGTGCGCCGGACCGGTGTTGCCCACGACGACGACCTCGGCGCCGGCCAGCACCGCGGCGAGCTCCGCCGGGGACGTCCGCCCGCCGAGGTCGAGCACCGGCGTCGCGGAACCGGCCCCGCCGGCGGCGACCTCGGCGGTCAGCGCGCGCTCCCCGGGGGACCCGGTGACGACCACCGGGACGCCGAGTTCCGCGTACGCGGCGACGAGCGCGCGGTGGTGCTCCGGCGGCCAGGACCGCGCCGGGACGCTCGCGCCGGGGTGGACGACCACGTACCGGCCGAGCGCGACCACCTCGTCCGGTGCGACGGCGTCGTGTCGGACACCGAGCCTCCCGTCGTCGTCCGGCGGCAGCCGGAACCCGGCCGCCTCCGCGATCCGGAGCGCGCGCTCCGGTTCGGGGATGTCCTCGGGGAGGTCCTCGCCGGGACGCAGCCGGACGTCGAGGAGCGAGCCGGGGTGGTCGACGGACGCGCCGGAGACCCGGGGGACCCCCGCGAGGCGGAGCAGCATCGCGAGCGGCAGCGGCGACTGGTGGAAGGAGGTGAGGACGACGGCCTCGTCGATGCGCTCCTCGGCGACGAGTGCGCGGAACTCGGCGAGGACGGCGTCGTCGAGCGGGCGGGCGGTCTCCGTCACCCACGGCGCTGCCCAGACCCGGACGCGGTCGATGCCGGGGAGCAGTGCGGCGGCCGGGGCGCCCTGGGGGCCGCAGAGCATGGTCACGTGGGACGCTCCGGCGGCAACGGCGCGGACGGCGGGGCCGGTGACCAGGACGTCGCCGAAGGAGTCGAGCCGGGCGACGAGGACCCGGGGCTGGTGGTCGCTCATGGCCTGGTCGTCGCGACCCGCTGCAGTGCCAGCGCCACGGCCTCCTCGATCGTGTCGGCGACCGTCTCGGCAGCGTCGATCTCCTCGCGGCGGGTCCGCGGGGTCGGCACCAGGATCGCCTGGGCACCGGCGGCGGCGGCCGCGCCGACGTCCGCGCCGATGTCGCCGATCACGACGAGCTGCGCCACCGGGACGCCGAGCCGCTCGGACGCCTCGAGCACGAGTCCCGGGCGGGGCTTCCGGCAGGGGCAGTCGTCCTCGGGGCCGTGCGGGCAGACGCACCAGACGTCGAACGGCCCGACGAGCTCGTCCACGCGGGCGTTCGTCGCGTCCACCTCGGCGCGGGTGGCTCCGCCGCGGGCGATCACGGACTGGTTCGTCACGACGCCGACCGGCAGCCCCGCCGCCCGGGCACGCTCGACGGCGCGACGGGCGCCGGGGACCGGCACCACCCGGTGCGGGTCCGCGTTGTACGGCACGTCGATGATCAGCGTGTCGTCACGGTCGAAGAGGAGACCGCCGACGACGCGGTCCACGGAGAGAGCCATGGCCCAGGTTCTACCCGGGACCGGCCGGGCGGCGGAGCAGGAAGGCCCAGGAGCGCGAAGGCCCCGGAGCGCGACGGGCCGGGCGCGTCCGGTCGGCGGCGGCTACCGTCGGCCGCGTGACCGCCCTCGATGCCCTCCCGCCCTCCGACGGCCGCCCCGAGCTCGTGGTGCTCCGCGCCATCAAGCTCGGCGACCTGCTCGTCGCCGTCCCCGCGCTCCGCGCGCTCCGCCGTGCCTTCCCCGACCACCGGATCAGCCTCGCCACGACGGCCTGGCTCGCGCCGGTCGTCGCGTTGGTCCCGGCCGTGGACGTACACCTCGCGCAGCAGGGCTTCGACCACCCGATCGGCGTCCCGGCCGGGGTCACCGACGTCGCGGTCAACCTGCACGGCGCCGGTCCGGAGTCCGAGGACCTCGTCGCGGCGCTCGGCGCACGACGGACGATCCACCACGGCGAGGGTGGTCCGTCCTGGGAGGACGGCCCCGTCAACGAGCGCGAGCGCTGGGTGCGGCTGCTCCGCGCGTACGACATCCCGGCCGACGCGGACGACGTCGCGATCGACCGTCCGGCGGAGCCACCGGTGGTCGACGGTGCGGCGGTCGTGCACGTGGGTGCCTTCCACGGCGCGCGGCACTGGCCGGTGGAACGCTTCGCCGAGGTGGTGCGCGGGCTCCGTGAGCGCGGGCACGACGTGGTCCTGACGGGAGGCGCGGCTGACGTGGCGCGGGCAGCCGCGGTCGCCGACGCGACCGGGTTGCCGCCGGAGGCGGTCCTGGCCGGGGTCCTCGACCTGCAGCCGTTCGCCGCGGTGGTCGCCGCCGCACGGGTCGTCGTCACGGTGGACACCGGTGCGGCCCACCTCGCCTCCGCGTACGGGATCCCGTCGGTCGTCCTGTTCGGCCCGGCGCCGCCCGAGGCGTGGGGACCGCCGGCGTCCGGTCCGCACGTGGTGCTCACCGACGCGTCGGTCCGTCGTGGCGACGTCTTCTCCGAGGAGCCGGACCCCGCGATCCTCGCCGTGCACCCGGTGGACGTGCTCGCGGCCGTCGACGGGCTCGGCGTGGTGCCGGCCGGTTCCGGCGCGGGTGCCGGTCCGGACGCCGCGGGCGCTCGGGCAGCGGCGAGCGTCGACCAGTAGCGTCGGGAGGACGGGCCGGAACGACCGGCGCCGTGGAGGGAGCACCGTGTTCGAAGCGGCCAACATCCGGGACTGGATCGGCCTGCCGGTCGTCGACGAGAGCGACGACAAGGTCGGGACCCTCGAGAGCATCTACTACGACACCGCGACCTCGGAGCCGGCGTTCGGCGCGCTCACGACGGGGCTCGTCGGGTTCCAGAAGCTCGTCTTCGTCCCGCTCGTCGGCGCCACCGTGACCCCGAAGAACCTGCGGGTGACCTTCGGCAAGAAGGTCGTCAAGGACGCACCGTCGATCCCCACCGACGGCGAGCTCGACGCCGCCGCGGAGCCGGACCTGTACGCCCACTACGGCCTCCAGTACCAGACCGGCAGCGGGGGAGAGCGTCGACTCGGCCGACGTTGAGGGGGACAGCACTAGCCTGATCCCTTCCCGCCCGACCGCTCCGCACTCCCGAGGTACCGCCCTGCTCCGCTCCGTCCGTTCGACGCTGCTCGCCGCACTGGCGGTCCTCGGCGTGCTCGCCGCCGGGTCCCTGCAACCGACCGCGGCGGAGGCGGCGCCGCTCTGGCCGGTCCCGCAGCCGTACCGGGCGACGAGCGAACCGGTGGAGCAGCTCGCCGGCATCCCCGCCGGCAGCGAGTACGTGGCCCTCGGCGACTCGTACTCGGCGGGGTACGGACTCGACGACCCGACCGGCCTGCCGGTCACCGCGTGCGGGCAGTCGGCCCAGGACTACCCGCACCGGATCGCGGCCCGGTTCGGGCTCGCGTTGCACGACGTCACGTGCGGCGGAGCGACGAGCTCCGACATCACCACCGGGCACCAGTTCAAGGGCGTCCCGCCGCAGATCGAGGCGCTCTCCGACACCACCCGGCTCGTCACGCTGACGATCGGCGGCAACGACGCGGACCTCTTCGGCACCGCGGCGTCCTGCCTCGCGCTCTCCGCGAAGGGGCCGGTGTTCTCCGGGCGCGACGCCCCGTCCTGCCGGAGCACCCTCGTGCAGGACGGCGTGGACCAGCTCGGCGCGAAGATCCAGTCGCGCGTCGCCCTCGGCATCGCGGGCACCCTCGCCGCGATCCGGCAGGCCGCGCCGAACGCCCGGATCGTGTTCCTCGGGTACCCGGCCATCTTCCCGGACGCCGCGCACACCCCGGCGAAGGGGTGCTTCCGGTCCGCGCTCGACATCGGCACGCTCACCGGCGCGTTCCCGGCGAACTCGTACCCGTTCACGAACACCGACGTGCGGTACCTGCACGGCGTGCAGGAGGAGCTGAACGACGTCGCGAAGTCCGCCGCCGCAGCCGCCGGCGTCCGGTACGTCGACGTGTTCGCGTCGACGCAGGCCCGGTCGGCGTGCGCGACGAAGCGCCCGTACGTCTCGGGCGTGACGCTCGACTCCGCGAACGGCCTGCGCCGCATCGACCTCGAACCCGGGGCGCTGCACCCGAACACCCGCGGCGTCGCCTACCTGACCCGCCGTGTCGAGTCCGCGGTGCGGAGCCTGGCGGGCTGAGGCCGGGTCAGGCGGGGACCTCCTCGTCGTTTGGAGTGTCGTCGGTCGCCGCCGTACCGGTCGTTGCTGCACCGCCGGCTGTTGCACTGTCCATTGCTGCACTGCTCGCGGCCGCCTCGTGCGCGCTCGGCGGGACGACGCAGACCGGTGACACCGTGGCGCGGAGGACGTCGTGCAGCACCGAACCGGAGAGCACGTGCACGTGTCCCTGCCCGAGCACCACGAGGGACGCCTGCCGGGTGTGCGCCGCGATGGCCCGTCCGGGGTGCCCCTCGACCAGGAGCAGCCGGACCCGGACGTCCGGGTAGCGGGCCGCCAGCACGGCGGTCGCACGCTGCAGGAGCGCCTCGTTCTGCCGGCGCCAGCGGAGCGGGTCCTCGGCGAAGTCGGTGAGCCCGGTCCGGGTCAGCACCGGCATCTCCCACGCCCGGAGGACCGTCAACCGGCGGTGCCGCCGTCGGGCCTCGTCGACGGCGATGGCCACCGCGCGCTCGTCGAGCGGTTCCTCCACCGCGAGGACCACGTCACCGTCGATCGGGTGCGGACCGTCCGGCACCACCACGGTCGGCACCGCTGACCGTTCGGCGACCCGGGCAGGACCGTTGCCGGCCGTCGAGCCGCGGCGGCTCCGGAAGGTCCCGACGACGAGCAGGTCGCCCGCGTCCGACTCCCGCACCAGTGCGGCGTCCAGGGGACCCGCGTGCCGCACGATCGCGACGTCGACCCCGGGCAGGGCGTCGCGGGTCTCGTCCGCGACGTGCTCCGCCACGCGTTTGCCGTCCGACCCGACCCGACCCTCGAGCGCCGGGTCGACCCCGACCACGCGGACGTGCTCGATCCCGGTCCCGGCGCGTGCCGCGACCCAGGCGATGGCCTCTTCGTGGGGACGCGCCGCGTCCGCCGCCAACGTGACCGTTCTCCAGTGCTCGTCCATCCCGATCGACCTCCTCGTCGAGATCCGCCGGGGCGTCAGGTGGCGCTCCTGGCGCGAAGCTACTCCCGCAGGGTGCCGAGCAACCAGTCCATCGCCTGCGGAACACCTGCGAGGACGGCGATGTGCCCGGCGTCCGGCCGCTCGTGGAAGGTCGCGTCGGGCAGCCCGGCCGCGAGCATCCGGCCGTGCGCGAGTGGTATCACCCGGTCCTCGACACCCTGCTCCACGAGCACCGGGACCCGGACGTCCGACAGCGCGAAGCCCCAGTCCGTCACGAACGCCAGGTCGTCGTCCGCGGCGCCCTCGCTCCCCGTCGGCCCCGCGGCCTGCGCGTCCTGACCCAGCGCCGCCCACTCGCCGTCGAGGGCTGCCCAGTCCGCGTCGGTGAACTGCGCCGGGTCGAAGCCGGCCGTCTCCGCCCAGGTGAGTCGCGCCTCCCGTCCGGATCGTGCCGAACGGAGGCCGCCGTCGTCGGCCATGCCCGCCCACCAGGCCGGCGTGTCGACGAACGGGGCGGGGGAGGCGAAGGTGGCGACCGCGGAGACGCGGTCCGGCAGCAGGGCCGCGGCAGCGAGGGCGTGCGGGCCGCCGCCGGAGCCGCCGATGGTGGCGACGCGGTCGATGCCGAGCGCGTCGAGGACCTGCTCGAGGTCGCGGGCGCCGTCGGCGACCGTGCGGCCGGGGAGGGGGTCGGCGCCGCCGAAGCCGGGGCGGGTGAGGGCGACCAGACGGATGCCGCGGGCGGTGGCGGCGGCGAGGACCGGGGCGAGGTGCC
Organism: Curtobacterium sp. PhB136; assembly: GCF_004346855.1. Lineage (NCBI taxonomy): Bacteria > Bacillati > Actinomycetota > Actinomycetes > Micrococcales > Microbacteriaceae > Curtobacterium > Curtobacterium sp. PhB136. Next base: position 143,067 of record NZ_SMGH01000009.1, read on the forward strand.
TGCCGGTGTGCGGGGTCTCGTGGTGCCACACGAGTGTGGGCGCGGCTGGGCCGGTTTCGACTGGGCCGGTTTCGACTGGGCCGGTTTCGGGTTGGCCGCTGTCGTCGACGTGGACCGTGCGCTCGTCGCTGAGCCGGATCGCGTGCATGGCGGCGAGCGTAGTCTGCCGGCGTGGTGCGGAGTGCGGGACTGCTGCTGTACCGGACCGGCGCGTCCGGGCTCGAGGTGTTCGTCGCGCACATGGGCGGACCCTTCTGGAAGCGACGGCCACGGGCGTGGTCCATCCCGAAGGGGGAGTTCTCGGCGGACGAGCCCCCGCTGGACGCCGCCGTGCGGGAGTTCGCCGAGGAGATCGGGGTCGCCCCACCCGACGTGCCCTACGAGCTGCTCGGGGAGTTCCGGCAGGCGTCCGGCAAGCGGGTCACGGTGTTCGCGGGCGCTGTGCCGGAGTTCTCGGTGTCCGCGGTCCACTCGAACACCGTGCGGCTCGAGCTGCCGCGCGGGTCGGGGCGGTTCGTCGAGGTCCCGGAGATCGACGACGCCCGGTGGGTGGGGGTGGACGCCGCACGGTCGATGCTGGTCGCGGGGCAGGTGCCGGCGCTCGACGCGCTGGCCCTGCTTCGTCACGAGGACGTCTCGATCTGGCCCGATCCCGCGGATGCTGGTTAGCCTGAGCGAGCGCCGGGGCAGACCGGCGCGCGAGCAGGGGAGCACGCATGCGTCAGTGGCGTCGTCGTCGAGTGGTCGTGGCCGGGTTGACCGGGATCGTCCTCGGAGCAGGGCTCGCACTGGGGGGAGCGACCAGCGCATCCGCGGCACCGGTCGGGCAGTGGGGTGACTTCACCGTCAGCGGCACGAACAAGGCGTACACGGGGACGATGACGATGCCCGGGTTCCCGGACACCACGTTCACGTCGAACTCCCGCCAGACGACCGTGATCAGCGGTGCGTCGACGTGGCAGGGGCCGTCGACCGGCCCCGGTGCCCGCTACGGCTCGAGCCGCGGGAACACCTACATCAACCAGCGCCCGAACAGCGACTCGCCCACCGCGGCTGCGGCGTCGACGACGACCTACACGTTCGCAACACCGACGCCCGCCGGCAGCTGGTCCTTCGTCCTCGGGGACATCGACGCCGACCAGGCGACAATCACCGCCACGGTGCAGGGCGGCGGGGTGGCGACCGGAGCCCAGCTCGGGTACCAGGGCTCCTACAACTCGTGCTCCACCGTCTCGGTCGGCGGATGGTCCTGCCCCGCCGACCCGGGCAACGTGCCCGCCGGGTCGGACGTCCCGTCGTACAACGTGTCCTCGACGGCCGGGCTGCTCGTCGGCAACGTCCAGGCGAACGACACCTCCGGCGCCACCGCCTGGTTCACGCCGACGGTCCCGCTCGACTCACTGACCATCACGTACCAGGCGCGCAGCGGGTTCCCCGTCTACCAGACCTGGTTCGCCTCCCGGACGGCGGCGCTCACCGGCACCGCGACGCTCGACGGCACCCCGATCCCCGGCGCGACGGTCACCGTCACGGCGCCGCGCGGGACTGTTTACACCACGACCACCGCGGCCGACGGCACGTACTCGTTCCCGTCGCTCCCGCAGATCGCCGGGTACACCGTGGTGGTCACCCCGCCGGACGGGGCGACACCCATCGACCAGACGGCGACGGTCTCGCTCGTCGGGGCCGACGGCACCGCTGACCGTGCCTTCGTGGCACCGACGGGCACCGCGTCCGTGATCGGTACCGTCGTCGACGAGGACGACAACCCCGTGGCCGACGTCCCGGTGGTCATCATCGACCCGTCCGACGGGTCGACTCTCGTCGAGACCACGACGAACAGCGACGGGGTCTACACCGCTTCCGGGCTGCCCGCCGAGACCGAACTCGGCGTCTCCGCCGGTGGAGCCGACCCCGTCGTGATCACCACCGGCGAAGCGGGTGCAGCGCCGGTCGAACCCGACCCCATCGTCGCGCCGGCCGCCGCGGTCGCGACGATCTCCGGCACCGTCACGCTCGACGGGGCTCCGGTGGCGGCGGGGACCGTCGTCGAGATCCTCGACACCGCCGGTTCCGTGATCGCCTCGACGACCACCGCTGCCGACGGCACCTACACGATCGCGATCACGCCGGGTGCGTACGACGTCCGGGCGACCCCGCCGGCCGACGGCGTCGGCGGACCGAACCCCGTGACCGTGAACGCCTCCGCCGGGGGCGCCTTCCCGAACACCGACTTCCCGTTCACGTCCCCGGTCGCACCCGTCCCCGTCACCGTGTCCCAGCCGGGCACCGTGACCGACTCGAACGGCGATCCCGCTGCGGGCATCCCCGTCACGGCCACCCCGACGGACCCGGAGGCCGGCGCTCCCGTCACCACCACGACGGGTGCCGACGGGACCTTCACACTCACCGGGCTCGCGGCGGAGACGGAGTACACCATCGTCGCGGGCACAGGGGACGGCGCCGGTGATCCTGTGACGATCACGACGCCCGCGACGGGTTCGGGCGTGCCGCTCGCCCTCGTGGTCCCCGCCGCCGCGGTGACCCCGCCGCCGACGTCCACCCCGACGCCGACGCCCACCCCGTCACCGACCACGGTGCCGGTGTCCTCGTCGGGCGGTGGCTCCGGGTCCACCGGTGCCCTGGCGTACACGGGCGCCGACATCGGCCCGGCGGCCATCGCGGCCGGCGTGCTGGTGCTCCTCGGTGCCGGGCTGCTCACCTTCCGGGCCGCGCGCAACCGCCGCCGCACGGAGCACTTGCAGGACTGACGCGGGCCGCGGCGCCGCCGCACCGCGCGCCGCCGCCGCCGCACCGCACCGCACGAGGAATTCGACACGGCACCACGGGATCCCGTGGTGCCGTGTCGATTCCGTGGCGCGCTGCCGTCGCGGTGCCGGGCCGCACGCGCCCACTCCGTGCGCGCCGCGGCCGCGCGCCGGCGGCTGCTGCCCCGGAGGCGACCACACGCGGAACGACGAGTGCGCTGTCGTACGACAGCGCACTCGTCGCTGCAACGCGCGTGCAACCACCCGCGGACGCAAAGGACGACATGGCCGCTGTCGGACGACAGCGACCATGTCGTTCCGCATCAGTCCCCGAGCGCGCCGCGCTGCCCCGCGCCCGCGCCGCGCGCCGCGCGCCCGCGGGGCCGCGCGCCCGCGTCAGCGCACGCGCCGCGTCCGCTGCGCGCCCGACACCGTGGCGACGGACCCCGTCATCGTCTGGATCGCCCGGGTGATCACCGGCATGGACGTGGTGACGACGGCGAGCGAGGACGTGATCGCCTCGATCGAGGACGTCGACAGGTGCGACTGGTGCGCCGAGTGCACCGGGAAGCCCCGGCGTGCCGCGACGACCACGCCGAGCGACCCGAGCAGCACGAGGGCACCGGCCAGGGGGAGCGTCTGCATCCCGGACAGCCCGAGCACCTGCCCGCCGATGGCCGCACCGCCCGCGATGCCGATGTTCGACGCACCGTTGACCAGCGCGCCCGCGATGTCGGGGGAGACGCCCCCGGTACGGATCGCGGCGGCCATGAAGAGCGTGCCCGTCGTGCCGTTCGCCGCCATCCAGACGCCGGCGACCACCATCGTGCCGATGAGGGACCCGTGCACGAACGGCAGTGCTGCGAAGGCGGCGGCCATCGTGGCGACGGCGGCGATGAGCGTCTGCCGCGGGGCCTTGTCGACGAACATGCCGGCGAGCCACAGGCCGATCACGCCGGTGCCGCCGAGCACCAGCAGCGCGCCGCTGACCAGCCCGGACGCGAGTCCGGCGTCGATCACGTACGGCCCGATGTACGTGTACACGATGTAGTGCCCGGCGAACAGCAGCAGGTCGGCGACGACCACGGCGAGGAGCCCGGTCCGCGCCCAGGCCTTCGGGGAGCCGATGTGTGGGGACGACGTCCCGCGGACGGACGGCAGGAACGCGAAGGCCACGACGGCGAGTGCTGCGGCGCAGAGCGCGACGGCGCCGACGGCGGGACGCCACCCGATGGACTGCCCGACCCCGGTCGCGAGCGGCACCCCGACGACGAACCCGAGCGAGCTGCCGGAGTACACGAACGCGATGGCGCGCCCGGCGAGCCGCGGCGGCACGATCCGGGTGGCGTACGCGGAGGCGACCGAGAAGAAGAGCGCGTGGGCGACACCGCCGACGACCCGCCCGGCGCAGACCACGGCGAACGACGGCGCGAGCGCGACCATCAGGTTCGAGACGGCGTACCCGACGAGGGTCGCGACGAGCACGGCCTTCCGCGGGAGCCGCGCGGTGAGCGAGGTGAGGGGCAGTGCGAGCAGCGCGACGGCCGCGGCGTAGACGGTGATGACGATGCCCATGGTCGACTCGGTGACGCCGAGGTCGGAGCTCATCGTCCCGAGCAGCCCGACGGGCATGAGCTCGGTGGTGATCGCGAAGAACGTGGCGAGGCCGAGGACGGCGATGCCGACGATCGACTTCGAGGTCAGGACGGTGGTCGAGACGGACGACGTGGTCGTGGTGATGGACGCGGTGTTCGTGGACACGGGGCTGACCTCCTCAGGACGTGGTGGAGCGCGCGACGGGGACGTCACGTCGGCGACACCACGACCGGGTCGGTCGGGCTGTGCGCGCTCGCTGTGGGTGTGCGGGTGGGTGGTACGTGGTCACTCCACGGCGAGTGCGATCAATCCAGTGTTGCACGCGACTCCGCGATTGTCACAGGAGCGCTCCAACGAATTCGCTGAGCGCGGACCGTGGGGACGCCGTGGAACGGACCGACCGCGCCGAACGCGCCACCCGGCACCCGGCACCCGGCAAGCTCAGACCGCGCCACCGCGCCACCGGGCACCCGGCACGTTCAGAACGAGTTCGTCACCGTCCCACGGACGCCGCCGCCCGAGAGGTTCACCGTCAGCGTCCCGCTGAGCGACGACGCCGAGAGCGACACGGCACCGTGCAGTGCGTCCTCCCGCGGGTAGCACGCGCTCGTGGCCTGCAGCCGGTCCGCCGTCGCCACCAGGCAGATCGTCGAGCGGTCCGTCCCGACCCCGGCCCACACGTTCCACGGCGTCGCCGCGTCGTCCCCGCTCAGCGACCGGTTCGTGAACACGAGCCGCGTGGTGTGCAGGCTCACCGGTGCCTCGAGCGACCCGGGCAGCTGGTCCGCGTACGTCTGCGGGGCGTCGAGCAGCTGCTGGAGCGTGATGGTGCCGGCGGTCGGCGTGACCGACGGTGACGACGGGGCCACCGGGTGCACCGTCCCGATCGCCAGACCCGTCCCGAACGCGACGACGACGGCCGCCGCGGCACCCCCGGCGAGCCACGGTCGCGCCCGCGCGCTCCGCACCACGCGCAACACCCGTGGCCAGACCCGCGACCACCGACCGGTCGCCGGCTCGTGGAGCGGCTCCCGTTCACCGCCCTCGGACGGGAGGCCCGGATCACCTCCCGACGTCGGCTGCCGCTCCGGCGTGGGGTCGGCCTCCACTGCGGCGCGCACCTCCGCCGGTCGGCTCGCGTCCGCGCTCGGCGCATCCGAGGCCGTGCGTGCGGAGCGGGGCTCTGCGGGACCCGAGCGCGACGGGCGAGGGTCCACCGCCGCCGCGCGTGCAGGCCGGCGCCGTCCGGAGTCCAGGTCCGCGAGCGCGATCCGGGCGCGAGCGGCCTCTGCCTCGCTCGATCCCGAGCCCCACGCGACGCGTTCCAGGCGCGCTCGTTCCAGGTCGGTGTCGCGGTCGTCCTCGGCCATGCGCACTCCCGGTTCCCGGTCGCTGCTCTCTCTCGCGTTCAATGGTGGCACTCGGCGCCCCGGTGCGCGCACCGGATCGGCCGGTCGCACGCACCCAGTCCAGGGGAGTACGACGGCTCCATGAGCGATGCACGCGAACCCGACCCCGAGGTCCTCGAACCGGTCAGCCACGACGCGACCTCCGGCGAGGCCGACTACGTCGCGACGAACCCGGGCGGCAGCGGCACCGAGCGGCACAACCCCCTCCCGGAAGAGGAGCAGGGTCGCGGCACCGAGTACGACCCGGTCGACCAGGGCCCCGAGCACGAGGGCTGACCGGCGCTACGCCAGCGCCCGCCGCAGGACCGCGCGCTCGGCCAACGTCCACGCCGCGCTCGTGACGACGTAGAGCGCGGCCGCGAGCGGTGCGATCGCCGCGAACACGACCGTGATGAACGGCGCGAACCGCCCGATCGCCGCCGTCGCCGCAGCCCCGGGCACGTCCGGCGCACCGTCTGCTCCGGGCACGGCAGCGGGGTTCCACCGCAGGTTCGCCCGCCGGGTCAGCTCGACGAGCACCACCAGCACCGCGAGGAGCAGCACCACGACCCAGGCGTGCACCCACAGCGGCGAGGTCACGACGGCGACGAAGGAGTGACCGAGCGGGATGCCGGCGAGCGTCGCCTCGAGCAGCGTGTTCGTCGCGCCGGCGATGCTCGCGTGGGTGAACAGGGCGTAGAGCATCGACACGACCGGCGCCTGCGCGAGCACGGGCAGACACCCGGCGAGCGGTGACACCTGCTCGGCGGTGTACAGCTCCCGCATCGCCCGCTGCAGTCGCTCGGCGTCCTTCCCGTGGCGCTTCCGCAGCGCGGCGACCTGTGGCGCGAGCCGACGGCGGTCCCGTTCGGCGCGGACCTGCAGCACGGACAGCGGGACGAGCACGGCCCGGACGGCGATGGTGAGGAGCACGACGGCGAGCGCCGCCCCGAGCGGTCCTGCGACGGGGGAGAGCGCCCCGGAGAGCGTGGCGAGCAGGTCGGCCCCGAGGTGCAGCAGGGGTCCGACGACGGGCAGGGTGGAGAGGTCCATGACGTTCCGATCGATGAGGGTGACGGGGGTCGGCGAGCGACCCGGCACCGATCGGTGTCAGGTCGCGGGGACGACTCCCGGTGCCCGCGGACGGGCGTGCCCCTCGGCGTCGGGGTGGCTCCACGCGATGCGCGTCAACAGGTCGAGCGGTCGGCGCCCGGGGATCCCGACGCGACCGGGTGCGACGCCCAGCACGAGCGCGAGCACCTGTGCGACGAGGACGGCGGCGGCGACCGCGGCGACCCCGAGGCCCGCCAGTGCGAGCATCGGCAGCGCGCCGGAGGCGGGGTCGACGAGGAGCAGCGCGGCGACGGCGCGCGGGAACACCTCGATGACGGCCATGGTCCGTTCAGCGTAGCCCCGCGTGCCGCTCGGGAGGAACGCCCTGGTCAGGGGATGATCACGACATGAGCGCAGGTTCCCCGAGCACCCCCGCCACGCTCGCGTTGGAGCGCGCCGGGGTCCCCTTCACCCCGCACGTCTACGAACACCACGAGACGGCGACCAACTTCGGGGAAGAGGCCGCAGCCGCGCTCGGACTCCGCGAGGAGCAGGTCTTCAAGACCCTCGTGGTGTCGGTGGACGGCACCCTCGCGGTCGCGATCGTCCCGGTGGCGAACCGCCTGGACCTCAAGGCGATCGCCGCGGCCGTCGGCGGGAAGAAGGCCACCCTGGCCGACCCGGCCCTGGCGGAGAAGCGCACCGGCTACGTCGTCGGTGGCATCAGCCCGGTCGGGCAGCGGTCCCGGATCCGCACGGTCCTCGACGTCTCGGCGGAGACGTACCCGACGATCTTCGTGTCGGGTGGTCGTCGTGGGTTCGACATCGAGATCGCCCCGAGCGACCTCCAGGCGGTCACCGACGCGACCACCGCGGCGATCGCCCGGACCTGAACCCGGACCTGAACCCGGGCCCGAACCCGGCCCGACCCAGGCCCGACCCGGACCTGAGTCGGGTCGCCGCAACTTTCTCCGACGACCGGGAATGACCCGGCGCCCCCTGCGTTGCATTGAGTCGAAGGCACTCAAGTTCCCAGGAGGTCCCGTTGCCAGAGACGTTCGGCCCGACCGGCGGCAGTGACTCGTTCGACGAGTTCCTCGCCCGCCTCCTCGCAGCCCAGAACACCGGCGCCCAGCGATCCGTACCGCTGGGACGGCCGGTCGACATCACCCGGCTCCTCAGCCGACGCACCCACGAGATGCTCCAGCACACCGCCGAGTACGCGGTGGAGCAGGGGCAGCGCGAGATCGACGCACTGCACATCCTGCACGTCCTGATCCGCACCCAGCCGTTCGACGCCGTGATCCGCTCCGGCGGAGTCGACCCCGAGCGCCTCGCCGACGAGGTCGAACAGCGTCTGCCCGCCCCGTCCGACGAGCGCATCGAGGGCCGCCCGGCCCTGACCCCGTCCGCGCAGCGGATCCTCGTCGAGGCCACCCAGGCCGCGCGCGGCTTCGGCAGCACGTACACGGACCCCGAGCACGTCTTCTTCGCGCTCGTCATGGACCAGGAGACCGTCACCGGTCAGCTCCTCGCGGGCGCCGGCGTCACACCCGCGGTCATGCAGTCCTACGCACAGCAGGCCGCCGACGCGGCACGAGAGGGGCGCCCGATGCCCGGCACCACCGAAGCCGACGAGCAGCAGAGCGACACCCCGACGCTCGAACAGTTCGGCACCGACCTCACCGAGCGCGCCCGTGACGGACGCATCGACCCGGTGATCGGCCGCGCCGACGAGATCGAGCAGACCGTCGAGATCCTGCTCCGTCGCACCAAGAACAACCCCGTGCTGATCGGCGAGCCCGGCGTCGGCAAGACCGCGATCGTCGAGGGCCTCGCCCAGCGCATCGCCGACGGTGACGTCCCGAGCCTGCTCCAGGGCAAGCGCGTGGTCGCACTCGACCTCGCCGGCATGCTCTCGGGCACCCGCTACCGCGGCGACTTCGAGGAGCGCCTCACCAAGGCGATGGACGAGATCGCCGCGCACGCGGACGAGCTCATCGTCTTCGTCGACGAGCTCCACACCGTCGTCGGTGCGGGTGGCGGCGGCGAGGGCGGATCGATGGACGCCGGCAACATCCTCAAGCCGCGCCTGGCGCGCGGCGACCTGCACATGGTCGGTGCGACGACCCTCAAGGAGTACCGCCGCATCGAGAAGGACGCCGCACTCGAGCGTCGCTTCCAGCCGGTCACGGTGGGGGAGCCGAGCGTCGAGGACGCCGTCGCGATCCTCACCGGCCTCGCGCCGCGCTACGCCGACCACCACGGTGTGACCTACACCGACGATGCCCTCCGTGCCGCCGTGGAGCTCTCCCACCGCTACGTCACCGACCGGCACCTGCCGGACAAGGCGATCGACCTCATCGACCAGGCCGGCGCACGCCGCCGACTCGCCCGCTCGGGCGACGTGGACGTCGACGCGCTGCGTGCCGAGGTCGCGGACCTGACGGTCCAGAAGGACCGCGCGGTGGCCGAAGAGCTGTACGAGGACGCGTCCCGTCTGCGCGACCAGATGGTCGAACTGGAGGCTCGCATCACCGCCGCCTCGTCGGCGGACGCGACCCGTGCCTCCCGTCCGGAGCAGCTGGGCACGTCGATCACGGAGGCCGACATCGCAGCCGTGGTGTCCCGGGCCACCGGGATCCCGGCGACCCGGCTCACGCAGGGCGACCGGACGCGGCTCGCCGTCCTGGAGGACGAGCTGCACGAGCGTGTGATCGGCCAGGACGACGCGGTGCGCGCCATCGCGACCGCTGTCCGGCGCAGCCGGACCGGCATGGGCGACCCGGACCGACCGGTGGGGAGCTTCCTGTTCCTCGGACCGACCGGTGTCGGCAAGACCGAGCTGGCGAAGTCGCTCGCGTCCTCGCTGTTCGGTGACGAGTCGGCGATGCTCCGCTTCGACATGAGCGAGTTCGGCGAGCGGCACACCGTGTCGCGGCTGGTCGGTGCCCCTCCCGGGTACGTCGGCTACGACGAGGCCGGGCAGCTCACCGAGCGCGTCCGTCGGAACCCGTACTCGGTGATCCTGCTCGACGAGGTCGAGAAGGCGCACCCGGACGTGTTCAACCTGCTGCTGCAGGTGCTCGACGACGGGCGGCTCACCGACGGCCAGGGCCGGACGGTCGACTTCCGGAACACGGTCGTGATCATGACGTCGAACATCGGGTCCGAGTTCCTCGCGTCGCGCTCCGGCGCCCTCGGGTTCTCGGCGTCCGCGGACGGCGGGTACTCGGACGAGGACCTGCGCCAGCGGGTGATGGGCAAGCTCCGCGAGTCGATGCGGCCGGAGTTCATCAACCGGATCGACGACATCGTGCTGTTCCGCAAGCTCGACCCGTCGCAGCTCCGGTCCATCGTGTCGCTGCTGCTGGCGGAGACCTCGTTGCGGCTCATCGCGCAGGACATGGTCCTGTCGGTGTCCGACGAGGCCGTCGACTGGCTCGCCGAGCACGGGTACGAGCCGGAGTACGGCGCCCGCCCGCTCCGGCGCCTGATCCAGCGCGAGGTCGACGACCGCATCGCGACGCTGGTCGTGGACGGTGCCGTGCAGGCCGGTGACACGGTGCAGATCGCCGTGGACGGGGACGCACTCGTCGCCCGCGCCACCGCACCGGTCGTCGCATAGCGCGTCGCCCACAATGGATGAACGCCCCGGGACCACCACGGTCCCGGGGCGTTCTCGTGTGTTCGGGAGTGCAATTTGCCGCCATCCCGAAAAAGAGGTTGCGCGGTCTCGCAGAATGCCGCTACTGTGCAAGCACCACTTCACCGATCCGCTCCGAAAGGGGGCCAACAATGTTCACCATGCAGACGCCGTTCCGTGCAGTCCGTGGGATCACCGGCGCCCCGTTCGCCGGGTCCCGCTGACGCGGAGCGTTCCTCGCCACACCTGACACGCAACCGCTGAGCGCTGCTCGCGGTCGCTGCTCCGGGAGCTGACCGTCGGTCGTTCGAAGTCGCTGTTCGCGCTTCGTCCGAGCGGCGCTCGAAATGCACCCGGAAATGTCGGTGGTCACTGGGACGCTTCCCGTGTCACAAATCGCGGCCCGCGTGACCTGCGGGTCGATTCTCCATTCGCGTATTCATTCGCATGCATGGGTTTCTTCGCCATGCCCTCTTTGTTCAAACACTCTTCATCGAACGGTGACCACGATGTCAACGAAGTCCGTCCTCCGTCCGCCCGGCACGACGCTCGAACCCCGGAAGGTCTCCCTGACCGACCGGATCGCGCTCCGTGTCGGGATGGCACTCATCATCTGGAGCCGCCGCACCCGGCGTGTGCGGCCTCCGGTCGACCCGGCCCTGGTGGCCGAGCTCGAGCGCGAGCGCGCCGAGCGGGAAGCCGAGTGGGCCATGCTCGGCATCGGGATGCGCGCCTGGCGCTGAGCGCCGCCGCGCGCTGCCGGCGCCGGCGCGGCCCGTACGGTTGAGGGATGACCGAAACCGCGTCCGACCTCGTCCAGCGCCTCACCGCGATCGTCTCCGACTTCCCGAAGCCCGGGATCCTGTTCCGTGACGTGACGCCGGTGTTCGCGGACCCGGTGGCGTTCGGCCGCGTGTGTGAAGCACTCGCCGCGCCGTTCGCGATCGGTGCCGGCTTCGCGGCCGTCGCCGGCATCGAGGCGCGCGGGTTCGCCCTGGCCGGCGGCATCGCGGCGCAGCACCAGGTCGGCGTGCTCACGGTCCGGAAGGCCGGCAAGCTCCCCGGCGAGGTCCTCAGCGAGCAGTACGCGCTCGAGTACGGGGAGGCCGAGCTCGAGCTGCGCCCGGCCCAGCTCCCCGCGGGCACCCGGGTCCTCGTCGTCGACGACGTCCTGGCCACGGGCGGCACCGCGTCCGCCAGCATCACCCTGCTCGAGCGCGCGGGGTACGAGGCGATCGGCTTCGCCGCACTGCTCGAGCTCGACGGGCTCGCCGGCCGCGAACGCCTCGAGCCGCGCCTGCCCGTCACCACGCTCGGCGTCGTCCCGGCCTGAACGGCCCCGGTCGCCGACTAGCATTGCTCCACCACCAGATCGAGGGAGTTCCACCATCGTGACCGAGTCAGTCGCCCCCGCACCCGACGACGCGCCCCAGGCGCCCGAGCCCGTGACCGCGACGACCACGACGACGGGCACCGAGCTCTTCGACGGCGTCCGTGGCGTCGTCGCGATCCGCGTGGCCGGGGTCCTCAAGGACCTCGCTGCCGAAGTGCAGGCGGGCGAGACCGCCGAGCCGGTCACCCTCGACGAGCAGGACGGCCTCGACATCCTGCGCCACTCCGCCGCGCACGTCCTCGCGCAGGCGGTGCAGCAGATCAACCCGGACGCCAAGCTCGGGATCGGTCCGCCGGTCACCGACGGCTTCTACTACGACTTCGACGTCGCCGAGCCCTTCACCCCGGAGGACCTCAAGGCGATCGAGAAGGGCATGGACCGCATCATCAAGCAGGCCCAGCGTTTCCGTCGCGTCGTCGTCACGGACGAGCAGGCCCGCGAGCTGATGGCGGGGGAGCCCTACAAGCAGGAGCTCATCGGCCTGAAGGGCGCCGCTTCCGACGGCGACTCCGGTGAGAGCGTCGAGGTCGGCGCCGGCGAGCTCACCGTCTACGAGAACGTCGACCCGAAGAGCGGCGAGGTCCTCTGGCAGGACCTCTGCCGCGGCCCGCACGTCCCGCACACCCGCTGGATCGGCAACGCCGCGAAGCTCATGCGCGTCGCCGCCGCGTACTGGCGCGGCTCCGAGAAGAACCCGCAGCTGCAGCGCATCTACGGCACCGCATGGCCCGACAAGGACCAGCTGAAGGCGTACCTGGTCCGGCTCGAGGAAGCGGCCAAGCGCGACCACCGCAAGCTCGGTGCCGAGCTCGACCTGTTCTCGTTCCCGGACGAGATCGGTTCCGGACTGGCGATCTTCCACCCCAAGGGCGGCATCATCCGCCGTGAGATGGAGGACTACTCGCGCCGTCGGCACGAGCAGAACGGCTACTCGTTCGTCTACACGCCCCACATCACCAAGGGCGACCTCTTCGAGACCTCCGGGCACCTCGGCTGGTACAAGGACGGCATGTTCCCGGCCATGCACATGGACGAGGCGAAGGACGAGGACGGCAACGTCACCCGCCAGGGCGCCGACTACTACCTCAAGCCGATGAACTGCCCGATGCACATCCTGGCGTACCGGTCGCAGCCGCGCTCCTACCGCGACCTGCCGCTCCGGATGTTCGAGTTCGGCACGGTCTACCGCAACGAGAAGTCCGGCGTGATCCACGGCCTCACCCGGGTCCGTGGCATGACCCAGGACGACGCGCACATCTTCACCACGAAGGAGCGCATGAAGGAAGAGCTCACCACGACGCTCGAGTTCGTGCTCTCGCTGCTGCGCGACTACGGCCTCGACGACTTCTACCTCGAGCTCTCCACCAAGGACCCGGAGAAGTACGTCGGCGACGACGACGTCTGGGAAGAAGCGACGAACACCCTGCGGGAAGTCGCCGAGGAGTCCGGGCTCGAGCTCGTGCCGGACCCCGCCGGCGCCGCGTTCTACGGCCCGAAGATCTCCGTCCAGGCCCGTGACGCCATCGGCCGCACCTGGCAGATGTCCACCGTGCAGCTCGACTTCAACCTCCCCGAGCGCTTCGGCATCGAGTACGCGGCGGCGGACGGCACCCGGCAGCGCCCGGTGATGATCCACCGCGCCCTGTTCGGCTCGATCGAGCGGTTCTTCGGCGTGCTCACCGAGCACTACGCCGGCGCGTTCCCGGCGTGGCTCGCCCCGGTCCAGGTCGTCGGCATCCCGGTCGCGGAAGAGTACGGCGACTACCTCGACGAGGTGATCGCGAAGCTCCGCACCCACGGTGTCCGCGCCGAGGTCGACCACTCGGACGACCGCATGCAGAAGAAGATCCGCACGCACACCAAGCAGAAGGTCCCGTTCCAGCTCATCGCCGGCGGGGACGACCGTGACGCCGGTGCCGTGAGCTTCCGCTTCCGCGACGGCCGTCAGGACAACGGCGTGCCCGTCGACGAAGCGGTGGAGCGAATCCTCACCGCGATCCGCGAGCGCGCGCAGGTCTGATGCCGGAGCAGCACGACGATCCGCTGGTCATCCGGGACGCGGCCACCGAGGCCGCCGTCCCGGATGCCTTCCAGCGCCTCTGGAACCCGCACCGGATGGCCTACATCGACTCCGGCCGGGCCGGGGAAGGCCGTGGCCACCGGGACGACTGCCCGTTCTGCGAGGCGCCGGCGAAGTCCGACGAGGACGCCCTGATCGTCGCCAGGGGCGAGCACGCCTACGTGCTGCTCAACCTCTACCCGTACAACAACGGGCACCTGCTGGTCTGCCCCTACCGGCACACCCCGCTCTACGACGAGGCAACCCCCGACGAACTCCGGGAGATCGGCGAGCTGACCCAGACCGCGATGCGGGTGCTGCGGGAGGTCTCGCACTGCGACGGCTTCAACATCGGCATGAACCAGGGCGAGGTGGCGGGTGCCGGGGTCGCCGGACACCTGCACCAGCACATCGTGCCGCGGTGGCAGTCCGACTCGAACTTCTTCCCGATCATCGCCAGGACGAAGTCGATGTCCCAGCTGCTCGGGGACACCCGTCGGCTCGTCGCGGAAGCCTGGCCCGCCGCGCACTAGACTGGTCGCCATCATGAGCGACAGCACCAGCACCCCCGGCCAGAACGTCAACGGCACGTCGATCACCGGCTCCTCCCGTGTCAAGCGCGGTCTCGCGGAGATGCTCAAGGGCGGCGTCATCATGGACGTCGTCGACGCCGAGCAGGCCCGCATCGCGGAAGAAGCCGGCGCGACCGCGGTCATGGCCCTCGAGCGCGTCCCCGCCGACATCCGTGCGCAGGGCGGCGTCGCCCGCATGTCCGACCCCTCGATGATCGAGGAGATCATCGCAGCGGTGTCGATCCCCGTCATGGCGAAGGCCCGCATCGGTCACTTCGTCGAGGCCCAGGTCCTGCAGGAGCTCGGCGTCGACTACATCGACGAGTCCGAAGTGCTCTCGCCCGCCGACTACCTCAACCACATCGACAAGTGGAAGTTCACCACTCCCTTCGTCTGCGGTGCCACCAACCTCGGCGAAGCGCTCCGCCGCATCACCGAAGGTGCGGCCATGATCCGCTCCAAGGGTGAAGCCGGCACCGGTGACGTGTCCGAGGCGACGAAGCACATCCGCACCATCTCGAAGGAGATCGCGGCGCTCCGCAACCTCCGTCCCGACGAGCTCTACGTCGCGGCGAAGGAACTGCAGGCCCCGATCGACGTCGTGCAGGAAGTCGCCGAGACCGGCAAGCTCCCCGTCGTGCTCTTCACCGCCGGTGGTGTCGCCACCCCGGCCGACGCCGCGATGATGATGCAGCTCGGCGCGGACGGCGTCTTCGTCGGCTCGGGCATCTTCAAGTCCGGCGACCCGGCGGCCCGCGCTGCTGCGATCGTCAAGGCCACGACCTTCCACGACGACCCCAAGGTCATCGCCGAGGTCTCACGTGGTCTGGGTGAGGCGATGGTCGGCATCAACGTCGCCGACGTCCCCGCACCGCACCGCCTCGCCGAGCGTGGCTGGTAGTCCGACGGCCGGCGCGGCACCCCGCATCGGGGTGCTCGCGTTGCAGGGCGACTTCCGCGAGCACATCGCGTCGCTGACGGCGCTCGGGGCAGAGGTGGTGCCGCTCCGTCGTCCGGAGGAGATCGCGTCGCTCCACGGTGTCGTGATCCCCGGCGGCGAGTCGAGCGTGATGGACAAGCTGTCCCGCGCGTTCGGTGTCGCGGAGCCCCTGTCCGCGGCGATTCGCGGCGGGCTCCCGACGTACGGCACCTGCGCCGGCATGATCATGCTGAGCGATCGCATCACCAACGCGATCGGCGGCCAGCAGACCCTCGGGATCCTCGACACGACGGTCCGGCGCAACGCATTCGGCAGCCAGAACGACTCCTTCGAGACCGACATCCCGATGCCCGACCTCGGCGACGCCCCGGTGCACGCGGTGTTCATCCGCGCACCCGTGGTGGAGGAGCACGGTGACGGTGTGCACGTGCTCGGTGCCCTGTCGGACGGCCAGGTCGTCGCGGTGCAGCAGGGCAACGTCATCGCGAGTGCGTTCCACCCGGAGGTCGCGGGGGAAGACCGCTTCCACCGCCGCTTCCTGGACCTGGTCCGGAACGCCTGACCCGGCCACGGGGCGCGCCAGCGTGGCCCGGCCACTTGTCCACAGGCCCTGCGCGCCGGACGTGCACCGAGCCTCCAGGCCGTAAACTCAACCTGACTTTCCGCAAGACGCAAGGAGAACCGTGTCCGGGCATTCCAAGTGGGCGACGACGAAGCACAAGAAGGCCGTCATCGACGGCCGACGTGCCAAGTCGTTCGCGAAGCTCATCAAGAACATCGAGGTCGCCGCGAAGATGGGCGGTGCCGACATGTCGGGCAACCCGACCCTGGTCGACGCCGTGCAGAAGGCCAAGAAGACCTCGGTCCCCAACGACAACATCGACCGCGCGATCAAGCGTGGCGCCGGCCTGACCGGTGAGTCGATCGAGTACACGACGATCATGTACGAGGGCTACGCCCCGAACGGCGTCGCGATGCTCATCGAGTGCCTCACCGACAACAAGAACCGTGCAGCGGCCGAAGTCCGCACCGCGATGTCGCGGAACGGCGGCACCATGGCCGACCCGGGCAGCGTCGCCTACAACTTCTCCCGCAAGGGCGTCATCTCGGTGACGAAGGTCGACGGCCTGTCCGAAGACGACGTCATGACGGCCGTGCTCGACGCCGGTGTCGAAGACGTCATCGACCAGGGCGGCGGCTTCGAGGTCATCACCGAAGCATCGGACCTCGTCACGGCCCGCACCGCGCTGCAGGACGCCGGCATCGACTACGACTCCGCCGACGCCGAGTTCGTCCCCGGCCTCAAGGTCCCGGTCGACGCCGAGACGGCACGCAAGGTGTTCCGCCTCATCGACGCGCTCGAAGACAGCGACGACGTCCAGAACGTCTACGCGAACTTCGACATCCCCGCCGACGTCCAGGCCGAGCTCGACGAGGACGAGGACTAGGCAGGTGCTGCGCGTGCTCGGGGTGGACCCCGGGCTCACCCGGTGCGGTGTCGGGGTGGTCGAGGTCACTCCGAACCGTCGCGCCCGACTGGTGCACGTCACGGTCGTCCGCACGCCGGCGGACATGGCGCTGGAGCAGCGCCTCGTCCTCATCGCCGCCGGGATCGCCGAGCAGATCGAAGAACACCGCCCGGATGCCGTCGCGGTGGAGCGGGTGTTCGCCCAGGCGAACGTCCGCACGGTGATGGGCACCGCGCAGGCCTCCGGTCTCGCGCTGCACGCCGCGGCCGTCCGGGGGATCCCGGTCGGCCTGCACACCCCGTCGGAAGTCAAGGCGGCGGTCACCGGCTACGGCAACGCCGACAAGAAGCAGGTCCAGGCGATGATCGCCCGGATCCTCGGCCTGGCGGAGGCACCGAAGCCGGCCGACGCCGCGGACGCGCTCGCGCTCGCGGTGTGCCATGCCTGGAGGCTCGGGGCACCCGACCAGGTCGGCGTGCAGTCCGGCAGCCTGACGCCGGCGCAACGCGCGTGGCGGGACGCGCAGGCCGGCACGGGTGGACGGTCCACGTCGTCGCCGTTGGCGCAGGCCGCGGCCGCCGCAGCGGCGGCAGGTCGCTCCGGTGCCGGGCAGCGCGCCTCGTCGGGGACGTCGGCGGCTGCCCGTAGGCTCGGGGCATGATCGCGAGTCTCCGGGGCACCTGCATCGACGTCGCCGGATCGTCCGTCGTGATCGAGGTCGGCGGGGTCGGCTACGCCGTCACCGTCACGCCCGCGCACGCGCTGACCATGCGCCACGGCGCCGAGGTCTTCGTGCGCACCGCGATGATCGTCCGTGAAGACGAGCACCTGCTCTTCGGCTTCGAGTCGACGGACGCGCTCCGCGTGTTCGACCTGCTCCGGAGCGTCTCCGGCGTCGGTCCGAAGTCGGCGCTCGGCGTCCTCGGGGCGATGGACCCGGCGCAGATCGCGAACGCCGTCGCGCACGACGACGACGGCGCGTTCCGCAAGGTCTCCGGCATCGGCCCGAAGACCGCGAAGCTGATCATCGTCGCGCTCTCCGGCAAGCTCGCGGCGTTCGAGACGCCGACCGCTGCCCCCGGTGCTCGTGCCGGTGTCGCGCACCCCGCCTCCGAAGACGTCGTCATCGCGCTCGTCGGACTCGGCTGGCGCGAAGACGCTGCGCGCAGCGCCGTCGACGACACGATCGCGAACGAACCCGGCGTCGCGGCGATGGGCACCCAGGCGCTGCTCCGTGCGGCGCTCGGCGCGCTCCGTCCCACCGGTGCCGGCCGATGAGCGGCGGCATCACCGCGGCCGACGCCCAGTCCCCGGAAGAACTCGCCTTCGAAGGTGCGCTCCGGCCGAAGTCCCTGGCGGAGTTCGTCGGACAGCGCAAGGTCCGCGGGCAGCTCGACCTGCTGCTGAAGGCGGCGGCGATGCAGGACCGAACCCCCGACCACATCCTGATGGCGGGACCGCCAGGGCTCGGCAAGACCACCCTCGCGATGATCGTCGCGCACGAGTCGGGCCGCCCGCTGCGGATGTCGAGCGGGCCGGCGATCCAGCACGCCGGTGACCTCGCGGCGGTGCTGTCGTCGCTGATGCCGGGCGAGGTCCTCTTCATCGACGAGATCCACCGGATGGCGCGCTCGGCGGAGGAGATGCTCTACCTGGCGATGGAGGACTTCCGGATCGACGTGATGGTGGGCAAGGGTGCGGGTGCGACCAGCATCCCGCTCGACCTCGCGCCGTTCACGCTCGTCGGTGCCACCACCCGGGCGGGCCTCCTGCCGAACCCGCTGCGCGACCGCTTCGGCTTCACCGCGCACCTCGAGTTCTACGAGCGCGACGAGCTCGAACAGGTCCTCATCCGTGCCGCGCACCTGCTCGACCTCGACTTCGACCGCTTCGCCCTGCGGGAGATCGCGGGCCGCTCGCGGGGGACACCCCGCATCGCGAACCGGCTGCTCCGCCGCGTGCGGGACTACGCCCTCGTGCACGGCACCCGGGACGGCATGGCCGCGGTCCAGGGCGCCCTCGAGCTGTACGACGTCGACGAGTACGGCCTCGACCGGCTGGACCGCGCCGTGCTCGAGACGATGCTCACCCGCTTCGACGGCGGCCCGGTCGGGTTGAACACCCTCGCAGTCTCCGTGGGCGAAGAGTCCGAGACCATCGAGTCCGTGGTGGAGCCCTTCCTCGTCCGGATCGGCCTGGTCACGCGGACGCCGCGCGGCCGGATCGCCACCCCGTCGGCGTGGCGCCACTTCGGCCTGACCCCGGGTCAGGGCGGCGTCGGCCCACAGCCCGGCCTGTTCGAGGACGAGTAGTCCGACCGTCTCAGCCGGGGGAGACGACGGGCACAGCCCCGTGCCCTAGACTGCTACGGCCCGAAACCGAAATACCAGAGAAGGCATCGCAATCATGGGTCAAGAAGTCATCCTCATCGTCATCGTCGTGGCGTTCGCGGCCTTCATGTTCTACAACAGCCGCAAGCGCAAGAAGCAGCAGTCCGAACTCGCGACCAAGATGGTCCCGGGCGCTCGGGTCATGCTCTCGTTCGGCCTCTACGGCACACTCCTCTCCGTCGATGACGAGAAGGTCACCGCCGACGTCGAGATCGCCCCCGGAACCATCGTGACCGTGCACCGTCAGACGCTCTCCCGCGTCGTGGACGACAGCGCATCGGACATCGAGACCACCGCCACCCCGGAAGACGAGCCCAAGCCCGTCGCCGAACTCAACGGTGAGCCCGTCTACGGCGAGCGTGCAGACGACGCCGAGCAGGCGAAGCGCAAGTCCGAGGACTGATCCGCTCACCCGCCCGGACACATCCGTGACCGGGCGGTGACATCTCTGCCGTCGGCGTGCGCGCCGTCGGTCCTGACAGAAAGACGAGACGACCGGTGGCACGATCGACACCCGTCAAGAAGGCGCTGCGCTCGCTCACCTGGTTGGTGATCATCATGGCGATCCTCGCTGGCCTGAACACGGCCGCGTCGATCCTCGCCAGCACCACCAAGGACGACACGGGCAAGTGGTTCGAAGGGGCGAGCTGGGTCCCCGAGCTCGCCCTCGACCTGCAGGGCGGCACGCAGCTGACCCTCGCGGCGCAGAGCACCGACGGTGACTCGGTCACCGCGGACCAGCTCAAGCAGGCGGTGAACATCATCCGGCAGCGCATCGACGCCACCGGTGTCTCCGAGTCCGAGATCAACACCCAGGGCGCGAACAACATCGTCGTCTCGATCCCGGGCAAGCCCGACCAGCAGACGATCGCGCGGATCGAGGCAGCGGCGAAGCTGACGTTCCGCCCGGTCCTCTACACCGAGGCAGCGACCGACACCTCCGTCGGTGACGGGTCGTCCTCGAGCGCCTCGCCGACGCCGTACTCGCCGCCGGCGTCGCTCCAGGCCACGCCGAGCGCGAAGCCGTCGAACGCGAGCGACCTGAACTGGGTCACGCCGAAGCTGCAGGACCTGTACACGAACTACCAGTGCACGGCTCCGGACGACGTCTCCTCCGCGCCCGATGACGAGCCCCTCGTCACCTGCGACCAGGACGGTGCCGCGAAGTACATCCTCGGCCCGGTCGAGGTGTCCGGCGCGAACATCAGCAACGCCACCTCGGGCCTCGCGACGTCCTCCCAGGGCACCACGACCGGTGAGTGGGCGGTCAACCTGACCTTCGACGGCACCGGCACGAAGGACTTCCGCACGGTCACGAACCGCCTCGTGTCCCTGACCGCGCCGCAGAACCAGTTCGCGATCGTGCTCGACGGCAACGTGATCACCGCGCCGACCACGAACAGCGCGATCACCAACGGCAAGGCGCAGATCAGCGGGTCGTTCACCGCGGAGTCCGCGAAGACCCTCGCCGACCAGCTGAAGTACGGCGCCCTGCCGATCAACTTCAAGGTGCAGTCGAACGAGAACATCTCGGCCACGCTCGGCACCGCGCAGCTCATCGGTGGCCTGGTCGCCGGCCTGATCGGTCTGATCCTCGTCATCATCTACTCGGTCATCCAGTACCGGGCCCTGGCGTTCGTGACGGTCCTGTCGCTCGGCGTCGCCGCCGCGCTGACGTACCTCGTGATCGCGATCATGTCCTGGCGCGTCGACTACCGATTGTCGTTGGCCGGCGTCGCGGGGTTGATCGTGGCGATCGGCATCACAGCGGACTCGTTCATCGTCTACTTCGAGCGGATCCGCGACGAACTCCGTGAAGGCCGAGCCCTCGAAGGCGCGGTCGAGTCCGGCTGGAAGCGTGCACTCCGCACGATCCTGGCGTCCGACTCGATCAACTTCCTCGCCGCGATCGTGCTCTACATCCTCGCGGTGAGCGACGTGAAGGGCTTCGCGTTCACGCTGCTCCTCACCACCCTCATCGACGTCGTGGTCGTGATCCTCTTCACGCACCCGATGCTCCAGCTCATCTCGCGCCGCCGCTTCTTCAACGAGGGGCACCGGTTCAGCGGGCTCGACCCAGCGGCCCTCGGTGCCGTGTACCGCGGCCGTGCCCAGTTCCGGGCACCCGTCGTGGACGGCAAACGCCAGCGCAGTGCCGGTGAGGCACAGCGTCGACAGACCATCGCGGAGCGCAAGGCCGGCAACGGCGACAACGGCGGCAAGCCGAATGGGAAGGACAGCTGATGGCGAGCTTCAGCCAGTTCGGCAACGACCTCTACACGGGCAAGCGCTCGTACGACATCGTCGGCCGCCGACGCCTCTGGTACGTGATCGCCATCGCGGCGATCCTGATCTCGCTGGGCGTCCCGTGGCTCCGCGGCGGGTACCAGCTCGGCATCGAGTTCACCGGCGGTTCCGAGTTCACGATCTCGGACGTCAAGAACCTCGACCAGAACCTCGCGACGGACGCCGTCGAGAACATCGTCACCGACGAGATCCCGCGCGTCTCGCAGCTCGGGACGCACGGCATCCGCGTGCAGACCGGGCAGCTCACCGACGCGCAGACCACGCAGGTGCAGGGTGCCCTCGCCGACGCGTACAACGTCGACAGCAGCGAAGTCGCATCGACCTTCATCGGCGCGACGTGGGGTGCCGACGTCCTCGCGCAGGCCATCCGCGGCCTCGTGATCTTCCTCGCACTGGCAGCCGTGTTCATGGCGCTGTACTTCCGCACCTGGAAGATGTCGCTCTCGGCGATGGTGGCGCTGCTCCACGACCTCCTGATCACGGCCGGTGTCTACGGCATCGTCGGGCTCGAGGTCACGCCGGCAGCGGTCATCGGCTTCCTGACGATCCTCGGGTACTCGCTCTACGACACCGTGGTGGTCTTCGACAAGGTGCGTGAGAACACCGCGATGGAGACCCACCGCACCTTCGTGCAGTCGGTGAACCTCGCGGTGAACCAGACGCTCGTCCGCTCGATCAACACCTCGGTCGTGGCGCTCCTGCCGGTCGGCGCGATCCTCTTCATCGGGTCGTACGTCCTCGGCGCCGGGACGCTCCGCGACATCTCGCTCGCGCTCTTCATCGGCATCATCGTCGGCACCTACTCGACGATCTTCATCGCGTCGCCGATGTACGCACACCTCCGCGAAGGTGAGCCGAAGATCAAGGCGGCGGACGCCAAGAAGCAGGCCGCGGCGAAGAAGCGCGCCGAGGTCAAGGCGACGGCGGAGGCCTGATCCCGTGGAGGAGATCACCACCGAGGAAGCCCTGCGCCGCATCGCGGCCGGCTCGCGGCTGTACGACGTCCGCGAGCAGGGGGAGTGGGAGGACGTCCACGCCCCGCAGGCCACACTCGTACCGATGTCGGAGCTGTCGGAGCGCTGGACCGAGATCCAGCCCACCGACGAGCCGGCGATCATCGTCTGCCACTCCGGGATGCGGTCCGCACGGGTCGTCGCGGCGCTGGAGCAGTCCGGGGTCCCCGCGGTGAACCTCGCCGGCGGCATGGTCGCGTGGGAAGCCGCCGGTGCGCCGGTGGAGCGCGCCGACGCCCAGCGCGAACGTGGTCACGAGCACTGACGCCACGCGCGTAGTCTGGTCCGATCAGTCCTGGGAGGCGCATCATGACGGACATCCGTGAGTCCTCGAAGCAGGACGACTCCACGCCCAGCCGCCCGGGCGCATCGGTCCCCGGCGCCAGCCCACTGCCGTCGAGCCCGCCGCTCGGCCCGAACACCACGGGCAACCTCGGCTCGCTCCGGTCCCTCCTGCCGCGCCTGTTCTCCCGGGCACAGCCGGCCGGTGCGGTCGACACCCTGATCCGCACGGTGCGCTCGCACCACCCCAAGGCCGACGTCACGCTCATCGAGCACGCGTACTCCGTCGCCGAGCGCGCCCACGACGGGCAGAAGCGCAAGTCCGGCGAGCCGTACATCACGCACCCCGTCGCGGTGGCGCAGATCCTGGCAGACCTGGGGATCGGGCCGATCACGATCGCGGCCGCCCTGCTGCACGACACGGTCGAGGACACCGACTACCAGCTGGACCAGCTGCGCCAGGACTTCGGCGACGAGATCGCGATGCTCGTCGACGGCGTCACGAAGCTCGACAAGGTCAAGTACGGCGACAGCGCGCAGGCCGAGACCGTCCGCAAGATGGTCATCGCGATGTCGAAGGACATCCGCGTGCTCGTCATCAAGCTCGCGGACCGGCTGCACAACGCCCGCACGTGGGGCTTCGTCGAGTCGACCTCGGCCACCCGCAAGGCCAAGGAGACCCTCGAGATCTACGCGCCGCTGGCGCACCGTCTCGGGATCCAGATGATCAAGCTGGAGCTCGAGGACCTCTCGTTCGCGGTGCTGCACCCGAAGCTCTACGTCGAGATCGATAGCCTCGTCAAGGAACGGCAGCCGAAGCGCGAGCAGTTCGTGCAGAACGTCATCGGCACCCTCAAGAAGGACCTCAAGGCCGCGAAGGTCCGCGGCGAGGTCATGGGGCGGCCGAAGCAGTACTACTCGATCTACCAGAAGATGATCGTGCGGGGCCGCGAGTTCGACGAGATCTACGACCTCGTCGGCATCCGGGTGCTCGTTCCGACGGTCCGTGACTGCTACGCCATGCTCGGGTCCGTGCACGCGCGGTGGACGCCGCTGCCCGGCCGGTTCAAGGACTACATCGCGACGCCGAAGTTCAACCTCTACCAGTCGCTGCACACCTCGGTCCTCGGACCGCAGGGGCGCCCGGTCGAGATCCAGATCCGTACCCACGAGATGCACCAGCGCGCCGAGTTCGGTGTCGCCGCGCACTGGAAGTACAAGCAGCGTGCCGCCGGCCGCGACGTCGACAGCTCGAGCGCCACCGACCAGGACATGGCGTGGCTCGCGCACATCACCGACTGGCAGGCGGAGACCAGCGACCCGGGCGAGTTCCTCGACTCGCTGCGCTACGAGATCGGCGCGAAGGAGACCTACGTCTTCACGCCGCAGGGCAAGGTCATCGGCCTGCCCGCCGGTGCCACCCCCGTCGACTTCGCGTACGCCGTGCACACCGAGATCGGCCACCGCACCATGGGTGCGAAGGTGAACGGGCGGCTCGTGCCGCTCGAGAGCTCGCTGTCGAGCGGTGACGTCGTGGAGATCTTCACGTCGAAGAACCCCGACTCCGGCCCCTCGCAGGACTGGCTGACCTTCGTCCGGAGCCCCCGCGCCCGGAACAAGATCAAGCAGTGGTTCACCAAGGAGCGCCGCGAAGAAGCCATCGAGCAGGGCCGCGACGCGATCGCCCGGGCGATGCGCAAGCAGAACCTGCCGCTGCAGCGCATCATGAGCCAGGACTCCATCTCCGAGGTGGCCTCGGCGATGCGGTACGACGACGTCTCTGCGCTCTACGCCGCCATCGGTGAGGGCCACGTCTCCACGCAGTCGGTCATCGAGAAGGTGCTCGCCGGCGTCCAGACGGAGACCGAGACCGACGAACCCGAGCTGGCGTTCCCGCGCCAGGTCACGAGCCGGCAGCTGCGCAACAGCGACAGCGGTGTGCTCGTCCGTGGTGCGCCCGACATCCTCGTCAAGCTCGCAAAGTGCTGCACCCCGGTGCCGGGGGACCAGATCGTCGGGTTCATCACCCGCGGTCAGGGCGTCTCCGTCCACCAGGCGTCGTGCACGAACGTGAAGTCCCTGATGAACGAGCCCGACCGGATGATCGAGGTCGAGTGGGCCCCGTCGTCGAAGTCGGTCTTCCTCGTCCAGATCCAGATCGAGGCGCTCGATCGGTCGGGGCTCCTCAGCGACGTCACCCGGGTGCTGACGGACCACCACGTGAACATCCTGTCGGCGACGGTCTCCACGTCGTCCGACCGTCTGGCCCTGTCCCGGTTCGTGTTCGAGATGGGTGACACCACCCACCTGGACCGCGTGCTGAACGCGGTGCGCCGCATCGACGCGGTGTACGACGTGTACCGCGTCAGCGCAGGCTGAGCGACACCGCGCGGACCACGGCAGTCGTGCCGGTGCTGTCTGCGGCGCCCGCGAGCTCGGCCAGTCGTCGCTCGGCCTGACGCACCATCGGCACGGTCCCGAGCCGGTGCAGCCGCTCACGAACGTGGTCGGCCGTCACGTCCGTGACCGCGAGGAGCCCGACCACGGTCGCGGCGCGCTCGGCCCACCCGTCCGGACTGGCGGTGCGCAGCAGGTCCAGCGCCGTCCGGGTCGGCGAGGTCACCGAGGTCCCCGCCAGGAGGACCAGGTCGTCCTCGTCGATCGCGATCTCCCGGATCCGGTCGCCGCCGCTCTGGCGGACGCGTTCCCCGGCACGGACGCAGGCGTCGTGGGGGAGTGGCGGCCGGGAGCGGGCACCCCAGATCCACGCGGCGCTCCGCCCGGAGGCGATGACCCGGTCGTCACCGGTGCTCCACGCGAACGACGCCGCACGGAGTGCCGGGTCCTGCGGCTCGGCGACGGATGCCCAGCAGGCTCCCACGGCGACGAGCTCCCCCGCGAGCACGGCCGCGCGCAACTCCGCTTCGGGCCAGTCCTCGGTGGTGACAAGGCGGGAGGGAGGCACCCGCACATCCTGCCGCACCCACCGGCCCACCCGGTCCCCTTGTGGACAGCGCCGCGCGAAGCGCGCACGAGCGCGACAGCGCCCGGCGAAGCGCGCACGAGCGCGACAGCGCCCGGCGAAGCGCGCACGAGCGCGACAGCGCCCGGCTCAGCGCAGGACGTGCGCCCGGTGCACCAGCGCCGCCGCGCCGATCAACGGCCCGTCCTGCGAGAGCCCGGTCGGGACGATCCGCACCTTCGTGACGAACCCGAACTCACGACGCTCCGCGACCGCCTGCCGCGCGTACTCGAACAGGTCCGGCGTGACGTGCGAGAACCCGCCGCCGACCGCCACCACCTCGAGGTCGACCAGCGACGTCGCCGACGCGATGGCCTGCCCGAGCGCCCGTCCGCTGCGCTTGACCGCGGCGACCGCGATCTCGTCACCCGCCGCGTACGCGGCAGACAGTTCCTCGCCGGTGGTGCCGGCGAATCCCTGACGCTGCGCCCACGCGACGGTCTTCGGGCCGCTGGCCACGGCCTCCAGGCAGCCGGTACCGCCGCAGGCGCACGGATCGTCGTACCCGCCGCACTCGACGTGCCCGATGTGTCCGGCGTTGCCGGTGGGGCCGCTGACGGTCCGGCCGTGCAGGATCAGCCCGCCACCGACGCCGGTGGAAACGATCATGCCCATCACGTGGTCGGAGCCCTGCGCCGCGCCGAGCCAGTGCTCGGCGAGCGTGATCGCGAGCCCGTCCATGCGGAGCGTCACGGGCGTGCCGTCGGGCACGTGCGCGGCGATGCGGTCACGCAGCGGGTACCCGCGCCAGACCGGCATGTTGAGCGGCGAGACGAGCCCGTGCTCCTCGTCGACGGGGCCGGCGGAACCGATCCCGACGCCGGCGAGCGTCGCGTCGGCGGGGAGCGCACCGAGCGCGTCGGTGACGACCTCGTCGACCGCGGCCTGCAGCTCCTCCGAGGTGCGCTGCGGCCCGGTGGGGCTCCGGAAGCGGCTGCCGGGCAGCACGACTCCCTGGTCGCTGACCAGCGCGGCCTCCACCTTGGTGCCGCCGAGGTCGACGGCGAGGGCGAGGGCCCCGGGGTGGTCGGTCGTGGGTTCCGTGTTCGACATGCTCGCTCCGATGCGACGGTCTGGAGGCTCGGTGCGGCCCCGGGACGCGTCGTCGCGTCCGGTCCGCACCCCGGCTCAGGGCAGGTGGTGGGTGGTCGGGAGGGTGCGGTGCACCGCGGTGCAGTGCACTGCGGTGCAGTGCACTGCTGAGCAGTGCGCCGCGGTTCAGTACGAGCTGGTGTCGTCACCCGCGCCGGACGCTGCGCCGGTCTCGAGACGGTGCGCGACCTCGTCGAGGATGCGTGCCGAGGCGCTGGTGCCGATGCGGTCGGCACCGGCCTGGACCATGTCGATGAGGGTGTCGAGCCCGCGGACGCCGCCTGAGGCCTTCACGCCGGTGTCCGCGCCGACGGTCTCGCGCATCAGGGCGATGTGCTCCGTGGTGGCGCCACCGCCGGCGAACCCGGTCGAGGTCTTCACGAACGCGGCTCCACCGGCGACCGCGGCCCGGCTGGCGGCGACGATCTCGTCGTCGGTGAGGAACGCGGTCTCGAGGATGACCTTCACGACCGTGTCACCGGCGGCGTCGACGACGGCGCGGACGTCGTTGCGGACCCGGTCCCAGTCGCCGGACTTCGCGGCGCCGATGTTCTGGACCATGTCGAGCTCGAAGGCGCCGTCGGCCAGGGCCTGCAGCGACTCGGCGACCTTGGCCTCGGTCGAGGTGGTGCCGTGCGGGAAGCCGATGACCGTCCCGACGCCGACCCCGGTGCCCTGGAGGCGCTCCACGGCGTGCCGGACGTCGCTCGGCCGGACGCACACGCTGAAGACGCGGTACGTGGCGGCTTCGTCGAGCTGCGCGTCGACGTCGGCGCGGGCGAGTTCCGGCTTGAGGATCGCGTGGTCGATGAGTCCACGGACTGCGTCGGCGGTGACGGGGAAGGCTGCGTTGTCCACCCGACGAGCCTACCCTCAAGGCGCGCGGCGTACCGTGCCCCGCATGCGCGTCCTCGTCACCGGGGCCACCGGCTACATCGGCGGTCGTCTCGTTCCCCGTCTCCTCGAAGCAGGGCACTCCGTGCGGGTGCTCGTCCGCACCCCGCAGAAGCTCGACGACGTCCCGTGGCACGGTGACGTCGACATCGTGCAGGGGGACCTGCAGGACGCCGACGCCGTGGCCACCGCGGTCGACGGGATCGAGGCCGTCTACTACCTGGCGCACGCGATGGGGGCGGACGGCGACTTCGAGTCGGCCGAGCGGAAGGCCGTCGAGACCATGGCGTCCGCCGCGGAGGCCGCCGGCGTGCGCCGCTTCGTGTACCTCGGCGGCCTGCACCCGGACGGCGAGCTCTCGAAGCACCTGCGCAGCCGGAAAGAGGTCGGCGACGTCCTGCTCGGCTCCGGTGTCCCGACGATCGCGTACCAGGCCGGTGTGGTGATCGGCTCCGGCAGCACCTCGTTCGAGATGATCCGGCACGTCACCGACGTCCTGCCGTGGATGCCCGCGCCGAAGTGGGTCCGCAACCGGATCCAGCCGATCGCCGTGCGCGACGTGCTCTACTACCTCGTCGCGGCGCTCGACATCCCGGACGACGTCAACCGGACGTTCGACATCGGCGGGCCGGACGTGCTCCGGTACGGCCAGATGCTGAACGGCTACGCGGTCGAGGCCAAGCTGCCCCAGCGCCCGATCTCGTCGCTGCCGGTCATGACCCCGGGGCTCGCCGCCCACTGGTTCAACGCCGTCACACCCATCCCGCGCAAGCTCGCGACCCCGATCATCGAGTCGCTGCAGTTCGAGTGCGTGCAGCGCGAGCACGACATCGACGACGTGGTCCCGCGTCCCACCGGGGGACTCACCTCGTACCGACGGTCCGTGCGGCTCGCGCTGACGAAGATGCGCAAGGGCGAGGTCCAGACGAGCTGGCGCAGCGCCACGCTCGCGAGCACGCCGGCCGACCCGCTGCCGAGCGACCCGGACTGGGCCGGCCACACGGTCTACGTGGACGACCGGCACCGCCACAGCGCCGCGCCGCCGGAGGCCGTCTGGAGCGTCGTCGAGTCCATCGGCGGCGAGAACGGCTGGTACTCCTTCCCCCTCGCGTGGGTCGCACGCGGCTGGATGGACAAGATCGCCGGCGGTGTCGGGCTGAACCGCGGCCGTCGCGACCCCAAGCGCCTCGAGCAGGGCGACGCGCTCGACTGGTGGCGCGTCGAACGACTCGACCGCGGGCGCTACCTGCGGCTCCGGGCCGAGTTCAAGTCACCGGGTCGTGCGTGGCTCGAGATGACCGTGACGCCGACCGACGACGGCGGCTGCGACTACCACCAGCGGGCGCTGTACTTCCCGCAGGGACTCGCCGGACGGCTGTACTGGTACTCGATCCTGCCCTTCCACGGGGTCATCTTCCCCGGCATGGTGGAGCGCATCACGGCCCGTGCCGAGCGCGAAGCCCACCGCACCGACTCGACGCAGGCCAACAGCACGCACCAGAATGGGTCTCGCACGCCGGAGCACGAGGAGGCAGCATGAGCGACGACGAACGCGGCACGATCCTGTTCCTGGGGGACAGCATCACCGCAGGCGGGTCCTGGGACGAGCGTCTGCCGGACGAGCAGACCCTGAACCACGGCATCAACGGCGACACGACGGACGGCGTCCTCGAGCGGCTCGACGCCGTCGTGGCAGCCGCACCGGAAGAGATCGTGCTGCTCATCGGCACCAACGACTTCGGCAACCACCGCAAGAGCGCCGAGCACGTCGTGCGGAACGTCGAGACGATCCTCGTGACGCTCCGCCGCGAGCTCCCCGGGGTCCGGCTCCTGCTGGTCTCCATCCTCCCGCGGCAGGCCGAGTACACCCCGCGCATCGAAGAGGCGAACCGGCACCTCCGCCAGTTCGTCGCCACCTGTCACGCGCAGTACCTCGACGTCTGGCCGGCCCTGGCCGACGGGGACCACCTCGCCGAGCAGTTCACCGACGACGGCCTGCACCTCACCGACGAGGGCTACCGGGCGTACGTCGCCGAACTCGTCCCGGCGCTGGAACGGCTCCGCGGCCTCCCGCCGATGTCCCGGCCCATCACCGCGATCGAACTGGACGAGGCTTCCGCCTGATGGCAGCACGGAAGGGACGGCCCCCGGTCGGGTCGTCGTTCGGGGCTGCCGCGTCCAGCGCGCGCCCGGCCCCTGCGGCACCCGCCACCCCGGCGTTCACCCGTCCGGCGCTCGCACCGTCCCTGCTCGCGGCCATCGTGCTGCTGGCGTGCATCGCGTTCCTGGACGCCCCCGCGTTCGTCTTCGTGCGCTGGGGGATCACCGTCCTGGCCCTGATCGTGTTGGTCTTCTGCATCCGCGGCCGCTCCTGGTGGACCGCCGTGCTGATGGCCGCCGTCGCGGTCTGCTGGAACCCGCTCGTCGTCGTCCCGATCCCGGGGCAGGTCTGGGCGGCGCTGCAGGTCGTCGCCGCCGCGCTGTTCATCGTGGTCGGCATCGTCGTCAAGGTGCCCCGAACGACGGAAGCACCGCCCGCCCGGTAGGATCGGCAGCGTCGGGCACGTGGTCCGACCACACGAGACGAAGGGCATGGATGAGCAACGAGACCGAGCCGGTGACCGAGAGTCCTCTGCTGAACCCTCGACCGTCCTCCGGCGGTCTCGATCGATCCGACGTCGTGCTCCGGAAGGGGCGCTTCACCCTGCTGAACGGGCACCTGACCCCGCAGCAGTCCATGATCGAAGACCTGCTCTTCCTCGACGACGCGCTCACCGCCGCGGACGTCGACCACCTGCTCATCCGCGGCAACGACCAGCGCCCGGTGATCGCGCTGGACGAACGGGACCGCCAGCGCGCCGAGTCCGCCGTGATGGACGCAGCCGTCGGTGAGCCCTTCTACGCGAAGCCGCCGGGGAAGCCCGCGGTGCTCGTCGTCGACGACGGCCTCGGCTCGCCGGACGACCTGGTCCTGCGTGTCTTCCGTCCGCGCGTCGAGCCGCTCGGTCGACTCCGCTACGGCGCCGAGACCAGCGTCCAGATGGAGTTCTGGCGGGTGACGGACACCGAGGTCCTCGCACCGGTGGAGAACGCCCTGATGCGCCGCAGCCTGCCGGTCGAGGAGTTCGTCCTCGTCGACATCGAGCGCTACGGTCGCACCTGGCGCACCGTCGAGCACATGTTCGACGACCACGTCTCGGACATCCGCTTCCCGATCGACATCGTCTTCTCGTGGGTGGACGGCAACGCGATCGAGTACCAGCGCGCGCGCCAGGCAGCGCAGTCGTCCGCCGTCCTGGGGGAGGGCGACGACGCCCCCGCCCGCTTCCGGCAGATCAACGAGCTCAAGTACGCTCTCCGCTCCGTGTACATGTACGCGCCGTGGGTCCGGACGATCTACATCGCGACCGACTCCCCGGCACCGGCGTGGCTCGCCGACCACCCGCGCGTCCGGATCGTCCGCAGCGAGGAGTT
Source organism: Curtobacterium sp. PhB136 (assembly GCF_004346855.1). Taxonomy (NCBI): domain Bacteria; kingdom Bacillati; phylum Actinomycetota; class Actinomycetes; order Micrococcales; family Microbacteriaceae; genus Curtobacterium; species Curtobacterium sp. PhB136. The sequence goes on from NZ_SMGH01000009.1 coordinate 174,425, forward strand.
CTTCGCCGACCCGTCCGTGCTGCCGACGCACAACTCCCAGGCCGTCGAGTCGCAGCTGCACCACATCCCGGGCATCAGCGAGCACTTCATCTACTCGAACGACGACATGTTCTTCGGCCGGCAGGTCGACCCGTCGGTGTTCTTCAGCCCGGGTTCCGTGACGAAGTTCATCCTCGCCACCACGCGGATCGGCCTCGGCTCGAACAACCCGGCACGCAGTGGCTTCGAGAACTCCGCGCGGGTGAACCGCCGGCTCCTCGCGCAGCGCTTCGGCGCCGTGACGACCCGGCACCTCGAGCACGCTCCCACCCCGCTCCGCTCGAGCATCATGACCGAGATGGAGCACGAGTTCGCGGACGAGTTCGCGGCGACCGCCGGCTCCCGGTTCCGTGCGGCGGAGAACATCTCGGTGACGAACTCGCTCTACCACTACTACGCGCTGCTCACCGGTCGCGCGATCGTGCAGGAGAACGCGCCCGTCCGCTACATCGACACCACGATGCAGTCCGGGCTCCGCGCACTCGAGGACCTGCTGAAGAAGCGGAACGTCGACTTCTTCTGCCTGAACGACGGCAGCTTCCCCGAGGTCAGCGACGACGAGCGCACCACACGCGTCACCGACTTCCTGGACCGCTACTTCCCGTTCCCGGCCCCGTGGGAGAACCCGGACGCGTAGCGCCGCGGGAGGACGCGTGCGCTGGCGCTGGCGCTGGCGCTGGCGCTGGCGCTGGCGCTGGCGCTGGCGCTGAGATCGCACTTCGTGTCGGGTCCGTCACAGACGATCCGACACGAAGTGCGATCTCACCAGGTACGGGACCAGCGCCGGGGCCGGGGCCGGGGCGCGTCAGCGGTGGACGGGGGAGACGGGGACCGAGTCGAGCGTGAAGACGGGGATGCTCGAGGTCACCGGAGCCGGCTCGACCGCCGCGGGGATGACGACCCCGGCCGCCGCGAGACGGGCGTCCGTCTGCTCGGACGACACCGGTTCACCGACCGTGGCGTACTGCCCGATCGGCACCACCGAGTGCACGACGTTGTGGCCGTACACGTGCACCAGGTTGAACGACTGCGCACCGTCGCGGCCGCGCGTCCCGCCCTGGAACTCGTTGAGGTCCTGCGTGTAGCACGTGGCACTCGCCACGGAGACCGGGATGCCGGCGAACACGGCGCTCGTCGAGTAGTGCAGGTGCCCGGCGATGATCGCCAGGATGTCGGATCCCTCGACGACCTCGGCCAGCGCCTGCTGCTCGCGGAGCTCCACGAGGACGGTCAGGTCCTGCACGCTCGGGACGGGCGGGTGGTGCATCGCGAGGATCGTGCCGTGCGGTGCGGCCTCGGAGAGCACCTCTGCGAGCCAGTCGAGCTGCTCGGGGGTGACGATGCCGTAGTGCTCGCCCGGGACGCTGGTGTCGAGGGTGATGACGCGGAGGCCGTTCACCTCGTACACGAAGTCCACCGGACGGTCGGTGGGGTGGAGTCCGAAGAGCTCCTGCCGGAACGCGCCGCGCTCGTCGTGGTTGCCCATCGCCCAGATCACCTGGGCGCCGATGCGCTCGGCAGCCGGCTCGATGATCCGTCGGACGCGGGCGTAGGCCCCTGGCTCGCCCTTGTCCGCCACGTCCCCGGTGATGATGATCGCCTCCGGACGGGCACCGGATGCCTCGATCTCGTCGATGATCTGCGACAGCCGTGCGGCCGAGTCGACGTCCCCGTAGAGGTCGCCGTCACCCGCGATGAGGTGGGTGTCGCTGAGGTGGAGCAGGAAGTGGTTCGGCCTGGGGTGCTCGGCCGTCCGGGATTCCATCGGGTTCTCATTCCGTTGGTGGGCCCCTCGGGGGAGGAGCCCGTTCCAGATGCGTGGTGCAACACGATGCCACACCGTCCTGGACGAGTCCAGCACGCCCTCGTGAATCGCGGGTGAACCGAATGCGGCGTGGCACGAAACAACCCCCACCACGATCGTGGCGGGGGTTGTTTCGTTGCGCTGTCCGGACTCAGTGTCCGCCGGCTCCGACCTGCGGGGCCTGGTGCGTGCCCTCGAGGTCTGGGCCGTGGTGCGCGGCGTGCGCAGCCTCGAGCTCGGACTTCGAGACGGGCGCGATGCGGTCCTCGAAGAAGAAGCGCGACATGCCGGCGCGGACCTTCTGGACCGGGGTGATCTGCCCCTTGGCGTTCGGACGGATCATGAGCGGCTTGTACTCGTTGAACTGCAGGAGCTTCCAGCGCTCGTACTCGTCGAGCTGCTCGTGGACCTCGATGTACTCACCGTGCGGGAGTCGGACGATGCGGCCCGACTCGTAGCCGTGGAGGACGATCTCGCGGTCCTTCTTCTGCAGCGCCAGGCACACGCGCTTCGTGATCCAGAAGGCGACGAACGGGCCGAGGACCGTCGTGGCCTGGATGACGTGGATCACGCTGTCGATCGACACCAGGAAGTGCGTTGCGATGATGTCCGAGCTCGCCGCGGCCCAGAGGCTGGCGTAGAGCGTGACACCGGCAGCGCCGAACGCGGTGCGGGTCGGGGCGTTGCGGGGACGGTCCGCGATGTGGTGCTCACGCTTGTCGCCGGTGACCCACGCCTCGATGAAGGGGTAGATGAAGATCGCCAGGATGAGTCCGACGAGCACCGCGATCGGCGCGAGGATGTTGAACGACACCGTGTAGCCGAACCACACGACTTCCCAGTGCGGGGGCACCAGTCGGAGCGCGCCGTCCGCGAAGCCGATGTACCAGTCGGGCTGGGTACCGGCGGACACCGGGGAGGGGTCGTACGGGCCGTAGTTCCAGATCGGGTTGATCGTGAACAGCGACGCGATGAGGGCGAGGATGCCCGCGACGATGAAGAAGAAGCCACCGGCCTTCGCGGCGAACGCCGGGAGGATCGGGACGCCCACGACGTTGTCGTTGGTCTTGCCGGGGCCCGCGTACTGCGTGTGCTTGTTGACCACGACGAGCACGAGGTGGACGCCGAGGACCGCCACGAGGATCGCCGGGAGCAGCAGGATGTGCAGCGTGTACAGGCGGCCGACGATCGCGGTTCCGGGGAACTCGCCGCCGAACAGGATGTAGCCGATCCAGACGCCGATCACCGGGACGCCCTCGATCATGCCGACGATGATGCGGAGACCGTTGCCGGAGAGCAGGTCGTCGGGGAGCGAGTAGCCGGTGAAGCCCTCGGCCATGGCGAGGACCCACAGCACGAAGCCGAAGACCCAGTTGAGCTCGCGCGGCTTGCGGAAGGCACCGGTGAAGAACACGCGGGCCATGTGCAGCATCACCGAGGCGACGAAGAGCAGGGCCGCCCAGTGGTGGATCTGCCGGACGAAGAGCCCGCCACGGATGTCGAACGAGATGTTCAGCGTCGACTGGAGTGCCGTCGACATCTCGACGCCCTTGAGCGGGACGTAGGAGCCGTTGTAGACGACCTCGGTCATCGAGGCACCGAAGAAGAACGTCAGGAACGTCCCCGACAGCAGGATGACGACGAAGCTGTACAGCGCGACTTCACCGAGCATGAAGCTCCAGTGGTCGGGGAAGATCTTGCGACCGACCTCCTTCACCAGACCGGAGATGCTCGTGCGCTCGTCGATGTAGTTGGCGACCCCGCCGATGATGCGGGACCCACGCTCCGGAGCGGGCTTGGTGCTCGCCGTGTTCGGTGCGTTCGTGGTGGTGGTGCTGGTCATCAGCGTTCACGCTCCCAGAAGGACGGTCCGACCGGCTCGTGGAAGTCGCTCTGCGCAACCAGGTAGCCGTCGTCGTCGATCGCGATCGGAAGTTGGGGGAGGGGGCGAGCCGCCGGACCGAAGATGACGTCGCAGTTGTTCGAGACGTCGAAGGTCGACTGGTGGCAGGGGCACAGCAGGTGGTGCGTCTGCTGCTCGTAGAGCGCGACCGGGCATCCGACGTGGGTGCAGATCTTGGAGTAGGCAACGATACCGTCGTAACCCCAGTTCTCGCGGCCCTTCGAGGGGTTGAGGTCCTTCGGGTCGAGGCGCATGAGGAGCACCGCGGCCTTGGCCTTCTCCTCGAGCATGTCTTCCTTGTCGAGGAGCCCGTCCGGGATCACGTGGAAGACCGAGCCGATGGTGACGTCCGAGGCCTTGATCGGCAGACCGGTCGGGTCCTTCGTCAGGCGCGTGCCCTTCGCCCACATGGTGTGGCGGAGGAGCTCGTTCGGGTCGGCGGCCGGGGCGAGGTCGCGGACCAGCACGATGCCGGGCAGCGGGAACGCCACGAGGGCGCCGATCATCGAGTTGCGGATCAGCTTGCGACGGCTGAAGCCGGACTCCTTGTCGGCGAGCTGGAAGGCCTCGACGGCCTTCGCGCGGGTCGCGTCGGTGCCACGGGTGGGGTGGCGGAGCTCGCTGATCTCTCGGTCGGAGACCAGGGACTTCGACCAGTAGACCGCGCCGATGCCGAGGGCGAGCAGCGCGAGCGAGATGGCCAGACCGAGGAAGAGGTTCGCGGTGCGGACCGTGCCGAAGTCGTCGGACTTGATCGGGAACGCGACGTACGCGGCGATCGACAGGACGCTGCCGACGATCGAGAGGTAGAAGAACGTCGCGACCTGGCGCTCGGCCAGCCGCTGCTTCTTCGGGTCGACGTCGGTGCGGCGCGCGCGGTGCGGCGGCTCACCCGGGTTCTCGAACGGTTCCGCGGGCAGGACCGCGGTGCCGGCCGGCACCGAGGTGCCGTGCTTCTCGACAGCCGAGGACGAGTTCAGCGCCTCGTCGTCGTGCTCTGCCATGGTGTTCCCTTCAGTGTCGTGCGACACGGACGATCAGTTGGACTTCGCGGTCAGCCAGACGGTCATCGCGACCACCGCGCCGAGTCCGAAGATCCAGATGAACAGACCCTCTGCCACCGGGCCGAGGGCGCCGAGGCCGAAGCCACCGGGCGAAGCGTTGTCCTGCACGTACTTGAGGTACGTGATGATGTCGGCCTTCTGCTGCGGCGTGATGTTCAGGTCGTTGAACACCGGCATGTTCTGCGGGCCCGTGACCATGGCCTCGTAGATGTGCTTGCCCGTGACGTTCGTCAGGTTCGGCGCGTACTTGCCCTCGGTCAGGGCACCACCGGCACCGGCGACGTTGTGGCACATCGCGCAGTTGATGCGGAAGAGCTCCGCACCGGCGGCGGCGTCACCGTCGGAGCCGTCGGTGAGCGACGTCGAGGGGATCGACGGGCCGGGGCCGAGCGAGGCGACGTACGCCGCGAGGGCGTCGACCTGCGTGTCGGTGAACTGCGAGGGCTTCTCTTCGGCCTGGGGGCCCTGGGCAGCCATCGGCATGCGACCGGTGCCGACCTGGAAGTCGACCGACGCTGCGCCGACACCGATGAGGGACGGGCCCTCGCTGGTGCCCTGTGCGGACAGGCCGTGGCAGGTGGCGCAGTTGGACGCGAAGAGCTTCTGGCCTTCGTTCACCTGCGACTGGCTCGCGGCCGCGACCGTGGTCGTGCTGCTGTCGTCGGCGGAGGCCGTGGAGCTGAACAGCGCGTACGCACCGCCGGTGGTCATCAGACCGACGACGATGAGCGAGACGGTCGCCAGCGGGGAGCGGCGGCCCTTCTTGGACTTGGTTCTGTTGAACATGCGGTGGGTGCTGTCCGATTCCTACTTGAGAAGGTAAATGACGGCGAAGAGGCCGATCCAGACCACGTCGACGAAGTGCCAGTAGTACGACACGACGATGGCCGTGGTGGCCTCCTTGTGGCCGAAGTTCTTCGCGGCGAAGCCACGGCCGAGCGTCAGGAGGAAGGCGATCAGGCCACCGGTCACGTGCAGGCCGTGGAAGCCGGTGGTGAAGTAGAACGCCGAGCCGTAGGCACTGGAGGAGAGCGTGATGCCCTCGTGCCAGAGGTTGGCGTACTCGAAGATCTGGCCGCAGACGAAGACCGCGCCCATGCAGTACGTGACGAAGAACCACTCCGTCATGCCCCAGTCACGGGGGTTCCAGCTCGTGCGGTGCACCTGGAAGCGCTCGGCGGCGAAGACCGCGAACTGGCACGCGAAGCTGGACAGGACCAGCACGATCGTGTTCACCGAGGCGAACGGCACCTCGAGGTGGGCGGTCTCGGTCGCCCAGAGCTCGGGGGAGGTGCTGCGCAGCGTGAAGTAGATCGCGAACAGGCCGGCGAAGAACATGACCTCGCTGCCCAGCCACACGATCGTCCCCACGGCAACGGGGTTCGGCCTGTTGAGGACCGTACCGCTGGCTGGTCTGGAGAGAGGGGTGCTTGTCACAGAGTCCATTATGGCCGAAACCACCGACAGTGTTTTGCCAGGCAACTGGCGGGTCGTTCGAAAACAGTACGATCGCGGGTATGTCTGACGTTCTCTCCTGGCCTGCCGTCATCAGTGCGCTCATGGCGCGCGAGGACCTGACGATCAGGCAGTCCACATGGGCCATGGAGGAGATCGTGCACGGGCGCGCCACCGACGCCCAGATCGCCGCCTTCGCCGTGGCCCTCCGCGCCAAGGGCGAGACCGTCGACGAGGTGGTCGGTTTCCGCGACGCGATCCTCGAAGCCGCCGTCCCGCTGGACGTCGACCCGATGGCGCTCGACATCGTCGGCACCGGCGGCGACGTGGTCGGCACCGTGAACGTCTCGACGATGGCGGCGATCGTGATCGCCGCCGCCGGCGTGCCGGTCGTCAAGCACGGCAACCGCGCGAGCTCCTCGAAGTCGGGCTCGAGCGACGTCCTCGCGGCGCTCGGTCTCGACCTCACGATGGACGCGGTGCGCGTCGCGGACACGTTCCGGCGTGTCGGGCTGACCTTCGCCTTCGCGAGCGCCTTCCACCCGGGCTTCGCGCACGCCGCCCCGGTCCGCCGTGAGATCGGCGTGCCGACCGTCTTCAACTTCCTCGGCCCGCTCGTGAACCCCGCACGGTGCGAGGCGAACGCCGTCGGCGTGGCGCAGCTCGAGCTGGTCCCGATCATCACGGGCGTGTTCCAGACACGCGGCGCGACCGCTCTGGTGTTCCGCGGCGACGACGGCCTCGACGAGCTCACCACGACCGGCCACAGCCACATCTGGGAGGTCACCGGCGGCCGCGTGACCGAGCACGACCTCGACCCGCGCGACCTCGGCATCGCCCGTGCCCGGATGGAGGACCTGCTCGGCGGCGAACCCGCGGAGAACGCGGCGATCGTCCGGCGTGTCCTGGCGGGGGAGACCGGTCCGGTCCGCGACATCGTGCTCCTGAACGCCGCGGCCGGCCTGGTCTCGTTCCGCCTCGCCGAGGACCCGGAGCAGTGGGACCGGCCGATCCTGCACCGCTTCCGCGAGCAGCTCGTCGTCGCGGCCGAGGCGATCAACTCCGGTGCCGCCGAGCGGAAGCTCGCCGACTGGGTCGACGCGGCACCCGTCGCGTAGCCGACGGACCGCGCGGGTCACGTCGGACGCACCGCGGCCCTGGACCACGGACGGGAGGCCCGGTGCCGGTCCCAGGGACCGGCACCGGGCCTCCCGGCTGGTGCGTCGCGTCAGCTGACGACTACTGGACGTCCTCGTCGACCCAGTCGAAGGTCTTCGTGACGGCCTTCTTCCAGAGGCGCAGCGTGCGGTCGCGCTCCGCGGCGTCGAGCTGCGGCTCCCAGCGCTGGTCCTCCTGCCAGTTGGCACGGAGCTCGTCGAGGTTCGCCCAGAAACCGACGGCGAGGCCGGCTGCGTAGGCGGCGCCGAGCGCGGTGGTCTCCGCGACGACCGGTCGGACGACCGGCACGTCGAGGATGTCCGCCTGGAACTGCATGAGCTCGTTGTTGGCGGTCATGCCGCCGTCGACCTTGAGCTCGGTCAGGTCCACGCCGGAGTCCGCGTTCACGGCGTCGAGGACCTCGCGGGTCTGCAGCGCCGTGGCCTCGAGGGCCGCACGGGCGATGTGGCCCTTGTTGACGTAGCGCGTCAGGCCGACGATCGCACCGCGGGCATCCGGACGCCAGTACGGCGCGAACAGGCCGGAGAACGCCGGGACGAAGTACACGCCGCCGTTGTCGTCGACCGTCTTCGCCAGCGCCTCGACCTCCGGGGCGCTCTGGATGAGGCCCAGGTTGTCGCGGAGCCACTGGATGAGCGACCCCGTGACGGCGATCGAGCCCTCGAGCGCGTAGTGCGTCTCCTGGTCACCGAGCTTGTAGCCGACGGTCGTCAGCAGCCCGTTCTCGGAACGGACGATCTCCGTGCCGGTGTTGAAGATCAGGAAGTTGCCGGTGCCGTACGTGTTCTTCGACTCGCCCTTGTCGAACGCGGCCTGGCCGAACGTCGCGGCCTGCTGGTCGCCGAGGATGCCGGCGATCGGGACCTCGCGGAGGAGGTTCGACGACTCGACGTGGCCGTAGACCTCGGAGGAGCTGACGATCTCCGGGAGCATCGACTTCGGCACACCGAAGTCCGCCAGGATGTCGTCGCGCCACTGCAGCGTCTCGAGGTCCATGAACAGCGTGCGGGACGCGTTCGTGACGTCGGTCTTGTGCACGCCGCCGTCGACGCCACCGGTCAGGTTCCAGAGGACCCAGGTGTCGGTGGTGCCGAAGAGCAGGTCCCCGGCCTCGGCCTTCTCGCGTGCACCCTCGACGTTCTCGAGGATCCACATGATCTTGGTGCCCGCGAAGTACGTCGCGAGCGGGAGACCGACGACCGACTTGTAGCGGTCGGTGTCGCCGTCGGCGAGCTTGTCGACGATCGACTGGGTGCGGGTGTCCTGCCAGACGATCGCGTTGTAGACGGCCTTGCCGGTGGTCTTGTCCCACACGACCGCGGTCTCGCGCTGGTTCGTGATGCCGACCGCGGCGACGTCGTGGCGGGTGATGTCGGCGCGGGAGAGTGCCTGGCCGATCACCTCACGGACGTTGTCCCAGATCTCGGCGGGGTCGTGCTCGACCCATCCCGCGCGCGGGAAGATCTGCTCGTGCTCCTTCTGTCCGACGGAGATGATCGAACCGGAGTGGTCGAAGACGATTGCACGGGTGCTGGTCGTGCCCTGGTCGATGGCGACGATGTAGTCGGCCATTGGTGCTCCTTACGGGTGTTCGGTGCTGCGGCCGGCCCCGGCGTTGGGGCCGGCCGACGGGGACGGGTGTGGGATCAGGCGAGGGGGAGCAGTGCGTACGACAGACCTGCCGCGATCGCACCACCGATGAGCGGACCGACGACCGGCACCCAGGCGTAGGCCCAGTCGCTCGAGCCCTTGCCCTTGATGGGCAGGAAGGCGTGCGCGAGGCGCGGGCCGAGGTCACGGGCCGGGTTGATCGCGTACCCGGTCGGGCCACCGAGGGAGACACCGATCGCGATCACGAGGAAGGCCACGGGGATGGCGCCGAGCTCGGACGGGGTCTTGCCGTTCGTGAACGCGATGACCACGAAGACGAGGACGAAGGTGCCGATGATCTCGGTGACGAGGTTCCAGCCGTAGGAGCGGATGGCCGGGCCGGTGGAGAACACGCCGAGCTTGGCGGCCGGGTCGGGCTCCTCGTCGAAGTGCTGCTTGTAGGCGAGCCAGACGATGACCGCACCGATGATCGCGCCGATCAGCTGGGCGAGCCAGAAGAGGAACATCTCACCGACGGTGATGTTGCCGAGGATGGCCTGGGCGAGGCTGACGGCCGGATTCAGCTGGCCGCCGGACTTGTACGAGACGGTGACGCCGGCGAAGACCGCGAAGCCCCAACCGATCGTGACCATGAGGAAGCCTGCGCCGAAGCCCTTGGACTTCTTGAGTGACACGGCGGCGACGACACCGCCACCCAGGATGATGAGCATCGTGGTGCCGACGAGCTCGGAAAGGAACTTGACGCCGATGTCGTCCATCGGTGACCTCCATTGCGCTGGTTGGGGGTCCCGATGCTGCTCGGCACTCCCCATCGAGTGATTGTGGCGAGCATACTGCCGGGGATTTCCGACGGGTGATGAACACGTGAGCGATCTGCGGGAAGTTGCACGAACGTGCATGAGGAGTGTGCGTCAGGCCATTCCGGGGCAGGATCCCCACGGGCACCCCGTGCACGAACGTGCAGGTCCGGGGAACGCACGCCCGTTGTAGCCTTGGCCCACTCCGGACGACGTCGGCGGTGTGCAGGCCTCGTCCGGGCGTCCGACCCGTGGAGGCCCCGTCATGAAGAAGCTCATCAACGACCCGCAGGACGTCGTCATCGAGACCGTGCGGGGGTTCGCCCAGGCGCACGCCGGTCACGTGGTCCTCGTCGAGGACCCGATCCACCTGCACCGCGCCGACGCCCCGGTGTCCGGCAAGGTCGGCATCGTCAGCGGCGGCGGCAGCGGGCACGAACCCCTGCACGCGGGCTTCGTCGGGTACGGCATGCTCGACGCCGCCGTTCCCGGTCCCGTCTTCACGAGCCCCACCCCTGACCCGATCGTCGCGGCGACGAAGGCCGTGGACGGCGGAGCGGGCGTGCTCCACATTGTGAAGAACTACACCGGCGACGTGCTCAACTTCGAGACGGCCGCGGAGCTCGCCGGGATGGACGACATCAGGGTCGAGTCCGTCGTGGTCGACGACGACGTCGCCGTGCAGGACTCGCTCTACACGGCCGGCCGCCGCGGCGTGGCCGGCACGGTCGTCGTCGAGAAGTGCGCCGGTGCCGCTGCCGAGCGCGGCGACGACCTCGACGCGGTCGCGGCCGTGGCCCGCCACGTCAACGACGTCACGCGGTCGATGGGCCTCGCGATCGCGCCGGGCACCGTGCCGCACGCGGGGGAGCCGTCCTTCTCGCTCGGAGACGACGAGGCCGAGCTCGGCATCGGGATCCACGGCGAACCCGGACGCGAACGCATCGCGATGGCGCCCGTGGACGCCCTGGTCGACCGGGTCCTCGAGCCGATCCTCACCGACCTCGCTGCCCCTGCCGGCTCCCGGCTGCTGCTCCTGGTGAACGGGATGGGCGGGACGCCGCTCTCCGAGCTCTACATCGCCTACCGACGCGCCGCCGAGGTGCTCGCGGACCGCGGCCACGAGGTCGCGCGTAGTTTGGTGGGCGACTACGTCACGTCCCTCGAGATGCAGGGGTTCTCGATCACCGTCACGGTGCTCGACGACGACCTGATCACCCTGTGGGACGCACCGGTCGAGACCCCGGCGCTGCGCTGGGGCCGCTGACACCGACCGGCCGGCACCGTCCGGCCGCCGATCCGGGCCGTGCTCGGCCCGCAGGAAGGAACACCAATTGGCGCTCGACACCGCATGGGCCATCGACTGGGTCCGACGCACCGCCGCGACGATCGACGAGCACCGGGCGGAACTCGTCACGCTCGACCGCGAGATCGGTGACGGCGACCACGGCGAGAACCTCGACCGCGGCTTCCGCGCCGTGCTCGAGGCCGTCGACGTTGGCTCGTTCGACACCCCCGGGTCGGTCTTCAAGACGGTCGCCACGAAGCTCATCTCGACGGTCGGCGGTGCCGCCGGCCCGCTGTTCGGGACCGCGTACCTCAAGGCCGCGCAGGCCGCCGGTGACGCCGCCGAGCTCGACGCGGACACCCTCGTCGCGGTGCTCACCGCGGCGCGCGACGGCGTCGTCTCGCGCGGCAAGGCCGCCGTCGGCGACAAGACGATGATCGACGCGTGGACCCCGGCGGTCGACGCGGCCGCCACCGCTGCGCAGGCGGGGGAGAGCCCGGAGCGGGTGCTCGCGGCCGCTGCGGACGCCGCGGTCACCGGCGCCGAGTCCACCGAGCCGCTCGTCGCCCACAAGGGCCGCGCCAGCTACCTCGGCGAACGCGCCGTCGGGCACCGCGACCCCGGCGCACAGTCCACGGCCTACATCCTCCGCGCAGCGGTGGACGCGGCGTGAGCGTCGGCATCCTGATCGTCTCGCACAGCGCGGCGATCGCGTCCGGCACCGTGGAGCTCGCCCGGCAGATGGCGGCGGACGTGCAGCTCGTCGCCGCGGGCGGCACGGACGACGGCGGGATCGGGACCTCGTTCGAGGCGATCACCGCGGGCATCGAGGAGCTCTCCGGAGCCGACGCGATCGTCGTCCTGTGCGACCTCGGCTCCGCCTACCTGACCACCGACACGGCGCTGGACTTCCTCGACGACGACGTCCGGGAACGGGTCCACGTGTCCGACGCCCCCATCGTGGAGGGTTCGGTGGCCGCCGCGGTCGCGGCCCAGACCGGTGGTGACGTCGACGCGGTGCTGGCCGCCGCGGCGTCCGCCGCAGCGTCCGAGGCGGACGCGGGCACGGCCTCCGGTCCGGATGCCGGCGACCGCCTGTCGGACGGAGGACGGCCTGGAGGCCCGGTGCCGGATGACGGCGCCGGTCCCGTCGGCGATGTGAGCGCGTCCACGACCGTCGAGCTGGTCAACGAGACCGGGCTGCACGCCCGCCCAGCGGCCGAGTTCGTGAAGACCGCCGCGAAGTACGACGCCGCGGTCCGCGTGAACGGCGTCGACGCGAAGAGCCTCCTCGGGATCATGGCGCTCGCGCTGCCCAAGGGGGCGACGGTGACCATCGTGGCCAGCGGCGACGACGCCCAGGACGCGGTCGACGCGCTCGACGAGCTGGTGCGCTCCGGCTTCGGGGAGTGACTCGGCGAGGGCGGGTCGCCGGGGTCAGTCGGTGATGCTGACGGTCGCGGCGACGTCCACGTCGGACGGCCCGCCGACGGCGCCAGCGGTGGCGAACAGGGTGGCCCCGAAGACCGCGCTCCAGAACGTCCGCGCATCGCGGGGGATCCCGTGCGCGCTCGTCCAGCCGTGGTCGCCGACGATGCGCTCGAGGTAGCGCTCGGATTGCCGGAACAACACGGCGAGCAGCGTGCCGGTGCGCTCGCGCAGGGCGTCGTCGTCCTGCGCGAGCCCGAGCGCGGTGACGAGGAGCCCGGTGGAGGGCATCGCGAGTGCTGTCCGGGCCAGGACGTCGCGGAACGCCGGCGCCGTCGTCGCCCGTCGACCGGCCGCCTGCAGCCGCGTGGTGTCGCGGAGGAACCGGACGAAGGCGGCGTCGATCACGAGCCGGTCCTTCGAGCCGAAGTGGTGCGTGATCTGGTTCGGGTAGACCCCGGCGGTCCGCGCGACCTCGCTCACGGTCAGCGCGCGTGGACTGCGGTCGGCGAGGAGATCGGCCGCCGCCGAGAGGATCCGGGCGCGTGTCGCCGTGCCCCGTGTGGTTGCCATCGCTGAATTGTACGTGGTACAACTCCACTTGTGCAGCATACAAATCGAGACTCCGACGACATCGTCATCACCGGCTACGGCGCCGTCTCGCCGTTCGGGCACGGGGTCGCCCCGCTCTGGGACGCGCTCGTCGCCGGGCGGTCCGGCGTCCACGAACTGCAGCGGGACGGCGACCTCTGGGCGCAGGTCCCGATCCGGATCGGCGCCGACGCAGACCTGGACGCCGACGCGGCACTCGGCCGGGTGCGTGCGAAACGCCTCGACCGGAGCCAGCAGCTCGCACTCGTCGCGTCGGAGGAGGCGTGGGCCGACGCCGGCGCGCCGTCCGTCGACCCCGAGCGGCTCGCGGTCGTCCTCGGGACCGGGATCGGCGGGATCGAGACCCTGCTCGACGCACACGACGAGCTGGGTCGGAACGGCGCCAGGCGGGTGTCGCCGCGGACGGTGCCGATGCTCATGGCGAACGGCGCCGCCGCGCAGATCAGCATCGACCTCGACGCCCGGGCCGGTGCGTACACGACCGTCTCGGCGTGCGCGTCGGGTGCGGAAGCCATCGCGATGGCCGCCCGGCTGATCCGGAGCGGTGAGGCGGACGTGGTCGTCACCGGGGGAGCGGAGGCCGCGGTCACCCCGGTCACGATGGCCTCGTTCGCGCAGTCCCAGGCGCTCGCCAAGCCGAACGGTGAGGACCCGGTGACGCTGTCCCGGCCGTTCGACGTGTCCCGACGCGGCTTCGTGCTCGGGGAGGGCGCCGGGATCGTCGTGCTCGAACGGGCATCGCACGCGGCGGCCCGGAACGCCCGGGTGCACGCGGTGCTGGCCGGGTGGGGGATCACCTCCGATGCCTTCCACATCACCGCGCCGCGGCCGGACGGGTCGGGTCAGGAGCGCGCCATGACCTCGGCGCTCCGGATGGCCGGGCTCACGGGTGCCGACGTCGACCACGTCAACGCGCACGCCACGTCGACGCCGGTCGGGGACGCGAGCGAGGCGCAGGCGATCGCACGGGTCGTCGGTCGGGAGGCGGTGGTCACCGCGCCGAAGAGCGCGATCGGCCACATGTTCGGTGCGGCAGGGGCTGTCGAGACGATCCTCACCGTCCGCGCGCTGGAGACCGGGGTGGTGCCGCCGACGCTGAACCTGGAGCACCTCGACCGGGCGATCGACCTCGACGTGGTGTCGGGGACGGCTCGGTCGACGACGATCCGGGCGGCGCTGAACAACTCGTTCGGGTTCGGCGGGCAGAACGCGTCGCTGGTGCTCAGCGCGGCGTGAGCGTCTGCAGTCCGGTCACCCGGAGGAGGTCGAGTTTCGCGGCGTCCTCGGAACCCGGCACCGCGGTGTAGACGACGATCCGGAGGTCCCCGCCGGGCACGCTGAGCACGTCGCAGTCCACCGCGATCGGCCCCACCGGCGTCCGGAGCGTCTTCCGGCTCGCCCGGTGCTCGGCCACGCGCGCCGTCGCCCACCGCCGCTCGAACTCCGGGGACTCGCGGCGCAACTGCGCGACGAGGTCGGCGAGCTGGCGGTCACCCGGGTACCGCCCGAGCGCCGCACGGAGGTCGGCGACCAGGTCGCTGGAGAACTCCTCCTGGTGGTCGTCGTCGTACTCGACGCCGTCGTGGCCGACCATGAAGTGCCGCCACACCAGGTTCCGCTCCGGCCCGACGAGTCGCTCGGGGTCGCCGGTGAGCGCCGCCCAGAGGCCGTTCCACAGCAGGATGTCGTGGGTCGCCGTGAACACGGCGAGGGGCACGTCGCCGAGCCGGTCGACCACACGCTGCACCCCCGGGGTGATGTGCCGGGGCACGACACCGCGCGACGGGGGAGCGGCGTCGGCGACACGGAACAGGTGGTCGCGCTCCTCCGTGGTGAGGCGGAGGGCGGTGGCGAGCGAGCCGAGGAGCTGCGGGGAGGGGTTCGTCGACCGGCCCTGTTCGAGACGCACGACGTAGTCGACGCTCACCCCGGCGAGTGCTGCGAGTTCCTCGCGGCGGAGCCCCGGCGTCCGACGGCCGGGTGCCGCGGGCAGCCCGACCTCCTCCGGGGTCACCCGGTCGCGCCAGGACCGCAGCACGTTCGCGAACTCGCTCATGCGTCCATCCTCCCTCGGACCCGCCACCCCGAGGTGGTACTCCCGGTCCCACTGTCTAAGGGCACCTGGGTCATCCGCGACCACGGGACGAGGCTGGGCCCATGACCAGCACACTCATCACCGGAGCCAACCGCAGCCTGGGGCTCGAGACCACCCGCCGACTCGTCGAGGCCGGCCACACCGTGTACGCCGGGATGCGCGACCCCGCGGCCGGCGACGCGGCCCGGGCACTCGGCGCACACGTCGTCGCGATCGACGTCACCGACCAGGCGAGCGTCGACGCGGCCATCGCGTCCCTGCCGGAGCTCGACGTCCTCGTGAACAACGCCGGGATCCTCGGCACCTCGTTCGGCGTCGACGACCTCGACGCCGCCGCGATCGCCCACGTCCTCGACACCAACGTCACCGGCATCGTCCGGGTCACCCAGGCCGCGCTCCCGCTGCTCCGCGCGTCGTCGAACCCGGTCGTCGTCAACGTCGCGTCAGGGGTCGGCTTCGCACGGTGGCTCAGCACGCCGGGCCGCGACGAGTACCCGGTGCCCGCGATCCCGTACGCCGCGTCGAAGGGTGCCGTGATCGCGCTCACCGTGCAGTACGCGAAGAACCTGCCGACCTTCCGGGTGAACGCGAGCGACCCCGGGTACACCGCGACGGAGTTCAACGGGTTCGGCGGGCACCAGACCGTCACCGAGGGCACGGACGCGACCGTCGCACTGGCCACGCTCGGCGCGGACGGGCCGACGGGCGAGTTCCACGACCGGACGGGCCGCATCGAGTACTGACCCGCAGCCTGCGGCCGGCCCGGCCCGGCCCGGCCCGGCCCGGTCGGGACGGGGTCGGCCGGCCCGGTCGGGACGGGGTCGTCCGTCGCGGTCGCCGCGTCGAGCCGGCTCAGTCGTCGGACGGGGTGCGGCGGCGGAGCGTCGCGACCACCACGAGCGCCGCGGCGAGGACGAGCGCGCCACCGCCGACCCAGAGTGCCGCCCAGGGCGTGCCGCTCTCGTCGGCGGCCGACGCGGGTGCCGTGGCCTCGAGCGTCACCTCGATCTCGGTCGGGTCCGGGCTCGGGTCCTCACTCGGGCTCACGCTCGGGGCAGCAGCCGTCGGGGTGGTCGCGGGCAGCGCCGCGGTGAACCCGAGTTCGCCCGTGATCGGGTGCCCGTCGGGGGAGACGTACCGCCAGCGCACCGTGTACGCGCCGTCGGTCAGCGCGACGGCCTTCGACATCGTCGTGCCGTCGACCAGGACCTGGCCGGTGGAGACGTCCGCACCGGCTCCGTCCCGGACCTCGATGCGGAGTCCCGCGTCGAGTCCGGTGAGCGGCGCCTCGGAGAACGTGAGGTCGACGCGGTCGATCGGGGCGTGCACCGTCTGACCATCGGTCGGGTTGCTCGACACGAGTGCCGAGTGGGCGTCGGCGGGATCGGCGAGCACCAGGCTCGTCAGACCGACCACGACGGCGAACGGGGACATCCGGACGCTGCGGCGGACCGCGGTGGGGGACATGCGGCAATTCTACGAGATGTCGAACGCTCGCCGTCGCCCCGGACTGGCAGGGTGGACGCATGCGCGCAGTCCGGTACCAGCAGTTCGGGACGCTCCCCGAGATCGTCGACGTCGACCGACCCACGTGTCCTTCGGACGGCGTCGTCGTGGAGGTGGCTGCCACGGGCGTCTGCCGGAGCGACTGGCACGCCTGGCGCGGCCACGACGACTCCGTGCACCTGCCGCACGTCCCGGGACACGAGTTCGCGGGCGTCGTCGTCGAGGTCGGCGCCGAGGTCCGACACCACCGGCTCGGTGCCCGTGTCACCGCGCCGTTCGTCTTCGCGTGCGGCACCTGCCGGGAGTGCCTGGCGGGACAGACCCAGGTCTGCACACGCCAGGAGCAACCAGGCTTCACGCTGCCCGGCTCGTTCGCCGAGCTCCTCGCCGTCCCGCACGCCGACGTGAACCTCGTCGCGCTGCCCGACGCGGTCGCGTTCGTCGACGCCGCCGGACTCGGATGCCGCTTCGGGACCGCCTACCACGCCCTCCACGAGCGCGGGCGGGTGCGTGCCGGTGAGCACGTCGTCGTCGTCGGCTGCGGAGGAGTCGGGCTCTCCGCGATCGTGGTCGCCGTCGCCGCCGGAGCCCACGTCGTCGCGGTCGACGTCTCGCCCGCAGCACTCGCGCGTGCGGCTGCGCTCGGTGCGGACACCGTGACGTCCGGTCCGGCCGCCGTCGACGAGGTCCGTGCACGCACCGACGGGGGAGCGCACCTCTCGATCGACGCGTTCGGCAGCCGCGCCACCTCGGTCACCGCGGTCGCGTCGCTCCGCCCGCGTGGTCGCCACGTCCAGGTCGGACTGCTGCTCGACGAAGAAGCCGCCCCGGCGATCCCGATGGGCCGCGTCATCGCCGAGGAGCTCGAGCTGCTCGGCAGCCACGGCATCTCCGTGGGGGAGTACGCCGCGATGCTCGACGACATCGTCACCGGACGCCTCGACCCGGGTGTCACGCTGGGGCGCACCATCACCTTCGACGAGCTCCCGGACGCGCTCGTGGCCATGGACGGTCCGGCGGCGCAGGCGGGGATGACGGTCGCGCTCGTCTGAGACGACGCCCACCAGGGCTCGCCTACGGTCGCGGTCATGACGACGACCATGAAGACCGTCTCGGCGTTGCTCGCCGCCGCAGGGATCGCCCTCGTGCTCAGCGGCTGCGTCGGGAACGCGCAGAAGCTCGACCCCGCCGCGACCGGACCGCTGGCGGAGAACACGACCCCGGCGGCCGAGTGCGGGTCCGCCTCGGGCGCCGCGGTCGCCGCCCTCACCCAGACCGCGAAGGGCCTCGACGGTGACGTGCTCGCGAAGGTCCAGCCGGGGGACGGCGGCTGGTACATCGGTGCCGCGATCACGCCCGCGTCCGGCAGCCAGCTGTCCGACGACGACGTCGCGGTGTGGGGCAGCACGAAGGACCCGAGCAGCGGTGACTTCGACGGGCAGCTCGTGCCGGTGAACGACCTCGCGAAGGACGCGGACACGGCAGCGGCGCCGGCGACGTCCGACTCATTCAGTGCGACGTCCAACGCGGCCGAGCTCGTGCAGGACTGCGTCGTCTACAGCTCGGAGCACTGAGCGGCGGAGCGCGAAGCCTCATCCGCAAGGGGTGAAGCAGGCCGCCTGCGCCGCTCCTACGCTCGGCCCATCATGCAGCGCAGCCAGGAACCCGCCCCGAGCACCGACCGTGCCGGCACCGCGTCATCGCAGGACGGTCGACGCCTCGACCTCCACGGCGCGATCGAGGGCGGCCTCGCGATCGGGTCGATCGTCACCGTGACCGACGATGCCGGGGTCCAGGTCGGGCAGGTGCACGACCTCTCGCTCTCGTCGGACGGCTCGTCGCGGGGGAGCGGGTCCCTCCTCGGCGCGCTCGCGGACGACGGCGCGCTGACGCCGGGCGCGACACGCGCGTTCGGGAGTGCCGTGCTCGCGTCGGCGGCCCCGGACGTGTCGACGAGTCTGTTCGGGGGATCCGGCGAGCTGCTCGAGCTCGGGACCCTGCGTGTGGGTCACCCGGTCCCGGTCGGCGTCCTCGCCGCACGGCTCAACCGACACACGTTCTGGTGCGGGCAGAGCGGCTCGGGGAAGACCTACGCGCTGGGCGTCCTGCTCGAACAGGTCCTGCTGCACACGCGGCTCCCGATGGTGATCCTGGATCCCAACAGCGACTTCGTCGCCCTGGGGGAGCGTGCCGGGACCGCGTCGACGGCGGCCGGCCGTGCCGCGCAGGACGAGCTGCAGCACCGGAGCGTCAGGGTGCTCCGACCGCGTCCCGGCGATCACGAAGCACTCCGTGTCCGGTTCACCGCACTGTCGATGGAGGGGAAGGCCGCTGTCCTGCGGCTCGACCCGGTCGCGGACCGCGACGAGTACAACGAGCTGGTCCACCTCGAGCTCGAGGTGGGGAGCCAGGACACGACGCAGATCGTGCCGCAGCTCCGCACGCGCGACTCCGCCGCGGCCCGGGCGCTCTCGGCACGGGTCGAGAACCTCGGGCTCCTCGGATGGGACCTGTGGGCGCGCGAGCACCGAGCCGCTGCGGAGGTCCTCGACGAACGGCCCGACGCGACGGTGCTCGACCTCGCGGGCTTCTCGAACCCGGACGAGTACCTGGTCGTTGCGATGTCCGTCCTCGACGACCTCTGGGCGAAGCGGGAACGACGACGGCCGTGCTCATCGTCATCGACGAGGCGCACAACCTCTGTCCGTCGGACGACGGCTCGCCCCTGCAGAACGCGGTCCGCGACCGGATCGTCCAGATCGCCGCCGAGGGGCGCAAGTACGGGCTCTGGCTGTTGCTCTCGACACAGCGACCGGCGAAGGTCCAGCGGAACGTGATCTCGCAGTGCGACAACCTCGCACTGATGCGGATGAGCTCACCGTCGGACATCGCGGAGCTGGCGACGGTCTTCGGCTTCGTGCCGGTTCCGATGCTCGAGGAGTCGCCGTTCTTCCGCCAGGGGGAGGCGCTCCTGGCCGGCGGCTTCGTCCCGGCGCCGACCGCGATCACGATGGGCGAGCGGCTGACCCGTCAGGGCGGTGGGGACGTTCGTGTGCCGCTCAGGTCATGAGCCTCGCGCCACGTGACCTGACATAATATGCATTATCGGCGCATGGCCGAGCGTGCTCCGGAGGACGTCAGAGCGGTCCGGCGAGCCCCACCAGGTTGCCCGCAGGGTCCGCGATGTGCGCCACCGCGACGAAGCCGTCCTCGTTCCGCTGCACGTCCATCACCAGCGTCCCGCCGAGCTCGACGGCGTGACGGACCGAAGCGGCCACGTCGTCCACACCGACGTAGAACACCGTGTGCGCGCCGAACCCGGGGCCGCCGCCGATGCCGCCTGCCGCTGCGCCCGCGCTCGGGTCCGGCTCGACGAACGCGTACGAAGACGGCTCGGACACCGCGGGCGCGACCGGCGCTCCGGCCGGTGCGTCCCAGCCGAACAGCGCGCCGTAGAACCTGCGGAGCCGCTCGGGGTCCGGGCCGATGACCTCGACGTGCACGATGGGTCGTCCCATGCAGTCAGCCTGCTCCGCCCGGCTCGTCCTGTCCGCCGTCGGCACCGGAACGACTCCGGCCGATCCGTCGCCAGCGGTGCCGACGTGGTAGTCAGGCACGAGCGTACTGACTCCCCCGGCGGAAGGAACCACCCGTGCAGCACGAACTCCAGGACCGAACAGCGCTCGTGACCGGATCGACGCAGGGCATCGGACTCGCCATCGCCGTCGACCTGGCGCGCGCCGGCGCATCCGTCGTGGTCAACGGCCGCGGCGAGGACGGGGTCGCCCGCGCCGTGGAGCACGTCCGTGGTGCCGTACCGGGTGCCGTCGTCGACGGCGTCGCCGCGGACCTCGCCACGGAGGCCGGCGCGACGACGATGGCCGAGCACGTCCGTGACGTCGACGTGCTCGTCAACAACCTCGGCATCTTCGAGAGCAGGCCGCCCCTGGAGATCACAGACGACGAGTGGCGTCGGTACTTCGAGGTGAACGTCCTGTCCGCCATCCGGCTGATCCGGACCTACCTGCCGGGGATGACCGAGCGGCGGTGGGGACGCGTCATCTCGATCGCCAGCGACTCCGCCGTCGTGGTCCCGGCGGAGATGATCCACTACGGCATGACGAAGACCGCGCTGCTCGCCGTGTCCCGCGGTTTCGCGAAGGCGGCGAAGGGCTCAGGCGTGACCGTGAACACCGTGATCGCCGGGCCGACGCACACGGGCGGCGTCGAGGACTTCGTCGCGCAGCTCGTCGGGACCGAGCGGCCGTGGGACGAGGCGCAGCGCGAGTTCATGCGCGAGCACCGCCCGCAGTCCCTCATCGAACGACTCATCGAACCCGAGGAGATCGCGCACATGGTGACCTACCTCGCCTCACCGCGGGCATCAGCGACGACGGGCGGCGCGCTGCGTGCCGACGGCGGCTACGTGGACTCGATCCTGCCCTGAGCGCTGTCCGTCGAGCCGGAACACGACGTACCAGGAACCACGAAACGGACACGCCACCCCGGTCCTCCGAGGTGTCGTGTCCGTTCTGTGGTGTGGTGCTTGCTGCTCCCGGTCGTGCGGAGCGATCTGCTCAGGCGTCGGAGGTCGGCACGTCGTCCGCGTCGATCTCCAGCGCCGCGTCCTCGCGCCCGGACTCCTCCACCGCGTCGGTGTCGGTGTCCGGCTGCTCGGGAGCCTCGCTCTGCGTGGTTTCCTCGGCTGGGTCTGGCTGGCTGTAGCTCATGCGCCGGACGCTACGCGCGCCAGTCTGGGCGCGTCGCAAGCCGTCCGGGCGGCGCACCACGTGCGGTGGGCGCCTCACCCACCGGTCTGGAGGCTCGACACCCGACCGCCACCGAGCCTCCCGTCCGCCGCGTGGCCGGGCCGAGCGGAACGGCGCTATCGTCGAGCACCGTGGAACGCGTGTTCGTCGGGTTGATCGGTTCGGGGCTCAGCAGGTCGCTCACGCCGCTGATGCACGAGACGGAGGGCGCGCGCCTCGGCCTCGACTCGGAGTACCGGCTCCTCGACCTCGATGCGCTCGGGCGCCCGGCGTCCGATCTGCCGGCCGTGCTCGACGAGGTGCAGGCGCAGGGCTTCGCCGCCGTCAACGTGACGCACCCGTGCAAACAGGCCGTGATCCCGCTGCTCGACGAGCTCGACCCGGACGCGGCGCGCATCGGCGCGGTGAACCTCGTCGTCTTCCGTGACGGCCGCCGGATCGGCCACAACACCGACTGGCTCGGCTTCCGGATCGCGATCGAGCAAGGTCCGGGCGGTGTCGCCGGCGCCGCAGTGGTGCAGTTCGGCGCGGGCGGCGCCGGCGCGGCGATCGCGTACGCACTGGTGTCACTCGGCGTCGCGCGGTTGACGATCGTCGATGCGGACGCCGACCGGGCCGAGGGGCTCCGGGTGTCGCTGGGATCGGACGTGGTCGACACCGTCGCCCTCGACGACGCGCCGTCGGTGCTGGCGCAGGCGGACGGCGCCGTCAACGCCACTCCCCTGGGCATGAACGACGACGGACGCGCCGCGTTCGATCCGTCGGTGCTGCCTGCCGACGCCTGGGTCGCGGACGCCGTCTACTTCCCGATCGACACGCCGTTGCTGCGCGCCGCCCGGGCCGCCGGGCGGAGGACCGTTGACGGCGGCTGGATGGCGGTCGGCCAGGCGGTGGCCAGCATCCGGGAGATCACGGGCCGCTCCCCCGACCTCGACCGGGTCCGTGCCGACTTCCTCGGGTTCCTCCGCGACGGACGGACCGCGGGATCGCGCTGACCTGGATCGCGCTGACCTGGATCGCGCTGACCTGGGTCATGTTGACCGGATGTCGTCGTCCGGGGTCGTCGTCGTCCGGTTCAGCCCCTGACGTAGTCCGCCAGGTGCTTCCCGGTCAGGGTCGTGCGGTCGGCGACGAGTTCGGCGGGCGTGCCCTCGAACACCACACGACCGCCGTCGTGTCCGGCGCCGGGCCCGAGGTCGATGATCCGGTCCGCGTGCGCCATCACGGCCTGGTGGTGCTCGATGACGACGACGCTCTTGCCGGAGTCGACGAGCCGGTCGAGGAGCCCGAGCAGCTGCGCGACGTCGGCGAGGTGCAGCCCCGTCGTTGGTTCGTCGAGGACGATGATGCCGCCCGGTTCGCCGAGGTGTGTCGCGAGCTTGAGGCGCTGCCGTTCGCCGCCTGACAGCGTCGTGAGCGGCTGTCCGATGGTCAGGTACCCGAGCCCGACGTCGACGAGCCGCTGCAGGATTGCGTGCGCGGCGGGGATCCGGGCGTCACCGGCGGCGAAGAACTGCTCCGCTTCGGCGACGGGCATCGCGAGCACCTCGCTGATGTCCTTGCCGCCGAGTCGGTACTCGAGCACGGACTGGTCGAACCGCTTGCCGTCGCACTCCGCGCACGTGGTCGAGACGCCGGCCATCATGCCGAGGTCGGTGTAGATCACGCCGGCCCCGTTGCACGACGGGCAGGCACCCTCCGAGTTGGCGCTGAAGAGGGCCGGCTTGACGCCGTTCGCCTTCGCGAAGGCCTTGCGGATCGGCTCGAGGAGCCCGGTGTAGGTGGCCGGGTTGCTCCGACGAGAGCCCTTGATGGCGCTCTGGTCGATGGCCACGACGTCGTCGCGCGGGGCCAGCGAGCCGTGGATGAGCGTGCTCTTGCCGGAGCCGGCGACCCCGGTGACGACGGTGAGCACCCCGAGCGGCACGTCGACGTCCACGTGCTGCAGGTTGTGCCGGTCCGCGCCGCGGATCTCGATCGCGCCGGTGGGGCTCCGGAAGGAGGACTTCACGGACACCCGGTCGTCGAGGTGCTTCCCGGTGACCGTCCCGCTCCCCCGCAGTCCGTCGATCGACCCCTGGTAGCAGAGTGTTCCGCCACCGGTGCCGGCGCCCGGGCCGAGGTCGACGACGTGGTCGGCGATCTGGATCACCTCGGGCTTGTGCTCGACCACCAGCACGGTGTTGCCCTTGTCGCGGAGGCGGAGCAGCAGCCCGTTCATCCGCTCGATGTCGTGCGGGTGCAGCCCGGTGCTCGGTTCGTCGAAGACGTAGGTGACGTCGCTGAGGCTCGACCCGAGGTGCTTCACCATCTTCACGCGCTGCCCTTCCCCGCCGGAGAGCGTGCCGGTGGGACGGTCGAGTGAGAGGTACCCGAGCCCGATCTCCACGAAGGAGTCGACGGCGTCCCGGAGGCCGTCGAGGAGCGGTCCGACCGAGGGTTCGTCGAGCCCGTGCAGCCACGCGGCGAGGTCGGTGATCTGCATCGCGCAGACCTCGGCGATGTCCTTGCCGGCGACCTTCGACGACCGCGCAGTCTCGTTGAGGCGGGTCCCGCCGCAGTCCGGGCAGGTGGTGAACGCGACGGCGCGGTCCACGAACGCCCGGATGTGCGGCTGCATCGCTTCGCGGTCCTTCTGCAGGAACGACCGGCGGACCCGGTGCACGAGCCCCTCATAGGTCATGTTGATGCCGGCGATCTTCTGCTTCGTCGGCTCGCGGTACAGGAAGTCCTGCCGTTCCTGCTCGGTGAAGTCGCGGATCGGCTTGTCCCCGTCGAAGTACCCGGATTCGGCGTACAGCCGGACGTTCCAGCCGTCGGTGCCGTACCCGGGGATCGTCAGTGCGCCGTCCCGCAGCGCGCGCGAGTCGTCGAAGAGCTGCGTGAGGTCGATGTCGGTGACGCTCCCCCGCCCTTCGCACCGGGCGCACATGCCGCCGAGGCGGTTGAAGGACACCTTCTGCGCCTTCGCGTCGGCGCCCTTCTGCACGGTGATGGCCCCGCCCGCCGACACCGTCGCCAGGTTGAACGAGAACGCGTTCGGCCCGCCGACGTGCGGCTGCCCGAGCCGGCTGAACAGGATCCGGAGCATCGCGTTGGCGTCGGTGACCGTCCCCACCGTGGACCGCGGGTCCGCGCCGATCCGTTCCTGGTCGACCACGATCGCCGTGGTCAGGCCGTCGAGCACGTCGACGTCCGGACGGCCGAGCGACGGCATGAACCCCTGCACGAAGGCGCTGTAGGTCTCGTTGATCATCCGCTGCGACTCGGCGGCGACGGTGCCGAAGACGAGCGAGCTCTTGCCGGAGCCGGACACCCCGGTGAAGACGGTCAGTCGGCGCTTCGGCAGGTCGACGTCGATGCCCCGCAGGTTGTTCTCCCGCGCGCCACGGACCCGGATCCGGTCGTGGCTGTCGGCCTCCGGCGACTCACTGGTATGCATGTCGATCAGGGTACTGGTCGGCGCCGACACGGAGAAGGCGGACGAGACCACCGTGCGCGGCCATACTGGCGCCATGGCACTCCGCTGGTACTCCGTCGTCGTCGACAGCTCCGATCCCCACGCCCTCGCGCGCTGGTGGGGCGAGACGCTCTCCTGGCCCGTCGTGTACGAGTCCGACGACGAAGCGGTGATCGCGCCGGCCTTCGCCGAGGGGCTCGAGGGGACGATCCCGCGTGAGCAGCTGCCGCAGGGCATCGTCTTCGTGCCGGTGCCGGAGGGCAAGGCGGTGAAGAACCGCCTGCACATCGATCTGGTCCCCGCGCCGGACGACTCCCACCAGGACGCCGTGGACGGGCTCGTGGCACGCGGTGCGAGCCTCGCCGACGTCGGTCAGGGCGACGTGCCGTGGGTCGTGCTCGCGGACCCCGAGGGCAACGAGTTCTGCGTGCTCACGCCGCGGGAGTGACCGCGCGTCAGCCGAACCGGCGCACCAGGTCCGGCAGCTCCGCGGGCTCGAACGGCTCGTCCGTGGCGTCGAGTTCGTCCGCGGTCCACCAGCGGGAGTCGAGGATGTCGACGCGCTCGTCGTCGGTCCACTCGTCTGCGGAGAGCACGAAACCGGTCGTCCGCACCACGTAGAACTCTGCGTGCCCACGGTCGTGGTCCGCCTGGTCCCAGACGACGTCGAAGTCCCACGACCAGACCGGCTCCCCCGGGTCGTCGATGACGATGCCCGTCTCCTCACGGAGCTCGCGGATCGCCGCATCCCGGTGGCCCTCCCCCGGGTCGACCCCGCCGCCCGGCGTGATCCAGCGGTGGAAGCCGTCGCTCGACGGCGCGTTCGTGTCCATCAGGAACACGCGGCCCTCGGGGTCGAGCAGCAGGATCCGCGAGGTGCGGCGGAGGCCGGGACGAGCGGTCATCGCGGAGCCCGTCAGCCCTGCGTGAAGCCGGAGACGTCGCCGACGAGGCGGGTGTGGTCGGCGGGGATCGGCTCGACGGCGGCGAGGGCGATCTCGGCAGCGAACTCGGACACGCTGTAGAGCTTGCCGACGGCGCCGCGACGTTCCTCGATCGCGCCGGGGTTGATGCGGTTCAGCAGGGTCGCGGTGATCGTGCCCTCGATCATGTCGCCGGAGACGACGACGAACTCGATGCCGGCGGCGTCGAGCTGCGGGACGAGTTCGCGCAGCGCGGTCTCGCCGGCGTGCTTGCTCTTGGCGACGGGCAGGTACTCGGGCAGCGTCTCGGCGGTCTCGACGAAGTGCGCCTGGTGGCTCGTGACGAACACGACGCGGGAGCCGGCGGCCATGTGCGGCACCGCGGTCTGGAGCATGTCGACCTGGGCGTCCCGGTTCAGCCGGAGCGCGTAGTCGTCACCCATGCCGGACTCCATGCCGCCGGACGCGTTGAGGACCAGGAGGTCGATGCCGCCCCATGCCTGCACCACGGCGTCGACCATGGCCTGCACGGAGTCGTGGTCGGTCAGGTCCGCGCCGACGGCCAGGGCGTCCCCGCCGGCGGCGACGATGCCCTCGGCGATCTGCTCGGCACGGCGCGCCTTGTTGCGGTAGTTCACGACGACCTTGGCGCCGGCTTCGGCGAGGTACCCGACCGTGTCGGCGCCGATGCCGCGGGACGATCCGGTGACCAGGGCGCGCTTGCCGGCGAGTGCTGCGGGGGCGAGGGGGTTGCTCACGTGGTTCTCCTGTTCGGGGGCAGGCCCGACGACGGTTCGAGGGACGGGTCTGGCGACCCGGACGAGCCTACCAATCACCTGCGAGTCGCCCGTTCTCGTTTGATATGTTGAACGGACTTGAACCGGCCGTCGCGACGCTGCGCTGCCGCGCGCGACCGAGGGAGGGAGATCGCGTGAACATCGATGACTGGATCCAGACCATCGTCTGGATCGCTTTGGTGCTGGTCCTGGGGGTGGTCGAGATCTTCACGCTCGACTTCATCTTCATCATGCTGGCCGCGGGAGCCGCCGGTGGGTTGATCGCCGCGCTGATCGGCGCGCCCTGGTGGCTCTCCGCGATCATCGCCGCGGCACTCGCCCTCGTGCTCCTGTCGCTCGTCCGTCCCCGCCTCCTCCTGGCGCTCGGCCGTGGCGCCGACCCGCACCGCACCGGTGTGCAGGGGCTGATCGGCATGCCGGGCACCGTCGCCGTCGCGTTCACGTCATCCGCTCCCGGCCAGGTCCGCCTGGCGAACGGCGAGACCTGGAGCGCCCGCATCGACGCCACCGCTCCGGACCGCACCCCGCCGCTCGGCACCCATGTCGTCGTCGAGTCCATCGAGGGCTCGACCGCCGTCGTCCGAACCCAACAGAAGGCTGCTTCATGACCCTCACACCCGGGACGATCGTGCTCTTCGTACTGATCGTCGTCATCGTCATCTTCGTGATCGTCGTCCTCGCCAAGGCGATCCGGATCGTCCCGCAGGCGACGGCCGGGGTCGTCGAACGCCTCGGCAAGTACCACAAGACGCTCACGCCCGGGCTGAACCTGCTGGTGCCGTTCATCGACCGGCTCCGGCCGCTGCTGGACATGCGCGAGCAGGTCGTGTCCTTCCCGCCGCAGCCGGTCATCACCGAGGACAACCTGGTCGTCTCGATCGACACGGTCGTCTACTTCCAGGTGACCGACGCCCGCGCGGCGACGTACGAGATCGCGAACTACCTCGGCGCCGTCGAGCAGCTCACGACCACCACGCTCCGCAACGTGGTCGGTGGCCTCAACCTCGAAGAGGCACTGACCAGCCGCGACAACATCAACGGCCAGCTCCGCGTGGTCCTCGACGAAGCGACCGGCAAGTGGGGCATCCGTGTCGGCCGTGTCGAGCTCAAGGCGATCGAGCCGCCCGTGTCGATCGTCGACGCGATGGAGCAGCAGCTCCGTGCGGAGCGGAACCGTCGTGCCGCGATCCTGCAGGCCGAGGGCACCAAGCAGTCCCAGATCCTCGAGGCCGAGGGGCAGCGGCAGGCCGCGATCCTCCAGGCCGAGGGTGCCGCCAAGGCGCAGGTCCTCCGCGCCGAGGGTGAAGCCCAGGCCATCGCGACGGTCTTCGACGCCATCCACGTCGGTGACCCCGACGAGAAGCTGCTGTCCTACCAGTACCTGCAGATGCTCCCCAAGATCGCCGAGGGCACCGCGAACAAGGTCTGGATGATCCCGAGCGAGTTCACCGAAGCGCTCTCCGGCATCGCGAAGGGCTTCTCGACCCAGCGAACGGGCGGCGCTCCCGCAGCGGGCGGTGCCGGCAGCACCGACTTCCTCGCGAAGATCTCCAAGCTCGCGAACGAGAGCCTGGCGAACACCACCGCCACCGACGGCGCCGGCGCCAACCCGAACGCCACGGCGTCGGACATCGTCCCCGACTCGGTGCTCGACGAGCGCCTGGCGGAGTCCAACCGCAGCGTCGAGGAGAAGCTCGCCGCCGCGGCCGAGGCGACGCGCAAGCAGCTGAACGACGACCGGCAGCAGGGCGACCGGCAGCAGGGCGACCAGCAGTAGCGACGAACTGCACGTGACGCACGAAGGCCCGCTCCCTGATCAGGGAGCGGGCCTTCGGTGTCGACGGCTACGCGCCGCGTCGTGCACGCAGGAACGCGAGGCGCTCCTGCAGCAGTTCCTCGAGCTCTTCGCGTGAGCGACGCTCGAGCAGCATGTCCCAGTGGGTACGGGGTGCCTTGACGTCCTCTGCTGCGACCTCGACGGGAACGCCGTCGTCGCCGAGCAGTCGTCCTTCTCGGCCGCTGCGCGGGTCGTTCCAGCTCTGCGGGACCTCGGCATCGGCCGAGAACACCACGTCGAAGGTCTCGCCCGAGTCGGCCTGGTAGACCGCGCGCTTGCGATCCGAGAGCTCGACGCCCTCTTCGCTCTGGAGGCTCTGACTCCCGAGCCGCATGCCGCGGAGACTCCGATCAGCCATGGTGGACTCCTCTCGCTCGTTCCCCCCTTGCAACACTGTCCCACGGGGGTTCGTTCCGGAACGCCTGCATTCACAGAGGGTTCCCAGTGCCACCTGGGGGCACGGTCAGGACCGCGAGCGGACCACCGCCCGCACGGTCAGGCCCGGCGACGGCTCCACGGCGCGCACGCCAGCAGCACCAGCAGCCCGCCGAGCGAGAGCACCAGCGCGATGAGCCCCGACGCGACGGTCGCGGGCGTGGTCGACGTCCCGAGCGGCACGTCGGTGATCATCGACGACGCGGTGTACTCCGGCACCCGGTCGATCGTCCGGCCGGTGGGGTCGATCACCTGCGACGCCCCGACGGTCGAGATGTTCACGAGCGAACGCCCGGTCTCGATGGCCCGCATCCGGGCGATCTCGAGCTGCTGGAGGTTCTCGTCGGTGCCGGAGAAGTCGGCGTTGTTCGTCTGCGCGAGGATCACCTGCGCTCCCCCGCGAGCCATGTCCCGCGTCAGGCCGTCGTCGACGATGTCGAAGCAGATCGCGATGCCCGCCTTGACCCCGGCGACGGAGAGCACGTTCGGCTTCGTCCCCGGCGTGTAGTCGCGCTGCAGCAACCCGATGAGCGACGGCGCGAGCTTGGAGAAGAACCAGCGGTCCGGCACGTACTCGCCGAAGGGCACCGGGCGCTTCTTGTCGTAGGAGGACTGCCAGCCGTCCGCCGTCCACACGAACGACGTGTTGTGCAGCACCCCCGAGGACGTCTGGGTGATGGCCCCGGCGACGATCGGTGCCCCGACCGACTGCACGACGGAGTCGAGCGCACTCGCGATCACCGGCTGTGCGCGCGGGTCGAACTCCGCCGACCCCTCCGGCCACACCACCAGGTCGACACCCTTCGCGCTGACGTCGGTCGCGGTGACCTGCGACTCGAGCACCTCGCCGGGGGCCGCGTTGTCGAAGTACCCGGCCGGCCCGTTCCCCTGCACGGACTCGATGCGGATCGTGCCGTCCGTGGCGGTCGGCCACGCGGGCACGGCGAGCACCGCGGCGACGAGGAGACCCGCCGTGGCGACGCGGGCGGGCAGCCGGACGGAACCGCCCGGAACGGTCGGCACGACGAGTCCGAGCGACACCACCACGGCGACGCAGTACACGACGACGAACGAGACCCCGAGCACGCCGACGTACGCGGCCAGGTGCGCGAAGGGGCTGTCGGACTGCGAGAGGCCGACGCGTCCCCAGGCGAAGCCCCCGTACGGCCAGCTCCCGGAGAACCACTCACGTCCGGTCCACAGTGCGGCGATCACGGCCGGGAGGCCCCACACGCGTCCGCCGGTCGAGGTCACGACCCGGGCGACCCAGCGGTACGCGAGCGCGATGGCCACGCTGCCGAGCGCGAACATGGCGGCCTCGAAGAGCGCCAGCGCCAGCCACGGGACCGGCCCGAGGTACCGGCCGGCCCAGGAGATCGCCGGCACCCAGAACGCGACACCGCCGACGTAGCCGATCCAGGCAGCACGCCGCCAGCCCTGTCCCATCGCGGCGAGGAGCAGGCACGCGACGGCCGGGTAGGCCAGGAACCACCAGCCGGGTGACGGGAACGACAGCGCGAACAGCAGCCCGCCGATGACCGCCAGCGACAGGGCGACCCGCACCGGGAGCGCAGCGAACGGTGACGGCCGCGAGACGCCGCCGAACCCGCCAGACACTGCCGGAAGCGGCGGCGTCTCGGTGGGACGGCGGCGTCTCGGTGGGACGCCACCGTCGTGCGGAGGCGCGACGGACTCGCGGACGGACACCGGGCCTCCCGTCAGACCGTCGCGTACGCGACGATGCCGCGGCGGACCGCGTCCGTCGCACGTCGGGCGGTCTCGGCGAGCTCGGGGTCGCCGGCGTTCTTGATCTGGTCGAGGAGGTCGATGACCTGCTTCGACCAGCGGACGAAGTCACCGGCAGCGAGGTCGAGCGCCCGCAGGACGTCGTCGAGCGCGGAGCCTGACGCCCAGCGGAACATGCCGAGCGCGATCGCGGGGGTCGGCGGCTGCGAGCCGGCGAGCCGGGCGTCCCGCTCGACGTCGTCCAGGCGCGACCAGATCGTCAGGGTCTCGTCGAGGGCCGGGCGGAACGCGCCGCGGGGCAGGGCGTGCTCGGTGCCGGGCGCGTCTTCGCGGCGGGGCTGGTAGACGATCGTGGCGGCCATCGCGGCGAGCTGCCCGGGGGTGAGTTCCTTCCAGACCCCGGCCTCGAGGCACTCGGCGACGAGCAGGTCCCGCTCGCCGTAGATCCGCTGCAGACGGCGGCCACCGGCGGCGACGGTGAGCTCGCCCTCCTGCTCGGACGGCACCAGGTAGCCGAGCTGCACGAGCACGTCCGTGACCCGGTCGAAGGTCGTCGCGACGGCACCGGTGCGGGACCGGATCTGCTGCACGAGCTTGTCGTTGACGCGCTTGAGCTTGTACCAGCGCTCGGCCCAGCGGGCGTGCGCTTCACGATCGGGGCAGGCGTGGCAGGGGTGGCGCTGCAGGGCACGGCGCACCTCGGTGATGGACGCCTGCCGCTCGGCACGCGCACCGTGCGACGCTTCCCGCCCACCGGGGACGTTCGTGCGCTCGAGGTCGGACAGCTGCCGACGGAGCGCCGCGTACTCGGTGAAGTCGCCGAGGTGGCACTGCATCGACTGCTGGTAGCCGTCGAGGGACTCCTGCTGCGACCGCACCTTGCGGGCCAGGTCGACCACGGAACGGTCCGCCTGGAACTGGGCGAACGACGTCTCCAGCACTTCGCGGGTGCGCTGACGCCCGAACTGCTCGATGAGGTTCACGGCCATGTTGTACGTCGGCTTGAACGAGGAGTTGAGGGGGTACGTGCGACGGCTCGCCAGCGAGGCGACGGCCTGCGGTTCGAGGCCGTCGGTCCACTGGATCACCGAGTGGCCCTCGACGTCGATCCCGCGGCGCCCGGCACGACCCGTCAGCTGGGTGTACTCCCCCGGCGTGATCGGCACGCGGGCTTCGCCGTTGAACTTCTCGAGCTTCTCGAGCACCACCGTGCGGGCCGGCATGTTCACCCCGAGCGCCAGGGTCTCCGTCGCGAAGACGACCTTGAGGAGCTTGCGCTGGAAGAGGTCCTCCACGACCTCCTTGAAGGCGGGCAGGAGTCCGGCGTGGTGTGCGGCGACCCCGCGCTCGAGGCCCTCGAGCCATTCCCAGTACCCGAGGACGGCGAGGTCCTCGTCGAGGAGCGTGCGGCAGTGGTACTCCGCTGTCTCGCGGATCTCGTTGCGTTCTTCCCGCGTCGTCAGCGAGACCCCGGACCGGAGCACCTGCCGGACGCCCTGGTCGCAGCCGTTGCGGCTGAACACGAAGAAGATCGCGGGGAGGAGCATCCGTTCGTCGAGCATCCGCGCGATGTGCTCACGGTGCAGCTTCTCGGTGCGCGGCCCACGGCGGTCGACGTAGCCGCCTCGGCCACGGCGCCCGCGGTGTCCACCGCGGCTGTCGTTCCGCGCGCCACCGCCGACCAGACGGAGCAGTTCCGGGTTCACCCGGTTCGTCGCGGCGGCGCCGGACGAGTCGAACAGGTCGACCATCTTGTTGCCGACGAGGACGTGCTGCTCGAGCGGGACCGGACGGTCCTCGGACACGATGACGTCGGTCTCGCCACGGACGGTCTGCAGCCAGTCGCCGAACTCCTCGGCGTTGGAGACCGTGGCGGAGAGCGAGACGAGCCGGACCTCGGTCGGGAGGTGCAGGATCACCTCTTCCCACACGGCGCCGCGGAACCGGTCGGCCAGGTAGTGCACCTCGTCGAGGACGACCCAGGCCAGGTCGTCGAGCAGGTCGGAGTCCGCGTAGATCATGTTGCGGAGCACCTCGGTCGTCATCACGACGACGCGGGCCCGCGGGTTGACGTTCGTGTCACCGGTGAGCAGCCCGACCTCGGACTCGCCGTAGGCCTCGACCAGCTCGGCGTACTTCTGGTTGCTCAGCGCCTTCATCGGCGTCGTGTAGAACACCTTCGCCGTCGGCTGGCGCATCGCGAGCCAGATCGCGAACTCCGCGATGATCGTCTTGCCGGCGCCGGTCGGTGCGGCCACCAGGACGCTCCGGCCCTGGTCGAGGGCGTCGCACGCGGCGAACTGGAACGGGTCGAGGTCGAACCGAAGGTCGGCGCGGAAGAGCTCGAGGTTGCGCGAGCGGTTGCGGACGCGGGCCGCCTGGAACCGTTCCGCTGCGCTCAGACCGGTGTCCGTCACAGCCCGTACTCGGCGTCGAGCTTGGCCTGCCGCTTCGCGAGCCGCCGGTCGTGGAACCACGTCACCACGCAGGCGGCGACGTACAGCACCGTCATCGGCACCGCGAGGAGGAACATCGAGATGACGTCGGCGCTCGGCGTGACGATCGCGCAGAAGACCAGGATGCAGAGGATCGCGACGCGCCACGACTTGATGATCGCCTTGGCCGTCAGCACCCCGACGAAGTTGAGCAGCACCAGGAACACCGGCAGCACGAACGCGATGCCGACCGCCACGATGAGCTTGATCGTGAAGTCGTAGTACGCCTTCGCGTCGACGATCGACGTGTCCTGACTCGACACGAAGCTGCCGAGGATCCCGACGATGTGCGGCAGGACGTACCAGCCGAAGTAGCAGCCGGCGAAGAACAGCGGGATCGCGGTGCCGAGGAAGCCCCACACGTACTGCTTCTCACGCCGAACGAGCGCCGGGACGATGAACGCCCAGATCTGGTACAGCCACACCGGGCTCGCGATGACGATGCCGATCGTGATCGCGATCTGCAGCCGGAGGTCGAACGCCCCCGTGATCATCGGGAAGTTCAGCTCAGCGGTGTGTCCGCCGACCTTCGCGAGTTCGGCCACCGGGGCGCGGAGCGAGTCGAGCACGAACGGCGTCAGGAACCAGCCGCCGACAGCACCGAGGAGCACTGCGAGGACGGCCTTGAACAGGCGGTTGCGCAGTTCGATGAGGTGTTGCCCGAGGGACATGCGGCCTTCGGGTTCGTTGGGACGGCGACCCTGCCGCTTCTCTCGCCCGCGCGCGGTCGTCGAAGCCATGCGTCGATCTTACGGTGTCGGGACCGACACACGGTGGCGGGGGTACGAACGCACAGCGGACGTCCCGTCGCGGGTGAGCCGCGGGTGAACGTGGTGCCGCGGTGCGGCAGGTCGCGCGGGTCCCGCCGGTCAGCGCGGGAGGGCGGACGCGGCGAAGGCACGCACCGCGTCGCGCGCGGCCGGCGGGTCCAGCACGACCGCGCGGCCGGGCAGGCCCGCGACGAGCCGCACCACGCCGTCGAAGCCCGCCGACGCCGCGAGCCGGATGCGCACCCGCCCGTCGGCGTCGGGCGCGTCGGCGGTGTCCGCGAGGAAGTCCGCGACGAGGGGCAGCGACGACGCGTCGAGCTCCAGCGTCACGATGACGTCCTCCGGGGTCTGCTGGAACAGGGTGTCCGGGATGTCGACGTCGTCGATGGAGTGCGTCGCGACACGGTCGTCGACCGCGACGCCGGACATCCGGTCGAGCCGGAAGGTCCGGAGCGCCCCGCGGTCGAGGTCCCACGCGCGGAGGTACCAGTCGGTGTCGATCGACTCGACGCGGAGCGGGTCCACCCGGCGGGTGCTGCCCTGGGTGCGGGGGCCGGCGTACCCGAACACGAGCCCCTTGCCCCCGGACATCGCCCGACGGATCGTGGTGAGCGCGGCGTCGTGGAGTTCCTGCCCGACGGCGACGTTCGCCGCGGCACCGCCGGCACCGCGGGAGAGCTTCGCCATCAGGGTCCGGATGGCGTCGCGGTCGGCGGCCTCCGGCAGCGCGGAGAGGTACTGCAGGCCGGCGATGAGCGCCGAGGCCTCGCGGGCGGAGAGTCGCGGGGAGTCGTCGATCGCGACGAGGTTCGTCAGGACGATCATGTCGTTCTGCTCGAAGTCGTCCCAGGCGATGTCGAACAGGTCACCGTGCTGGTACTGCATCGTCTCGCCGGGGATCCCGGACACCGCGATGAGCTCGACGGCCCGGCGGATCCGGGTCTCGGGCACGCTGAAGTGCCGCGCCGCCTCGGCCACGGAGACGCGCTCCCGATCGATCAGGTACGGCACGAGCGCCAGGAGGAATGCGAGCTTGTCCTGCGCCTGCAGCGGTTGGGCGTCAGCCACGGAGCACCCCTTCGCTGTGGTCGGCGACGAGTCCCTCGAGTCGGGCGACCACGCGGTCGCGCACCTCGGTCGGTTCGAGCACCCGGACTTCCGGTCCGAAGGCGGCGAGCTCCTCGGCGAGGATCTGCGGGTCGACGTAGTGCAGGACGAGGACGCCGTCGTCGCCGACGGTGGTGTCCCGACGTCGGCCGAGACGACGCTCGGCGTCGGACCCGGCTGCGACGGCGATCGTCGCCGTGCGCGCCGACCAGATGCGGTCCAGCTCGGCGAGGGCACGCTCCCCCGCGCCGGCCGGTGCCGGGTGCTGCCCGGACTCGAACTGCGACACCGGGCCGACGATCCGGGACAGCAGGTAGTTCTTGTCCCCGCCGGTCGATGGCTCGTGCGCGGCGAGCATCCAGCGCCCGCCGTGCTGCACGAGCGCGAGGGGCTCGAGTTCGCGGCGACGGGGCTCGTGCTCCCCCGGCGTGATGTAGTCGAAGCGCACCGCGGCGGCGCGGTCGAGCGCCGCACGGAGCGGTTCGAAGGCGGCGTCACGGGCGCGGAGTCGCGGAGCGTACGCGGTCATCCCGGCCACCCCGGCGGCGTCGTCGTCCTGCCCGGCGGAACGGACCTTGAGCAGGGCGCGGCGGGAGTCCGAGGAGAGCGCGCCTTCACGCCACGCCATCGCGGCGAGCGAGAGCAGGGCGGACTCGTCCGGCGTGAACCGGACATCGAGCGGCAGGTCGTACTCGCCCTTCGGGATCCGGTAGCGGAGCGTCTGGTTGTTGCCGGCGGCTCCGGGGGTCTCGATGGTCTCGAGCGGGATGCCGAGTTCGCGGACGTCGTCCTTGTCGCGCTCGAACTGGCGCTCGAGCGACGCGTTGTCACCGCCGGTCGTGAACCGCTGCCGGTACCCCTGCACGTTCGCGAGGATCTCGGACTTCGTCAGGCCGGCTTCGGTCGACAGCAACGCGAGCACGAGGCTGAACAGGCGTTCTTCCGCCGGTACGCGGGGCACACGGGTCGTCGGCACGAGGCGATTCTAGGACGTGACCGAGCCGAGCACGTCGATGACGTACGCGTAGGCGACACCCTGCTGGTGGACGATCGCGAGCACCTGGTCGCCGACCTTGCGGCCGAGGAGCACCGTGCGGATGCCGTCGTCGACCTGGCCCTTGGCGAGCGGCACGGTCTGCGCGCCGGTGCCGTCGGTCCAGCTCGACCCCGCGACGGTGGAGTCGGTACCCCAGGTCACGGCGGTGTACTTGATGATCGCGGTGTCCTTGGCGGTGAGGACGGAGCCGGAGCCCTTGCGGAGCAGGTGGGTCTCGTTCGAGGACGGCGCGGCCTTGGTCGGCACCGTGATGCCGGGCGCGCCGTCGGGGGCGAGGACCACGGCGGGCATGTCGTCCCCGGCGAGCTGCGGGGTGCCGGTCGCGCGGGCGTCGAACGCCTTCTTCACGTCGATCACGGCGACGACCGCGGACTCGGTCTTCTTCGTCGAGGTGGTGCCGTCGCTCAGGGCGCTCTGCGGGAGTGCCACGGCGAGGCGGTCACCGACGTTGGCGCACTGGAGCGCTTCGCCGAGCGCGCCGGCGTTCGTCGAACCGGCGGTGATCGGGGAGGTCGTCCCGGCGTACCCGCTCGTCTGTGCGACCTTGCCGGTCGAACCGTCGACCAGCGTGTACTCGATGAGCACGGGGGTGCCCTTGTCGATGCGTCGTCCGTCGCCCTGCTTCAGGATGGAGACCTGCGTGCCCTTGACCGTGAGACCGGCCGGGACGGACACCTTCGGCTGCTTGCCGAACGCGCCGGTCGCGGTCACGGCTTCGGAGGCGGCACCGGGAGCGTCGCAGCTGGACGGCGTGGTGCCGGCCCCGCTCGACGCGCACGCGGTCAACGACGCGACCAGTCCGATGGTGACCAGGAGTGCGGGGATGGTGCGCACGGACCCTCTTTCCGTTCGATGCAGGACGAGCGACTGACGTAGCCTACCGGTCGTCGCCATCAGCCTCGGCCGGGGTGCCGGTGGCGTCGAGCGCCTCTGCCGCCGCGACCTTCCGCGCCTGTGCCGCCGCCTGCCGCGCCACCTTGCGGAGCTTCTTGTCACTGGCGGACCGTTCGCCCACCGCACCGGGGGTCCAGGCCTCCACGTCCTCGTCGGAGAACTCGGCCTTGCCTGCGCGACGCTTCAGGTTCGGGAGCACCACACCGTCCGCCAGACGACGTGCGGTGACGAGGAACCCGGTGTGCCCGACCATCCGGTGGTCCGGCCGGACGGCGAGCCCCTCGACGTGCCAGGTGCGCACCAGGGTCTCGCTGGACTGCGGGTCGGTGAAGCGTCCGGTGTCGCGGAGTGCCTCTGCGGTCCGGCTCAGCTGCGTCACCGTGGCGACGTAGCAGACGATGAGGCCGCCGGGCACGAGTGCGTCCGCCGCGGCGTCGACGCACTCCCACGGCGCGAGCATGTCGAGCACCACGCGGTCGATGCTCTGCGGCTCGGTGGCTCCGGGGAGCTCCTCGACGAGGTCGCCGACGGTGACGCTCCAGTTGTCCGGGACGGCGCCGAGGAAGGTGCCGACGTTGCCGCGGGCGATCTCGGCGAACTCGTCACGACGCTCGAACGACTGCAGGCGACCGGTCGGGCCGATCGCACGGAGCAGCCAGAGCGAGAGCGCGCCGGAGCCGACCCCGGCCTCCACCACGCGGGCGCCGGGGAAGACGTCGGCGAACGCGACGATCTGGGCGGCGTCCTTCGGGTAGACGATGGCGGCGCCGCGGGGCATCGACATCACGTAGTCGTTGAGCAGCGGCCGCAGCGCGAGGTACTCGTCCCCGGAGCTGGCCGTGATGACGGAGCCGTCCGGCTGCCCGATGACGTCGTCGTGCGCGAGCATGCCGCGGTGCGTGTGGTAGATCACGCCGGGCTCGAGGGAGAGCGTCGTGAGCTTGCCCTTCGGCCCGGTCAGCTGCACCCGGTCCCCGGCGCGGAACGGGCCGCGCGGCGGGGTGTGCGGCGCGCCGCCGGCGGTGTGCGGCAGTTCGGCGGTCATCGGGCGTTCCCCTCGGAGGTCTGACGGGCCGCCAGCGCCGGCGACGTGAGCTCGACCAGGCGGTCCACGTCGACGCCGGCCAGCGAGGTGAGGTAGACGTCCCCGGCGGTCTCCGGCAGCGGGACGATGTGCTCGACGGCGATGGTGACGGCGCCCGAGGCGACGGCAGCGGCGACGCCGGTGGCCGAGTCCTCGATCGCGACGCACGCGGTCGCGTCGACACCGAGGTGCGCTGCAGCGGTCAGGTACGCCTCGGGGTGGGGCTTCGGGTGCTCGACGTCGTCACCCGCGACGACGACCTGGAACCCGCGGTCTGCGAGTGCCTCGGCGGCGACGAGCGCCATCCGACGGCGGGACATCGTGACGAGCGCGGTCGGGATGCCGCGGGCGTGGAGTTCCTCGACGAGCTCACGCGCACCCGGACGCCACGGCAGGTCGCCGTGCTCCAGCCGCTCCATCACGTAGGAGGTCATCCACTGGACGATCTCCTCGACCTCCATGTCGACGCCCTTGTCGCGCAGGATCTCCCCCGAGCGCTCGAGGCCGCTGCCCACCAGGGACAACCCGTCCTCGTGGGTCCACTCGGCGCCGTACTTCTGGGTCAGTTCCACTTGGGACTGCTGCCAGATCGGTTCGGTGTCGATGATCGTGCCGTCCATGTCCCACAGCACGGCTGCGGGCAGGACGAGGGCGGGAGGATGCGCGGTCACGGGCGACGAGTCTACCGGCGCACGCGGAGCGGACCCGCCCGAGGGGCCTACAGTGGATGCCTGATCGTGTCCGGTCGGTTGTGGAGCGTTCGTCCCCCACGCCGCCCCGCTCCACTCCATCACCAGGAGGTCCGCTCCGTGCCACAGCACTCCCCCTTCAACGACGGCCGGCTCCTGGTCGTCGCGTTCGAGGGCTGGAACGACGCCGGTGAGGCCGCCAGCGGTCTCGCGCGGCGGATCGTCGACGCGCTCGGCCTCGACGAGCTGCGGGAGATCGACGGGGAGCGGTACGTCGACTACCAGTTCAACCGGCCGAACGTCGGGAGCGACGACAACGGCGTCCGCGGCATCCAGTGGCCCCGCATCGTCCTGCACGGCCCCGGTGAGCTCGGCCGACCGGTGATCGGCGCCGGCGGGTCCCCCGCGGAGCGCGACGTGTTCGTCCTCGTCGGCCCGGAGCCGTCCCGCACGTGGCGGGCGTTCTGCGCGGAGATCATCGACCTCGCCGACGTCTACTCGATCGACGC
Organism: Curtobacterium sp. PhB136; assembly: GCF_004346855.1. NCBI lineage: Bacteria > Bacillati > Actinomycetota > Actinomycetes > Micrococcales > Microbacteriaceae > Curtobacterium > Curtobacterium sp. PhB136. Next base: position 213,778 of record NZ_SMGH01000009.1, read on the forward strand.
GGTCGTCTTCGTCGGCGCGATGCTCGCCGACGTCCCGCACACCCGGCCGATCTCGGTGTTCGTGTCGAGCGAGAACGCCTCCGTCCGGCAGGCCTTCGACGTCGACAAGTCCTCCTACGAGGGCCCGACCGGCATCCTCGGCGTGCTCTCCGACACCATGGACAAGGCCGGCCTCACCACGCTCTCGCTCTGGGCCTCGGTGCCGCACTACGTGCACAACGCGCCGTCCCCGAAGGCCACGCTCTCCCTGCTCGACAAGATCGAGGAGCTCACCGACGTGACGGTCCCGCGGGGCACGCTCCTCGATGACGCGACCCAGTGGGAAGAGGGCATCGACGCGCTCGCCGCGGACGACGAGGACATGGCCTCCTACATCGGGCAGCTCGAGCAGGCCCGGGACACCGTGGACTCCCCCGAGGCGTCCGGCGACGCGATCGCCCAGGAGTTCGAGCAGTACCTCCGCCGTCGGGAGCGCAAGGACGGCAAGGACGGACCCGGCCAGGCCGGCGAGGGTCCCTGGCGGCCCCCGCAGCCGCCGCAGTAGCGGCAGGTCACGTCCTGGACGTGGCCACATCCGGACGGGAGGCCCGGTGCCAGCTGGCACCGGGCCTCCCGTCCGTCTGATGGCGGGGCACACCGCCGGACGCTGAGATCGCAGTTCGTGTCGCGTCCAGTGCAGGTGGGCGACACGAAGTGCGATCTCAGCGCGGCGTCAGCCGATGCGGATGCCGAGGAGGGCGTCGATCAGGTCGACGAGCTCGGGCGTGCTGCGCGTGCCGCCCGCGATCGCGGTGTCGACCGCGGCGACCGCCCCCGGCGTGTCGAGGTCGTCCGCCACGCGGGCGCGGATCCGCGTCACGACGTCGGCCGCGTCGTCGGCGTGTCCCGCACCACCGGTGGCCCAGGCATCCCAGGTCTCGAGACGGCGCGTCGCGCTCGCGAGCTCGGCGTCGAACCACTCCCAGTCGTCCGAGTAGCGGTGCGAGAGCAGCGCGAGCCGGATCGCCCGCGGGTCCGCGCCGTCGTCGAGCAGGCCACGCACGGTGACCAGGTTGCCGAGCGACTTCGAGATCTTCTCGCCCTGGTACGCGATCATCCCCGTGTGCACGTACGCGTTCGCGAGCGGCTGGTGCGCCAGCGCTGCTGCATGGCCGGCACTCATCTCGTGGTGCGGGAAGACGAGGTCGCTGCCGCCGCCCTGCACGCTGATCGGCAGGCCGAGGCGGTCCCCCGCGATGACGCTGCACTCGATGTGCCAGCCCGGGCGGCCCTCGCCGACGGGCGACTCCCAGCTCGGCTCGCCGGCACGGACTGCACGCCAGAGCAGCGGGTCGAGCGCGTCGCGCTTGCCGGCACGGTCCGGGTCGCCGCCGCGCTCCGCGGAGAGCGTGAGCATGGTGTCCCGGTCGAGTCCGCTCTCGTCGCCGAGCACCCACGCCTCGGTCGGGCGCTGCACGTCGAAGTAGACGTCGTCGCCGGCACTGTCGGGCGTCGGCACGCTGTAGGCGTAGCCGGTCTCCTGCAGGAACGCGACGGCCTCGGCGATGCGCTCGACCTCGTCCGTGACGGCGACGAAGTCGTCCGGGGGCAGGATGCGGAGCGACTCCATGTCGCGGCGGAAGAGGTCGATCTGCGACGCCGCGAGCTCGCGCCAGTCGACACCGTCCCGCGTGGCGCGCTCGAGGAGCGGGTCGTCGACGTCGGTGGTGTTCTGCGCGTACTCGACGTCGAGGCCCGCGTCGCGCCAGACCCGTCCGAGCGTGTCGAACGCCAGGTACGTCGCCGCGTGGCCGAGGTGGGTGGTGTCGTACGGGGTGATGCCGCAGACGTACAGCGCGGCGCGGTCGTCGCCACGGGTCGGGTCCACGGGCTTGCCGGCGGCCGTGTCGTGCACGACCGGACGCGGGGCGTTCCCGGGGACATCGGGGACGTCTGGGGCCTCCCAGGCCCTCACGGCTGGATCACTCCGAGCGACAGCAACACGATGAGAACGATACCGAGTGCCACCCGGTAGTACACGAAGGGCATGAAGCTGCGCTTGCTGATGTAGTTCATGAACGCCGCGATCACGACGAAGCCGACGACGAACGCGACGACCGTGGCGATCACCGTGTCCACGACACCGAACGGTGCGCCGGTGTCACCGAGGGACGTCGCCGCCTCGTAGAAGCCGGAGAGGAACACCGCGGGGACGGCGAGGAGGAACGCGAAGCGAGCAGCGGCGGCGCGCGTGTAGCCGAGCGCGAGGCCCATCGACACGGTCGCCCCGGAGCGGGAGACGCCGGGCACCAGGGCCAGGACCTGCGCGAGGCCGATCAGGATGCCGCCGCCGAACGTCATGTGCTCGATGCGCCGTTCCTTGCGGCCGACCCGGTCGAGCACGCCGAGCACGATGCCGAACCCGATGAGGACGATCGCGACGATCCAGAGCGACCGGAAGGTGGTCTCGATCGTGTCCTGCAGCAGGAGCCCGACGATGCCGATGGGGATCGTGCCGAGGATCACCAGCCATCCCAGCCGCGCGTCGGGGTCGTTCCGCGGGACCTTCCCGGAGAGCGACTGGAACCACCGCCGGACGATGCGGGTGATGTCGCTCCAGAAGTAGATGAGCACCGCGGTCTCGGTGCCGAGCTGGGTCACGGCGGTGAACGCGGCGCCCGGGTCCTGCGCGTCGGGCAGGAACAGGCCGACGATGCGCAGGTGCGCGCTGGAGGAGACGGGCAGGAACTCGGTGAGTCCCTGCACGAAGCCGAGGAAGATGGCCTCGAGGATGTGCACGGGCGCGGCCTTTCGGGAGCGGGTCGGCGTCGGGAGGTCGCGTCAGGCGACCCAGCAGTATATCAGTACGAACCGAGCAGGTCGCCGAGCACACGCCGACCGAAGGCGAGCGAGTCGAGCGGCACGCGCTCGTCAACGCCGTGGAACATCGCCGGGAAGTCCACGCCGGCCGGCAGCTGCAGCGGGACGAAGCCGTAGCCCGCGATGCCGAGCGTCGAGAGCGCCTTGTTGTCGGTGCCGCCGGACAGCAGGTACGGCAGGACCGGTGCGCCCGGGTCGTGCCGGCCGAGCACGTCCCGCACGGCGTCGACCAGCGGGCCGCCGAAGTCCTGTTCGAGGCCGATGTCGCGGAAGGACATCACCACCTCGACGTCGTCGCCGGCGAGCTCCCGTACCCGCTCGAGCACCGACTCCTCGTCACCCGGGAGGCAGCGGATGTCGATCAGCGCCTCGGCCGCGTCGGGGATGACGTTGTGCTTGTAGCCGGCCTGCAGCACCGTCGGGTTCGTCGTGGTGTGGAGTGCGGCGTGGATGAACCGCGACGCGGAGCCGGTGGCCAGGGCGACCTCGTCCGGGCCGGTCACCGCGGGGTCGACGCCGAGGAACCGGGCGACCTCCGACACCATCGCGTCGGTGGTGGCGGAGAGGCGGACCGGCCACTCCTCGCTCCCGATGCGGGCGACCGCCGCGGCGAGCTTCGTCACCGCGTTGTCCTTGATCACGTGGGAGCCGTGCGCGGCGGTGCCCGTCGCGACGAGCTTGATCCACATCAGGGCCTTCTCGCCCGTCTGCAGCAGGTACGCGCGCCGGTCGCCGAGCGTGATCGAGTACCCGCCGACCTCGCTGATGGCGGCCGTGGCGCCGTCGAACACCTCGGGGTGGTTCGACACGACGTGGTGCGAGCCGAGGACTCCCCCGGCCTCCTCGTCCGCGAAGTACGCGATCACGAGGTCACGCTCGGGGGCGCCCTGCGCCGCGACGACGTCGCCGAGGGCGGTGAGCATCATCGCGTCCATGTTCTTCATGTCCACGGCGCCGCGGCCCCAGAGCGAGCCGTCCTTGACGACGCCGCCGAACGGGTCGACGCTCCAGTTCGCCGGGTCGGCCGGCACGACATCGAGGTGCCCGTGCACCACCAGGGCTGGCTTGTCCCGGTCGCGGCCCGGGATGCGCGCGACGACGCTCACACGGTCGGGCTCGGACTCGAAGAGCTGCGGGGTGAACCCGAGGTCGCGGAGCTTCGCCTCGACGTAGTGGGCGGCCTCGGTCTCACCCCGGGACTTGCCCTCGCCCCAGTTCGTGGTGTCGATCCGGATGAGGTCCCTGGCGATCGCGGCGGTGGCTTCGAGCTCGCGGCCTTCGCCACGCGCCGCGTCAGCTGCCGGGCCGGTCTCGGTGGCCGTCGTGGTGCCCTGGGGATCCGTCATGCACACCACGCTACCGGCCGCCTCCGATGCCCTCGTTCGCCGTGACTCCGCGGGACGCGCCCGGGATGCACGCCCGTGTTCAACTGCCGTTCAGAGCCGTGCTAATGTCTTCTCCGGCAGCAACGCCGGGGAAACCCGCCGGAGCGGCCGACACAAGTGAAGAACACCTGTCCGGGTGGCGGAATTGGTAGACGCGCTAGCTTGAGGTGCTAGTGCCCGTATTAGGGCGTGGGGGTTCAAGTCCCCCCTCGGACACGCAGTGTTGAGACACGCGGCGAAAGGCTCACCTTCGGGTGGGCCTTTCGTTTTTGTGCGCCCGGATTTTCCTGACTGGTCCCGCGCGTGCGTGCGTACGTCCGCATCTTCCGACATCACACGCGTCGAACGACTCCCGCGGTGTCGATCGATGCGCACGCAGACGCGCACGCAGCCGCGCACGCCCGCCACACGACGGACGGGAGGCCCGGTGCCAGCTGGCACCGGGCCTCCCGTCTGTGGAGCGGTCTCCGCTACTTCGTCGCGTCGACGAACGCGCGACGCGGATCCGTCTCCTTGATCAGCGACGTGGCGTCACGGCCGGAGACCGCGCCGGTCACCCAGCCGATGATGATCCGCGCCTTGCGGTTCAGCGTCGGCATCGCGTACACGTGGTACGCCCGGTGCGCGAGCCAGGCGAAGAGGTTCGTCATCTTGATGCCCTTGATGTTCGCGGCACCCTTGGCGACACCGTACGACGCGACGGTGCCGATCGACGGGTGGCGGTACTCCTCGAGCGGCTTGCCCGTGATCGTCGCCACGACGTTGTCCGCGGCCACGACGGCCTGACGGACGGCGTTCTGCGCGTTCGGCGGGTAGTACGCCGGCTGCTTGTCTGCCGTGAGGTCCGGCACCTGCGCGACGTCACCGAGGCCCCAGACACCCGGGACGACCTCGTGCGAGGTCTCGTCCTCGACCTGGAGCTTCGCGTTTGCGGCGAGGTGGCCCTTCGGACCGCGGGGCAGGTCGGACGCGTCGAGGAGCGGGTTCGGCTTGACGCCGGCGGTCCAGACGAGCAGCCCGGTGGCGAACTCGTCACCGTCGGAGAGCTTCACGACGCCGCCCTCGCAGCTCGGCATGGTGGTCTTCAGGCGGACGTCGATGCCGCGGGCGCGCAGCGACTCGAGGGTCCACTTCGAGAGCTCCGGGCCGACTTCTGGTGCGACCCGGTCGAGCGCGTCGATGAGCACCCAGCGCGGCTGCTCCCCCGCGAGCGACGGGTAGGTCTTGATCGCGGCCTGCGACACGTCGAAGAGCTCGCCGATCGCCTCGACGCCGGTGTAGCCACCGCCGATGAAGATGCTGGTGAGCAGACGGCGACGCTCGTCCTCGTCACGCGTGGCAGCGGCCTTCGCGATGTTGTCGAGGAGCTTCGCGCGGACGTAGGCGGCCTCTTCGACGCTCTTGAAGCCGACGCCCACTTCCTCGAGCCCGGGGGTCGGGAAGGTCCGCGTGACGGAGCCGAGCGCGACGACGAGCTGGTCGTAGCCGAGGGTGCGGTCGTCACCGCCGGCCGTGGCGATCGACACCGTCTTGTCGGCGGCCGAGATCGCGGTCACCTTGCCCTGGATGACGCGGGTCTTGCGGAGCGCACGGCGCAGCTCGACGGTGACGTCCTTCGGGTTGATGTGGCCGCCGGCGACCTCCGGCAGGAACGGCAGGTACGTGTAGTACGTGTTCTGGTCGACGAGGGTGATGCGCATCGGCACCGTCGCGGCGTGCTTCTGCAGCTGCTTGACGGTCGTGTAGCCGGCGGAGCCGCCACCGAGGACGAGGACGTGAGGGATCGAATCTGCCATGCGTCCGGTCTACCCGATCAGGGCTTGCAACGTCATGATCGCCGCGCAGATTGCCCAGAACGTCACCAGATCAACGACGGCCGTCGCGCAACCGCCACCACGCGGTCTCGGCGAGGTCGAGACCCATGAAGACGCCGTGAGCCGTCCGGCGCGACTCGACGAGGCTGAACCGACGGAGCCGGTAGCCGCCGCCGAAGCGGTCGATGATCGCCTCGGGCGAGGAGTCCTCGGAGCGCTTGACGAGCCAGGTCCGATCGTCGACGGCGACGATCACGCCAGCACCGTCACCGACGCCCGCCGATCCGGGAGCGCAGGATGTCGATGCGCTTCTGGATCTGCTCGATGCTCGCCTGCGCCACGGCCGGGCCACCGCTGATCCGCCGGAGCTCGGCGTGGATCGACCCGTGCGGCTCGTTGGCGTGCCGCGACCAGATCGACACGAGCCGCTGGAGCTCGGAGCGCTGCTCCTTGATGGTCATGTACATCGGCCGGTCGGGCTCGGGAGCCTTGGGGGTCCCGTCCTTCACCGCGCGGCCCTTGGAACCCCGTCCTCGTTGGCGCTGTGCCTGGGTGGCCTGGCGCGCCCGGAGCAGGTCGCGCACCTGGTCGGGTTCGAGGAGCCCCGGGATCCCGATGAAGTCGAGTTCTTCGAGGGAGCCGATCTCGCCGCCGGTCCCGAACTCGCCGCCGTCGTAGAGGACCCGGTCGAAGGAGGCCTGCGAGTCGAGCGCCTCGAACGGCTGCACGTCGAGCAGGCTCTCCGAGGCACGGTCTTCCTTGTTGGCCTCGGCGACCATCGCGTCCTCGGGGTTGTACATCCCGTCGTCGGCGTCCTTCGGGCGGTCGAGCGCGTGGTCCCGCTCGAGCTCGAGCGTCGCTGCGAGGGCCATCAGCCCCGGGACGCTCGGCAGGAACACGGAGGCGGTCTCCCCACGGCGCCGGGCCCGCACGAAGCGGCCGATCACCTGGGCGAAGAACAGCGGTGTGCTGGCGCTCGTGGCGTACACGCCGACACAGAGCCGTGGGACGTCGACGCCTTCGGACACCATCCGGACCGCGACCATCCACCGCGAGGTGTCGGCGGCGAACGCCCCGATCCGGCTGGACCCGGCGGCTTCGTCGGAGAGGACGACCGTCGGCCGCTCCCCCGTGATCTGCTGCAGGATGCGGGCGTACGCGCGTGCCGTGGTGGTGTCGGTCGCGATGACGAGCCCGCCGGCGTCGGGCACGCCGCGACGGACCTCGGTCAGGCGCTTGTCCGCGGCGGAGAGCACCGCCGGCATCCACTCGCCTTCTGGTGAGAGCGCGGTGCGCCAGGCCTGCGCGGTGATGTCCTTGGTGACCTGTTCACCCAGGGACGCCGACATCTCGTCGCCCATCCGGGTCTTCCAGCGCATCTGCCCGGCGTACGCCATGAACAGCACCGGGCGGACGACGCCGTCGGCGAGGGCGCGTCCGTAGCCGTAGTTGTAGTCGGAGATCGAGGTGCGGATGCCCGCTTCGTCCGGGGCGTACTGCACGAACGGGATCGGTGCGGTGTCCGAGCGGAACGGGGTGCCGGAGAGGGACAGTCGGCGCGTGGCCCCGCTGAACGCCTCCCTGATGCCGTCGCCCCAGGTCAGGGCGTCGCCGCCGTGGTGGACCTCGTCGAGGACGACCAGGGTGCGGCCGCCCTCGGTGATCTTCTTGTGGACCTCGGGGTTCATGCCGACCTGGGCGTACGTGATCGCGACGCCCTGGTAGTGCCGGCCGAACATCCCGTCGCCGTTCTTGAACATCGGGTCGATGCGGATGTTGACGCGGTCGGCGGCGTCGGCCCACTGCCGCTTCAGGTGCTCGGTCGGTGCGACGACGACGATGCGGTCGACGGTGCCGCGGGCCAGGAGCTCGGTGGCGAGCCGGAGCGCGAACGTGGTCTTGCCGGCGCCCGGGGTGGCCGCCGTGAGGAAGTCGCGCGGCTCGGTCTCGAAGTACTTCGTGAGCGCTTCGACCTGCCAGGCGCGGAGCTTGGACGCGGTCCCCCACGCGGCGCGGTCCGGGAACGCCGGCGACAGGTGCTCGGCGGCCGCGTTGCCCGCGATCTCCGCCAGTTCAGCCGGTGCCAGTTCGCCCGACGACTGCGGGACCCCGGCCGACGACGAGGCGAGTTCGGCCGACGACGAGGCGAGTTCGGCCGACGACGCCGGGGCCGGATCGGGATGGACACCGCCGGCCGCGGCGGACTGCTGCTGTTCGTACTCCGCTGCGCTCACTTCAGGCGATTCTACCGTCACCCGATGTCCTGCCGGGCATGCGGCGGACGCTGCTCGGGCGTGCCGCGGACGAGCGATGCGGGTCGCAGCACGCCGGCGCCGAACCGGGCGGTGACCGCGTCGACCGTGGTCTCGGTCTCGCGCCACGGCGCGTCGTCGTCCCACAGCGCGTTGCTCGCCGCGGTCGGCACGAGGTTCTCCCCGCGGACGCCGATCAACCGGATCCGGTTGCCCTGACGGTGCAGTACGTCGTAGAGCTCGACGGCTTCGCGGTGGATCCGGCGGGCGACGTCGGTCGGTTCGGCGAGGGTGCGTGAGCGGGTCAGGGTGGTGAAGTCGGTGTAGCGGACCTTGAGGGCGATGGTCCGGGCCTGCACGTCGGCGCGGCGCATCCGGACGGCGACCTTCTCGGCGAGCCGCAGGAGTTCGCGGGCGACGGCGTCGCGCTCGGTGAGGTCGGTGCCGAACGTGACTTCGTGCCCGATCGACTTCTCTCCAACGGCGGTGTCGACGACCCGCGGGTCACGCCCCCAGGACAGGTCGTGCAGGCGCTGTCCGCCGGCCGGGCCGAGCGCGGACACCAGGGAGGCGAGCGGTGTCGTGGCGAGGTCGCCGACGGTGCGGATGCCCCGGCGTTCGAGGGTCTCCTGCGTCTTGCCGCCGACGCCCCACAGCGCCGACACGGGCTGCGGGTGCAGGAACGCCACGGTGTGTTCCGCGGGGACGACGAGGAGGCCGTCCGGCTTGGCACGGCTGGAGGCGAGCTTCGCGACGAACTTCGTCGAGGCGGCACCGACCGAGCAGTGCAGGCCGGTCTCCGCGAAGACCTTCTGCCGGATCGCCTGCCCGATCTCCCACGGGGTGCCGTACAACCGCACGGCGCCGGCGACGTCGAGGAACGCCTCGTCGATGCCGAGCCGTTCCACCCGCGGGGTGAACTGCTCGAACACGTGCATCACGGCGGCGGACTTCGCCTGGTACTTCTCGAAGTGCGGCTCGACGATCACCGCGTTCGGGCACCGGCGTTTCGCGACGGCCATCGGCATCGCCGAGTTGACGCCGTACTTGCGGGCTTCGTACGTGGCGGCGGTCACCACGGAGCGGTCGGAGTCGTGTCCGACGATCACCGGCAGCCCGACGAGGTCGGGGCGGTCGAGCAGTTCGACGGAGGCGAAGAACGCGTCCATGTCGACGTGCAGCACCGTCGCGGTCAGGTCTGCGACCGGTCGGTCGGAGACGAGCCGGTTGCGTCCGTCCTGCTTGCTCACGAGGAGATGGTGCCACCGACCGCCGACATCCGCGTCGCGGCGCCCGCGACGACGGGCATCCCGACCCGCTCCGCGAAGAGCGCGAGGGACTCGTCGATGCGGCCGAGCGCGTGCACCCGGGCACGCACCGCGTCTCCGGCGTCACCCGGGTCGGCGGTCGCGACGACACCCTCGAGCACGTCCGTGATCCGTGTCCACGCGGGCGAGCCGGATGCGTCGGTCCCGGGGCCGGCCACGACGCGGTCCGCCAGCCGGTCGACGGACGCGGCGAGGACCTCGGCCGCACCGCGCAGCGTGGCGGGCACGTCCACCGGGGCCGCGCCGGGCCTCCCGGCCAGCTCCCTGGCGAACGTCGCCGCCGCCTGCAGGGACGCACGCATCCGCGCGTCCGCGCGCGCCGGCCCACCCGTCGGGAACCGGACCATCGGCTTCAGGACCGCCTCCAGCTGGTAGGTGGCGGCGTCGACGGCGCGTGACCGGGCACGCAGGTCCGGTGCCGCAGCAGGCGTCGGACGGGAGGCCGGGGTCGGGTCCGCCGCGTCGGCGGGCTCCGTCTCGTCGACGTCCACCCCCACGGTCGCCAGCACGAAGGCACGCACCGCGACGAGCTGCCGCCGCACCGCCCGGCGGACGACGCTCCGCGTGGCGAGCGGGAGCACCACGATGCTGACCAGGATGGCGATCGTGGCGCCGAGCAGGTTCTCCGCGAGCCGGATCGGGATGAGCGCGTCGGTGAAGGTGCCGGAGAAGTCGTAGACCTGGCAGAGCACGACGACGAGACACGCGGCCCAGACGGCGTACACCCCACCGAACCCGTACGTGCCGACGGCGAGCAGCACGCAGACGAGCACCATCGTCACCCAGGGGTGGTCGGTTCCGAGCACGTGCACGAGCGCGATCCCGACGATCCCGCCGACGACCGTGCCGACACCGCGGTGGATGCCCTTGCGGACGCGTTCGTGCGTGGTGTTCGTGCCGGCGAGGACGATCATCACGCCGATGACGCCCCAGTAGAAGCGGCTGCCGTCGAGGAGCAGTGCGAGCGGTTCGGTGATCGCCACGGCGATGGCGGCGTGCACCGCGGTCCGGAGCGATGCGGTCATGTGCAGCCGGCGCCACGGCCCGTCGGCGACCGCGTCGGCGACGACCGGGACGGCTCCGGCGGGACGGCCGCCGGCCAGGATCACCGGCGACGCGAACGGCACGCCGTCGCCGGTCCGCGGGAGCTCGTCGGCGACCTCGCGCCAGCGGAGCCCGGCGGTCCGGAGGTCGGCGAACTCGCGGGCCATCCGGTGGGCGAGCACGGTGGTCCGCGATGCCGGGTCGGCCGCGGAGGCGGTGATCGCGAAGCGTGCGGCGAGGGTCCGGCCGGCATCGTCGCCGGCGCTGCCGCCGTGCCGCAGGACGATCGTGACCGCGCGGAGGGCCGCGTGGCGGACGTCTTCCGGGGCACCCTGCTCGACGAGGGTCGCGGCGGCACGGCCGAGCTCGTCGATGGCGAAGTGTGTGTCGAACACCAGGCGGTGCAGCTCGTCGGCCGCGTCGGTGCCGCTCGCCGCCAGCATCCCGTCGACCGTCAGCGCGATCTCGTGGTACTGCGAACGACGTCGTGCCAGCCGCCGGAGCGCACGAGCGCGGGCACGGGAGTCATCGGCGACGGCGAGGGCGGCCGCGGAGGCCTCGAGGACGTCGGCCCCGCGCGCCAGGAACCCGCGCCGCACCCGCAGCAGCGACCGGTACGCGTCCGGCCGGAGGAACACGGTCCGGATCACGATCGTCGCCGCCAGGGACGCCGCCACGACGATCGACAGCGGCAGGACGCTCGTCTCCGGCAACGGCAGGAGCAGCCCGCACAGGTACCCGGAGAACGCCACGATCGCGGCGTCGGAAGCCCACTTCCCCCACTGGAACGCGAGGAACTGGACGAAGAGCAGCACCACGATGAGCACGAGCTCGAGGATCCGGAACGGGTGCAGGGCGATGCTGCCCGCGAGCGCTGCCACGAAGGGCACGATGACGGCACCGGTCCGGCCCGCCACCCGCCTGGCGCTCGGGTCGACGATGACCAGGCAGGTGATGAACGCCGGCATCGCGCCGATCATCAGCCCGAGGACCGCCGGCAACCCGAACTGGAGCGCGACGGCGTACCCGACGGCCATGCCCGCGGGGACGCAGAGCAGGGTGCGGAGCGCGCCCTCGCTCTTCACGAAGCCCGGGTCGAGGACGAGGAGCCGGTCCCAGAGTCGCTGGCGCGGGCTCCGCAGGCGGGGCGGGAGGCGATGCGTCGGTGCTGGTCGGCGGTCCGTCGTCACGGGTGGGAGGCCTCCGGCTTCGGTCGCTGTTCGGACCCTCATAGTACCGCAGTTGAACTAGTTGCCGATCGGCCCGCCCGCTAGTTGCCGATCGGCCCGAGCACCTCGCTCGCGATCGTCCGCGCCGCCGAGTCCCGCGACGACGGGTGGTACTGACCGGCACGGACGTCGCGGGCCAGCCGCGCGAGCTCGCTCGACGCCCGGTACGCGCCGCCGCCGACCACCCGCATCGCCTCGTCCACGACGTGCTGCGCGGCGTCCACCGCGCGCGCCTTCGTCCCCACCAGGAGCGGGAACCAGCGCGCGCCGTGGTCCTCGAGCTCGTCGACGTCCCGGGCGAGCGCGTCCACCTGGAGCGCGACCGCGTCGACGGCGCCGCGCATGTCCGCGATCGCCCGCCGGACGTCCGGGTCGTCCGCGCGCGGGGTCCCGTCCATCGAGCGGCGCTCCCGGACCTGCGCGACCGCGAGCTCCAGGGCACGCGTCGCGATGCCGACGTACACGGAGGCGACCAGCAGCTCGAACGCGGCGAAGACCGCGAACACGAGCGGGTCGGCGGTCGGCCCGACGGGCAGCGTGCGCACGATCCGGTCCGCCGGCACGTGCACGCCCTCGAGCAGGGTGGTCCGGCTCTGCGTGGCCCGCATCCCGAGGGTGTCCCAGTCGTCGAGGTGCCGGACGCCGCCGTCCGCGCGCACGGCGAACCCGTGCACCAGGCACGGAGCCTCCCCCGTCGTGTCCTTGCCGAACACGCTGAGGACGTCCCACGCCGGTGCGAGCGAGGTGAACACCTTCGTCCCGGTGAACCGGTACCCGCCCGCCCCGTCCGGCTCCGCCGTCGTCAGTGAGTCGAAGAGCACGCGGTCGTTCCCGGGTTCGCTGACCCCGAAGGCGAGCAGGCGGTCCGCCGCGGCGTGGTCCGTGACGGACTGGAGGAACGACCCACCCCGCGCGGACACGCTGCGGGCCGCCTGCACCCAGACCTGGTGCATGCCGAGCGCCAGGGCCGTCGCCGGTGCGGCTCCGGCGATCGTCCGCTGCACGGCCGCGGTGGCACGGAGCCCGAGGCCGCTGCCGCCGTCCGCGATCGGCACGCCGATGCGCAGGTACCCCGCCGCGCGGAGCTCGTCGAGGTCCTCGGCGCAGAACGCGTTCTCCGCGTCGTACCGGGGAGCACGCTCCGCGATCCGGGTGAGGAGGTCCTCCGGGACCGTCCACGGCTTTGCCTTCGTCATGGCACGAGACTATGTTCCGAGGGGTGTCAGATCGTCATCCCTGGTCCAGGTACGTCGCGATCGGTGACTCGTTCACCGAGGGACTCGGGGACCCCGACCCCACCGTGCCCGGCGGGTACCGCGGCTGGGCCGACCGGGTCGCCGAGGTGCTCGCGAACCAGACCGACGACTTCGCCTACGCCAACCTCGCCGTCCGCGGACGCCTGCTCCAGCAGATCATCGACGAGCAGGTGGAGGACGCACTCGCGCTCGGCCCGGACCTGATCACCGTGTCCGCCGGCGGGAACGACATCATCCGCCCGGGCTCGGACCCGGACGAGCTCGCGTCCCGGTTCGACAAGACCGTCACGGAGCTCCGCCGCGACGGCGCGACCGTCGTCATCTTCACCGGGCCGGACGTCGGGATGACGCCGGTGCTCGGGCTCGTCCGCGGCAAGGCGGCGATCTACAACGAGCACCTGCACGCCATCGCGCTGAAGCACGACGCCCTCGTCGCCGACATGTGGGCGCTCCGGGTGCTCCGCGACCCGCGCATGTGGGCGCCGGATCGGCTGCACCACTCCCCGATGGGCCACGCGACGATCGCGGCCGCGGTGCTCGACGCGCTCGGGGTCGACCACGAACTCGCCCCGTTCAACCCCGAGCCGCTCGCGGCCCGTCCCTGGCGGGAAGCCCGCGCCGAGGACCTCGGCTGGGCACGGGAGTACCTCGTGCCGTGGGTGGTCCGGCGAATCCGGCACACCTCGTCCGGTGACGGCATCAGCCCGAAGCGCCCCGAGCTGCAGACGGTCCTCGAGCACAAGAGCGACACGCCCTAGCCCACCGTCGAGGGCGGCCTACGCCCCTTCGAACGGGTTCGTCCAGCGCCACCAGATGCCCGGGTCCGGGATCTCCTGCTCGAGCACCAGTGGCACGGTGACCGCCTTGTGCTCGGTGATCGAGAAGCGCACCCGGCCGACGCGCTCCCCCTTGGTGCCGGTGGTGACCGAGTCGAGCTTCGTCGTCGCCTTCACCGTGGTCTTCCCCCAGACCAGGACCTCCGACGCGGCCTTCGTCACCGCGTCGGTCTCGTCCTTCCACGGGGTCGAGTACGTCCCGAACGACTGGCCGGCGTGCGTCAGGGTCACCACGTGGAAGTTGTCCGCGACCGAGTGCAGGAGCCGCTGGACGTCGTCGTCGAGGCTGTCGTGGTCGACCCCGCCGAGCATCGCGCCGATCACGGTGACGGTCTTGCCGCCCCGCTCGTACGTGGCGGCGAACAGCAGGCACGCGCCCGCTTCGTCCAGGGTGCCGGTCTTGATCCCCTCGACCCCGTCCATGCCGAGGAGCTTGTTCGAGTTCTCGATGTCCCCGACCCCGGGGACGGTGACCGCCTTCGTGCCCACGACCTCCTTCACCACGGGGTTCGCGAGCGCGAGCTGCCCGAGGTCGACGAGGTCGGTCGCGGTGGACTTGTTCGCCGCGTTCAGGCCCGTGGGTTCCTGGATCGAGGTGTCGTCCAGACCGTGGTCGTGCAGCCACGACGCAGCAGCGGTCTTGTACGCGTCGAGCGACCCGAACGCCCAGATCGCCAGGGAACCGGCGTAGTTGTTCGCGGACTTCATCAGCATGACCTGCAGGGTCTGGTACTCCGACAGGCGCAGCCCGGACGGCATCGGGGCGACCTCGCCGTCCACCGCCAGGTACTTCGCGTACAGCCCTTCCATCTCCGACGTGAAGTCGATCGTCGGACCCGCCTGCCCCTGCGCCAGCGGCTTCGCGTCGAGCACCACGAGCGCGGTGACGACCTTCGAGATGCTCGCGATCGACCGCGGCTTCGTGTCACCGCTCGTCCGGAGACTCTCCGGGAAGTCCGGTGCCTCCACCGCGGTGGCGCCGTACGACGGGAACGTCAGCGACGGCAGCGTCGCGGTCGGGGCGGCGTACGACGTGGTCGTGGCGCTCGCCGGGGAGAACGGCACGACGGCCGCCGCGACGAGGTACGCGATCGCCAGGATCAGGACGGCGACGACCGAGATCGTCACGGGCCTCCGGACAGCGGAGCGGGGGCGGCGGACGACACGTGACACGGGAATCGAGCGTACCGGGGGGCGGTACCGGCCGTCTGGGGAACCGCCGGGGTGTGGAGAAGCCGGGTCGAGCCTCCCGTCCGGGGGTTCCGGACCATCGACGAGACCGCGGCCGCTGCCGGCCGCGTCTCCTGTGCCGGCTGTGCCTACTGCGTCCGCTTCGCCTGCTGCGTCCGCTTCGCCTGCTGGGCGGCGGCGACCGCCCACAGGCCGACGGCGCTCGCCGCGGCCACGTTGAGCGAGTCGACGCCGTGGTGCATCGGGATCCGCACCGTCGTGTCCGCCGACGCGATCGCGGCCGCCGTGAGGCCCCGCCCCTCGGTGCCCATCACGAGCGCGACCCTCTCCGGGACGTCCGCGGCGAACACGTCGAGGTCCACCGAGCGGTCCGTCAACGCCATCGCGGCGAGGTGGAAGCCCTGCGCGCGGAGTTCCTCCCCCGCCTCCGGCCAGTCACCGATGCGGGTCCACGGGACCTGGAGCACCGTCCCCATGCTCACCCGCACGCTCCGGCGGTAGAGCGGGTCGGCGCATCGCGGGCTGACCAGCACGGCGTCCGCACCGAGCCCGGCGACGCTCCGGAACACCGCGCCGACGTTGGTGTGGTCGACGATGTCCTCCAGGACGACGACCAGCCGGGCGTCCCGCACGACGTCTGCGACGCTCGGCAGCTCCGGGCGCTGCATCGACGCGATCGCGCCACGGTGCATCCGGAAGCCGGTGAGCTCCTCGAGCAGGGCGTCGGGGCCGACGAACACCGGACCGTCGTGGTCGGCGACGAGCGGCAGGACGTCCTCGAGCCACTTCTCCTGCACCAGGACGCTTCGCGGCACGTGCCCGGCGCGGATCGCCCGCTCGATGACCGTGTTCGACTCGGCGATGTACAGCCCGCCCTCGGGTTCCGAGACCCGGCGGAGCGCGACGTCGGTGAGGCGCTGGAAGTCGTCGAGGCGGGGGTCGTCGAGGGTGTCGATGCGGACGGGGTGCACTGGTCTCGTTCCGTGGGAAGTGGCGGGGGCGGTCGGCTGTTGAGGGTACCGTGAACGTGATGGCGACGAGCGACGCGACCGACGGGACACCCGCTGTGATCGACGGCCTGGACGAGGTCGTCGGCCTCCTCGCGGGCAAGCGCGTCGCCGTGCTCTCCGGAGCGGGCCTCAGCACCGACTCCGGGATCCCGGACTACCGCGGCGAGGGCCGTCGGGTCCGGAAGCCGATGACCTTCCAGGAGTTCCGCGCCGACCCCGCGAAGCGCCAGCGCTACTGGGCCGGCTCGCACCTCGGGTGGCGCACCTTCGCCGCCGCCCGGCCGAACGCCGGACACCAGGCGCTCGCCGCGCTCGAAGCAGCCAGCGTGGTCTCCGGTGTCATCACGCAGAACGTCGACGGACTCCACCTCCGCGCGGGCTCCCGCCGCGTCGTCGAGATCCACGGGTCGATGGACCGCGCGCTCTGCCTGACGTGCGGACAGGTGTTCGCCCGCGCCGACCTCGCCAGGACCATCGACGGGCTGAACCCGTGGATCGACGAGCCCGGATCCGTCCTGCTGCAGCCCGACGGGGACGTCGAGATCACCGAGGTCGACCGGTTCGTCGTGCCGGACTGCTCCGTGTGCGGCGGGATGCTCAAGCCGGACGTGGTGTTCTTCGGCGAGTTCGTGCCCACCGAGAAGTTCAGCGAGTCGGTGTCGATCGTCGCGGACGCGGACGCGCTCCTCGTCGTCGGGTCCTCGTTGACCGTGAACTCCGGCGTGCGGCTCGTCGACCACGCCGCCCGCCGCAAGCACCCCGTCGTCATCGTGAACCGCGGCGACACGCGGAGCGATCGTCGGGCGGCCGTGAAGGTGGACGCGGGGACGACGGAGACGTTGGTCGCGCTCGCGGCGCGGCTCGCGCTGTAGTCCGGGCTGCGGCGCGCTCTGCGGCTCGCACTGCCACTCGCGCTGCGGCGCGCTCTGCGGCTCGCACTGCCACTCGCGCTGCGGCTCGCGCTGCGGCTCGCTCTGCCATGATCGAACGGTGACGACCCTCCTCTACCTCGTCCGGCACGGTGAGACCGACTGGAACAAGCAGCGCCGCATCCAGGGCTCGACCGACATCCCCCTCAACGACACCGGGCGGTCCCAGGCCACCGAGACCGCCGGCCTGCTCGCGCGCCGGTCGTTCGACGCCGTCGTGGCATCGCCCCTCGTTCGCGCGTACGAGACCGGGTCGATCATCGCCACGCGGCTCGGGCTCCCGGCGCCGACCACCTACCCGGGCCTCGCCGAGCGGTCCTACGGCGAGGCAGAGGGCCTCACCGACGACGAGGTCCTGGCGAACTACCCGCACGACGACATCCCGGGGCGGGAGTCCCGCGCGGCGCTGCTCGACCGCGTCACGGAGACCCTGGGCGAGATCGCCGTGCGGTACGACGGCGGTGTGATCGTCGTCGCGACCCACGGCGCCGTGATCCGGAGCGTCGTCAACGCCGCAGCCCCCGGCACCGCCGACCGGCACCACACCCCGATCCGGAACGGGTCCGTGCACTCGTTCCGCTGGGACCCGGAGCGCTTCCACGCGGAGCTGGTGCGCTTCGACGACCCGATCGAGGACGTCTCCGAGGCCCCGGGCAAGTACGCCTTCGACTACCAGAACCCCCTCGAGCGCCGGAGCTAGGGGCCGCCGAAGAACCCGCCGAGACCGGTCGCCCCGTCGGGCCGTGCGGCCTTCGCCTGCGCCGTCCGGATCCCCTGCGCGCCGTCGTCGCCCGTGCGCGGCGCCAGCGGGTCGTCGAGCCCCTCGAGCGCCTTCGCCCGCCGGGCTCCGGTGACGGCGAACACGACGCACATCGCAACGAGTCCAGCGAACACGATCAGCAGCGTGGCGAACACGACGGCCCCTCTCCGTTCCTGCCACCGTACCGAGCGTCAGCCAGAGCGGTGCACTCCGTTGCGCGATCGTTGCCCACGGGGCCGCCCATCCAATCGCTCCCCGGACTACGATCCTGTTCACCCAACGGCCCGGACCCGCGCGTGAGGGGGCGACATGACGATGGACGGACCCGGCACGGGCGGCCGCCACCGCGACTGGCCGCCGCGGGACGACGACGACCTCGATCGCGCGTTCGGACCGGACACGGCGTCGGTGCCGGTCCGGACGACGCCGCAGCGCGTGCGCTCGTGGTCGCTGCTCCTCGGCGGGGTCGTCGTGGTCGCCGTGGTCCTCGTCGTCGCGCTCTCGATGATCATCGGCAGCGTGCAGACCGGCGTCGGCGGGATCTTCCCCCGCCCGGACGCCACCCTCGCGAAGTTCACCTCCGAGGCGCGGACCATCGACGGTGTCGCTGGCACGTCCACCGCCGAGCCGACGAAGACGTCGTTCGCGAGCTACGACGTCACGGCGACCGTCACCGCGACCCCGGGCCTCGTCGACACCGCCCGCGAGGACCTCGTCGACCGCTTGAGTGCCGCCGCCGCGGACACGAGCGGGAACGGCGTGCACGTCTGGGCCGTCGCGGACTTCGGTGACGTCGAGGTCGGGATCTCACCGTCGGACGAACGCACCGAGCAGCGGCTGGCCCTCGCGTGGACGGTCCGGGCGATCCCCGGCGTGCAGGAGGTGCACTGCCTCTGGACGACGGCCGGCGAGAGCCGCTCCGACGAACCGGACGCCCAGGCCGTCACGGTCGAGACGGCCCCGACCGGGGTCGATCAGCACACGGCACAGACGCGCGTCGCCGAAGCCGTGCACAGGGTGTTCCCGGACGCGACGGTCGAGGTCGCCTCGCCCCCGCGAAGTCCTGACGCTCACGTCGCCGCGAACCCCGGCGACGCGTCAGCCCCGCCGCCCCCGCGCCGCCACCGCACGCTCGACCGCCTGCACGACCTGCTCCGCGGACTCGTCCCACCGGAACCGCCCCGCACGCACGACGGACTCCGCCGACGCAGCGTCCCACCGCGCCTCCAGCCGTCGCACCGCAGCAGCGACCGCGGACGGCGATCCGGGGTCGAAGTACTCCGCCACGTCCCCGCCGATCTCCCGGAAGATCGGGATGTCGCTGACGGCGACGGGCGTGCCGACCCCCATCGCCTCGACGAGCGGGATCCCGAACCCCTCGTCGTACGACGCCGTCACGAGTGCCGTCGCGGAGCGCAGCGCGTCCAGGTACTCCTCGTCCGATGCCCCGTCGTGGAACACCACGGCGCCCGGTCCGGCCAGCGCCGACAGCTGTGCACGATCGGCCTCGGACACCCGCGACATGCAGTGCAGTGTCCAGTCGGCGCCGAGCAGCGGCAGCGCGGCCACCAGCGTCTCGACGTTCTTGTACGGCATGAACGAGCCCATGTACACGAGCGTGCGGGTGCGGCCGTCAGCAGGCGACCGCACGGACGCGGGGTCGGCAGCGTTGTACGCCACGGTCACCGGGCGCTTCGTCAGCCGGTGTGCGGCGATCAGCCCGGCGGTCGTCGCGGACACCGTCACGACCCCGTCCGCACCGTTCAGCAGCATCCGCTGCGGCCACCACGCCAGGTGGAACGCACGCCACCCGAGCCGCAACGGCCACGAGAACTCCCGTGGCGGTGTCCGGTTCCGGTAGTAGATCAGGTCGTGCAGCGTCAGCACGAGGGCGTACGACCGCCCACGCGAGCCCATCGTCTGCATCGGCGAGAACACGGCGTCGAGTCCGAGCCGGTTCACGTGCCGCGCGACGAGCGGCTCCCCCGCGTCGGTGGGCGCCGGGATCCGCTCCCACGGGATGCCGTCCGGCAGCGAATCGAGCTGCCGGTCGTCGTTGACGAGCAGCACGAAGTCGTGCCGGTCCGGCAGGTTCGCCACGATGCCGGCGGTGAACCGGCTGATCCCGTCGTGCCGTCCGATCCGCACGTAGCGGCAGTCGATCCCGATCCGCAGGCGGCTCACGACGTGCGCTCCCCGCCTCGGTCCGGCCGGGAGGCTCGGCTCGCCCTGGCACCGCGCGCCGGCTTGGGCACGGGGTCGGCCATCCGGCGCAGGGTCGCCTCCGCGGCGGCGGCGGGGGTCTCGTAGTGCACCAGGTGCCCGACGTCCGGGATGACGACGAGCTCCGCGTTCCGCAGGCGGTCGGCGAGTGCGCGCTGTTCCGGGACGGCCGTGATGTCGTCACGCTCCGCGGCGATCATGAGCACGGGCACGTCGATGCGGTCGGCGTACTCGGACACGTCGTGCGTGACCGAGGTCCGGAACGCCTCGAGCACGCTCGTGCGGTTCGCGAACGCCGAGAAGTACCGGTCGTGCTGCTCGTGCACCCATCGGCGCATCTCCGGGTCCCGCGACTTGAGCATCGCGATGCTCATCACCCGCACGATCGCGCGGTTGCGGAGGAGCCCGAGGCCGACCGGCCGGGGCAGCGCGGCGCCCGCGCGGTAGTACGCGATGGCGATGCCCGTGCCGACCGCGCGCGGGCCCTGGAGTGCTGGGGCGGCGATCGGGTTCACGAGGACGAGCAGCCGGGTGTCGAGGCCGGCTGCGACCGCTGCCGACACCACGATCGAGCCGAACGAGTGCCCGAGGACCACCGCCGTGTGGTCGAGGCCGAGCGCCGCGTGGAACGCACGGAGCCACGCCACGTAGGAGTCGACGTCGGAGACCGCGAGCGGGTCGGAGATGCCGAAGCCGGGCAGGTCGGGGACGATCACGCGGACACCGACCAGGTGCGCCGCGATCGACTCGAGGCCGTGGTGGTCACCGCGGAACCCGTGCACGGCGAGGACCGTCTGCGCGGCGTCGGCGGGGCCGTACTCCCAGTAGTGCGTGGTGCGGCCGTCGACCTCCACGGCTCGGTGCACGACGGGCGTCGACGCCATCAACGACGAGTACGGGGAGAGGACCGGCGGTTGCATCCGCGTCAGTCTATGGAACGCACTCGGGAGCAGCCGCCTATCGTGTCCGGAGCGGGCCTCCAGCCACGGGTCCGTCGATGACGACGAGGAGCACGGTGACCTTCACAGCCCCGATCCAGCTGCCCGGACTGACGCTCGACCCTCTCTGGTACAAGCGATCCGTCTTCTACGAGTGCATGATCCGGTCGTTCGTCGACTCGAACGGGGACGGCACCGGCGACCTCCAGGGGCTGATCAGTCGCCTCGACTACCTGCAGTGGCTCGGTGTCGACGCACTGTGGCTGCCGCCGTTCTTCAAGTCCCCGTTGCGCGACGGCGGCTACGACATCGCCGACTACAAGGCGATCCTGCCGGAGTTCGGCACGCTCGAGGAGTTCCGCGAGCTCGTCACGAAGTCGCACGAGCGGAACATGCGCATCGTGATCGACATGGTGATCAACCACACCAGCGACCAGCACGAGTGGTTCCAGCAGTCCCGCGAGGACCCGGACGGCCCCTACGGCGACTTCTACGTCTGGCGTGACACCGACGAGCACTACGAGAACATCCGCATCATCTTCGTCGACACCGAGGAGTCGAACTGGACGTTCGACCCGGTTCGTCGGCAGTTCTTCTTCCACCGGTTCTTCTCGCACCAGCCGGACCTCAACTTCGAGAACCCGGCCGTCGTCGAAGCGGTGTACGACGTCGTCCGGCACTGGCTCGACCTCGGTGTCGACGGCCTCCGGCTCGACGCGATCCCGTACCTCTTCGAAACAGAGGAGGGCAACGGCGAGGGTGAGCCCGAGACGCACGAGTTCATCAAGAAGCTCCGCGCGATGGTCGACGAGGAGTACCCCGGGCGTGTCCTGATCGCCGAGGCGAACCAGTGGCCCCGGGAGACCGCCGCGTTCTTCGGCACCGACGAGGAGCCCGAGTGCCACATGGCGTTCGACTTCCCCGTGATGCCCCGCATCTTCTACTCGCTCCGCGCCCAGCACGCCAAGGAGCTCTCCGCGATCCTCTCCGAGACGCTCGACGTCCCGGAGAGCGCCGCGTGGGGCGTGTTCCTCCGCAACCACGACGAGCTGACGCTCGAGATGGTGAGCGAGGAGTACCGCCAGGCGATGTACGGCTGGTACGGCTACGACCCGCGGATGCGGTCGAACATCGGCATCCGGCGCCGCCTCGCTCCCCTGCTCGACAACTCCCGTGCCGAGCTCGAGTTGATCCACGCGCTGCTGTTCTCGCTGCCGGGGTCGCCGTTCCTGTACTACGGCGACGAGATCGGGATGGGCGACAACATCTGGCTCCCGGACCGCGACGCGTCGCGCACGCCGATGCAGTGGACCCCGGACCGGAACGCCGGCTTCTCCACCGCCGACCCGGGCAAGCTGTTCCTGCCGGTCGTCCAGTCGCTCGTGTACAACTACGCGCAGGTCAACGTCGAGGCGCAGCTCGCCCAGTCACGATCCCTGCTGCACTGGGTCCGCAACGTGATCCACGTGCGGAAGGCGCACCCGGTCTTCGGGATGGGGTCGATCGCGGTGCAGCAGACGGACAACGAGAGCGTCCTGGCGTTCGTCCGCTCGTGGGAGGGTACCGGCACCCAGTTCGGTCCCTCCGCCGAGGACGTCCTCTGCGTGTTCTCGTTCGCGGTCAACGCCACCACGGCGACGATCTCCGCGCCGGAGTTCGCGGGCCGTCCGCTGTACGACCTGTTCGGCGGCAGCTCGTTCCCGTCCTTCGACGAGGAGGGCAACGTCACGCTGACGCTCGGGACGCAGTCGTTCTACTGGCTGCACGTCGGCGCCGCACCGAACGCGTGACGTGCCGCGCGGCGACGGGGTGTGTCGGTGCGTCCGGTTAGCCTGACACCGTGACGTTCACGACAGCACAGCTCGACCCGCCGACGCCGGCGCAGGACCTCTCGACCCGGCCCTGGTGGCACGCACTCGGGGTCTTCGACCTCGAGACCACCGGCATCGACGTTGAGACCGCACGGATCGTCACCGCGCACGTCGGCCTGATCGACATGACGGGTCGCAGCATCGTCGAGGGCTCATGGCTCGCCGACCCCGGTGTGCCGATCCCGGAACAGGCCTCGGCGGTGCACGGCATCAGCACCGAGCGCGCCCAGGCCGAGGGGCGTCCCGCCGGAGAAGTCGTGGCGGAGATCGTCGCCGCGATCGAGGCGGTGTTCGCCCGCGGGATCCCGCTCGTCATCTACAACGCCCCGTACGACCTCACGCTGCTCGACCGGGAAGCCAAGCGGCACGGCATCGCGTCCCCGGTGATCGGCAACGTCGTCGACCCGCTGGTCATCGACAAGGCGCTCGACACCTACCGCAAGGGCAAGCGCACGCTCGAAGCGGCGGCAGAGGTCTACGGCGTCACACTCTCGGACGCCCACGACGCCGGCGCCGACGCGATCGCTGCCGGCCGTGTGGCGCAGGCCATCGCGGTGAAGTACCCGGACGACCTCACCGTCTCCGCGGAAGAGCTACACCGCAAGCAGGTCGGCTGGTGCGCGGACCAGGCGGTCTCGTTCCAGGAGTACATGCGCAAGAAGCGCGACCCCTCCTTCACCGCCGACGGCCGCTGGCCCCACCGCACCGCCGACTGAGGCGTCCCCGCATCCGCGGTGTCGAACGGCGCCGCACAACGGAACCCGGCTCGAACCACGAACGTCCGTGGTTCGAGCCGGGTTTGCTTGTGCGACGCCGAACCGCACCGCGGCGCGCGCGCGAGCGACCGAGCGAGCGCGCGAGTACGCGGGCGCGCGACCGCGGAACGCGAACGGGCGGCCCTCCCGAAGGAGGACCGCCCGTGGAGCGCGAGGCTGCTTACTTGCTGAAGCCCTTGAAGCGCTGGTTGAACTTCTCGACGCGACCGGCCGAGTCGAGGATGCGCTGCTTGCCCGTGTAGAACGGGTGCGACGCGGACGAGATCTCGACGTCGATCACCGGGTAGGTGGCACCGTCGAGCTCGATGGTCTTGTCGCTGTTCGCGGTCGAACGCGTCAGGAACGTCTCACCGGAAGCCAGGTCGCGGAAGACGATGGCGCGGTACTCGGGGTGGATGGCGGTCTTCATGGAGATTCCTCGGGGGTGGTTGCGGTGTTGAGAGAAGGGGCGGATGCCCCGGAAGTCATTGGCTCACGCCAGCCGTCCACGTTACCAGATGGCAGGCACGATGTGGGGCAGGACTCAGGCTGCGCGCGCCGTGAAGCGCCCGGAGTCCTTCGTCACGGTGAGGTCGATGCCGAACGCCTCGGTCAGCGTGGCGTCCGTGAGGACCTCGTCGATGGGGCCGGCGGCCTGGATGTGCCCGTCCGCCAGGATCAGGGCGTGCGTGAAGCCCTCGGGGATCTCCTCGACGTGGTGCGTCACGATGACGATCGCCGGCGAGTCGGAGCTCTTCGCGTAGCCGCCGAGCGTCCGCACGAGGCTCTCGCGCGCGCCGAGGTCGAGCGACGCGGCGGGCTCGTCGAGGAACAGGATCTCGGGGTCGGTCATCACCGCTCGGGCGATCTGCACGCGCTTCTGCTCGCCGTCGCTGAGCTCCCCGAAGGTCCGGTCGGTGAAGGCGCCGAGGCCCCACTCGTCGAGGACCCGCTGGGCGCGGCGCACGTCGAGCTCGTCGTACTCCTCGTTCCAGCGACCCGTGACCGAGTACGCGGCGGTGAGGACGACGTCGATGACCTTCTCGGTCACCGGGATCCGGCGGGCGAGAGCGGTCGACGCGAACCCGATGCGGGGCCGCAGTTCGAACAGGTCGGCGCCGCCGAGCTCGGTCCCGAGCACCTCGACCTCTCCCGAGGTCGGGAAGGACTGCGCACCTGCGACCTGCAGCAGCGTGGTCTTGCCGGCACCGTTCGCACCGAGCACGACCCACCGCTCGTCGTCCTGCACCTCCCACGAGATCCCGTCGAGGATGGTGGCCCCGTTCCGGACCACGGACACGTCTGACAAGCGCACAACCGAGGGCATGCCCCAACCCTACGCGAGCGGACGTGCCGAAACGGGGCACACGCCGAGGGTCACTCCGCGAGCAGTCCCTCGATCTGTCCGAGCGCCAGCAGCATGCCCTCGCGCATCCCCATCTCGAGGAGCTGTTCGAGCTGCTCCGCCGTCGCGAAGTGCGCCGTGTTCGTCATCCTGGTGCGCCCGCCGAGGTCCTCGAGGGTCATCACCATCGTGGTGATCGGCATCGAGGTGTCCGGCTCCCCCGACTCGTCGGCGAACCCGTCCTCGATCGTCAGGGAGCGCGGCGGGTCGACCGCGGTGACGACCCAGTAGCCCGGCGCCTTCGACCCGTCTGGCCCGGTCATGAAGTAGTCGCTCCGGGCTCCCGGTTCGAGCGAGTGCCGCACGAACGTCGCCGGCCAGGTCGGCGGACCCCACCAGCGCTCGAGCTGCCGAGGGTCCTCCCACACCTGCCAGACGCGTTCGACGGGCGCGTCGAACTCGGCGGTGAAGGTCATGGTGAGTGCGTCGACGTCGTGCGACGCATCGATGGTGGTGCTCATGTGCCGGTCCCCTCGGGGTCGGGTGTGCTCCCTCAGGGAGCGGTGGAGGGTCGACCGGCGGGGTCCTCGTCGCTGAGGAGCTCCGTGATCCGCTCGGCCCGGTGCCGCCACAGGTCCTCGTAGGACCGCAGCAGACGATCGGCGCGCTGCACGCCACCGATCTCGCTCGTGACGATCTGCTCCCGCCCGCGCCGTTCCTTGCGGACCAGCTCGGCACGCTCGAGCACCGCGACGTGCTTCTGCACGGCCGCGAAGCTCATCGCGTACCCGGCGGCGAGCGAGGACACCGACTGCTCGCGCACGATGACGCGCCGGACGATGTCCCGGCGCGTCGCGTCCGCGAGGGCCGCGAACACGCGGTCCACCGCCTCGGCCTCCATCTCATCACGTACAACCATCGAGTTGTACGTTACGCCGCGCAGGTTCCGTGCGCAACGGCCGGGAGGCCCGGGTGACGTCCGTTGCGGACGTCACCCGGGCCTCCCGTCGGTGCCAGGGCCGTGGTGCGCTCAGCGCGCGGCCAACACCTCGTCGTAGACGGCGCGCGTGCGCGTCGCGATCGCGGCCCACGTGAACTCGGTCTCCACGCGGAGGCGGCCGGCGCGACCCATCAGCTTGGCGAGACCGATGTCGGACAGCACCTCGTTGAGGGTCGCCGCGAGGTCCGCGACGTACTTGTCGGGGTCGGTCGGCGTGCCGGTGCCGTCGGTGGCCTGGTCGATCGGGACGATCCGACCGGTCAGGCCGTCGGCGACGACCTCGGGGATGCCGCCCGTGCCGGTGCCGACGACGGGGATGCCGCAGGCCATCGCCTCGAGGTTCACGATGCCGAGCGGCTCGTAGATCGACGGGCAGACGAAGACGGTGCCCGAGGAGAGCACGTGCACGATCTCCTGGTGCGCGAGCATCCGGTCGATCCAGACGACGCCGTCGCGCTCCTTCCGGAGGTCCTCGACGAGGCCGGTGACCTCCGCCATGATCTCCGGGGTGTCCGGCGCGCCGGCACACAGGACGATCTGGACCTCGGGTGGGAGCGCCGCGACCGCGCGGAGCAGGTACGGCAGGCCCTTCTGGCGGGTGATGCGCCCGACGAAGACGACGCTCGGGCGCTCCGGGTCGATCCCGAGTGCGCGCACCGCGTCCTCGTTCACGTCGGGCTTCCACTCGTCGACGTCGATGCCGTTGTAGACGACCCGCACCTTCGCCGGGTCGATGGACGGGTACGAGCGGAGGATGTCGGCGCGCATGGCCTTGGACACCGCGATGACGGCGTCGGCCTGCTCGAAGGACTCCCGCTCGAGCCAGCTGGAGAGCCGGTACCCGCCGCCGAGCTGCTCGGCCTTCCACGGGCGGAGCGGCTCGAGGGAGTGCGCCGTGACGACGTGCGGGATGCCCTGCGTCAGCTGCGCGAGACGACCGGCACCGTTGGCGTACCAGGTGTGCGAGTGGACGAGGTCGGCACCCTCGGTGTCCGCCGCGATCTGCACGTCGGTGCCGAGCGCCTGGAGCGCGCCGTTGGCGTTCTCGAGCCCCTCGGGGGTGCGGTAGGCCCACACGCCCTCTTCGTCGCGGAACCCACCGAAGGCACGGACGCGCACCTCCGTGTCGGTCCCCGAGCGCAAGGCCGCGGTCAGTTCGGCCACGTGGACGCCAGCACCGCCGTAGACCTCCGGCGGATACTCCCTGGTCAGTAGATCGACTCGCACGCGTTCAACGTAACCGGTTCCCAGTCCGCACGCCTACTGTGAACCACATGCCATCGAAGAAGATATTCGGCATCGTCCTCGCGGGGGGCGAAGGAAAGCGCCTCATGCCGCTGACCGCCGATCGTGCCAAGCCAGCCGTCCCGTTCGGTGGCAACTTCCGCCTCATCGACTTCGCGTTGTCGAACCTGGTCAACTCCGGGCTCAACCGCATCGTCGTGCTGACCCAGTACAAGTCGCACAGCCTCGACCGCCACGTCGCGGAGACCTGGCGCATGGAGGGGCTGCTCGGCTCCTACGTGGCGTCCGTCCCGGCACAGCAGCGGCTCGGCAAGCGCTGGTTCGCCGGCTCGGCCGACGCGATCCTGCAGTCGCTCAACCTGCTCCGCGACGAGCGCCCGGACATCGTCGTCGTCGTCGGCGCCGACCACGTGTACCGGATGGACTTCTCCCAGATGGTCGAGGCGCACATCGCCTCCGGTCGCAGCGCCACCGTCGCGGCGATCCGGCAGCCGATCGGGCTCGCCGACCAGTTCGGTGTCATCCAGGTCGCCGCCGACGACCCGACCAAGATCGACGCGTTCCTCGAGAAGCCGACGGACGCCATCGGGCTGGCCGACTCCCCCGGCGAGATCCTCGCGTCGATGGGCAACTACGTCTTCGACGCCGATGCCCTGGTCGACGCGGTGCTCCGCGACGGGCAGGTCGAGACGTCGAACCACGACATGGGCGGCGACATCGTCCCCGACTTCGTGAACCGCGGCGACGCGGGCGTCTACGACCTGAAGGGCAACGAGGTCCCCGGGTCGAACGACCGCGACAAGTACTACTGGCGCGACGTGGGGACGATCGACTCGTTCTACGACGCCCACATGGACCTGATCGCCCCGGTGCCGGTGTTCAACCTCTACAACACCGACTGGCCGATCTTCAACCAGCAGACGAACCTGCCGCCGGCGAAGTTCGTCCGGGATGCGAACGGGAACACCGGCTCCACCGTGGACTCGATCATCGCGCTCGGCTGCCTGCTCTCCGGGGCCACCGTCGAACGCAGTGTCATCGGGCCGTGGTGCGGGATCGACTCCGGGTCGAAGGTCCTCGACTCGATCGTGTTCGAGCGGGCGTCGATCGGTGCCGGGTCCGTCGTGAACCGGGCGATCCTCGACAAGGACGTGGTGATCGCGCCGGGTGCCCAGGTCGGCATCGACCGCGAAGCCGACGAGGCCCGCGGGTTCACCGTCACCGAGTCCGGGATCACCGTCGTGGGCAAGGGCGTGCGCGTCGAGGCCTGACGGCTGCCGACGCCCGACCGCCCCGACGCTCGACGCTCGACGTCACAGGAGGCGCGGCACCGTTACCGTTGTGACGTGCCGCGCTTCCTCGTCGTCCTCGATGCCGACTCCACCCTGCTCGAGGACGAGGTCATCGAGCTCCTCGCCGACGCCGCCGGGACCCGACCACAGGTGCAGGCGGTCACGGAGCGCGCCATGCGCGGCGAGATCGACTTCGCCGAGAGCCTCCGGGAGCGTGTCGCGACCCTTGCGGGCCTCCAGGCCGACGTCTTCGCGCGTGCACGGGAGTCGGTCCGTGTGACGCGGGGCGCGGCGGAACTGGTCCGCGGCGTGCACGCGGCCGGTGGCACCGTCGGGGTCGTGTCCGGCGGGTTCCACGAGGTGCTCGACCCGTTCGCGGCGTCGCTCGGGCTGGACCACTGCCAGGCGAACCGGCTCGAGGTCGCCGACGGCGTGCTGACCGGGCGGGTGCTCGGCGTCGTCGTGGACGCGCACGCGAAGGCCGCGGCGCTCCGGGCGTGGGCATCCACGGACGGTGTGCCGCTCACGCGGACGATCGCGATCGGCGACGGGGCGAACGACCTGGAGATGATGCGGGTCGCCGCGCTGTCGGTGGCGTTCGACGCGAAGCCGCGCGTGCGGGAGTCCGCCGACGTCGTCGTCGTGGACCGGGACCTGTCCCCGGTGCTCGCGGCGCTCGGCCTGCGCGGCTGACGCGCGCCGCGGCCGCGCTCGCACAGGCGACCGGCGGCCCCGGCAGCCCGGCGGCGGCGCGCTGGCGTCTAGTGGCCCATCCCGAGGCCACCGTCGACGGGGATGACCGCGCCGGAGACGTACCCGGCTCCGTCGCTCGCCAGGAACAGCGTGGCGTCCGCGACGTCGTCCACGGTGCCGTAGCGCCCGGCCGGGATCTGCTTCTTGAACTCGGCCTGCAGTTCCTCCGGGAGCGCGGCCGTCATGTCGGTCTGGATGAACCCGGGCGCGACGACGTTCGCCGTGATGCCGCGGGACCCGAGCTCGCGCGTGATCGACCGCGCCATGCCGACGAGTGCCGCCTTGGACGAGGCGTAGTTGACCTGGCCGACCTGGCCGTAGGCACCGACGACGCTCGACATCAGCACGATGCGGCCGAACTTCGCGCGCATCATGCCCTTGGTCGCCCGCTTGACCACGCGGAAGGTCCCCGTGAGGTTCGTGTCGATGACGCTCGTGAAGTCCTCCTCGCTCATGCGGAGGAGCAGCCCGTCGTTCGTGATGCCGGCGTTCGCGACGAGGACCTCGATCGGGCCGAGCTCGGCCTCCACCCGGGTGAACGCCGCGTCGACCGAGGCCGAGTCCGTGATGTCCGCCTGCACCGTGAGCGCACCATCGGGTCCGCCGTCGCCGCTCCGTGAGGTGACGGCGACACGGTGCCCGGCCTCGATGAAGCGCGTCGCCAGCGCGTGGCCGATGCCGCGGTTGCCGCCGGTGATGAGGACGGTACGGGGGGTGGTCATGGTGGCTCCGTTCGGTGGGTGCTCGCGGGCGCGCGGGAGGGACCGCAGCCCCGACACGCCCGCACGAGCCTACCGGTGCGGACGCGGACCGGATGATGCGGCCAAGTGTCGGTGGGCGGGCTTAGGCTTGGGACAGGGAAGACGGAGATCGAAACGCATGAAGACGACGCGACACATGACGCGACGCACGACGCAGGCCATCACGGCCCTTCCGGAGACACCGCAGATCGACCGGAAGCACCGTCTGTCGCGGTACATCTGGCAGATGGCGGTGCGCGTGATCCTCTTCGTCGGGGCCGTCCTCGTCTACACGGTCTGGCACAGCCCCTGGCTCGCCCTCATCCCGATCGTCCTCGCTGGCATCATCCCGTGGATCGCGGTCGTGATCGCGAACGCCGGCAGCCACACCGAGTCCGACTACGTCGCGCCGGCCGGGGCCGTGGTGCGCGCGGCCGACTACGACCCGCGACTCCGCGAACAGCAGGAAGACGCCCGCGCGCAGGCCTACCGCGACGAGCAGGAGCGTCTCCGTCAGGGCGCGCAGCACGCGCAGGAAGAATGGCAGCGCAACGGCGACCGCTCCCGCGTCTGGGGGCACCGCTGATGGGCGCCACCTTCGACCTCGTCACCGAGCCGGGCTCGACGCCCGTCTGCTCCCGCGCCGGGTGCTCCACCTCGGCCAGCTGGCGCGTCAACTGGCGGAACCCGCGCATCCACGCGATCGACCGCGTGAAGATCTGGGCCGCCTGCGACGAGCACCGCGACTTCCTCGCCGGGTACCTCCGCTCCCGGACGTTCCCGGTCCGCGTGACCGGCATCGACGAGGACGTCGACCACCTCGACGACGCCAAGCAGCACGACGACACACCGAAGAACGACGTCGGTGAGCGGCGCGCGGCGAACGAGCGATGACCGAGTTCGACCCACGCTCCCGCTACGGCCGACGCCACGCGGAACGGCTCCGACGCGCCGCTGACGAAGCCCGTCGTGCGGTGCCGGTCGACCAGCTCCCCGAACGCGCCCCGGACGATCCGTTCGTCGGGTGGGGCTTCGTCCGCAGCCGCCGCTGGCTCGGGTACTTCGCGATCGCCGTCGCCTTCGCGATCGTCTGCGCGCTGTTCGGCATGTGGCAGTGGGACCGCCGGAACGAAGCCGTGCGGGAGAACCTCCAGGTCTCGCAGAACTACGACCACACCCCGGTGGCCATCGACCAGGCGCTCCCCCGTGCCTCGAGCTGGAACGACGACCAGACCTGGCTCCGCGTCAGCGTCACCGGCCGGTACGACACCGACGACCAGCTCCTCGTCCGGAACCGCGTCCACAACGGGCAGCCCGGCTTCGAGGTCCTGACGCCCCTCGTCACCGCCGACGGCCGCGCCTTCGTCGTCGACCGCGGCTGGGTGCCCACCGGGAACCGGCAGGACGCTCCGGACAGCATCCCCGCGCCGCCCTCCGGCCAGGTCACGGTCATCGCCCGGCTGCAGCAGACCGAACCGCGGATCCCCGGCCGCACCGACCCCGCACACACCGACCAGGTGCAGTCGGTCACGCTCAGCGACGTCGCGAAGAAGGTCGACCCGCCGATCTGGACCGGCGCCTACGGACAGCTCGCGTCCGAGAACCCGGCCCCGACCCAAGCCCGGCCGCTCGGCTGGGACCGCCCGAGCGCGGACACCGGGCTGCACCTGAGCTACTTCATCCAGTGGTTCATGTTCGCCGCGGGGGGCTTCGGGTTCCTGACGTACCTGATGGTGCAGGAGTACCGGAACCTCAACCAGGACGACCCGGAAGAGCGCGAGCGCGCCCTCGAGCGGCAGCGCCGCAAGGACGCCCGCCCGAAGACGGACGCCGACATCGAGGACGAGCTCCTCGAGTCCACGCGCCGGCGCTGACGCGGCCTAGGTGTAGTTCCCCGTGAGGTTATGAACGCGATCTGATGGGGTTTGGCCGCCGAGGCCGGTGTGTGGTCGGTGGTGATTGTAGTGATGCAGCCAGTCC
>NZ_SMGH01000010.1:0-228447 GCF_004346855.1 Curtobacterium sp. PhB136
GGGCGCCCGGGTGGTGCGGGTCCCGGGGGCGCCCGGGGGGGGGGGGGCCGCCGGGGGCCCCCCCGGGGCCGGGGGCCCCGTGCCGGCCGCCGCCGGCGCGGCCGCCGCCGGCGCCGGCGCCGCCGGCGCGGCCGCCGCCGACGATGCCTGGGCCCACGTGCCGAATCGCGCGTAGGAGGTCGAATCGCGCGTAGGAGGTCGGAAGTTCCGACTGCCTACGCGCGATTCCACT
Organism: Curtobacterium sp. PhB136; assembly: GCF_004346855.1. NCBI lineage: Bacteria > Bacillati > Actinomycetota > Actinomycetes > Micrococcales > Microbacteriaceae > Curtobacterium > Curtobacterium sp. PhB136. The sequence goes on from NZ_SMGH01000010.1 coordinate 233, forward strand.
TTCCAGCGCGCGCGTGATGGGAACCTTCGCAACCACCCGACGGGAGGCGCGGTGCCAGCCGGCACCGAGCCTCCCGTCAGCCGTTTGGCCGCGCCCACCGCGTCTGCTACAGTTCTCGAAGCCAAAGACCGCCGGATGTCGTCATGCTCGCATGACGGTCGAAGGTCCTCACTCGTGAGGCATCCCGCGCAGGTGTTCAGAACGACTCCCGCCATTCTGGTGGAAGCAGCTCCGAGCCTCTGCGCCGGAGCTTTTTTCATGTGTGCGGACCTGGGGCTACCGGCAAGACCCCCAAGGAGAACCATGGCGAACAAGGAAGCTGCGGTCGCCGAGCTCACGGAGTCCTTCCGTAGCTCGAACGCCGTTCTGCTCACCGAGTACCGCGGTCTCACGGTCGCGCAGCTCAAGGAGCTCCGCAACTCGATCCGTGAGCACGCCACGTACGCCGTGGTGAAGAACACGCTGACCAAGATCGCGGCGAACAACGCCGGCATCTCGTCGTTCGACGACGAACTCGCCGGTCCGTCCGCTCTCGCCTTCGTCCACGGTGACACCGTCGCCGTCGCGAAGTCGCTGCGTGCATTCGCCAAGGCGAACCCCGAGCTCGTGGTGAAGGGCGGTTACTTCGACGGTAACCCGCTCACCGCGACCGAGGTGGACAAGCTCGCCGACCTCGAGTCCCGTGAAGTTCTGCTCGGCAAGCTCGCCGGCGCCTTCAAGGCCTCGCTGTTCGGTGCTGCGTACCTGTTCAACGCACCCCTCTCGCAGGCCGTCCGCACGGTGGACGCCCTCCGCGAGAAGCAGGAGTCCGCGGCCTGATCAGGCACGCGTTCCACAACCACATCACGTACTGAGTAGTAGGAGAAAATCATGGCGAAGCTTTCGCAGGACGAGCTCATCGAGGCCTTCAAGGAGCTCACGCTCATCGAGCTCTCGGACTTCGTGAAGAAGTTCGAAGAGGTCTTCGAGGTCACCGCGGCCGCCCCGGTCGCCGCTGCCGCTCCGGCCGGCGCTGCCGCTCCGGTCGAGGCCGCTGAGGAGAAGACCGAGTTCGACGTCATCCTCAAGTCCGCTGGTGACAAGAAGATCCAGGTCATCAAGGAGGTCCGTGGCCTCACGTCGCTCGGCCTGGGCGAGGCCAAGGCGCTCGTCGAGACCGCCGACGCGAAGATCCTCGAGGGTGCGAACAAGGAGACGGCCGACAAGGCGAAGGCTGCCCTCGAGGCCGCTGGCGCCACGATCGAGCTCGCGTAGTAGCTCTGCTACTGTCCACGCTCGCTCGCGCACGGGTTGCTCCGTCAGGATCGCCCATCGTGTGAGAGATCGCGCAAAGCGACAGTGCTCGGCCGGATTCCGGTCGGGCACTGTCGCTTTTCCGTACCCGTTGACGCCTGAGCCGCGTCGCGGCTGGGTTGTGGACGGAGTGCGTTGTCCACAGGCACGGTGGCCACGCCCCGTGAGACGGGGCCGGGCGGCAGGGTGCTCGTGTGCATCCCGCGAACGCGATCCTCCTGGTCCGAGTCGACGAGCTCGATCGTGCTGCGGCACGCCGGCATCAACGCCGTCGATCCGCCGGTGAGCTCGAGCGCGTGCGACACGGTGTCTACGTCCCGCGCGCGGAGTGGGAAGCGCTGGGGCCCGCTGCACGGCACCTCGTGCGGATGCGAGCCGCTGCGCCGGCGCTCCCATTCGGAGCAGTGTTCTCTCACGACTCGGCGGCGGCGGTGCTCGGAATCCCGCGGCTGTCGGCGTGGCCGTCCCGGGTGCACGCGACCCTTCCGTCGGCAGCAGCGGACAGTCAACGCGTCGGACTGACGCTCCACGCCGGCCCGGTCGACCTCGACGGAGGAGCCTTCCACGGCGTGCCGTTCGCCGCGCTGCCGGTGACGGCGGTGATGCAGGCTCGGCGCGCCGACTTCGCCGAGGCGGTCGTCGTGCTGGACCACGCCGTGCGGAGGGGCGTCGATGCCGACGCGCTCCGGCAGCTGCTGGACGACGGGCCGCGGTGGGGGACCGCTCGCGCGCTCGAGGCGCTGGACGTGTGCGACGCGGCCCACGAGTCGGTCGGGGAATCCTTCGCCGCCGCGCGGTTCCGGCAACTGGGCATCCCGCCGGTGGTCCCGCAGGCTGAGTTCGTGATCGGCGGGTCGGTGCACCGCGTGGACTTCTGGATGCCCTCACTCGGCGTCGTCGTCGAGTTCGACGGGCGGCAGAAGTACGAGGACGCCTCCATGCTGCACGGACGAACGGGAGCGGATGCGCTCTGGGCGGAGAAGCTGCGGGAGGACCAGCTCCGCGCGCTCCCGGTCGTGCGGGGGTTCATCCGCGTGACCTGGTGGCACCTCGTCGAGCCGGAACGGCTGCGCGCGCTGTTCCGCGTGCACGGGGTGCCGTGCCGGTGACAGCGGACGGTGCTCGCACTGGTCGGAAGGTCGGGCCTGGCTCGCGCTGGGCGGCGCAAACGGAGAAGTCCAGGAAAGCGACAGCGGTGAGGTGGGCAGCACGGGAGGACTGTCGCTTTGCCGCACCGCTTCCGGACACTGCGGAGGGCGGCAGGGTCAGGGCAGCGTGCTGTGGCGGCGGCCGTAGAGCGCGTAGAGGGCGGCGCCGGCGAGCATCCAGATGGCGAATGCGATCCACGTGCCCGCGCCGAGGAACACCGCGAGCAGGGCGCAGCTGAGCGTGCCGAGGATCGGGACGACAGGGAAGAACGGGACGCGGTACGAACGCTCGAGCCCGGGCTGCGAGCGACGCAGGATGATCACGGAGACGTTCACCAGCGCGAAGGCCACAAGGGTGCCGATGCTCGTCGCGTCCGCGAGCTCGCCGAGGGGCACCAGCGCGGCGACGATCGTCACGACGACACCGACGATCAGGGTGTTCGCGATTGGGGTCCCGGTTCGGTGCGAAACCCGGCCGAAGACCTTCGGCACCAGTCCGTCGCGCGCCATCGTCAAGAGGATCCGTGTCTGGCCGTAGAGCACGGTGAGCACCACGCTGGCGATGGCGATCACGGCGCCGATCGAGAACACCAGCGCGACGAGCGGCTGCCCCGTGACGTCGACGACGATGCGGACCAGCGACGCCTCGGTGGAGGAGAACGACGTCCACGGCCGGGCACCGATCGCGGCGATTGCGACCAGGATGTACAGCGCCGTGATGAGCGCGATCGAGCCGATGATCGCGCGGGGGAGGTCACGGCGGGGGTTCTTCGCCTCTTCGCCGGCGGTGGACGCGGCGTCGAACCCGATGTAGGAGAAGAAGAGCCGGGACGCGGCCGCGGTGACGCCCGCGGCACCCATGGGTGCGAGCGGCTCGAAGTTCCCCGCGCGGAACGCACTGAACGCGACGATGACGAAGAACACGAGGAGCGCGATCTTCACCATCACCATCAGGGTGTTGACCCAGGCGCTCTCGCGGGCTCCCGGCAGCAGGACGGCGGTGGCGATGAGCACGAGAGCCGCTGCTGGCAGGTTGACGACGCCGCCGTCACCCGGGGGCGCCGAGAGCGCGGCCGGCAGGTGCAGCCCGAACACGCGGAGAGTCTCGTCGACGTACTCGCTCGCGCCGACGGCGACCGCGGCGACGGACACCGCGTACTCGAGCACGAGGCACCAGCCGCACACCCAGGCGATGCCCTCGCCCATGGTGGCGTAGGTGTACGAGTAGCTCGACCCGGACGTCGGGACGGCTCCGGCCATCTCGGCATAGGACAGTGCGGAGAGCAGGGCGGCGACCCCGGCGACGACGAACGAGATCCAGACTGCGGGCCCGGCGAGCGGGACGGCGGTACCGAGGACCACGAGGATGCCGGTGCCGAGCGTGGCACCCACGCTGATCATCGTGAGGTGCCAGACGCCCAGGGTCCGTCGGAGCGGCTCGCCGTCCACACCCGAGGCCGCTTCGCTCTGCAGCTGGTCGATCGGCTTGCGGCGCGTGAGCTGGTGCCGGAGCGACGTGACGGTGGACGGGTCGGGGCGGGACGGCGCGGACGGCATGGGACCTCGTGGTGCGTGGAACGGGACGGGTCATGCTCGCACGGCCCCGAACAGGGGTCAATTCCACAGATCGGTCCAGCGGAGGGGCCGATGTCCCACGGCGGGGCTACATTTGCTCGGGTGAGCGGACCGTCCGGGTCGCGCCGGGCGGAAGGAGCTCGCATGAGCATGCCGGGGATGCGTGGCGGTGGCGGTGGTGGCCGCGGCGGCCGGATCTCGAGCGGTGACTTCGACGCGCAGAAGGCGGCGAACGCCGAAGCTCCGCAGATCCCGCACCTGCTCAAGCGGATCGCCGGGCTGTTCGTCCCGCACCGTCGGGCGATCATCTTTACGACCGTGCTGGTGCTCATCGGTGCCGCGCTGTCCGTGATCCCACCGCTCCTGACGCAGAAGGCGTTCGACCTCGGGCTGTTCCCGAAGTCCGGCACGCCGGACGTCCCGGTGCTCGCCGAGCTCGTCACCGCGATGGTGGTGCTCTGGATCGCGAGCGCCGGGGTGGGCGTGTGGCAGACCTACCTGACGGCGACGGTCGGCAACAAGGTGATGGGCGCCATGCGGATGCGGCTCTTCGCGCACCTGCAGCGCATGGAGCTGGCGTTCTTCACCCGTACGAAGACCGGCGTCATCCAGTCCCGCCTGCAGAACGACGTCGGTGGGGTCGCGAGTGTCCTGAACAACACGATCTCCTCGGTGCTCGGCAACACCGTGACGGTCATCGCCGCGGTCGTCGCGATGCTGCTGCTGAGCTGGCAGATGACCCTCGTCGCGGTGGTCCTGCTGCCGCTTCTCGTCATCGCCCAGCGGAAGGTCGGGCAGGTCCGCGCCAAGATCGCCGGACAGACGCAGGAGTCGCTCTCCGACATGACCGCGATCACGCAGGAAGCCCTGAGCGTCTCGGGGATCCTGCTCGCGAAGAGCTTCAACCAGCAGCGCAGTGAGACGCACCGGTACGGCGACGAGAACCGGAACCAGATCGCGCTGCAGGTGCGCCAGCAGATGTCCGGGCAGTGGTTCTTCGCGATCGTGCAGATCTTCCTGTCGATCATCCCGGCGATCATCTACCTCGTTGCCGCGTACCTGATCCTCGGCGGCATCCCGATAACGGCCGGCACGATCGTGGCGTTCACGACCGTGCAGTCCCGGCTGCTGTTCCCGACGGTGGGGCTCCTCCGGGTCGTCCTCGACCTGCAGACCTCGGGTGCACTCTTCGCCCGCATCTTCGAGTACCTCGACCTGAAGCCGGCGATCACCGACTCGCCGACCGCGCGCAAGGTCGACGAGTCCCGGGTGGGACACGTCGCCTTCGACGACGTCACGTTCACCTACCCGGACGGCGAAGCCGACAAGCCGACGCTCCGCGGGGTGTCCTTCGAGCTGCAGCCGGGCCAGTTCGCGGCGTTCGTCGGACCCTCCGGCGCGGGCAAGACGACGGTCTCGTACCTCGTTCCGCGACTCTACGAGGCGACGCGGGGCTCGGTCCGCTTCGCCGGCGCCGACGTCCGGGACCTCGAGCACGAGGACCTGATGCGGCACGTCGGCATCGTCTCCCAGGAGACGTACCTGTTCCACGCGACGATCGGTGACAACCTCCGGTACGCCAAGCCCGGCGCCACGCTCGAAGAACTCGAGCGCGCCGCGCGGGCGGCGAACATCCACGAGACGATCGCGTCCTTCCCCGACGGGTACGACACGATCGTGGGGGAGCGCGGCTACCGGCTGTCCGGCGGCGAGAAGCAGCGGATCGCCATCGCGCGCGTGATGCTCAAGGACCCACCCGTGCTCGTGCTCGACGAGGCGACGAGTGCGCTGGACTCGATCTCCGAGCGCGTCGTGCAGACCGCGCTCGACGCGGCCGCACGTGGGCGGACGACGATCTCGATCGCGCACCGGCTCTCGACGATCCGCGATGCCGACGTCATCTTCGTGCTCGACCACGGGCAGATCGTGGAGCAGGGCACGCACGACGAACTCATCGCACGGGACGGCACGTACGCGACGCTGCACCGACAGCAGAACGCACCGGTCGACGCCCTGGACGCCTGACGCGCCGGGGGAAGGGGCGGGGCGGGCGCGGGCCGAGCCTCCAGGCCGAGCCGGACCCGACCCGGCGGACCCGGACCCGCGGACCCGGACCGGCGTATCCGGACGCGCGGACCCGGACCGGCGGATCCGGACCGGCGGACCCACCTGCGGACCCGGACCGGCGGATCCGGACCGGCGGATCCGGACCGGCGGACCCGGACCGGCGAGCCCGGACCTCCCCGCCACCCGCGTCGAGGCCGGCGACCACATCGGGCAGACGGCACTCACCCGGGAGGCACTGCTCACCACCGCCGTCGCCCTCACCGAGGTCGCGGCGCTGGTCGTGCCCGCCACCGCCCTCGACCAGATCGTGCGGTCCACCCCCGCGCTGGCGCGCGACATGGGCGACGTCATCGACCGGCGTCGCGCCGAGGTCTCGGCAGCGGTGACGGCCCACGTCGCGCCCACAGGGGCGCCCTCCTCGCTCGCGTCGTAGCCGCCCGTCACGCTCCGGAGGGACTCGGGTGCGCCGCCTAGACTCGTCCGCGTGCGTTACGCGAACTCCGTCGTCGACCTCGTCGGCGACACCCCGCTGGTCAAGCTGAACCGTGTCACCGAGGGTGTCCGGGCCACGGTGCTCGTCAAGGTCGAGTACCTGAACCCCGGTGGCTCCTCGAAGGACCGCATCGCCACGCGGATCATCGACGCCGCCGAGGCGTCGGGTGACCTGCGTCCGGGCGGCACGATCGTCGAACCCACGTCGGGCAACACCGGCGTCGGCCTGGCGCTCGTCGCCCAGCAGCGCGGCTACCGGTGCGTCTTCGTGCTGCCGGACAAGGTCGGCGAGGACAAGCGCAACGTCCTCACGGCGTACGGCGCCGAGATCGTGGTCACGCCGACCGCGGTCCCGCCGGAGCACCCGGAGTCCTACTACTCGGTGTCGGACCGTCTCGTGCGGGAGATCCCGGGGGCGTACAAGCCGAACCAGTACGCGAACCCGAACGGGCCGCGCAGCCACTACGAGACCACCGGTCCGGAGATCTGGCGCGACACCGAGGAGCGCATCACCCACTTCGTCGCGGGTGTCGGCACGGGCGGCACCATCTCGGGGACCGGCAAGTACCTGAAAGAGGTCTCGAACGGCGGCGTCCGCATCGTCGGCGCGGACCCGGAGGGCTCCGTCTACTCCGGTGGCACCGGTCGCCCGTACCTCGTCGAGGGCGTCGGCGAGGACTTCTGGCCGACCGCGTACGACCCCGAGATCCCGGACGAGATCATCGCCGTGTCGGACGCCGACTCGTTCGCGATGACCCGGCGGCTCGCCCGCGAAGAAGGGCTGCTCGTCGGCGGCTCCAGCGGCATGGCGGTCGTCGCGGCGCTCCGAGCTGCACGCGACCTCACGGAGGACGACGTCGTCGTCGTGCTCCTGCCGGACGGCGGCCGCGGGTACCTCGGCAAGATCTTCAACGACCGGTGGATGCGCTCCTACGGCTTCGCCGAGACCGACGACGCCCGCACCGTCGGGTCGCTCATCGCCGGCAAGGACGGCCGCCTGCCGGACCTCGTGCACGCGCACCCGTCCGACACGGTGCGCGAGGTCGTGGACATCATGACCAAGTACGGCGTCTCGCAGATGCCCGTCCTCAGCGCCGAGCCGCCCGTCGTCATCGGTGAGGTCATCGGCGCGGTCGCCGAGAAGGACCTGCTCGAGCAGGTCTTCACCGGGGCGGCGAAGATGGCGGACGCGCTGACCGGCTTCGTCGGCGACCCGCTGCCGCTCATCGGCGTCGGCGAGTCGGTGTCCGCCGCTCGTCGCGCACTGGAGAGCGTGGACGCGCTGCTCGTCGTCGAGGACGGCAAGCCGGTGACCGTGCTCACCCGCCACGACCTGCTCACCTACCTGTCCGAGTAAGCCGACCAGTCCGAGTAAGCCGACCTGTCCGAGTGAGCGCGGCAGCGCACCCAGCGAGCGGTGCGCGACCGACGCGATCCGAGCCTCCCGTCCGACCTGGAGAACGCACCATGACCGAGTTCAGCACCCGAGCCGTCCACGCCGGACAGGAGCCCGACGGCGCCACCGGCGCCGTGATCCCGCCGCTCCACCTGACGTCCACGTACGTGCAGGACGGCATCGGGGAGATGCGGGGCGGCTACGAGTACTCCCGCTCCGGCAACCCGACGCGGGACTCGCTGCAGACGATGCTCGCGGACCTCGACGGCGGCGTCGCCGCGTACTCGTTCGCCTCCGGCCTCGCGGCCGAGGACGCACTGCTCCGTGCCACCCTGTCACCAGGTGCCCGCGTCGTGATGGGCAACGACGTCTACGGCGGCACGCACCGCCTGGTGAACCGGCTGCACGTGCCGTGGGGCGTCGAGCTCGTCGTCGTCGACATGAGCGACCTCGACCTGGTCCGCGCCGCACTGCAGGACGCACCGGCGCAGACCGTGCTCTGGGTCGAGACGCCGACGAACCCGCTCATGAAGATCGCGGACATCGAGGCGCTCGCCGCCCTCGGGCACGACGCCGGCGCGCTCGTGGTCGTCGACAACACCTTCGCCTCGCCGTACCTCCAGCAGCCCCTGTCGCTCGGCGCCGACGTCGTCGCGTACTCCACCACGAAGTACCTGGGCGGCCACTCGGACGTCGTCGGTGGCGCAATCGTCCTGCGCGACCAGGAGCTCGCCGACAAGGTGGCGTTCCTGCAGTTCGGCGGCGGGGCGATCTCGTCCCCCTTCGACGCCTGGCTGACGATCCGCGGCATCAAGACGCTGCCGATCCGGATGGAGCGGCACTCGCAGAACGCGCAGGCCGTGGCCGAGGCGCTCGTCGGCGACCCCGCCGTCGAGCGCGTCTACTACCCGGGCCTCAGCGACCACCCGGGGCACGACGTCGCGGCGAAGCAGATGCGCGGCTTCGGCGGGATGCTCTCGGTGGCGCTCGCCGGCGGGCCCGACGCAGCCAAGCGGTTCGCGGAGTCCACCGAGCTGTTCGCGCTCGCCGAATCGCTCGGCGGGGTTGAGTCGCTCATCGGGTACCCGAGCGAGATGACGCACGCGTCGGTGAAGGGCACCGAGCTCGCCGTCCCGGAGAACGTCGTGCGGCTGTCGGTCGGCATCGAGGACGCCGGCGACCTGGTCGAGGACGTGCGACAGGCGCTCCGCCGCTAGCCTCGTGCGGTGGAACCGGCGGGCGCGGCGGCCCGCTCCGCCGCTAGCCTGATGCGGTGACCACGACGGCGACGAGGACGACCCTGTTCAGCAGGGGGTACGCCCTCCCGACCATCGGGATGGTCGCCATCGTCGCCGTCGCCGCGTTCCAGAACCTCGCCATGACCACGGTCATGCCGGAGATCAGCCGGGACCTGCACGGCGAGACCCTGTACTCGCTGAGCTTCGCCGCGCCCCTGGCCGCCGGCGTGCCCGGGATGGTGCTCGCCGGCAACTGGACGGACCGAGCCGGAGGCCGGGTGGTCGCATGGGTGTCCGCCGCGCTCTTCGCCGTCGGCACGGCGATCGTGATGCTCGCCCCGACGATGCCGGTGTTCCTCGCCGGGCGTCTGGTCGAGGGCTTCGGCGCCGGCGCGATCGACGTCGTCCTCTACGTGCTGGTCGCCCGGATCTTCCCGGAGGACCTGCACGGCCCGGTCTTCGCCGGGTTCGCCGCCGCCTGGGTGGTGCCCGCTCTGATCGGTCCGGCGCTCGCCGGCTTCGTCACCGAGCTCGCGAGCTGGCACTGGGTGTTCGCGGGGGCCCTCGTGATCGCCGTCGTCGCGTTCTCCCTGCTCGTCCCGACGCTCCGGCACCTGCACGCGCCGGCCGCCGCGCTCCGGCCACCGTGGCAGCGGAGCCGGATCGTGTGGTCGGTCGCTGCCGCCGTGGCCGTCCTGCTCCTCAACGTGGCGCCGGACCTGCCCGTCGCCCTGGGTGCCGTCGCGATCGTCGTCGGGCTGGTCGGCGCGTGGTTCGCACTCCGTCCGCTGCTGCCACGCCGCACGTTCACCGCCGGCCCCGGGCTGCCGTCCGTGGTCCTGCTCCGTGGGGTCCTCGCCGCCGGGTTCTTCGGCAGCGAGGCCTACGTTCCCTTCCTGCTCCAGGCGCAGCACGGGCTCTCACCGTCCGCCGCCGGGCTCGCGCTCACCGTCGCCGCGCTCAGCTGGGCCGGTGCGAGCTGGGTGCACGGGCGGATGGGGGAGCGCCGGCTGACCGCCGCCCGTGCCTTCGGCGTCGGACTCGGGCTGGTCCTGGTCAGCCTCGTCGCCGCTCTGGCCGTGGCAGTCGCGGACCTGCCGGTGTGGGTGCTCGTCGCGGGCTGGTTCGTCGGCGGTGCCGGGATGGGCGTCGCGTACCCGCGGACGTCGATGCTGACGCTCCGGTTCTCCAGCGAGGGCGACGACGGGTTCGCCAGCTCCGCCCTGACCATCGCGGACGCCTCCGGCAGCGTGGTCGGGCTCGCGGTCGCGGGGATCCTGTTCACGGCGGTCGGGGGCCGTGAAGACGCGCTCGCGTTCGCGTCGGTCTTCGCCGCGATGATCGTCATCGCGCTCGTCGGGCTGTTCGCGGTGCGGCGGCTCGGGCCGGTGCCGCCGCCGTCGTCGGGCGCGCCGTCGTCGGGCGGGCCGTCGTCGGGCGGGCCGTCGTCGGGCGCGCCGTCGTCGGCCCCGCCGTCGTCCGCTGCGACGACCGGGTAGCGTGGCAGACCCGTATCGAGGAGGAACCGTGCGCCGCATCCTGGCCGCCGCCGCACTGGCGGTGAGTGCCGTCGCCGTGCTGGCCGGGTGCACCGGCACCACGTCGCAGGCGCCGACGCCGGTCAAGAGCACGGACCTCACCAGCTCCGACGGCGGGTTCGACCAGCACGCCGTGGTCGGTGTGGTCCTGCAGGCCTCGGACGCGGACACCCTGCCCGCGGAGTTCCGCACCGAGCTGACCGAGGCCGGCTTCCGCCCCGACGTGCGCGTCGCCACGGCCGCCGACCCGGTCGCGTCGCAGCGCACGGCCGTCCGGGAACTCGTCCGCACCGGCGCGAAGGCGCTGCTCGTCCAGGCCGAGGACGCCTCGGCACTGACCGGGGAGCTCCAGACAGCGCACGACGCCGGAGTCGTGGTCGTCGGGCTCGGAGACCGGTTGCCGGCGAGCGGCACCGGCGGGGACGGCGTCTCCGCGGACTACCGCGTCACGGGGGACACCGACGCGGCGCTCGTGGAGCACTCCGTCGACGCGGTCACCGCACTGCAGCGGGGCGAGAAGCCGGCCGACGGCTGACGCGACCCGGGTGCACTGGTCGCGCCCCGGGCTGACGCGACCCGGGTGCACTGGTCGCGCGCCGGGCTGACGCGACCCGGGTGCACTGGTCGCGGTCCCACCGGACGGGAGGCTCGTGTCGGCCCGGCACCGCGCCTCCAGGCCGCTGACCACGCGCGTTCGCACCCATCACGCGCGCGCTGGAAAGGGGATTCGCGCGTAGTCGGTCGAAAGAAGCGACTGCCTACGCGCGAAACAACTGCCTACGCGCGGAAGGACTTCCTACGCGCGGAAGGACTTCCTACGCGCGGAAGGACCGCCTACGCGCGGAAGGACTGGCTACGCGCGGAAGGACTGCGCGCGGGTCAGCTCCACCAGGCGGGGAAGGACCGCGTGATGGTGTCGACCAGGGCCTTCCGGGAGCGCCGCGTGCCCGCGAGCCAGGCCTCGATCGCCCCGACGAAGCCCTGCGCGACGAAGCCCGCGGCGACGTCGTCGAGGAGCTCGGGCCGGGAGGCCGCGTCGAGCTCCCGGATGTGCAGCGCGCTCGACACCGTGAAGTGCTCCACGAGCAGCCGGTGCAACGAGGCGTCGTTCGGGTCGGGGAGTGCCCGGACGTAGATCTCGCGGTGCAGCACCACGTGTTCGACGACGGCGTTGATGCCCTTGCGGGTGATCGCCGCGAGTTCGTCACGGTCGGCGCCGCGCTCGTACGCCGCCCGGCGTGCCTCGGAGTCGTCGTCACGGATCCGGTCGAGTTCCGGGGTGAGCACGTCGGCGAGGAGCGACCCCGGCGACACGGCGTGGGAGTAGAAGGTCGCACGGTTGATCCCGGCGGCGCGCGTGACGTCCGCGACCGTGATCTCGGAGACGGGACGGTCCGCGGCGAGCCGGAGGATCGCCTCGCGCAGCGCTGCCGTCGTGTGCAGGATCCGAGCGTCCACCATGACGCCCACCCCCTCTTCCGTGCTGATCCGCCCGGAGCCCCGAGCCCTCCGACGGTACCGCAGGTGCACGCCCCGCGAGCAAGCCGGGGAACCGACACGCGGCAACGCCCGGCAACGGGTGTCGGCGCGGCTCGCTGTGGCCCGTAGGATGATCGCGCGGACGAATCGATTCGAGCGATCCCGCGATCACCCCTCCCCACCGCCCCTCATCGTCGAAGGACCCTGTTGTGACCGCGCCCGCGACCACTGGTTCGCTCACCGTCATCCTGCACCCCGGGGACTCCCTGTCCCGGGCGCAGCGCCTCGTCTACGTCTTCGTGCTCGGAGCGCTCACCGCGCTCGGTCCGTTCACGATCGACCTGTACCTGCCGGCGTTCCCGTCGCTGAAGGAGCAGTTCGGCGTCACTGACGGCGCCGTCCAGCTCACGCTCACTGCCACCACGCTCGGCTTCGCGGTCGGGCAGCTGCTCGTCGGCCCGTGGAGCGACAAGGTCGGCCGGCGGCTGCCGCTGATCATCGCCACGTCCGTGCACGTCGCCGCGTCGATCTGCGCCGCGATGGCCCCGAACATCGAGGTCCTCGCGGTGTTCCGCGTGCTGCAGGGCATGGGCGCAGCTGCCGGCGGTGTCGTCGCGATGGCAACGGTCCGCGACCTGTTCGGCGGCAAGCCCCTCGTGCTGATGCTGTCCCGTCTGGCGATGGTGAACGGCCTCGCGCCGATCCTCGCCCCGCTCATCGGCTCGCAGATGCTGCGGTTCGTCAGCTGGCGCGGCATCTTCGTCTTCCTGGCCTGCTACGGCCTGGCGGTCGTCATCGCGTCCATCCTGCTCATCGTCGAGACGCTGCCGCCGGCACGCCGCCACGAGGCCGGGCACGCCACCATCGGCCAGCGGTACCGGGCGCTGTTCTCGGACCGGATCTTCGTGGGGGTCGCGCTCATCGGGGCGATGGTCTTCAGCGGACTGTTCTCGTACCTCAGCGCGTCACCGTTCCTGTTCCAGGACGTCTTCGGGCTCGACGCGCAGCAGTACGGGCTGCTCTTCGCCGTGAACTCCGTCGGGGTCGTGGTCGGGGTGCAGATCTCCTCCCGGCTGGCGCAGCGCGTCGGGCCGCAGTGGATCCTGGCGTGCTCGACGGCGACGCTGTTCCTGGCCGCGACGGCGATCATCGTGCTGGACCTGCTCGGGGCAGGGCTCGTCGGGGTCCTCGTGCCGCTGTGGTTCTTCATCGCGGCGTGCGGGTTCTCGTTCCCGCTGGTCCAGGTGATCGGCCTCGCGGCGCACGGGAAAGAGGCCGGGACCGCCGCATCGGTGCTCGGCGCGCTGAACTTCGGCGTGGCAGGGCTGATCTCGCCGATCGTCGGGTGGCTCGGCATCTCGCAGGCGGCGCCGATGGCCGCGGTGATGGCGTGCACCTCGGCGGTCGCGATCCTGCTCCTGTGGTTGGTCGTCCGCCCGCGGTCGGTGCCGGCGCTGACGCACTGACGCGGGGCGCGGCGGTGACTGACTCGGAACGACGAGGTCGCTGTCGTACGACGACGATGTCGTCGTTCCGAGTCGGTCGGTCTCGTGGTGGACCCCGGACGGGGAGCGTCCGCGTCCATAGGCTGTGCCCATGAGCGACGCGGTGGAGCAGGCACGGGCGGCAGCCGAGGCAGCACGGGTCGCCGCCGAGGAAGCGCGGCGCCTCGCGGACGAAGCCGCCGCGCGCGCCGAGGAACTCGCCGCGGCACTGGCGCAGACACCCCTCGTGCCCGACGCGGAACCGGCGGTCGCAGCGTCGCCGGCTCCCTCCGGCCAGGAGGCACCACTCGCCCCCGTCGCGGAACCCGCCGTCGCGGACGTGGCGGCAGCGGGGCCGGCTGACGCGACCGCCCCGGGGCCGGCGGCGGCTTCGACGACCGGCACCGAGCCTCCCGGCGGCGTGGAGGCTCCCAGCGGCGTGGAGGCGACCGGCGGCGCGGACCCGACCAACGGCGTGGAGGCGACCGGCGGCGCGGACCCGACCAACGGCGTGAGCGGCCCACTCGGGGATGCGGCGATCGCCGCGATCCGGGACGGCTACGCCGTGGAGGGCAGCGCCCTCGAACTCGGCGCCCTGGTGAACGGGGACGCACGCCCCGACGTGCAGGTGCGGATCCCGCTCGGGATGCTGAACCGGCACGGGCTCGTCGCCGGCGCGACCGGCACCGGCAAGACCCGCACGCTCCAGGTCCTCGCCGAGCAGATCGCGGCGAACGGGGTGCCGGTGTTCGCCGCGGACATCAAGGGGGACCTGTCCGGGCTCGCCGTCGCGGGGCAGGGCAACGAGAAGCTCCTCGCCCGCACCGCCGGCATCGGGCAGGACTGGACCCCAGCCGCGAGCGAGGCAGAGCTGTACTCGCTCGGCGGGCAGGGCACGGGCGTGCCGATCCGGGCGACCGTGTCGGGCTTCGGACCGCTGCTGCTGTCGAAGGTCCTCGGGCTGAACGACACGCAGGAGTCCTCGCTCGGGCTGGTGTTCCACTACGCCGAACGGGCCGGACTGCCCCTCGTCGACCTCGCGGACCTGCGGAGCGTCCTGACGTTCCTGGTCAGCGACGAGGGCAAGCCGGAACTGGCGGAGCTCGGTGGCCTGTCGAAGCAGACGGCGGGGGTGATCCTCCGCGAGCTCATCACCTTCGCCGACAAGGGCGCCGACGCGTTCTTCGGCGAGCCGGAGATCGACACGCAGGTGTTCCTGCGGACCGCTCCGGACGGCCGCGGGATCGTGAGCCTGCTCGAGGTGCCCGGGGTCCAGGACCAGCCCGAGGTGTTCTCGACGTTCCTGATGTGGCTCCTCGCGGACCTGTTCAACGAGCTGCCGGAGGTCGGCGACCAGGACAAGCCGAAGCTCGTGTTCTTCTTCGACGAGGCGCACCTGCTCTTCAGCGGGGCGTCGAAGGACTTCACCGAGCAGATCGTCCGGACCGTGCGGCTCATCCGGTCGAAGGGCGTCGGGATCTTCTTCGTCACGCAGACCCCGAAGGACGTACCGAACGACGTGCTGGCACAGCTCGGCTCCCGGATCCAGCACCAGCTCCGCGCGCACACCCCGGACGACGCGAAGGCGCTCCGCGCGACCGTGTCGACGTACCCGACGAGCGACTACGACCTCGGCGAGGTCCTCACGTCCCTGGCCACCGGCGAGGCGATCGTCACCGTGATGAACGAGAAGGGCGCACCCACCCCGGTTGCGTGGACCCGGCTGCGCGCGCCGCAGGGGTCCATGGACCCGATGCCGTCGGCCGCGATGGAGGCCCGGGTCGCCTCGTCCCCGCTGCTCGCCACCTACGGCACCCGCGTCGACCCCGACTCGGCGCACGAGATGCTCGCCCGCCGGATGGAGGCCGCCGCCGCGCAGTCCGCCGCCGCCGAGGCGCAGGAGGCCGCCGCGACCGCAGCGGCGGACGCCGAGAAGGAGGCTGCGCGTGCCGCCGCCGCGGCCGCGAAGGAAGCGGCAGCGCAGGCGAAGCAGGAGGAGCGGGAGCGTGCGGCGGCCCAGAAGGAGTACGAGCGGACGCAGCGGGAGTTCGAGAAGGCCGAGCGCGCGGCGCAGTCGCGGCGGTCGCGGACGACCTCGACGCGGCGGACGACGTCATCGCGGAAGGCGGACGACCCGCTGTCGGACCTGCTCGGGGGAGGACTCGGCGGCACCATCGCGAAGGAGGTCGTGCAGGGGATCTTCTCCACCCTGCGACGGCGACGGTAGCGCGCTGCCCGGCGCAGCGTGGCGGCGACGGTTCGTGGGTGCGACGGCTAGTGGGTGCGGCGGCCGGGGAGGTACCGGCGGGCGAAGTCCCGCGCCGGCATCGGCCGGGTGATCTCGGTGACCTGGACGCCGAGGGCGTCGACGACACGGTCGAGCCCCTGGTCGCCCCAGACGTCGCCGCGCATCCGGAAGAGCACGTGCTCATCGGCGTCGAAGGCCACGAGCTCGCGGGCGGTGCGGTCCACGGAGCTGCCGAACGTGGTCGCGAGGACGATGCTCGACACCTGCTCGCGGGAGAAGGTCCGGCGTGCCGCGACGACACCGCGCACCGTGACGCCGTCCGGGCCGAGGCCGACGAAGGCCGACCGGAGCCGGACGAACACCAGGCCGACGACGATCGCGATGACGACCACCACGGACGCGACGAGCGCCCACAGCCGCAGCGGGAACGACATCCAGACGAGGGCGACGGCGAGCGGCACGGCGGAGAAGACGATGCTCAGCGCAGTGGAGCGGACCAGCGCGGCACGAGGGCGCAGGACGACGTCGTACGTCATCCGATCACTCCTCGCCGTCGCCGGCGCGGTCGCTTCCCCCACGGCCGTCTCCTCGTCCCCTCGGGTGCCCGGGCACGCCGAAGGACGTCCCACAGGACGGCGCCCCTGCCGTCGATGCACTCGGCTCGACCGTCGTTCGGGCGTGCCGTGCGGTCAGCATAGGGGACCTCGGGGCGATCGCGACAGGTCTGTCCACCCTTTCGGGTCCGTCCACGGCGAACGGGGTGCAGACGGGTCCGCAGGGTGGGGGACCGGTGACGTGTCAACCCGGCGGATCCGCTCAGGAACGGCGAAAGCGCACGGTCCGGGGGACTCGTGCGCTTTCGGGTGGTGCTGGTTTCGATCGGGCCGTTGTGCTTGGTTTCGATCGGGCCGTTGTGCTTGGTTTCGATCGGTACGCGGAGAATGGGGGATTCGAACCCCCGAGGGCTTGCACCCAACACGCTTTCCAAGCGTGCGCCATAGGCCACTAGGCGAATTCTCCTGGTGCCATCTCTCGATGACGACACCCCATGGTACAGGTCTTCGCGGGTGTGGATGACCACGGTCGTCCACAGGTGTGTCCGTTCCCAGTGGGCGCGACGTGGCCGTGGCTACCCTGGAACCGTGTCGACCCGCATCTACATCACGTCAGCAGAAGGACACACGGGCAAGAGCACGGTCGCGCTCGGTGTCCTCGAGACCCTCGCCCGCACGGTCGGACGCGTCGGCGTGTTCCGCCCCGTCGCCCGCTCCGTGGAAGAACCCGACTACGTGCTCGAGCTGCTGCTCCAGCACACCGGCGCGAACCAGTCCTACGACGACGCCGTCGGGGTGACCTACGACGACGTGCACGCGGACGCCGACGCAGCACTCGCCACGATCGTGAGCCGCTTCGCCCAGGTCGAGCGGCAGTACGACGCGGTCGTGGTGCTCGGTTCGGACTACACCGACGTGGGCAGCCCCACCGAGCTCTCGTTCAACGCCAAGGTCGCCACGAACCTCGGGGCGCCGGTGCTGCTGGTGCTCGGCGGTCGGAACGCCGCCGACCGCGCCGCCCGCAGCGCGGAGGAGATGGGCCAGGTCGCCGACGTCACCACGAGCGAACTCCGGAGCGCGCACGCCCAGCTGCTCGGCATCGTGGTGAACCGTGCCGACCCGGACGCGATGCCCGCCATCTGCGCCAGCGTCTCCGCCGCGGTGCAGGACGACCACCCGGACACCCCGGTGTGGGCCATCCCCGAAGACGCCGTGCTCGTCGCACCGACCGTGCGGGCGCTGCTCCAGGCCACGGACGCCACGTTCGTCCGCGGCGACGAAGCACTGCTCGACCGTGAAGCCCTGGGCACCGTCGTCGCCGGCATGAGCATGGAGAACGTGCTCCCGCGGCTGATCGAGGGCGGGATCGTCGTGGTCCCCGGTGACCGCAACGACGTCCTCATCGCCACGCTCCTCGCCAACCAGTCGGAGACGTTCCCGAGCCTGGCGGGCGTCATCCTGAACGGCGGGTTCGAGACCGCGCCGCAGATCACCCGCCTGCTCGAGGGCCTGTCGAGCTCGCTCCCGATCGCGACGAACCACCTCGGCACGTACGACACCGCGCTCCGCATCACCCAGACGCGCGGTCGGCTCGCGGCGGACTCCCCGCGGAAGGCCGACCTCGCGCTGTCGCTGTTCGAGCGGCACGTGCAGGCCGACGAGCTCCTCGCACGCCTGCAGGTCACCCCGTCCGGCGTCGTCACGCCACTGATGTTCGAGCACGGGCTGCTCGACCGGGCGCGCGAGTACGGCAAGCGCATCGTCCTGCCCGAAGGCGACGACGACCGCATCCTCCGTGCCGCGTCGACGCTGCTGCAGCGGCAGGTCTGCGAGCTCACGATCCTCGGCGACCCGGCCGCCATCCGCGCCCGGGCGACCGAGCTCGGCCTCGACCTCGACGCCGCACAGCTCGTCTCGCCGTTCGACTCGGACCTGCGGGAGCGCTTCGCCGAGGAGTACACGAAGCTCCGCGCCCACAAGGGGATGAGCATCGAGCTCGCCCGCGACACCGTCACCGACGTCTCCTACTTCGGGACGATGATGGTCCAGCTCGGGCTCGCGGACGGCATGGTCTCCGGCGCGAAGCACACGACCGCGCACACCATCCGACCGTCGTTCGAGATCATCAAGACCCGTCCGGACACGTCGATCGTGTCGAGCGTGTTCCTGATGGCACTCGCCGACCGCGTCCTGGTCTACGGCGACTGCGCGGTCATCCCGGACCCGACGAGCGAGCAGCTCGCCGACATCGCCATCTCCTCCGCCGAGACCGCGACACAGTTCGGCATCGACCCCCGCGTCGCGATGCTCAGCTACTCGACCGGCGACAGCGGCTCCGGCGCCGACGTGGACAAGGTCCGTGCCGGCACCGCGTTCGTCCGCGAGCGTCGCCCCGACCTGCTCGTCGAGGGCCCGATCCAGTACGACGCCGCCGCCGACCCGACCGTGGCGAGCACGAAGATGCCGGACTCGCCGGTCGCCGGGCACGCGACGGTGTTCATCTTCCCGGACCTCAACACCGGCAACAACACCTACAAGGCCGTGCAGCGCTCCGCCGGCGCGGTCGCGATCGGCCCCGTCCTGCAGGGCCTCCGCAAGCCGATCAACGACCTGTCCCGCGGGGCGCTCGTCAGCGACATCGTGAACACCGTCGCGATCACGGCCATCCAGGCCGGCACCGCGTCCGACGCGGCCTGACCGCCGGACGCACCCCGAGCCTCCAGACCGGCTCTCCCGAGCCATCCACAGAAAGCGAGCCACCGTGACCGCCGCACTCGTCGTGAACTCCGGATCGAGTTCGTTCAAGTACCAGCTCATCGAACTCGAAGGGGAGCGCACCCTGGCGTCCGGACTCGTCGAGCGGATCGGTGAGTCGAACGGCGCCTGGAAGCACACGAACGCGCTGACGGGGGAGTCGTCGTCGAACGACGCCGCATCGGTGCCGGACCACGCTGCCGGGTTCCAGGCGATGATCGACGCGTTCGCGAAGGTCGGGCCGTCCTTCGACGAGCACCCGCCGGCGGTCGTCGGACACCGCGTCGTGCACGGCGGGACCACCTTCGACACGGCCACCGTCGTCACCGACCAGGTCGAGCAGCAGATCGACGACCTGTCGAGCCTCGCGCCGCTGCACAACCCGGCGAACCTCGAGGGGATCCGCGCGGCGAAGCAGGTCTTCTCCGACGTGCCGCACGTGGCCGTGTTCGACACCGCGTTCCACCAGACGATGCCGCCGCACGCGTACACCTACGCGATCCCGGCGGACCTCGCCGCGAAGTACGGCGTCCGCCGGTACGGCATGCACGGCACCAGCCACAAGTACGTTTCCGAGCAGGCCGCGGTCTTCCTCCAGCGTCCGCTGTCCGAGCTGAAGACGATCGTGCTGCACCTCGGCAACGGTGCGTCCGCCGCGGCGATCGACGGCGGTCGCTCGATCGAGACCTCGATGGGACTGACCCCGCTCGAAGGGCTCGTGATGGGGACCCGCTCCGGCGACCTCGACCCGGCCGTCCTCATCCACCTGCACCGCGAAGCCGGACTCTCGTTCGACGAGCTCGACGACATGCTCAACAAGCAGTCCGGGCTCCTCGGGCTGACCGGCAACGGCGACATGCGGGACGTCCAGGCGAACGCGATCGACGGCGACGAGACGGCGGAGGCGGCGCTCGCCGTGTACCGGCACCGGATCCGTCGCTACGTCGGGGCGTACACCGCGCAGCTCGGCGGGCTCGACGCCGTCGTGTTCACCGCGGGCGTGGGGGAGAACAACGCGCTGCTGCGTCGGCGGGTCCTGGCGGGCCTCGGGCACCTCGGGATCGAGGTCGACAACGACCGCAACGAGCTGCACTCGAAGGACGCCCGGCTCATCTCGACGGACTCGTCCCGGGTCGCGGTGCTCGTCATCCCCACCAACGAGGAACTCGAGATCGCCCGGCAGTCCGCCGCGGTCGCGCTGTAGCAGGGCGGGGCGGGCTGGCGCTTGCGCGGAGAGGTCCCGGAAAGCGACAGTGCTGCGACGTCTGACCGCCGCGAACTGTCGCTTTCGCCGAGTTCTTCCCGCGCGCTGGTCAGCCGAGGGCGCCGAGGGCCGCCGGGATCGGGGTGTTGCCGCTCGTCACCTCGAACTGCGCGCTGAGCGCGGTCTCGTCGAGGAGCGCGTGCATCACGACCGCCGCCACGTCGGCGCGGGGGATCGAACCGCGCGGGACCGTCGTGCCGACGGTGACGGTGCCCTGCGGCGGGGTGTCGAGGAGGCCACCCGGGCGGACGATCGTCCACCGGAACCGCCGCGACCGGATGCTGGCGTCCGCTTCGGCCTTGGCACGCAGGTACACCTGGAACACGGCGGCGTCGTTCTTCGCCGGGACGACGGCGAGCTCCGGGTCGTACGCGTCCGCACCCATCGCGGAGATCATCACGTAGCGGTCGATGCCGAGGCGCACGGCGGCGTCGGCGAGCAGGATCGCCGCGTCCCGGTCCACCGAGAGCTTCCGCTCGGCGCCGCTGTTCGGGCCGGCCCCGGCGGCGAACACCACGGCGTCGACGCCACGCAGCCGGAGCGCGAGCTGGTCGTCGTCGAGCTGCTCGAGGTCGGCGACGATCGCGGTCGCACCGGTCTGCTCCACGTCGGAGACGTGGGCGGGGTTCCGGACGATGCCGACGGCTTCGTGTCCGGCGTCGACGATGAGACGGGCGAGGAGGAGGGCGATCTGGCCGTGTCCTCCGGCGATGGCGATCTTCATGTGTTCGATGATGCTCCTCGTGTCCGGTAGACTCTTCCGCGGCTCCTCACGTGACGCCATCCAGGCCAACTCCCCCAGGGCGGAAACGCAGCAAGGGTAACCGGGCTCTGGCGGGTGCGTGAGGAGTCTTTTCGTTGTGCGGGTAACCGGGGCAGCGCTGATCCACGCGGGGTGCGTGAGGAGTCTTTTCGTTGTGCGGGTAACCGGGGCAGCGCTGATCCACGCGGGGTGCGTGAGGAGTCTTTTCGTTGTGCGGGTAACCGGTTCCGCTGCGGGAGAGTTCCGGACGGCGGTGTCGGCGGTCCCGGCTACCCTTGTCGCGTGGTCACCGCCCTGTATCGCCGTTACCGGCCTGAGAACTTCGCCGAGCTCATCGGGCAGTCGCAGGTCACCGACCCGCTCCGCACCGCCCTCCGGACCAACCGGGTCAACCACGCGTACCTGTTCAGCGGGCCGCGCGGCTGTGGCAAGACGACCTCGGCGCGCATCCTCGCGCGCTGCCTGAACTGCGCAGAGGGACCGACCGACACCCCGTGCGGCGTCTGCCCGAGCTGCGTCGAACTCGCGCGCGGCGGCAGCGGCTCGCTCGACGTCATCGAGATCGACGCCGCCAGCCACAACGGCGTGGACGACGCGCGTGACCTCCGCGACCGCGCCGTGTTCGCCCCGGCGCGCGACCGCTACAAGATCTTCATCCTCGACGAAGCGCACATGGTCACGCCGCAGGGCTTCAACGCGCTGCTCAAGCTGGTCGAGGAACCGCCGGAGCACGTCAAGTTCATCTTCGCGACGACCGAGCCCGAGAAGGTCATCGGCACGATCCGGTCCCGCACCCACCACTACCCGTTCCGGCTCGTCCCGCCGGCCGTGATGCTCGAGTACGTCGAGCAGCTCTGCGGGCAGGAGTCCGTGTCCGTCGCGCCGGGTGTGCTGCCGCTCGTCGTCCGTGCCGGCGGCGGGTCCGTCCGCGACACCCTGTCCCTGCTCGACCAGCTCATCGCGGGCAGCGAAGACGGCGCGATCGCGTACGACCGTGCCGTCGCGCTCCTCGGCTACACGGACAGCGCGCTCCTCGACGACGTCGTCGACGCGCTCGCCGTGGCCGACCCGGGTTCCGCGTTCGCGGCGATCGACCGTGTCGTGCAGACCGGCCAGGACCCGCGGCGCTTCGTCGAGGACCTCCTCGAGCGTCTCCGCGACCTCATCGTCGTCGCCGCCACGAACGAGAGCGCCGGCGCGGTCCTGCGTGGAGTGTCCCCGGAAGAGCTCGACACGATGACGCGGCAGGCCGGGGTCTTCGGCGCGAACGGGCTCTCCCGCGGTGCCGACATCGCGAACCGTGCCCTCACCGACATGGCCGGAGCGACCTCGCCCCGGCTGCACCTCGAGCTGATGATCGCGCGGATGCTCGTCCCCGAAGCGGACGACACCCAGCGCGGCGCACTCGCCCGGGTCGAGCGGCTCGAGCGTCGCGTGGGCGTCGGCGACGCCGGTGGGCACCACGAGACGGCGCCGTCGCGTCCGGTCGAGTCGACGCAGTCGGCGCGCACGGCTCCTGCGGCGCAGGCACCGTCGCCGATCGCAGCCACGGCACCGCGAACCCCGGCGCAGACGACGTCCGCGCAGGTTCCGGCGGCCCAGGCACCGGTGACGCCCGCGCCGACGGTGAACGCACCGGCCACGAACGCGCCGGCGACGAACGCGCCGGCGACGAACGCCCCCACGAAGAACGCCGCGCAGGACGCAGCAGCCTCCTGGGCGGCCGTCGCGCCGAGCGCTCCCGAAGCCCCGGAGAGCCCGGAACGCCAGCAGCCGGCTCCGGAACGGACGGCGTCCGAGCCGAGCGAGCACGCGGCGGCATCCTCGACCGGGCAGGGCACCGTCATCGGTTCCGAGCCCGTCGTGCAGCCGATCGCCGCCGTCGGGCTGCAGCAGATGCGGGACACCTGGCCGCAGGTGCTCGAACACGTCCAGCGTGCCAAGCGCTCCGCGTGGACCGTGGTCGTGACGGCGCAGGTCACCGCGCTCCGCGACGACGTGCTCACGCTGACGTTCCCGAGCCAGCAGGACGTCGCCTCCTTCAAGGAGATGTCCGACCCGACCACGAGCGTCAGCGAACTGGTGCGCGCCGCGATCCAGGACCTCCTCGGCTTCCGCGTGAAGTTCGTCGCGCGCGGCCCCGGTGGTCCGGGGGGAGCAGGCCAGCAGCGTCCGGCCGTCCCGCAGAACGACGCCCCGAGCCAGCCCGCGCCGCAGCAGGCCGCGCCGACGACGACCGCGCCGAGCCAGGACGCCCCGGTGACGGCCGCGCCGGATCAAGCCGCGCCGACGCCGACGCGGGTAGCCGCAGACCAGGCGCCGCCGCGCCAGTCCGCCGCGCCCGAGGACGCGCCGAAGCAGGACGCCCCGAAGCAGGACGCACCGAAGCAGGACGCGCCGAAGCAGGACGCGCCGAAGCAGGACGCACCGAAGCAGGACGCACCGCAGCAGCCCGCGCCGAGCCAGGCCGCGCCGAACTCGGACGCGCCCCAGCAGGACCGTGCGCCCGCACCGGAAGCACCGGCCCCCGCGCCGAGTGCCTCCTCGGGTCCCGTCACCGAGTGGGCCGTCGCCACGATCCCCGCGACCGACCCCACCGCGGGCGCCGTACCGGACGATGTGGAGCCCACCTGGGCTGCACCGATGGGCTCGACCGCCCCCGGCGACACCGTCGCTCCCGCGGGTGCACCCGCCCAGACCCCGGTCCCGACCTCGGGCCCGGTGGCCGACGTGCAGGCGGCGATCGACGCCCTGCAGGCCGGCAAGCGCCCGGCGCAGGTTGCACCGCCGGCGCGGGACGAGCCTCCCGTCCCGATCGACGACTACCCGCTCGACGACGCACCGTTCGACGACGGCGCCCCGTTCCCCGATCCCGGCCCCGGCGGCGCCCCCGCGCCGACGCAGCCAGCGCAGCAGCAGCCTGCCCAGCAGCAGCAGCAGCAGCAGCAGCAGCAGCAGCAGCAGCAGCCTGCCGAGCGGCAGCAGCAGCAGCCAGCCCGGCAGCAGCCGCCGTCCCAGCAGCAGCAGGTCCGCCGCGCCCCGGTCCCCGGCCGCTACGGCGAGGCCGTGGTGCGTGAGATCCTCGGCGCGCAGTTCATCGAGGAGACCTCCCTGAGCGAGGGCAGCTGATGTACGACGGCATCGTCCAGGACCTCATCGACGAGTTCGGCCGCCTCCCCGGCATCGGCCCGAAGTCGGCGCAGCGCATCGCGTTCCACATCCTCCAGAACGAGTCGTTCGACCCGTCCCGGCTCTCCGAGCTCCTCGCGGACGTCAAGGAGCGGGTCCGCTTCTGCGAGATCTGCGGCAACGTGACCGAGTCGGAGCGCTGCAGCATCTGCCGCGATCCCCGCCGCCAGCCGGCCACCATCTGCGTGGTCGAGGAAGCGAAGGACGTCGCCGCGATCGAGCGCACCCGCGAGTTCCGCGGGCTGTACCACGTGCTCGGTGGCGCGATCAGCCCGATCGACGGCGTGGGCCCGGACGACCTCCGCATCCAGCAGCTGATGACGCGTCTGGCCGACGGCACCGTGGAAGAGGTGATCATCGCGACCGACCCGAACCTCGAGGGGGAGGCCACGGCGACCTACCTCAGCCGGTTGCTCGTGCCGATGGGCATCCGGACCACGCGTCTCGCGTCGGGCCTGCCGGTGGGTGGCGACCTGGAGTACGCGGACGAGGTCACCCTCGGCCGTGCCTTCGAGGGCCGCCGGCTCGTCGGCGGCTGAGGCAGCGCCGACACCGGAGCGAAACCGGAGCCGAGGACCCCACGCAGGATCGTTGCGTGCAGGGCCGCTCAGACGCAACATCCCCGAAACACCGTCTACGATTGTCGAAGCCGCGCTCGGTCGCGGACCCGTCCTCCAGGAGTACCCGCCCGTGGCCTTGATCGTGCAGAAGTTCGGTGGATCGTCCGTCGCGGACGCCGAGAGCATCAAGCGCGTCGCCAAACGGATCGTGGAGACGAAGAAGGCCGGCAACGACGTCGTCGTGGCGGTCTCCGCGATGGGTGACACGACCGACGAACTCGTCGACCTGGCGCACTCCGTCACGCCGATCCCGGCCGGCCGTGAACTCGACATGCTCCTCACCGCGGGGGAGCGCATCTCGATGGCGCTGCTCGCGATGGCGATCAAGAGCCTCGGGGTCGAAGCCTCGTCCTACACGGGCAGCCAGGCGGGCATGCTCACCGACGCGCAGCACGGCAAGGCGCGCATCGTCGACGTCACGCCGAAGCGTGTCCGTGAAGCACTCGATGCCGGGCACGTCGCGATCGTCGCCGGGTTCCAGGGCTTCAACCGCACGACGGGGGAGATCACGACGCTCGGCCGTGGTGGCTCCGACACGACCGCCGTCGCCCTCGCCGCCGCGCTCGACGCCGACATCTGTGAGATCTACACCGACGTCGACGGCATCTTCTCCGCCGACCCCCGCGTGGTGCCGAAGGCGCGCAAGATCGACCGCATCACGAGCGAGGAGATGCTCGAGCTCGCGGCGTCCGGCGCCAAGGTCCTCTACATCCGTGCCGTCGAGTACGCCCGTCGGCACGGCGTCACCCTCCACGTCCGCTCGTCGTTCAGCAACGCCGAGGGCACCATCGTCTACAACCCTGCGAAGGGGGAAACCGTGGAAGAACCGATCATCACCGGCATCGCCGGAGACCTCTCCGAGGGCAAGATCACCGTGGTCGGCGTGCCCGACCAGCCGGGCAAGGCGGCCGAGATCTTCACGATCGTGGCCCGCTCCGGCGCGAACATCGACATGATCGTGCAGAACGTGTCGGCGGCGTCGACCGGGCGCACCGACATCTCCTTCACGCTGCCGAAGGACCAGGGCCAGAACGTCCTGACCGCGCTCGGCGTCGCGAAGGCGGACATCGGCTTCGAGAGCATCCAGTACGACGACCAGATCGGCAAGCTCGCCCTGGTCGGTGCCGGCATGCGGACGAACGCCGGTGTCTCCGCCGAGCTCTTCCGTGCGCTGCACCAGGCGTCGATCAACATCGAGATGATCTCCACGTCGGAGATCCGCATCTCGGTCGTCACCCGCGCCGACACCCTCAACGACGCGATGCGCGTCGTGCACGAGGCGTTCGGCCTCGACGCCGACAACGAAGCCGTCGTGTACGCCGGCACCGGCCGCTGAGCCGACGAGAGCAGGAGCACCCATGTCCGACCTCACCATCGCCGTCGTCGGCGCCACCGGCCAGGTCGGCGCCGTGATGCGCCGTCTGCTCGAGGAGCGCGCGTTCCCCGCCACGACGGTCCGCTTCTTCGCGAGCGCCCGGTCCGCCGGCACGACCCTGTCCTTCCGCGGGCAGGACATCGTGGTGGAGGACTCCGAGACCGCCGACCCGTCGGGCGTCGACATCGCGCTGTTCTCGGCCGGTGCCACCGCGTCCCGTGCGCTGGCGCCGAAGTTCGCCGCTGCCGGTGCGCTCGTGATCGACAACTCCAGCGCCTGGCGGATGGACCCCGAGGTCCCGCTCGTCGTCAGCGAGGTCAACCCGCACGCCATCGACCAGGCGGGCAAGGGGATCATCGCGAACCCGAACTGCACGACGATGGCGATCATGCCGGTCCTGAAGGTGCTCGACGCCGAGGCCGGTCTCCGTCGTCTCGTCGCCACCACGTACCAGGCGGTCTCGGGCTCCGGTCTCGCCGGCGTCGACGAGCTCCTCGGACAGGCCAGGGCCGCGCTCGAGCAGGACACGGCACGTCTGACCCACGACGGTTCCGCGGTGACCTTCCCGGACCCGGTGAAGTACGTCCGCCCCATCGCGTTCGACGTCGTCCCGCTCGCGGGCAGCATCGTCGAGGACGGCCTGGGCGAGACGGACGAGGAGAAGAAGCTCCGCAACGAGAGCCGCAAGATCCTCGAGCTCCCGGACCTGCTGGTCGCCGGCACCTGCGTCCGCGTGCCGGTGTTCACGGGGCACTCGATCTCGGTGCACGCCGAGTTCGCCGAGCCGCTGTCCGCTCGGCGCGCCACCGAGATCCTGGCGAGCGCCCCCGGTGTGGAGCTCTCCGACGTGCCGACCCCGCTGCAGGCGGCCGGGCAGGACCCGACCTTCGTCGGCCGGATCCGCGCCGACCAGTCCGCGCCCGAGGGGCACGGTCTGGCGCTGTTCGTCAGCAACGACAACCTGCGGAAGGGTGCGGCGCTGAACGCCGTGCAGATCGCCGAGGTCGTCGTCGCACGTCGCGCGGTCGCGGCGTAACCACCCGACCGACGGGAGGCCCGGTGCCAGCTGGCACCGGGCCTCCCGTCCGTTTGGCGGGAGCGTCGACGACGCGACGCCAGTAGGATCGTCGGGTGGCAGTGAAGCAGGTGGACCCCATCGACGTCGTCCTCGTCGGGGGAGGGATCATGAGCGCGACGCTCGGTGCGATCATCCACCGGCTCGAGCCGAGCTGGAAGATCCGCGTCTACGAGCGGCTCGGCAGTGTGGCGCAGGAATCCTCGAACCCGTGGAACAACGCGGGGACCGGGCACTCCGCCCTCTGCGAGCTGAACTACACGCCCGAGCTGCCCGACGGCCGCGTCGAGATCACCAAGGCCGTCAACGTCAACGAGCAGTTCCAGGTCTCCCGCCAGTTCTGGTCGTTCCTCGTCGAGACCGGCACGCTGCCCGACCCGAAGAGCTTCATCAACCCGACGCCGCACATCTCCTTCGTCTGGGGTGCGGAGAACGTCGAGTACATGCGTGCCCGGTACGAGGCGATGAAGGACCACCCGCTCTTCGCCGGCCTCGAGTTCAGCGACGACGCCGAGCAGATCCGGAAGTGGGCGCCGGCGCTCATCCCCGGTCGCAAGAAGGACCAGCCGATCGCGGCGACGTACTCCGCAGCCGGTTCGGACGTCGACTTCGGGTCCCTCACCCGGCAGCTGTTCGACCAGCTCGAGGTGGACGGCGTCGAGTTCGAGCCGAACCACCAGGTCACCGCGATCAAGCGTGGCAAGGAGTTCGACGGCTGGGCGCTCGAGGTCCTCAACGAGGTCGGCCGGTCGAAGCAGAAGATCGCGGCGAAGTTCGTGTTCGTGGGCGCCGGTGGCGGTGCCCTGCAGCTGCTGCAGAAGTCCGGCATCCCGGAGATCCGCGGGTACGGCGGCTTCCCGGTGTCGGGCGAGTTCCTCCGCACCGACGACCCCGAGGTGGTGCAGAAGCACTCCGCGAAGGTCTACGGCAAGGCCAGCGTCGGCGCTCCGCCGATGTCGGTGCCGCACCTCGACACCCGCATCGTCGACGGCAGCGCGTCCCTGATGTTCGGTCCGTACGCGGGGTTCAGCCCGAAGTTCCTCAAGCAGGGCTCGATGCTCGACCTGTTCCGCTCGATCCGCCCGCACAACCTGCGCCCGATGCTCAGCGTCGCGTTCTCGAACTTCGACCTGGTCCGGTACCTCGTCGGTCAGCTGCTCGCCTCGAAGTCGACGAAGTTCGACGCCCTGCGGGACTTCATGCCCGCTGCGCAGCCGGAGAACTGGCACAAGATCATCGCCGGGCAGCGGGTCCAGGTCATCAAGCCGGACAAGGACAAGGGCGGGGTCCTGCAGTTCGGGACAGAGGTCATCACGGCTGCGGACGGGTCCATCGCGGGTCTGCTCGGCGCGTCGCCGGGGGCCTCGACCGCGGTGCCGATCATGCTCGGGCTGCTGCGGAAGTGCTTCCCGGACCGGTGGGACCGCTGGGAAGACGCCGTCCGCGTGATGGTGCCGACCTACGGCCAGGACCTCGGCGAGGACGCAGCGCTGGCGGACGCCACGCTGGAGCGCACGGCGAAGGTGCTCGGCCTGCACCACTGACCCCGTGGTCGTCTTGCGCTCGGTTCGAACGTGTGTTCGAATGAGGGCATGCGATGGGACGGGCAGGCGATCGACGCGTCGGGGGCGGACATGCTCCCGGGGCTCGAGTCGAACAGCGGGTTCGTCCGGAGCGTGACGACGCCGGAGTTCGCCGGTGTGACCTTCCACGAAGTCCTCGCGAAGTCGGCGCTGAACCGTGTCGGCGCGATCGACGGTGGCACGTGGGGGATGACGATCAACCCGTACCGCGGCTGCTCGCACGCCTGCGTGTACTGCTTCGCACGGCCGACCCACACCTACCTCGAGTTCGACGGCGGCTCGGACTTCGACCAGCAGATCGTCGTGAAGACCAACGTCGCCGACGTCCTGCGGCGTGAGCTCGCGAAGCCGAGCTGGGACCGGCACCCCGTCGCGCTCGGGACCAACACCGATCCGTACCAGCGGGCCGAGGGGAAGTACCGGTTGATGCCGGGCATCATCGCGGCCCTGGCGGAGTCCGGCACGCCGTTCAGCATCCTGACCAAGGGGACGCTCCTGCGGCGGGACATCCCGGCACTGGTGGCAGCGTCGAAGGTGGTGCCGGTCGACCTCGCGATGTCGATCGCGGTCTACGACGACGAACTCCAGCAGTCCGTGGAGCCGGGTACCCCGACCACGACGGCGCGGCTGGCGACGGTCCGGGCCGTGCGGGACGCCGGTCTGTCGTGCTCGGTGTTCCTGATGCCGGTGCTGCCCTACATCACCGACACCACGGCGCACCTCGACGACGCCATCGGCCGCGCCGCTGCGGCCGGTGCGACGAGCGTGATGTACTCGGCGCTCCACCTCAAGCCGGGCGTGAAGCCCTGGTACATGGACTGGCTGGCGCGGACCCACCCGGACCTCGTCGCGCGGTACCGGGCGATGTACCTCGACAACACGTACCCGCCGAAGGACTACCGGCGCTGGCTCGGGGAGCGGGTGCGGCCGATCATGCGGGCGCACGGGGTCGGGCTCGGCCGTGTCGATCCCGCGACGGGGTCGATGGGGTTCAGCGAGGGGAGCGGCCCCGGGACGGACCCCGCGTCGGGTCCCGGGAGCGATCGCGCCGCGGGCATCTCGCCGCTCAAGCGCGCAGACCGGACATGGGACGCCCGCCACGACGTACGGACCGCCGCCCTGCGGCCCGCCGCGCGTGCGGGCATCACGAACGGCGTGCCCACGCTGTTCTGAGGACCCGTCGGTCCGCGTTCGGGGGACACCGGACCCCGTCCGTGGCCGGTATCATCGACTCTGTCGTCGCCCGGTGCCCGATCCGGGGTACACGGCCTCTCCGTTGGTGGTTTGATCGTGGGCGGCGCCTCCTGGCTCCCCGGAAGGACCACCACCGTGCTCGGCATCCCCACGCACCTCGCTCCGCGAGTGAACGCGTGGTCGACGGTCCGGGCCTTCCACGCGGCGGCGATCGGCTCGCTCGGCGCCGCGGTCGTCGCGCTCCTGCTCTTCCGGATCGCCGACCCCGACGTGCACGTGATCGGTGCCGTCGCCGCGCTCCTCCCGATGCTCGGCATGATCGGCGTGCACGTGCAGTTCGGCACCTGGCGGTCCGCGGTGGCCTTCCTCGTCGTCGGCGGGGTGTGCGCCTGGTGGTTCGCGCTCGTGGTCGCGCGGGAGATCCCCGAGCCGTGGGCGACGTCGTACCTGATGTCCCTGGTCGTCGTGCCGCTCGTCCTGGTGGGCGGTGCGGGTGCGGTGCCCGGACGGGTGGTGCTCTGGTCCATCGCCGGCTTCGGGGTCGGGCGACTCGCGACGACGATCGCGAACATCCAGTCCGGCGACTCGTACCACCCGCTCGTGCTCGCCTGGGTGACCCTGGCGTTCGTGGCGGCCATCGTGCTCGCGGCCGGACGGAGCACGGCGCGGTCGCAGCGCGTCCAGCCGGAGCTCCTGCGCTCCGCGCGGGAAGAGCACGTGTCCGCCTACCGTGCCGGCGTCGAGGCCGAGGCCGCCGCGATCCTGCACGACACCGTCCTCAACCACCTCGGCGCGATCGCGCTCGCCCCGGACGGTCCCATGGACGAACAGCTCGCCCGCACGGTCGAGGCCGACGTCGCGATGCTCACCGGCAAGGAGTGGCTCGCCGCCGAACCGGCCGGGGCCACGGGTGCCGCGGTGCACGCGTTCGAGCACGTGGTCGAGGAGCACCGGGCACTCGGCCTCGACGTCACGGTCACCGGCGACCCCGCCGCGGTCGGACGACTCGACCCCGCGGCGGTGACGGCACTGGTGCGCGCCGTGGGGCAGTGCCTGGCGAACGTCCGGAAGCACGCCGGGACCGACTCGGCCGAGGTGAGCGTGTTCGACGACGGTGTCGCCTGCACCGTGATGGTGGTGGACGACGGCCGTGGGTTCGACGAGCAGGAGACCGGCGCGGACCGGATGGGACTCCGCAACTCGGTGCGGGAGCGCATCGGCCGTGTCGGCGGTGACGTGCAGGTGTGGTCCTCGCCCGGCACCGGGACCAGCGTGATGATGTCCGTGCCGTACCCGGCGCTGACCGGTTCGGTGCCGACGGCCGGCCACGGCGACGGAGCGGCATCGTGACCGGGCGGACCGCCCAGCAGTACGACCCCCTCGGCGTGATGGGGTCCCGGCCGCTGGCCGTCGTCCTCGGCGCCGTCGGCCTGGTCTGGGCGATCGCCGTGTCCGTCTTCGACCGCGACGTCGTCGGCAGCCCGACGCTCAGCGCGCTCACCGTGCTGTTGCTCGCCGCCTCGACCGCGGTGGTCGTCACGGCCTCGAGCCCGTTCCGCGCCCCGTTCCCGCGATGGGCGTTCGCCGCGCACGTCGCCCTGCTCGCGGTGGCCGCCGTCACGAGCGTCGCAGCGCAGTGGGGCCCGGACCGCAGTGCCATGAACGACTTCATGTCCCTGCTCACCGCGACCGGCATCGTCATGGTCGCGCCGTACCGGCCGTGGGGCGACCTGGTGGTCGGCGGCGTCGTGCTCGCGGTGGTCGACGGTGTGGCGTGGGGGCTCGCGGCGTCCGTGTTCCCGCACGACGTCCCGTTGTCGGTCTCAGCCTTCCTCGCGGCGGCGCCGACGCTCGTCCTGACCGCCGCGTCCGGTGTGTTCGCGTGGACCTTCGCCGGCCTGGCCGAGCGTGTGCAGATCCGTGCCGGCTCGTACTCCGTCGAGCGCGCGGAGCGTGACGGCATCGCGGCGAGCGTGCAGCAGGACCGCTCGACGATCCTGGCGCGGGACGTCGCCCCGTTCTTCGCCGAGCTCCGC
Organism: Curtobacterium sp. PhB136; assembly: GCF_004346855.1. Lineage (NCBI taxonomy): Bacteria > Bacillati > Actinomycetota > Actinomycetes > Micrococcales > Microbacteriaceae > Curtobacterium > Curtobacterium sp. PhB136. The sequence goes on from NZ_SMGH01000010.1 coordinate 32,598, forward strand.
ACCCGTGAGACCATCACCGACGCCGACCGTGCCCGTGCCCGTGCGATCGCGGACGGCATCCGGCGCGTGATGGTCGCCGACGCCGACCGGACGTGGTTCGAGCACGCGGTCCGGGTCGAGGGTGGCCCGAGCGCCAGGGTCGACGACCCGGACGGCCTCATCGCGACGCTCGACGCCGACCAGCGCACCGTGCTCCGCACCTTCGTCCGGGCGGTGCTCCGCGCCTCCACCGTCGACCCGGCGGGCTTCTCCGCCGCGGTCACACGGAGCGCCGACACCGGCCCAGGGGACGCGGCCGGCCGCCGGGTCTCGGTCGCGTTCGACGTCGCCGTCGCGGACTCCGACATCGGCATCCACCGGACGTTCGACCCCTACTTCGCCGTCCTCCGCGTCACGTTCCCCGACCTCGACGTCTCCGTCCGACCATCCTCCCTCGCACTAAGGTTCTCGTATGACCAGCACTGACCCGAACAGGCTGACGGAGGGCTCGCCCGCCCTGCCGAACCCCGGATCACGCCGGGTGCGTCTGGCCATCCTCGACGACCACGAAGTGCTGCTGGACAGCCTGTCGAGCTGGATCGCCGTGAACGCGTTCGACTTCGACCTGGCCCTGACCGCGCACTCCTGGCTCGAGATGGTGCACAGCGACAGCTTCCCGACCGACCTGGTGTTCCTCGACTTCCAGCTCAAGGAACCCGTGTCGATCGAAGCCCGTGTCCGCACCTGCCGCGCCGCCGGTGCGAAGGTCATCGTGCTCTCCAGCCTCGACACCCGCGAGTCCCGCGACCGCGCCCTCGCCGCCGGTGCTGCAGCGTTCCTGTCGAAGTCCCTCCCCATGCGTGAGGTGATGGACGTCGCCCGTGACGTCATGGGCGTCGAGCGGGAGACCCCGTCGCAGCGCGAGTGGCGCCCGCTCCCGACCGGTGCGACGGCGCACCAGCGGCCGAAGCTCAGCCACGGCGAGGAAGAAGCGCTCCGCCTGTACGTCTCGGGCTACTCCACGAACGAAGTGGCATCGCAGATGAACGTGCAGTACGAGACCGCGAAGACCTACCTGCGGCGTGTGCGTGAGAAGTACGCCAAGGTCGGTCGTCCGGCGTCGAAGAAGTCCGATCTGATCCGTCGTGCGGCGGAGGACGGCTTCCTCTCCTAGTGGCGAAGCTGTACTTCCGCTACGGGGCGATGAACAGCGGCAAGAGCACCGGGCTGCTGCAGGCCGCGTACAACTACGAGGAGCGCGGGCACCGGGTGCTCCTCGCGAAGCCGTCCGTGGACACCAAGGGCGACCGGGAGATCGTGTCCCGGCTCGGCGTGACGCGGCAGGTCGACATCGTGTTCGCCGCCGAGGACGACGTCCGCGCGGCCGTGACGACAGCGGGCGCCCGGGATCCCGAGTCGGAGCGGCTCGACGGCATGGTCCGCTCGGTGAGCTGCGTGCTCGTCGACGAGGCCCAGTTCCTCAGCCCGCGCCAGGTCGACGACCTGCTCCGCATCGCGGTGCTCGACGAGGTCCCGGTGATCGCGTACGGCATCCGCACGGACTTCCGGACCGAGGCGTTCCCGGGCAGCCGGCGGCTCCTCGAGCTCGCGCACTCCCTCGAAGAGCTCAAGACGATCTGCCGCTGCGGCCGCAAGGCGGTCTTCAACGCGCGGAAGGTCGACGGACGGTTCGTGTTCGACGGGTCGCAGGTCGCGATCGACGGCGTCGACGTGGAGTACGAGTCGCTCTGCGCGAACTGCTACCTGACGGAGTCCGGCGGCCGGCTCGACGGCGACCTGGCCTGACGGGCCCGACCCCGGCCTCCCGTCCGGGTCGACGCACCACGGAATGAACGCCGGCCGGGCGGCGTTGGCGACCACATGAGCGACGCATCCGTGCACCTGTCCGTCCTCGACCTGGCCACCCGTGAGTACGGCCAGTCCAACACCGAGGCGCTGCAGGGCTCCATCGACATGGCGGTGCACGCCGAGAAACTCGGCTACGAGCGCTTCTGGGTCGCCGAGCACCACGGCATGCCCGGCATCACCTCGTCGGCTCCCGCCGTGCTCCTGAGCGCCGTGGGCGCCGCCACGAACACGATCCGCATCGGCTCCGGCGGCGTGATGCTCCCGAACCACGCGCCGCTCGTCGTCGCCGAGCAGTTCGGCACGCTCCGCGCGCTCTACGGCGACCGCGTCGACCTCGGACTCGGCCGTGCGCCGGGCACCGACGGCGCGACCGCGATGGCACTCCGCCGCACCGACCGGCTCGACGTCGACGACTTCCCCGAGCGGCTGGCGGACCTGATCGGGTTCTTCACCGGGATGGACGCGGAGAACCCGCTCTCCCGCATCCGTGCCGTGCCCGGCTACGGGGACGTCCCGGAGTTCTGGCTGCTCGGCTCCTCCGGCTACAGCGCTCAGGTCGCGGGTGCGCTCGGCATCTCGTTCGCGTTCGCGCACCACTTCGCGTCCGACAACACCGAGGCGGCGCTGGCGCTCTACCGGGACTCGTTCCGGCCCTCCCGCTTCCGCTCGGAGCCGAACGCGCTCATCGGCGTGCAGGTCGTCACGGACGAGGACCCCGCGGTGATCGAGGAACAGAGCGCCCCGGGGATGATCTCCTTCATCCGGATGCGCCAGGGTGCGAAGCCCGAGCCGGTCTCCATGGAGGAGGCGCGGGCCTACGAGTTCTCCGACCTCGAGCGCCGGTTCATCGCGGCCCGCACCGAGCGACAGGCGTACGGCTCGGCCGACCAGGTCGCGGACAAGATCAACGCGCTGCTGGAGTCCACGGGCGCGAACGGCGTGATCGTGGCGCCGGGGGCGGCGCAGGCGCGGTACCGGCACCAGGCGCTCGACGTGGTCGCGTCGCTGCACGAGGCGGGTCGTCTCGTGCGGCCGTCGGTCGCGGTGGGCTGACGCCGGCGGCGCGGGCGGCGCTCGCGCTGGTTCGGGATCGAGTGCGCAGGAGACGTCGAGTATGGGGACGCAAGTCCGCGTTGTCTGCGCACTCGATGGTCGCGGCGTCGATCCGACGCGGCGTCGCGCCGGCCTTCCGGCGATCCGGCCTGGAGGCTCGGGTCAGCCGAGCAGGCCGAGTCGCGTGGCCGTCGCCACGGCCCCGACCCGGCTGGTCACGTCGAGCTTCCGGAACACGTTGTAGACGTGGCGCTTCACCGTCCCGACCGCGAGGCCGAGATCGCCGGCGATCTCGGCGTTCGAGCGTGCCGCCGCGACGAGGCGGAGGACCTCGACCTCTCGGTCGCTGAGCGGTGACCCGGCACGGGCGTCGGTGATCACGTCCACGGGGAACGTCACGGGGGCCGCCGGTCCGGTGCTCGCCCGGACGATGCGCTCGACGAGTTCGCGGCTCGGGGTGTCCTTCGTCACGAAGTCCACCGCGCCGGCGTCGAGGAGCGCACGGCGGAGGACCGCGTCCCGGTGCATGGTCAGGACCACGATGGCGATGCCCGGGTGGTTCCGCCGCACGGTCGCGATGGTCGTGCGGGCCGGGGGACCGTCGAGCTCGACGTCGAGGAGCAGCACGTCGACGGCGGCGGCCTCGGGCCCGTCCAGCACGTCGGACGGGCGCTCACCGTGCGCGACCACCCGGATCGTCGGGACGGACGCCAGGATCGTGGCGAGGCCCTCGCGGAAGAGCCGGTGGTCGTCGACGATCGCCACGTGGGTGATCGAACCCGCACCGCTCACAGCGTGCTCCGCGGGACGACGAGCGTCACCGTGGTGCCGGTGCCGGGCGCGCTCGCCACGTCGAGGCCGGCGCCGATGAGGGCCGCCCGCTCCCGCATCGTGGACTGACCGAGGCGGCCCTCGGCGTGCGTGGTGCCGTCGAAGCCCGGGCCGTCGTCGTGCACGGTGACCGTGAGCCTGTCCGGCTGCCAGTCGAACCGGACGTGCGCCGCGGCGTCACGTGCGTGCTTCCACCAGTTCGTGAGCGCCTCGAGGAGGATCGTCAGCGACTCCTCGGCCCGCCAGTTCACGAGGACCCCCGGCGTGCCGTGCGATGCGATCGTGACGCGCTCGGTGTCCGGGAACAGGTCCGCGACGTGCCGTGCCAGCGCGGCGTCGAGCAGGTCGTCGCCGACGCGGGCGTGCAGCGCGACGGCGAGGTTCTGCACGTCCCCGAGCGCCCTCCGGAGCTGCGCTGCGGCCGCCTCGAGCTGCGCCGTGCGCTGCGGCGCCGGGGGATCGGTGAGGAGCGCGAGGTCGATGCGCTGCAGGCCGGCGAGGATGCCGTGCGCGACCCGGTCGTGCAGGTCGCGGGCGATGTGCGCCCGGGAGTCCAGGTTCGCCGTCGTGACGCGTTGGCGGAGCGCCTCCGTGTACGCGACCGCTCCGGCCGGGAAACGGCTCCAGATGCCCGCGTGCAGCGCCCTGGAGGCACGGAGCAGCTCGGCGGGGGTCGTCGCGCCGACCTCGTCGACGAAGACGGGCAGGTACTCGTCGAAGAGCACCTCGGCAGCGAGCATCGCGCCGGCGGGGTGCTGCATGTGCTCGGCGTGCAGGGCGCCGGTTGCCAGGTGCTCGTCAGCGAGGAGCTGGCCGCTCGTGATGGACGACTCCTGCCCGGCGGCGTAGCGGCGGTGGGCGTCGGTGAGCATCGACGTGACGTTCTCGAACAGGCTCGCGGCCATCACGGGGTCGTCCCGGAGCTCGGGGAACATCGCACCGATCCGGACGAGGACGGGCGTGAGCTGGTCGGGGATCTGCATGGCGCTGCCAGGCTAGCGGGGGAGCCGTCCCGGCAGGTCCGGGCGCCGTGCCGTGTGTCCTCGGACGTACGTCACACCCGCACCCCAGCAACGGCGAAGGCCCGGATCCGTGTGGATCCGGGCCTTCATCTGTCGGGGTGACAGGATTTGAACCTGCGACCTCCTCGTCCCGAACGAGGCGCGCTACCAAGCTGCGCCACACCCCGAGGTGTGTTGGCCACTCCGTGAAGCGACCTGCAGAAGTCTAGCGGATGTTCGGGGGTGCTCACGCCACTTCGTCGTCAGCCGGGCGAGTCGCCCCCGAACCCCGCGCCGGAGCGCCCGATGGCTCAGGCGGTCCGGGCGGTCAGCGTGACGACGACGGCCTCGGGACGGACGGCGAACCGCACCGGCGCGTAGATCGACGTGCCGAGGCCCGCGGAGACCTCGAGCCAGGACCAGTGCGTCCGGTTCTGCCAGCGGTGCAGTCCGCTGGCGTACTCGCGGGGGAGGTCGCAGTTCGTGACGAGCGCGCCGAAGCCCGGGACGGCGACCTGGCCGCCGTGCGTGTGGCCGGCGAAGACCACGTCGGCGCCCTGGCGCACGAATGCGTCGAGCACCCGGCGGTACGGGGCGTGCGTGACGCCGATCGACACCGGTGCGGGGCCGTCCTCGTCCTCGGACCAGGGGACCTCGCCGCGCATCTCGTCGACGTTCGTCGGGAGCAGGTCGAGGCGGTCCCAGTCGCGGTGCGCGTCGGACGTGCCGAAGAGCTCGAAGCGGGACCCGCGGACCTCGATCGCGTGCGCCTTGTCGTTGAGGTCGAGCCAGCCGAGCGACTCGAAGTACGCCGTCTGCCGCTCGACGTCGAGGTCGACCGGCTTCGCCTTCGCGTGCATGCTGCTCGGGCCGCCGAAGTACTTCAGCGGGTTCCGGGGGGAGGGGCCGTAGAAGTCGTTCGAGCCGTACACGAACGCACCGGGGACGCCGCGGAACGGCTCGAGCGCGTACTCGACCGCGGCGTTCGCCGTCGGGTGCCCGAGGTTGTCCCCGGTGTTCACCACGAAGTCCGGCTCGACCAGGCTGAGGTCCCGCAGCCACTGCTGCTTGTCCGCCTGCCACGGGGCCATGTGGATGTCCGAGAGGTGCAGGACCACGACGTCACGGGAACCCGGCGGCAGGACCGGAACGGTCTCCCAGCGGATCCCGAAACGCCGGCGTTCGACGAGCGACCCCCATGCGGCCGCGGCCGCACCGGTGACCGCGCCGGCAGCGAGGACCCCCGCTGCAGCGCGACCGCCTCGGGTCACTGGCACTTCTCCGGTGCCTTGCCGTCCTTGTCGCCGAAGAGCGTCACGGTGACCTCGGCGGACTTGGCGGCGTTCGAGCCGACACCAGGGTCGACCGAGGCGACGCGGCACTCCTGCTTGCCGTTGCCCTTCTGGTACGAGTCGGACACCGCCACGTTCGTGAAGCCAGCGTCACCGAGCTGCGACCGGGCGTCCTCGACGGACTTGCCGGCGACGTTCGGCACCGCGGCCTGCGATCCGTCGGTCGTGTAGACCGTCACGCTCGACCCCTTGGACAGGAGCGAGCCCGACGCCGGGGAGGTCGAGGAGACGGTCCCTGCCGTTCCGGCACCGGCCTGCGTGCCGCCGTCGACGTAGGTGAAGCCGGCGGACGCGACGAGCGAGCGTGCTTCGTCCGTGGTCTTCCCCGCGAGGTTCGGCACCGCGACGCTGTTGCCGCGGATCGCGCTGGCAGTCGGGGCCGGGAAGGCCTCGCCCGGGTACTGCGCGTTGATCGGGGTCATCGCCTGTCGCCAGACATCGGCACGCGCGCTGGCGTAGGAGCCGCCGGCGCCGCTGTAGTAGTGGCGGAGGTTGGTCTTCCCACCGTCGGTGTTGCCCTGCCAGTACGCGGTCGCGACCTTCGTGCTGCCGCCGACGAGCCAGATCTGGTCCGCTTCGTCGGTGGTGCCCGTCTTCGCGAACATCTGCGTGCCGTCGGCCGTCTGCGCACCGACCGCGGTGCCGTACTGGATCGTGCCACGCATGGCGTAGGCAGCGGTCGCGGCGACGGTCGGGTCGAGGACCTGCGAGCACTCCTTCGGCTGGCCGCCGAGGCTCTTGCCGTTCGCGTCGGTGATGTTGTCGATCGCGATCGGCTTGCAGTAGGTGCCGCCGTTGGAGATCGTCGCGTAGGCGGACGCCATGGTCAGCGGCGCGATCTCGTTGATGCCGAGGACCGAGGTCGGGTTCGACTTCAGCTCGCCGCCGTCGGCGCGGTGCACGCCGAGGTCTTCGGCGGTCTTCTTGATGTCACAGAGGTCGAGCTTCTGCGCCATGTTGAGGAACGCGACGTTCACGGAGAGCGCGGTGGCGCGGGCGACGGTGTAGTTGCCGTTCTCACCCGGGCTGTCGTTCTTCGGCGTGTACCCGCCGGCGTAGTAGGGCTGGCCGCACTCCGTCCACCCGGAGGACATCAGGCGCGGTGCGCCGCTCACGCTCTCGTTGAGGCCGTGGCCTTCCTTGAGCCAGTCGAGCAGCGTGAAGACCTTGTACGTCGAGCCGGTCTGGAAGCCGCCGGAGCCGCCGTACTTGTAGTCCGTCGCGTAGTTGATCGAGGTCGACGTCGACGCGGACTTCAGCGCCTGGTCGTAGTCCTTGTTCTGCGCCATCGTGAGGATGCGCCCGGTGGACGCCTCGACCGAGTTCATCGTCGAGCCGAGCGCGAAGGCCGTCTCGGTCTTCGGGTCGTGGACGTTGAGCAGCTGCTTCTGCTGCGCGTTCAGTCCGACGTCGAGCGTGGTCTGGATCTTGTAGCCGCCGTTGCGCCACGCGGTGGCGCGTTCCTTCGCGGAACCGCCGAGCTGGGACATCTCCTTGACGACCTTGACGGCGTAGTCGCAGAAGAAGCCGGCACCGTCACCGACGGCGGCCTTGCAGCCCTGCGTCGGCTCGGTGAGGTGCACGTAGTCCGCCGGCTTCGAGGCGATGGCCGCGTCGTACTCCGCCTTCGTCAGGTGCTTCTGCGCGTACATCGACTTGAGGATGACGTTCCGGCGCGCGACGTTGGCGTCGTAGTACTTCGGGTCCGACAGGTTGCGGGTGTTCGGCGACTGCACGATCGCGAGGATCGACGCGGCTTCCTGCGGGGAGAGGTTCGTGGCGTCCTTGTTGAAGTAGTGCTGCGCCGCGGCCTGCACGCCGTAGGTCCCGTCACCGAAGAACGCGATGTTCAGGTACCCGGTGAGGATCTCCTTGTGCGTGTACTTCTTCGCGAGGCCGATCGCGAGCTTCATCTCCTCGAGCTTGCGGGGGATGGTCTGCTCGACGGCGTCGTTGTAGGCCTTCTCGCGCTCTTCCTGCGTGGGGAGCTCGAGGGCCTGCTGCATCTTGATGTTGCGGACGAGCTGCATCGTCAGGGTGGAGCCACCACCCGACTCGCCGAGCCCGCCGGCCAGGCTGCCCACACCGGCACGGACGAGCGAGGTCATGTCGACCCCGCCGTGGTCGTAGAAGCGCTTGTCCTCGCCGTCGATGGCGGCGTTCTTCAGCTGGTCGCTGATCTGGTCGAACTTGAGTTCCTGGCGGTTCTGGTCGTAGACCGTCGCCAGGCGCACCGACTTGCCGTTCTGGTACGCGTACAGCTCGTTGCGCTGCGGGAGGTCACCGATCTCGATGTACTCCGGCAGGGACTCGAACACGCCGATGGTCGACGTCGTCGTGACACCGGCGACCGCGATCGCGGGGGTGACACCGATCGTGACCAGCAGGCCGGCGAGCACGCTGAAGCCGACGAATCCGATGAAGGCGCCGACTGCAGAGACGGGCTTGGTCCGCGAGGCAGACGTCTTCTGGGCAGACATAGGATGCAGCCTAAACGACACCCCCGACTCGAAGGCTGGCAAGGAACCGCATGACGCGCTGGGAATACCTCACGACCCCGTTGATCATCCACAACACCACCGCCATCCTCAACAACTTCGGGGAACAGGGGTGGGAGCTCGTCCAGGTCGTCACCGGCCCCGAAGGCGGGCTCGTCGCCTACCTGAAGCGCCCGGCGGCAGACGCGTGAGCATCGCGGACCGGCTGACCGAACTGGGCCTGACGATCCCGGCCGTCGCCGCCCCGGTGGCCGCGTACGTCCCCGCGGTCGTCACCGGCTCGTACGTCTACACGGCCGGCCAGCTGCCGTTCGTCGACGGTGCGCTGCCCGTCACCGGCAAGGTCGGTGCGACCGTGGACGCCGAGACCGCCACGGCACAGGCCCGACAGGCGGCGCTCAACGGGCTCGCCGCCGTGCAGTCCGTCGCGGGCTCGCTCGACCGGGTCGCCCGCGTGGTCAAGGTGACGGTGTTCGTCGCGTCCGACCCGTCCTTCACCGGCCAGCCCGGCGTCGCGAACGGCGCGTCGACCCTGGTCGGCGACGTGTTCGGCGACGCCGGCATCCACGCGCGGAGCGCGGTGGGCGTCGCGGTGCTCCCGCTGGACGCGCCCGTGGAGGTCGAGCTGGTGGTGGAGCTCACCGCCTGACGGACCGGCAGCAACGCGTGTGACGTGCGTGGGGCCTCCCTCCGGATCGGACGGGAGGCCCCACTCACGTTCCGCGGTCTACATGAGATCCGCGATGGTCGCCATGATCGTCGGGTCGGCCAGCGTCGTCGTGTCGCCGATGCGACGGCCCTCCGCCGCGTCGCGGAGCAGCCGGCGCATGATCTTGCCCGACCGCGTCTTCGGCAGTTCCGGCACGATCACGATCTGCCGGGGCTTCGCGATCGCCCCGATCCGCTGTCCCACCCACGAGCGGAGCTCCGCGGCCACGGCGTCACGGTCGACGCCCTCCGCGGCCTCCGCGGTGAGGATCGCGAACGCGACGATCGCCTGCCCGGTGGTCTCGTCCGCGGCTCCGACGACGGCCGCCTCGGCGACGCCCTCGTGCCCGACCAGCGCCGACTCGATCTCGGCGGTCGAGAGCCGGTGACCCGACACGTTCATCACGTCGTCGACGCGGCCCTGCACCCAGATGTCGCCCTGACCGTCGAGCCGCGCGCCGTCGCCGGCGAAGTAGCGGCCCTCGAACCGGGACCAGTACGTCTCGACGAAGCGGTCCGGGTCGCCCCAGATGCCGCGCGCCATCGACGGCCACGGCTCGGTGATCGTGAGGTAGCCGCTCTCGCCCGGGTCGGCGCGGTTGCCCTCCTCGTCGACGATCTCGGCGACGATCCCCGGCAGCGGCGTCTGCGCGGCACCGGGCTTCAGCTTCGTCACCCCCGGGAGGGCGGAGATCATGATCGCGCCGGTCTCGGTCTGCCACCACGTGTCGACGATCGGCGTGCGGTCGTGGCCGATCACCTGGCGGAACCAGTGCCACGCCTCGGGGTTGATCGGCTCGCCGACGCTGCCGAGCAGGCGGAGGCTCTCGAGGCTGTGCTCGTCCGGGACCTTGCGACCGGCCTTCATCGCCGCGCGCACCGCGGTCGGTGCCGTGTAGAGGACCGTCACCCCGTAGGCGTCGACGAGGTCCCACCAGCGGCCGGGCTTCGGCTCGTCCGGCGTGCCCTCGTACAGGACCTGGGTGACGCCGTTGGCCAGGGGGCCGTAGACGACGTAGGTGTGCCCGGTGATCCAGCCGATGTCGGCGGTGCACCAGTAGACGTCCTTCTCCGGGTGCATGTCGAACACGTTCTTGTGCGTGTACGCGGCCTGCGTGAGGTACCCGCCGGACGTGTGCACGATGCCCTTCGGCTTCCCGGTCGTGCCCGAGGTGTAGAGGATGAAGAGGGGGTTCTCCGCGGGGAAGGCCTCGGCCTCGTGGTGCGGGTCCGCCTGCTGGAGGGCGTCGTGCCACCACAGGTCGCGCTCGTCGTCCCAGGCGATCTCGTTGCCGCCGCGCTTCACGACGAGCACGTGCTCGACGCTGTCGGTGCCCTCGCCCTGCAGGGCCTCGTCCACCGCCGGCTTCAGCGGGGACACGGCCCCGCGACGCCAGCCGCCGTCCGCGGTGACGACGAGCTTCGCCTCGGCGTCCTCGATGCGGGCGCGGAGGCTCTCCGCGCTGAACCCGCCGAACACGACGGAGTGCACGGCGCCGATGCGGGCGACGGCGAGCATCGTGACGACGGCCTCGGGGATGAGGGGCATGTAGACGACCACGCGGTCGCCCCGCGTGACGCCGAGGTCCTGCAGCATGTTCGCCGCACGCTGGACGTCGGCGGTCAGCTCGGCGTAGGTGATCCGCCGGGTGTCGCCAGGGGCACCCTCGAAGTGGATCGCGACCCGGTCGCCGTTCCCCGCGCGGACGTGCCGGTCGAGGCAGTTCTCCGCCACGTTCAGCTCGCCGTCGGCGAACCAGCTCGCGAACGGGGCGTTCGACCAGTCGAGCGTCTGTGTGAACGGCGTCCGCCAGTCCAGGAGCGTCCGCGCCTGCTCGCCCCAGAAGGCCGGGCGGTCGGTGCTCGCGGCCTCGTGGAGGTCCTCGTGCGCGACGGCGTCGGCCACGAACTCCGGGGGTGGCGGGAACGTCGGGGCCTCTGCTGCTGCGCCGTCGTTGTTGGGGTCGACCGTGGTCGGAGTGGACATCGATGTCCTTTCGCGTCGTTGCGTCCTTCGTTGCAGTCGGAGACTACCCCTCCGGGTCCGCCGGGATTCGCTCTGGGCGGACGGCGGATCCGGCGCGCCGGGGTTGCCCTGGTGGTCGTGTTGTGGGGTACAGTGGTTCCCGCCGGACTCGTTTCCGGTGGCATCGGATCGGATTCCCCCCAATCCTCCGTTGTCTTGGCGGCACCTGTTCCCCCCAACCGGTGCCGCCTCTTCTTTTTCCCGGGCCGGTCGCGCTGACGTCATGACGTCGGCGGCCGGCCCGTTGTGCGTCCGATCCGCGTGTCCGTGCGGCAGCGCGGCTCCGTGTCCGCCCTGTGGTGGACAGACCGGTCCATGCTTTCGTATGGGGATCGCGCACGCTCGGAGTCGGCATCGGCCGGCGGTACGGCTGCCGTCCGGGCCGTTCCACACCGCAGGCGGGACGTCGCCCCGGTGTGGAGGAGCGGGGTACGTCGGCTCCGATCGGGGGACAAAAGTGCGCACTGCTGGGGACGGGAGGTCCTCGTCCCCAAGAGACGGCGTCCCGGTCGATCGGCTCGCGCTGCGCCCTAGCGTGCTCCGGATGCACCGTCACCGCGCATCGTCGTCGCCGTTCCTCCCTGTTCCGGCTGTTCCCGGCATCCCGCACGGGGTGCGCAGCGCACGCGGGGAGCGCGGCGCGCGGGGTGTCCGTGCCGCCGTCCGGATCCGGCCGGGCGTCGACCTCGTCGAGTTCGAGGAACTCGCGCACCTCGTCGCCGACGACACGGTGACGGATGTCCTGGTGCAGGGCGGCGCCGGCGTCTGGGCGGACCGCGGCGACGGGCTCGTCGACGGTGGGATCGTCCTCGGCGAAGCACGCACGCGGGAGCTGGCTGGCCGGCTCGTCGCATCCGGGGGCCGACACGTCGACGAGACGACACCGATCGCGGACGTCCGGCACGGCGACGGCATCCGGGTCCACGTCGTCCTCGCGCCGATCGCCGTCCGTGGCACCGCGATCTCGATCCGGCTCCCACGCGCGGAGCGGCCGACCATCGCCGACCTCGAGCGCTCCGGGACCTTCGACCGGGTCGGACCGGGCATCGTGGCGGACGCCGTGCGTGAGCGCCACAACGTGCTCGTGTCCGGTGCGACGGGCAGCGGGAAGACGACGCTGCTCGCGGCGATGCTCGCGCTCGTGCCGCACGACGAGCGCATCGTCACCGTGGAAGACGTCGCCGAGCTCCGGATCGACCACCCGCACGTCGTCGCGCTCGAGTCCCGGCAGGCCAACACCGAGGGGGCGGGCGCGCTCGGGCTCGACCGGCTCGTCCGGGAGTCCCTGCGGATGCGACCGGACCGGGTCGTCGTGGGGGAGTGCCGCGGCGCCGAGGTCCGCGAGCTCATGTCCGCGCTGAACACCGGGCACGACGGGGGCGCCGGCACGCTGCACGCCAACGGGATCGAGGACGTGCCGGCGCGGCTCGAGGCGCTCGGCGCGCTGGCCGGCCTCGAGCCGTCCGCCCTCGCCCGGCAGGCGGTGAGCGCGTTCGACCTCGTGCTGCACGTCGAGCGGCGGCGCGGGGTGCGGCAGCTGGTGGCGGCCGGGAGGCTCGTGGTCGACCCGGCCGGGCAGCTGGCGGTCGAGCGGGTGGCGGGGTCCGCGGGCGGTGGCCGGGTCGCGGGCGGTGGCGGGTTCGCGGCGGCGCGGCACGGGTGATGGGGCATGGGCGCGGGGTCCGCTCGGTCTCCGGTGTTCGACGCGGTCGGTGCTGCGCGGGTCCTCGACCGGGTGGCCGCGCTGGTCGCGGCGGGGGTGCCGCCGCCGCGGGCGTGGGTGTTCGTCGGTGCCGGTGCCGGTGTCGTTGCTGGTCTCGGTGCCGCTGCTGGTGCTGCTGCTGCCGGTCCGGGGTCGGGTGCCGGGGATCCTGCTCGGGCGGACGTCCGTGCGGTGTTGGCGGTCGCCGCGCGGACCGGTGCGCCGACCGCGCCGACACTCCGTGCGCTCGCCGCGGCGCTCCGACGCGCGGCCGCCGGGGAACGCGCCGTCCGGGTGGCGCTCGCCGGCCCCCGCACCAGTGCGAACGTCGTCCTCGCGCTGCCCCTGCTGGGGCTCGTGCTCGGCGCGCTGTGGGGGATCGACACCGCCTCCGTGCTCCTCGGGTCCCCGGTCGGGTGGGTCTGCCTCCTCACCGGCGCGGCACTCGTCGCCGTCGGCCGTGTCTGGTCCGCTCGCCTGGTCCGCGCCGCCGAGCCCGACGGTCGCATCCCCGGTGTCGTCCTCGACGCGTGGGCGGTGGCACTGTCCGGCGGCGGCGCGTGGTCCGGGGCGCGCTCGGCCGTCGAGGACGCGTTCGGTGACCGCCCGCTCGGTGCCGCCGAACGACACCGGCTCGCGGAGACGCTCGGCCTGGCGCGACGGGCCGGTGTCCCTGCGGCCGCCCTGCTCCGTGCAGCGGCGGAGGACCTGCGGGACGACGACGCGGCGGACGCGCTCGCCGCGGCGGAACGGCTCGGCGTGCGGCTCGTCGTTCCCCTCGGGGTGTGCGTCCTGCCCGCGTTCGTCCTGGTCGGGGTGGTGCCGGTCGTGATCGGCATCCTCTCCTCCACCGTCGTGGGGTTCGGCTGACCTCTCCACTGGTCTCGTTCCCGCCCGGTCCGGCGGCGCGCCGACCGCGAGGCTCGTGTGCACCGACAAGAACGAGAAAGGGACACCGCCCATGGCACTGCAACCACATCCTCCGCTCCTCCTGCACCGGCTGCGCACGCGGCTCTCGGACGACCGCGGGTCCGCCACCGCCGAGTACGCCGTCGTGATCCTGGCCGCCGTCGCGTTCGCCGGCGTGCTCGTCGCGGTGATGCGCTCGGGAGAGGTCCAATCGATCCTCACCGAACTCGTCCGCGGTGCGCTCACCTCGTGACCGCTCGGTGCCGTCGCGCCGCGGGGGCGCGGACCGGGACGCTGACCGCGGCGCTGACCGGGCCGCTGACCGGGGCGCGGTCACGGTCGAGTTCGCGGTCGCGCTGCCGGCGGTGGCCGTCGTGCTCACGCTCGCCGTCGCCGGGGTCCTCCTCGTCGACGCGCAGGGCCGGCTCCAGGTCGCGGCCGCCACCGCGGCGCGCGCCTGGGGCCGGGACGACGACGCCGCCGGACGATCAGCCGTCGATCGCCTCGCACCGGGGGCGGTGGTCGGGGTGACGCGTTCCGACGGGCTCGTCTGCGTGACGGTCACGCGCGGCACGGGGTCGGGGCCGTTCGCCGGGCTCACGCTGCGCGGCACCGGCTGCGCGGCCGATGGAGGGGGCTGACCGTGGCGCGGACGACGGCCACGGTCACGGTCACAGCGCCGGCGAGGGCGACGGCGACGGCGACGGCGGCGACGGCGGGGATGCGCGAGCGCGGGTCAGCGGGGACGCGCGAGCGCGGGTCGGCGGGGACGCGCGAGCGCGGGTCGGCGACCGTCGTGGTCGTCGCGCTGGTCGCGGTCGTCTCGCTGGTGCTCGGGTCGGTGCTCGCCGCAGCGGCGGTCCGGACGGCGTCGGTGCGCGCTCACGGCGCTGCCGACGCGGCAGCGCTCGCCGGTGCCGCGGCCGCGGCCGGGCTGCTCCCCGACGAGGTGTGCGTGGCCGCGGCCCGTGTGGCCCGCGGCAACGGCGCGGTCCCGGGTGCGTGCGAGCGCTCCGGGGCGGTCGTCCGCGTCGCGGTCGTCGCCCGCTCCGGTCCGTTCGGCGTCCGGGCGGTCGCCGTCGCCGGTCCTTCCTCAGAACCGCAGGTGCCCGGACGGCCGTCTTCCCGCGGGCATCCCCGACACTGTGTGTATGGTGTGCCTGTCGGCCCGCCGGTCATCGATGTCCCGGTCGACCCGGATGCACGTCGTCCCAGGGCCGACAGCACCATCGATCAAGGAGTCACGTGCCAGGCACGAAGAAGCTCGTGATCGTCGAGAGCCCCGCGAAGGCGAAGACGATCGCGCAATACCTCGGTGACGGATACGAGGTCCAGGCGTCAGTCGGGCACATCCGTGACCTCATCGAGCCCAAGAACCTCCCCGCCGAGTTGAAGAAGGGTTCGCTCGGCAAGTTCTCCGTCGACGTCGACAACGGGTTCGAGCCGTACTACGTCGTGTCCGACGCGAAGAAGAAGACCGTCGCGGAACTCAAGCGTGCCCTGAAGGACGCCGACGAGCTCTACCTCGCAACTGATGAGGACCGCGAAGGCGAAGCCATCGCGTGGCACCTCCTGCAGGTGCTGAAGCCGAAGGTCCCCGTCAAGCGGATGGTCTTCCACGAGATCACCAAAGAAGCGATCCAGCGAGCGCAGGAAGCGACGCGCGAGCTCGACACCGCGCTCGTCGATGCGCAGGAGACCCGCCGCATCCTCGACCGCCTCTACGGCTTCGAGGTGTCGCCGGTCCTCTGGCGCAAGGTCGGTCCCGGCCTCTCCGCCGGCCGCGTGCAGTCCGCCGCCACCCGGCTCGTCGTCGACCGTGAGCGCGAGCGCCTGGCGTTCGTCTCCGCGAACTACTGGGACCTGACCGCCCGGTTCGAGAAGACCGGCGAGGGCGCCTTCCCGGCACGCCTGGCCCGGATCCACGGCACCCGCGTCGCGTCCGGTCGTGACTTCGACGACCGCGGCAACACCACGTCCGAGGCGGTCCGCCTCGACGAAGCGTCGGCGACCGCGCTGACCGGTGTCCTCGAGCGTGCCGGGGACGCCGTCGTCCGCAGCGTCGACTCGAAGCCGTACACGCGTCGCCCCGCCGCACCGTTCACCACGTCGACCCTGCAGCAGGAAGCGGCGCGCAAGCTCCGGTTCTCCGCCAGGCAGACGATGAGCGTCGCGCAGTCGCTCTACGAGAACGGCCACATCACCTACATGCGAACCGACTCCGCGTCGCTCTCGCAGCAGGCGATCGCAGCCGCCCGGAAGCAGGCAGCGGACCTCTACGGCGCCGACACGGTGCCGGACAAGCCCCGCAGCTACGCGGGCAAGAGCAAGAACGCCCAGGAAGCCCACGAGGCCATCCGTCCCGCCGGTGACGTGTTCCGCACGCCGTCGCAGATGGAGAAGGTGCTCCGCGGCAACGACTGGAAGCTCTACGACCTGATCTGGAAGCGCACGGTCGCGTCGCAGATGGCCGACGCCAAGGGCTCGACCGCCTCGGTCGTGCTCGGCATCACGTCGTCGGAGTCCGTCGAGGGCATCGCGTCGACCGCCGCCGGCACCGACGTCGAGTTCACCGCGTCCGGCACCGTCATCACCTTCCGCGGCTTCCTCAACGCCTACGAAGAAGGCCGTGACGAAGAGCGTCACGAGGGCGCATCGGCGGCTGCGGACGCCAAGGACACCAAGCTCCCGTCGATGACCGAGGGTGACCACCTCGGTGTCGACGAGGTCGAGGCGAAGGGCCACGACACGTCGGCGCCCCCGCGCTACACCGAGGCGAGCCTGGTGAAGACGCTCGAGGAGCTCGGCATCGGCCGTCCCTCGACGTACGCGGCGATCATCTCGACGATCGTCGACCGCGGCTACGTCACCCCGCGCGGCACCTCGCTGGTCCCGAACTGGATCGCGTTCAGCGTGGTCCGGCTGCTCGAGGACTACTTCGGCGACCTGGTGCAGTACGACTTCACCGCCGAGATGGAGAACGACCTCGACCGCATCGCCAGCGGCGAAGAGGACCGGGTCGACTGGCTCAAGGAGTTCTACTTCGGTGGCGGCGACCAGCGCGGGCTCCGCACGGTCATCGACAACCTCGGTGAGATCGATGCGCGCGAGATCAACTCCGTCGAGCTCTCCCCGGGCCTGACGCTCCGCATCGGGCGCTACGGGCCCTACATCGAGACGCCGAGCGACGACCCCGAGAAGCCGCGCCGCGTCAACGTGCCGGAAGACCTCGCACCGGACGAACTCACCGCCGAGAAGGCGCGCGAGCTCGTCGAGGCACCGGTGGTGAGCGACCGCGTCGTCGGGATCAACCCGGCGACCGGCAAGGAAGTCCTCGCGAAGGACGGCCGTTTCGGGCCGTACGTGACCGAGCGCACCCCGGAGCCCGAGCCGACGGCCGACCCGTCCACCGGTGAGGTCATCGAGCCCGCCGCGACGACGACGACGAAGGCCAAGGCGACGAGCAAGACCGCCACGGCCGTGGCCGACGCACCCGCGAAGAAGAAGACGACGAAGAAGGCCGCGGCGCCGAAGGAGCGCACCGCGTCCCTCTTCAAGTCGATGGACCCGCAGAGCGTCGACCTCGAGACGGCGCTGAAGCTCCTCGACCTGCCCCGCACCGTCGGGACCGACCCGGAGTCGGGCGCCGAGATCACGGCGCAGAACGGCCGGTACGGGCCCTACCTCAAGAAGGGCACCGACACCCGGACGCTCCCGAGCGAAGACGCGATCTTCGACGTCGACCTCGCCGGCGCGCTCGAGCTCTTCGCGCAGCCGAAGTACGGCGCGAAGCGTGCCGCGAGCGCCGCGCTCAAGGAGTTCGAGGCCGACCCCGTCTCCGGCAAGCCGATCAAGGTCAAGGACGGCCGGTTCGGTCCGTACGTGACCGACGGTGAGACCAACGCCACCATCCCGCGTGGTGAAGAGGTCGAGACGGTGGACTTCGAGCGTGCGGTCCAGCTGCTCGCGGACAAGCGCGCCAAGGGTCCGGTCAAGAAGAAGACCACGACCACCCGGCGCGCTCCGGCCAAGAAGAAGTGACCGGGCGCTTCATCACGCTCGAGGGCGGTGACGGCGCTGGGAAGACCACCCAGGCCGAACTGCTCACGGCGTGGCTCGAAGCGAACGGCCGAACCGTGGTGCGGACGCGTGAGCCCGGTGGCACCGACCTCGGGCTCCGCATCCGCGAGATCGTGCTGCACGAGCGCGGCCACGTGTCAGCGCGTGCCGAGGCGCTGCTCTACGCGGCCGACCGGGCGCACCACATCGAGGCCGTGGTCCGACCCGCCGTCGCCCGCGGCGACATCGTGCTGCAGGACCGCTACATCGACTCGTCGGTGGCGTACCAGGGGGTCGCGCGCGGCCTCGGTGCCGAGCAGATCCGCAGCGTCTCCGACTGGGCCGCGGACGGACTCGTCCCCGACCGCACGGTCCTGCTCGACCTCGACGTGACCGAGGGACGTGCCCGCGTCGCCGCCGCCCGGGGCGACACGTTCGACCGGCTCGAGTCCGAGGCGGCGGCGTTCCACGAGACCGTCCGTTCGGCGTTCCTCGGGATGGCCGACGCGGAGCCGTCGCGGTTCCTCGTCGTGGACGCGGCTGCCCCGGCGGACGACGTCCAGCGGGCGATCCGCGCGGGCCTCGCACCGCTCGTCGGGATCGACGCGTGACGGACCCGCGTCCGTGCCCGCACCGTGGTCGTGGCACGTCGGTGGTCCCTGACAGGATGTCCTCGTGAGCGTGTGGGACGGCCTGACCGGGCAGGAAGAAGCGGTCGCCGCGCTCCGGAACGCCGCTGAATCACCGGACGGCACCGGCGGGATGACCCACTCGTGGCTGATCACCGGCCCGCCCGGATCCGGACGCTCCAACGTCGCGACCGCGTTCGCCGCGGCCCTCGTCGGATCCGGCCCGGACGACGACCACACGCTGCGCCAGATCACCGCGCACACCCACCCCGACGTCTCCGTCCTGACCACGCAGCGCGTCATCATCACCATCGACGAGATCCGGCAGCTCGTCACCTCCTCGTACTACTCACCGTCGGTGGGCCGCTGGCGCGTGGTGATCATCGAGGACGCCGACCGCATGACCGAGCGCACCTCGAACCTGCTGCTCAAGGCGCTCGAGGAACCGCCGGAGCGCACGGTGTGGATCCTGTGCGCGCCGAGTGAAGCGGACCTCCTCCCGACGATCCGGTCCCGCGTCCGTTCGGTGCGCCTCCGGGTACCCGGCATCGAGTCCGTCGCCGACCTCATCGTCGCCCGCACCGGGGTCGACCGCGCCCTCGCGACGGACGCCGCGCGGCAGGCCCAGAGCCACATCGGCATGGCGCAGCGCCTCGCGACGAGCTCCGACGCACGCGACCGCCGACGCCGCACCCTGCAGACCGTGCTCCGCATCCGGAGCGTCGGGGAAGCCGTGACGGCCGCAGCCGAGCTCCTCGCCGTCGCGGACGAAGACGCCAAGGCGATCACGCAGGAGCGCGACTCGGAGGAACGCGACGCCGCACTCCGATCGCTCGGCGTCGAACCGGGCGGTACGATCCCGCCGGCGCTGCGGTCCCAGCTGCGCGCGATGGAAGAGGACCAGAAGCGTCGCGCCACCAGGAGCCTGCGCGACGGGCTGGACCGGATCCTCGTCGACGTCTCCTCGCTCTACCGCGACCTCCTGCTGCTCGGGCTCGGCGCACCGGGCGAACCGGTGAACCTCGCGATGCAGGACGACCTCGACCGGGCGCTCGGGTCGGTCCCGCCGGCCGCTGCGCTCGAGGTGCTGGACGCCGTCGCCCTCGCGCGGACCCGCATCGCCGCGAACGTCGCCGCACTGCTCGCCCTCGAAGCGCTGCTCGTCACGATCGTCCGCGCACTGCGCTGAGCAGGGCCGCCCAGGCACAGCGCCGCCACGCGCGCCGAGCGACGCGGTCCGGGCGCGCTGCGGGGCCGGCGTGCGACAATCGCCCCATGCCCGATGCAGAACCCGGCCTGCGTGAACGGAAGCGACGCGCCACCCGACTCGCCATCCAGCAGGCTGCGCTCCGCATCGCGGTCGAAGGGGGCCTCGCGGCCGTCACGGTGGACGAGATCTCGCGCCGCGCGGACATCTCCCCGCGGACCTTCTTCAACTACTTCCCGACCAAGGAGCAGGCGATCCTCGGGGACGACCCGACGCTGCCGGCCGACGATGCGCTCGATGCCTTCGCAGCCGGTGGTCCCTCGGGGAACCTCCTCGCCGACGTCGGTGCACTCCTGGTGCACTCGACCGAGGAACTGATCGAGGAACGCGGTCTGATCGAGGAACGCCAGCAGGTCCTCCGCGCCAACCCGGAGCTGTTCAGCCAGCGGATGGCGTCGATGAAGGAGTTCCAGGCGGAGCTCGAGGACGTCATCGCCCGGCGGCTCACCCGCGACGACCCGACCCTCGCCACGGACGAGCGTGCACTGCGTCGTCGGGCGCGGCTGGCGTCCCTCGTGTCGCTCGCGACCCTCCGGCACGCGTGGTGGGAGTGGTCGGAGTCACCGGCCGAATCGCACCTCGTCGACGACCTCCAGCGGTCCTTCGACGAGCTCGGCGCGCTCGTTTCGCGCTCGCTGGTCTGAACCTGTATAGTCGTGTCCCGTGCCGCTCCGGGAACGGAGCGTCCGCCGCCTTAGCTCAGTCGGTAGAGCGATTCACTCGTAATGAATAGGTCGTCGGTTCGATTCCGACAGGCGGCTCCACGAAGAAGGGCCCCGATCCGCTTGCAGAAGCGGATCGGGGCCCTTTCCCGTGGTCAGGTCGCGGCGGCCATCGCCCGCTCGACCGCGGCGATCGAGAACGCCACGTCGTCGTCATCGGTGGACCAGTTGCTCACCGAGATCCGCAGGACGTCCCGGCCCTGCCAGCGCGATCCGGACATCCAGACCGCGCCCTCCCGGATGAGTTCCTGCGTGACGGCCCGGGTGTGCTCGTCGGACCCGAACGTCAGGCAGACCTGGGTGAAGACGACGTCGTTCAGCACCGCGACGCCCGGCAGCCGGGACAGTCCGGCGGCGAGGGCCTGCGCGTTCGCCACGAGCCGCTCCACCAGGTCGACGACCCCGCTGCGTCCGAGCTGTCGGAGTGCCGCCCACACCGGCACCCCGCGGGCGCGGCGGGACATCTCCGGGACCAGGTCGAACGGCTCCGACGCGTCGGAGGGGTCGCGGATCAGGTAGGCCGTCTGCGTCCCGAGCGCCGCACGCGTGACCGACGGCCGCGCGACGATCGCCAGACCGCAGTCGTACGGCACGTTGAGCGTCTTGTGGGCGTCGGTCGCCCAGGAGTCCGCCGTCTCGACGCCGTCGAGCATCGGCCGCAGGGTGGGGCTCGCGGCGGCCCAGAGCCCGAACGCCCCGTCGACGTGCACCCAGGCGCCGTGGTCGTGCGCCACGGCGACGGCTTCGCGCATCGGGTCGAAGGCGCCGGAGTGCAGGTTGCCGGCCTGGAGACACACGATGACCGGTCCCTCCACCGACTCCAGGTGTGCGCGGAGCGCCGGGACGAGGATCCTGCCCTGGTCGTCCGCGTCCACGAGCGTCGGCGCGCCGAAGCCCAGGTACCGGAGCGCGAGGTCCAGCGAGGTGTGCCGTTCCGCGCCGACGAGCACCGTCACCGGGGGAGCGCCGATCAGCCCGGCGACGTTGACGTCCCAGCCGACCGCGTCGAGGACGGCTGCGCGGGCCGCGGCGAGGCCGGTCCAGTTCGCCATAGTCGCCCCCGTGGTGAACCCGACGTCCGACCCCGCCGGTAGCCCGAGCACGTCGAGCAGCCATCCACCGGCCACCTCCTCGATGGCGGCGGTCGCGGGAGCCGGGTACCGCATCGCGGCGTTCTGGTCCCACGCGCTGACGAGCCAGTCCGCGGCCATCGACGCCGGGAGGGTCCCGCCGATCACCCATCCGAAGAACCGGCCGGACGGCATCGCCATCAGTCCGGGCTCGGCGAGGGTCGCGAGCTCGTCGACGACGTCGGCCGCCGCGGTCGGGCCGTCCGGCAGGGGACGACCGAACGCCGCCGTCATCGCGTCGACGTCCTGCGACGGGGCGACCGGGCGATCGGGGAGGCTCTCGATCCACGCGAGCGCGTGCGCCTGGGCCCGTGCGAGTGCGGCCCGATGGTCGTCCGGATCGATGTCCATGCGGTGATGGTCGTCCCGTTCGGTCACACCCGCAAGCCCCTTCCGATGCGGACCGGCCCAGAATCCGGCCACCCACCGGACGGGAGGCGCGGTGCGGGGCCGTCCCGAGCCTCCAGGCCGGTTCTGGTCGCGACCAGGCCACGGACTGGTGCAAGAAAGCGACAGTGGTCGAGCGCTGCGCTCCCGACCACTGTCGCTTTCTGGTGGTGCTCCTCGCGGCGTGCTCAGACGTCGCGAGCGCGCGCGACCGCGATGGCGGCCGCGCCGACGGCGACGACCTCCGCGGCCAGCACGGCGAACCCGCCCCAGCCGTTCAGCACGAGCCCCGTCGTGGCACCGGTCTCGGCGGCCGGCGAGGCGTACGTGAAGAGCTGTCCGCCGGCATCCGACGGCAGGAACCGGCCGACGTCGGCGATCCACTGCGCACCGGTCAGCCCGGCGAAGATCGACAGGATGACGGGCAGCACCAGGAGGATGCCGAGGGTGATCGCGATGCCGCCGGCGCTCGACCGGACGAGCAGCCCGATGCCGTACGCGAGGAGTGCGAGCAGCGTGACGTAGACCGACGAGCCGAGGATCGGCAGGAAGACCGCCGGGTCGGCGAGGTCCGGGCGGATCCCGTTCGCCGCCTGCAGCGGCGTCGCGATCAGCACACCGATCCAGGTCGACACGACGCTCACGACGAAGGTCGCCAGCGCGAGCACGAACGCCTTCGCGAGGATCACGCCGATCCGACCCGGGTCGGCCGTGAAGGTCGAACGGACCTGTCCGGTGCCGTACTCGCCGGTGATGATGAGGACGCCGAGGACCCCGACCACCAGGGCCGTGATCGACACGCTCGCGGTGTTGACGCTCACCGTGGTGGCGTTCGCGGCGTCGGTCGGCATCGCGGCACCGTCCTGGTTCACGAACGTGCCGATGAGCACCGCCATCGCGATGGTCAGGACGACCAGGATGGCGTAGCACCAGACCGTGGACCGGATGCTGCGGAGCTTGATCCACTCGCTCCGGACGAGGCGGGGGAAGCTCAGGCCGGTGTTCGCCGGCAGGGTGGTGGTGGCGGTGGTGGCGCTCATCGGGTGCCCTCCGATCGGTACTCGACGTCGTCGCGGGTGAGGGCCATGTACGCCTCTTCCAGGCTCGCGCCCACCGGGGTGAGCTCGTGGAGGACGACGCCGGCCTGCGCGGCGATGGTGCCGACGGCGGCCGCGTCCGGGCCGACGACGAGGAACGAGCCGTCGTCACGCGGGGTGACCGCGGAGGCGGCCGGGCCGATCGCCGCGAACAGCTGGTCCGGCATCGGGGTGCGGACCACGACGCGGGAACCGCCACCGCCGGCGGTGCCGGCTCCGGCGACGAACTCCGCGATCGGGGCGTCGGCGAGCACCCGCCCGCGGCCGAGGACGACGACGCGGTCGGCGGTCTGCGCCATCTCGCTCATCAGGTGGCTCGAGAGGAAGACCGTGCGGCCGTCGGCGGCCATGCGCCGGGCGAGCTGCCGGACCCACACCACACCGTCGGGGTCGAGCCCGTTCACCGGCTCGTCGAGGATGAGGGTGCGCGGGTCACCGAGGAGCGCCGCGGCGATCCCGAGTCGCTGCCCCATGCCGAGCGAGAACCCGCCGACGCGCTTGCGAGCGACCGAGTCCAGCCCGGTCATGTCGATCACCTCGTGCACGCGGGACTTCGGGATGCCGTGCGTCGCCGCGAGCGAGAGCAGGTGGTTGTACGCGCTCCGTCCGGAGTGCACCGCCTTCGCCTCGAGCAGCGCCCCGACCTGGCGGAGCGGGTCGCGGAACTCCCGGTAGGGACGCCCGTTCACGGTGGCGCGACCGGCGGTCGGCCGGTCCAGCCCCATGATCATGCGCATCGTGGTGGACTTCCCGGCGCCGTTCGGGCCGAGGAAGCCGGTCACGCTGCCCGGCCGTACGACGAACGAGACGTCGTCGACGGCGAGCTTCGGACCGTAGCGTTTGGTGAGATGGTCGACTTCGATCACGGCGGCCACGGTACGGCAGCCCGCCGGGGCCGCACGTCCCCCTCGGGATGGAGATCCCGCCGCTGTGTCAGGCCGGGCCGAACTCGTGCACGCGGGCTTCCCACGGCCGGAGTTCGCCGGCGAATTCCGGTCGGCCGAGGTTGCCGAGCACGAGCGTCTCGAGCCGGCTGCCGATCGCGGCGGGCAGCATCACGACGGACGACGACAGGTTCGCGACCACGACGAGCGGCGGTTCGGACTCGTCGACGAGCGTCCGGGTGAACGCCCAGAGCGACGGGTGGTCGGGCTCGAGCAGCGCGAACTCGCCGAGCCGCACCGTCCGGGACGCGTGACGGAGGTCGATCAGCCGACGGTGGTGGTCGAACACCGAGCGGTCGCCGGCGGCTCGGTCGGCCGCGACGGTGATCGACGGCCAGCCCTGCCCCATGCCGATCCACGGGGTGACGGCCGAGAATCCGCCTGCGGGCGCGGAGTCGTCCCAGGGGATCGGCGTCCGCGCGTTGTCCCGACTGCGGAACGCGAGCGCGTCGAGGGCGTCCGGGATGGACGTCCCGCGCCCCACGGCGCCTCGGAACCAGTTCAGCGACTCGATGTCCCGGTAGTCCTCGATCCGCTCGAACCCTGCGTTCACCATGCCGATCTCGTCGCCCTGGTACACGTACGGGGTGCCGCGGTGCAGGTGCAGGACGGTGGCGAGCAGGGTCGCGGACTCGTACCGGAGCGTGAACGGATCGGCGTCGAACCCGGCAGCGGCGGCGACCGCGGCGGCACCGAACCGCGAGACCGGGCGGGGCTGGTCGTGGTTGGCGAGGTAGAGCGAGTTCCAGCCGGACTCCGCCAGCCCGGTCTGCCAGCGGGCCAGCGAGGTCTTCAGCGCCGGCAGGTCGAACGGACGGTTGTCGAACTTCGTGTCCGGGCCGTGGTCGAGGCCGACGTGCTCGAACTGGAACACCATGTCGAGTTCACGGCGTTCCGGGTCGGTGAACAGTGCCGCGTCCGCCACGGTGACGCCGGGCATCTCGCCCACGGTGAGGAGCGCGTCCCGCCCGGCGAACACCCGCTCGTGCATCTCCTGCAGGTGGTCGTGGATGCGGGGCTGCATCACGTAGCCGGCGCTGCCGTCCGACAGCGACGCCGGGTCCTTCGCGATGTGGTTGATGACGTCCATCCGGAAGCCGTCCACACCGCGGTCCAGCCAGCCGTTCATCATGGCGTAGACCGCGGCGCGGAGGTCCGGGTTGTCCCAGTTCAGGTCCGGCTGCTGGGGCGTGAACATGTGCAGGTAGTACTGCCCGGTGCCGGGGTCCCAGCTCCACGCCGGGCCACCGAACGCGGCGCGCCACTCGTTCGGCTCGTGGCCGTCGACGGGGTCCCGCCAGATGTACCAGTCGTGCTTCGGGCACGCGCGCGACAGCTTGGCGGCGCGGAACCACGGGTGCTGATCGCTCGAGTGGTTCACGACGAGGTCCATCACCAGCTTCATCCCGCGGCGGTGCACCTCGACGAGCAGCGCGTCGAACTCGTCGATCGTGCCGAACAGCGGATCGATGTCCTCGTAGTCGCTGATGTCGTACCCGTTGTCGGCCTGCGGGGACCGGTAGACGGGGGAGAGCCAGATCACGTCGACGCCGAGGTCAGCGATGTGGTCGAGGTGCTGCCGGAGCCCGGCGAGGTCCCCGACTCCGTCGCCGTTGCCGTCGGCGAAGCTCCTCGGGTAGACCTGGTAGACCACTGCGTCCGTCCACCACGGCTCTGGACCACTCACTGCTGACGCCTCCTCGCGCTCGCCCTCCCCGTCTCGTCCGACGCTACG
Organism: Curtobacterium sp. PhB136; assembly: GCF_004346855.1. NCBI lineage: Bacteria > Bacillati > Actinomycetota > Actinomycetes > Micrococcales > Microbacteriaceae > Curtobacterium > Curtobacterium sp. PhB136. The sequence continues at coordinate 58,496 of NZ_SMGH01000010.1, forward strand.
ACTGCTCAGGGCAGGTAGTACGTCGGGTTCGGCAGTTTCACGGCTCGGTCCGCTGAGCCGCCCAGCAGGTCGCTGTACTGGTCGCCCAGGTTGGCGACGACGTCGTAGTGTCCGCCGCTCCGGGATTCGATGTGCGCCCGGGTCTGCGACTTGTACTCGACCGTCGTGCACTTCGCCGTGGCGCAGGTGACGTACGACGGCTGCGTGCTCGTGCCGACCCCCGTCCACTTCGTGTAGTACGTCTGCGTGCCGTGCTGCTCCGCGGCGAACTGCGGGTACCCGACCTTCTGCAGGTTCGCGATGGTCGTCGCCTTCTGGTCGTCGTTCCGTCCGGTCAGGCCGATGACGGTGCAGCCGGAGCGCTGGGCGATCGACACGAGCGAGGTCATCGACGGGGTGGCGGGGAAGCGCTGGTCCTGCACCCAGACGTCCTGCTCGGCGGTGTCGAACACGAAGTGCATGTCGCCCACCTCCATGTCGTAGGTCCAGAGGGTGGTGTCGTCGGCGTCGAGCACGATCGCCGGGTTCCGGTGCTGGTGCCGGCCGACGGCGCACTGCGCGGCGATGACCGGCGCCTGGCGTTCGACGATCGAGCGCAGTTCGCGGATGTAGGGGGAGTCGGTCGTGTTCGCGATGCCGGTGCCCGGGTCGCCGTAGTACGTCGCGATCGTCTTCTTCACGGAGTCGATGTTCGGGATGCCCTCACCGCCCTGGTTCGCACCCGATGACCCGTCGGCCGCCATGGTGAAGTGCGTCCGCGGGGACAGCGACGGCTCGGAGACGCCCGGCAGGTCCGTCGAGGGCAGGTAGTACGTGGGGTTCGGCAGCTTGAGGCTCCGGTCCGCGTACCCGCCCTGCAGGTCGCTCCACTGGTCGCCGACGTTGAGCGTGATGTCGTAGCCGAGGTCCTGCTCGATGTGCTTGCGCGTGAGGGCCTTGTACTCGACGGTGGTGCACGACGCGGCGGCGCACGAGATGTAGGACGGCTGCGTGCTCGCGCCGACCCCGGTCCACTTGGTGAAGAAGTTGGCGCTCGTGAAGCCCTGGTACCCGACCTTGGTCAGGTTCGCGACGGTGGCGGCCTTCTGGTCGTCGTTCCGGCCGGTCAGCCCGAACACCGTGAAGCCCATCTTCGCCGCGGTGTTCACGAAGCCGACCATCGACGGGGTGGCGGCGAAGCGCTGGTCCTGCACCCAGACGTCCTGTTCCGCGGGGTCGAACACGAAGTGCATGTCCGCGACTTCCATGTCGTACGTCCACAGGGTGGTGTCGTCGGCGTCGAGGACGATCGCCGGCTTCTCCCCGCGCCGCACCGCACGGTCGTGGATCTGCCGCAGCTGCTTCGTCTGCCGGTCCACGATGGACCGCATCTCGCGGATGTAGGGGGAGTCGGTCGTGTTCGCGATGCCGGTGCCCGGGTCGCCGTAGTACGTCGCGATCGTCTTCTTCACGGAGTCGATGTTCGGGATGCCCTCCCCGCCCTGGGTGGTGCCGGAGGAGCCGTCGGCCGCCATCGTGAACGAGGTCCGCGGCGTCAGCCCGGCATCCGGGTCGTGCCCGTGTCCGGGGGAGCCCCACCCGTGTGCCGATGCGGGAGCGGCACCGACGACGGTCGACGTCACGACGAGGGCCGCGCCAGCGGCGGCGATGGAGAGGAACCGGGAAGTGGACGCGAGTCGGCGCATGGGTTTCCTGATCTGGGAGCGGCGACCCCCGGTCGGGGGACGTGGCAGCACGCTAGCTGGCAATCAGCAGTGGAGTCCATAGCGAACCGCTGCATGTGGACAGACGACGGTGCGGCAGTGCTGTGGAGGAGCGGGCTGGTAGACAGGGGACATGACGGTTCGATGGGGAGTCATCGGGACGGGCGGCATCGCGCGTTCCTTCGTGGGCGACTGCACTGCGGCGGGCGTCGAGTTCGTCGCCGTCGGCAGCAGGACGCAGGCGAGCGCCGAGTCGTTCGCCGCCGAGTACGGCATCCCGCGGGCGCACGGCAGCTACGAGGACCTCGTCGCCGACCCCGACGTCGACGCGGTGTACGTCGCGACGCCGCACGCGCGGCACGCGGACGACGCCCTGCTCGCGATCGAGGCCGGCAAGCACGTGCTCGTGGAGAAGGCGTTCACGATCACCGCGGCGGAGGCCCGCCGCGTCGTCGACGCCGCTCGCCACCGCGACGTCGCCGTGATGGAGGCGATGTGGACGCGCTTCCTCCCGCAGATGACCATGATCCGCGAACTCGTCGCGGAGGGCCGCATCGGTCGGCCCCGCGTCGTCGAGGCCACCCACCACCAGGACCTGCCGCGCGACCCGTCGCACCGGCTGAACGACCCGGCGCTCGGCGGCGGGGCGATCCTCGACCTCGGCGTCTACCCGGTCTCCTTCGCGGTCGACGTGCTCGGTGCGCCGGTCGCCGTCGCCGCAGCGGGCACGCTCAGCGACCAGGGGGTCGACACGCAGATGGGCATCGTGATGACGCACGAGGGCGGGACGCAGTCGACGGTGCACTTCGCGCTCGACGTCCGCAGCCCGAACACCGCGTCGATCATCGGCGAGGACGGCCGGATCGACATCGACGCGACCTGGTACACCCCGACCACGTGGCGGCTCCGCGACCGTGACGGCGCCGTCGTCGAGGAGTACGACAGCCGGGAGGAACTCGCTGGCTACGCCCACGAGGTCCGCGCGTTCGAGTCGATGATCGCGTCCGGCGACCGCTCCGGCGGTGCGATGCCGATCGCGCAGACGATCGCGGTGATGGCAGCCATGGACGAGGCCCGTCGCCAGGTCGGCGTCCGGTACGCGGCGGACGACTCCTCCACAGCCCGGTAGCGCGGGTCGCGGTTCCACAGTCGGCAACCCGGCCTGGAGGCTCCTCCCGCAGTTCCGTAGGATCGCTTCCGATGTCTCCGCAACCGTCCCTCCCCGACCGCTTCCGCGGCGCGTTCACCGCGATCCGCGGCTCGATCGCGCGCAAGCCGATGCCGTGGGCGATCGGCGCCCTCGCAGCCGTCCTCGTGCTCGGGTCCGGGGGAGCGGTCGCGGTCGCCGCTGCCACCGCCCCGACCGCCACTGAGTCACCCGTCGCGGCCGCGTCGCCGAGTGCGTCGAGCACGGCCAAGCGCAGCGCGACACCGAAGGCCACGCCCTCCGCGACCGCACCGGCACGCGCCGTGCCGACCGACGCCCCCGGGCCGTCCGCGCTCCGCACGTGCTCGATCGCGGGCGTCGCGTCGGCCGCGGGCCTCGGCAAGTTCGAGGGCTACGTGATGAACGCCAGCACCGGGGAGATGCTCTTCTCCCGGAACGGCGACACCGCGGCCCAGACCGGCAGCGTGATGAAGACCCTCACGACGGCGACCGCGCTGGCCGTGCTCGGCGGCAGCCACACGATCCCGACCACCGTCACCGACGAGGGCAACGGCACGATCGCCATCGTCGGGCACGGTGACGCCACCCTGTCCGTCGGCGGTGCCACGGTGTACCCGGGGGCGCCGACCCTCGCCCAGCTCGCCCAGCAGGTCAAGGCGAAGCTCGGCAGCACGCCGGTGAAGTCCATCGTCACGGACGACACCTACTGGAACGACGCGGACGCCTGGGACCCGACGTGGCCCGTCAGCGAGCGGACGATCGGGTACCAGCCCGAGGTCACCGCGCTGATGGTCGACGGCGACCGCGCAAACCCCGCCGCTGCGACCTCGCCCCGGTCCGAAGACCCGGTCGGACGTGCCGGCACGGCCTTCCGGACGGCGCTCGCCAACGCCGGTGTGGTCGGCGCCGCCAACGCCACCATCGTGAAGCGTGCGACCACCAGCCAGACCACCATCGCGCAGGTGTCATCGCAGCCGGTCTCGACGCTCATCGGGCAGATGATCCCGAACTCGGACAACACCCTCGCCGAGATGCTCGCGCGGATCTCGTCCAAGGAGTCCGGCTCGAACGGGTCGGCGGCCTCGCTCACGGGCGTCTACCAGAAGGCCCTCGCCACCTACGGCACGAACCCCACGGGCATCGTGATCAAGGACGGTTCGGGCGAGAGCGCGTCGAACGCGGTCTCGCCGAACTTCGTCGCGCACCTCATGGTGCAGGTCGCGTCCGGCGCGAAGGGGCTCGGCACCCTGGCGCAGGCGCTCCCGGTCTCCGGGGTGTCCGGCACCCTCGCGAGCCGGTTCACGGGCGCCAACGCCGTCGCCCGCGGCAAGGTGCACGCCAAGACCGGGTGGATCGACAGCGCGAACACCCTCGGCGGGTACATCGACGCCGCCGACGGCACGAAGCTGACGTTCGCGTTCTACGCCATCGGGTCCTCCCGGGCGGCGGCACTGCCCGCGCTCGACGCCGTCACCGCGGCGACGTACTCGTGCGGAGCCAAGCTCACCAACAGCTGACCGGGGTTGGATCGGAGCATGACCAGGGCACTCATCGTGGTGGACGTGCAGAACGACTTCACCGAGGGCGGTGCGCTCGCCGTGGCGGGCGGCGCCGCGACGGCAGCACGGATCACCGCCTTCCTCGGCCGGCACGCCGAGGAGTACGACCTCATCGTCGCCTCGCGCGACTGGCACCACGGCGACGACGACAACGGCGGACACTTCGCCACGGTCGACGCCCCCGACTTCGAGACCACCTGGCCGGTGCACTGCGTCGCGGGTACCCCCGGTGCGGACTACCACCCCGACCTCGACACCGAGTCGGTCGACGTCCACGTGGTGAAGGGGCAGGGCGAGCCCGCGTACTCAGCGTTCGAGGGCACGACGGAGTCCGGGGAAGACCTCGCCGACGTCCTCTTCGACCACCAGGTCCACGAGATCGGGGTCGTCGGCATCGCCACGGACCACTGCGTGCTCGCGACCGCGCAGGACGGCCTCAGTGCCGGACTCGACGTCGTCGTCTACACGGACCTGGTCGTCGGGGTCGACCCTGCGCGGAGTGCCGCCGCGCTCGAGGAGATCCGGGCAGCCGGTGGACACGTCGAACCGAGCGACATGGACGAGGGACTCGCGAACCCCGGCGGCGCCCAGCTCTGAGCCGGGCGCGCACCGGGCCGGCAGCGGCGGACGGCCGTCGCGGCTGACGGTGTTCGTGCGTGTCAGACGAGGAGCTGGTGCTTCGCCAGGTCCCGGTAGAGCGGCGTCGACTCGACGAGCTCCGAGTGGGTGCCGATGCCGACGACCCGTCCGTGCTCGAGCACGACGATGACGTCCGAGTCGACGACGGTGGACAGCCGGTGCGCGATGACGAGCAGGGTGCGGTCCTCGGCCACGGCGTCGATCGCCAGGCGCATCTTCTGCTCGTTCACCCCGTCGAGGGAGGACGTGGACTCGTCGAGCAGCAGGATCGGGGGAGCGGCGAGCAGCGCCCGGGCGATGGCCATGCGCTGACGCTCACCGCCGGAGAGCATCACGCCGTCCTCGCCGACCTGGGCGTCGAGGCCGCGGGGGTCGCGGTGCAGGACCTCACCGAGGTTGACGGCCTCGAGCACCCGGACGCAGTCGTCCTCGGTGGCGTTCGGCGACCCGAGCAGCAGGTTCGCGCGGATGGTGCCGGCGAGCACGGGGGCGTCCTGCTCGACGTAGCCGATCTGGGCACGGAGCTCGTCGCGGTCGAGCCCGCGGACGTCGATGCCGCCGAGGCGGATCACGCCGTCCGTCGGGTCGTAGAAGCGCTCGATGAGGGCCAAGGTCGTCGACTTGCCGGCGCCGGAGGGGCCGACGAGTGCGACACGCGCGCCGTGCGGGACGCGGAACGACACGTCGTGCAGCACCGCCTGCTCGGTGTCAGCGGCTTCGTCGAGGCGACCAGGGCCTCCCGGCCGCTCGTCGGTCGAGGACGACGCGACCGCACCGTCGGGGCCCGACGCGCCGGACCGGGCGTACCGGAACGACACGTGTTCGAACGTGATGGCGTCGTCGGTCGCGACCGCTGCGGCCGGTCGGACGGCCGCGTCGTCCTGGTCCTCGGTCGGCAGGTGCAGGATCTCCTCGATCCGGCCGAGCGCGCCGAGCGCCTGGGCCACGGCGACCGCAGCGCCCATCGCCTGGCCGAGCGGCATGATCATCATGAAGAGCAGCAGGATGAACGTGATCAGCGTGGCGATCGTGATGGTGCCGGCCGCGACCTGGGCGCCGCCGACGCCGAGGACGGCGATGAATGCCACCTGCATCACGATGCTCGCGACGGGGACGACGAACGCGGACATCTTCGCGATGTCGAGGCCGCGCTTGTACGCCTCTGTCGCGTGGGTGTCGACCTCGCGCACCTCACGCTCGGTGGCACCGGCGGCGCGGATGGTGCGGACGGCGCCGATGCCCCGCTCGACGGCCGCGGTGAGGTCGCCGACCTTCTCCTGCGCGGCCTTCGAGGCGATGCGGATGCGGCGGCTGAGTCCGCCGACGACGACGATCGCGACGATGACGATCGCGACGGTGATGCCGAGGAGCAGCGGGTCGATGATCGCCATCGCGATGATCGCGCCGAGGAAGGTGAGGATGCCGCCGATCGACTCGATCAGCCCCTGCGTGAGGACCGCTCGGAGGAGCGTCGTGTCGCTGCCGACCCGGGACACGAGGTCACCGGTGCGACGCGTGTCGAACTCGGAGATCGGCAGGTTGAGGATCCGCGCGATGAGCTTGCGGCGCGTCGAGAGCACCACGCCCTCACCCGCACGCTGGAGCAGGAAGTGCTGCACGCCGTTGAGGACACCCGACACGATCACCAGGACCACGAGCGCCCACACGAGCATGCTCAGCGTGTTGCCGTGCTGCACGGCCGTGACCACCTGGTTCACGAGGAGCGGCTGCGCCAGGGACGCGCCCGCGCCGAGGATGCTCAGCACGATGATGACGACCATCGCGGGCTTGTTCTCGAACAGGTAGGACAGCAGGCGGCCGAAGGTGGCGCGGGGTCCGTCGGTCTTCTTCGGGCGGGCGAAGGGGGAGCTCATCGTGTCCTAGTTTCTGCCGTACTTCTTGTGCACTGCCTGTCGGCTGACACCGAGGAGCGTCGCGATCTCCTGCCACGAGGCGCCGGCGTTCCGGGCGCGGCGGGCGGCGAGTTCCTCGGTCCGGTCGAGTTCACGACGCAGTTCGCGCACGCTGGCCAGCGCGGAGAACGGGTCGTCTCCTGCCGCCCCTGCTGCGAGGTTCGTGATCGTCGGCCGGTCCATGCGTGTCAACCTACATTGACGCGCCGACGTCTGTCAACCTGAGTTGACGCGCAGGGTGGGGGCGGGCGCGTGCGCGGCGCGGGCGCGGTGCGGACGGGTTCGCGGGCGCATGCGCGGGCGCGGCGCGGCGCGGGCGCGGTGCGGACGGGTTCGCGGGCGCTTTCCGACACGGCATGCGTCGATCGACTTCTGCGGTGTCGAATCATGCGGAAGCAGCGTGTGCGTGCGCATGGTCCGACACGACGGGAGTCGATCGACTGGTGCGGTGTCGCAAGAGTGGCGCGGACGCGGACGCGGGCGCGGGGCGCTGCGCGGGCGCGGGCGGGCGCGGGGCGGGCGCGGGGCGGGCTGCGGGCGCGGCGCGGCGCGGGCGGCGGTGGCGGGAGGTGCCGACTCGGAACGACAGCACCGTTGTCGTACGACAGCGCCTCTGTCGGTGCGGGGACCGCGCAACAGACCGCCCGAGCAACGGACGACAGCACCGTTGTCGTACGACAGCGACGTTGTCGTTTCGAGTCGGGACGGAACGCGGGCAGGCGGGCAGGCGGGCACGCGGGCAGGCGGGCGCGGCAGGCGGGCAGGCCGCGGCAGGCCGGCCGGCGGGCGGACGGACGGGAGGCCCGGTGCCAGCTGGCACCGGGCCTCCCGTCCGCGGGTGGGCGCGACTACGGCGCGAGGCTGCCGGACGTGTGCACGTGGCCGTCCGACGCGCCGGCGTCGGCGGGGACCCCGGCGTGTGCGGCCCCGGTGTCGCCGAAGTCGCTGCCGCGGGTCTCGCGGATGAAGAGCAGCGCGACGAGGGTGACGACCGCCGCGATGGTGAGGTAGAGCCCGACGAGGAAGATGTTCCCGTCCGGCTTCCACAGCGCCAGGGCGATCGTCGGCGCGAGCGATGCACCGAGGATCGACGCGACGTTGTACGCGATCGCCGAACCGGTGTAGCGGACGTTCGTCGGGAACAGCTCGGGGAGCAGGGCGCCCATCGGACCGAACGTCAGGCCCATCAGCGAGAGCCCCACGATGAGGAACGTCACGACGGTGATCGGTCCGGTGGAGGCGGCGAACCAGAACTGGAACGTCAGGCCGAACAGCGCGATGCCGATCGTGGTCGGGATGAGGGTCTTCCGGCGGCCGAACTTGTCGGCCAGGATGCCGGCGATCGGCGTGAAGATGCCGAAGAACACGACGCCGATCATGAGCAGCGTCAGGAACTCACCGCGGGAGTAGCCGAGCCCGACCTTGGGGACGAGTGCCGACGCGGTGGAGCCGGTGGTGCCGTAGGACAGCGTGAACGTGGTCATGAAGTAGAAGAGCACGTAGGTGGCGACCATGCCGAAGGTGCCGACGATGAGCGCCTTCCACGAGGTGCGGAACACCCGGCCGAGCGGGACCTTCGCGACGGTGCCGGACTCCTGCACGCCACGGAACACCGTCGACTCGACGAGCCGGAAGCGCACGTAGAGGCCGACGAGCACGAGCACGGCGGAGAGCAGGAACGGCAGGCGCCAGCCCCAGGCCTGGAACTCGGGGTTCGGGCTGCCGTCGGCGCCGGCGGGCATCGCGGCGTTGATCGCGATGAACAGGCCGTTGGCGAGGAGGAAGCCGATCGGGGCGCCGAGCTGCGGCATCGACCCGAAGACGCCGCGCTTGCCCTTCGGCGCGTTCTCCGTCGCGAGGAGCGCCGCGCCGGACCACTCGCCGCCGAGGCCGACACCCTGGGCGAAGCGCATCACGGCGAGGAGGACCGGGGCCCAGATGCCGATCGAGTCGAACGTCGGCAGGCAGCCGATGAGGAACGTGGCGGTGCCCATCACGAGCAGCGACGCGACGAGGGTGGTCTTGCGACCGATGCGGTCACCGAAGTGGCCGAAGATGACCGACCCGACGGGACGGGCGAAGAACGCGAGCGCGAACGTCACGAACGACGACAGCTGCGATGCGGTGGGGTCCTCGTTCGGGAAGAAGAGCGTCGGGAAGACGAGGACCGCGGCCGTCGCGTAGACGTAGAAGTCGTAGAACTCGATCGAGGTGCCGATGAGGCTCGCGACGACGACGCGGGAGCGCGGGTTCGTCTTCGGGGCGGGGGCGTGCGCTGAGGCGGGTGCTGCCGGTGAGGCGGACATGAGGCGGGGAGGACTCCGAACAGTGCGTCGTCGGACGACGCGAGCGGTACCGAACTGCGGACACCGATTCGGTTCGCGGGGTGGCGCGACGGGTCGATCGGGTGCGTTCGGCTGGTGGTGGACCGCTTGTGACGGGAGGTCAACAGTGTACGACGGATGTCGCGAACCTGCGAATCAGTTGTGTGCGCCCGCTTCGAGGTGTGCCGGCAGCGTGTGGCCCATCCGGTCGCGCTTGGTGTCCAGGTACCCGGCGTTCTGCGCGGAGATGCCGACGACGAGCGGGACGAGGGCGTCCACGACGATGCCGTGCTCCTCGAGCTGCCGACGCTTCTCCGGGTTGTTGGAGAGCAGCCGGACCCGCCCGATGCCGATGTCGGCGAGGATGCCGGCTGCGCCACCGTACGCACGCGAGTCGGCGGGGAGCCCGAGCGCGAGGTTGGCGTCGAGGGTGTCGAGCCCGTCTTCCTGCAGGCGGTAGGCCTTGAGCTTGTTGATCAGGCCGATGCCCCGGCCTTCCTGCCCGCGGAGGTAGACGACGACCCCGCCCTCGGTCGCGATGGTGTCGAGCGCGGCGTCGAGCTGCGGGCCGCACTCGCACTTCAGCGACCCGAACGCTTCTCCGGTGAGGCACTCCGAGTGCACGCGCACGAGCGCACCGTCGGTGGGCGCGGACCCGTCGGGCAGCGCGCCGATGATGGCGACGTGCTCCGCCCCGGTCACGAGGTCCCGGTAGGCGCGCATCTCGAACGTGCCGTGGGTGGTCGGCACGTTCGTGGACACCTCGAACTGGACCGGACTGCCCGGGGTGGGGGAGGTCAGCGCGTCGGTCATGGGGTACTCCGGTCGTTACGGGCCCCGTCGTCAGCGTGCTCGCCGTGACGTCGAGCGGGGTCGGCGTGGACGGGTCGTGCGCGCACCAGCAGGTCAGGGCCGAGGCTGGTGGTCGATAGTACGTCCAACCGCCGACGCTCGTTCATGCTTCCCACGCCGATGTCACCGAGCGCAACACGGGGGCCGCCGAGGAGCACGGGTGCGACGTAGACGAGGACCTCGTCGACGAGTCCGGCGGCGATGAAGGCCGAGGCGACCGTCGGGCCGCCCTCGACGAAGACGGTCCGGATGCCCTGCTCGCCGAGCGCCCGGAGCGCGGCGTGGAGGTCGTGTCCCGGGAGCTGGAGGAAACCGCGCGGGTGCCGGCGGACCGCGGCGTCGGCGGGCACCGGGCGGTCGCCGAGCACGACGGCGAGCGGCTGGTCGGCGAGCAGTTCGCCGGCGTCGCCGCGTGCGGTGAGCGAGGCGTCGTCGGCGAGCACGGTCCCGGTCCCGACGACGATCGCGTCGTGGGCGGCACGCTGTTCGTGCACGTGCTGGCGAGCGGCGGCTCCGGTGATCCACTTGCTCGAACCGTCGGCCGCGGCGGCGCGGCCGTCCAGGCTCGAGGCCCACTTGACGGTGACCCACGGACGCCCATGGCGGACCGAGGCGAGCCAGCGTTCGAGGAACGCGGCCGCCTGGTCCGCGAGGACACCAGAGACGACGTCGACCCCGGCGGCGCGCAGCCGGTCGGCGCCCCCGTGCACGGCCGGGCCCGGGTCGTCGATCGCGTAGACGACCCGACCGACGCCGGCCTCGATGAGGGCGACCGAGCACGGGCCGGTGCGTCCGGTGTGGTTGCACGGTTCGAGGGTCACGACGACGGTCGCGCCGCGGAGCTCCTCGGGGGCGACCTTCGCCATCGCGTCGACCTCGGCGTGCGGGGTCCCCGCGCCCTTGTGCCAGCCCTCGGCGAGGGTCTCGCCGTCGGGGGAGAGGACGACGGCGCCGACGCGCGCGTGGTCACCGAGCACGGGACCGAGCGCCGCGAGCTCGAGCCCGCGTCGCATCGCCCGCACCTCGGCTGCGGATGCGGAGCTCATGCGAGACCCCCACCCGCGGCGTACGACTCCGCCGGCCACGGCAGGTCGGACGCCGGGGCGCCGTCGGCACGCCGGAGCCCCTTCCACGCCGTCGCCGGGGAGCCGTCCCGGTTCGGGATGTTGGCGTCCCCGGTGCCGGTGTACGCGAACCCCGCCCGCCGTGCGACGTTCGCCGACGCGGTGTTCCCCACGTAGCACTCCCAGTACACGTCGGGAGCACCTTGCGCGAACGCCCAGTCCACGACGAGCGACACCGCATCGTGCACGAGCCCCTGCCCGCGGGCGGACGGCGCGAGCCAGAAGCCGATGTCCCGCCGCTCGGTGCGGTACGACACGACCCCTTCGAGCCAGGTGGACCCGTGGCGACGGATCGCCCACGTGTACTCCCGGTCGGACGCCCACCCCGGCCCGACGAGCGCATCGACGAACGCGTTGGCGTCCTGCGGACGGTACGGCGTCGGGATGGTCGTCCAGCGGATGACGTCCGGGTCCTGGCACCCGTCGGTGATCGCCACGGTGTCGGCGCGCGTCGGGACGTCCAGGCGGACCCGGTCGGAGGTGAGCGTGACGGGCAGCACGGTCAGCGCCGGGGACGCGGCACGAAGCCGATGCGGTCGTAGACGCGGGCGAGCGTGTCCTCCGCGATCGCCGACGCCCGGTCGGCCCCGACGGCGAGCAGCCGGTCGAGTTCGGCCGGGTCGTCGAGCAGTTCGAGCGTGCGGGCGCGGACCGGCTCGAGCTCGGCGACGACGGCGTCCGCCACCTCGCCCTTGAGGTCGCCGTAGCCCTTGCCCGCGAACGAGGCCTCGAGCGTGGTGACGGGCGTCCGGGTGAACGCGGACAGGATCGAGAGCAGGTTCGTGACGCCGGGCTTCTCCGCGCGGTCGGCGCGGATCTCCCGCTCGGTGTCGGTCACCGCGGACTTGATCTTCTTCGTGGTGCGCTTGGGCTCGTCGAGCAGCAGCACGAGCCCCGAGTCGGACGCGGCCGACTTGCTCATCTTGCTGGTCGGGTCCTGCAGGTCGTAGATGCGCGCGGTGTCGCTGAGGATCCGGGCGTCGGGGACCACGAACGTGTCGCCGAACCGGGAGTTGAAGCGGTTCGCGAGGTCACGGGTCAGCTCGACGTGCTGGCGCTGGTCGTCCCCGACGGGCACCACCTGCGCGTCGTAGAGCAGGATGTCCGCGGCCATCAGCATCGGGTAGGTGAAGAGGCCGACCGAGGCGGACTCCGCACCCTGCCGCGCCGACTTGTCCTTGAACTGGGTCATCCGGCTCGCCTCGCCGAAGCCGGTGATGGTGTTGAGCACCCAGGCGAGCTGCGCGTGCGCCGGCACGTGCGACTGGACGAACAGCGTCGACTTGGTCGGGTCGATCCCCGCCGCGATGTACTGCGCCGCGGTGCGCCGGGTGTTCTCGCGGAGCGCTTCCGGGTCCTGCGGGGAGGTGATGGCGTGCATGTCGACGACGCAGTAGATCGCGTCGTGCTCGTCCTGCAGGTCCCTCCACTGCATGAGGGCGCCGATGTAGTTGCCGAGGTGGAGGGATCCGGCGGAGGGCTGGATGCCCGAGAAGATGCGGGGCTTGGTCATGAGGTGGTCCTGAACTGCTGGAGGAGACGTGTGGGGAGGGTCAGAGCTCGTAGTCGACGACCACGGGGGCGTGGTCGGACCATCGCTGGTCGTACGCCGCTGCGCGGTCGACCGTGTACGAGCTCACCTTCGCGGCGAGGTCGGGCGTGGCCATCTGGTAGTCGATGCGCCAGCCGGTGTCGTTGTCGAAGGCCTGGCCGCGCCAGGACCACCACGTGTACGGGCCGTCCACGTCGCCCGCCTGCGCACGGCCGACGTCGACCCAGCCGAGGCCCGGGCCCGTCGAACCGTCAGCACCGCTCACCGGCTCGCCGTCCGCCCCGAAGAAGCGGCTGAAGTACGCGCGCTCCTGCGGCAGGAAGCCGGCACGCTTGACGTTGCCCTTCCAGTTCTTGATGTCGCGTTCGTCGTGGCCGACGTTGAGGTCACCGACGACGACCGCGAGCGGGTTGTGCGCACGGACCTTCGGCAGGCGTTCCGTCATGGCGTCGAGGAACTTCCACTTCTCGTCCTGCTTCTCGGTGCCGACCTCGCCCGAGTGCACGTACGTGGAGACGACGGTCACCAGGGTGCCGCCGATCTCGTAGTCCGCTTCGAGCCAGCGGCCGGCGGAGTCGAACTCCGTCGGACCGAGCTCGACGCGGTGGATGTGCGCCTTGTGCTTCGAGGCGATCGCGACGCCCGCGCGGCCCTTCGCCGTGGCGGGGTCGTGCACGACGTCCCACTCGTCGCCGAGGAGCGCGGTGATGTCGTCCGTCGACGCACGGACTTCCTGCAGGGCCAGGACGTCGACGTCGCGCGTGGCCAGCCAGTCGCCCATGCCCTTGCGGAAGGCGGCACGGATGCCGTTCACGTTCACGGATGCGAGGCGCAGGCGAGTCATGCAGAACACCCTATCGGCGGGTGCCGACAGGCCCCGACCCGGCCGGGCGCGGCCCGGGACCAGACCGGGCGCGGCCGTCGACACGGCCACGGAACGGACGGGAGGCCCGGTGCCAGCCGGCACCGGGCCTCCCGTCCGGTCGTGGTCGCGACCGGTGCGCTCAGGCCGCGTCGTGGTCGCGACCGGTGCGCTCAGGCCGCGTCGTGGTCGCGACCGGTGCGCTCAGGCCGCGTCGTGGTCCGTCTTCAGGAAGTCGACCAGGCTGTCCGCCGTGGTCTCGGCGTCGTCGCCGGAGACGGTCAGCGTCACCTCGTCGCCGTTCTCGACGCCCAGGCCGAGGAGCCCGAGGATGCTGCCGGCGTTCGCCGACTTGTCGCCCTTGGCGATCGTGACCTGGTGGCCGGACGCGGTGACGGTCTGGACGAACAGCGACGCCGGACGGGCGTGCAGACCGGATCCGCTGGCGACGGTGACGGTGCGGGTGGCTTCGGACATCGATGAACTCCTTCGATGGGGTGGTTGGCTCATGGTAGCGAGCGGGTGGTCACGGGGACCGGGACGGTCAGGGTCGGCCGGGCCAGAAGACCTCGGTGCCGGCCGCTTCGACCTCGCGGACGAGGTCCAGGTTGACCGCCGGATCGGTGATGATCGTGTCGATCGCGGCGAGCGGTGCGACGCGGCCGAACTCCTCGCGGCCGAACTTCGTGTGGTCGGCGAGCAGGATGCTCCGGCGCGCGGCCTTGATCATCGCGGACTTCACGGCGGCCTCGGCCATGTTGTGCGTCGTCAGGCCGCGCTCGGGCGTGATGCCGTTGATGCTGATGAAGGCGACGTCGACGCTGACCATGCCGATCAGCTGGTGCGTCCACGTGCCGACGCCGGCGAGCGAGTCGCTCCGGATGTTGCCGCCGAGCAGGTGCAGGTCGATGCCCGGGCGGTTCGCGACGGCCATCGCGACCGGGAGCGAGTGGGTGACCACGGTGAGGCCACGGTCCGGCGGGAGCATCTCGGCGAGGCAGATCGTGGACGTGCCGGCGTCGATCATGATCGAGCCGTTCTCCGGCAGTTCCTCGAGCGCGGCCTCGGCGATCACCATCTTCTCGGCCTGGTTGATCCCGCCGCGGTCGCCGACGCCCGGGTGCAGCGTGATCCGCTCGACCGGGATGGCGCCGCCGTGGGCGCGACGGACGAGTCCGCGACGCTCGAGCGAGGTGAGGTCGCGGCGGATCGTCTCCGGGGTGACCTCGAGGAGCTCGGCGAGGTCCTTGACGTCGACCCGGCCGGCGGCGCGCGCCTGCTCGACGATGCGCTGGTGGCGCTCTGGTGCGTACATCGGACCTCGGTGTCTCGGAGGGGTGTCGTGTGGGGTGCTGTCCGCAGGTGTACTCGGAACCGAACGGACATGGACGGAGGAGAACCGGTCGGTCGACGCCCGAAGTGGGGGCCGGTCAGACGAAAACGGGCATCCGTTCGTGCATTTTTATCCCCGGATGTGTTTGTTTGTCAACGCGGATCGATGTAGTGTGCTGCTCAGCCGCACGGACGTGGTCCGTTTCGTGTCGCATCTGCACCGAACCGAACCACCCCACCGCAAGCGCGCGTGAGATGAAGGAGTCTCGAATGTCCGAACTGCTCGGAACCGGCGTCGGCCGCGGCGTCGCCCACGGCCCCGTGCTCCGGATGGCGGACCCGCTCGGCGAACCGTCGACCGCGGCGCTCGAAGGCTCGGCGGACGACGCGAAGCAGGCGGTGCACGCCGCGCTCGCCGCGGTGGCAGAGGACCTCAACAAGCGCGGACAGCTCGCCGGCGGTGACGCCCAGGCCGTGCTCGAAGCGCAGGCGCTGATGGCGCAGGACCCGACGCTCCTCGACGACGTGCACGCACGCATCGACGGCGGCACCAACGCCGAGCGTGCCGTGTACGAAGCGTTCGCCCAGTTCCGCGACCTGCTCGTCTCGATGGGCGGCTACATGGGGGAGCGCGCGGCGGACCTCGACGACGTCGCCCAGCGCATCATCGCGAAGCTCCGCGGCGTCCACGCACCCGGCGTCCCCGAGTCGGACACCCCCTTCGTGCTCGTCGCCCGCGACCTCGCGCCGGCCGACACCGCACTCCTCGACCTCGACAAGGTCCTCGCCCTCGTCACCCGTGACGGCGGCCCGACCTCGCACACCGCGATCCTCGCCCGTGCCAAGGGCATCACCGCGATCGTCGGTGTCACCGGTGCCGACGACCTCACCGACGGCGTCGCCGTCGTGGTGGACGCCGCAGCGGGCACCGTCGTCACCGACCCGTCCGCATCGCTCGTCGCGGACGTCGAACAGCGCATCGCCGACCGCCTCGCCGCAGCCGCCGCACCGCTCACCGCCGGTGCCCTCGCGGACGGTCACGTCGTGCCGCTCCTGGCGAACCTCGGCAGCCCGGCCGACGCCGGCGGCGCCGTCGCTCTCGGTGCGGAGGGCGTGGGGCTCTTCCGCACCGAGTTCCTCTTCCTCGACTCCCCGAAGGCCCCGACGGTGGACGAGCAGCAGGAGTCCTACCGGCAGCTCCTCGCCGCGTTCCCGGGCAAGAAGGTCGTCGTCCGCGCGCTCGACGCCGGTGCCGACAAGCCGCTGCCCTTCCTCACCGACAAGGACGAGGAGAACCCGGCGCTCGGTCGCCGCGGACTCCGCGCCCTGCGGAACCACCCCGAGGTGCTCCGCGACCAGCTCACGGCGCTCGCCCGGGCGGACGCCGAGACCGAGGCGGACCTCTGGGTGATGGCCCCGATGGTCGCCGACGCCGAGGAGACCGAGTACTTCGTCGACCTCGCGCGGGAGCTCGGGATCCGGACCGCCGGCGTGATGGCCGAGGTCCCCTCCCTCGCACTGATGGCCGAGCAGGTGTTCCAGTCCGCCGACTTCGTGTCCATCGGCACGAACGACCTGACCCAGTACACGATGGCCGCCGACCGCATGCTCGGCACCGTCGCGTCCTACCAGGACCCGTGGCACCCGGCCGTCCTGCGCCTCGTCGCGCAGCTCGGCAGCGCCGGTGCCGACGCCGGCAAGCCCGTCGGGATCTGCGGTGAGGCCGCGGCCGACCCGCTCCTCGCGGTCGTGCTCGTCGGCCTCGGCGCCACCACCCTCTCCATGACCCCCGCGGCCCTCGCCGACGTGCGTGCCGAACTCGGCAAGCACACCCTCGACGAAGCCCGCGAGATGGCACGGGCGGCACTCGCCGCGTCCACGGCGGCGGCCGCCAAGTCCGCCGCCGCGGCCGCGCACGCCGCCTAGGCCCCCTGCTCCACAACCCGTCCCCTCCACGCAGCAGCACCACCACACAGAAAGTCACCGCACATGACAACGTCGTCCGTTGCAGCGCCCGACGCCCCCGCCAAGTCGCGGGGTGGCGCACGCGTCGCCGTTCAGAAGTTCGGCACGTTCCTCTCCGGCATGGTCATGCCCAACATCGCGATCTTCATCGCGTGGGGCATCATCACCGCCTTCTTCATCGAGACCGGGTGGACGCCTGTCGGCATCCTCGGCGGCTTCGGTGAGACGGGCGGCGTCGCGAACGTCGGCCTCGTCGGCCCGATCCTGACCTACCTCATCCCGCTCGCGATCGCGATCCAGGGTGGCCGGATGGTCTACGAGACCCGCGGCGCCGTCGTCGGGTCGATCATGACCATGGGCGTCATCATCGGCGCCTCGGGCACCACGATGATCCTCGGCGCGATGATCTGCGGGCCGCTCGGCGCGTACCTCATCAAGCAGATCGACCGCATCTGGGACGGCAAGATCAAGCCCGGCTTCGAGATGCTCGTGAACAACTACGCGGCCGGCATCCTCGGCTTCGTGCTCGCGATGATCGGGTTCTTCTGGCTCGCGCCGCTGTTCAAGCTCATCGCCGAGGGCCTCGGCGACGCGGTGAACTTCCTCGTGCAGCACTCGCTCCTGCCCCTCGCCAGCGTCATCATCGAGCCGGCGAAGGTCTTCTTCCTCAACAACGCGATCAACCACGGCGTGCTCGACCAGCTCGGTGCGCAGCAGGTCCAGGAGTCCGGCAAGTCGATCCTGTTCCTGCTCGAGGCGAACCCCGGCCCGGGTCTCGGCATCCTCCTCGCCTTCACCTTCTTCGGTGTCGGCATCGCCCGCTCGACCGCTCCCGGCGCGATCATCATCCAGTTCCTCGGCGGCATCCACGAGATCTACTTCCCGTACGTGCTGCAGAAGCCGATCCTCTTCATCGCCGTCATCCTCGGTGGTGCGACCGGTGTCGCGACGAACGTCGCGTTCCACTCCGGCCTCGTCGCCCCGGCTTCTCCCGGTTCGATCTTCGCGGTGCTCGGTGCGACGGCGAAGGACAGCTTCGTCGGCGTCATCCTGTCCGTGATCTTCTCGGCGGCCGTCTCCTTCGCGGTGGCGTCCTTCTTCCTCATCGCGACCCGCAAGCGCGACCTGGCGACCGGTGGTGGCGACATGACCGCCGCGTTCGACAAGATGCAGGCCACCAAGGGCCGCGACGCCAACGCCGCGACCGCCGGTCTGTTCGGCAACAACAGCCCCGCCAACGAGCAGGAGTCCGAGGCCGCCCTGGGCGGTGTCGGCGCCGGCACCGCGACGACGACCCGCGTGGAGAACGTCGTGTTCGCCTGCGACGCGGGCATGGGCTCGAGCGCCATGGGTGCGAGCGTCCTCCGCAACAAGATCAAGAAGGCCGGCATCGAGGGCGTCACCGTCGTCAACAAGGCCATCGCGAACCTGTCGGGTGACGAGGACCTCATCATCACGCAGGAAGAACTGACGGACCGCGCCAAGCAGAAGAACCCGAACGCACAGCACGTGTCGGTCGGCAACTTCATGAACGCGCCGCAGTACGACCAGGTCGTCGACCAGCTCAAGAACCAGTAACGAAGTGCAGTATCGGAGGGGGCGGGCGAAGGCCCGCCCCCTCCACCACGTCCACGAACCAAGGAGAACACCGATGCCCGTCCTGCAGGAGAGCCAGATCCGGATCCACACCGAGGACACCGCGCCGACCAAGTCGGAGGCGATGAAGGAGGCCGCCGAGATCCTCGAGGCAGCAGGCGCGGTCACCGGCGAGTACTACCCGGCGATGCTCGAGCGTGAGAAGAGCGTCTCGACGTACATGGGCAACTTCCTCGCCATCCCGCACGGCACGAACGACGCGAAGGACGCGATCAAGTCCTCGGCGCTGTCGTTCATCCGGTACGCGTCCCCGATCGACTGGGACGGCAACGAGGTCCGTTTCGTCGTCGGCATCGCCGGCGTGAACAACGAGCACCTCGACATCCTCTCGAAGATCGCGATCGTGTTCTCCGATGAGGACGAGGTCCAGAAGCTCACCGACGCCCCCGACACCGCCGCGATCCTGGCGATCCTCGGCGAGGTCAACGAGTGACCTCCACCGACCAGCGCACCGCCGTCCACTTCGGCGCCGGGAACATCGGCCGCGGCTTCGTCGGACTGCTCCTGCACGAGGCGGGCTACGAGGTCGTGTTCGCGGACGTCGCGGCGCCCCTCATCGACGCGCTGGCCGCTGCCGACTCCTACACCGTGCACGAGGTCGGTGCCGGCGCGCAGGACCACGTGGTCTCGAACTTCCGCGCGTTGAACAGCGCGCAGGACGAGCCCGCCGTCGTCGCCGAGATCGCCGCCGCCGACATCGTCACGTGCGCCGTCGGACCGAACGTCCTGAAGTTCATCGCCCCGGTGATCGCCGCAGCGCTCCAGCAGCGCGACGCCGACGCGGCCCCGATCGCCGTGATGGCGTGCGAGAACGCGTTGAACGCGACGGACCGCCTCCGCGAGTTCATCGTCGACGCGCTGCCCGCCGACGTCCGTGACGCCGCGCTCGCCAAGGCCGTGTTCGCGAACACCGCCGTTGACCGCATCGTCCCGGCCCAGCCCGAGGGCGCCGGCCTCGACGTCACCGTCGAGACCTACTTCGAGTGGGCGATCGACCGCACCCCGTTCGGCGGGACCGAGCCGGAACTCCCCGGCGCGCACTACGTCGACGGGCTCGCCGCGTCCATCGAGCGCAAGCTCTTCACGGTGAACACCGGGCACGCCACCGTCGCGTACCACGGCTTCGTCGCCGGGGCGGAGAAGATCTCCGACGCCATCGCGATCCCCGCGGTCCGGTCCGAGCTCGAGTCCGTGCTCGCCGAGACGAGCGACCTGCTGATCCGTCGGCACGAGCTCGACCCCGAGGTGCACCGCGCCTACGTCCAGGCGATCATCGCCCGGTTCGAGAACGTGCACCTCCCGGACACCGTCACGCGCGTCGGCCGGCAGCCGCTCCGCAAGCTCTCCCGCGACGAGCGCTTCGTCTCGCCCGCTGCCGCCCTCGCCGAGGACGGCACCGAGCCGATCGCGCTCCTCGACGCGATGGGCGCGGCGCTCCGCTTCGACGTCGCGGACGACGAGCAGAGCGTCGAGCTGCAGGCGCTGCTCGGCTCCGACAAGTCCGACGCGGACGTCGTGACCGAGATCACCGGTCTGGGTGCGGAGCACCCGCTGCACGCGGCGTTCGCCGAGCGGGTGCGTTCCGCGCGCTCGTAGCGTCCACCCCTCCGGACGGGAGGCCCGGTGCCAGCTGGCACCGGGCCTCCCGTCCGTCGTGGTGGTGGCGTCCACCGCCGCGAGACGCCGCTCGCCACGCGAGACGCCGCGGTCATCGGCGGCGTCTCACACAGGCTGCGGCGTCTCGCGCACGCTGCCGGCGCTACCAGCCCAGGAGCGTCAGGAGGTCGCGGACCGCCGCCGTCGTGGCCGGGGCGAGCCGCTGCGCGGACACCCGGCCCGGGCGCGCGAGGTGCTCGTCGCGACGCAGGACCACGACGGACGCACCGGCGTCGCGGAGGACCCGGTCGTCGACGCCGGCGGCACGGGGAGCACGGTCGACGACGACGGCCACGGGCTGCGACGCCGGTGACCCCGCGGCGGCGAGTGCCTCGAGGCCGGTCTCGATGCCGTCCGGCGTGGCGGCCATCACCACGACGACCGCGTTCTCGGACGGTGCGGCGAGTGCGGCTGCCGCGGCGGGGTGCACCCCGATGTCGTGGACGCCGTGCCGCGACGTCGCCTGGTCGAGCGTCGCGATCCGTGCCGCGAGGTCGCCGGTGGCGTGGTCGCTCGCCTGCACCACGGCGCCGATCCGACCACCGATCGCGTCGACGAGGAGCGCCGCGACCGTGGTGGTGCCGACCCCGCCGGCGGCACCGGTGATGATCATCGTGCGCGACCGGGCCGCTGCGGCGCGCCGGGAGCCGGGCATCGGGGGCAGCGGCGCGGAGGTCGGGGGCAGGTCGCTCACGAGCCGTCCTCCACGACGCAGCGGCCGCCGATCGCGTCGGCGAAGGCGCGTGCCACCCGGACACCGACGTCGCCGGCGGGGCCCCACGGCGCCCACGCTTCGGTCCACCACACCGGGTCGTCGGTGGTCGCGGGGAGGAGCCGGGCGGGTTCGCCTGGAGCCTCGAGCAGCTCCGGGAGCGCGATGCTCAGCACGGCGGTGCCGGACCGGTCGACGATCTCGGTCACAGCGGCGCCGTCGAGGGTGCGCAGTCGCAGGTCGGGGGCGATGTCGGCACCGGCCACGACGAACGCCGCCAGGTCGGGTGCCGCGTGCGAGACGATCACGAGGTCACGGGGCATCGGTGCCGCCTCTCTGGTCGGCCGTCGGGAAGTGCGCCACCTGGATGATGCGCGGCGCGGTGCCACGGCGGACCAGACGGCCGCGGCCGGCGGGGAACTGCTCGGCGTACACCTTCGGGTAGATCTGGCCCTCCGAGCGTTCGCCGCTCATCACGAGCCCCGTCGCGCCGGCGTCCCGGACGGACTGCAGGACGGTGTCGTACATCGCACGTGCGGCGCCGGCCACCGGGCGGGTGAGCACCACGTGCAGCCCGAGGTCCCGGGCCGAGGGCAGGTAGGGCAGCAGCGGGGAGAGCGGGTCGGTGCCCGCGGACGCGACGATGTCGTAGTCGTCCACGAGCACGACGATCCGGGGACGTGGGCCCGTGGTGGTGCCGGCCGCGCGGGCCTCGAGCTCGCCGGCGATCGCGGTCGCGAGGGCCCGGGCGTCCCGGCCGTTCGCGGCGTGGCCGCCGAGGTACTCGTCCGGGGTCCCGGCCGCAGCGCCGCCGCGCACGTCCATGAACGCCAGGACGAGTTCGTCCGGTGTCGCGCGGTCCATGAACCCCGCGGCGAGACCACGGAGGAGCGCCGTCTTGCCGCTGGCGGTGTCGCCGAACACGAGCAGGTGCTGGTCGAGCGCCGGGTCGAACGCGACGATGCCCATCGTGTCCTGCCGCAGCGCGAACGGCACGGTGTCCGGGGTGTCCAGCGGATCGGGCAGTTCGGCGGGGTCGAACGACTCGGGGAGCAGCCGGATCGGCGCTGCGGCCGGGCCCTCCCACGACGCGGCGGCACGGCGGGCGAGGGCGTCGAGCTCGTCCCCGATGTCGTCGTCGTCCACGTCGTCGAGGAGCGGGAGCGCGATCTGGGCGAACAGCTCGTCGCCGGTGAGCGCACGGCCCGGCTCGCCGGCCTTGAGCGTCGCCGCCGCCGCACGGGCGATCGTCGAGTCGGCGGGGTCGTTCAGCCGCAGCTCGAACCGCTGCCCGATGAGCGGCTGGACGGCGAGCCGCAGCTCGTTCCAGCGGGTGAGCGCGACGACGACGTGGATGCCGAAGCTGCCGCCGCGCTGCAGGAGGTCCCCGAAGGCGTCCTCGAGCTCCTCGAACTCGGTGCGCATCGCGGAGAAGCCGTCGACGAGCAGGACGACGTCCGCGGAGCCGAGCTCGGGGACGCGACCCTCGGCGTGGCGTGCACGGAGCATCGGCAGCGAGTCGATCCCGTGCACGCGGAACACGGTCTCGCGCTGCCGGATCATCGCCTGCAGTTCCTCGATGAGCCGCAGCAGCCGGTTGCGGTCCGACCGGGTCGCGACGCCACCGACGTGGGGGAAGCCCTCGATGCGGGAGAGCCCACCGCCGGCGAGGTCCATGCCGTAGACGCTCACCTGCCGCGGGGTCTTCGTCAGGGCGATCGACGTCGCGACGGTCCGGAGGAACGTGGTCCGACCGGAACCCGGCGCCCCGATCACGGCGGCGTGCCCACCGCCGAGCGTCAGGTCGACCTGCCAGGCCGCCTGCCGCTGCCGGACCGGGTCGTCGAGCAGCCCGAGGGGGAGCCGGAGGCCGGTCGTGTCCGCGGGCGCGTTGGCGTCGAGCACGGCGCCGAGCGCCAGCCGGGTCGGCAGCGGCGGGAGCCACACGGGCGTGGTGCTGCCCTCGCCCTCACCGAGGCGCTCGACCGCTTCGTCGACGACGCTGCGACCGACGTCGGGGGAGTCCAGGGCGGCCTCGGCCGGTGAGTCGTCCTCGACCGTGAGCGTGTTGTAGACCGGCAGCTCGAACGGCTCCGGCGTCGTCTCGACGTCGTTCGGCGACGGCGCGGCGTCCTCCACGGGACCCGACACGTAGCCGGCGCGGAAGCGCGTGTAGACGCTGGTGTCGACCTTGAGGTAGCCGTACCCGGGGACCGCCGGCAGGTGGAACGCGTCGCCGGTGTCGAGCACGACCTGGCTCTCCGCCTCGGAGAACGTGCGGAGGCCGAGCCGGTAGGACAGGTAGGTGTCGAGCCCGCGGAGCTTGCCGGCCTCGATGCGCTGGCTGGAGAGCAGCAGGTGGATGCCGATCGAGCGCCCGATGCGGCCGATGGTGAGGAGCAGGTCGACGAAGTCGGGCTCCGCCGTGAGCAGTTCGCCGAACTCGTCGATGACGAGCACCAGGTGCGGCATCGGCGGCAGCTCCGGGCGGCGCGTGCGCAGCTCGCGGTAGTGCGTGATCGACGGCGACGACCCGGCGTCACGGAGGAGCTCCTGACGGCGACGGACCTCGCCCGCGATGCTCGAGCGTGCGCGCCGGGTCAGCTGCGGGTCGTCGGCGAGGTTGTCGATGAGCCCGGCGACGTGCGGCAACCGGGCGAACGGGGCGAACGCCGCGCCGCCCTTGTAGTCGACGAGGATCATCGTGAGGTCCTCGGGCGGGTGCGAGACCGCGAGCCCGAGGACGAGCGTCCGGAGCATCTCGCTCTTGCCGGAGCCGGTCGCGCCGATGCAGATGCCGTGCGGTCCCATGCCGAGCTGCGCCGACTCCTTGAGGTCGAGCAGGAGCGGCGCACCGAAGTCGTCGACGCCGATCGGCACCCGCAGGAAGTCGCGCGGCGCCCGCGGACGCCAGGTCCTGGCGGTGTCGAGCGCGGTGACGTCGTCGGTGCCGATGAGCTCGGCGATGCCGATGGCGGCCGAGGACTCGGTCCGCTCCTCGGCGTCGGCGGACAGCCGGAGCGGTGCGAGCCCGCGTGCGACGGCGGTCATCACCGTGGGCTCGACGCGGTCGCACACGGCGGACTGCACCGGTGCGGGCTCGCCCTCGGCGACGTCGCGGGCGTCGACCACGTGCAGGTCGGTCCGACCGTCCTCGGTGCTCGTCGCGGTGATGCGCACCCGCACGTCGGAGGGTTCGTGCAGGCGGTCGGACACCAGGTGCACGACGGTGGTCCGGAGGTCCTCCGGGCGGGACTCGCCCTCCGGCAGGGGCAGCGGGACCGCGACGTCACCGTGCTCGTCGGCGAAGACGACCAGGCGCGGCATGTCGCTCCGCTTGGCGGACTCGCCGGAGCGGCGCCACATCGCGGCGGTCCGGGCCCGTTCGCCGAGCTCGGCGCCGAGCACCCGGGCGAGCGCCGTGACGTCCGGAGCGACGCGGCGCGCGTGCAGCGGGCCGTCGAAGGTGCGGTCCATCCGGGTGTGCGGCAAGAGGTCGAACCACGCCCAGTCCTCGTCGCGGTCCGCGGGGAACGCGGCGGCGAGCTGGAGGTCGTCGGGGGAGTGCATCGCGGCCAGCTGGGCGGCGAGGGCGCGGGCGACGTCGAGCACGGCGGCCCGGTCGCCCACGACCGAGACGTCCCCGGCGTCGTCGAGCGCGACCGACACCGGCATCGCGCGGACGGTGCCGTAGTGCTCGGCGACCTGCTCGAGCTCGACGAGCATCAGCGGGTCGAGCGGCTGCACGGGGTTCTGGTCGGCGGGCACGGTGAGGTCGAGCCACCGCACGTCGCCGGTGCCGACCCGGGCACGCAGGAAGTCCCCGTGCTGCCGTCGGCGTTCCCAGAGCCGGGCGGGGTCCCGCACCAGGCGGGTGAGGGTCTCCGGCGCGGGGTCGACGTGCTCGGCGCGTTCACGGACCTCGCGGGCGCGGTCCCGGAGGTCGCTCCGCAGCTCTTCGAGGTAGTCCAGGTAGCGCTCGCGCTGGGTGCGACGGTTGCGCACGGCGTTCCCGCGCTGGGTGAACGCCATGCCGAGCCCGCCGACGAGCGCCACGACGAAGACCAGTGCTGCGACGACCATGAGCACCGGGTTGTTCCCGCGGAGCACGACCATCATGACGACGGACGACACCGCGCCGACCACCGGCAACAGGGACTGCAGCGGTAGCCCGCCGCTCGGACCCTCGGGGAGCTGGGGCGGCGGCGCGAGCTGTTCGGCGTCGGGGCGGACGAGCGGCGTCGTGATCCGCGCCGGGCGGTGGACGATGCGGTTCACCGGGGTGCTCCCGTCGGGCGTCGGGTGGCGTCGACGGCCGCGTCGACGAGTGCGGCCGTCAGGTGGACGAGACCGGTGCGGAGCGCGGCGGACCGGACCCGGCGCGGGTCGGTCACGGCCGGGTCGTGCGGCACGGGGAGCACACGGACGTGGTCCCATGTCTCCGCGGTGCGGGCGGCGCGCTGTCCCTCGCCGGTGACGTCGACCGGGACGACGACGACCTCGGTCCCCGTGGCGTGGGCGCGGACGGCGTCTGCGTGGGACACCGCGGCCTCGATCGCGGCACGGTCGGCGGCGCAGACGAGTGCGACGACGTGTGCGTCCTCGGCCACGGCGCCGAGGTCGACGAACGGCGACCGTCGGCCCCAGTCACCGACGACGACGTCGAAGAACCGGGCGATCGGGTCGACGGCGTCGGCCCACTCGTCGGGCGAAGCTGCCCGGTCGGGGAAGGCCCCGCGCTCGGGCGTGGCTGCCCGGTCGGGGAAGGCCCCGCGCTCGGTCGAGGCCGCCCGGTCGGGGAAGGCTCCGTGACCCGGCCCCACGCCGCCGACCCGCAGCACGTGCAGTCCGGACGGCGCGAGCGCCAGCCCGTCGGTGGCCTCCCACGACGCACGGGCCCCGGCCCGGAGCGCAGACGGCGGCGTCGCGCCCTCGAGCGGTGTCCCCGCGTACCGGGCGAGCGACCGGTTGCCGGCGGCGCCGTCGACCCCGAGCACCCGCCCGGGACGCCGCCGCGCGAGCACCGTGGCGACGGCGGCCGCGGTCGCCGAGCACCCCGTCCCGCCGGCGAGCGAGGTGAACGCGATCCGGCGGCTGGTGGGCACGCCCTGCCGGATGGCCCGGTGCGCGTCGTCGAGTTCGCGGGCGCCCCCGGCGGTGCTGCCGAAGAACGCCCGGACGAGTGCGGGGCCGGCGTCGCGGAGGTCGACCATGCTCAGAACGTCTCCAGGAGTGCGGCGAACAGCCCGAAGGTCCCGAGCAGCAGCGGGAGCGCCACCACGACGGCGATCGTCTCGAGCGCGTTGCCGATGGAGCGGAGCCGTGCGCGCTGGTGTGCGGCGGGCCGGATGCCGGCGAGGAGCGCGGCCACGACGGCCAGCCCCGCGAGCACCAGCACGACGATCGTCGGGGACGCCGTCGCGTGGTCGAGGAGCCCCACGACCGCGGCGACGGTGACCGCGGACCACAGCAGCACACCCTGCAGCGCGAGCGGGAACGCCCGGGTGCGGAGCGCGGTCACGACGACCGTGACGACACCGAGCGCGATCGCCCACGGGTCCTCGGCGCCGAGGAGTGCGGCACCCGCCATCGCGAGCGGTGCGGCGACGGCGGCGGTCACCCAGTCGAGCGAGCGGTAGGCGTCGTCGAGCGCGGAGACGACGCGCGGGCGACCGACGAGCCCGCCGGCGCCGACCTGGTCGTCGAGCCCGGTGAGCCCGGCGGAGGACATCGCGGCGGACGGCAGCAGGCCGCAGGCGACGAGGGAGGCCACGGCGACGACGCCCCAGCCGGCCGCGGGCACGGCCGGGGTGAGCCACGTGAGGACACCGACGGCGGGGAGGACCACGCCGACGACCGCGGCGAGCCCGACGGTGCGCATCCGCTGTCCGATCCCGAGGCCGATGCCGAGCGCGATCCACGCCCAGATGACCACGAACGCCGCGAGCATCGCCGCGCTGTCGGCGGCGCGGGCCATCAGCGGCGCACCGGCGAGGCCGACGGGCAGCGCCATGCCCGCGGAGGCAGCCGTCAGGACGATCCCCGTCCACCGGGCACCGGCACGCCCGGCGACGACGGCCGCGAGCGCGAGCACGAGCGCGGCACCGAGGACGACCGCGGGCAGGACGACGGGCGACGGGACCTGGTCCTGTGCGGCACGCAGCACCCACCGCGCGCTCAGCGCGATGACCGCCAGCGACCCCAGGAGACTCGATGCCGTGCCGACGGCGGCCGCGGCGACGGACTGCCGTGCGGCGTCGCCCCAGGTGTCGTCCCGGCGACCGAGCGACTCCGCGACCACGTCGGTGACGTCGCTCACCTCGGGTGGCGGCGGTGCGTCGGCGCGACGGACCAGGTGCAGGACCTCACCGTCGGCCACCGACTGGTCGGATGCGCCGGCGCCGAGCGAGAGTTCCTCGCCGGTGATGCGCACCAGGGTGACCGGGTGCGCGCTGTCCGCCACCGGCTCGTCGAGGATGTCGACGAACCGGGGGAGCAGCCCCGCGAAGGGCTCGTCGGACGCGACGACGACGTCGGCACGGCGAGCGGCCCCGACCACGGTCACTCGGGTGAAGTCGGTCACGGTGCCTCCGGGGCGTCGGTGCTGGTCGGGTCGGTGCTGGTCGAGCCGGTGCTGGTCGACGTCGACGGGGCGGTCGAGCTGACGATGCCGCTCGTCGTCGCCTGCTGCGCGGCCTGCTTCGCGAGGGCGGTGGTCACGAAGGAGTACCCGAGGCACCCGACCCCCACCACCGCGGCGAGCACGACGCTGCCGATGAACCGCCGGACGTTGTCGTTGACCTGCCGGCGGTCCGCGAGCCGCCCGAGCACGAAGGCCTGCCGGAGCCGCCGACGGTGGGTCGCGACGCTCTCCAGCAGGACGGCGTCACTGTTCCGTGGCACGGTGCACCCGCTCTCGTGTCGTCTGGTCCATCTCGGTCGCGTCCGCCACCCGGCTGAACCCGATGTCGTCGAGCACGTCGGCCAGCTCGCGCACCGGGTCGCGGTCGGAGCGCCGGCCGAACGGCAGCACGAGCGCCGGGATCCGCGGGCGTCCGGCGACGACGGCGCCGAAGCGCTCCGCCATCGCAGCGGGGTCGAGGCCGAGGTCGCGGACGGCCGGCGCGCCGAGGAGCATCGCGACCGGAGCCGGCGGCGCCTGCAGGACGGGGGACTGCAGCAGGTCGGAGCGTCCGGGGCGCCGCATCACGAGTGCGAACAGCGGGAGCTGCGTCGCCGCGAGGCGCCCGAGCACCTGCGGCACCGCGGCGATCCGCATCGCGGTCACGGGGTCGCCGATCGGCCCCGCGGACACCAGCCCGGTCGTCAGCTCCTCGACCCCGTGGTCGGTGCGCTGCGCGGTCACCGTCGACGCCGAGCCGGGGCCGATCACGACGAAGCGCGTCGAGGTCGGCATCCGGTCGCGCGCCGCCGCGGTCAGGTCGTGCCGGCTCCACGGTCGACCGGCCGGTTCGTGCGTGCCCCAGCCGGTGGGCGCTGCGCCGGCGAGCTCCGTCGCGACGAGCTCGGCCGTGCTGCCGAGGATCGTCTCCGCTGCCGCACGGTGCCGCACGGACACCGAGACGACGAGCTGTTCCGCGTCCGCCGGTTCCGGCCGGAGGTACGGCACGGCGACGTCGTCGACCGACGTCGGCGGTCCGAGGACGACGGCGTCGGTGAAGGCGTCGAGCCGCCGACCGTCGAGGCCGTTGCGCAGCCCGTCCTGCCCGCGCACCACCCAGGCACCGCCGGTGTCGACGAGGTACTGCCGGAACGGTTCGGTGAGCCGGGAGAGCCCGTCGGTGACGAGGATCGGGCGAGCGCCCTCGGCCGCCGCCCGGCCGAGCAGGTCGAGCCGCCCGACGCCGAGGTGCACGATCGCCGCGCGGCTCTCGATGCGCACCGAGCCGTCCCCGACCGAGTCGGCGAGGGGGTGCTTCGCGACCAGGTGCGCGTCCGGGTCGTGCCCGCGTGACCGGCTCATGCGGCACCACCGACCCGGTCGAGCCGGAACGCGTGGTCACCGATCCGGACGGTCGCGCCGGGTTCCAGCACGACGTCCGCTCCGGGGACGAGGTCGTCGAACGAGCCGTCCGTGTGCACGACGGTGGTGCCGTTGGTGGACGCCAGGTCACGGATGCGGACGACACCGTTCTCCTGCACGAGCGCGGTGTGGGTCTTCGAGAGCGTGCGGGACAGGTCGGGCACCGCGATCGTCGTCACGCCCGCTTCTGCCTCGGGGTTCCGGCCGACGACGCAGGTCGTGCGGAACCAGTGCACGGCACCGGTGTCGAAGGTGAGCACGGTGGCGTCCAGCGGGACGGGGTCGGCGTCGACGCCGGAGGTGGGCACGGACGGGACGGGACCGCCCGCGAGACGCGTGGCGTCGAGACCGACCGGCACCGGTCCTCCCGTCGGGGTGGGCGTGTGGGGCCGGACCCCCGCAGCCGCCGCTGCCCCGTACGTCATGCCGAGCTGGTCGAGGGCCGGCGACAGCGGGTCGCGACCCGCACGGAGCGACGCGGTGACGGTGCCCGTGGCGCGGGCCCACGGGCCCCCGCCACGGGGTCGGTGCCGACCGCGCAGCCGTCCGACGGCGGCAGCCGGGCCGCATGCGAGCGCGTCGTCACCGTCGACGACGCGGGTCGCCATCACGAGTCCGCCGGGTCCACGACCCGTCCTGGAGGCTCGGATCACCACCGCGACGGCCGTCACGACGAATCCGAGGACGGCTCCGGCGATCGAGGTGCCGACCGCGTCCGAGCGGGGGACCGCCGTGTGGGCGAGGAGGAAGAGGCCGGCGCCGAGCGCCGCCGCGATCAGGCAGACGAGCACGTCGAGGCCGCGCGCCGCCGCGACCGCGCCGGCGGACGCGGGGACCACACCGCGGAACGGGTCGAACTCGACCGACCCGACGGTCCGGCCGATCAGCACGCCGCAGTCCGTGCAGAACCGCTGCCCGTGCGTCGTCGCCGCCCCGCACCGGCCGCACGTGAGGACCGGTACCACGGTCTCCACCACGATCGTCGACATCGCCCCCACCTCCCATCGGCTCGTCCGATCATGGCAGAGACCGGCGACCTCCGGGATCGAGAACGGTGTCGGGTGCAACACGCCCGGTGTTGGTCTAGGCTGCGTTGCATCCGGCGTCCCCCGGACCGGGGGTGGGGAACGACAGAAAGAGGCATGCGATGAAGTTCGCGATGGGGGCTCAGGTGCTCACCAACCTGACCAAGCAGACGTCCAACGCATCCGGCGACCTGGGCACGCTCGTGCACCGGCTCGCGGATTCCGCCGAGCCGCTCCAGGGCCGGTTCAACGGTGCCGGTCGCGCCGCCTTCGACCGCTTCAAGGGGCAGACCGACTCGATCGCGAACGAGCTGAACGGCGCGCTCGCGAGCGTCCTGCAGGGTGTGTCCGGCATGGACCGTTCCTTCCAGGAAGGCGACCAGGACATGGCCCAGTCGACGACGTCGGCCGAGGGCAGTGCCAACTTCGACGCGGCCCGCTTCAGCGGCCGCGCCTGATCTCACGAGGGGAAACAGATCATGAGCAACGGTGGCAACCAGGCAGACCGTCGTGACTACGACGTCGCCGCATCGCAGAACGCCCAGGACAACTTCAACGCGGTCGCGTCGCAGCTCGAGTCGCTGATCGCCCAGCGCGACAGCGACGTGAAGGCCGCGATGGCCGACTACCAGGCCGACGGCGTCTCGGACGAGTACCACGCGAAGGAACAGCGCTGGAACTCCGTCGCGAACGAGGTCAAGTCGATCATCGCGACGCTCCGCAGCTCGCTGCAGTCGAACGACGAGTCGGCGCAGTCGGCGATCAGCAAGGCGAAGTCCGCCGTCGGCAACATCGGCTGACGATGGCGAACGGATGGCGGGTCGACCCCGCGGGGGTCGAGCGTGTCCTCACCGCGGTCGCCGACCGGACGACGACGATGTCGACTGCGCTCGGCGGCTCCGAGGACGGATCGGTCAAGGGCGTCGACACGGTCGTGCAGGCGGCGGCGACAGCCGCGCAGTCGCAGGTGATCGGCGAGGCCATCGCGGGGTTCTTCGAGCACCGCAAGGCCACGCTCACCGGCATCCAGAACCGGGTGCGCGCATCGCTCCTCGGGGCTTCCGGGGCGACCGCCGCCATCAACGAGGGCGACGAGGCCATGGCGGCCACGACGCAGTCGAACGCCGTGTCCGCGGCGTCGAACGGGGACTTCTCCGCGTTCGACGGCGCTCCGGGCGCGAACTAGCAGGGGGAACCACAGCGCGATGAGCGGACTCGTCAAGGTCGGGGAGATCCCGTACACCGACGTCGACCTCTCCGGGATCACGGCGGGAGCCGGGAACCTGCGGACCGTCGCGTCGGCGGTGCGCGACGGCACGGCCGACATCCACAGTGCGTGGACGCCGATCTCGCAGTCGTACGAGGGGCCGGCTGACCAGCAGCTCTTCGACGCGATGAACCCGATCGTGCCGCAGGGCACCGCGTTCGGCGACGACCTGGACACCGTGGCGAAGGCCCTCGACGACTTCGTGACCGAGGTCACCCCGATCGTCGCGAAGCTCAAGACCTACGTCACGCGGGGCAACCAGCTGCACGCCGACGTCAAGCGGCACGACGGCGCCTGGGACGAGGACGAGACCCTCAACGGCGAGAACAACGACATCATCAACGGCGTCGCGAACCAGGTCGTCGCCTACCAGGCGGCTGAGCGCACCTGCGCGAACACGATCCGCGGACTCTCCGGCCTGGCCGCGCTGCACGCGATGACGGGCAACGACCCGGACGACAAGCTCGGCTACGGGTACAAGGAACTCCCGATGGGCACGGAGCTGCCGTGGGGGACCGCCGAGGCCCGGAAGGAGAGCTGCGGCGAGAAGACGCTGTACTTCGTCCCGCACCTGCTGCAGGGCGTCGTCGTCGACGGGATCTGGGGCACGGTCCAGGGCCTCGGACAGCTCGTCGGCATCGACGGCACCGGGTGGCACCTCGACACCCTCACCAGCGCCTGGAAGGGCATGGGCTCGCTCATCGGCTACAGCGCCGCGGACAACTCGTGGAGCTGGGGCAACGCCGGTGACGCCTGGAAGGGCCTCGGCAAGGCCACCGTCGGGTGGGACGCCTGGGCGGACGACCCGGGCCGCGCTGCGGGACAGGCCGTGTGGGGCATCGGCTCCCTGCTCATCCCCGTCGCGGGCGAGGTCGGCAAGGTCGGTGCGCTCGGCAAGGTGGGCGAAGTCGCCGGCACCGTCGGCAAGGCGGGCAAGTTCCTGGACCTCGTCGACGCGGGCGCCTGGGCGTCGAAGGGGCTCACGTCGGTGCTGCCGAAGCTCGGCGACCTCAAGGGCCTGGTGTCGTCCGGGCTCGGCGACATGTCCGGCTTCACGGGCAAGATCGCGGACTTCAAGACCGGACTCGGGGACTTCCTGCACGGGCACCACGGCAGCGACGCTGAGGTGCCGCCGGTGCGGTCGGAGCCGAGCGTCGAGGCGCCGGTGAACGCCCACAACGGTGGGTCCACGGTCGAGGCCCCGCCGGTGCGGGAGCCGGAGCTCGTGGGTGCCGGTGGGCACGGGGAGTCGGGGACCGCGACCGAGCACGGCGGCGGGTCGGACTCCGGGTCCGGGTCCGGATCGGGCTCGTCCGGTGGGCACGGGGGTGACTCCGGCAGCAGTGGTGGTTCCGGGCACGGGACGGATGCCGAGCACGGCGGTGGCAGCGGTCACGGGGCCGATGGCGACGGTGCTGGCACTGGACACGGTTCCGATGCCGACGGCGGCGCCGGGCACGGCTCGGACGCGGACAGTGGAACGGGACAGGACCACGATCCCGGCACGGGCGACGGCACGGGCGACGGCACGGGCGACGGCACGGGCGCCCACGGCGACCCCACGGCTCCTCCCGCGCACCACTACGACCGGTCGACCGACCCGGTGTTCTCCGACGACGCGAGCGGTCCCGGCTGGGAGCGCGACGAGTCGGTCCGCGGCAACCCGGAGCGGGCGGACTACGGCGATCCGCACCTGCACCTCGATGATCTCGGCTCGAAGTACCGGGCGCCGGACGACCCGACCTACACCGGTGCAGGGATGAGCGACGACGTCCGCGCACTCGTCGACGACTGGGGCAACCCGAACGGCCTCTACGGCAAGGACGCCGACGGCAACTACCTCACGCGAGAGGACTGGGAGGACCGCTACGTCGACTGGAACGACGACTGGAACTCCTACGCTCCGGAGTACCCGGGCAACGGCGGTGCCGTCGCGGGCCACCGTGTCGACTGGACCGATCCGGACGCGTTCGTGCAGCAGTACGGATCACAGCTCGATCGCCTCGGCAAGGACTCCGGCGACTTCCTGTCGTTCCCCGGGAACTCGTTCGAAGAACGTGCGCTGCCACCGTCGAACCTCAGCGACGCGTACTCGAAGTTCGACTTCGACGCTGCTGCGTTCGAGGGCCATGGTCTGAAGATCGAGGTCAGCGAGATCGCACCGGCGTTCGGACACCCGGGAGGCGGCCTCCAGGTCCGCTTCTTCACGCCCGGGGACCCGCCGACGTTCGTCTCCGTCTCCGAACTCAAGCGACTGAAGATCCTCCTGTGACCGAATCTGCCCTCGTCGAGTTCTCGGAACTCGATCTCATGCGCGACGTCCTGTCGCGAGCCGAATTCGATCGAGTCCAGGTCGAGCCCGACCGGGTCGAGTTCGGTGACCTCGAGACGCTCGACCGGTACACCCTCACTCCTGACGGCGTGGTCGAGTGGAGAGGCGACCGTGGCGCCGGCCGCGACACGGGCACGGTCTTCAACGACGTCTCCGATGCGGAACGGTGGATCGTGACGGTTGCAGCCGAGGCGCTCCGGGCCCGATCGGGGCTCGGGCTCGGGGACTGGTTGTTGAACCGGGAGCGCGAACTCCCGGCGGGGTTCACCGCGGTGCCCGAGGGGCGCACCGTGCTCGTGCGCTGGACTGTCCGCGGGGAAGAACACCGCGCTCGGTTCGGTGGGGCGCTCCCCATGGCCCGAGCGGTGCAGTTCGCAACCGTCGCGCGCGTACCGATCGACCGGATCGAACCGTGTGCCCTCGACGAGGACTCCCGCGGCGCGTTCGCTGCCGCCTCGCTGTCCGCCTGAACCGGATCCGGCCGACCGGCCCGGTCCGGCCGCCCGAGCGTCCGCTCGGCTTCGACGTCAGTTCCGGTCTGAGCCGATCTGGATCTTCCGGAGGGAGCCATCGACCAGGAGATCACGGATGGTGGCGCCCTCGTCTGCGATGGTGAACCGGATCGCACCGCCGGGCTGGCCGAACCAGGGCAGCGTGAGCTGTGCCCCGACGAGGACGTCACGTTCGGTGACGAACTGGTGGACCGTCGACGGAGCCGAGAGCGCGGTCGGTGGCAACGACCTCGACTCGAACGAGGCACCGAACGGATTGAGCAGCCAACCGTCCGGACCACCGATCCGGTCGACGGGGATCATCGGGGGGATCTGGATCAGGACGCGTCCACCGGACGAGCGGATCCGGTCCGTGAGCTCTGGCAGGTACCGCTCCGAATTGCTCACGAGGCGGTCGAACTCGTCCCGCTCGAAGATGCGCGGAGCAGGAACGGGACGCCTGAGGAACGCCCGCACGAGTTCGGCGGCGCCGAGCTCGTCGGACGCGTGACCGATCGTCCGGGCTTGTCCGTAGTCGACGCTCTGGAGCTCGAAACCGGTTTCGACCGGCTGGACCCGGAGAGCCCCCTCGAGCGGCGGGAGCGGACGCTCGTCGCCCGGAAGCGACACGAATTGTGTGGAGAATCCGGACCGATCGAGATCGGCTCGAAGCGAAGCGAAGGTCACGCTTCCAGGCTATCGGTGGCCAGCCTGGTCGCGGTCGTTGCTGACGGCGAGTGCCCAACCCTCAGCGCTTCGGCCGGACACCGCACTCCTTCGCGGCAGGGACGTGTTCGTCGCGCAGATGCGGGAGCGGCATCCCGAACTCGATCCGGAGGCGCTCGCGGCCCTCGGCTGGAAGTTCTCGTGGGACTGGCGGTGAGCGGGACTACCATCCGGTCCATGACGAAGCAGTGGGTTGCGCCGCGTCCCGGCGGCAGCGAGGTCCTCGAGTACATCGACACCGACGTCCGTCCGCCCGGCCCGGGCGAGGTCACGATCGCGGTCCGAGCTGCCGGGATGAACCCCGCCGACACGAAGCACACTCGGGCAGCGCAGGCCGACGCGTACCCGATGCCGATCGGCTACGAGGTCGCCGGGGTCATCTCGGCGATCGGCCCGGACACACAGATCGCGTCCGGCGGCGGAGCCGTCGGCGACGAGGTCCTCGCGTTCCGCGTCTCCGGCGGCTGGACCGAGGAACTCACGGTGCCTGCCGCCGACGTGTTCGCCAAGCCGGCCTCCCTCGGCTTCCCGGAGGCGGCGAACCTGCTGCTGGCAGGCACGACCGCAGCTGACGTGATCCGGGTGACCCGAGCCTCCGGACGGGACACCGTGCTCCTGCACGGCGCATCCGGCGCGGTCGGCGTGAGTGTCCTGCAGCAGCTGCGCCCGCTGGGCGCGCGCGTGATCGGCACGGCTTCGGAACGTGGTGCGGACACCGTCCGCCGGTACGGGGGCGAGTGGATCGCCTACGGCGACGGACTGGAGGCTCGTCTCCGTGATCTCGCACCCCACGGCATCGACGTGGCCATCGACGCCGTCGGCACGGACGAGGCGGTCGACGTCTCGTTGGCACTCGTGGCGGACCGCGACCGGATCGTCACGATCGCCGCGCCGGGCCGGGCCGCGGCCGACGGCTTCGCCGCCGTCGGGGGAGTGCAGCCGGAGAGCAAGGCGTTCCGCGACTCGGTGCGGCAGCGGCTGATCGACCTGGCGGCGGCGGGGCAGCTCGAGGTGCCGGTCGCCCGGACGTTCCCGCTCGCGGACGCCCGCGATGCCGCCGAGCTCCTGGAGTCCGGACACCCCGGCGGGAAGCTCGCGCTCATCCCCTGACCTCCGACCTGCCAGACTGGACGCCGACGATCGGGGGAGGCGCTGATGAGCGACGACGGGACCAACCAGGGCTGGGGCAACGGCCGGCCGAACGGGCAGCAGCCGCCGCAGCCGCAGTGGTCCGGGCAGCAGGGCTGGGCGCAGCAGGCGCCGGGTGGGCAGCAGGCGCCGGGCGGCACGCAGGCGCCGGGGTGGCCGCAGCAGCAGCAGGCGCCCGCGTGGCAGCAGGGCCCCGGGTGGCAGCAGCAGCCCGGGTGGCAGCCGCCGCGTCCGATCCCGCTCGACGAGGCCGGCGTCCCGCCGCTCTGGGCACCCTGGTACGGCGCGGGCATCGGCGACGCGATCGGCCGGTTCTTCCGGAAGTACGGCCGCTTCGACGGGCGTGCCAGCCGCAGCGAGTTCTGGTGGTGGTTCCTGACGAACGCGATCATCGCCGCGATCCTCGGTGCCGCGGTGGCGGTCATCGTCACGACGACGGGCACCCGCGAGATGAGTACCGACGTGTACGGCCGGACGACCAGTCAGCTCGACACGGATTCGATCTGGTGGCTCATCCCGATCTGGCTCTGGGCAGCCTGGTTCCTCGGCACGGCGGTCGGCAACATCGCGCTGATGGTCCGTCGGCTGCACGACGTGAACCTCAGCGGGTTCTTCGCGTTCTTCTTCGTGAACACCCTCGGCTGGATCGTGCTCTGGGTGATGGCGATGCTGGCGCCGAACCCGAACGGGCAGCGGTTCGATCGTCCGCAGGGATGACGATCGGGGCGGCAGGGGTGTGGTTGACTCTGTGCGTCTCATCAGGTGATCGACGAAGGGCTTCCCCGTGAGCGACCAGTACGGCGGACCGAACCAGTACGGCGGACAGAACCCGTCCGGGCAGCCGAACGGACAGAACCCGTACGGGCAGCCGAACGGCCAGAACCCGTACGGGCAGCCGAACGGCCAGAACCCGTACGCGCAGAACCCGTACGGGCAGCAGCCGCGTCCGCCGCAGGGTGAACCGCCGCTCTGGGCGCCCTGGTACGGCATCGCGTTCCCGAAGGCCTTCGTCCGGTTCTGGAAGAAGTACGTCCGCTTCGACGGACGCGCGAGCCGCAGCGAGTTCTGGTTCTGGTCCCTGTGGTGGGTCATCGGCAACGCTGCGCTCGGCATCGTCGGCGGCGCGTTCGACGGCATCGCGGGCACGGGCAACGTCGGCGACGACGGCCTGTTCGACGGGCTGTTCACCGGAGCCTGGGCCCTCGCGACGCTGGTCGGCTGGATCGCGCTCCTGGTGCGCCGGCTCCACGACGCGAACTACAGCGGCCTGCTCGCCCTGCTGCTCATCATCCCGGTGCTCGGGTGGATCGCGTGCGTGATCCTGTCGCTGATGCCCTCGAACCAGCAGGGCCAGCGCTACGACCGACCGGACCTCGGGTAGCCGGAAGACTCGAGCGGTCCACCGCGACCCCGTTCTGATTGACTCTGCAAGGAGTATCCGTCGACGAGCAGGGGGTCACCGTGAGCGATCAGTATCCGTCCCAGAACCCGTACGGGCAGCAGCCCGAACCGGGGCACACGCCACAGTACGGCGCGCCTGCGCCGACCGGGCCCGGAGGCGAGCCGCCGCTCTGGGCACCGTGGTACGGGATCTCGTTCGGCAACGCCGTCCGACGCTTCTTCAAGAAGTACGCCCGGTTCGACGGGCGTGCCAGCCGCAGTGAGTTCTGGTGGTGGGCGCTCGCGAACGCCATCGTCTACATCGTGCTCGGGATCCTGCTGGGGATCGGCATCGCGACCTCCGACCGCACGACGGTCTCGACCGGGTACAGCGTCTCGACGGTGATCGACCGACCGTCGGCGCTGTACATCATCGCCGCGATCCTCTTCGCGATCTGGGGTCTGGCGGTCCTGGTGCCGGGCATCGCCCTGTACTGGCGGCGGCTGCACGACGCGAACCTCGCGGGGCCGTTCTGGTTCCTCGGGTTCGTCCCCGGTGTCGGCGGGATCATCCTGCTCGTCTTCTCGCTCCTGCCGCCGAAGCCGGAGGGGCAGCGCTTCGACCAGCCCGGCCGCGGCTGAGCGGAAGCACCCACAACGCGCGCGATGGGAAGCGAGAACGCGCGTCGGCAGTCGGAACTTTCGACTGCCGACGCGCGTTTCGACTTCCTTCGCACGAATCGTGCGGGCGTGCGGGCGCGCGGGCGCGCGGGTCGCGCGGGGCGCGCGGGCGCGCGGGGCGCGCGGGGCGCGCGGGGCGCGCGGGCGCGGGCGCGGGCGGCGCCTGCGCGGGGAGCGTCAGACCGCGCGGACGCGGACCAGGGCGCCGTCGACGACCAGGTCGCGCACCGTGAGCGAGGGGTCGGCGATCTGGAACCGCAGCGCACCACCGGGCTGGTCGAACCACGGCTGCACGAACCGCACCGTCACGAGGAACGGGCGGTCGACGACGTAGCGGTGCACCTCGGGTGCAGCGGCGACGTGCGGCGGGAGCGAGCGCGACGGCATCGGGGTGTCGAGCGGGTGCAGCAGGTAGCCGTCCGGGCCACCGATGCGGTCCACCGGGACACCGGCCGGGATCTGGATCGTCAGTCCGTCGGGGCCGGCCTGCGCGACCTGCTGTGCGAGCTGCGGGTACGTCGAGGCGGCGCGCTCGCGGAGCCCGTCGAGCTCGTACCGCTGGATGTCCCGCGGCGCCGGGAACGGCCGGTTCAGGAAGCGGCGGAGCATCTCGACGGCGTCGGCTTCCCCGCGCGCGGTCGCGAGACGACGGGCCGTGCCGTAGTCGACGACCTCGAGCGCGAAGGTGTCCGGGGCGTCGGCGGGGACGATGCGGAGCGCACCTTCCACTGGCGGCTCGTGCAGGGTCTCTCCGGGGAGCTGCACGTACCGGATCGTGTAGCCGAGCTGGTCGAGGATGGGGCGCGTGTCCGCGAACGTCATGAGCGGGAGCCTAGTGGTCGGACCTATGCCGTTCCTGGTCTCCTGGCCGTCTATGCCCGACCGCGCATGACGGCCTGCTTGACCTCGGCGATGGCCTTGGTGACCTGGATCCCACGCGGGCAGGCGTCGGTGCAGTTGAAGGTCGTGCGGCAGCGCCACACGCCTTCCTTGTCGTTGAGGATGTCGAGGCGCACGTTCGCGGCGTCGTCGCGCGAGTCGAAGATGAAGCGGTGCGCGTTGACGATCGCGGCCGGACCGAAGTACTGGCCGTCGGTCCAGAACACCGGGCACGAGGACGTGCACGCGGCGCAGAGGATGCACTTCGTGGTGTCGTCGAAGCGGGCACGGTCGGCGACGGACTGCACGCGCTCCTTGCCGGGCTCCGGCGCCTTCGCGGGCTGGAGGAACGGCTGGACCTCGCGGTAGGACTTGAAGAAGGGCTCCATGTCGACGACGAGGTCCTTCTCGAGCGGCAGGCCCTTGATCGCCTCGACGTAGATCGGCTTCGACACGTCGAGGTCCTTGATCAGCGTCTTGCACGCCAGACGGTTGCGGCCGTTGATGCGCATCGCGTCCGAACCGCAGACACCGTGCGCGCAGGAGCGACGGAAGGTCAGCGACCCGTCCTGCTCCCACTTGATCTTGTGCAGGGCGTCGAGGATGCGGTCGGTCGGCAGCATCATGACGTCGAAGTCCTGCCAGCGCGGCTCGTCGTCGACGTCCGGGTCGAAACGCCGGATGATCACGGTGACGGGGAAGGAGCCGGGAGGGGCGTCCACCGCATCGGTGCGGGGTGCGTCGGAGACCAGGGTGTCGGTCATCAGTACTTCCTCTCCATCGGCTCGTACCGCGTCACGACGACCGGCTTCCAGTCGAGTGTGATGTGGTCGTCGGCGAGTGACGAGTGCGGATCGCCCGTCAGGTACGCCATGGTGTGCTGCATGTAGTTCTCGTCGTCGCGCTTCGGGTAGTCGTCGCGCATGTGGCCGCCGCGGGACTCCTTGCGGTTCCGGGCGGAGTAGACGACGACCTCGGCGAGGTCGAGCAGGAACCCGAGCTCGACGGCTTCGAGCAGGTCGGTGTTGAACCGCTTGCCCTTGTCCTGCACCGAGACGTTCATGAACCGGTTGCGGAGCGTGTGGATCGTCTCCGTGACGCGGGCGAGGGACTCGTCGGTGCGGAACACCTGCGCGTTCTTGTCCATCTCCTCCTGCAGTTCCTTGCGGAGGGCGGCGACCCGCTCGGTGCCGGTCGAGGCACGCAGCTGCTCGAGCATCCCGCGGACGTTCGCGGCGGGGTCCTCGGGGAGGGGGAGGAACTCGGCGGTCTGCACCCACTCGGCGGCGTTGTTGCCGGAGCGCTTCCCGAAGA
This sequence comes from Curtobacterium sp. PhB136, assembly GCF_004346855.1. NCBI lineage: Bacteria > Bacillati > Actinomycetota > Actinomycetes > Micrococcales > Microbacteriaceae > Curtobacterium > Curtobacterium sp. PhB136. The sequence goes on from NZ_SMGH01000010.1 coordinate 98,801, forward strand.
CGTTGATGTCGAGCAGCGAGTTCGTGCCGAGGCGGTTCGACCCGTGCACCGAGACGCATGCGCACTCGCCGGCGGCGTACATGCCGGGGACGACGGTGTCGTTGTCGGAGAGGACCTCGGCGTTGGTGTTCGTCGGGATGCCACCCATCGCGTAGTGCGCGGTCGGCATCACCGGAACGGGCTCGACCACCGGGTCGACGCCGAGGTAGGTGCGCGCGAACTCGGTGATGTCGGGGAGCTTGGTCTCGAGGACCTCGGCACCCAGGTGCGTGCAGTCGAGGAGCACGTAGTCCTTGTTCGGACCGGCACCCCGGCCCTCGGCCACTTCCTGCACCATGCACCGGGCGACGATGTCACGCGGTGCGAGGTCCTTGATGGTGGGGGCGTACCGCTCCATGAAGCGCTCGCCAGAGGCGTTGCGGAGGATCGCGCCCTCACCACGGGCGCCCTCGGTGAGGAGGATGCCGAGGCCCGCGAGCCCGGTCGGGTGGAACTGGAAGAACTCCATGTCCTCGAGCGGGAGGCCGGTGCGCCAGACGATCCCGACGCCGTCACCGGTGAGGGTGTGCGCGTTCGAGGTGGTCTTGTACATCTTGCCGAAGCCGCCGGTCGCGAAGATCATCGCCTTCGCGTGGAACACGTGCAGCTCACCGGTCGCGAGCTCGAACGCCACGACGCCCGCCGGCTGCTTGCGGGTGACGCCGTCGTCGCCGACGACGTCCACCATGATGAGGTCGAGGGCGTAGAACTCGTTGAAGAAGTTCACGCCGAGTTTCACGCAGTTCTGGAACAGCGTCTGCAGGATCATGTGGCCGGTGCGGTCCGCGGCGTAGCAGGCCCGGCGCACCGGCGCCTTGCCGTGGTCACGGGTGTGGCCGCCGAAGCGACGCTGGTCGATCTTGCCCTCTGGCGTGCGGTTGAACGGCAGCCCCATGTTCTCGAGGTCGATGACCGCGTCGATCGCTTCCTTCGCGAGGATCTCGGCGGCGTCCTGGTCGACCAGGTAGTCGCCGCCCTTGATCGTGTCGAAGGTGTGCCACTCCCACGAGTCCTCTTCGACGTTCGCGAGCGCTGCCGCCATGCCGCCCTGCGCCGCACCCGTGTGGGAGCGCGTCGGGTACAGCTTCGAGATGACGGCGGTGTTCGCCTTCGGCCCCGCTTCGATCGCGGCCCGCATGCCGGCGCCTCCCGCGCCGATGATGACGATGTCGAACTGGTGGTGATGGACGGTGATGTCGGTCACGGTGTCTTTCCGTTGGGGAGCGGGTGCGGGCTGCGGTGCTGGGCCGGGGCTACTGCGCGGGGCAGAACGACGGCAGGTCCGCGGCGGCGGCGCCGGCGGGGCACGGGTCGAAGGTCCAGCACACCAGGGTGCCGAGGACGATGAGCAGCACGCACGCGACGAGGATCGCGATGAGCAGGGTCTTCCGGACGGCCGGCTTCGACACGTAGTCGTTGACGATGGTGCGCATGCCGTTCGAGCCGTGGATCAGCGCGAGCCACAGCATCAGGGTGTCCCACACCTGCCAGAAGGGGCTCGCCCACTTGCCGGCGACGAACGCGAAGTCGATCTGCTTGACGCCTTCGCCCGCCACCATGTTGACGAAGAGGTGGCCGAAGATCAGCACGACGAGCAGGACGCCCGAGCCGCGCATGTAGATCCAGCCCCACTTCTCCCAGTTGGTGGTGCGGCGTGCGGCCTCGGCACTGCGAGGGGGCGCGATGGTCTGCGTGGTCATGGTCAGCCCCTGATCAGTGGAAGTCGGCGACGAGGTTCATGAGCTGGCGCGGCAGGAAGCCCGCGATCGCCACGGCCCAGAGCACGATGACGATCCAGAACATCGCCCGCTGGTACTTCGGCCCCTTGGACCAGAAGTCGATCAGGATGATGCGCAGCCCGTTGAACGCGTGGAAGACGATCGCCATCACGAGGGCGATCTCGCCGAGGTTCATGATCGGCGTCTTGTACGTCGAGATGACGGCGTTGTACGCCTCTGGGGAGAGGCGGACGAGGGCCGTGTCGAGGATGTGCACGAGCAGGAAGAAGTAGATCGCGACACCGGTCACGCGGTGCAGGACCCAGGACCACATCCCGGTGCTGCCGCGGTACAGGGTGCCCTGTGGCGTCCGTGATGCGCGCGGCGCATCGATCGTCACCTGCGGGGCGGCTGTCGCCGTACCCCCTGCGGTCTGCTCGGCCATGAGCTCGCCTTCCCGTAGGACAGGCCCGCCGATCGGCGAGCCGTTGCCGTCATGTTCGTGTGGAACACGTCCATCCTACGACCGCGCACTGACGTTCTCGTTCCACCCCGTGAGAATCCCGCGCCCCGCGGGCGGCGCGCCGATGGTCCTGGCGGTGTCGTGGTGTGCGAGCAGTTCGTCGCCGATCGCCTCCCACGTGGTGCCCTCGACGCGCAGCCGGCCGGCGGATCCCATCCGATCCGCGCGTGCACGGTCGAGGTGCAGCCCGACCACGGCCGCCCGGAGCGCCTGCGGCACGTCCGGGTCGTAGAGCTCGCCGTCGAGTCCGGGTGCCACGAGGTCGAGCGGGCCGCCGGCCGCCGGGGCGACGACCGGGAGCCCGGATGCGTGCGCCTCCTGCAGGGTCTGCCCGAACGTCTCGGCGGGGCCCGTGTGCACGAACACGTCGAGCGCCGCGTACACGTCGGCCAGCGGGTCGCCGCGCAGGGGACCGGTGAAGGTCGCGTCCAGGTGACGGAGCCGTCGCTCCAGAGCCGGACGGGAGGGTCCCCCTCCTGCGACCACGACCCTGATCCCGGGGATGCCACCGAGTTCGGCGAGCCGTTCGACCTCCTTCTCCGGTGCGAGCCGGCCCACGTAGCCCACGATGGTCTCCCCGTGCGGAGCGAGTCGCCGCCGCAGGGCGCGCACCGGGCCGGACCACCGTCGGTCCGGGTGGAAGAGGACGGTGTCGACGCCACGACCCCACCTGGCGACGCGCGGCACGCCGTCCGCGGCGAGCATCGCCGCGGTAGCGGACGACGGGGCGAGCGTCAGCGACGCCCCGGCGTGGATGCGCCCGAGCACCCGGCGGACCAGGGGCGTGGTCGCTGCCAGGCCGTTGCGGCGGGCGAACCCGGCCACGTCGGTCTGGAAGACGGCGACGGAGGGGATGCCGAGCCTCCCGGCTGCCGTGATCGCGCGCCCACCCAACAGGAACGGACTCGCGGCGTGCAGCACGTCGGCGCCGGAGGCGGCGAGGATGGTGTCGAGGACGGGGTGGGGGAGCGCGACCGGGAACTGCCGGTACGCGACGGCGGGGATCCGGTGGACGTCGAACCCGCGGTACCGCTCCAGGTCGGTCCGGGAACGACGGCTCGCGAGCCACGGGGTGTCCGGCGCGATCACGACCGCGCGGTGGCCCCGGCGCTCGAGGTGGTCCAGGACCGCGAGGACACTCGTGGTCACGCCGTTGAGGGTGGGCAGGAAGCTCTCGGTCACGACGGCGACGGTCCTCTGGGCCGAGCCGCGCTCCACGCTGCGTGCGTTCATGGCGGTGCCCATGCTCCGCGCGCCACGTGACGGTGCGGGGGACCCGACGGTGAACGGGACGGTGGGCGCGGGTGAACTCACCGTGCGGTTTGCCGCACCGGGCGCGCACCCGTCGGGCGATCCCGTCGTGCGCACCCAGGAACGACGACCCCCGACCGGTACGGTGAGCGGGTGGCAGCCCCCCTCGAAGACTTCTACGCGATCATCCCCGCCGGCGGGATCGGATCGCGCCTCTGGCCGCTCTCGCGCGCCGACGCCCCGAAGTTCCTGCACGACCTGACCGGATCGGGCACCTCGCTCCTCCGGCAGACCTGGGACCGGCTCGCACCGCTCGCGGGGGAGTCGCGGATCATGGTGGTCACCGGCCGCGCGCACCGCGTCGCGGTCGAGTCGCAGCTGCCGGGCATCGACGACCACAACGTCGTGCTCGAGAGCGAGCCGAAGGACTCCACCGCGGCGATCGGTCTCGCGGCCGCGATCCTCCGTCGTCGGGAGCCCGACGTCGTCATCGGGTCGTTCGCGGCCGACCACGTCATCGGCGACGCCCGCGGGTTCCGCCGGTCGGTGCGCGAGGCCGTGGCGGTCGCCCGTGCCGGGTACGTCACCACGATCGGCATCACCCCGACCGAGCCGGCGATCGGCTTCGGGTACATCCACGCCGACGGTGAGGGCCTGGGGGTCGATGGCGCCCCGAACGCCCACTCGGTGCGGTCCTTCGTCGAGAAGCCCGACCTGGACACGGCCCGGGGGTACCTGGAGGACGGCTCCTACCTCTGGAACGCCGGCATGTTCATCGCCCGGGCGGACGTCATCCTCGCGGAGATCGGTCGGGCCGAGCCGGAGCTGCTCGCCGGCCTCGAAGAGCTCGCCGCCGCGTGGGACACCTCGGCGCGCGGGGTCGTCGTGGACCGGATCTGGCCCGCGCTGAAGAAGATCGCGATCGACTACACGGTGGCGGAGCCCGCGGCGGCTGCCGGCCGGATGGCCGTGGTGCCCGGCGACTTCGACTGGGACGACGTCGGCGACTTCGCGTCCCTCGCGAAGCTGCAGTCCGGCGGCCGGACGAACAACCTCGCCGTGCTCGGCGACGGTGCCCGGATCCTGGCGGACTCCTCGAGCGGGATCGTGGTGTCGCACAGCCAGCGCCTGATCTCGCTCATCGGGGTCGAGGACATCGTGGTCGTGGACACCCCGGACGCACTGCTCGTGACGACCAGCGCGAACGCCCAGCGGGTCAAGGGGGTGGTGGATGCACTGAAGATCAGCGGCCGCGACGACGTCCTGTAGCGCTCCATCACCAAACCCCCACAACTGGGGTCCCGAGCACGTCGTCGCGTTACGGCCGCGTTACGGCGCGGTCGCGATCTCGTAACTGATCCACAGGCGGCTCCGAGGGCGTTCTGTACCGACCAGGCGGTCGTGTACTGTCGCCACGATCGCCCGGTGCGCAGTGACCGGGCCCTGCTCCCCGGAGGAACCAACCCGTGTCATCTCGTACCCGTCAGATCGCACTCAGCGGCCTCGCGCTCCTCGGCACCGTCGCCGTCCTGGCCGGCTGCTCCGCCGCTCCGTCCGACACCTCGTCGGCGAAGACCACCAGCTTCCGCCCCTGCATGGTGTCGGACTCCGGCGGCTTCGACGACAAGTCCTTCAACCAGCTCGGCTACGAGGGCCTGAAGGACGCCGCCAAGGACCTCGGCGCGACCTACAAGTCGGCCGAGTCGAAGGACTCCACGGTCTACGACTCCAACATCGAGCAGCTCGTCAACCAGAACTGCAAGCTCATCGTGACGGTCGGCTTCAACCTCGCCGACGCCACGAAGAAGCAGGCCGCTGCGAACCCCGACACCGACTTCGCGATCATCGACGACAACTCGATCGACGCCAAGAACGTCAAGCCGATCACGTTCGACACCTCGCAGGCGGCGTTCCTCGCCGGCTACGCGGCGGCGTCCTACTCGAAGTCCGGCGTCGTCGGCACCTTCGGCGGCATGCAGATCCCGACCGTCACCATCTTCATGGACGGCTTCGCGGACGGCGTGAAGTACTACAACGAGAAGAAGGGCAAGGACGTCCAGGTCAAGGGCTGGGACGTCGACAGCCAGAAGGGCTCCTTCACCGGTGGCTTCGAGGCCGGCACCCAGGCGAAGTCGGTCGCGCAGACCCTCCTCGACCAGAACGCCGACGTGATCCTGCCCGTCGGTGGCCCGATCTACCAGAGCGCCGCGGAAGCCATCAAGGACGCCGACAACGGCTCCGTCCTGATCGGTGCGGACAGCGACCTCTACGAGGCCGACCCGCGCTACAAGGACATCGCACTGACGTCCGTCGAGAAGGGCATGCGCCCCGCGACCAAGGACGTCGTCGAGCAGGCTGCCAAGGGCGACTTCTCGAAGACCCCGTACGTCGGCACGCTGAAGAACGACGGCGTCGGCATCGCGCCGTTCCACGACTACGCGTCGAAGGTCGACTCGGGCCTGTCCAAGGAGCTCGACACGATCAAGGCCGGCATCATCGACGGCTCGATCAAGGTCGAGACCAAGGCGACCGTCAAGTAGCACCACCGATGCGGGCGGGGGAGTTCTCCTCCGCCCGCATTCCCATGCGCTCCGCAGCACCACGACAGAAATAGACTCCCGACATGAAGCTGGAACTCCGCGGCATCACCAAGCGGTTCGGCCCCCTGGTCGCGAACGACCACATCTCCCTCACCGTCGAACCGGGCGAGGTGCACTGCCTCCTCGGTGAGAACGGTGCGGGCAAGTCCACCCTGATGAACGTGCTCTACGGCATGTACCAGGCCGAAGAGGGCGAGATCCTCCTGGACGACGTCGTCCAGGACTTCGACGGCCCCGGCGACGCGATGCGCGCCGGCATCGGCATGGTGCACCAGCACTTCATGCTCGTGCCCGTGTTCACCGTCGCCGAGAACGTGATGCTCGGCCAGGAGCAGACCACGTTCGGCGGCCGACTCGACCTCGCCGGCGCCCGCAAGCGCGTCCGCGAGATCTCCGAGCGCTTCGGGTTCGACGTCGACCCCGACGCCCGGGTCGAGGACCTGCCCGTCGGCGTGCAGCAGCGCGTGGAGATCATCAAGGCACTCTCCCGCGACGCCTCCGTGCTCGTGTTCGACGAGCCGACGGCCGTCCTCACCCCGCAGGAGACCGACGAGCTGATGGGCATCATGCGCCAGCTCCGCGAAGCCGGCACCGCCATCGTCTTCATCACCCACAAGCTCCGTGAAGTCCGCGAAGTCGCCGACCGCATCACGGTGATCCGGCTCGGCAAGGTCGTCGGAGAGGCATCCCCGACCGCGACGAACAACGAGCTCGCCGCCCTCATGGTCGGCCGCGCGGTCTCCCTCGTCGTGGACAAGGAGCCCTCCGCCGGCGGCGAGGACGCGCTCGTCGTCCAGAACGTCACCGTCACCGACCCGTCCGGCATCGTGCTCGTCGACGACGTCTCCTTCACCGTCCGGCGCGGCGAGGTCCTCGCCATCGCCGGCGTGCAGGGCAACGGCCAGACCGAGCTCACCGAGGCGATCATCGGACTCGAGCCGATCCGCACCGGGCACGTCACGCTCGACGGCAAGGAGCTCACCGGCCGGAGCGTCAAGCAGGTGCTCGACGCCGGTGTCGGCTTCGTCCCCGAGGACCGCAAGGAAGACGGGCTCGTCGGCGAGTTCACCATCGCCGAGAACCTCATGCTCGACCGCGCCGACCACAGCGAGTTCGTCCGCGCCGGCACGATCCGGGCCGCGGAGCGCGACGCCTTCGCCGACGAGAAGATCGCCGAGTTCGACATCCGGACCCCCGGCCGCACCACCGCGGCCGGCCGGCTGTCCGGCGGCAACCAGCAGAAGATCGTCCTCGCCCGCGAACTCAGCCGCGACCTGCGTCTCTTCGTCGCGGCGCAGCCCACCCGCGGCATCGACGTCGGGTCGATCGAGTTCGTGCACAAGCGCATCGTCGCCACCCGCGACTCCGGCGTCCCGGTCATCGTCGTCTCCACGGAGCTCGACGAGGTCGTGGCGCTCGCCGACCGGATCGCGGTGATGTACCGCGGCGCGATCATCGGCATCGTCCCCGCGGACACCCCGCGCGACGTCCTCGGCCTGATGATGGCCGGAGAACTGCCCGAAGGAACGGAGCTGGCAGCGTGAGCACCCCCACGCCCCCCGAAGAGAACACCCTGCCCACCGACGACCGCATCCAGGACGTCGAGGGCGGCCCCCGCCTGATGACCGACTCCGCGGACGACACCGAGCGCCGCGCGGGCGACCGCACCGGCACCGAGCGCATGCAGGCCGCCCTGCAGGGCATCATGAACGGCTCCGTGCTCGTCACGGTCCTGGCGATCGTGCTCGCACTCGTCGCGTGCGGCATCCTCATCGCCATCACGGACCCCGCCGTGCAGCAGGCGGCCGGCTACTTCTTCGCCCGCCCCGGCGACACGTTCCGCGCGATCTGGACCGCGGTCGGCGGCTCGTACGCCTCGCTCTTCCAGGGCTCGGTCATCAACTTCGGTGCGAGCTCCTTCGCGCAGGCGATCGCCCCGATCACCCGCTCGATCGACTACGCCGTGCCGCTCATCGCAGCGGGTCTCGGCATCGCCATCTCGTTCCGCGCCGGCCTGTTCAACATCGGCGGCCAGGGACAGATCCTGATGGGCGCGGCCGCGGCCGGCTGGGTCGGCTTCGCCGTCGACCTGCCCGCGGCGATCCACATCCCGCTCACGATCATCGCCGGCATCGTCGGCGGCGCGGTCTGGGGTGGCATCGTCGGTGTGCTGAAGGCGCGGACGGGCGCGAACGAGGTCGTCCTGACGATCATGCTCAACTACGTCGCGCTCTACCTCGTCAGCTACCTCCTCCGGACCCCCGGTCTGCTGCAGGCACCGGGCAGCCCGAACCCGATCTCACCCGCCATGAAGGACTCCGCGGTGCTCCCGGCACTGTTCGGCCCGCGCTTCGGCATCGACCTCGGCTTCGTCGTCGCGCTCATCGCCGTGGTCGTCGTGTGGTGGCTCGTGAACAAGTCCTCGCTCGGCTTCCGCTTCCGCACCATCGGTGAGAACCCGCGTGCGGCTCGGGTCGCCGGCATGAGCGTGCCGTCGCTGACCATCTGGGTGCTCGTCATCTCCGGTGCGCTCGTCGGCATCGCCGGGGCGTACCAGGTGCAGGGTGCCGTCACGAGCGGCTTCACCTCGAACATCGACGCCGGCATCGGCTTCGACGCGATCACGGTCGCGCTCCTCGGCCGCTCGAAGCCGTGGGGCACCTTCTGGGCGGCGATCCTGTTCGGCGTCCTGAAGAACGGCGGCTACGCCATGCAGGCCGCGAACGGCATCCCGATCGACATCGTCGGTGTCATCCAGGCCCTCATCGTCCTGTTCATCGCGGCCCCGCCGCTCGTCCGCGCGATCTTCCGGATCCCGCAGCCGGGCGCGCGCCGCAAGAGCTCCAAGAAGTCCGAGCGGAAGGCAGTCGCCGCGTGAGCACCCTCAGCCCCACAGCGGCCATGCCCGCCCCGACGGCCGACCGCGCCGTCGAGTCCACCCGCAGCTGGAAGCTCCCGATCGCGTTCGCCGTGTTCACGGTCGTCGCACTCGTGTTCTTCGGGTTCCTGCACCGTGCCGGCGACGCCACGTTCCGGCTCGCGAACGCCGGCGACTTCGTGCAGCTGCCCGACGTGCCGCTGCCCGCCACCGGCACCGGCATCGTCGTCATCGTGGTGCTCGCCCTGGCCACCGTGTACGCGTTCGTCCAGGCCAGCCGTTACGAGAAGACCCCGCTCTGGGTGACCTCGCTGTTCGCGCTGTTCTTCGTGGTCGGGTTCCTCGCATGGGCCGCGGCCGGTGCGACGATCCCGGTGCCCGGGCTCCTCGTCGGTGCCCTCGGGCTCAGCGTCCCGCTGGTGTTCGGTGCCCTCGGCGGCGTGATCTCGGAGCGCGTCGGTGTGGTCAACATCGCGATCGAGGGCCAGTTCCTCGCCGGCGCGTTCGTCTCCGCGATGATCGGCTCGCTCACCGGCTCGGCGTGGGTGGGCCTCATCGGTGCCCTCGTCGCGGGGGTGCTCGTGTCGTTCGTCCTCGCAGCGTTCAGCATCAAGTACCTCGTCGACCAGGTCATCGTCGGCGTCGTCATCAACGCGTTCGTGTCCGGCCTGACCGGCTTCCTCTACTCGCAGGTGCTCTCGCCCGCCGAGCAGACGCTCAACGTCGGCATCCGGTTCCCGGTGCTGCCGATCCCGGTGCTGCACCAGATCCCGGTCATCGGCCCGGTGTTCTTCGAGCAGAACGTCATCGTGTACATCGCCTACGTCGCAGTGGCCGTCGTCACCTTCGCGCTCTTCAAGACGCGCTGGGGCCTGCGCCTCCGTGCGGTCGGCGAGCACCCGCAGGCCGCGGACACGGTCGGCATCAACGTGCTCAGCACGCGCTTCTGGAACGTCTCCCTGGCAGGCGCGATCGCCGGCCTCGGCGGCGCGTACTTCACGCTCGGCTCCGTCGGACCGTTCGCCAAGGACATGACCGCCGGCGCGGGCTACATCGCCCTCGCCGCCGTCATCTTCGGCCGCTGGGACCCGATCAAGGCGACGCTCGCGGCGCTGCTGTTCGGCTTCGCGTCGAACCTGCAGAACGTCCTCGGGTCGATCAACTCGCCCGTCCCGAGCGAGTTCCTGCTGATGCTGCCCTACGTGGTGACGATCTTCGCGGTGGCCGGCCTGGTCGGGCAGTCGCGTGGTCCCGCCGCGTCCGGCAAGCCGTACACCAAGAGCTAGCCGGGAGGCACGGCACATGACCGAAACGGGCCCTGCGGCCGACCACGCGGTCGCCGCCACCGCCGGGGAGGACCCCGCCACGAGCCTCCCGTCCGAACGCGACTGGGCGTCGCTCCGCGACGCGGCCACGGCTGCCATGCGGCACGCCTACGCGCCGTACTCGTCGTTCCCGGTGGGGGCAGCTGCGCTCACCGACGACGGCCGGATCGTGTCCGGCTGCAACGTGGAGAACGCGTCCTACGGCGTGACACTCTGCGCGGAGTGCTCGCTCGTCTCGCAGCTGCACATGACCGGCGGCGGCAAGCTCGTCGCGTTCACGTGCGTGGACGGCGACGGCGCGACCCTGATGCCGTGTGGCCGCTGCCGGCAGCTGCTGTTCGAGCACTCGGCCGAGGGCATGCTGCTGGAGACCGTCTCCGGCATCCGCACCATCGACGAGGTCCTGCCGGATGCCTTCGGACCCCGCACCCTCGTCACGTACCAGCAGGAGCACTGAACCATGGCCGTCGAACCGTTCGACACCGTCGACCTCATCCGCACCAAGCGCTCGGGCTCCGCGCTGAGCACGCCGGAGATCGACTGGCTCGTCGACGCGTACACCCGCGGGTACGTCGAGGACCCGCAGATGGCCGCACTCGCGATGGCGATCTTCCTGAACGGGATGGAGCGCCGGGAGATCAAGGACCTGACGCTCGCGATGATCGCGTCGGGGGAGCGGATGTCGTTCTCCTCGCTCGGCAAGACGACCGTGGACAAGCACTCCACCGGTGGGGTCGGCGACAAGATCACCCTGCCGCTCGCGCCGCTCGTGGCGTCGTTCGGGGTCGCCGTGCCGCAGCTCTCCGGGCGCGGGCTCGGCCACACCGGCGGCACGCTCGACAAGCTCGAGTCGATCCCGGGGTGGCAGGCATCGCTGTCGAACGACCGGCTCCTCGAGATCCTGGACGACGTCGGGGCCGTGATCTGCGCGGCCGGCTCGGGCCTGGCACCCGCGGACAAGAAGCTCTACGCGCTCCGCGACATCACCGGGACCGTCGAGTGCATCCCGCTCATCGCGTCGAGCATCATGTCGAAGAAGATCGCCGAGGGCACCGGTGCGCTCGTGCTCGACGTGAAGTTCGGGTCGGGGGCGTTCATGCCCACGTACGAAGCGTCCCGGGAGCTCGCGCAGACGATGGTCGACCTCGGCAAGGACGCCGGGGTCGCGACCTCGGCGCTGCTGACCGACATGGAGGTCCCGCTCGGGCTGACGATCGGCAACGCGCTCGAAGTGCGGGAGTCGATCGAGGTCCTCGAGGGCGGCGGCCCGGCGGACGTGGTGTCCCTGACGCTCTCGCTCGCTTCCGAGATGCTCCGCCTGGCGGGGCTGCCGGACGCCGACCCGGCTGCGGCGCTGGCCGACGGCCGCGCGATGGACACCTGGCGCCGGATGATCGGGGCGCAGGGCGGGGACCCGGCCGCCGCGCTGCCCGTCGCCCGCGAGCAGCACGTCGTCACGGCGCCGTCGTCCGGCGTGCTCGTCGAGCAGCAGGCGCTGCCGTTCGGTGTCTCCGCCTGGCGGCTCGGCGCCGGTCGTGCCCGTGCGCAGGACCCGGTGCAGGCCGGGGCCGGCATCGAGCTGCACGTCAAGCCCGGCGACACCGTGACCGAGGGGCAGCCGCTCTGGACGCTGCACACCGACGAGGAATCGCGGATCCCGCGTGCGCTCGAGGTGCTCGACGGGGCCTGGTCGATCGGATCGTCCGCTCCGGCGCGGGGGCCGATCGTGCGTGAGCGCCTGACGTGAGGTCGTCTGTCCACATGTAGGGAGCCTCCAGGCAGTTCTCCACGAACCTGTGGGACGTCGCCTGCGAGGCGGGGGTGACCACCGATAGCCTGGTGGACATGAGCGCCGACGCCGCACCCACGTACCGACTGCCCGACGCGGGCGCCGTGATCAACGACCTGCCCAAGGTCTCGCTGCACGACCACCTCGACGGTGGCCTCCGCCCCGCGACGATCATCGAGCTCGCCGACGCGGCGGGCATCGCGCTCCCCACCACCGACGCCGCCGAGCTCGGCCAGTGGTTCGCGGACCAGTCGAACTCCGGGTCGCTCGTCGAGTACCTCAAGACGTTCGACGTCACCACGAGCGTGATGCAGACGGCGCACGGCCTGACCCGCGTCGCGCGGGAGTTCGTCGAGGACCTCGTCGCCGACGGTGTCGTGTACGGCGAGATCCGGTGGGCGCCCGAGCAGCACCTGCAGGGCGGGCTGACCCTCGACGAGACGGTCGAGGCCGTGCAGGCCGGCATCGAGGAAGCGGTCGACGCCGCCGGCGGAGCGATCCGCGTCGGACAGCTCGTCACCGCGATGCGCCACGCCGACCGCGCGCTCGAGATCGCCGAGCTCGCCGTCCGCCACCGTGACCGCGGCGTCGTCGGGTTCGACATCGCCGGAGCCGAAGCCGGGTTCCCCGCCTCGAACCACCGCGCCGCGTTCGACTACCTCGCCTCCGAGCTCTTCCCCGTCACCGTGCACGCGGGTGAAGCCGACGGGCTCGCCTCGATCCGCTCGGCCCTCGTCGACGGTCGCGCGCTCCGCCTCGGCCACGGTGTCCGCCTGTTCGAGGACGTCACCCTCTCCGACGCCGGTGACGGCTCCACGCTGGCGTCCCTCGGGGAGATCGCCTCGTGGGTCCGTGACCGCGAGATCCCGCTCGAGCTCTCGCCGTCCTCGAACCTGCAGACCGGCGCGATCGCCGCGTGGGGCGACGACCTCGCCGACCACCCGTTCGACGTGCTCTACCAGCTCGGCTTCCGGGTCACCGTGAACACCGACAACCGCCTGATGAGCAACACCACGCTCACCAAGGAGCTGGCACTCCTCGCCGGCACGTTCGGGTACGACCTCGACGACCTCGCCGCGTTCCAGATCAACGCCGCCCTCGGCTCGTTCCTGCCGCTCGAGGACCGCGAGGAGATCATCGCGCTGATCACGTCCGGCTACGCGGAGGCCTGATCGCATGGGTCTGCCGCCGCTCTCCGACGACGCCGTCGTGCTCGGTGCGTCCGCGCCGACGTGGCGTGACGCGCTCCGGCTCGCCGGTGGCGCCCTCGTCGCGTCGGGAGCGGCGACGGACGCCTACACCGACGCCATGATCGCCATGGTGGAGGAACACGGGCCGTACATCGTGATCTCGCCCGGGCTGGCGTTCGCGCACGCACGGCCGGGATCGTCGGTGCTCCGGGACGGCCTCGCCGTCGTGACGCTGTCCACGCCCGTGTCGTTCGGGCACCCGCACAACGACCCCGTCTCGGTGGTGCTCGGGCTCGCCGTCGCCGGGGTCGGGACGCACCTCGAGTCCATCGGCGAGATCGCGAACCTGTTCAACGACGCCTCCGTGACGTCCCGGCTCGCCGCGGCCGGGTCCGCAGCGGAGATCCGCTCGATCATGGGGGTGTCGGCATGAAGATCGTGACCATCTGCGGCGCGGGCATCGGGTCGAGCGCGATCCTCAAGGTGAACGCCGAGAAGGCCCTGTCGGCGCTCGGGCTCACGGCAGAGGTCGTGGCGGCCGACGTCGCCTCGGTGCGCGCGGTGTCCGACGACGCGAACGTGATCCTCACCTCGCAGGAGTTCGTCGAGGCGATCGGGGACACCTACGCCGAGGTCATCGTGATCCGGAACCACTTCGACCAGAGCGAGATCACGGCCGCCGTCGAGCGGTCCTTGGGCGAGGCACCGGCGCCGTAGCGGGGCGCACGGACCTGCGCTGGGTGCCCCGGAGCGGGGCGCACGGCGCTGCGCTCGGTGACCCGTAGCATTGGCCCATGGCCAGCACGACCACCGACTCCAACCCGCTCAACGACCCCGCCGTCGACCCGTTCGACGTCGCCCGTGATGCCGCAGCCGTCATCGCAGCGAAGTCCGGCATCGAGCGGCACGACATCGCTCTGACACTCGGATCCGGGTGGGGGAAGGCCGCCGACCTCGTCGGCGAGACCGTCTCCGAGATCCCCGCCGCCGAGGTCCCCGGGTTCAGCGCCTCCGCCGTCCCCGGGCACTCCGGCACGGTGCGCTCGATCCGCCTGCCCGACGGGCGCCACGCGCTCGTGATCGGGGCCCGGACGCACTACTACGAGGGTCACGGGGTCCGTCGTGTCGTGCACAGCGTCCGCACCGCCGCCGCGACCGGTGCCACCACGATGGTGCTGACGAACGGTGCCGGCGGCATCAAGGAGCACTGGAAGCCGGGCACGCCCGTGCTCATCAGCGACCACATCAACCTCACCGCGGACAGCCCGCTCGAGGGCGCGACCTTCATCGACCTCACCGACCTGTACTCGGCGCGGCTCCGCGCCGTCGCCCGCACGATCGACCCGTCCCTCGACGAAGGCGTCTACACGCAGTTCCGCGGTCCGCACTACGAGACCCCGGCGGAGGTCCAGATGGCGAAGACCATCGGCGGCCACATCGTCGGCATGTCCACCGCGCTCGAGGCCATCGCCGCCCGCCAGGCCGGCATGGAGATCCTCGGGTTCTCGCTCATCACGAACCTCGCCGCCGGCATCCAGAAGACCCCGCTGTCCCACACCGAGGTGCTCGAGGCCGGGCGGGAGGCCGAGCCGGTGATCGCGGACCTGCTCGCACGCGTGGTGGCGGCGCTGTGACCTCGGACGTGCTCGACGTCGCGCGGGCGTGGCTCGCGCAGGACCCGGACCTCGAAACACAGGGCTCGCTCGACGCCGTGGTCGCGCGCGCGTCGTCGGGCGACGAGGAAGCCATGTCGGTCCTTGCAGAACGGTTCGCCGGGCGTCTGGAGTTCGGCACCGCCGGGCTCCGCGCCGAGCTCGGCTGGGGTCCGCTCCGGATGAACCGGGTCGTGGTGACCCAGGCGGCCGCCGGTCTCGCGCGGTTCCTCATCGACACCGGCCGGCAGCGGAGCGTCGTCATCGGGTACGACGGCCGGGTGAACTCGGACGTCTTCGCCCGGGACTCGGCCGAGGTGATGCGGGGCCTCGGCCTCGACGTCACGCTGCTGCCGTCCGCGCTCCCGACGCCCGTGCTGGCGTTCGCCGTCCGGCACCTCGACGTCGGTGCCGGCGTGATGGTGACCGCGAGCCACAACCCGCCGCGGGACAACGGCTACAAGGTGTACCTCGGCGGGGACGACGACGGATCGCAGATCGTGCCGCCGGTCGACGGCGCCATCGCGGCCGCGATCGACGCCGTCGCCGCGGGGTCCATCGCCGCCCTGCCGCGCGCGGCGGACTACACGGTCGCCCCGGCTGCCGTCCTCGACGCCTACGTGGCCGCCACGGCCGCGATCGTGCCCGCACCGGCCCTCCCGGTCGCATCGCAGCCGTCCGTCGTCTACACGGCCATGCACGGCGTCGGGTGGGAGACCGCCCGGGCGGTGTTCGCCGCGGCCGGGTTCGCCGAGCCGGCCGTCGTGCCGGAGCAGATCGAGCCCGACGGGGCGTTCCCGACGGTGTCGTTCCCGAACCCGGAGGAGCCGGGCGCGATGGACCTCGCGATCGCCCGCGGTGTCGCGGTCGGCGCGGACCTGGTGATCGCGAACGACCCCGACGCCGACCGGCTCGCCCTGGCGATCCCGGTGGGTGCCCCCCGGTCCGGTCCGCGCGAGTACCGGCGGTTGTCCGGCAACGAGGTGGGCTGGCTGCTCGGCTGGCGTGCTGCGTCGAGGGCGGTCGAGGCCGGGCGGTCCGGGGTGCTCGCGGCGTCGATCGTGTCGTCGCCGGCGCTGTCCCGGGTCGCTGCCCGGCACGGCCTCGGGTACCGGGACACCCTGACCGGGTTCAAGTGGGTCTCCCGCGTGCCCGACCTGCTCTTCGGGTACGAGGAAGCGCTCGGCTACCTCGTCGACCCGCAGGTGGTCCGCGACAAGGACGGCATCTCCGCGGCGCTCGAGCTGCTCTCGCTCGCCACGTCGCTGGCGGCATCGGGGTCGAGCATCGCCGGGCAGCTGGAGGCGTTCGCGGCGGAGTTCGGCGCGTTCGCGTCCGGGCAGGTGGCGACCCGCGTCGACGACCTGTCCCGCATCGGCGCGATCATGTCCGCGCTCCGGGACGCACCGCCGACGTCGCTCGGCGGCATCGAGGTCCTCGCCACGACGGACTACCAGTCCGGCGTGGAGGGCTTCCCGCCGTCCGACATCCTGCGATACGACCTCGCCGGGGAGGCGCGGGTCATCGTCCGCCCGAGCGGCACCGAGCCCAAGGTGAAGGTCTACATCGACACGGTCGCGGCCACCCCCGCCGAGGCCAAGTCGCTCGTCGACGCCCTCGCCGCCGACATCCGCCCCCGCGTCTCGTAGCGCGCTGCGCGCGCTGCGCGCGCTGCTGCCGCGCGCCGCGCTCGGCGCTGACGTGCCGGCCGCGGTGCGTCTTGGCAGCGCACAACCGAAACCGGCTCGAACCACGGTCATCCGCGGTTCGAGCCGTTTTTGGTTGTTCGAGCTCCGCGCGGAGGACGCGTGGGGGAGTCCTCCACAAGGGGTCGGCCCGCCGAGGTTGTGCACAGATCGGGCGCGCGAGCACCCGTCTTGAGCGGTCCCCGAGACGATGCGGGGATGGAACGACTCGAGATCCTCGTGGGTGGGGCTGCGGACACGACCGGGCGCCGCGGTGCACGGCTGAGCGCCGCGGCGGACACCGGCCGGCTGCTCCGCCTGGCACCTGCGCGCTATGTCGACGCTGACGCCTGGCGTCGAGCGCACCCGGGCACGAGACACGTCGCGCGGGTCCGAGCGGTCCACGGTCGACTCTCCGAACGACTGATCATGTCGCACGCCTCGGCGGCCGCGCTCCACGGGCTCCCCTGGCGGGGTGAGTTCCCGGATGTGGTGGAGGTGATCGACACGCAGCGGACCACGACCCAGTCGCTCCGGTCCGTGCGGAAACATCCCGGACAGAACCGCTCGTTGCAGACCGTCCGGATGACGACGACGGGGCGGCGCGTGACCGACATCGTGGTGACGGCGATCGACATCGCCATCGCGTACGAACTGCGGTTGTCCGTCCCGATCCTCGACGTGGTTCTCCGACGCGGCGTCGATCGGGCTGCGCTCACCACGGAGCTCGCAGGGCGATCGGCGGTGCACGGTCGTGCTCGCGCCACCGCCGCGATCGAGCTCGCGGACGCACTGAGCGGTTCTCCCGGGGAGTCGGTCGCCCGGGTCGCGCTCGATGAGGTCGGGGCACCGCGGCCCGAGCTCCAGCGCGAGTTCCACGACGATGCGGGGTTCGTCGCGCGCGTCGACTTCTGGTTCCCGGAGCAGGGCATCGTGCTCGAGTTCGACGGCCGAGCGAAGTACACCGACGCGTCGATGCGCGACGCGGGCACCACTGCGGCCGATGTCGTCTACGCCGAGAAGCGGCGCGAGGACCGACTCCGTCGGGTTCCGGGGGTGAACGGCATCGGACGCTTCGGCTGGACTGAGGCGAACGACGCAGAACTCCTCCGCGCTCTGCTCCGCTCGTGCGGGGTCCCGATGGTCGAACGCTCGTTCCGCACGGTGCGCTGAACGATGTCGATCGTCACCGCACAACGGAAACCGGTTCGAACCACGGACATCCGCGGTTCGAACCGGTTTCGGTGGTGCGCTGCCGAACGGCACCACGGGGCGCCGCGGCGCGCAGCGCGCAGCGCGCAGCGCGCAGCACGCAGCGCCCGCGGCGCGCAGCGCGCGCAGCGCGCGCAGCGCGCAGCGCCCGCGGCGCGCAGCGCGCGCAGCGCGCTACGCGAGCTCGAGCAGCACGTGGCCGGACGAGATCGTCTGGCCGACGGGGGCGTTCAGCGCGGTGACGACGCCGTCCTTGTGGGCCTGCACGGGCTGCTCCATCTTCATGGCCTCGAGCACCACGAGCAGGTCGCCCTTCACGACGGTGTCACCCTCGGCGACCGCGAGCTTCACGACGGTGGCCTGCATCGGCGACGCCACGGACGACCCGGAGACGGTGCGGCCACCGCGGACGGCCGAGGTGCGGCGACGCGGGGGAGCGGACGGTCCGGCCGGACGACGACCTGCGGCCGCGCCGGCACCGCCGCCGACGATCGACGGCATGGTGACCTCGATGCGCTTGCCCTGCACCTCGACCACGACGGTGTCGCGGGACGCGGGCGCCGGAAGTTCCTCGGGGGAACCGCTCCACGCCGGGATGTCGTTGTCGAAGTCGGTCTCGATCCACTGCGTGTACACGCTGAACGGGACGTCGTCGGGAGTGGCGAACGCCGGGTCCGACACGACCGCGCGGTGGAACGGGATGACCGTCGGCAGTCCGGCGACCTCGAACTCGGCGAGTGCGCGCCGCGAGCGTTCGAGCGCCTCGGCACGCGTGGCGCCGGTGACGATGAGCTTCGCGAGCATCGAGTCGAACGAGCCGGACACGACGTCGCCGGACACGACGCCCGAGTCGACGCGGACGCCGGGGCCGGACGGCGCGTGGAACACGTGCACGGGGCCGGGTGCCGGGAAGAAGTTGCGACCCGGGTCCTCGCCGTTGATGCGGAACTCGAACGAGTGACCGCGCGGGATCGGGTCGGAGTAGTCGAGCACGCCGCCCTCGGCGATGCGGAACTGCTCGCGCACCAGGTCGATGCCGGTGACCTCTTCGGACACGCAGTGCTCGACCTGCAGGCGGGTGTTCACCTCGAGGAAGGACACCGTGCCGTCGGCCCCGATGAGGAACTCGCAGGTGCCGGCACCGACGTAGCCGACCTCGCGCAGGATCGCCTTCGACGCCGAGTACAGCGCGGACTCCTGTGCGGGCGTCAGGTACGGCGCGGGCGCTTCCTCGACGAGCTTCTGGTGGCGGCGCTGCAGCGAGCAGTCGCGCGTGGAGACCACGACGACGTTGCCGTGCTCGTCCGCCAGGCACTGGGTCTCGACGTGGCGCGGCTTGTCGAGGTACTTCTCGACGAAGCACTCGCCACGACCGAAGGCCGCGATCGCCTCGCGCGTGGCCGACTCGAAGAGCTCCTCGACCGAGGACCGGTCGCGCACGACCTTGAGCCCACGGCCGCCACCGCCGAACGCGGCCTTGATCGCGACGGGGAGGCCGACCTGGTCGACGAAGTCGAAGACCTCGGACACGTCCTGCACGGGTTCGATGGTGCCGGGTGCGAGCGGCGCGCCGACCTTCTCGGCGACGTGGCGCGCGGAGACCTTGTCACCGAGACGCTCGATGGACTCGGGCGACGGCCCGATCCAGGTCAGCCCGGCGTCGATGACGGCGCGGGCGAAGTCGGCGTTCTCGGCGAGGAAGCCGTAGCCGGGGTGCACGGCGTCGGCACCGGAGCGGCGGGCGACCGAGATGATCTTGTCGATCACCAGGTACGTGTCGGCGCTCGTGGTGCCGTTGAGCGCGTACGCCTCGTCAGCGAGGCGGGCGTGCAGGGCGTCACGGTCCTGGTCGGCGTAGACCGCGACCGAGGCCTTGCCAGCATCGCGGGCCGCACGGATGATGCGGACGGCGATCTCGCCGCGGTTCGCGATGAGGACCTTGCTGATACGGGGCATGACACATCAGCGTATTCGCGCCGGAGCAGGTCGAATTGACCGGCATCGACAAGAAAGCCGGGCAAATGCAGGTGGATGTCTACAGCGCCCAGAGGTCGTGCCAGGAGACGCCGAAGCCGCGCAGCAGCATGGACCGCAGCACGGGCAGCGACAGCCCGACGACGGCGGACGGTGCACCGTCGATGCGGGTGATGTACGCCGCGGCGCGCCCGTCGATGGTGAACGCACCGGCGACCTCGAGCGGCTCGCCGGTCGCCACGTACGCGTCGATCTCGTCCGCGGACACGTCGTCGGCGAAGGTGAGCACCGCGCTGTCGACCGCGACCACGCGGTCGCCGTCGACGGCCAGGGCGGATCCGCCGGGCGCGACGTCCCCCAGGAGCGGCACGGTGGACACGGGGCCGGCAACGTGCCGGACGGGAGGCTCGGTGCGGGCCGGATCCGAGCCTCCAGGCCGGTGTGTGGTCGGGTCCAGGTCCCGGCGCCGGTCGAGCACACAGTGGCCGCTCCAGAGCGTGCCGCCGCCGGCGGCCAGCATCTGCCGCCACCGGTCCCGCGCGACGGCCGGGTCGTGCGGCTTGCCGTACAGGTGCCCGTCGACCTCGAACGCGGAGTCCCCGCCGAACACGAAGCCGTCGACCGGTGACCCGGCGACGGAGGCGTCCGCGACGGCGGAGGCCTTCGCGACCGCCAGCAGCGAGACGAGCTCCGGACCGGTGAGGTCACGGCCGAGCTCCGCCGCGGCGGCCGCCCCGGCGGCGTCCTCGTCGACCCCGGGTGACACGAGCACCGGCTCGATCCCGGACTGGGCGAGGAGGGCCCGGCGGGCGGGGGAGGTACTCGCGAGGTACAGACGCATGGGAACATCGAACCATGGGTGAATCGGTCGGAACGCTGCTCGAGCTCGACGTCACCGGGATCGCCCACGGCGGGATCTCGGTGGCACGACACGACGGGCGGGTGGTGTTCGTCTCGGACGCGATCCCGGGGGAGCGTGTCGTCGCGCGGGTGACGGAGGACCGGAAGAAGTCGTTCTGGCGCGCCGACACGGTCAGCGTCATCACGCCGAGCGAGCACCGCGTCGACCACGTCTGGCCGGAAGCCGGTCTCGACCGCGACCCGGCGGAGCGACCCGGCGGCGCCGAGTTCGGCCACATCGCACTCGCCCACCAGCGCACCCTGAAGCACGACGTGCTCGTGGACTCGTTCGCACGCTTCGGGCACATCGACCTCGCGGAGGTGCTCGGGCACGACGTCGTCGTCGAGGCGGCACCCGGCGACGACGAGGCGAACGGCCTCGGCTGGCGCACCCGCGTCCGCCTGCACGTCGCCGAGGACGGCACCCCCGGACCGTTCGCGGCCCGCTCCCACGACGTCGTCCCGGTGACCGCGCTCCCGCTCGCGACCGCCGCCGTGCAGGCGAGCGCCCCGCTCGGTCGCGGCTCGATGCCCGGCGCGTCCGTCGTCGACGTCGTCGCGCCGTCGGACTCCGAGGGCGCGCGCCTCGTGATCGACACGCAGACCCCCACGATCGTGACCGAGACCGTCGGCGAGCGGACGTTCCAGGTGGACGACAACGGCTTCTGGCAGGTGCACCACCGTGCCGCCGAGGTGCTGACCGGAGCCGTGCAGGACCTCGTCGACCGCGATCGTCTCGACGCCGACGGCACGCACCTGGACCTCTACGGCGGTGTCGGGCTGCTCGCGGCGGCGCTCGGCGACCTGGTCGGCCCGAAGGCCCGCATCACGAGCGTGGAGAGCTCCGGGCGCGCCACCGAGCACGCGCAGGAGAACCTCGCCGAGTGGATCGGTGCCCGCGCCGAGACCGGACGGGTCGACCGCTGGCTGGCCCGCACCGTGTCCGCCGCGACCGCCGCCGAGAAGCAGCGGTACCGCGCGGGCACGATCGTGCTCGACCCGCCGCGCGCCGGTGCCGGGCGAGAGGTCGTGGTGCAGATCGCCGCGCTCCAGCCGGCGCAGGTCGTGTACGTCGCCTGCGACCCCGTCGCCCTCGCCCGGGACGTCGCCACGTTCGCCGATCTCGGCTACCGGCTCGAGGCGCTGCGGGCCTTCGACCTCTTCCCGCACACCCACCACGTGGAGGCCGTCGCGCGCCTGGTGCCGATCGCGTAGCGGCCTCTTGTGCGGCGGGGACGGAACCTGGGTCCGACCTGGGTATCCTTGCCTCTGACGGCAGTCCGGTTTCAGGGGCCGGGCGCGTCGGAACGAGAGGTCACCGTGCCAGCAGACACGACCACAACACCAGGGACGACCGGACTCACCACGAGGCCGGTTCGCGTCGCGATCGTCGACGACCACGAGTCCGTCCGGCTCGGCATCCAGGCCGCATGCCAGAACGAGGGCTTCGAGGTCGTGCTGACCGCGGCGAGCGTGCCGGAGTACATCGCGAACCTCGACGGGCGGGAAGTCGACGTCGTCGTCCTCGACCTGTCCCTCGGAGACGGCTCGACCGTGACCGAGAACGTCAAGGGCGTGCAGGGGACCGGCTCGGCCGTGCTCGTGCACAGCATCGCCGACCGCGTCGCGAACGTGCGAGAGGCACTGGCGGCGGGGGCCGCCGGCGTCATCCCGAAGTCCTCCGCGACGAAGACCGTGATGGCCGCCGTCGCGACCGTCGCGCGCGGTGACGTGCTCAACAACCTCGAGTGGGCGAGCGCGATCGACGCCGACCGGGACTTCGCGAAGGCCCAGCTCGGGCGCCGTGAGCGCGAGATCCTGCACCTCTACGCATCGGGGCTCCCGCTGAAGCTCGCCGCACAGCAGCTCGGCATCGGCTACTCGACGGCGCGCGAGTACCTCGACCGCATCCGCGTGAAGTACGTCGAGGTCGGGCGTCCCGCACCGACCAAGGTCGACCTGCTCCGTCGCGCTGTGGAGGACGGCATCCTGCCGGGCCTCGACTCCGGGATCGACCCGGACGGCGACGGGCGCTGACGCGGTCACGACCATGACGACCGAGGTCTCGCCGTTCGGTGCCGACCCCGCGCGGAGCGTCCGGGCGACGATCACGCAGGGGTCCACCGAGCGCGCCTTCGCGATCCTGCTCGCCGTCGCGGCGATCGGGTTCGGCGCGGCCTTCGCGCCGTCGGTGGTGGCGCAGCTGCCGTACCTCGACCCGGTGTGGGGACCCGTCTCCGCACTCGCCGTCGGGGCGTCCTTCCTGCTCGTCGGCGTCTCCGCCTTCGTGCAGCGGCTCGCGCAGCCGGCGCAGATCATCTGCGCCGTCCTGTTCCTCGTCGTGCTGGTCACGTGGCCGTCCACGGTGCGCGACGCGCTGCCGTCGACGCAGCTGCCGTGGCCGTGGTGGCTGTGCAACGTCGGCACGATCGCCGCCGCCATGGGGTTCGCCACGTGGCGGGCGACCGTGTACAACGCGCTCGTGCCGGCGGTCTACATCGTGATCCGTCTGACGCCGGCCGGCGGCGAGGTCGGCATCACCCGCGCGCTCCTCGACGGCGTGTACACGGCGATCCTCGGCGGTGCGGCGCTCGTGCTCATCGTCGTGCTCCGACGTGCTGCGGCCGCCGTCGACACCGCGCAGGCGACGGCGGTGCGGCGGTACTCCCGGGCGATCCGTGAGCACGCGACCGAGGTCGAGCGGGTGCAGGTCGACGCCATCGTGCACGACAGCGTCCTCACGACGCTGCTCTCCGCCGCGCGTGCCGACACCGTGGAGGCGAAGACGCTCTCCGCCCGGATGGCCCGGAACGCGATCGACCACCTCGCCGCTGCGGCGTCCGACGGCCCGGGCGAGGTCCCTCCCGTCCCCCTCGTCGAACTGCGGCAGCGCATCACCTCGGCGGTGTCGGCGCTCGCCGCCCCGGTGACGGTCCGCAGTGGGGTGCTCGGCTCCCGACGGTTGCCGGCGGCAGTCGCGGACGCGATGGCCTCCGCCGCGCTGCAGGCCGCGGTGAACAGCGTGCAGCACGCCGGAGCGGACGTCGCCCGGTGGGTGACCGTCGAGCAGGACCGCAGCGGTGTCGTCCGCGTCGAGATCGGGGACGACGGCGCCGGCTTCGACGTCGCGGCGATCCCCGCGGAGCGGCTCGGCGTCCGCCGCTCCATCATCGAGCGGGTCGCGACGGCGGGCGGGCTCGCAGAGATCACCACCGCGCCCGGAGCCGGTACCCGGATCACGCTGACCTGGCCGGCACCGGAGGCGTCCGCGCCCTCGTCAGCGGCGGCGTCCACGTCGTCCGGTTCCGCCGGTGTGTCGGGGGTGTCCGCGTGAAGGTCTCCATCCCGGCCGGCATCGCCACCGGCCTGGCGGCGCTGTTCTCCGTCTACCACCTCGTCCTCGCCGCGACGACGCTGACCCGGGTCACGGACGCCGGTCCGGTCGTCGCGTGCATGGCGCTCTACGCGGCCGCGACGGGCGTCGTGCTGTTCGTCAAGGGCCGTGCGCTGCCGGTGTGGGCCGCGTGCTTCTCACTGGCGACGGCCGTCGTCATGCCCGTCGTCGCCGCACCCGTCGTGGAGCTCGGCGACGCACCCGGGTACGCCACGTGGTGGATCGCCGCGGTCGGCACGCTGATGGTCATCCTCGTCGTCCGGGGGCGCGGGCCGTTCGCCTGGGTCGGCGTGGGCTTCCTCGCGCTGCACACCGTCGCCTGGGCCGGCGTCGGCGCGCTCGGCTCCCTCGGCGTGCTGGGCAGCATCTCCTGGGTCCTCGTCGCGACGGCGTTTGCCGCGGCCATGAACCGCGCCACCCGGATCACCCGGGACTTCGTCCGCGCCGAGCAGGAGACCGCCGACTGGCAGGCCGCGCAGGACGCCCACGTGTTCGAGCGCCAGTTCCGCCTCAGCCAGACCACCCGGATGGCGCTGCCGATGCTGCAGCGGATCATCGACTCCTGCGGCGACCTCAGCGAGGCCGAGCGGACCGAGTGCCTGCACCTCGAACAGGCCATCCGTGACGAGATCCGCGGACGCTCCCTGCTCTCCGACGACGTCCGCGACGAGGTGATGCGCCTGCGCCGTCGCGGGGCCGTCGTCCAGCTGCACGACGACGGCGGGCTCGACGAGCTCGAGGTCGACGACATCCGTCGCATCCACGGGCGCCTGGCGGACGCGCTCCGGCAGGCGCACGACGCCGACAACGTCATCGTGCGCACGGTCCCCGAGGGCTCGGGCGCCGCGGTCACGGTCGTCGGGCTGCGGCTCGACGGCGAGGCGAGCGAGTCGGCAGCGCTCGGCGCCGGACTCCACGACGACGAGGACGACGGCGACGAGGACGACTCCGTCGCGCTCTGGCTCGAGATCCCGCGGCACGAGCCCGCGTAGCCCCCGCCGGGCGCGCCCGGGTGCCCGTCTGCCGTGCTTGCGTGTGCTTGCGTGTGCTTGCGTGCGCATGTTCCGACACAGCAGTGGTGGATCGACTGGCGCGATGTCGATGCATGCGGACGCAGCTGATCCGTCCGCATGTCCCGACACGGCAGAAGTCGATCGACTGGCGCCGTGTCGATGCATGCGGACGCAGCTGATCCGTCCGCATGTTCCGACACCGCAGAAGTCGATCGACTGGCGCCGTGTCGATCGTTGCGTGCGCAAGGAGCGACATCGCGGGTGTCGTACGACAGCGAGCTCGTCGGTGTCGGGCGTGCGCAACTGTTGCGGACGCGCGGGAGCGACAGGACCGCTGTCGTACGACAGCGACGGTGTCGTTCCGCATCGGCAGCGCCCCGTGGCGGGCGGGCTGGCGCCGCACGATCCCCGGCAGCACCGCCATCGTTGCGGACGCAAGGAGCGACATCGCGGGTGTCGTACGACAGCGAGTTCGTCGGTGTCGGGCGTGCGCAACTGTTGCGGACGCGCGGGAGCGACAGGACCGCTGTCGTACGACAGCGACGGTGTCGTTCCGCATCGGCAGCGCCACGGGGCGGACACGCGGCAGCGGCACCACGCGGCGGCACCATGCGGCAGCACGGCGGCGGCACCATGCGGCAGCGCAGCGGCGGCTGCGGCTGCGGCGGCGCGGCGCGGCGGCAGCGGCGCAAGCGCCCGGAAACGGGGAACGGGCCGGTCAGGAAACCCGACCGGCCCGTTCACGACCCGAGGCAGAGCGACAACCCGAATATCGCCCTGGCTCGCAGCGGACAGTGACGTCGTACCCTAGTCGGTCACCGTCCGGCGATGTCTTTCGTTGAAGGACACCGAACACCAGTAACTATGCCGACTACCAAGCCTCGTGTCAGTCGTCATTATGGGGGACAATTCCGACCTTTTCGGTCCCCATCCAGAAACTGTGCCCCCCGTGTGAGGGGAGACCGACCAGGAAGTGCACCCTGCAACGGCGATGCGGTCCACCAGTTCAGGGGTACATCGGGGGACGGATCCCACCAGGGGGGAGCGCGCGCCGGGACGCAAGCGGCTCAGCGCAGCGAACGCGACCAGGCGCCGGGCCCGTGCGGCAGCGGCTTCCGCAGCCCACGAGCGGAGGTCTCCCACCCGACGCGCGGCGAGACCTCGACCTGGGCACGCCCGGCAGCCGCGGCCTCGTCGGCCTGCCGCTGCAGCACGGCGACGACCGCCGCGAGTTCCTCCGGGGTGGGGTCGCCGGAGACGACCTGCACGTCGGCGACCGGGGTGGGCGCCCCCGCGGGGACCGCTGCGGCGTGACGGCCGCTCACAGCGGGATGTTCCCGTGCTTCTTCGGCGGCAGCGTCGCCCGCTTGCCGCGCAGTGCCCGCAGCGCCTTGATCACCGAGACACGGGTGGCGTGCGGCTGGATGATCCCGTCGAGCTCCCCGCGCTCCGCGGCGAGGTACGGCGAGGCGACGTTGTACGTGTACTCGTTGGCGAGCCGGGAGCGGACCGCAGCGACGTCCTCGCCGGCCTCTTCGGCGCGCTTGATCTCCGAGCGGTACAGGATGTTCACGGCGCCCTGGCCGCCCATCACGGCGATCTCCGCGGTCGGCCACGCCAGGTTGATGTCGGCGCCGAGCTGCTTCGAGCCCATCACGATGTACGCGCCGCCGTAGGCCTTGCGCGTGATGACGGTGACGAGCGGCACGGTGGCCTCGGCGTAGGCGTAGAGGAGCTTCGCGCCGCGGCGGATGACCCCGGTCCACTCCTGGTCGGTGCCGGGAAGGTAGCCGGGGACGTCGACGAGCGTGAGGATCGGGATCCCGAAGGCGTCGCAGAACCGCACGAAGCGTGCGGCCTTCTCGCCGGCGTCGATGTTCAGCGTGCCGGCCATGGCCTGCGGCTGGTTCGCGATGATGCCGACGGTGCGGCCCTCGACCCGGCCGAACCCGATGAGGATGTTCGGCGCGAAGAGCGGCTGCACCTCCAAGAAGTCACCGTCGTCGACGATGTGCTCGATGATCTGGGTGACGTCGTACGGCTGGTTCGTGGAGTCCGGGATGACGACGTCGAGCTCGCGGTCGGCGTCGGTGGTCTCGAGCTCGGGGGCGACGTCGTAGGCCGGGGCGTCGGAGAGGTTGTTGTCCGGCAGGAACCCGATCAGCGAGCGGGCGTAGTCGAGCGCGTCGTTCTCGTCGTCGGCGAGGTAGTGCGCGACACCGGAGACCGCGTTGTGGGTCTGCGCGCCGCCGAGCTCTTCGAAGCCGACGTCTTCGCCGGTGACGGTCTTGATGACGTCGGGGCCGGTGACGAACATGTGGCTGGTCTTGTCGACCATGATCACGAAGTCCGTCAGGGCGGGGGAGTACACCGCACCGCCGGCTGCCGGGCCCATCACGATGGAGATCTGCGGGATGACCCCGGACGCCTGCGTGTTGAGGCGGAAGATCTCGCCGTACTTGCCGAGCGCGACCACGCCTTCCTGGATGCGGGCGCCGCCGGAGTCGAGGATGCCGATGATCGGCACGCCGGTCTTCAGCGCGTGCTCCATCACCTTGACGATCTTCTCGCCCGCGACTTCGCCGAGGGAGCCGCCGAAGACGGTGAAGTCCTGCGCGTAGACCGCGACCTGCCGGCCGTGGATCGTGCCGAGCCCGGTGACGACCGCGTCACCGTAGGGCCGCTTCGACTCCATGCCGAAGGCGTGCGTGCGGTGCCGGACGAACTCGTCGAGCTCGACGAAGGAGTTCTCGTCGAGGAGCAGCTCGATGCGCTCGCGCGCGGTCATCTTGCCCTTGGCATGCTGCTTCGCGATCGCGGTTTCGCCCGCGGCGGTCACGGCTTCGTGGTACCGGACGCGGAGGTCGGCGAGCCGGCCGGCCGTCGTGGAGAGATCGGGGGTGTCGCCTGAAGTCACCCGCTCACCCTACCGGGGCGGCTGTGCCCGCCGGTTGGAGGACCCCCACGGTTCCTGCCCGTACATTTGCGTGCATGTCCACACCCGCGTTCCCGGCCTCGCGCGCCGCAGTCGAGTCCACCGGCGCCGTGTTCGACCTCCGGCCGACCACCGGATCGACGAACGCGGACCTGCTGGACGCGGCCCCGACCCTGCCGGACGGCAGCGTGGTCGTGACGCTCGACCAGACCGCGGGGCGCGGCCGCCTCGACCGCACGTGGACGGCGCCGGCCGGGCAGACCCTCGCGGCGAGCCTGCTGGTCCGTGCGCCGCTCGACGACCGGGACCGCGGCTGGCTGCCGCTCGTGGCGGGCGCCGCGATGCGGGACGCGGTGCGCGCGGCACTCGAGCCGGTGCCGGACGACGTGCCCGACCAGGTACCGGACGACGTGCCCGACCAGGCACCGGACGACGTGCCCGACGCTGCGGACACGAGCCGAGCCTCCAGGGCGACCGTGAAGTGGCCCAACGACGTCCTGGTCGACGGCCGGAAGATCTGCGGCATCCTCTGCCAGGTCGCCGCCGACGGCTCCGTCGTCGTCGGCGCCGGCGTCAACCTGACCATTCCCGAAGCCGATCTGCCGACCCCCACGTCGACCTCGCTGGCCGCGTCCGGCGCGACCGGCGACGCGGGCACGCTGGCAGACGCGGTCTTGTCCGCCTTCTGGACGGGCGTCCGGGAGGCGGTGGTCGCCCTCGCCGGCGGCGGCGCGGCTGCCGAGGCGGTCCGGTCGCACGTCCGCGCCGGCTGCGGCACGATCGGCGCGCGGGTGCGCCTGGAGCTGCCGGACGGTTCCGTGGTCGAGGCCGACGCCACCGGCATCGACGACGAGGGCCGCATCACGATCCGGGATCAGGACGGCTCGAGCAGGGGCGTCGCCGTGGGGGACGTCACCCACCTGCGGTATGCATGACGCCATGACCGCCGAGCCCCCGCCCGAACGCGTCGTCGCACGCCTGCGGCCGCACGCGCGGAGCCTGGTGCGCCCGGCGGTGTTCGTCGTGGTCGTCGCGGTCGCCGGCGGGTTCGGGTTCGGCGTGTTCCGGGCGCAGCTCGCGTGGATCAACGTGGCGATCGCGCTGCTCGTCCTCGTCCTCGTCCTGTTCGGCGGGCTGGTGCCCCTGGTCCGCTGGCTGACGCAGCGCTACGTCGTGACCACGAGACGGCTCGTCGTGGTGCGCGGCCTCGGCACCCGGACACGGCAGGAGCTCCTGCACTCGCGGGGCTACGACGTCACCGTGCGCCGCCGGGGCCTGCAGGGGCTGTTCCGCTCCGGCGACGTGCTCGTGTTCCCCGGTGACGACCCCGCCGTGGTGCTCGCGGACGTCCCGCACGCCGACCTCGTCGTCGCGGTGCTGCACGACATGGTCGAGGCGTACGAGGCCCGACGGCGCCACCGGGAGCCGGACTGGGACGAGATCGTCGGCGGCCCGGACCGGCCGTCGTGGGGGCCCGTCGGCGGGTAGCGCCGGGCGCGCAGGCAACGGCGCCGAGAACCCGGTACCGTCTTCCCGTGCGTATCTCTGTCATCGGCTGCGGGTACCTCGGTGCCGTGCACGCCGCATCCATGGCCAAACTCGGACACGAGGTCGTCGCGGTCGACGTCGACCCGGTGAAGATCGAACGACTCGCAGCCGGGGACGCCCCGTTCTTCGAGCCCGGTCTCCCGGAGATCCTCGCCGAGGCGATCGGTTCCGGCCGCATCCGCTTCACCACCGACATGGCCGAGGTCGCCGGGGCACGCGTGCACTTCCTCGCCGTCGGCACCCCGCAGGGCCCGACCGGTGCCGCCGACCTGAAGTACGTCGACGCCGCCGTCGCCGCGCTCACCGAGCACGTGTCCGCCGGGGAGTTCATCGTCGGCAAGTCGACCGTCCCCGTCGGGACCGCCGCGCGGCTCGCCGGTGAGGTCGCCGAGCGCGTGCCCGGTGCGACGCTGGTCTGGAACCCGGAGTTCCTCCGTGAGGGCTTCGCCGTCCAGGACACGATCTCCCCGGACCGCCTGGTCTACGGCGTGCCGGCCGGCGCCGAGGGCGAAGCGGCCGTCGCCGTCCTCGACGAGGTCTACGCCACCACGCTCGCCGAGGGCACCCCGCGCCTGGTCGTCGACCTGGCGACCGCGGAGCTCGTCAAGGTCAGCGCGAACGCGTTCCTCGCGACCAAGATCTCGTTCATCAACGCGATGGCGGAGATCGCCGAGGTCGTCGGCGCCGACGTCACGGCGCTCGCCGACGCGATCGGCCACGACGCCCGCATCGGCCGGAAGTTCCTGAACGCCGGCCTCGGCTTCGGCGGCGGCTGCCTGCCGAAGGACATCCGCGCGTTCCAGGCCCGCGCGTCCGAGCTGGGCGTGGGGGAGTCGCTCGAGTTCCTCGCGGACGTCGACGCGATCAACCTGCGCCGCCGCGCGCACGTCGTGACCCTCGCCCAGGAGCTCCTCGGCGGCGACGGCGGCGACGTCGCGGGCAAGCGCGTCGCCGTCCTCGGCCTCGCGTTCAAGCCGAACTCGGACGACGTCCGCGACTCCCCGGCGCTCGACATCGCCGCGCGCCTGCTGGAGCTCGGCGCGACGGTCGCCGCGTACGACCCGGAGGCGAACGGCACCGCCGCCCGCATCCACCCGGAGATCGCCTACGTCGACTCTGCGGCCGCGGCCCTGCAGGACGCGGACCTGGTCCTCGTGCTCACCGAGTGGACCGAGTTCCGGGAGCTCGACCCGGCCGCCGTCGCGGCGCTCGTGGCGAGCCCCGTCGTGGTCGACGGCCGGAACTGCCTGGACCGCGACGCCTGGACCGCCGCCGGCTTCACGTACCGCGGGATGGGTCGCTGACCCGCTCGCGGCGCGGGATGGGTCGCTGACCCGGAGGGGGTCCTGACAGCAACCGACGGGAGGCCCGGTGCCGGTCCACGGGACCGGTACCGGGCCTCCCGTCGGTCAGGTCACGGACGGAAGGCGCGCTGGGTGGTGAACCCGCGTCGGGCGACGGCCGTGACCGTCAGCACCAGGCCGGTCGCGACGAGGACCGCGAGGACCACGACGGCGGCGAACGGCACGGTGCCGGACACCTCGAACCGGGCGATGCCGGCCGCGGTGACCGGGAAGCGGGCCGCGTTCCAGAACCAGCTCGCGACGACGGACAGGCCGTAGAGCCCGACCACCGGTGCGGCGGCGGCGATGCCGACGGCCAGCGCGCGGCGGCCGCCGGTGGACCGGGGGATGCGGCGCCACGCGACCGCGCTGATCGCGATGAGCGCGACGATCCCGGGGAAGTAGTAGCGGCCCTGCGTCGCGGCGACCTCGGTCGTCGTCAGGTACGACTCGACGCTGTTCTGCATCTGCAGCGCGACGAGGAGCGCCGGGAACACGGCGAGGCAGACGACGGCGGTCCGCTCGGGGCCGCGGCGGAACGCCCAGACGACCACGACCGCCAGGGTCACCACGGTCAGGACGGCGGTCAGCAGGTCGCCGATGCTGACCTGCGCGCGCATGCCGGGGCTGCCCCAGAACGTCCTCGCGACGGTGCCCCACGCGACGTCGAGGAAGTGCCCGACGGTGGGGTGCTCACCGGGTGGGAAGGCCCGTGGCGGCCGCATCGAGGAGTACCCGTCGGTCTGGAGCACGTGGTACACGAGCAGGTTCCGGAGCCACCACCAGCCGCCGAGCGCGCCGCCGATCGCCAGGGCCCCGAGCGCCCGCAGGGCCCGGACACCGAGCGACAGCGTGCCGGCGCCGGCGACGAGGACGACGAGGGCGACGAACGGGATCGCCGGCAGCCCGGTCGCCTTGAGCGAGACGAGCAGCCCGAGCGCCACGCCGAGCGCCACGAGCGTGCGCCGGCGGAGGTCGCCGGTGAGGAGCCGGGTCGCGAGCCACACGACGACCCCGCCGAACAGCATCACCGGCGCGTCGTTCGTGACGGACGCGCCGATCGAGGCGAGCTGCGGCGTGGCGAAGAGCGCGAGCCCGCCGACCAGGGCCGCCCGCGGTGAGCGGGTGAGGCGCCGCACGGTCGCCCACGCGAGCAGGGCGAGGGGCGCCACGAGCACGGCGTCGAACAGGCGCAGCGCGAGGAGGGCGTGGTCCCAGCGGAGGGACCCGAAGTGCACGATGCGGAGGACCGCGGCGTCGAGGACGTAGGCCGTCGGCGGGTGCTGGGTCATCTGGTCGACGGTCGCCGAGTCGCCGGGGTTCGCCGCGAGCAGCTCGCTCATCGTCGACCAGGTCGAGGACGGTCCCGCCGCCTGTTCGGCCTGCGCCGCGACCAGGGCGTTCGAGACGTGCAGCGTGCCGGGAGCAGGCCAACCACCGCCGGTGGCGACGTGCACCGCCGCGCCGAAGTGCGCGGTCTCGTCGGGGGCCTGGAACGGCGGGACGACGACCGCCCAGAGCACCAGCCAGAGCCCGAAGGCGGCGGTGAGCACGGCGATCGCGACGCGCTCCCGGCGCGCGAGCGGCGGTGCCGTCATCGCTCGGTGGTGGCCGTCGCGGGCGCTGCGCTCGTCGGGGTGGTGCTGGTGGTGCTGCTGGTGCCGGTGGTGCTCGTGGTCCCGGTCGTCTCGTCCGCGGGCTGCCGCTCGGTCCGGTCGGGGTGGTAGACCCACACCTTGTAGAGCCAGAACCGGAACGCGGTACCGAGCACCAGGCCGATCACGTTGCCGGAGATGTTGTCCGCGAGCGCCGACGTGAAGCCGAACACGTAGTGCGAGAGCCCGAGGCAGCCGAGCGAGATCACCATGCCGCCGAGGGAGACGACGACGAACTCGATGCCCTCACGGGTGGCGACCGAGCGGCGCTGGTCGCGGAAGGTCCAGTAGCGGTTGCCCATCCAGTTCACGAAGATCGCCACGATCGTGGAGATCACCTTCGCGATGAACGGCCCCGCGTGCACGTCGTCCGGGGAGAGCACGGTGGCACGCAGCAGGTTGAACAGCCCGGTGTCGACGACGAAGCCGATCGCCCCGACGACGCCGAAGCGTGCCAGCTGCGCAATGAGTCGCCGCACGAGGTCTCCAGGATCCGTAGAGTTGTGGATGGCCGGTGTCCCGGCACTTCCCCGGTCGAACACCGGACGAAGAGGATTGTAGACAACTCGCGCTCGTCGGACGATGAGAGCGACGGAAGGAACACTCAGCATGGCGTTGCGGGTCGGGGTCATCGGCGGAGGACAGCTGGCGCGGATGATGGTCCCCGCAGCCGTCGAACTGGGCATCGACATCCGGGTGCTCGCGGAGGGGCCGGGCATGTCCGCGGCGATCGCGGCCACCGCCGAGGGCGACTACCACGACGCCGAGACGGTCCTGGCGTTCGCGCGGGACGTCGACGTCGTCACCTTCGACCACGAGCACGTGCCGCAGGACGTCCTCCGGGCACTCGTCGACGCCGGTGTCGCCGTCCGACCCGGACCCGCGCCGCTCGGCGTCGCGCAGGACAAGATCGAGATGCGCACCCGCCTCACCGAGCTCGGCATCCCGGTGCCCGACTGGGCCGCGGTGCAGGACCCGGACGAGCTCCGCGCGTTCATCGCCGACCACGGCGGCCGCGCCGTCGTGAAGACCGCCCGCGGCGGCTACGACGGCAAGGGCGTCCGCGTGGTGTCCGACCCGGCCGAGGTCGAGGACTGGTTCACCGCCGTCGCCGAAGCGGGCGGCGACCAGGCGCTCCTCGTCGAGGAACTCGTCCCGTTCACCCGGGAACTCGCACAGTCCGTGGCCCGCCGTCCCTCCGGCGAGATCGTCGCCTGGCCGCTCGTCGAGACGGTGCAGCGCGACGGCGTCTGCGCCGAGGTGATCGCCCCGGCACCGGACAGCGCCGGTCGCCTGGCCGACCTCGCTGAGTCGATCGCGGTCCGCGTCGCCGAGGAGCTCGGCGTCACCGGCGTCCTCGCCGTGGAGCTGTTCCAGACCGACGACGAGCGGATCCTCGTCAACGAGCTCGCGATGCGCCCGCACAACACCGGGCACTGGTCGATCGACGGCGCGACGACCAGCCAGTTCGAGCAGCACCTCCGTGCCGTGCTCGACCTGCCGCTCGGGGCGACCGGGATGCACGCCCCCGTGGCGGTCATGATCAACGTGCTCGGCGGGCCTGCCGACGGCGACCTCGCCGCGCGGTACCCGGCGGCGCTCGAGGCGTTCCCGGAGGCGAAGTACCACTTCTACGGCAAGGCGCCCCGGCCCGGGCGGAAGATCGGGCACGTGACGGTGGTCGGGGACGACGTCGAGGACGTCGTGTACCGGGCGCGGTCGGCTGCGTCGCACTTCGACGACTAGTCCGCGGGTCGGGGACACCCCGATCGGCGGACGACTAGTCCGCCGGTCGGGACACCCCGTCGGCGGACGACTGGTCCGCCGATCGGGGGACACCCCCTCGGGTGGCACCCGCACTGGGCGGTGGTCGCCGTCGACGACGCGTGTTGCCATGGATGGGCCGAGGCGCCTGCAGGGGGTGCCGTCCCACGGCGTCGTCCCCAGGGGGTCCAGCGCATGCGCCGTCGTCCGTTCCGTGCTGCCGTCGCACTCGCGACGACCCTCGTGGTCGCCGGTGGCGTGATCGTCGCGGCGGCCCCGCCGGCGACGGCTGCGACGGCCGCGACGGCCGCGACGGCTGCGACGGCCGCGACGGCTGCGACGGCTGCGACGGCCGCGACGGCTTCGGCTGCTGCCGCGACGACCGCTGCCGCGATGCGCCAGGCGTCCGCCGCGTCCCTCTACGGCGCCGGCCAGTACCGCTCACCCACGAGCGAGGCCGCGAAGGCCGCCACCGCCCTCGCCACCACCGACCCCGCGGGCGCCCGGGCGGCGTCGACCATCGCCCAGTACCCCGTCGCGACCTGGCTCGGGGAGTGGGCACAGGGGACCACGCTCACGAAGACCATCGACACCGCGGTCGCCGGCGCCGCGCAGACCGGCACCACGGCCGTCTTCGTCACCTACGCGATCCCGTCCCGGGACTGCGGCGGGTACTCGGCCGGCGGCTTCGACGAGACGACCTACGACGCATGGGTGGACCAGGTCGTCGCCCGGGTCGCCGGCAAGCGCGCCGCCGTGATCGTCGAGCCGGACTCGCTCGCGATGCTCAGCAACGCCGCGTGCAGCACCACGCTCGACCAGCAGCGCTACCGGATCCTCGCGCGCGAGGTCGCCGCGTTCACCGCCGCCGGGGTCCCCGCGTACCTCGACGCCGGCAACTCGAACTGGGTCCCGGCCGCCACCATGGCCGCACGGCTGAACAGCGCCGGCGTGCAGAACGCCCGCGGGTTCTTCACGAACGTCGCGAACTACTACCCGACCGCGCAGGAGCAGGCGTACGCGCAGAAGGTGTCGGCGGCCACCGGGAACTCGCACTACGTCATCGACACGTCCCGCAACGGCCAGGGCTGGCGCGGCACCTGGTGCAACGGTCCCGGCGCCGGCCTCGGCACCTCGCCCCGGGTCGCCACCGACGGCACGGCGCTCGACGCCCTGCTCTGGGTGAAGACCCCGGGCGCGAGCGACGGCACCTGCAACGGCGCCCCGGCCGCGGGGAAGTGGTACTCGGCCTTCGCCCAGGCCCTCGTCGCCAACGCGGTCCTCGGCGTCCCCGCGGCCGCGCTCGCACCGCAGGGCGCGTTCGAGTCGCTCACCGGGACCGCGGCCGCGCTGCGGATCCGCGGGTGGGCGTTCGACGAGGACGACCCGACGCGTCCGGTCACCGTCCGGGCGACCGTCGACGGTGTGGCCGTGGGAACGGTCGCCGCAGCCGCCAGCCGGCCCGACGTCGACACGGCGTACGGCGTCGGCGCGCCGCACGGCTTCGACGTCACCGTGCCCGCGACCGAGGGCACCAGGAAGGTCTGCGTCACCGCCGTCGACGTCGGTACCGGCCCGGACACCGCGCTCGGGTGCCGGACGGCGACGGTGTACCGGCACGACCCGTACGGGCAGCTCGACTCGGTGTCGGTCCAGGCCGGCGGCATCGGCGTCGTCGGCTGGGCGTTCGACGCCGACCAGCCGTCGGCGTCGACGAGCGTGGCGATCACCGTCGACGGCCGGACCGTCCGGACCCTGACGGCGAACCGTCGGCGCGCGGACGTCGACGGCGTCTGGCACACCGGCACCGCGCACGGCTACACCGGCACCGTCCCCGGGGGAGCCGGGAAGCACACCGTCTGCGCCGTCGCGAAGAACGTCGGATCCGGTACCGACCGGAAGTCCACCTGCCGCTCGGTCACCGTGCCGGCAGCGGCGCCGGCCGCGCACCGCGACAGCGTCCGGTCCTCGGCGCACCGGCGGGTGACCGTCCGCGGGTGGGCCTTCGACCGGGACGCGACCGGGTCGGCCGTCACGGTCCGGGTGAGCGTGGACGGGAAGGCCGCGGGGTCGTTCGCCGCCTCGGGGACACGCGCGGACGTGGACGCCGCGTACGCGGTGGGGACGCAGCACGGACTCGCCGCGGTGCTGGTGGCACCGAGCGGCCGGCGCACGGTGTGCATGACGGCGGTCGGGATCGGCAAGGGCGGGAACACGTCGCTCGGGTGCACGACCCTGACGGTGCGCTGACGCCGCCGGTGGTCCTCCTCCGGGAGAATGGCCGCATGTCAGACCCCCTCCGCCGTGCCGCCGGACGACTCCGCCGCGTCGCGGGACGCGTCCGTCGGGGGATCGCCCCCGGCCGTGCACCCGAGAACGCACCGGCATCGGCACCGGCAGCGGCACCGGCACCGCCGCCCCCTCCGCTCCCGCTCGTCGGGTACGTCGTCGCCGGCGGTGGTGGGGCGCACCCGGCCTCCGCCCACGTCCGCGTCGTCCGCCGGACCGAGCAGCTCGCGGCGAGCGGGACGGCCGAGGTGCACCAGGTGGACCCGGAGACCTTCGTCGACGGTTCCGACGAGCGGCCGTACGTCGCGGTGCTCGTCCAGCGGGACATCCTCCCCGTCGCGAGCGTCGCGCCGTTCCTGGCGGCGGCCGCCGACCGGGACGTGCCCGTCGTGGCCGAGGTCGACGACGACTTCTTCACCGCGTCCGGCCGCGACAGGCTGGCCCGCGCCGAGTACGACCCGGACCGCCTGGCGTCGATCGACGCGCTGGTCCGTGGCGCGGATGTCGTCGTGGTCAGCACGCCGGAGCTCGCGGACGTCGTCCGGCCGATCGCCCGGGAAGTGGTGGTCGTCCCGAACGCGCTCGACCCGACGCTCTGGGTCCCGGAGCCACCCGACAGCGGACCCGACACAGCGGCGCAGCCGGACGACGGCGGTCCCGAGCACCGCGTCCTCTACATGGGCACGCTCACCCACGCCGCCGACCTCGAGCTCCTCCGCGACGTCTTCGACGACCTCACCGCGCGGGACGGCACCCCGATCCGCCTCGAGGTCATCGGCGTCACCGAGGACGACGGCCCCGCCTGGTACCGCCGCGTCGAGGTCCCCGACGGCCACTACCCGGCGTTCGCCCGGTGGCTCGTCGACCACCGGACGCGCTGGCGTGCGGGCGTCGCACCCCTCCGCGACGAGGAGTTCAACCGCGCCAAGAGCGACCTGAAGTTCCTCGAGTACACCGCCCTCGGGCTCCCCGCGGTCGTGTCCGACCGGCCGTCGTACCGGCTGGCGGGGGAGCACGGCGCGGTCCTCGTCCCCGACGACGTCGCGGCGTGGCGGGACGCGGTCCGCACCGCGGTCGAGTCCGGTCGCGCCCCGGAGCGGGCGACCCGCTGGGTGGCGTCGGAGCGGACGCTCGGCGCCGACGGCGATGCGTGGTCGCGGGTGCTCCTCGGCGAGCGTCACCACCGCCCTGGAGGCACGGTGCAGCACCGCTAGGCTCGTCCCGTGACCGACACCGCCGCCTCCACCCCGCCGCTCGTCTCGATCATCATGGGTTCCGACTCCGACTGGCCCACCATGCGTGCGGCTGCGGAGATCCTCACCGAGCTCGGGATCCCCTTCGAGGCGGACGTCATCTCGGCACACCGGACGCCCGACAAGATGACCCGGTTCGCGCGCGGTGCGGCCGAGCGCGGCATCCGCGTCGTGATCGCCGGGGCCGGCGGAGCAGCGCACCTGCCCGGCATGGTGGCGTCGATGACGACCCTGCCGGTGATCGGTGTCCCGGTGCAGCTCGCACGCCTCGACGGCCTCGACTCGCTGCTGTCGATCGTGCAGATGCCCGCCGGCATCCCGGTCGCGACGATGGCGATCAACGGTGCCGCGAACGCCGGGCTCCTGGCCGCGCGGATCATCGGCTCCGCCGAGCCCGCGGTCGCCGCGCGGCTCACGGAGTACGCGGACGGCCTCGAGCGCCTCGTCGAGGAGAAGGCCGCGCGCCTGCGGGACTCCCTCGGCGCCTGACACCGAAGCGATCCGACCGCGTCGGGGACGACCCGCTGCGACCGCGTCGGGGACGACCCGCTGCGGATCAGAGGTCGGCGTGCAGCTGCCAGGTCTCGATCGCGGAGTCGTTCCAGTCGAACATCCGTGCCCGGTCCGGGCCCGCGACGGCGAGCTGCCCGGCGAGGTACGGGTCGTTGACGACCTGGTAGATCGCCTGCGCGAGCCGCTCCGGATAACCGGCACGGGGGTCACGCGCGACCGTCACACCGGCGTCCGAGGCGACTTCCCGCACCGCGGGGTCGTCGGAGTGCACCACGGGGGTGCCGAGGCTCATCGCCTCGATCACGGGGAGGCCGAAGCCCTCCGCGAGACTCGGGAACACGAACACGCTCGCGCGGTCGTAGACCACGGCGAGGTCCGGGTCGTCGACGCGGCCGAGGACCTTGACGCGGTCCGGTGCGAGCCCGGCGCGCTCGGCGGTGCCGATCACGTCGACGTCGCCCCAGCCGTCGGGGCCGGAGATCACGAGGGGGATGTCGGCGGGCGCGTCCGGGTGCGCCATCGCCTCGATCAGGTACGACAGGCCCTTCCGGGGCTCGAGCGTGCCGACGGCGAGGACGTAGCGCTCGGGGAGGCCGAGCCGCTCGGCACGGAGGTCGGCGTCCACCGGGATCCGGAGCCGTCCGCTCGGCGCACCGCCGATGACCCGGAGCCGGTCGTCGAACCGGTGGATCTCGTTGAGGTGCCCGGCGACCGCGTGGGTCGGGACGACGACGGCGTCGGCGTACTTGTACGCCCGCTTCACCATCGCCTTGTGGAAGTGCACGCCGCGCGGCGTCAGGGTCTCCGGGTTCGTCCACGGGACCGTGTCGTGCACCGTGACGACCGTCTGCCGGCCGGGTTCCTGGAAGCGGTTGTGCTTCACGAGGGGCGCGAGGACGCTCGGGGCGTGCACCATGCCGTGCGATGCGCCGCGGGCCACGCCGCCCTGCCAGGCGAGCGCGAGTTCACGGCGGGGCAGCGCCAGGCGGTCGAGACCGGAGAGGCCGGGGAGCAGGGTGCGCAGGTGCTCGACTTCGGCCGGGGAGACGGCGGAGACCACGGCTTCCACGTCGCAGCCGGCGGGTGCCGTCTGGATGAGCTGCCGGGTGAGTTCCTCCGCGTAGCGGCCGATGCCACCGGGGACCGGTGCGACCACCTGGTCGACGATCACGCGGAGAGTGGTCATCTGGTGTTGCTCCTCGAAGGTCGTGCGGGATGGCTGCCCGGCGCGTCGCCAGAGCGTACCAGCGGGGTCAGGGAGTTCCCGGAGTGCGGGCGCGGGTCGCGGCACGACGACGTCGCTCGCCGAGCACCGCGGCGCCGGCGAAGACGAGGTCGACGACGGTGAGCAGCACGCGGGACATCACGGCGACGCTGACTGCTGCGGACGCGCCGAGCGGGACGCCGGCGGTGAGGAGCGCGGTGAGCACGGCCTCGCGCCCGCCGAGCCCGGCCGGCAGGAAGAACACCAGGAACCCGACGAGCCAGGCCAGGGCGTAGGCGCCGATCGTCAGCGTGGTGACGCGGAGGTCGACGTGGCCGAGGGGTGCGAGCACGAGCACGATGTGCACGCCGAACACGACCCATGCCAGCGCCGCCCAGCCGAACGCCCGGGCGATCGCGCCGATGCCGAGGTCGATGGTGCCGAGGTCGCGGCGGGTGACCTTCGACGCCAGGCGCAGCCCGAACCGGAGGACCGCCGGGTGCAGCGCGGCGAGCACGATCGGGACCAGGAGCACGACGAACCAGTAGCGCGCGAAGGCGTCCGGCTGCACGAACGGGATCGTCACGGCGGCGACCGAGACGCCCGCGCCACAGCTGATGAGGAGCGTGAGCATCCCCACAGCGACACTGCGCGCCGCCGGCACCCGGTGTTCGCGTCCGAGGTCCGCCTGCGCCACGATCGGCCACACCGACCCCGGGATGTACTTGCCGATCTGGGAGAGGAAGAAGACCCGCTGCGCCGCGCCGATCGGGATGTGGTGGCCGGCGCCGGACATCAGCGCGCGCCACGACAGGAACGTGATGTACGTCGCGAGCGCGCCGGCGACGAGTGCCGCGACCAGGGTCAGCGGCTCCTGCCGGGTGAACGCCTCGGCGATGTCACCGGCGCGGGGCACGAGGAAGGCGATGCAGAGCGCGAGGGCCACGACGAGGCCGACGACACGGACGACGGTCTTGGTCCGGGAGCGCTTCGCGGGCTGGGGGAGGTCGGTCATTCTCACCTAGGGTTGATCGGGTGCGCCAGGACCGGGACGGCGCGCGCGACCACGGAGAAAGGGCGGCCCACGTGCGGATCTTGGCCTTCGGAACATACCAGGCGGCAGATCACCCTCGGGTGCGAGTGCTCGCCGACGGCCTCCGTGCACGGGGGCACGTCGTGGCCGAGGCGAACGTCCCGCTCGGCCTGTCCACGAAGGACCGCGTCGCGATGCTCGGGTCCCGCTCGGGCGCGCTGTCGATGGCCGGACGCCTGGCCCGCAGCTGGTCGGCCCTCGTCGGCAAGGCGCTCCGTGTGCGGCGTTCCGGCCGTCCGGACGCGGTCCTCGTCGGCTACATGGGGCACTTCGACGTGTGGCTCGCACGCCTGCTGTTCCCGCGCACCCCGATCGTCCTCGACCACCTGATCTTCGCCGCGACGACCGCCCAGGACCGCGGTGTCGGCGACGGCGGCCTCAAGCAGCGCCTCCTGCGGTTCCTCGACCGCGCCGCGCTCACCATCGCGGACGTCGTCGTCCTGGACACCGACGAGCACCGCGACCTCGTCCCGGCAGCGCTCCGGGAGAAGGCCGTGGTCGTGCCGGTCGGCGCCACCGAGAACTGGTACGACGCCGGCGCACACGCGGTGGAGCGACCCGCCGACGACCCGCTCCGCGTGGTCTTCTACGGGCTCTTCACCCCGCTGCAGGGTGCCGGCACGATCGGCGGGGCAATCGGCGCACTGCCCGACGACGGCAGCGTCCTGGTCACGATGATCGGCAGCGGCCAGGACCTCGACGAGGCGCAGTCACGGGCCGCCGGGGGCGCTCCGACCGAGTGGCTGCCGTGGGTGGACGCCGCCGACCTGCCCGCCCTGGTCGCCGGCCACGACGTCGGCATCGGCATCACCGGCACCACCCCGAAGGCGCTCAAGGTCGTCCCGAACAAGGTCTACCAGTGCGCGGCAGCGGGGCTCGCCGTCGTCACGAGCGACACCGCCCCGCAGCGCCGGGCCTTCGGCGACGCGGTCGTCGCCGTCCCCGCTGGCGACGCCGACGCGCTCGCCGCCGCGATCCGCGGGCTCGCCGCCGACCGTGCGCTCCTCGCCGAGCGCCGGGCCGCCGCGTCCGCCGCGGCCGACCGCTTCCGTCCCGCGGCGGCCGTCGAGCCGCTGGACGAGCGCCTCCGCACCGTCACCCGCTGACCGCAGCCGAGCTCGCGAGACGCCGCCGACTTGGCGAGACCCCGCCGAGCTCGCGAGACGCCGCCCAGTTCGCGAGACGCCGCCGACTTGGCGAGACGTCGCCGGCCGGGGCGGCGTCTGGGCCGTTCGGCGGCGTCTCGACCGGAGAGCGGCGCCTGGCAGGGCAACGGACGGGAGGCCCTGCTCGCGTGCCGCGCGTGGCGGACGTGAGCAGGGCCTCCCGGTCGGAGCCTGGTGGGGGTCTCAGGAACTGAGCACGCCCGCCTCGGCTGCCGCGTGCAGTGCTTCGCGCCAGTCGCGCATCGGGGCGATCCCCGCGCGTGACCAGGCGTCGTGGCCGAGCACGCTGTACGCGGGGCGCGGAGCCGGACGCACGAAGGCCGAGCTGTCGGTCGGCAGGACCCGCTCCGGGTCGAGGCCGACCTCGGTGTAGATCGCCTTGGTGAAGTCGAGCCAGGACCCCTGGCCGCCGTTCGTGCCGTGGTAGATGCCGGCCGGAGCATCCGCGTCGAGGAGCGCGACGATCTGGCGGGCCAGGTCACCCGTCCACGTCGGCTGCCCGATCTGGTCGGTGACGACGCTCACGGTGTCGTGCGACCCGGCGAGGCGGATCATCGTCTTCGCGAAGTTCGGACCGCCGGCACCGTAGAGCCACGCGGCCCGCACGACGTACGAGGAGTCCGGGGCGATCGCGCGCACCGCTGCTTCGCCGGCCGCCTTCGTCCGGCCGTAGGCGCCGATCGGGTCGGTCGGCTCGTCCTCGGCGTACGGCGAGGTGCCGTTGCCGTCGAAGACGTAGTCGGTGGACACGTGCACGAGCTTCGCGCCGGCGGCGACCGCAGCGGTGGCCAGGACCTCCGGGCCGCGGGCGTTGACCGCGAAGGCCGCCGCCTCGTCGGACTCGGCGTCGTCGACCTTCGTGTACGCCGCCGCGTTGATCACGACGTCGTGGCCGGTGACCGCCGCGGTGACGGCGTCCTGGTCGGTGATGTCGAGATCCGCGCGCGAGAGCGCGGTGACGTCACGACCGGCGAGTGCCTGCTGGAGGTCCTGGCCGAGCATGCCGGCGGCGCCGGTGATCAGGTACCGAATCATGCGAGCGCCGCGCGCTCCTTGAGCGGCTCCCACCAGGCGCGGCTGTCGCGGTACCACTGGACCACGTCCGCGAGGCCCTGCTCGAACGGGACCTGCGGCTCGTAGCCGAGCTCGGCCTGGATCTTGGAGATGTCCACCGAGTAGCGGAGGTCGTGGCCGAGGCGGTCGGCGACGCGGTCGACGTACGACCAGTCCTTGCCGGTGGCCTCGAGCAGCATCTCGGTGAGCTCCTTGTTCGTGAGCTCGGTCCCGCCGCCGATGTTGTAGATCTCGCCCGCGCGGCCCTTGACGAGCACCATCGCGATGCCGCGGGTGTGGTCGTCGACGTGCAGCCAGTCGCGGATGTTGTTGCCCTCGCCGTAGAGCGGGACGTGCTTGTCGTCGATGAGGTTCGTGACGAACAGCGGGATGACCTTCTCGGGGAAGTGGTACGGCCCGTAGTTGTTCGAGCAGCGCGTGATCGAGAGGTTCAGCCCGTGCGTGCGGTGGTAGCTGCGGGCGAGGAGGTCGCTGCCGGCCTTCGACGCCGAGTACGGCGAGTTCGGCTCGAGCGGGCGGTCCTCGGCCCACGAGCCTTCGCTGATGGAGCCGTAGACCTCGTCGGTGGAGACGTGCACGAAGCGCGCGGTGCCGTGGCGGAGCGCGGCGTCGAGGAGACGCTGGGTGCCGACGACGTTGGTCTCGACGAAGATCCCGGAGTCACGGACGGAGCGGTCGACGTGGGACTCGGCGGCGAAGTGCACGATCGCGTCGATGCCGGGGATCACCTCGTCGAGCTTCGCGGCGTCGGTGATGTCGCCCTGCACGAACGTGTAGCGGGGGGAGTCCGCGACCGGTGCGAGGTTCTCGAGGTTGCCCGAGTACGTCAGGGCGTCGTAGACGACGACCTCGGCGCCCTCGAGCCCCGGGTAGGCGTCCTGCAGGGTGCGGCGGACGAAGTTCGAGCCGATGAATCCGGCTCCGCCGGTGACGAGGATCTTCACGTG
Organism: Curtobacterium sp. PhB136; assembly: GCF_004346855.1. Lineage (NCBI taxonomy): Bacteria > Bacillati > Actinomycetota > Actinomycetes > Micrococcales > Microbacteriaceae > Curtobacterium > Curtobacterium sp. PhB136. The sequence goes on from NZ_SMGH01000010.1 coordinate 142,728, forward strand.
GTCTGGTTCCTTTGGGTTGCCGTTGGCGTTGGATCGATTCCCGATTGTAGGGGGAGCGTCTGTCAATCGAGTATTTCAGTGCTGCCGGTCGGCTCGGCGCCGGGTCCCGCGCGGCGGCGGCGTCGGCCGAGCACCACCACGAGTACGCCGACCACGATCGCGACGAGGACCGAGCCGATGGTCGCGACCAGACCGGCCGACAGACCGGGGACCGTGTACGAGACGGCGACGGTGTGCTTGCCCGCCGGCACCCAGACGGCACCGCCGGCGTGGTCGGCGGCGACGAGCGGGGTCGACTTGCCGTCGACGGTCGCACTCCAGCCGGGGCGCTGCAGCGAGTCCTCGACCACGACCCAGCCGCCCTGCTCCGCGTCCACGTCGACCGTGGTCGCGTTCGGGTCGCTCGAGTCCACGTCGAGCTCGGCGTCGCCGCCACCCGCCGTGTGCTTCGTCGGCTTGCTCAAGACGACCTCGTCCGCCGGGGTTGCCGGGTCGTCGAGGGTGTCGACACGGTCTGCGGCCTTCTGGACGACGGTCTGCGACGACGCCCAGCGGACCCGGTCGTCGGTGCCGCCGAGCTCGTAGATCGTCGCGTCGCCGGTGTGCGCGACCGTGACGTCGTCACCGGCCTTCGGACGGACGACGGTGATCGCGGCCTTGCCGTCCGCGTCCGTGCCGATCGGGACGCGCTTGTCCTGGCCGGTGACCGTGATCTCCGCGTGCCACGACGTGGACGCCGGGATGTCGTCGCCCTCGAGCGCCACCGCGCGACCACCGCCGAGCCCCGGGACCCAGGTCTCGGTGGAGGTGAGGGTCTTGCCGGTGTCGTCGGCGACGATCGACACGGTGAGGTCCATGCCGTCGGCCGAGTTCGTCGGCGCCGGGGGACCGGTGAACTCGATGCCGTTGATCGGCCCGGTGTTGCTCGGGGAGTCGACCGACGGGTTCGTCTTCGTGAGGTCGGCCCACGCCGTCGACGGCGTGCTCGGGTCGGCCTGGCCGACGAGGGGCGCCGACGGGTCGGAGATCACGTAGCGCACCGCGAGGCGGTCCAGGAGCGGGGAGGAGATCGTCGACGGCAGGTTCGTCGGCCGCAGCGACGAGTACGTCGGTGTGACGTAGACGTCCGGGTCGATCGCCGTCATGAGCTGTTTCCACTCCTGCGTCTGGAAGGTGTGCCCGGTGAGGGAGCGGATCTGGAAGTACGACGCCGAACCGGGCAACCCGGCCTGGCCTGCGGTGGCGAAGCGCTCCTGGTCGGTGAGGTGGTTCTCCAGGTACTTCAGCGCCGGCGTCGACGGGTAGAAGGTCGAGACGGGGGCGATCGGCCACCACGCCTGGACGGAGGAGATCGCCGGGACGACGACCATCGCGATGACCCCGACGCCGGCGACCGCCGCGAGGACGCGGGACCGGAAGAACCAGACCAGCGCGATCGCCAGGGCGGTGAGCGCGCCGATCACCGCGGTGCGGACGACGTCCACCTTCAGCTCGTGCAGGTGCGGGACGGGGACGGAGTAGAGCGCCATCCGCGTCTGGTAGGCCACGCCGGCCGCCGCGGCGAGCACGATCAGGACGACCAGGCCGCGACCGATCCAGGCGAGCGGTCGCGACGAGCGGAGCCGACGGAGCTCGTCGAGCAGGTGCTCCGGCTCGACCAGTCGCCCGAACCCGATGCCGGCGAGTGCGGCCGCGAGGAACCCGACGATGCAGCGCATGCGCCCGATCGGGTTCGAGTCGAAGACGGGGAGCTCACGGATCGCCGCGAGGACCGGGCCGCCGACGTAGACGAGCACCACGCTGAGGGCGAGGAGGCCGAGGAGGATCCAGACGATGCCGGCCGCACGCTGCACCCGCGGGCGCACGAGCAGCGCCGCTGCGATCAGGACGACCACCGCGATGCCGACGAACGACGCCGTCTCGACCGGGTTGCGACCGCTCCAGGCGTCGCCGCGGCTCTCGTCGTTGGCGATGTCGGCCACCCACGAGCTGACGAGCGACAGGTACCCGAGGGTCCCACCGCCGCCGGACTGCGCGCGGGCGCCGAAGTCGATGACGTTCGCCGCGTTCACCGCGAACGGCAGGAGCTGCCACGCGGAGAGGAACAGGCCGAACACGATGCCGCCGACCGCGATCGCCGCGCTGACGAGCACTCCGCGGACGCTCCGGAGCGCGACGATGCTGCGCGCGACGAAGTAGATGCCCCCCGTGAACAGGGCGTACCCGACGATCGCGGGGAACCCGCCGAGGAGCATGCACGCGAGCGCGACCCCGACGGCGACGACGTCACGGAGCTTCCGCTCGGTCGCGGCACGGTCGATCGCCCAGAACAGCAGCGGGATGAACGCCGCGACGCGGGTCTGCGGCCAGTTCGTCCACGCGACCATGAACCCCGAGGCCGAGTACACGATCGCGGCGATCGGCCAGCCGGCGCGCGGGACGCCCCAGCGGCGGAGCAGCAGCGCCATGCCGACCGTCACGACGACGATCTCGAGCAGCTTCACGGCGCCCGGTGCGTACGAGAAGGGCAGGACCCACCACGGCAGGGAGAGCGGGGACCACGCGCCGGAGTCGGGCAGGCCGCCGAGCTCGGTGCCGCCGGCGACGTACGGGTTCCAGGCGCCGAACACGCCTTCCTGCGCGAGACGGACCAGCAGCGACACCTGCGGTGCGGCACTGTCGATCGTGTCGCTGTCGAACACGTTGCTCGACTGCGTCGTCGACTGGAACGTGTCCGCCCACGGGGTGAAGCGGTTGAGCAGTCCGGTGTTCAGGAAGGTGCCGTGCCCGAGCAGGGCGGGCCCGATCGTGAAGAGCACGAAGGCCACCAGCGCGGCCCACGACGCGATCTCCACCCAGGCCCCCGGACGACGGATCCAGAGGGCGGCGCGGGTGCTCATCGAGAGCGTCCGCGCCTCAGTCGCCATACCGCTGCAGCTTCTGCAGGTCCAGCTGCTCCTCGGCGAGGGTGCGGTTCAACCGGGTGAGGTCGGCGACGACGCCGATGACCAGCGACAGCACCGCCGTGATCAGCAGCACCACGCCGAGGATGATCGACTGCAGGTGGTTCCCGCCGGTGTTCGTCCAGAGGAGCACGAGGTACCGGATCAACGGCCAGGCCCCGAGTCCGCCGAGGACCACGGCCACCCAGGCGAAGAGCGCCATCGGGCGGTACATCAGGTAGACGCGGGCGATCGCCGAACCGGACTGGAACATGTGCTGCCAGATGTTCTTGAACAGCCGGGACTCGCGTGTCTTCGGGTTCGTCGTGATCGGCACGGACGCGATCGCGAGCCGCTTGTAGCCGGCCTGCACGATGGTCTCCATGCAGTAGCTGAAGCGTGTGACGATGTTCAGGCGGATCAGCGAGTACTTCGTGTACGCGCGGAAGCCGCTGGCCGCGTCGGGCAGGTCGAGGCCCGCCGCTCGGCTGGCCACCCAGGACCCGAAGCGCTGCATGAGCTTCTTGAAGCCGGAGAAGTGCTCGATCGTGCGGGTCTGCCGGTCGCCGATCACGATGTCGGCTTCCTTCCGCAGGATCGGCTGGACCAGCTCCGCGATCTGCGCCTGCGGGTACTGGTTGTCACCGTCGGTGTTCACGACGATGTCGGCACCGTGCAGCAGGGCGTAGTCGACGCCGTCGCGGAACGAACGGGCGAGGCCCATGTTCGTGGTGTGGTGCACGAAGTGGTGGACACCGTGCTCCCGGGCGACCTCGACCGTGCGGTCGGTGCTGCCGTCGTTGATGACCAGGACCTCGATCTCGTCGATGCCGTCGATCTGCGTCGGGATCGTCTCGAGGACGCTGGCGAGGGTGTTCTCCTCGTTGAGGCAGGGGATCTGGATGAAGAGCTTCACGGGGCTGCGGTATCTCGTTTCGGGATGCGGGCGCACGGCTTCCAGGTGCGAGGAGGCCATGACAGCCTAAGCGAACGACCGATGGACCCGTGGGAGAATCGCTCACCGTGCGACGCTTCCTGCCACGGCTGCCCACGGCGGTCGTCATCACCGCCGCCGTCTTCGCCGTCCTCGCTTCCCTCGCGGTCGGCTGGAGTGCCGCCCCGCTGAACACCGCGGACGAGACGGCCCACCTCGACTACGCGATCGGGCTCTGGCACGGGCACCTGCCGGTCTTCGAGCAGGGACTCGCCATCCGGCCGCCCTTCGGCATCGTCCCGCCGGTGCAGTGGGTCGCCCAGCACCCGCCGCTGTTCTACGCGCTCGTCGCCCCGGTCGTCGGGCCGCTCTGGGACGGCGGACACCCGTACGCCGCGGTGCTCGCCGGGCGCTCGGTGAACGCGCTGCTCGCCGGGGGAGCCGTCCTCGCCACCGGGTTCGCCGGGTTCCGCGTGGTGCCGCGCCGACCGGCCGTCGGTGCCGTCGCCGCGATCGTCATCGCCTGCACGAGCATGCTGCTGCTCGTCGGGGGCGCGGTCTACAACGACCTGCCGAACACGATCCTCGCCGCGCTCGCGATCGCCGTCGGCGCGACCGCGCTCCGCCGGGGCCTCTCGACGCGCCTGGTCGTCGTCGCGGGGGTCGTCACCGGGCTCGGCATGCTGAGCCGGGCGTCCTTCGCGGTGTTCGTCGTCGCGGTCGTCGTCGCCCTGGTCCTCGCGGCGCGCTCCGGCTCCCGCTCGGCGCCGGGCTCCCGCTCGGCGCCGGGCTCCCGCTTCTGGGACGGGTGGGGGCGCCTCGTCGCCGCAGCCGTCGCGGCGCTGGTGCCCGTCCTCGCCGCCGGGTGGTTCTACCTCCGCAACATCGCACTCACCGGCAACGCCGAGGGGTCGCACCCGGAGTGGGCCGCCGAGCACCTGCACCGGCACACCGCGTCCGCATCCCAGGTGCTCACCGACCACGACTTCTGGACGGGGTTGTTCTCGGTGTTCCTCGGGCACCTCGCCGAGGACGGCGCCTGGACCTGGCTGCTGCTGCTCGGCCCGCTGGCGCTGGCGCTCGCCGCCGCGGTGGTCGGCGTCGTCCGACGCGCGGGCCACGGCAGCGCGGGCCGCGGCAGCGCTGGCCGCGGCGGCGCAACGCCCGCCCGCGCGTCCTCCACCCGCGCCGACTGGCTCGTCGCCGCGATGCTCGCCGCCGTCGTCCTGCTCGTCGTCGTCGCACAGGTCCGGTTCACGATGAGCGGCGGTTCGGCACACGCCCGGTACCTCCTCGCCGTGATGCCGGTGCTCGCGATCCCGATGGCGATCGGCCTCACCGGGTTCGGCCGGATCGCGTCCTCGGTGCTCACTGTCGTGTGGACCCTGCCGGCCGCGTGGGTGTGGTTCACCATCCTCGACCTGCAGGCACCCGTCGCGGGGTCGAGCGCGGTCCTCGTCGTCGCCCGGGTCGTCACCGTGCTCGCCGTCGTGGTGCTCGCCCTCGCCCTCGTCCTGACGGTCCGTCTGCTGACCAGGAAGGCGCCTGGAGTGCTGCGGTAGGCTGCCCCGGTGCAGATCCGCGAACTGAAGATCCAAGGCGCGTGGGAGTTCACCCCCGTCCAGCACGGCGACGCACGAGGAGCCTTCCTCGAGGCGTACCGTGCCGACGTGCTCGAGGACACGGTGGGCCACCCCCTCGACCTCCGCCAGGTGAACATGTCGATCTCGTCGCGCGGCGTCGCGCGCGGGATCCACTACGCGCTCGTCGCCCCGAGCCAGGCGAAGTACGTCACCGCCGTGCGCGGTGCGTTCATCGACTACATCATCGACATCCGCGTCGGTTCGCCGACGTTCGGGCAGTGGGACTCCGTCCGCATCGACGACGTCGACCGCCGCGCCGTGTACCTCTCCGAGGGCCTCGGCCACGCGATCGTCGCGCTCGAGGACCAGAGCACCGTGAACTACCTCGTCAGCGCCCACTACGACCCCCAGCGCGAGAAGGGGATCAGCATCCTCGACCCGACCGTGGGCCTGGAGCTGCCGGACGGCATCGGCGAGCCCGTCCTGTCCGAGAAGGACACCAGCGCCCCGACGCTCCTCGACGCCGCTGAGCAGGGCCTCCTGCCGACGTACGAAGAGTGCGTCGCCTACACCGAGTCCCTCCGGACGAAGAAGTAAGAAGGAGACCCGATGAAGGGCATCATCCTGGCCGGCGGTTCCGGCACCCGCCTCTGGCCCATCACCAAGGGCATCAGCAAGCAGCTCATGCCGATCTACGACAAGCCGATGGTCTACTACCCGCTGTCGACGCTGATGATGGCCGGCATCCGTGAGGTCCTGGTCATCACCACCCCCGAGTACAACGACCAGTTCCGGGCACTGCTCGGCGACGGCTCGTCCCTCGGCATGGACATCCAGTACGCCGTGCAGCCGAGCCCGGACGGCCTCGCGCAGGCGTTCGTCATCGGTGAGGAGTTCATCGGGGACGACAGCGTCGCGCTGGTCCTCGGCGACAACATCTTCCACGGCACCGGCCTCGGCACGAGCCTGCAGAAGAACACCGAGGTGCAGGGCGCCACGATCTTCGCGTACCACGTGGCAGACCCGAAGGCGTACGGCGTCGTGGAGTTCGACGACGACTTCAGCGCCGTCTCCATCGAGGAGAAGCCGGCCGAGCCGAAGTCGAACTACGCCGTCCCCGGCCTGTACTTCTACGACAACGACGTGGTCGAGATCGCGAAGACCATCGAGCCGAGTGCGCGCGGCGAGCTCGAGATCTCCACGGTCAACGAGCGCTACCTCGAGGCCGGCACGCTCGGCGTCGAGGTCCTCGACCGCGGCACCGCCTGGCTCGACACCGGCACGTTCGAGTCGATGATGCAGGCGTCCGAGTACGTCAAGGTCATCGAGGACCGTCAGGGCCACAAGATCGGGTGCATCGAGGAGATCGCCTGGCGGAACGGCTGGATCGACGACGCGGCCCTCGCCGCGCTCGCCGCGCCGCTCGCCAAGAGCGGGTACGGCGTCTACCTCCAGCAGCTGCTCGCTTCCTGACACGCCCCGTGGCGCTCTTCCGACGCCGCCGTGCGGACACGACGGTCTCCGACTCCGGTCTGGAGGCCCGACCCGTGTCCGACACGGCGGCGTCCGTCGTCCGCGTGGCCGGGTGGCAGAGCACGCCGGTGGCCTCCGACAAGTGGGTCACGGTGCTCCTCGTCAGCCGCTCGGACCGGTACGCGGCGCTGCCGGCGATGGTCGCTGCCGCTCGGCTCGCCTTCGGCCCGGACGTCGACGTCCGGGCCGTGGGGTACGTGGCCGACGCGTCACCGCAGGACCTCCAGCAGCGGGGCGTGCACTGGGTGCGTCCCGACCCGGTCGACGGCATCGGCTCGGCGATCAACGCCGGGGTGGCCGCCGGTGTCGGCCGGGTGCTCGTCGTCGTCGACTCGACGGTGGGCGTGACCGATCAGGACCTCCAGGTGCTCGCCGCTGCCGGGTCTGACCAGGTCGTCCAGGCCCGGGTGCGGATGCCCGACGGCGGCCGACGCGACGGTGCCCTGCTGCTCCGCCCGGGCGCGCTGCCCTGGACCGACGACGGCCGCCGGACCGACGACGGCAGCCGGACCGACGACGGCCGCCGGACCGACGACGGCCGCCGGACCGACGACGGCCGCCAGACCGAGGGCGCCAGCCGGACCGACGACGGCAGCCGGACCGACCGCGCCGCGGACCCGGACGACCTCGACACGATCCCGGTCGTGCCGGTCTTCGCAGCGGACCAGCCCGTGGTCTCGATGCCGCGGGCCGCGCTCCTGCCGGCACCGTGCCTCCCGGACGAGCGGATGACGCTGACGGCCTGGACCCGCGCCGCCGCCGACCGGATCGCCGGAGACGTGCGCCTCGTCTGGTCCGTGCGGCGGAACGCCGAGGCCGGGCGGACGATCGACGCGGCCACGGTCGACGCGTTCACCGCGTGGCGGGACCGCGGAGCGCAGGACGGCGCCGTCGTCGCCGGACCGCCGCTCCCGCCGTGGGGCGCGCGTCCGGTCTCACCGTCGGTGGACCGTTCGCGTGCCGACACGGGGTTGTCGTGGTCGCTCAAGATCGCCGCTCCCGCCGGGGCCGAGGGCGACGGCTGGGGCGACGTGCACTTCGCGGCGGAGCTTGCCGAGGCGCTCGAGCGGCTCGGGCAGCGCGTGCGCGTCGACCGCCGCGACGCCCACGTCCGGGACGACGACGCCGAGGACGACGTGACGCTGGTGATCCGCGGTCTCGACCGGGTGCCGCCGAACCCCGCGTCCGTCAACCTCCTCTGGGTGATCAGCCACCCCGACGACGTCGCGGACACCGAGCTCCGCTCCTTCGACGCCGTGTTCGCCGCCGGTCCGGTGTGGGCCGCCGCGGCCGCCGAGCGTGCGGGCGTCCCGGTGCGGACCCTGCTGCAGGCCACGGACCCGGCGGTGTTCACGCCGAGCGCCCCGGGAGCGTCGGCGGACGCCGGGCGCGTCGTGTTCGTCGGGTCGACCCGCGGTGCCGAGCGGCGGATCGTGTCCGACGCGGTGGCGCTCGGGGCGGACCTCCGGGTGCACGGGCCGGGCTGGGCCGACGTGCTGCCGGCCGCGATGGCGGGGGAGTCCTCGCTCTCCCGGACAGCGGTGGCGGCGGCCTACCGCGACGCCCGCGTCGTGCTCAACGACCACTGGCCGGACATGGCGGCCGGGGGCTTCCTCTCGAACCGGGTGTTCGACGTGCTGGCATCGGGCGGGGTCGTCGTCACGGACCCCGTCGCGGGGCTCGCCGACGTGCTCGAGGTCCCCACGCTGGCGGTCGCGTCGTCGCGGGAGTCGCTCGCCGCGCTGCTCGACCCCGCGTACGCGTGGCCGTCGCCCGCGGAGCGGGCCGCGGTCGCCGCGCGGATCGCCGCCGAGCACTCCTTCGATGCCCGCGCCGCGGTGCTCGTCGAGGCCGCGCGCGCCGAGCGCGAGCGGCTCCGCCGCCGCTGACGCGGCGCCGCGCCGCGGCGCGGCCGCGCCGCTGCGCGGCCGCCGGCCGCGGGCGCCCGCGGCATTGCCGCGGATACGCCGCACAACCAAAACCACTCCGAACCACGGGAATCCGTGGTTCGGAGTGGTTGCAGTTGTGCGCAGGCATGCCGAACCGCCGGCGGCCGTGCGCCGCTACTTGCGCGTGACCCAGCGCGCGCGGACCGCGAGGCCGGTGCGCAGCACCACGCGGAGCGGCCACAGCCACCACGCCCGGTACTTCCGGGACAGGAAGCGGTACGCGCTCCGGTGGTGCTCGACCTCCATGCGCCGACGGTTCGACGACGTGGAGTGGGCACCGGTGTGCACGACCGTGGCGCTCGGGACGTAGACGTTCGCGTGCCCGGAGCGTCCGACCCGCTGCCCGAGGTCGACGTCCTCGAAGTACATGAAGTAGGACTCGTCGAACCCGCCGAGCTGCCGGAACAACGACGTGCGGATGAGGAAGCACGCGCCGGAGAGCCAGCCGGCGTCCCGCTCCACGACCTGGGTCGTCGACCAGTACCGCTGGCTCCACGGGTTCCCCGGCCAGAAGCGGGAGAACGCCGCGTGGCCGAGCCCGGTCCGGAGCGAGGGGAGCTGCCGGGCGGACGGGTACGTCTCGCCGTGCTCGTCGAGGATCTGCGGCCCGAACGACCCGCCACGGGGGAGCCGGTCGGCGGCGGCGACGAGCTCGTCGACGCTGCCGGGGCGGAACACCACATCGGGGTTCGTGACCAGGATGAACTCGGGTCGTTCGTCGGGCAGGACGTCGTCGAGCGCCGCGAAGGCCGCGTCGATCCCGCCGCCGTAGCCGCGGTTGCTGCCCGAGGAGACCACGACGGCGCCGTGTGCCTCGGCGATCGCCCGGAGCGCGTCGAGGTCGTCGGAGCCGTTGTCCGCGATGACGACGGGCAGCGGACCGTCGGAGGCCAGCGCGGCGCTCTCCAGGAACGGCCGGATGGTCTCGCCGGTGTTGTACGTCACGGTGAGGACCGCGACACGGGGCCGCGCGCTCATCGAGAGCCCCCGGCCGACGACGAAGACGACGACGACGATGACGACGACGACGATGACGACGAGGAAGACGAGCCCCGCGACGAAGCCGCCGCGGCACCGTACGCGCCCACGTGCACCCGCGCGGTCGCCTCCCACGTGAAGTCGTCCGCCCGCAGCACGGCACGACGCCGGTGCTCGTCGCGGAGCGCCGTGTCCGCGAGCAGGGTGCCCAGCGCCGTGGCGATCGCGGGAGCGGACACGTCGGTGTAGACCGCGGCGTCGCCGCCGACCTCGGGCAGCGAGAGCCGCCGCGTGGTCAGGACGCACGCGCCGGCGGCCATCGCCTCGACCACCGGCAGGCCGAAACCCTCGCCGAGGCTCGGGTACACGACGACCTCGGCACCGCCGAGGAAGCCGGAGAGGTCCTCGAGCGGCAGGTAGCCCGCCTCGACCACGTGGTCGTCGGGCTGCAGCGCGTCGAGGGCGGCGATCGCCTGGTCGTCCCAGCCGCGGGCCCCGGAGAGCACGAGCCACGGGGTGTCCTGCCCGGCGGCGGCACGCTCGGCGCGGACGGTCCGGTAGGCGTCGAGGAGTGCTGTGACGTTCTTCCGCGGCTCGATCGTGCCGAGGAACGCGATCCACTCGGCGTCGTCCGGCAGCCCGGCGGCGATCCGGGCGTCGGCGACCTCGGCCTCGTCCGGCGCGTGGAAGACCGCGCGGTCGACGCCGAGGTGCGCGACCCGGACGTCGGCCGTGATCCGCGGGACGGCGCGCCGGACCTCGGTCCGGGTGGCCTCGCTCGGGACGACGACGATCGGTCGGCTCCGGAGCGACCGGCGGCTCCACCACGTGAAGAACGTGCGCTTCAGCCGGGAGTGCCACTCTGGGTTCGAGAAGAACGTGGCGTCGTGCAGCGTGACGACCGACCCGCCGCGCCAGGCGAACGGGAACGTGTAGTGCGGGGAGTGCAGCACCCGGGCGTGCAGTCGGCGTGCGAGGGCGACGAGCCCCGTCTGCTCCCAGAGGAAGCGCAGCGGCACGGAGCGGATCCACGCCGGTGCGACGTGCACGGTGACCCCGGGAGCGACACCGCGGAAGTGCGCGGCGTGCTCGCTCCGGACCACGAGGTGCACGGTGAGCGCGGGATCGGCGCCCAGCAGGTGCGACACGACGCCCTCGACGTAGCGGCCGACGCCCCCGAGGTTCCGCGGTACGGCGGTCCCGTCGATGAGGACGGTGAGCTGCGGCACGCGTGGTTCCTTCCGGGCGGGGCCGTGGGCGGGTCCGTGGGCAGAGCCCGGGCCGGGAGCAGGGCCGGGGCCGTCGACGGACGACGACCCAGCGTATCGCGCTCGGCTCATGCCCCCGTGTCCACCCGGCTGCTGGGCACGACGGCGCGAGCGGACTCGGCCCGTCGGCGCGCGAGGTGCCGGGGGAGGTGGCGCACGACGTCACCGAGCGCTGCCAGGACGAGCCGGGCCTCCCGTCGGTCCGATCCGCCCGGACCACCGGACGCACCGGACGCACCCGACAGGCCACGCAGCGCACGGCCCGCCGTGCGCACGAGGGCGCGTCCGACGACCGGCCAGGGTGCGTGCCAGAGCGCGACGAGGACGCGGTTCCGTGCGTTCCGGTACACGAACAGGTCGCTCCGGACGCCGGAGGAGGCCGAGTGGTCGTGCTCGACGACGGCGTCGGCCACGTACTCGACGCGGTACCCGCGACGTGCGAGGCGCCAGGCGAGCTCGGTGTCCTCGTAGTACATGAACAGGGACTCGTCGAGCAGGCCGACGTCCTCGAGCGCACTGCGCCGGAGCGCGCTCGCCCCGCCGGAGAAACCGAAGACGGTGGTCGCGGCGACGGTGTCCGCGGGCGCCAGCCAGTCGCGGTCGGAGCCGTTGCCGACGAGGTCGACGCGGACGCCGGTCGAGTTGAGCCGGACGGTCCCGTCCGGCGACGGCACCCACAGGCGGCCGTCGTGCCCGGCCAGCGCGCGTTCGTCCGGCCCGGGCTGGGCACCGGACGGGAGGCTCGCCCAGCGTCCGGCGAGCACGATGCGGCCCGTCACGGCCGCGACCTCCGGCGCCGCGTGCGTCAGGTGGTCACGGAGCGCCCCGACGAACCCCGGAGCGGGGACCGCGTCGTTGTTGAGGAGCACCACGATGTCCGCACCGGTCGCCGTGATGCCCGCGTTCGCCCCCGCGGCGAACCCGCCGTTGTGCTCCCGGACCACGATCGTGGCGTCCGGCAGCTCCCGCCGGAGCACCGCGACCGAGTCGTCGGAGGACCCGTTGTCGACGACCACGACGTCGTCGGCGGCACCGTCGGCGAGGACGGCGCGCGCGGCCCGCACGGTCAGGTCGGCGTGGTTCCAGTTGACGACGACGACCGCGGTCCGGGTCAGTCGACGTCCTCGAGCGAGGGCTCGGCGTAGACCGTGCCGACGGCGTTGCCGAAGGCCGGGACCTCGAACGAGTCGCACTCCGGCAGGTCGTGCAGGTGCCGCCCGGCGGAGTCCATCATCGACACGTTGATGAAGTACTTGCCGGTGCCGAACGCGGTGTCCGCGATCCGGATGCGCAGCTTCTTCCGGCCGTGCAGCGGCGGCAGGTGGACGCCCATGATGCCGGTGGTGGTGCCGAACACGACCTGGCCGGCGGTGTTGTTGATCTGGACCGCGGCTTCCCAGTCGGTGACGCCGTCGAGGTGCTCGAACTCCATGTCCACCACGAGGTCGTCGCCCGGGTACACGCCGTCGCGGGTGCCCTTGCCCTCGGCGTGCACGGTCGCGCCGAGCACGGTGCCACGGCCGACGGCGACGTCCTTGCTGAGCTCGCCGGCGCGACGTTCCTCGAGCACGTCGCGGAACATGCTGACCGCGCCGATCGGGTCGCCGTCGTGCAGGACCTTGCCCTTGTTCAGGAGGACGACGCGGTCGCACATCTCCTGCACCTGGCTGAGCGAGTGGGTGACGATGATGATCGTCTTGCCCGCCTCTTGGAAGGTGCGGATGCGGTCGAGGCACTTGCGCTGGAACGCCTCGTCGCCGACGGCCAGGACCTCGTCGACGAGGAGCACGTCGGGGTCGGTGTGCACGGCGACCGCGAAGGCGAGTCGCACGTACATGCCGGACGAGTAGAACTTCACCTGGGTGTCGATGAAGTCGCCGATCCCGGAGAACGCCAGGATGTCGTCGAACCGCTCGTCGGTCTGCTTGCGGCTCAGGCCGAGCAGGCTCGCGTTGAGGTAGACGTTCTCGCGACCGGAGAGGTCCGGGTGGAAGCCGGCGCCGAGCTCGAGGAGCGCGGCGAGGCGACCGCGGCGGGACACCGTGCCGGACGTCGGCTGGATGATGCCGCCGATCGCCTTGAGCAGCGTCGACTTGCCGGACCCGTTCTGGCCGATGAGGCCGACCGTGGACCCGGCGCGGATCGTGACGCTGACGTCGTCGAGCGCCCAGAAGTCCTGCCGGTGCTTCCGGCCGGCGCGTCCGAGCGTGACGATGCGCTCGCGGATGGTGTTGTCCTTGCGGACGGTGAAGCGCTTGGTCACGTGGTCGACGACGATGACCTCGGGGCGCTCCGGCTCCGTGGCGGTCGTCGTGGCGACCGGGGTGCTGATGGCCATGGTCTAGAGCTCCTGTGCGAAGTTGCCCTGCAGGCGGGAGAAGACCCGCTGCGCGCCGAGGAGGCAGAACAGCCCGATCACCAGTGCGATGAGCAGGCGCATCATGAGGTGGTCGGGGTAGTCGACGATGCCCGGCTTGTGCAGCCAGATCGCGTTCTGGAGTCCCAGCACCGAGAGCGTCAGCGGGTTGTTCGTGTAGATCGCGAGCAGCCAGCCGATGTGCAGCCGGTCGACGACCATCGAGTACGAGTACACGATGGGCGATCCCCACAGCAGCACCATGAGGCCGACGTCGATGACGAACTGCACGTCGCGCAGGTAGACGTTGAGCGCGGAGAGCACGAGGCCGACCGCGGAGCCGTACACCAGGATGACGAGGAGCGACGGGACCAGGTAGACCAGTCCGCCGTGCCACGGGAACATCCCGAGGACCACGGTCGCGGCGATGAGGATCGCGAACTGGATCGCGTAGTTCACGATCGCGGCGCCGACGCTCGCGAGCGGGAAGACCTCTCGCGGGACGTAGACCTTCTTGATCAGCCCGCTGTTGCCGACGATCGATCCGGTGGACCCGGCGACGATCTCGCTGAACAGCGTGTACGCCGTCAGGCCCGTGAAGACGTAGATCGCGAAGTTGTCGATGCCCTTCGCGGCGTTGAGGATCTGGCCCATCACGAAGTAGTAGATGAGGAGCTGCGTCAGCGGCCGGACGAGCGTCCACACGAAGCCGAGCGCCGAGTCCTTGTAGCGCGCCTTGAGGTCGCGGCGGATGAGCATGCCGAGCATCTCGCGCTGCGCGAAGACGTCCCGGAGCTCCCGCCACGTTCCACGGATGGCGCTCCGAGGAGCACCGATCACGACGAGGGGTTCCTCGGCGAGCGTCGCCATGCGGGCTTGATCGACCATGCGTCTCTTCGTTCGTGGGGGCAGGACCGGAACAGCATACTCACCCCTCCCGGGGCGTCCCGTGCGCCCCGTGCGGGGGTGAAAGCGCGCAGATCCAACCCTCAGGCTCGACTTTGGGGTTACCGTTGACGCAACCCGGACCCTTGTCAACATCCACAGGACGGCCCGCAGCATGCACCACGTGTCTCGGCCGATCGCTGCGCTTGCGGTGGTCGGTGTACTCAGTCTCCTCTCGGCGGGTTGTTCCGCCGGCGGCGACGACCCCTCTCCCTCACCCACCAAGTCGGCGTCCCGGACGCCGACCTCGTCGGCGACGGTCGCACCCACGGCCACCTCGTCCGCGAGCACGTCGACGAGCCCCTCGGCCGTCGCGTCGGAGCCCTCCGACGACGACACCGACCTCGGCGACTTCCCGGGGACCGGCTCGACCGGTCAGGCGGACACCGACCCCGGTGACTTCCCGGCGACGGCGATCGTGACGTTCGCGTCCTGGGACGCCGGCTCGAAGACCCTGCAGACCGCCGGACTCGTCTCCGGCACCACGAACGCGAAGGGCACCTGCACCTTCACCGCGAAGAACGGCGGCACCACCCGCACCACGACGAGCGCGCCGTCCGCGAGCGCCTCGTCCGTGAGCTGCGCGCAGGCCACGTTCCCCGCGGGGCAGATCAGCACCGGGAACTGGTCGGTCACGCTCAAGTACACCGTCGGCACGCAGTCGACGACATCCGACCCGATGACGGCGGAGGTGCCGTGATGCGACTGTTCATGACCAGGGACCGAGACGGATCAGCGTCTCGGCCCCGATTCCGGGCCACGCTCGCGCTGCTGGCGTCCTTCGCCGTCGCCGCGAGCGGGCTGACCCTCGGCACGATCGTCTCCGAGGCGACGACGACGCAGTCCGCGTCAGCCGCCACCGCTGCGGGCTTCGACCCGGGCAACATCATCAGCGACGCGAACTTCTACAACGGTTCCGCGATGAGCGGTTCGAGCGTGCAGTCGTTCCTGAACAGCGCGGCACCGAGCTGCAAGCAGGCATCAGGGGGGCCGGCCTGCCTGAAGAACTTCACGCAGAACATGAGCGCCATCAAGGCCGTCTCCGGCCGGTGCGCGGCGATCGCCGGCGGCAGCAAGTCCGCCGCGACGGTCATCGCGCAGGTCGGCGCCGCGTGCGGCATCAGCCAGAAGGTGCTCCTCGTCCTGCTCGAGAAGGAGCAGGGGATCGTCACGACGTCGAAGCCGACGTCCTACATGTACCTGCACGCCACCGGCTTCGCCTGCCCGGACACCGCTCCGTGTGACCCGGCGTACTACGGCTTCGGCCAGCAGGTCTACGCGGCGGCGCTGCAGTTCAAGCGCTACCAGGCCAGCCCGACCTCGTGGGCGTACCAGGCCGGCCGCAACAACGCGATCCTCTACAACCCGAACGGCAAGTGCGGGACGAAGACGGTCTACATCAAGAACCAGGCCACGGCCGGGCTGTACATCTACACCCCGTACACCCCGAACGCCGCCGCCCTGTCGAACCTCTACGGCACCGGCGACAGCTGCTCCGCGTACGGCAACCGGAACTTCTGGCGGATGTACACCGACTGGTTCGGCTCGCCGACCGGTGGGTCGTCGCCGATCGGCAGCGTGGACTCCGCGACCGCCGGCTACCGGCAGATCACGGTCGGTGGCTGGGCCGCCGACCCGGACACGACCGCCCCGATCCGCGTGGCCTACTACCTGGACGGCAAGGGCAAGTCGACGGACGCCGCCGACAACACCCGCTCCGACCTGGCCAGCCGCCTCGGCGCGAACAACACCGCGCACGGGTTCACGACGACCCTCACCGGGGTCAGCGCCGGCAAGCACAACCTCTGCACCTTCGCCATCAACACCGGCGCCGGCGCGAACTCGCTGCTGAACTGCCGCGACGTGACGGTCCCGTCCGGGACGCCGATGGGCACGCTCGACGCCGCCAGCGTCGCCGCGGACACCCTGTCCTTCCGGGGCTGGGCGATCGACCCGGACACGAACGCGTCGATCTCCGTGCAGATCCGTGTCGACGGCAAGGCCGTCAGCACCCTGACCGCGAACGCGAAGCGCGCCGACGTCGGCAAGGTCAAGCCGGGCTACGGCGACAACCACGGTTACACCGGCACCTGGAAGGGCGTCGCGGGCGGGACCCACACGATCACGGCCTGGGCGAAGGACACCTCGTCCGGCGTCTGGAAGCAGATCGGGTCGAAGTCCGTGAAGAAGCCGACGGGCTACCCGTGGCTCGCGGTCGACGAGGTCGCCTCGAAGTCGCCGGGCACGCTCCTCGCCCGCGGCTGGACCATCGACCCCGACTCGACCGGGACCGTCCGCGTCCACTTCTACCTGGACGGCAAGGCGCTCACCTCGATCGCCGCCGACGGGACGAAGGCGAACCTGAACGCGTCCTACCCGGGCTACGGTGACCAGCACGCCTACCGCCTCGAGCGTCCGGGCATCTCCGCCGGGAAGCACACGCTCTGCATCATCGCGATCAACGTCGGTGCCGGCACCTCGAACGCCAGCATCTGCAAGTCGTTCTCGACCCCGACGGGTTCGCCGAAGGTCGGCATCGACTCGGCGGCATCGGCCGGTCTCGGCAAGATCGCGATCAGCGGTTCCGCCGTGGACCCGGACACCGTGTCCGCGGTCGCGATGACCTACACGGTGGACGGCAAGACCGTGGCGACCGGCAGCGCGAACACCGCGAAGGCGTCGCTCGCGACGACCTACCCCGGGTACGGCGCGAACCACGCGTTCACGCAGACCCTCAGCGGTGTCGGCCCCGGCACGCACACGGTGTGCGCGATCGGGAAGAACACGGGCGGCGGATCGAACACGAGCACCTGCCAGAAGGTCGCCGCGGCGACCGGGTCCCCGACCCTGCTGCTCGACGAGGTCTCCTCGCCGGCCACCGGGCAGGTCAAGGTCCGTGGCTGGGCGATCGACCCGGACACCAAGGACGCGATCCGCGTGCACGTCTACCTGAACGACACCGCTGCGGCGTCGATCGCGGCGGACCAGGCGAAGGCGTCGCTCGCGACGACCTACAGCGCGTTCGGTTCGGGACACGCGTTCTCGACGACGCTCACCGGCAAGGCCTCCGGGTCCACGAAGGTGTGCGCGTTCGCGATCAACACGGGGGCGGGCGCCAACGTGAGCGTCTGCCAGACGCTCACGGTCAAGTGATGCGGTGATCCTCACCACGTGACGGACGGGAGGCCCGGTACCAGCTGGTACCGGGCCTCCCGTCCGTCCGTGGTCGCGCCCCATGGCGCCCGGTGACCGGTCCTGCCGGTCCGGGTCAGCGTCGGCCGGTGATGCGGGCGATGCGCTCCGCCAGGCGGAACGTGCGGCTGCGGGTGACCTCGTCGAGGCGTCGTGCCAGACGGTCCCGCTCCTCGCTGAGGGCGCGGATCGTGGCGTCGGAGGCCGCGGCGGCGCGCTGGGCGTCCTCGATGGCGGTGATGAGCCGGCCGTTGATGTCGTGCACACCCGACAGGTGCGTGTCGCGCTCCCGCTCGGTCCGGCGCAGCTGCTCGCGGAGGTGCGTCGTCCAGGTCAGGAAGGCGCCGCGGTGGGCACCCGGCCGACCCGCGCGTTCCGCGACGATCTCGGTGAGGGCGGCGTCCGCGACCGCCGCGCGTGCCGCGTACGAGTGCCGCTCGACGACCACCGCACGGAGGCGTGCGACCAGGTCGTCGTCCCGCTCGCCGACCGCGTCGACGAGGGACGGGCCGTCGTGGTAGGTCGGGACGTCCTCGAGGCCGAGGTCGGCGAGACCGTCGGCGCAGTTCGTCACGACGAGCGCGCCGGAGGCCAGGCCCTCGAACAGCCGGGAGTTGTGCGTGGCGTACTTCCGGGCCGGCGGGATGAGGTCGTCGACGACGAACGCACTCGACGCGTAGACCGCGGGGAGGTCGAAGAAGGACGCGATGCCGCGGTGGTCGATGCGCTCGGACCGGACCAGGTGCTCCCGGTTCGCGCCGTACCAGACGACGTCGCGGGACTCGGCGAGGACGTCGATGGCGGCGGTGCCGAGGCGCTCGGCGCCCCAGAAGTTCACGGTCGTGACGACGTCGATCGGGTGCGTGCCCTGGTGCTGGGGCGGCTGCGTGCCGTCGAAGAGCTCGAGGTCGACGCCGATCGGCATCAGGGACACGCGGCGACGGTGCTTCGCGGCCATCCGCTCCACCGCACGGGTCGAGGACGCCCACACGGCGTCGAACTCGTCGAGGTACGGCAGGTCCGCCCAGGTGTCGGTCCAGTTGCGGACCCAGGCGACGAGCGCGGTGTGCTCCGGGACCAGCCCGGGCACGAACGACTCGACCATGGACACCAGGACCGTGACGTCCTCGGGGACCGGGGTGTCCCACTGCTCCATCGGCCAGAGCTGGACGCCCCACCCGAGCCGCTCGAGGTACTTGCCCAGTCCGAGCGCGACGTACACGTCACCGGCGCCGGAGTCGACGTCGGCGGTGGAGACGGCGAAGGCGACGGTGCCGCGCGGGCCGACACGACGGTCGCCGGCAGCGAGGGCGCGGTAGAGACCGGCACCGCGGTCGTCCGGGTGGACGGCCTCGGTCCCGGGGGTCTCGGTCCCGGTGGGGGAGAGCGGAGCGGGCATCCGTCCATCATGCCCCAGTCCTCTCGGCGCCCGGTGTCGCTGGCCGTCCGTGTCCGGGTCTCCCTGTCGGTGGGTCCGGGTCTCGATCCCGGTCCGTGTCCGGTCCGTCTTCACGGCCCGGCCTTGTAGGGTGTTCACCGCACGACGCCGGTCGTGACGGTCCGCTCTGGGCCGAACCGTGCGGGAAACATCCGTGTGACGAAAGGGTTCGTGTGAGCGAGCGCAGGACGGGGGTCGTCTCGGTCGTCCTCGTGAACTACAAGGGCACCGACGACACCCTCACGAGCATCGTCGGTCTGACCGAGCAGGACTGGCCGGCGGACCGCCTCGAGATCATCGTCGTCGACAACGACTCCGGTCCGGAGCACGTCGGCCGCCTCAAGGCGTCGGACCTCCCCTTCACGCTCGTCGAGTCCGGCGGCAACCTCGGCTTCACCGGCGGTTGCAACCTCGGCGTCGCGAACACCACCGGTGAGTACGTCGCGTTCCTCAACAACGACGCGCGCCCCGACCCCGGCTGGATCCGCGAGGCGATGGCGACCTTCGCGTCCGGTCGCGACATCGGCGCCGTCGCCAGCAAGGTCCTCGACTGGGAGGGCGTCAACGTCGACTTCACCGAAGCGGCGATGACCTGGTACGGCATGGGCTACAAGCCGTTCGCCGGCTCGCCCGACACCGGCCGCTGGGAGAACGAGACCGACGTCCTGTTCGGCACCGGCGCCGCGATGTTCATCCGCGCCGACCTGTTCGAGCAGCTCGACGGCTTCGACGACCGCTACTTCATGTTCTACGAGGACGTCGACCTCGGGTGGCGCCTCAACCTGCTCGGCTGGCGCTTCCGCTACCAGCCGAAGTCCGTCGCGTTCCACAAGCACCACGCGTCGATGAACAAGCTCGGCGACTTCCGCGAGACGTACCTGCTCGAGCGGAACGCCCTCTTCACGCTCTACAAGAACCTCGGCGACGAGCAGCTCCGCACCGCACTGCCCGGTGCCCTGGCACTCGCGGTCCGTCGCGCCGTCGGTCGGGGCGAGCTCGACTCCGCCTCGCTCGACATCCGTCGCCCCGGCAACGACGCCGAGCCGACCATGCCGGTGTCGAAGACGACGATGGCCGGCGTGTTCGGCATCGACCGCTTCGTCGAGGAACTGCCCTCGATGACGGAGTCCCGCCGCCTCGTGCAGGCCACCCGCGTGCGCAGCGACCGGGAGCTCCTCGGGCTCTTCGGCAACCGCGACGAGCCCGCCTACCCGATCGAGCACTACCTGGCCGGGTACGACAAGATCGTGCACTCGCTCGGCGTGCTCGAGGTCGGGCAGCGTCGCCGCATCCTCATCGTCACCGGTGACGCCATCGGCGAGAAGATGGCCGGCCCCGCGATCCGCGCCACGAACATGGCCAAGGAGCTCTCCGGCGAGCACGACGTCCGCGTCATCAGCCTGACCCGCTCCGTGCAGATCGACCCCGCCTACGACGTCGTGACGGTCCCGCACCGCCACCCGCGCCAGATGGTCGAGCACGAGGCCTGGGCCGACGTCATCATCGTGCAGGGCCACGCGCTCCGCCTGTTCCCGGTGCTCGAGTCGACGGCGAAGATCCTCGTGGTCGACGTCTACGACCCGCTGCACCTCGAGCAGCTCGAGCAGGGCCGCAGCGAGGACGTCGACGCCTGGGACCGCCAGATCCTCGACGCCTCGGACACGCTGAACCACCAGCTCGAGCTCGGCGACTACTTCATCTGCGCTTCCGAGCGGCAGCGCCTGTTCTGGCTCGGCCAGCTCGCCGGGTCCGGGCGCATCAACGCCAGGACCTACTCGCGCGACCCGGAGCTCCGGAGCCTCATCGGCGTCGTGCCGTTCGGCCTGTCCGCCACCCCGCCGGTGCACACGCACAACGTCGTCAAGGGCGTCGTGCCCGGCATCGGCCCGGACGACAAGCTCGTCGTCTGGGGCGGCGGCATCTACGACTGGTTCGACCCGATCACGCTCGTCCGTGCGATGGGCGAGCTCGCCGAGCGCCGACCGAACGTCCGCCTCTTCTTCATGGGCGTCCAGCACCCGAACCCCGACGTCCCAGAGATGGACATCGTCGCGAAGGTGCGGAAGGAGTCCGAGGACCTCGGGCTCACCGGCAAGAACGTCTTCTTCAACGAGTCCTGGATCCCGTACGAGGAGCGCGGCGCGTACCTCGCCGAGGCCGACGCCGGCGTCTCCACGCACTACGAGCACCTCGAGACCACGTTCTCGTTCCGCACGCGCATCCTCGACTACCTCTGGGCGAGCCTGCCGATCGTGACGACGGACGGGGACTCGTTCGCCGAGCTCGTCGCGCAGGAGCACCTGGGGGAGGTCGTGCACGAGCGCGACGCCACCGCGATCGCCGACGCCCTCGAGACCGTGCTCTTCGACGACGACGCCCGTGCCACCTACCTGGAGAACGTCACCCGCGTGCGGCAGGACTTCACCTGGCAGAACGTGCTCGAGCCGCTCGTCGAGTTCTGCCGGAACCCGGTCCGTGCGGCGGACAAGACCGTCCGCGCCCAGGCCGGGCTGCCCGCGCCGCACGAGATGCGGGTCCGCGTGCCGGACCGGCAGAAGCTGTACGGCGTCCGCTACGACATCGGCCGGGTCGCGCACTACCTGCGCACCGAAGGGCCGCGGAGCGTCGCGGCCAAGGTGAAGCACCGCATCACGAACCGATGACCCCTGGTACGGCCCTGGTCATCGTCCCCACCTACGACGAGGCCGAGAACGTCGCGCACATCGTCGGCGCGGTGCTGGACGCCGTCCCGAACGCGCACGTGCTCGTCGTGGACGACGCCAGCCCGGACGGCACCGGTGACGTCGTCGAGGCGATCGCCGCGCGGGACGACCGCGTGCGGCTGCTGCGGCGCACCGGGAAGCTCGGGCTCGGCACCGCCTACGTGGCCGGCTTCCGGTGGGGACTCGAGCACGGGTACGACCTGCTCGTGGAGATGGACGCGGACGGGTCTCACCCGGCCGACCGGCTCCAGGCGCTGATCGACGCGGTGCAGGGCTCCGAGGACGTGATGCTCGCGATCGGGTCCCGCTGGACCCCCGGCGGCTCGGTCGTCGACTGGCCCTGGTACCGCCAGGCGCTCAGTCGCGGCGGGAACGCCTACGCGCGGTGGATGCTGCGGATCGACGTGCGGGACATCACCGCCGGCTTCCGGGTCTACCGCTCGGACGCGATCGCCCGGATGGCGCTCGACGAGATCGACTCGAAGGGCTACTGCTTCCAGGTCGACATGACGCTGCGGGTGCACGACCTCGGCGGGCGGATCATCGAGGTGCCGATCCGGTTCCGGGACCGCGTGCGCGGGGTCTCCAAGATGAGTCAGGCCATCGTCGTCGAAGCGATGCTCCGGGTCACGCAGTGGGGGCTGCAGCGACGGTTCGGGCGCTCCGCCGTCCGCGTGTAGGCGGCTGCCCGTCCAGCTGCTGCTCGTCGCCCTGCTGGTCGTCGGCCTGCGGCTGCTCGTCCGCTCCGCGCAGCAGTGGCGGGGTGACGACCTCGGCGCGCAGGAACAGCACGACGAACGCCACCAGCAGTGCCGCACGTCCCCAGATGCCGACCGTCATCGCCTGGTACGCCCACGTCTGCATCCCGGCGCCGAGCGCCGTGTAGTACGTGTTCCGGAAGAACCCGACCACCGCGCAGACGTCCGCGACGAGGTACGCCGCGATCCACCAGCCCCCGATGCGCAGCACCACGAGGAACGGCAGCAGCCACAGCACGTACTGCGGTGACGCGACCTTGTTCGCGACCATGTAGACCGCCAGGAGCGCCGCGGCGGACTGCACCCAGGGCGTGGTCCCGCGTCGGAGCCCGAGGACCACGGTGATCGCGAGCACGACGAGGATGCCGATCGCGGTGGCGGCCGTCGACATCACGCTCATCGTGTGCTGGAACGGTCCGTCCAGGTCGCCGGACCACGGCAGGAAGCCGTAGTACCAGATCGACAGGGTCGAGGCCCCGATCGGTCGGTCGGCCTGGAACCGGATGACGGAGGCCCACCCGGGGAAGTTGATCAGCATGAACGGCACGTTCGCGGCGAGGAGCACCCCGATCCCGGCGCCGAGCGCGGCGGCCGTGCGGCGGACCCGGGCACCGAGTGCGGCGTCCGCGTCCAGCAGCGCGGCGACGGCGAGCGGGGCGAGGAACATCAGCGGGTACAGCTTGAACGCGCCCCCGAGGCCGAACGCCGCACCGGCCACCGTGTACCGCACGAGCGGCGACCACGACGCCGGTGCGCGGAGCACCGCGACGACCCCGGCGACCGTGCAGACCACCGCGAGGAGGTCCCAGTTGTAGACCGCGTACAGGGCGAGCGGGGGCGTCGCCGCCCAGATCCACGCGCGCCGGCCGGCGACCCGGACGAGCAGCAGGGTGACGACGACGGCGAGGACCGCGGCGACCACCGCGGTGACGACGAGGAACCCGCGCGCCGAGCCCACCGGCAACCCGGTCAGCCACACCCAGACCCCCGTCAGGGTCGGGTACTCGACGGTCCCGTTGCCGAGCTCGGAGCCCGTGACGTACGGGAAGACGTGTCCGGCGAGCTGGCGGTTGTTCCAGAGCGCGGCGACGTCGGACCAGCAGCCGTACTGCGACACGAACGCGCCGCGGGGCACGTCGGCCGGCCCGGGGACCGAGCACGGGAGCTTCAGCAGCAGGTTGAGCGCCGTGAAGACGGCCGCGACCACGCACATGGCGGTCCGTTCGAGCAGTCGGGGGTGCACCCGGCCACGCTAGCGGCTCAGGAGAGGTGTTCGGAGCGCGGGAGGTGCCGACGCCACGACCGACGTCGTGCCGCGACGACCAGCACCGTCGTGAAGACCATCAGTCCGGCACCGTGCAGCAGGTAGCTCTCCGCCGCGCTCGTCACGCCGAGGAGCACCAGCACCGCGGCCGGCCAGACGTAGGCGACGCCGGGGAAGGTCGTCGCGGTGACCCAGGCGCGACCGAAGGCGAGGAGGGCCGTGATCAGGAGGATCAGGGCCCCGGCCAGGCCGATCTGCAGCCAGGCGTCGACGAAGGCGTTCAGGCCGGAGGTGAACCGCGCGCCGTCCGGGTCGACGAGCGTGACGAAGGGGAACACCGGCTCGTGCGGCCATGTGCCGACCCAGCCCCAGCCCTGCATCGGGTACTGCTCGGTGAGCAGGCGGATCTGGGACCACAGGCCGAGCCGGGTCGCGGTCCCGCCGGCAGCACCGATCTCGGCGAGCACCCGGTGCCGGAAGAGCACCGCGACGACGAGCATCAGCACGACGGCACCCCCGAGCACCCCGTTCACCACCGGACGGGTCGACGCGCGAGCGTGCCGGAGTGACCACAGCGCGAGCGCCGTCACGGCGAGGGCGATCATCGCGAGGCCGGAGATGGGGGACTGGGAGAGCATCAGGGCGATCACCGCGAGGGCGGTCGAGCCGAGCGCACGCCACATCGTCACCGATCGGGTGAGGAACTCCACGACGAACGTCACCAGCGCCATCGCCGCGACGAACGCCATGAAGTTGCGGGTGCCGCCGATGCCCTGGATCGGGCCGCCGTACGCGATGTCGCCGTGGATGCCGAAGGCCGGGATCGGGACGTCGAGCACCAGGCCGGAGAGGACCTCGAGGCCGAGGGCCACGACGAGCAGGATCCGGAACGCGTCGCCGGACGCCCGGATCACCTGCACCAGGTCGCGGCCGAGCGCCAGGTACAGGCCGAGGCCGATGAAGCACGCCGTCGCCACGAACCCGCGGAGCGCCACCCACGAGTACTGGCTCCACAACACGCTCAGCGCGCAGTAGCCGACGAAGGCCATCAGGGAGAGCGGGAGGACGCCGTGCCACTCGATCCGGTAGCGCTGCCCGAGGAGGCTCAGGCCGGCGAGGACGACCAGCGTCACGGTGATGGCCCAGGTGCCGGCACTGCCGACGAGCGCCTGGACGGTGGGCTGCCCGAACGCGAAGAGCAGGATCACGGTCGCGAGGGCCTGGCTGAAGCGCCCGCCGGCCGAGAAGCCGATCCAGGCGGACAGGTACCGGCGTGCGAGCGCTCGCCGCGTCACCCTGCCGTCCGTCACCGGACCATCCTCTCGCACCCCCGGTGTGTATCGCGCCCCTGCATATCGCGAGGTGCGATATCTCGGGTAACGTCGATCCGCGATGGAGCGCGCTCGGAGGACCCTGCTGACGGCGCTCGCCGCGGTGGTCGTCGCCGTCGCCGCGACCGCGCTCGCCTGGTACCGGCTCGGGCCCACGACGCGGGGGACCGTGTGGGCCGAGGACGGCGGGGTGTTCCTCCGCGAACGCCTCGCGTACGGCGAGGCCGGCTCACTGTTCCGTCCGTACGCCGGGTACCTGCACCTGCTGCCCCGACTCGTCGTCGACCTCGGCTTCCGCCGCCCGGTCGAGGACTACGCGGTGACCGTCTCCGCGGCGTCCTGTCTCATCGTCGGGGTGGTCGCCGCCGCGGTGTTCCTGCTCGCCCGCGACGTCGTGCCCGCGTGGCCGCTGCGCGTGGTGCTCGCGGCCGTGCCGGTCGTGCTGCCGATCGCGCCGTACGAGGTCGGCGGGAACGCCGCGAACCTGCACTGGTACATGCTCCTGCTGGTCCCGTGGCTGTTCTCGTACCGGGCACGGACGTGGTGGGGGTCCGCGGCCGTCGCGGCGCTCGCGCTCGGCGCGGTGCTGACCGAGCCGCAGACGCTGTTCTTCGCGCCGCTGCTCGTCCTCGCGTGGTGGCGCGGACGTGCCCGGCTGCTGGCCCTGCCGGTCACGGTCGTCACGGTGCTCGCCGGCGCGGTCCAGGTCGTCTCCGCGCTGACCGACACGCGCATCTCCCGCCCCGGGCACCCCACCGTCGCCGACGTCGTGCACGGGTACCTCCTGCAGCCGCTCGCCGGCGCGTGGACCTGGGACCTCAGCTCGGTCGCGACCGCGGTGGTGCACCACGGCTGGGGCGTCCTCGTCTGGCCCCTGGTGGCGATCGCCGTCGTGCTCGTGGCGGCCGTCGTCCTCGGGCAGTGGCGGGCCCGCGTCCTCGTCGCCGCGCTCGCCGCCGGGTCCGTCGTCGTCTGGACCGCGGCGCTCGTCGCCAACGAGTCCGCCGACCTCCGCTGGGGCGAACTGCCCGTCACCGACTTCACCGCGTCGGCGCCGCTCCGCTACGCGGCCGCGGCGGCGATGCTGCTCGTGTCCGCGGTCGTCGTCGCGGCGTCGGTCCTGATCGACCGGCGGAACTGGTCCGTCCGGGTCCCGGCACGCGGGTCGCGGGCGGCCGGCCGCACCGCCGGCAGGGTCGGCACGGTCGTCGCCGCGGTGGTGGGGTGGGCTGCGATCGCGGTGGTCGTCGCCGCCGCGGTGTCGTCCGTCGCGCCCGGCAACACCCGTCGCGACGACGGTCCGCTCTGGGCACCGCAGATCACCGCGCAGCTCGACGTCTGCCGTGCGGACCCGGCCGGGTCGGTCGAGGTGCGGACGGCCCCGTGGGGTGCCACCCTGCCGTGCAGCGTCCTGCTCGACCGCCGCTGACCAGCGGGGCCCGACCAGCGAGCACTGGTCAGCCGGTCGGTGTCAGCGCGTCGCGGCCCAGCGGAACTCGCGCTTCGCCGGGGGCGTCCTGGGGCCGTCGCCGACCGACACCGGCTCCTCGCCGACGAGCACGATGCGCGACTTGATCGCGATGAGCGCGAAGAGGATCCAGTTGCCCTGGTAGAGCAGCCTCGACTCGGCGAAGGACTGCACGAGCAGCGCGACGACGACCAGCAGGGGCAGCAGCGACACCGGGTCGAAGGGCCGCGGCCGGAGTCCGGCGTCGAACCCGACCCGGGTGGCGCATGCCCACGAGCGGTACAGCGTCGTCACGACGTAGATCGCGAAGAGGAGCAGCCCGATCAGCCCGGTCTGCATCCAGACGTCCAGGTAGGCGTCGTGCGCCTGCAGGTACGTCACGCCCTTCCGGTGCGCCAGGTCGGCGAGCGTCGAGACGTCCGGCCACCAGTAGCCGATCCACCCCCACCCGAGGACCGGGTGCACGTCGATCAGCCCGAGGACCTTCGTCCAGATCTCGCCGCGGCCGGTGAAGTCCGAGCTCTTGCCGAGGACACCGGCGATCGCACCGCGACCGAGCACGCCCGCGACGACGATCACCACGGCGACCCCGGTCAGCAGCAGGTACCGCGGGGTGCGCCGCTCGGTCGGGACCCGGCGGATCCACACCGCCAGTAGGAACACCACGGCGACGACGGCCGCGGCGACGATCACCGTCGACGAGCGCGTCAGGACGAACACCGCGGCGGCGACGACGAGCCACCCGATCGACTGGTTGCGGCGCATCCTGCCCTCGGCGAGCTGGATCGCGACCGCGATGGCGGCGAGGAGCGCGACCATCGCGAGCAGGTTCGCGTTGCCGGGCAGCCCCTGGATGCGGCCGCCCGTGAAGAGCTCGGCACGGGAGAAGTAGAACGCGTCCGGGATGTCCCGGTCGCCGTAGTGGGTCCAGATCGGCGCGATCGGGTGCCGGACGAACACCGCGACGGCGGCCTCGAACAGCAGCGAGAGCATCAGCACCCACCGCATCGCGAGGCTCACCGCGTCGAGGATCCGGCGCCACGTCAGCGTGGAGGCGATCACGAACGCGACGAGCGCGCAGAGCACCTGCGCGGCCATGCTGGCGAGCGTCGCGGCCCACCAGTGCGACCAGACGACCGAGACCAGACACCAGCCGAGGAAGATCCAGAGCGCCCGCGGCGTCCGGGCGATCGTCGGCTTCGCGCGGACGGTGATCGTGATGCCCCACACCGCCGCCAGGGCCCAGAGTGCGGCCGCGCCGAACCAGGTGAGCGTGTTCGGGACGGCGTCACCGGCGAACACGACGAAGAGGACGGTGGCGCCGAAGGCGAAGGCCTCCCGCTCGGGCACGGCTCCGCGGGCCAACGGCCAGGTGTTCGTCACGGGGTCCAGGCTAACGCGGTGCGCCCGGCCGATACGCTCTGCACATGTTCCTCGGCATCACCAACACCCCGCGTGACTACGCCTGGGGTTCCGTCACCGCGATCCCCGAGCTCCTCGGACGGACGGTCACGGGCGCCCCGCAGGCCGAACTCTGGCTCGGCGCCCACCCGGGCAGCCCGAGCGTCGTCGTCAACCCCGCGATGGTCGGCGGCGCCGACACGGTCCTCGACTGGATCGCCGCGGAGCCGCAGACCGCGCTCGGCTCGGACCGCACCGGGCTGCCGTTCCTGCTGAAGCTCCTCGCCGCGGCGGCACCGCTGTCGCTGCAGGCGCACCCCACGCCCGAGCAGGCCCGTGAGGGCTTCGACCGCGAAGAGGCGGCGGGCGTCCCGATCGACGACCCGGCGCGCAACTACAAGGACCCGTTCCCGAAGCCCGAGCTCGTCGTCGCGCTCAGCGAGCGGTTCGAGGCGCTGAGCGGCTTCCGCCCGGTCGAGGAGACCATGGCCGACGTCGCGGCGCTCGACGCCGGCAGCGGCCGCCTCGGCCCCCTCACCGCGCACCTGCAGCAGGGCCTCGAGGACACCGTCCGGTGGCTCGAGACCGCCGACCCCTCGGCGCTCGCGATCGTCGACGCGGTGAGCCACCTCGCGCAGGACGCCGCCGAGCACTCCCCGAACACCGCGACGGCCGCCGAGCTCGCCGAGTCGTACCCGGGTGACCCCGGCATCGTCGTGTCGCTCCTGATGCACCGCGTGACCCTCCGTCACGGCGAGGCGATGTACCTGCCGGCCGGGAACATCCACGCCTATCTCGACGGTCTCGGCATCGAGCTGATGGCGCCGTCGGACAACGTGCTCCGCGGAGGCCTCACGCCGAAGCACGTCGACGTGCCGGAACTCCTCCGCGTCCTGGACTTCACCGCGTACCCGGCACCCGTGCTCGAGCCGGAGCAGCTCGCCGTCGGCGTCGACCGCTTCGCCCCGCAGGGGGTGGGCTTCGCGCTCGTCCGCGTCACCGGCGACGGCCGCCCGGTCGGTCTGAGCACCGGCGGGGTCGCCCCACTGGCCGGACCCTCGATCGCGATCTGCACCGAGGGTGTTGTGACCCTCGTCGGCGCGCAGTCCGCGACGCTGCTGCGCCAGGGCGAGTCGTGCTTCATCACGCCGGACGAGGGCGACGTCACGGTGGAGGCGGACTCGACGAGCGGACTCACCTCGACCGTCTTCATCGCCACCGGCGTGTAGACCCCGTGCGGGATCGCGCACGGGTCGCGCGGCTGCCCGCGCCCGCCCGTCCGCTAGCGTGGCGGACATGAGTTGGCTGGTCACCGGCGGTGCCGGGTACATCGGATCCCACGTCGTCCGGGCGCTGCGCTCGGCCGGCATCGACACGGTCGCGTTCGACGACCTCTCCAGCGGGTTCCGGGCGTTCGTGCCCGACGACGTGCCCTTCGTCGAGGGCACGATCCTGGACGGCGACCTCCTCGCCCGCACCATCCGTGAGCACGGCGTCACCGGCGTGGTCCACGTCGCGGGCTACAAGTACGCAGGCGTCTCCGTCGAGCGCCCGCTGCACACCTACGAGCAGAACGTCACCGGCATGGCGACGCTCCTCCGCGCGATGGCGGACACCGGCGTCGACAAGGTCGTGTTCTCCTCGAGCGCCGCGGTCTACGGCACGCCGGACGTCGAGACCGTCGTCGAGTCCACGCCGAAGAACCCGGAGTCGCCCTACGGCGAGTCGAAGCTGATCGGCGAGTGGCTCCTCAGGGACATGGAGGTCGCACGCGGCTTCACCACGACGTCGCTCCGCTACTTCAACGTGGTCGGGTCGGGGGAGCCGGACCTCTACGACGCCAGCCCGCACAACCTCTTCCCGCTGGTCTTCGACGCACTGCTCGCCGGCCGCACCCCGCGGATCAACGGTGACGACTACCCGACGCCCGACGGCACCTGCGTGCGCGACTACGTGCACGTCGCCGACCTGGCGCACTCGCACGCGATCGCGGCGGCGAAGCTCGAGGCGGGGGAGACCCTCGACCGCGCCTACAACCTCGGCAGCGGCGACGGCGTGAGCGTCCGGCAGATCATGGACGCCATGGCCCGGGGCACCGGCATCGCGTTCGAGCCCGAGGTGGCCCCGCGTCGTCCGGGCGACCCGGCGCGCATCGTCGCCACCGGCGAGGCAGCGGCCCGCGACCTCGACTGGGCGATGCGCCACACGCTCGACGAGATGGTCACCAGCGCGTGGGAGGCCCGCCGCCGCGTCGGCTGAGCACGGGATCGCGCCCGCGGCGTCGCACTACCGGAAGCAGCCCGAACCACGGACGTTCGTGGTTCGGGCTGCTTCCGGTTGTGCGAAGCCAGTCCGCACCGCGGGCGCGGGCCCACCGCGGGCGCAGGCCCACCGCGGGCGCGGCCCGGCGCCACCGCCACCGCCCGCGCGGACTGTCCCCCGAGGTGCCGACAGAACCGGCGCGACACGCCCGAATGGGGGACATGACACGCCGGAACGGTCAGTGCCTTCTATGATCCGCGACTTGACTCCAGGGAATCACACCGCTGTAATTACAGGCAACGACATCACGGCAGGGTCCCGAGATGACGACCGAGCGAGATGAACCAAGGGGTGATCAGGGTGAGCGGTTCCGACTTCCACGCCGGAGTTCCGGAAGACTGGCACGTCGACCCCGTGGCGCTCGGCGTCCCCGGCGTCCGACGTCCGGAGACCGACGACGAGGAGAACCCGCTCGCCTGGCAGGCGGACTCCCTCTGCGCGCAGACCGACCCGGAGGCGTTCTTCCCCGAGAAGGGCGGCTCGACGCGCGAAGCGAAGAAGATCTGCACCTCGTGCGAGGTCCGGTCGCAGTGCCTGGAGTACGCACTCGAGAACGACGAGCGCTTCGGCATCTGGGGCGGCCTCTCCGAGCGTGAGCGCCGCAAGCTCCGCAAGCGCGCCTAGGCGTGCACCGGGCGTTGATCCCGGCCACAGGTTCACGGCACGCCGATCCGTCGGACTGCTGCCGGGCCTCCAGACCGTAGAGTGACGCCCGTCATGCAGCCCAGTTCCGCTCAGCCCCGTGTCACCGCGATCCTCGTCGTTGCGAACGGGGCGGACCACCTCGACCGGACGCTGGCCGCCCTCGCGAACCAGACCCGCCACCCCGAGAACCTGGTCGTCGTCGACGTCGGTTCCACCGACGGGTCGACCGCCCAGCTGGAGTTCGGGGGATCCGCCCAGCTGACCCGCATCCCGGCGGGCCGCTCGTTCGGCGACGCCGTCGCCGTCGGCGAGAAGGCCGCGCCGCACCCCGAGTCCGACGAGGCCGTGGACGAGTGGCTCTGGCTCGTCGGCCACGACAACGCCCCGGCCCCGACCGCGCTGGCCGAGATGCTCGCCGCCGTCGAGATCGCCCCGTCCGTCGCGGTTGCCGGCCCGAAGCTCGTGTCCGACACCGACCCGGCGCGCATCCGCGCGTTCGGCGAGAGCATGACCCGCTTCGGCCGCTCCCTGACCCTCGTGCAGGACGAGCTCGACCAGGGCCAGCACGACCGGCACACCGACGTCCTGGCGGTCGCCGCCGGTGGGATGCTCGTCCGTCGTTCGGTCTGGGTCGCCCTCGGCGGGTTCGACCAGGCCCTGCCGGACGTCGACGCCGCACTCGACTTCTGCGTGCGCGTCCGTCTCGCCGGCCACCGTGTCGCCGTCGTCCCGGACGCTCGCGCGACGAGCGCCGGCCCGATCGAGGAGTTCGGCCGCAAGCGCGTCTCCGAGGGTCGTCGTGTCCGCCTGCACCGCCAGGCCCAGCTGCACCGCCGGATGACGTACGCGCCGGCCGGGGT
This sequence comes from Curtobacterium sp. PhB136, assembly GCF_004346855.1. Lineage (NCBI taxonomy): Bacteria > Bacillati > Actinomycetota > Actinomycetes > Micrococcales > Microbacteriaceae > Curtobacterium > Curtobacterium sp. PhB136. The sequence continues at coordinate 174,618 of NZ_SMGH01000010.1, forward strand.
CCTCTGGATCCACTGGCTGACACTCGTGCCCTTCGCGATCGGCCGGGCCATCGGGCACCTCGTCGCGAAGCACCCCGCCGCCGTGTCCGGGGAGCTCGCCGCCGCGTTCGCCGTCGCCTTCGGCGGTGGAGCCGGACGCTCGCGGAAGTCCCTCGCCCGCACGAAGCAGCTCGGCTGGGCCGCCGTCGAACCCCTGCGCGTCAGCTGGCGGCGGGTCCACGAGCACCGGACCACCTCCCGCGACGTCGAGCTCGCCCGGGTCGAGGACGCCCCGGTCGCCCGCGCGTCCTTCCTCGGGGACGGCGGCATCTGGGTCGTGCTCGCGGCGGCGCTCCTCAGCGTCGTCACGCTCTTCCCGCTGCTCGGCTCGCCCGCGCTGACCGGCGGCGGGCTGCTGCCCCTGTCGACCACCGTGTCGCAGCTGTGGCAGAACGTCGGCTACGGCTGGCACACGCTCGGTACCGGCTTCACCGGCCCGAGCGACCCCTTCGCCGCGGTCCTCGCCGTCCTCGGGTCGATCACGTTCTGGTCCCCGTCGACCGCGGTGGTCATCGTGGTGCTCCTCTCGTTCCCGGTGTCGGCGCTCGGCGCCTGGTTCGTCGTCCGGAAGCTGACGACCCGCACCTGGGTGCCGGTGATCGGCGCGGCGCTCTACACGATCGCCCCGGCGCTCGTCGGCGGTGTCACGACCGGGCACCTCGGCGCGGTCATCGCGCACGTGCTCCTGCCCTGGTTGTTCCTCACGGTGCTCGAGGCGCACCGCTCGTGGGCCTCGGCCTCCGGTGCGTCGCTGCTCTTCGCCGGGGTCGCCGCGTCCGCGCCGTCGCTCCTGCCGGTCCTGCTCGTCGGGTGGCTCGTCGCGCTGGCCGTCGGCTGGCGGCACGCCCACCGCCGGGTGTTCATCCCGGTGCCCGCCGCGGTCCTCTTCGTGCCGCTCGTGCTCGCGCAGGTCGCCAGGGGCAACCCGCTCGCGGTCTTCGCCGACCCGGGCGTCCCCTCCGCCACCCGTGCACCCTCCGCGCTGCAGCTCGCCATCGGCCAGCCCCTGCCCGACTGGAACGGCTGGCTGCCGGTCAGCACGCCGCTCGACGTCGTCGTCGCCGCGCTGCCGATCGCCCTGGCGGTCCTGGCGCTCCCGATCGCCGCGACCGCCATCGGGTCGATGCTCGGACACCGCTGGTCGGTCGCCGGGTTCGCCCTGATCGCCGCGCTGCTCGGGTTCGCCACCGCGTTCGGTGCCACGCACCTCACCGTGACCGGTGTCGGCGCGACGACCACGATCGTCTGGCCGGGCAGCGGGCTGAGCGTGTACTGGTTCGCGATCGTCGTGGCCGCCTGCATCGGCATCGACACGGTGCCGCGCCAGGCGCCCGTCGTCGGTCTCGTCGCGACGGTGTTCGCCGGCGTCGCGGTCGCACCGGCCTTCGCCGCGTTCTACCTCGGCAACGCGGTCATCGAACCGACCACCGGACGGGTCCTCAGCGCGTACGTGAACGCCGAGGCGCAGGCGAACCCCGACGTCGGCACGCTCGTGGTCGACCCGCAGACCGACGGATCCCTCGCGGTGTCGCTCGAACGCGGGCAGGGCTCGACGCTCGACGACCAGTCGACGCTCGACGCCACCGCACTCTCCCTGAGCCCCGCCGGCTCCCGCCTGGCGACGCTCGCGGGCAACCTCGCGAGCCGCAGCGGCTACGACCCGAGGCCGGCGCTCAAGGAGCTCGGGATCAGCTTCGTGCTGCTCGACGACGCCCCGGAGGACGACCTCGCCCAGCAGGTCCACGACCGTGCAGCAGGGGCCATCGGCCAGAACGCGCTGTTCACGAGCATCGGCGAGACCACCACCGGGTCGCTGTTCCACTACGAGGGCGACGTCGACCGCACCGGGACCGGCTCGGCTGCCGCGAAGGCGACCCACGCGCTCTACCTCGTGGTCCTCGGCGTGGTGTTCGGCGCAGCTGCGCTCCTCGCCGTCCCCACCGCACCGCGCCGCCGTCGGGCGACCTCGAACGTGCTCGAGGCCGACGAACCGGCGACCACCTTCGACGAGGAGCGCGACGAATGACCACCCCCGCTCGCCGCTGGATCCTGCGCGGCACCGCGACCGCGATCGCCGTGGTCGTCGCGGCCGGCACCATCGCCGCCGCGAACGCCATCGGCACGACGGAGGCCCCCGGGCAGCCGGCCGGCCGCACCGTCACCCCGGTCGCCGCCGACGCCGAGCGCGTCTGCGCCGGCAGTGCGCTGCGGCTCTCCGACGACGCCGGCAACGACGCGACGACCGCGAGCACCGTCGGCACCGCCACGGTCGCCACCGCGACGACCGGCCGGACCGTCGAGCGGTCCGACCTCGCCGCATCGTCGACCGGCAGCAGCGACCCGACCCTCCTCACGGCCCCGGCGGGGAAGACCACGCCGCAGGTCGCGGGGTCGAGCTACCAGAGCGTGTCGAGCGGGGACCTCGTCGGCGTCGCGGCCGCGTCCTGCGACGACCCGACCCAGTCGACCTGGCTCGTCGGCGGCTCGACCGAGACCGGGCGGACGAGCCTCATCACCCTCGCGAACCCGACCGACGTCAACGCGACCGTCGACCTGACGATCTACGACGCCACCGGCACGGTCAGCGCGCCCGGCACCACCGGCATCGTCGTCGCGCCGAACTCGCAGAAGGTCGTGCCGCTCTCCGGCTTCGTCTCCGACCAGGGCTCGACCGTCGTGCACGTGGCGTCCTCCGGCGGGCAGATCGTCGCCCACATGCAGGAGACCGTCGTCCGGACGCTGACCCCCGGCGGGTTCGACATCGTCTCCGGCGGCGCTGCTCCCGCGCGGAGCCAGGTCATCCCCGGTGTCGTCCTCCGCGGCGCCGAGGACGCGCAGCGCGGCGACGACACCGCCGACGCCGCCCCGATCGTGCGGCTCTTCGTCCCCGGCACGACGGCCGCCAGGGTCACGCTCGGCATCACCACCGCGGACGGGGGCGGCACCACGGTGAACACCACCGCCGAACCCGGCGTGGTCACCGACGTGGCGCTCGACGACTTCCCGGACGGGCGCTACTCGTTCACGGTCAGCTCGACCGTCCCGGTCGTCGCCGGCGCCCGCACCACGACGACCACCGACGGTGAGCAGACCGACCTCGGCTGGTTCGCGTCCGCAGAGCCGCTCGGCGCGACCACCACGACGGCGGTCGCCCCCGGCGACGGCGGGTTGCTCAACATCGTCAACCCGACGACCGAGGACGCCTCCGTGGTGATCCGCTCCGGCGACGACCGGTCCACGGTGCAGGTCCCGAGCGGATCGACCGAGACGGTGGGCGTGGCCTACAGCCGACAGCTCACGATCACCGGTGCGAAGGGACTCGTCGCCGGGGTCACGTACGCGGGACAGGACGGCGTCGCCGGGTTCCCGATCCGCGCGTCGACCGAGGTCTCCACCCCGGTGCGCGTCTACCCCTGACGCGGCGGTGCGCGTCTACCCCTGACGCGCCGGTGCGCGTCCACCCCGGACGCGGCCTCCGGCACTCACCAGTGCCGGTAGCGGTCGGGCGCCAGGTCCCACGGGTCCTTGTCGATGAGCTCGGCCACCGCGCGGAACACGGCGGTCTCGACGATCACCCGCCGGTCGGTGTCGTCCTTCTCCGGGGAGCGTGTGACGCGCTCGACCGGGATCCGGAAGACGGTCACCCGGCGGGCGTCGTGCTCGACGCGCCAGCGCGGCATCCGGTCCGGCAGCGTCGGGTCGGTCGGCATGTCCGCGACCTGGAACACGACGCCGTGCAGTTCGTCCGGCCAGAGGCCGAGCAGGTAGTGCGCGGTGTCGCCGACGATGCGGTCGAACGCTTCTGCCCGGGTGATGATCGGGGCGAGGTCGGGTCCGGTGATGCTCGAGCGGTACCCGCGGCCGTGCCGGGAGCGCCCCCGGGCGCGGTCGACCGGGGTGACGAGTCGGGGCTTTCGGCGCATCCCCACATCGTACGCGGCGGCACGGACACGGACGGGTTCGGTAGGGTCGACATCGGTATGGACGTGCGGATCTGCAGCAAGGTCGCCTGCGGGGCGAGCGCCTCGGCGACGCTGACGTACGACTACGGGGACTCGATGGTGGTCGTCGGACCGCTCTCCACCCGGGTCGAACCGCACGGGTACGACCTCTGCGCCCGGCACGCCGCCCGCCTGCGGGTCCCGCAGGGCTGGCAGGTCATCCGCCGTGAGCCGCTCCGCGAGGAGCGCGCGGTCGACTGAGTCGACCACCCGCCCGCGCAGGCCGGCCCACCCGGGTGGTCCGAGCCTCCCGGCCGGTCTGGAGGCGCGACCCGCGTCCGTGACGTCCCTCACGGTCACCGTGGGAGACTTGACCCATGCCCACCGAAACCCAGGCCGCAGCAGAATTCCGCGTGGCCGACCTCGGCCTCGCCGAGGCCGGTCGTCACCAGATCCGCCTCGCCGAGAACGAGATGCCGGGCCTCATGGCCCTGCGTGAGGAGTTCGGTGCGTCGCAGCCCCTCGCCGGTGCGCGCATCGCCGGGTCGCTGCACATGACGGTGCAGACGGCCGTCCTCATCGAGACGCTGACGGCGCTCGGCGCGCAGGTCCGCTGGGCCAGCTGCAACATCTTCTCCACGCAGGACGAAGCCGCCGCGGCGATCGCGGTCGGCCCGACCGGCACCCCGGACGCCCCCGCCGGCGTCCCGGTGTTCGCGTGGAAGGGCGAGACGCTCGAGGACTACTGGTGGTGCACCAACCGGATCTTCGACTGGAGCGCCGAAGCAGCCGAAGCCGGGGCTGACTGGGCCGGCCCGAACCTGATCCTCGACGACGGCGGCGACGCCACCATGCTCGTGCACACCGGCGCGGACGCCGAAGCGGCCGGCCGGGTGCCGGACGCCGGCCCGGACGCCAGCGCCGAGTACCGGATCGTGCTCGACACGATCGCGGCCTCGCTGACGGAGTCCTCGGACCGCTGGACCCGCATCGCAGCGGACATCCAGGGCGTGACCGAGGAGACCACCACTGGCGTCCACCGCCTGTACGAACTCGCTCGCACCGGTGAACTGAAGTTCCCCGCGATCAACGTCAACGACTCCGTCACGAAGTCGAAGTTCGACAACAAGTACGGCATCCGGCACTCGCTGCCCGACGGCCTCAACCGCGCCACCGACGTCCTGATCGGCGGCAAGGTCGTGTTCGTCGTCGGCTACGGCGACGTCGGCAAGGGCGCGGCAGAGGCGCTGCGTGGCCAGGGCGCCCGTGTCATCGTCAGCGAGGTGGACCCGATCTGCGCGCTGCAGGCGTCGATGGACGGCTACCAGGTCGCACGGCTCTCGGACGTCATCGGCGAGGTCGACATCGTCGTGACCTGCACGGGCAACCTCGGCGTCGTCGGCGTCGACGACATGCTCGGCCTCAAGCACCTGGCGATCGTCGCGAACGTCGGGCACTTCGACAACGAGATCGACATGGCCGGGCTCGAGTCCCTGCCGGGCGCGGAGAAGATCGAGATCAAGCCGCAGGTGCACGAGTGGCGCCTGCCCACCGGCCGGTCGATCCTGGTGCTCAGCGAGGGGCGCCTGATGAACCTCGGCAACGCGACCGGGCACCCGTCCTTCGTGATGAGCAACTCGTTCACGAACCAGGTCCTGGCGCAGATCGAGCTCTGGACCCGGCACGACGCGTACCCGACCGGGGTGTACGTCCTGCCGAAGCACCTCGACGAGAAGGTGGCGCGCCTGCACCTCGACGCGCTCGGGGTGCGGCTGACCACGCTCCGCCCGGAGCAGGCCGCGTACATCGGCGTGCCGGTCGAGGGGCCGTTCAAGCCGGACCACTACCGGTACTGACCCCGGCCGCGCTGCGCGCTCGCGCGCGTTGTGCGCTGCCCGCGCCGCGCGCTCGCGAGTGCGCGCTGCGCGCGGTGTTCGGGCAGGCCCTCGGCTACTGTGAACGAGAGGTGCCTGCCCGGCACCACCGCACGCCACCCGGAGTCCACATCACATGACACCGCGCATCCTCGTCGTCGACGACGACCAGGCCCTCGCCGAGATGATCGGCATCGTCCTCCGCGCCGAGGGCTACGAGCCGGAGTTCAGCGGCGACGGCAACGACGCCGTCGACGCCTTCCACGCGACGAAGCCCGACCTGGTGCTCCTCGACGTGATGCTCCCCGGCATCGACGGCATCGAGGTCTGCCGGCGCATCCGCGCGGAGAGCGGCACGCCGATCATCATGCTCACCGCGAAGGGCGACACCTCGGACGTCGTCGCGGGCCTGGAGAACGGCGCCGACGACTACGTCGTGAAGCCGTTCAACCCGAAGGAGCTCGTCGCACGCATCCGCACCCGGCTGCGCCCGACCGCCTCCGACGCGGCCGTCCTGCACGTCGGTGACCTCACGGTCGACGTGCCCGGGCACGAGGTCCGCCGCGACGAGGCCGTCATCGCGCTGACGCCGCTCGAGTTCGACCTGCTCCGCGCCCTCGCCGAGAAGCCGAACCAGGTGTTCACGCGCGAGATGCTCCTCGAGCAGGTCTGGGGCTACCACTACAAGGCGGACACCCGCCTGGTGAACGTGCACGTCCAGCGGCTCCGCGCGAAGATCGAGCACGACCCGGACAACCCGCGGATCGTGACCACCGTCCGCGGCGTCGGCTACCGCGCCGGGGGAGCCTGAGCACCGTGCCCGCATCGTCCGGCCTGACGTCCTTCGGTCGGGCGCGCCGCCGCCTGCGCACCTGGGCACGGCGGGGCTGGCGGGGCATCGCGTACCTGTGGCGCCGGTCGCTGATGTTCCGGTCGGTGGCGATCACCGTCACCACCACCGGACTCGCGGTCGCCATCATCGGCACCGCGGTGATGCTGAGCATCTCGAGCAACGTGTACGCGCAGCGCCGCGACCAGATCGAGGCGGAGTCGGCGCGTGCGACGAACGTCGCGCAGGGGATCTTCGACGCGGCCACCGCCGCGGAGGACAACAACCAGTCCGAGCTGGAGACCCTGCAGAACGAGGCGCAGCGGGCGATCCTGTCGAACACGACGAGCCCGGGTGGCACGAGCATCGCGATCGAGCGGTCCCCGAACCAGTCGACGGCGCAGACGCTGCAGAACATCGCGAGCCAGGACTTCCCGGACGCGGTGATCACCGACTCACTGCGGAAGGCCGTCGGGAAGAACTCCGGGAACCTCAGCCTGCAGGCGGTCCGGCTCGAGGACGAGGGCCGGAGCGAACCGGGCCTCGCAGTCGGGTCGACGCTGCAGATCCCGAGCGCCGGCCAGTACGAGCTCTACCTGGTCTACGACCTCGCCGACGCGCAGCAGACCCTCGACTTCGTGTCGCAGACGCTCTCCATCGGCGGTGTCGCACTCATCGTGCTCATCGCCCTCGTCACCTCGCTCGTGGTCCGGCTCGTCGTGGTGCCGATCCGCGGTGCTGCCGAGACCAGCCGGAAGATCGCGGCCGGACGCCTCGACGAACGCATCCCCGTCAAGGGACAGGACGACGTCGCCACCCTCGCGCGGAGCTTCAACGGCATGGCGGACGCGGTCAGCCGGCAGATCACCCAGCTCGCCGAGCTCTCCCGAGTGCAGCAGCGCTTCGTGTCCGACGTCTCGCACGAGCTCCGGACCCCGCTCACCACGATCCGCCTCGCCGGCGACGTCCTCTACGACGCCCGCCACGCCTTCGAGCCCGCCGTCGGTCGCTCCGCTGAGCTCCTGCACGACCAGATCGACCGGTTCGAGCTGCTCCTCGCCGACCTGCTGGAGATCTCCCGGTACGACGCCCAGGCCGTCGAGCTCGAGACCGAGCCGGTGCAGCCCGCGTCACTGACCGCCGACATCGTCGACGAGTTCCGGCCGCTCGCCGACCGCCTCGGCGTCGACCTGCGGCTCGCGACCCCCGGCGGCCACACCACCATGCAGCTCGACGCCCGACGGATCCGGCGCATCCTCCGGAACCTCGTCGGCAACGCGATCGAGCACGGGGACGCCAAGCCCGTGCACGTCGTCGTGGACAGCGACGCCCGGACCGTTGCGATCGCCGTCCGTGACCACGGGGTCGGGATGCCGCCGGAGGACGCCGCCAGGGTGTTCGACCGGTTCTGGCGCGCGGACCCGAGCCGCAAGCGGACCATCGGCGGGACCGGGCTCGGACTCGCGATCAGCCTCGGCGACGCGAACCTGCACGGCGGCCGCATCGACGTGTGGTCCCGGCCGGGGGAGGGCTCGGCCTTCGTGCTCACCGTGCCGCGGCAGGGCCAGGAGCCCACGGCGACGTCGGCGATCCCGCTGCCGGAGCTCGACGAACCGTACGACGGACCCCGGGAAGGCGGCCCCCGATGACCAGCACACGTCCTCGTCGCGCGCTCGCCGCCGTCCTCGCCGCCGTGGCGGTCGTGGTGCTCGCCGGGTGCGCCGCCATCCCGACCGGAGGCCCCGTCCGTGACGGCCAGAGCCTCAAGGACGAATCGGTCTCCGGCGTCGACTTCCGCCCGAACAGCCCGACGCCCGGCGCCGACCAGGACACGATCCTCCGGCAGTTCATCGACGCCGCGACCGGTGCGCAGGACAACTACGCGATCGCCCGGGAGTTCCTCAGCGACTCCTTCGCCCAGAAGTGGAACCCCCGTCAGAGCGTCACGATCCGGCAGGGCAGCGGCGCGGTCGACCGCACCGGCACCCGGGAGCTCACGTACACGCTCACCGCGAGTGCCACGGTGGACGCCGACGGCGAGTACACCCAGGCCGTCCGCCCGACCTCCTCGACGCTGACCTTCCAGTTCGTGAAGGAAGACGGCGAGTGGCGGATCGCCTACGCGCCCGACGGCGTCATCCTCACGCCGGTGAGCTTCGAGCAGGTGTTCCAGGCGCACGCGCTGTACTTCTACGACCCGACGTACCGCTACCTGGTGCCCGACGAGCGCTGGTTCCTGGCTCGCTCCTCGACGAGCACCCGCATCGCCAGCGCGCTGCTCTCCGGACCGGCCGACTGGTTGAAGGGCGCCGTGGTGTCCTCGTTCCCCGAGGGAACGCAGCTCTCGCTGAACGCCGTCACCGTGGACAACGGCAGCGCGCAGGTCGACCTGTCGAGCGACGCGCTCCGGGCGACCACGGTGGACAAGGTGCGGATGCGGGAGCAGCTCGCCCGGTCGCTGTCGTCCGTCGCGACGATCTCCTCGGTCGAGCTCACCATCGAGGGCGCCAGCTTCTCGGTGCCCGACTCCAGCGGCACCAGCGCCGTCGTCAACCCTGACGTCGACCCGCGTCCCCTCGTCGAGGACGGCGGCGCCGTCGGCTTCGCCGCACCGGGCACGGGCGACGTCGCGAAGCTCGGCAGCGGCCTCGGTGACGCGATCGCGAAGCTCGACCCGACGTCGATCGCGCTGAGCGCGTCCGGTGCCGACGCTGCGGTCGGGGACGCGGACGGCGTCTTCGTGGTCCGCAGCGGCAAGAAGCCGCTCCGCATCGACGCGCGGGACCACCTCATCGCACCCTCCATCGACGACCAGGGCTTCGTGTGGACGGCGCAGTCGACGAACACGCGCGCGATCACCGCGTACGGCCTCGGCGGCGACCCGCACCAGGTGTCCTCGACGCTGCCGGACGGCGACCTCGTGTCGTTCCAGGTGTCCCGCGACTCCACCCGGGCGCTCGCGCTCATCGACACAGACGACGGCCCCGCCCTGTACGTGATGGCGATCACCCGCGACTCCGACCGCACACCGACGGCGCTCGGGTCCCCGGTGCGGCTGCAGGCGGCGTCCGGCACCGCGGTCGGGGCGACGTGGGTGAGCGACCTCGACGTCGCGTCCCTCGGGCAGACCTCGAGCGGTCCGAGCATCGTCCGCTCCACCATCGGCGGGCAGTCGACGGTGCTGCAGCGGCCGGACGGCCGGGCCACGCAGATCGCCGGCGGCAGCGGGGGCACGCTGCTCCTGCGGACCGCCGACGGGCAGGTCCTGCAGTCCACCGGGGGCGGATGGGACCGCACCGGCGTCACGGCGTCGGTGCTCGGCACGCAGCGCTGACGGTCGGTGCTCGGCACCGGGTGCTGACGGTCGGTGCTCGGCGCTGACCGTCCGCTCCTCCACAGGAGCACCGGCCGGGAGGCCCGTCCACCGTTCCGCACGATCCGCCCGGCCGGGTGCCTCCCGCGGCGAGGATCGCCCCATGACCACCGCTCCACACCCCTGGCGCGACGCGTTCCTCGCCGTCGTCGCCCTGTTCCTGCCCGTCTCGTGCCTCGGCTGCGGTGCGCGCGACCGGCCCCTGTGCGACTCCTGCCGCGCCGACCTCGCCGGGCGTCCGGGTCGGGTCCGGCTCGTCGGGGGTGTCCGCCTCGACGCGGCCTTCGAGTACGAGGGGCTGGTCCGTACCCTGGTGCTCGAACTGAAGCTCCGCGGGCGGGTGGACGTCGCGGCACCGCTCGGGCGGCCGACCGGGGCGCTGGTGCGCCAGGCGCTGGCGGACGCCCCGCCGGGCACGCTCGTGCTCCGGGTGCCGCCGTCACCGCGTGGGCGGCGGCGGCGCGGGTTCGACACCGTGGTGCTGCTCCTCGCTCGCGGGGGCGTCCGCCGGACCGGGCGGCTGCGGCGGCAGCGTGCTGCCGGGCCGCCCGGCGTCGGACTCCGCGGTGCCCGGCCGCGTGGCGCGGGGCAGAAGGAGCGGACGGCGCTCGAGCCGGTGGACGCCACGGTCGGCACGCTCCGGGCGGTCGGGGTCGCCGGGCGTGACGTGGTGCTCGTCGACGACGTCGTCACCACCGGGGTGACCATGGCGGAGGCGGTCCGTGCCGTCCGTGCCGCCGGTGGCCGGGTCGTGCGCTGCGTCGCGACGGCGAGCGTCGAGTCGTGACGGTGCGCGGGTGCGCGGGTGTCGGCACGCGCGTGCGCGGGTGTGGCGTACGCGCGTACGCGGGCCTGCGACTTACCAGTGCGCGGCGCGACCCGCCCGGGTTACCTCGTGCGTGAACACCCGGTGTCCTCTGTGCATCCGGTGGGTGTCCGGCACGACTCACGGCGAACCGGTGACGCGAGTGCTCCGGCGGGTCTAGCGTCGCTGGGACAAGGCGTTGACGATCGCCGGATGGAGGCGACGCGCCGAGTCTGGATGGGAGCCGCCATGGACGTGACGATCACGGGCCGGAACGTCGGGATCACCGACCGATTCCGCACCTACGTCGAACAGAAGTCCGACAAGATCGACGTGCTCGCCGACCGCGCCCTCGCGTTCGAGGTGCGCATCAGCCGCCACAACGAGAAGAGCGGCAGCAACCAGGGCGAGGACCGGGTCGAACTGACGCTGATCGGTCCCGGGCCGCTCGTCCGAGCGGAGTCCGCGGCGTCGGACAAGTACGCCGCGTTCGACCTGGCGTTCGCTCGGATCATGGAGCGGCTGCGCCGAGCGCGCGACCGCAGGAAGGTGCACCGTGGGCGTCACCGCCCGACCTCGGTGGCCGAAGCCGCGGGGACGGCCTTCGACGGCATGGACGTCACCCCGGCCGACGGCAAGCTCATCGACGACGTCGCCACCGGTGCCGTCACGGTCGTCGACGAGGAACCGCACGAGGAAGAGGACGAGGTCTACTCGCCCGTCGTGATCCGGGAGAAGGTGTTCGAGGCAGCGCCGATGACCGTCGACGATGCGCTCTACTTCATGGAGCTCGTCGGACACGACTTCTACCTCTTCGTCGACGCCGAGACCCACCGACCGAGCGTGGTCTACCGCCGGAAGGGCTGGGACTACGGGGTCATCGGGCTCGACGGCACCGCTGCCGCCGACTCCGACGCCGCTCAGGAACCGGCCGCGGCGCTCGCCTGAGCGTCCGGGACCACCCGAACCGGGGGTGCGCGGTCCGTTCGCGGGCCGCGCACACCCGCGTTCGGGGCCGGTGTTCACAGCCCAAGGTTCGACCGGGTTGCTAGCATGACTGGCTGATCGGACGCGCCGACCGCGCGCGACGACCTGTAAGGAGTTCACGTGGCAAACGTGCTGGAGAAGGTCCTCCGCATCGGCGAAGGACGCACCCTGCGTCGGCTGAAGGCGTACGCCTCGGCGATCAACGACCTCGAGGACGACTTCTCGACCCTCACCGACGAGGAACTCCAGGACGAGACCAAGGAGCTCCGCGAGCGGTACGCCAACGGCGAGACCCTCGACGACCTCCTGCCCGAGGCGTTCGCCGCCGTTCGCGAAGCCGCGAAGCGCACCCTCGGCATGCGGCACTTCGACGTGCAGCTCATGGGTGGCGCCGCGCTCCACCTCGGCAACATCGCCGAGATGAAGACCGGTGAAGGCAAGACCCTCGTCGCGACGACGGCCGCGTACCTCAACGCCATCCCGTCCCGCGGCGTCCACGTCATCACCGTCAACGACTTCCTCGCGTCGTACCAGTCCGAGCTCATGGGCCGCGTCTTCCGCGCGCTCGGCATGACCACGGGCTGCATCGTCGCGAACCAGTCCCCGGCGGAGCGTCGCGAGCAGTACGCCGCCGACATCACCTACGGCACGAACAACGAGTTCGGGTTCGACTACCTGCGCGACAACATGGCGTGGCAGGCCGCCGACATGGTGCAGCGCGGACACTTCTTCGCGATCGTGGACGAGGTCGACTCGATCCTCATCGACGAAGCCCGCACGCCGCTGATCATCTCCGGCCCCTCCTCCGGCGAAGCGAACCGCTGGTTCACCGAGTTCGCCTCGATCGCCAAGCGCCTCACCGCGGGCGAGGACTTCGAGGTCGACGAGAAGAAGCGCACCGTCGGTGTCCTCGAGCCCGGCATCGAGAAGGTCGAGGACTACCTCGGCATCGACAACCTCTACGAGTCCGCGAACACCCCGCTGATCTCCTTCCTGAACAACGCGATCAAGGCCGACTCGCTGTTCAAGCGCGACAAGGACTACGTCGTGATGAACGGCGAGGTGCTCATCGTCGACGAGCACACCGGCCGCATCCTGATGGGCCGCCGCTACAACGAGGGCATCCACCAGGCGATCGAGGCGAAGGAAGGCGTCGAGGTCAAGGCCGAGAACCAGACCCTCGCGACCGTCACGCTGCAGAACTACTTCCGCCTGTACCAGAAGCTCTCCGGCATGACCGGTACCGCGGAGACCGAAGCGGCCGAGTTCATGTCGACGTACAAGCTCGGCGTGGTCCCGATCCCGACGAACCGCCCGATGCAGCGCCTCGACCAGACCGACCTCGTCTACAAGAACGAGAAGGCGAAGTTCGAGCAGGTCGCCAACGACATCGAAGAGCGCCACGAGAAGGGCCAGCCCGTCCTCGTCGGCACCACGAGCGTCGAGAAGTCGGAGTACCTCTCGAAGCTCCTCGCGAAGAAGGGCGTCAAGCACGAGGTCCTCAACGCGAAGAACCACGCACGTGAAGCTGCGATCGTCGCCCAGGCCGGTCGCCTCGGCGCCGTGACCGTCGCGACGAACATGGCCGGTCGCGGGACCGACATCATGCTCGGCGGCAACGCGGAGTTCCTCGCCGTGCAGGAGATGCACGCCAAGGGCCTCTCGCCGACCGAGACCCCGGACGAGTACGAAGCCGCCTGGGACGAGGTCTTCGCCAGCCAGAAGGCCGTCGTCGAGGAAGAGGGCGACAAGGTCCGCGACGCCGGCGGTCTCTACGTGCTCGGCACCGAGCGCCACGAGTCGCGCCGCATCGACAACCAGCTGCGCGGTCGTTCCGGCCGTCAGGGCGACCCGGGCGAGAGCCGGTTCTACCTCTCGCTCACCGACGACCTGATGCGCCTGTTCAACTCCGGTGCCGCCGAGAGCCTGATGGGCCGCTCGAACGTCCCGGACGACCTCGCCATCGAGAACAAGCTCGTCGGCCGTGCGATCCGTTCGGCACAGTCGCAGGTCGAAGGCCGCAACGCCGAGATCCGCAAGAACGTCCTCAAGTACGACGACGTCCTGAACCGCCAGCGCGAAGCGATCTACAGCGACCGCCGGCACATCCTCGAAGGCGACGACCTCCATGAGCGCACGCAGTCGTTCCTGAAGAGCGTCATCGACGACGTGATCGACACGCACACCGGCGAAGGCTCCCCGGACGACTGGGACCTCGACGCGATGTGGACCGAGCTCGGCACGCTCTACCCGATCTCGATCACCATCGACGAGGTCATCACCGAAGCCGGCTCGAAGGGCAAGGCGACGCGGGAGTTCCTCGGCCGCGAGATCCTCTCCGACGCCAAGCTGGCCTACCAGCAGCGCGAGGAGACCCTCGGCGACGAAGCGATGCGCGAGCTCGAGCGTCGCGTGGTCCTCTCCGTGGTGGACCGCCGCTGGCGTGACCACCTCTACGAGATGGACTACCTCAAGGACGGCATCGGCCTCCGTGCGATGGCCCAGCGCGACCCGCTCGTCGAGTACCAGCGCGAGGGCTACGCCCTGTTCCAGAACATGATGGGGCAGATCCGCGAAGAGTCGGTCGGATTCCTGTTCAACCTCGAGGTGCAGGTCCAGTCCGACGGCGAGAACGCCGTGATCGAGGCGAAGGGCCTCGCCGAGGAAGAAGTCGCCGGTCTCGAGTTCTCGGCACCGTCGATCGACGGTGAGGTCGAGGTCCGCGACGAACGCGGTCGCCTCGAGCAGGCAGCGACGGCGCTCGCGCAGCGTGCGCAGGCCGAGGAAGAGGCGGCAGCGGTTGCCGAGAAGGGGTCCGCGTTCGGTTCGGCCGCCACGGCGACCGGCCAGGCCGCCGCGACCAACCGCGCCGACCGTCGTCAGGCCGCCAAGAAGGGCTGACGCGACAACGCTCCTGACGGGAGGCCCGGTGCCGGCTGGCACCGGGCCTCCCGTCCGTGCACCCCGCGCCCCACGCCCCGACCGGAACGACCTGACACGAGCCGATCCGTCAGAGCATGCCGATGGCCGTCGCGCGCCACCGGCCGGCTCGCTCCTCGAGCCGGATGGCGACGGCGCGCGCATGCGAGCGGGTGTGCACGACGACGCTCACCTCGGCGACACCGTCCGCCGGGCGGCAGACCAGCACGCTCCCGACGCGGATCGACGGCCGTCGGTTGCGACGTCGGGCGACCGAGCGGGCCCGCGCGGCGAACGCTGCCCGTTGCTGCAGGTGGCGCTGCACGTCCTCGGTGATCCACCGGGCGATGCTGTCGACCTCCCGCGCTCCGGAGAGGATCTCCGCGACGCACAGGGCGAGCGCTCGCGCGGTCTCCGCGGGATCGGGGAGGACGTCCTCGGCCGTGGAGGACCCGTCGGCGCCCGGTGGGTCCTGCGCGCTCGACAGCCGTTCCGTGGCGGCGACCACCGCCGACCCGACGGCCACCTGCTCCGGCTGCGTGGACCCGCCCGCATCGTCCTCGATCCGCTGTGCTTCCCGCGCCACCCCGGCCCCTTTCGTTGGTGGGCTGAGCGTAGGACGTATGCAACATGAGAAATTCCGAAGCTCGATGCCTGTGGACGGAGCAGATCTGTCCACAGCCCGTCGCACCTAGACTGGGCCGGTGTCGACCCTCAGTGATCTCGTCCTCGCACAAGGCCGATCCTCCGAAGCAGACGTGGAGTGGCTCCACCTGCTCGTGGGGGACTGGCAGCTCCTCTCGGACCTGTCCTTCGCGGACATGGTCCTGTGGGTGCCGACCGCCGAGGACGGCTCGTTCGTGGCCGTCGCGCACGCCCGACCGTCGTCCGCGGCGACGCTGTTCTACCGCGACATCGTCGGCCAGGAGATCCGCGAGGAATGGCGCGAGCAGGTCACCGAGAGCTTCGCCGGCGCGAAGGTCGTCGACTCCGCCGAGCCGGACTGGTACGAGGACACCCCGACCCGCGTCCGCGCGATCCCGGTGCTGCGCCGCCTGAGCCCGAAGAGCAAGCAGACGACCGACCGTCCCATCGCGGTCGTCACGCGGCACTCCAACCAGGACGAGATGCGCACGCCGAGCCGCCAGGAGCTCAACTTCACCGCGAGTGCGAACGACCTGTTCGGCATGATCGCGACCGGCGACTTCCCGGACCTCGGTGCGCCGGCCGGACCCCGTCGTGGCGCGCCGCGTGCCAGCGACGGTCTGCTCCGCCTCGACACGAACGGCATCGTCACGTTCGCGAGCCCGAACGGCCTCAGCGCCTTCAACCGGATGGGCTTCGAGGGCGAACTCGAGCGGAAGTCCCTCGCCGAGGTGACGACCGAGCTCCTCGGGCAGCAGCTCGACGTGGACGAGTCCCTGCCCCTCGTGGTCACCGGCCGTGCCCCGTGGCGAGCCGACATCGAGTCGAAGGGCGTCACCGTGACGCTCCGCTCGATCCCGCTGCGCGACCACGGTGAGCGCATCGGTGCCGTCGTGCTCTGCCGCGACGTCACCGAGATGCGGCACCAGGAGCGCGAGCTCATCACCAAGGACGCCACCATCCGGGAGATCCACCACCGGGTGAAGAACAACCTGCAGACCGTCGCGTCCCTGCTCCGCATCCAGGCGCGCCGGACCCACTCGGACGAAGCACGGACGTCACTGCAGAACGCGATGCGCCGCGTCGCCGCCATCGCCGTCGTGCACGACACCCTGTCGACGGGCCTCAGCCAGAACGTCGACTTCGACGAGGTCTTCGACTCCGTCCTGAAGCTCGTCACCGAGGTCGCCGCCTCCCACAACACCACGGTCCACCCGAAGAAGACGGGGGAGTTCGGGGTGCTCCCGTCGGAGGCTGCGACCCCGCTCGCGCTCGGGCTCACCGAACTCGTCACGAACGCGGTGGAGCACGGACTCGACGGCCGCGACGGCGAGGTCGAGATCGTCGCCCGCCGCTCCGACGACCACCTGTCGATCCAGGTGCGGGACAACGGCGTCGGGCTGCCGGAGGGCAAGGTCGGCTCGGGCCTCGGCACGCAGATCGTCCGCACGCTCATCCAGGGCGAGCTCGGCGGCACGATCGACTGGCACACGCTGACCGGCAGCGGCACCGAGGTCACCATCTCGATCCCGTTCCGCTGGGAGACCGCGGCCGCGTAGCGGCGCCGCGGGGCGCGCGGCGGGCGCGCGGCGGGCGCGCGGCGGGCGCGCGGCGCTGGCGCCGGGCGGCGGCGCTGGCGCGGGGCGGCGGCGCACAACCGAAAGCAGCCCGAACCGGGGAATTCCGTGGTTCGGGCTGCTTTCAGTTGCGCGGAGGCACCGCACCGCCGGCGGCGCACCGCGCGGTGCGCTGTCGCATCGCGCGTCGGCGCGAGTGATGTCCGTCGCGCAGCGCGGCGCGGGGTCGCGCCCGCGCGTGGACGTCGCGCCCCGGTGCGTGGGGGCGCGGCGTTCGTAGTGGGTGCAACCCGACCGCCTGGAGGCTCGGCGCGCGCCCGGCGGGCTGGCACCGGTCCTCCAGGCGGTCGCGGTGACCCCGCACAACCGAACGCAGCCCGAACCACGGGATCGAGTGGTGCGGGCTGGTTTTGGTTGTGCGAAGCGCCGCACCGCCCGGCGGCGAGGCCGCCCACCGCGGCGCGGGACGCCGCGCCCGCCGCGCGGCGCGGCGCGCCGCGCACGACGACGCCCGCCGCGCCCCGAAGGGCCCGGCGGGCGTCGTCGTCAGTACTGCTGCTGCGTCAGGAGGCGCGGCGAGCCCGAGCGGCGCGGCGCTTGAGCGCGCGACGCTCGTCCTCGCTGAGACCGCCCCAGACGCCCGAGTCCTGGTTGTTCTCGAGGGCGTACTGCAGGCACATCTCGGTCACGGTGCACCGTGCGCACACCGACTTCGCCTTCTCGATCTGGTCCACGGCCGGCCCGGTGTTCCCAACGGGGAAGAAGAGCTCGGGGTCCGCGGTGAGGCAGGCAGCCTTGTCACGCCAATCCATGTGGTGGTGCTCCTTGATGTCGATGCTCGAACGGCAGGCCGGGGCCGTGGTTCGGGGCTCGAGGACTCTGCACATGATCATGTGACGTACGGGGGGATCCTGTGGGGAGGAGAAACCGTGCGGGGAGAGTCCGACGCCCGCGAACGCTCGGGAGAAGAGCGTCGAACCACGGGAGACGCACACCACATCGTGCCGTCCAAACGACCTCGAACATCGTTCCATACTGGTATGGCCAAATCAAGGGTTGCAATCCTGGAGGATCACTGTGTCTGAGCCCACCTCGAACTCACCCGAGGCCCCCGAACCGAGGTCTCGGGCCATGCTCGGGCTGCTCGTGGTCCTCGCGCTGGAGTTCCTCGCGCTCGTGGTCACGACCGTCGCACTCATCGTGGAGCTGCTCGTGTCGCCGGCGTCGAGCGTCGCGTCCGGCATCGCCCTCGTGATCCTGACCGCCATCGCGGCGCTGTGGCTCGGGTCGATGCTCGTCGGCCTCTGGCGTGGCCGCTCCTGGGTGCGCAGCGGGATCATCGTCTGGCAGGTACTGCAGGGAGCCCTGGCGATCGGTGCGTTCCAGGGGGTCTTCCGCGTCCCGGCCGTCGGGTGGGCGCTGCTCCTGCCGGCGCTCGTCGCCATCACGCTCGTGCTCTCGAAGTCGGTGACGACCGCCCTGGCACGTCGCGTCGAGTAGGTCGTCACCACAGACGGACGGGAGGCCCGGTGCCAGCTGGCACCGGGCCTCCCGTCCGTCTGTGGGCCGGGTTCAGACCAGGCCGAGCTTCTTCCGCAGGCTCGCCACGTGCCCGGTGGCCTTGACGTTGTAGAGCGGCAGCTGCACGGAGCCGTCCTCGGCGACGACGATCGTCGACCGGATCGTGCCGGTGACGATCTTGCCGTAGTTGTTCTTCTCACCCCAGGCGCCGTAGGCCTTGTGCACTGCCAGGTCCGGGTCGCTCAGCAGCGGGAAGGTCAGGGCCTGCTCGTGCTGGAACTCCTTGAGCGCCGGCAGCTCGTCCTTCGACACGCCGAGGACCTCGTACCCGGCGGCCTGGAGCGAGGACATGTTGTCGCGGAAGTCGCACGCCTCGGTGGTGCAGCCCGGGGTCGACGCGGCGGGGTAGAAGTACACGATGACCTTGCGTCCCCGCAGGGATCCGAGGGTGTGCTCCACCCCGTCCTGGTCCTGCAGGGTGAAGTCTGGGGCGGTGTCGCCGGCGGCGAGACGGTCGGTCATGGGGCTCCTGTTCGGTCGGTGCCCGGCGGTGGTCACGGGCACGCGGATCCCATGCTATTGTTGATTCCCGTTGCGGCACACAAGCCAAGACAAGCTCCGGGTGACCGGTGCATGCACCTCTAGCTCAATTGGCAGAGCAACTGACTCTTAATCAGTGGGTTCTCGGTTCAAGTCCGAGGGGGTGCACCACGATCCGAACCCCTGCTCCGGCAGGGGTTCTCGTGTATCCGGAGGGGGATCGGGGAACGATGATCACCAGGGAGCCCAAGGGCGGAGCGCTCGACGCGGCGGAGCTCGCGCGGCGTCTCAACCTCCTGCTCGACTTCGAGGAGTCGCAGCGCGGCGCGCCGGTGCCGTTCTCCGCGATCGAGGAGTACGTCGACGCCCGGGGCGGATCGCTCTCCCGTGCGAAGTGGACGTACATGATCTCCGGCGCCGGTCGTCGGAACCGCGACACCGAGCTCCTGCAGCTCCTCGCCGGCTTCTTCGAGGTCGACGAGCGCTTCCTGCTCGAGGACAGTGACGTCCCGGAGCGGATCAGTGCGCAGCTCGCCCTCGTGCGGTCGCTCCGGTCGGCACGCGTGAGCGGGTTCGCCGCGCGGACGTTCCCGGGGGAGCTCTCCCCGGAGGCGCTCCGCCGCATCGCCGCGGTGATCGAAGAGGAATCGCAGCGCGGGATCGTCCCGTGAGCACGCGCGCCGGGGACTCCGCGCGGCTCGACGCGTTCTGGGAGCGTGGACGCGCCGAGAGCTGGGCGGACGTCGACCAGGCCGTCACCGCCGCCGCCGAGATCGTCGGGAAGCCGATCGTCGTGCGCGAAGAAGCGTTCCTGGCGTCCGAGCCGGTCTGCGGGTTCGTGGCGACGCTCGAGCGGGCGCACCTCATCATGATCTCGCCGACCTCGTCCGGCACCTTCCGGTCGTTCGTGATCGGCCACGAGCTCGGCCACGTCCTGCACGCCCACCAGGAAGCGTCGGCGCAGTCCGCGTACATCCGCGACGTCATCCCGGACCTGCCGGAGTACAAGGTCGAGCGAGCGATGGCCCGAGGACTCTTCGAGAACGAGTTCGAGCGCGAAGCCGAGCTGTTCGCCGACCGCCTCGCACAGCTCATCCGCGGTCACCGTGACCGGCCGAGCGCCTTCCGGGGGGTCTTCGGGTGACGGCGGTGCTCGCCGTCGTCCAGGCCGTCCTGCTCGTCGCCGGGGCCGTGACGCTGTTCGTGCTGCAGCGCGGGCAGGACCGGACCCTCGCCGTCACGTTCCTGCTCTTCTGCGCGACGATCGTCACGAACGTGGACCCGTTGTACCGCTGGCTCGACCCGCTGTTCGGCGGGTTCAATGTCGTGACGGTGATCAGCGACTGCCTGATGATCGCGGGGACCAGCACGCTGCTGTGGGGTGTGGCGAAGGCCGTCGGTGCCGCCGGTCCCTGGCTCCGGAACGCGATCATCGTCTCCTGCGCGGTCGTCGGTGTCGTGATCGTCACCGCGTTCGTGGTGCTGGACAAGCCGCCGACCACGACGACGTTCATGCTCGTTGCGGGTGACCACGCCGCCGCGGCGGTGTACTCGATCGCGCAGACGCTGTACCTCGGCGTCGCGCTCGGCGCCACCGGGGTGATCTGCGTCCTCCGCGTCCGTGAGGCGCGGACCCGCACCGACCTCGTCGGGCTGTGGGTGCTCGTCGTCGGCGGGCTGTTCGGCGTCGTCCGGATGGTCGTCGTCGTGGTGATGGACCTCGCGCACGTTAGCGGCGACATCGCCGTCACGCGGGCCCTGTCGACGCCGTACGACATCACGACGCCGGGTGCCGTGATCTGCGTCGCCTCCGGGATGCTCCTCCTGGTGATCGGGCACCGCGTCGCCCGCGCCCGGCGTGCGAACGCCGTCGAGTCCGCGATCCGGACGCTCGAGCCCCTGCACACGCGGCTCGGCACCGACAACGAGTACCCGGCGTCGGACGACCCGGCGACCCGTCTCAGCCGGCTCATCGTCGAGATCAACGACGGCGCTCGGAGCTCCCGTGCAGCCCTCAGCGACCGGGAGCGCGCGGTGCTCGCGCGTGCCGAAGCCGCACTGGACGTCGCGTAGCACCCTCCGGCCGTGTAGGGTCTGTAGCAATTGCTACGTTTCTCTGTGGTGATCGCCGGTGGGACTCGGCCGCGTTGGGGGCGGCCGAGCACCACCGATCTCCTCGGTAGGCTGCTGGGGTGTTCGTCTTCGCCGCAGTCGTCCTGTTCGTCGGTGCCCTGTTCAACCTGATCGCCTGGCCGCGCTTCTTCCAGCGGGTCGCGAAGGACTCGCGGGCCCGTGACGCCGCCGGTCGCCCGACCACGTTCTACACGGTGCACCTCGTGCTGCTGCTCGTCGCGCTGGCGATCACCGCCGCCTCCATCGTCGCGGGCATCCTGCTGCTGGTCTGAGCCGACGGCGCACGCGCACGCGCGCGCCCGCGCCCGCGCACCCGCGCACCCGCGCCCGCGCACCCGCCCGCGCCCGCACCCGCGCCCGCGCCCGCGCGGTCCGCTTCAGCCGCGCCTCAGCGCCGCCCGGGACAATACGGACCATGCGTGTGCTGGTGGTCGACGACGAGGTCCGCCTCGCTGACGGCATCCGCCGTGGGCTCGAGGCCGAGGGGTGGGCGGTCGACGTCGCCCACGACGGCATCGACGGGCTCTGGCACGCGCGCGAGTTCACCTACGACGCCGTCGTGCTCGACCTGATGATGCCCGGCATGAGCGGGTGGGCCGTCTGCGAGCAGCTCCGTGCGGAGGAGAACTGGACGCCCGTCCTCATGCTCACCGCCAAGGACGGCGAGTGGGACCAGGTCGAGGCACTCGACGCCGGCGCCGACGACTACGTCACGAAGCCGTTCTCGCACCCGGTGCTCGTGGCCCGACTCCGGGCGCTGGTCCGGCGCGGGACCCGTGCCCGGCCGAGCGTGCTCACGGTGGGTGACCTGCGCCTCGACCCTGCCGCCCGGACGGCATCGCGCGGCGAGGTTCCGCTCGACCTCACGAGCCGGGAGTTCGCGGTGCTGGAGTTCCTGGTCCGCCGAGCCGGCGAGGTCTGTTCGAAGCGCCAGGTGATCGAGAACGTCTGGGACGTCGACTTCGACGGCGACCCGAACATCGTCGAGGTGTACGTCGGGCACCTGCGGCGGAAGGTCGACCGGCCGTTCGGGCGGGCGAGCATCGAGACGGTCCGGGGCGCGGGCTACCGGCTGATGGCCGACGATGCGTGAGCGCAAGAGCCGCCGGCCGCCGAACGCCGGCGGGCCGAACGCCCACCGGCCCCGGAGCGTCCGTGCGCGCACCACCCTCGCCGCGGTCGTCCTGGTCCTCGCCGCGCTCGTGATCGGCTCCGCCGCGTTCGTCGTCGTGCTGCGCCTGGTCCTCGTCGACGGCGTCCGGGCGAGCGCCGAGAGCGGGCTGGAGCAGGCGTCCGCCCGCGTCGAGGCCGACGGCGCCTCCGCGGTCGACGGGTACGACGAGGTCCTCGTGCAGGTCGTCGGCGAGGGCGGCCAGGTCATCGCCCACGGCGACGACGCCGACCCACCCGCGCTCCCGACCGCCGACGAGTCGCGGTACGACCACGACGGTGAACGCTGGCTCCTCGTCGCCGACGACGTCGACCTGCCCGGTGGGTCCGAGGCGACCGTGGTCTTCGGGGCGTCGCTCGACGCGGCGGACACCGCGACGACGGCGGTGACGACCCTGCTGGCGGTGGGCGTCCCGGTGCTCGTGACGCTGATGGGGATCGGGACGTGGATCGTCGTCGGGCGGTCGCTCCGTCCCGTGGAGCGGATCCGCCGCGAGGTCGCGGACGTCGGCGGCGCGTCCCGTGGGGCGCGCGTCCTCGTGCCCGACACCGGGGACGAGGTGGCCCGGCTCGCCGCGACGATGAACGACATGCTCGACCGCCTGGAGCGGTCCGCGGCGGCGCAGCGGCGGTTCGTCTCGGACGCGTCGCACGAACTCCGGTCGCCGATCGCCTCGGTCCGCCAGCACGCCTCGGTCGCGCGGGCGCACCCGGACCGGATGGAGATGACGGAGCTGACCGACGTGGTCCTGGCGGAGAACGACCGGCTCGCGGCCCTGGTCGACGGCCTGCTCGAGCTCTCCCGCCTCGACGAACGGGGCATCGGGGAGCGTCGGCCGGTCGACCTCGACGACATCGTGCTCGCGGAGGTCGCCCGGATCCGGTCTGCCGGTGTCGTCCGGGTGGACGGCTCGGGCATCGGCGCGGCCCGGGTGCTCGGCGACGAGCGGGTCCTCGGACGGGTGGTGCGGAACCTGATCGACAACGCCGCACGGCACGCGTCCACGGGCATCGCCGTCGGCGTCCGCGCGGTGGGTGGCACCGCCGAGCTGGTCGTGGACGACGACGGCGCGGGGGTCCCGCCCGAGGACCGGCAGCGGGTCTTCGACCGCTTCGTCCGGCTCGACGAGGCGCGCGCCCGGGACGACGGCGGTTCCGGACTCGGGCTCGCGATCGTGCGGGACGCGGTGGTGGCGCACGGTGGGACGGTGACGGTCGAGGACGCTCCGACGGGAGGCGCACGGTTCGTCGTGCGCATCGCACTCGGTGGCTGAACAGGCGGCTTCAGGTCTGCTTCAGCACTCCCACGGCACGCTCGTCCCATGAACCTCACCACCACGCCCCGCCTCCGCCGGGCCACCGTCTCCGCCGCCGTCCTGTTTGCCGGGGCACTCGCCGTCACCGGCTGCGCCGGCACCGACTCGGACTCCGGTTCGACCGCCGGGTCCCGCACCTCGTCGTCCGCCACGGCGGGCAGCGGCGGCGCGACGACGACCGCCGCCACGAACGACGCCCTCGCCGCTGCCGTCGCGACCGCTCGTGACGCCGTGGGCTCCGGCACGGTGATCTCGGTCGAGCAGGAGCAGAACGGCACCGCGTGGGAGGTCCTCGTCGTGACGGCCGACCACGCCGAGCACGAGGTCCACACGGACGCCAGCGGGGAGGAGACCACGGGCACGCCGCGCGTGGACGACTCCGACGCCGAGGACCGCGCCGAGAACCAGCGCTTCGTGGACGCGGCCGAGATCGACGTGGTCGACGCCGCCGGCCGACTGCAGGACACCGTCGCAGGGACGGTCACGGAGCTCGGTCTCGACGACCACGCCGGCACGGTCGTCTGGGAGGGTGACGTCCGCGACTCCTCCGGCACGAAGCACAGCATCCGCATCGACGCCGGCTCCGGGGACGTCGTGACGAACACCGTCGACACCGACGACTGACCCCGCACGGCGAGCCGACCGGTGTCGGCGGAGCGGTGTAGACCGGGGCACACCACCCGGACGGGATCGGAGCCGACGATGACCGATGCAACACCGCGCAGCTACCCGCAGGGCGTCCCGAGCTGGATCGAGGCCCGCCACCCGGACCCGGACGCCGCCGCCGCGTTCTACGGCGCGCTCTTCGGCTGGGACCTCGAGGAGCGGATGCCGCCCGGAGCGCCGGGCTCCTACCGGATCGCCACGATCGACGGCCGTGACGTCGGGGCGATCACGACGAGCGAGGACCCGGCGGCCTGGACCACGTACATCGCCGTGGACGACGCCGACCTGACCGCCGCCCGGGTCGTTGCGCTCGGCGGCAGCGCGGGGGAGCGGTGGGACACCGGTCCCGGTGGCAGTGCGGGCCGCGGTGCGGACTGCATCGATCCCCGCGGCGCCGCGTTCTCGCTCTGGCATGCGCGGGAGCGGCTCGGGTCGCAGCACATCAACGCCCCGGGCGGGTGGGTGTTCAGCGACCTGCGGTCCCGCGAGCCAGAGGAGGCGTTCGTCTTCTACGAGCAGCTGTTCGGCTGGCAGGTGTCCGGCATGGACGAGGGGCCGAGCGTGATGGTGCGGCTGCCCGGGTACGGCGACCACCTCGCGGCGACCTCGGACCCGGACATCCGGGAGCGCCAGTTCGGCGCGCCGGAGGGGTTCGCGGACGTCGTCGGTGCGCTCGCTCGGATCGATGACGGACCCGACGACTGGCACGTGTCCTTCAGCGTCGCCGACCGGGACGTCGCAGCGGACCGGGTGGTGGAACTCGGCGGCCGGCTCCTCGGGACCTGGGAGGGCTACTGGACCCGGGCCGCGGAGCTCGAAGACCCCCAGGGCGCGACGTTCCGCGTGACGCAGTTCGCCCCCGACGCGGGCTGAGCGCGGGCCGCCTACGGCTGGGCGCGGAGCCCGCCGACGACGATGTCGAGCAGCCGCCCGGTCTGCTCCGGGTCCTCGGTGTCCCGGGTGGAGAGCAGCACCCCGATGAGCGCCGCCGTGACGTCGTCCGCGACCATGTCGCTCCGGAGGGTCCCGTCGAGCGCCCCCGCGTCGAGGAACCGCTGCACCGCGGCGTTCACGCGTTCCCGCGTGTGTGCCGTCTCGGCCGCTCCGCGGATCGCGCCGACCCGGACGGTCTCCGCCATGCCGCGCTTCGCCGCCACGAACCGGGCGTACCGGTCCGCGAACGCCCGGAGCGCCCGGTCGGCCGGCGGATCGGCGAGCAGCGCGTCGACGGTGCCGAGCACCGCGTCGAGCTCGGCGCCGTAGACCGCCGCGACGAGGTCTTCCCGCGTCGGGAAGTTCCGGTAGAGCGTGCCGATGCCGACCCCGGCCGCGCGGGCGACCGCCTCGAGCGAGGCGTCCTCGCCCGCCGTGGTGAACGCGGTCCGTGCGGCGTCGACGAGCGCGGCGCGGTTCCGTGCAGCATCCGCGCGGGGACGTCGCGTCGTGCCGAGGCTGGACAAAGTGGAGGCTCCTCCGGTTATGCTGCAGTCAAGCGGAGGTTCCTCCGCTTCCCGTCACCCTACCGGAGGCACCCATGCAGCAGCACACCGAGAACACCCGCCCGGGCGGCACGTCCCGGCTCGGCGCCCACGAGGTGGCCCGGATCGGCTACGGCGCGATGGCGCTCGAGCGCTTCGCGGACGACCGGGACGCCGGCGTCGCCCTGCTGCACCGGGCGGCCGAACTCGGCGTCGACCACGTCGACACCGCGGACTTCTACGGGCACAGCGTGGCGAACGACCTGATCCGCCGGGCGTTCGGCAGCGGCGACGCCGTGACGGTCGTCAGCAAGGTCGGCGCGGTCCGGGTCGACGCTCCCGTCCCGCTCGCCCTCGCACAGCGACCCGCCGAGCTCCGTGCCCAGGTCCAGGCGAACCTCCGCACCCTCGGTCGCGATCGCATCGACGTGGTGAACCTCCGCCGTGCTGACCTCGGCCCGGGGCTCGTCGCCGAGGGGGAGCAGCTCGTCGACCTCGACGACCAGCTCGCCGAGATGACCGCGATGCGCGACGAGGGGCTCATCGGCGCGATCGGCGTCAGCGCGGTGTCGGCGGACGTCGTCCGGCGGGCGCTCCCGGCCGGCATCGTGTGCGTGCAGAACGCCTACTCGATGGTCGCCCGCGGATCGGAGGAGCTGCTCGACCTCTGCGTCGCCGAGGGCATCGCCTGGGTGCCGTTCTTCCCGCTCGGCGGGGCGTTCCCGGGGCTGCCGAAGGTCGCGGACGAGCCCGCCGTGCAGCGCATCGCCGCGGAGCTCGGGGTCACGCCCGCGCAGGTCGGACTCGCCTGGCTCCTCGGCCACGCACCGGACGTCCTGCTCATCCCGGGGACGTCGAGCATCGAGCACCTCGAGGAGAACGTCGCCGTCGGGTCGATCGTGCTGGACGCCGCGCAGACGACCGCACTCGACGCCGTGTGGGCCGAGCGGCACGCGCACGCGGCAGCTGCCGAACCCGAGTGGACCGCCTAGGACGACGCGGGTGTCGGCGCGCCGAGCACCCGACGGAGCGCCAGGGCGGCGACCTGCTCGTCGGACGTGTCGAGCAGCACGCGGTAGGTGTCGTCCGGGGTCAGGAACTCGACGCACACGGCGTCGAAGTCGCACGGCTCGATGCGCCAGCCGCGCACCGCGTCCATCGGCACCGCGGTGACCGCGTCCCGCTCGTAGCTCGTCTCGGCGTGCACCCGGTCCGGGAACACCCGGACGCGTCCGACGCTCCCACGCCACGTGAGCTGCAGGTCGAGGGTCGGTGATGCAGAGAGGTCCGGCACCCGCTGATCGTACTGGCGGATGCCGGACCTCCCGGCGACCGTGCGACGCTCGTCGCGCTGCGCGGACAACCGAGGACGTGTTCAGTGCTGGTCGTCGTCCTCCGGCGCTCGGCGCACCTGGTTCGCCGGGTCGCGGCCGGTGATCGGGTACGGACCGGTCACGCCCTGGCGGAGCGCCGCGATGCGGAGGATCCGGTCGCGCTGCAGGAACCAGCCGACGATGAGCAGCGGGATCACGATCACGAGGGACGCGATCGTGTACGTGCCGACGGGGTAGTCGATCGCCATCAGCACGATGACGGACGCCAGGAACGCGAGGGTCAGCCACGAGGTCACCGGGGCGCCGGGGAGCTTGAACGTCGGCTCCTTCGCCAGACCCTGCTTCGCCCAGGAGCGCAGGCGCATCTGGCAGAGGATGATCGTGCCCCACGCCGTGATGATCCCGAGGCTCGCGATGTTCAGCGCGATCTCGAACGCCTGGCTCGGGACGAAGTAGTTCAGCACGACACCGGCCACCGTGAAGCAGGCGGTGAGCAGGATGCCGGCGTAGGGGACCCCGCCGCGGGACATCTTCGTGGTCCACTTCGGTGCCGACCCGTTCATGCCCATCGAGTGCAGGGCGCGGCCGGTGGAGTACAGCCCGGCGTTCAGCGAGGACAGCGCGGCGGTCAGCACGACGAAGTTCATGATCGAGCCGACGACGGCGCCCACCTGCGGGTTCCCGATCGAGGAGAAGAACGTGACGAACGGGCTCTGCCCCTCCTTGTACGCCGTGTAGGGCAGCAGGAGCGAGAGCAGGACGACCGACCCGACGTAGAAGACCGCGATGCGGAAGACCACGGAGTTGATCGCGCGGGGGATGACCTTCTCGGTGTTCTGCGTCTCGCCGGACGCGGTGCCGACGAGCTCGATCGCGGCGTACGCGAACAC
Source organism: Curtobacterium sp. PhB136 (assembly GCF_004346855.1). Taxonomy (NCBI): domain Bacteria; kingdom Bacillati; phylum Actinomycetota; class Actinomycetes; order Micrococcales; family Microbacteriaceae; genus Curtobacterium; species Curtobacterium sp. PhB136. The sequence goes on from NZ_SMGH01000010.1 coordinate 202,655, forward strand.
GACGCCCTGCACGACGAGCACGGTCGGCAGCAGTCCGTTCGGCAGCAGCCCGCCGTTGTCCGCCCAGATCGAGAACCCGGTCTGCACCTGCTGGCCGCCGGCCTCCACCGGGAACGCCCAGATCAGCCAGATGAGTCCGATCACGAGGAAGGCGACGAGCGCGGCGACCTTGATGATCGCGAACCAGAACTCGAGTTCGCCGAACAGCTTCACCGCGACCATGTTGGCGGCGAGCACGACGAGCAGGGCGATCAGCGCGAGGAGCCACTGCGGCGCCGAGGTGAACGCCGACCAGTAGTGCAGGTACACGGCGACCGCGGTGGTGTCGACGATCGACGTCATCGCCCAGTTGAGGAAGTACATCCAGCCGGCCGCGTACGCGAACTTCTCGCCGTAGAACTCGCGGGCGTAGGAGATGAACGACCCCGACGACGGACGGTGCAGGACGAGTTCGCCGAGCGCACGCAGGATGAAGAAGCCGAAGACGCCCGCGATCAGGTACACGACCGCGAGCGCAGGGCCCGCGGTGTGCAGCCGTCCACCGGCGCCGAGGAAGAGCCCGGTGCCGATCGCGCCGCCGATGGCGATCATCTGCAACTGCCGGGGCTTCAGACCGTGCTGGTAGCCCTCTTGCTCGTGCGAGAAGTCGTTCGCGGGCGCTCGGTCCACGCCGGTGTCGTTCTGCGCTGTCATTCCCGTCACGGTACAGGTGCAGCGGAATCGTGGTGCCACGACGAGGACCCTCGATTCGCGATGGGGGACAAGTGTCGTTACCGTTGAACGTCCCCTCAGGGACACCGACGATCAGGACGCGTCCACCGCAGCAGCTGCCGCGGAGGCCGTACGGTCGGCCGGACCGGGGTCGTCCCGAGTACGACCCCCGCGTGCGAGATCGCTCGCCCAGCGCTGACGCGCCGGGCTCGACGCGGTCACGACGAACAGGGTGCCGGACGACCCGTTCGCAACCACACCGTGTCGCCGTGCGCCCGTGCGCCGCGATCACGCGAGGAGTCCCGTTGACCATCGCACCACCCCAGGAAGCGCAGGACCTCCGCACGCCGGAGGACCCGAGCGCGACCCCTGCCGTCCGCGTCCGTGACGTCACCAAGGTGTTCGGCCGTCGCCCAGGCGAGGCCGTCCGCCGTCTCGCCGCCGGCGCATCGCGCGACGACGTCCGCGAGTTCGGCTCCGCGGCCGTCATCGACGCGTCGTTCGACGTCCGACCCGGCGAGATCTTCGTCGTGATGGGCCTCTCCGGCTCCGGCAAGTCGACGCTCATCCGGATGCTGAACGGGCTGCTCGAGCCGACGGCGGGCTCGGTCGAGATCGGCGGCCGGACCATCACGAAGGCCCCGGCGAAGGAGGTCCGGGACATCCGCCGGTCGAGCGTCTCGATGGTGTTCCAGCACTTCGCGCTCCTGCCGCACCGCACCGTCATCGAGAACGTCGCGTACGGCCTCGAGGTGAACGGCGTCGGGAAGGCGGCACGGCTCGCGAAGGCCCGGGAGGTCATCGACCTCGTGGGCCTCGAGGCTTGGGCGGACGCGAAGCCCGACGAGCTCTCCGGCGGCATGCAGCAGCGCGTCGGCATCGCCCGCGCGCTCGCCGCGGAGACCGACGTCCTGCTCATGGACGAGGCGTTCAGCGCCCTCGACCCGCTGATCCGCCGCGAGATGCAGGAGCAGCTCGTCGACCTGCAGCAGCGGCTCGGCAAGACCATCGTCTTCATCACGCACGACCTCAACGAGGCGATGTTCCTCGGCGACCGGATCGCGGTGATGCGTGACGGCCGCATCGTGCAGATCGGCACCCCGGAGGACATCCTCACCGATCCGGCGAACGACTACGTCGCCCAGTTCGTGCAGGACGTCGACCGCGCCCGCGTGCTCACCGCCGCGAGCGTGATGGAGCCGGCGCGCGCCGTCGTGCCGGTCACGGCCGGACCCCGTGGCGCGCTCCGCGTCATGCGAGACCTGCAGACCGCCGCCGTGTTCGTCACCGGCCGCGGCCGCACCCTCGACGGCTGGGTCCGCGACCGCCACGTGATGCGCCAGGTCAAGGCCGGCGACACGAACCTCGACGCGATCGTGAACACCGAGTACGCCCGGGTCGCGCCGGACACCGCGCTCACCGACCTGTTCGAGCTCGCCGTCGAGTCGCCGCTGCCCATCGCGGTCGTCGACGCCGAGGGTCGCCTGCTCGGGGTCGTCCCGCGCGTCACGCTCCTCGCGGCGCTCGGCAACGTCCCGACGACGACCAGCCCCATCCAGACGCTCGAGCCGGTGACCCGCATCTCGAACGACGACCTCGACGAGACGCTCGCCACCACGGAAGGGACGAACGCATGATCACCCCCGGCACCAACTCCTTCGGGGACTTCCACCTGCCGCTCGGCACGTGGGTCGCCGCGGTCGTCGACTGGATCACGACCTACCTGTCCAGCTTCTTCGACGTCGTCCGGTACGTGTTCACCTGGATGGACGCGTGGATGGAGTACTTCCTCTCCACGCCGCCGTTCTGGGTGATCACGCTGATCCTCGTCGCGCTCGCGTTCGTCGCGAAGGGCTGGAAGCTCGCCCTCGGAGCCGCGATCGGCCTGCTGTTCATCGTCAGCGTCGGGCAGTGGACCAACGCGATGGACACCCTGGCGCTCGTCATCGTCGCCGCCGGGCTCGCCGTGGTGTTCAGCATCCCGCTCGGGGTCTGGGCCGCGCGCTCCGACGGTGCCAGCCGGGTGATCCGGCCGGTGCTCGACTTCATGCAGACGACCCCGGCGTTCGTCTACCTCATCCCCGCGCTGCTGCTGTTCCGCGTCGGCGTCGTCCCCGGCATCGTCGCGACCATCGTGTTCGCGATGGCCCCGGGCGTCCGGCTCACCGAGCTCGGCATCCGCGGCGTCCCGAGCGAGGTCGTCGAGGCCGGCGCCGCGTTCGGCTCCAGCCCGTGGCGCATCCTCCGCCAGATCCAGCTGCCGCTCGCGAAGGCCAGCATCATGGCCGGCGTCAACCAGGTCATCATGCTCTCGCTCTCGATGGTCGTCATCGCCGGCATGGTCGGTGCCGGCGGCCTCGGCGAGCAGATCGTCGCGTCGCTGAACCGCATCGACGTCGGACTCGGTGCCGAAGCCGGTCTGTCGGTGGTGGTACTGGCGATCCTGCTGGACCGCCTGACCGCAGCGCTCGGCGGCGGGGCGAGCGGAGCCTCCCGGCTGTGGAAGCGCAGCCGGAAGCCGGCCGTGACCGCGACGCCGAACGCGGCGACCGCCCAGACCGCCGCCACCGCGGAGGCGACCGCCGCCGACCGCCAGACCGTCGACGCGTGAGGAAGGAACCCACCATGAAGCGCACCAAGCGGGTCGTCGCGACCCTCGCCCTCGCCGCCGCGACCGCCGTCGGCCTGACCGCCTGCATGCCGCCCGGCTACTACGGCGCATCCGGCACCGTCGACAACGGCGACCAGAAGTCGATGTCCATCGTCGTGTTCAACGGCTGGGACGAGGACACCGCCGCCAGCCAGCTCTGGAAGTACGTCCTCGACCAGAAGGGCTACGACGTCCAGCTCACCAACGCGGACGTCGCACCCGCCTACCAGGGGCTGTCCTCCGGGGACTACGACGTCGTACTCGACACCTGGCTGCCGAACACGCACAAGCAGTACATGGAGAAGTACGGCGACCAGCTGACCGACCTCGGCGCGTGGAACGAGCAGGCGTCACTCGAGCTCGCCGTGCCTGAGTACTCGAAGATCGACTCCATCGAGGACCTCGAGGCGAACGCCTCGGACTTCGGGAACAAGATCGTCGGCATCGAGCCGGCCGCCGGTGAGACCGCGGTCGTGCAGGACGAGGTGATCCCGCAGTACGGCCTCGGCGGGATGGACTTCATCACGAGCTCGACGCCGGCGATGCTCGCCGACCTCAAGGCCGCGATCGCCAAGAAGGAGGACGTCGTCGTGACCCTGTGGCGTCCGCACTGGGCGTACGACGCGTTCCCGATCAAGGACCTCAAGGACCCGAAGGGCGCGCTCGGCAAGAACGAGGAGATCCACACCATCGCCAAGAAGGACTTCGCCAGCGACTTCCCGCAGGCGTCGAAGTGGATGCGGGACTTCTCGATGGACTCCGACACGCTCTACTCGCTCGAGAACGCGCTCGTGAACAGCGGCGCGACGGCGAGCGAGTACCCCGCGATCACGAAGAAGTGGGCGTCCGAGCACCAGGACTACGCGGATTCGCTCACGTCCTCGAAGTAGCAGCCCCACCCTGACAGGAGGCACGGTGCCGGCTGGCACCGTGCCTCCTGTCCGTTGGTTGCATGGTGGGATGGACATCCTCCTCCGACTCCTCGTCGCGGTCGGGTTCGCCCTGCTCGTGACCGCCGTCGCCTCGCTCGTCCTGCACCTGGTCTTCCGGGCGCTCGGCCGCCGCGAGCGCTGGGCGGCCTCGTTGTCCAGGCGCACGAAGCACCCCACCAGGACCCTGCTGCTCGTCGCGCTGCTGTGGACGGCGTTCGCGTCCTCGATCCCGGACACCGACGCGTACCCGTGGCGGGACACCGTCTCGCACGTGTTCCTCGTCGTCACGATCGGCGTCGGCACCTGGTTCGCCTGCGGGCTCGCGATCTTCCTCGAGAGCCTCGGCCTCCACAAGTACCGCGTCGACGTCCCCGACAACCGCGTCGCACGCCGCATCCGGACGCAGGTCCTCATCCTCCGCCGGCTCACGGTCGCGGTGCTCGTCATCATCGGCGTCGGCGCGATCCTGCTCACGTTCCCCGGTGTCGAGGCGGCGGGCGCGAGCGTCCTCGCCTCCGCCGGACTCATCTCGGTGATCGCCGGGCTCGCGGCGCAGTCCACGCTCGGCAACGTCTTCGCCGGCATGCAGCTGGCGTTCTCCGGCTCGATCCGCGTCGACGACGTCGTCGTGGTCGAGACCCAGTGGGGCCGCATCGAGGAGATCACGCTGACGTACGTGGTCGTGCACCTCTGGGACGACCGCCGGTTCGTGCTGCCGTCGACCTACTTCACGTCGACGCCGTTCGAGAACTGGACCCGGACCAACAGCGAACTGCTCGGCGCGGTGGAGTTCGACCTGGACTGGCGGGTGCGGCCCAGCGAGATGCGCGTCGAGCTCGACCGGATCCTCGACCGCACCGAGCTGTGGGACAAGCGGGTCAAGGTGCTCCAGGTGACCGACGCCGTGCAGGGGTACGTGCGCGTCCGGGTCCTCGCGACGTCGCACGACGCGCCGTCGCTGTTCGACCTGCGCTGCTACATCCGCGAGGAGCTCGTCGACTGGATCCAGCGCACCCACCCGGACGCGCTGCCCGTCCAGCGGGTGCTCATGGTGGACGAGGTCGCGACGCCGCGGCGGCGTGGCGCGTCGACCGCGTCGGACTCGGCGCTGTTCACGCCGGACCAGCAGGACCGCGCCGCCCTGTTCACCGGGCCGATCCAGACGTCCGGGATCCGGCCGTCGGAGCGGTAGACGGCGCGGGAGCCGGCGCGGCCGTCCGCGCTGATCCGGTCGCCACCACGGACGGACGGGAGGCCCGGTGCCAGCTGGCACCGGGCCTCCCGTCCGTCTCGTGGTGACCTCAGATCACGGCTGCTTCGCGCGGACCGCGCGGTCGTCCTCGACGACCGTGCCGATCGCCACGATCGTCGTCGAGAGCCACGCCACCCACGTCAGCGCCAGGCGCCAGTCGCGCGGACCCCGCCTGGTCGTCTGCAGCACGCTGTAGCCGCTGATGATCGAACTCCACACCGCACCGTTGAACAAGAACTTGCGCACGGATTCCTCCTGTCGTCGTCCCGACCACCGTACTGGTCTGTACATTGGAGCGCCGCCGGTCGCGGCCGCGCACCGAGGAGACACATTGCGTCAAGCCGTCATCGGGGGAGCCCTGCTCCTCGTCGGAGCCGTCTGTGTCGCGCTCGGGCTGCTCCCGCTGCCCGACCTCGCCGAGCTGGCAGACCGGGTGCTCCCCGTCCTCGGGTTCGTCCTCGGGCTGACCATCGTGTCCGAACTCGCCGCCGACGCCGGGGTCTTCGACCGCCTGGCCGACGTCGCCGCCCGGATCGGTGGCGGCCGGACGATCGGGCTCTGGGGCGCCGTGGTCGTGCTCGCGGTCCTCTGCACCGTGTTCCTGTCGATCGACACCACCGCGGTGCTGCTCACCCCGATCGTGATCGCCCTGGCCCGGCGGGTCGGGCTGCCGCCGATGCCGTTCGCGCTGACGACCGTCTGGCTCGCCAACACCGCGTCCCTCCTGCTGCCGGTGTCGAACCTGACGAACCTGCTCGCCGTGGACCGGATCGGGCTCGACGGGCCGATCCCGTTCGCCGGGCTGATGGCCTGGCCGGCGCTCGCGGGCGTCGTCGTCCCGTGCGCCGTGCTGCTCGTCGTGTTCCGCGGGAAGCTCTTCGGCCGGTACACGCCGGTGGCGGTCCGGCGGCCGTCCGACCCGGTGTTCTTCGGCGCTGCGTCGGTCGTCCTGGTGGCGCTCGTCATCGCGCTGACCGCCGGCGTCACCGTCTGGATCGCCGCGCTCGCCGCGGCAGCGCTGCTCGTCGTCGTCGCGGCGTTCCGGGCCCCGTCCGAACTCCGGCCGTCACGCGTGCCGTGGTCGACGCTGGTGTTCGCCGCCGGGCTGTTCGTCGTCGTCGAGACCCTGCACACCACCGGCATCACCGACCCGATCGTCCGGGCGCTCTCCGGCGGCACCGGGACCGGGTCGTTGCTGCTGCTCGGGGGAGCGGGCGCGGTGGCGGCGAACGCGATCGACAACCTGCCCGCGTACCTGGTGCTCGAGCCCGCTGCCGGGCATGATGCGCTGCGCTACGCGGCGCTCCTCATCGGGGTGAACGCCGGGTGCCTCATCACGCCGTGGGCCTCGCTCGCGACGCTGCTCTGGCACGCGCGGCTGTCGGCGGAGGGCATCCGGCTCTCGTGGGGGCGCTACATGGCGCTCGGCTGCGTGGTCGCCCCGCTCACGGTGGTCGCCGGCGTCCTGGCGCTCGCGCTGTAGCGCGGCTGCGCCTCGCACCGTGCGACGTCAGCGTGCGACGTCAGCGTGCCGCGGCTACAGCCAGTCGCGGGCCTTGAAGACCCGGTAGAGCACGAGCGACGACACCACGATGAGCGCGACCGAGACGAGCAGTCCGCTCCACTGCCCCTCGCCCGGGAACGTGACGTTCTGCCCGAAGAACCCCGTGATCGCGGTCGGGATCGCGATGATCGCCGCCCAGCTCGTCACCTTCTTCATCACCGTGTTCTGGCGGTTCGACGCCAGGTTGAGGTTCGTGTCCAGCACGCTCGACACGGCGTCCCGCAGCTGGTCGACCGAGTCCGCGATGGTGACGAGGTGGTCCTCGACGTCCCGGAAGTACGGCCGGATCCCGTCCGAGATCGTCTCCGCGTCGCCGTGCAGCAGCGACCCGACGCTGTCCTTCGTCGGGACCACCAGCCGCCGGAGCACCCCGAGTGCCTTGCGCAGCCCGAACGAGCGGCGCTGGATCTGCTTCTCGCGGGCATCACCGCGCTCGAAGAGGTCGTCCTCGAGCGTGTCGATGTCCTTCTCGATCGCCTCGACCGTGGCGCTGGCGTGGTCGACCACGGCATCGAGGAGCGCCCACACGAGCCACGGGACCCCGTGGTCCGACATGTCGACGTTCGCCTGGAGCCGCCGCTCCATCGCGCTCGCGTCCACGTCGGCGCCGTGGATCGTGACCAGGGCGCGCCGCGTCACGAAGGCCTTCACCTCGTGCGTGACGAGCTCTCCCTCGTCGTCCCGACCGCTGACGTCGTAGACGACGAGGAAGAGGCTGTCACGGTACCGGTCGAGCTTCGGGCGCTGCCCGCGCTCCACCGCGTCCTCCACGGCGAGCGCGTGGATGCCGAGCTCCTGCTCGATCTGCTCGAGGTCGGCGGCGCTGGGGTCGGTGTAGTCGACCCACACGACGACGTCCTCGTCGGCGACGAGGTCCGACACCCGCTCGATCGGGAAGTCCCGCTCCGATGCCGAACCGTTCCGCCACGAGCGTGTGCTGACCATGCGCCCGAGCCTACTGACGGGCTCAGTACCCGGCGACGAGCTTGCCGTCCTCGACCTTCAGGTACTCGTAGACATCGAAGGAGTCCTCGTCGTGACCGGCGTCGCCGAAGAACGACTTGTAGTCGTAGGCGACGACCCCGTCCGACGTGCTCGTCACCTGCACGCTGCCGGAGCCCGAGGTCTCGACCTTGAGCTCCGGCATCGTCGTGACCCGGTACTTCACGGCGCCGTCGGCGTCGTAGGGGCCGTACCAGGGGCACCCGTCCAGCGCGGAGACGTCGGTCTTCGCGGCGCACGCGGTGATCTGGTCCGTGACGAACGCCTCCGCGTCCGTCGTGAGCTGCTTCGTGGCCTTCGGCTCGAAGTCGACGTACGGGCTGGTGGAGGCGCCGACGGACACCGTCTTCGTGCCGCCGGTGAAGTACTTCGACCCGCCGACCTGCACGCTGTAGGTGCCCGGGTACGCCAGCGAGCGGAAGGAACCGTCGCTGATCTTCCCGATCCGCTTCCCGCCGACACTCACGGGAGCGCCCTCGAGCGCCGACGCGGCGGTGATCGACACGGTGTCCGCGAGCGGGGTCGTCACGCGCCACTCGTCCTTCACGAGCCAGCTCGTCCCGGTGCGGCGCAGCTCGACCTGGCCGGAGCGGTTCTTGCCGCCCTGCGTGTAGGTGACCGTCGCGGTGGCGCGGTCCCCGGCGGTGGTGACACGGCCCACGCGGACGTCGCTCGGACGGTTCTCCGCGCTCTTCAGGACGGTGGCGTCGAGCATCGCGGCGTCGTCCGGGACCTCGCTCATGTCCTCGGCCGTGGCGGCGTCACCGCGTGCGATCGCGTCGACGTAGTTCCGGACCGTCGGTGCCGGTCCCCAGACGTTCGAGCGGAGCACCCCGGTGGTGACGGCGCCCGCGACGATCACGACGACGACGGCACCGCCGGCGATCAGGGACCGGACGAGGACCTTCTTCGCCCGCGGCGACATCGGCGCGGCGGCGCTCGCCGACGCCCCGACGAACGGAGCGGACGTCCCGGCGCCCCAGCCGGCCGGAGCACCCTCGGTCGCAGCGCCGTCAGCGGCAGCCCCGCCCGCGGCACCGGGCGTGGCCGACCACGACGGCACGGCGACGGCCCGCGGGTCCGACCCGACGAGCCGTGACGTCACCAGCAGCACGCGACCACCGAGCAGGGGGAGGAGCACCGGCGCGAGGTACCGCGCGACGACCTCGATCGCCCCGCCCCACAGCGCGAACACGATCGGCGTCCACGGTGCGACGCCCATCGACCCGGTCCCGGAGACGGCGCTCGACCCGGTCGCGCTGTACGAGAACACCCCGGTTCCGAGCACGAAGAGGACCAGTCCGGCGACGAGCCAGACCGCGGGCGTGACGACCCAGTCGAGCGTCGTGCGTGCCCGGTCGTTGCGGCGGACGGCGAGCGCGAGTCCCGCGGCGACCGCGGTCACCAGGACGAGGAGCACGACGAGCCAGAGCCAGCCGGAGGACCCGCTGAACACGGACGCGGTCTGCGTGACGCCACCGGCGCCCGCGACGCCGACCCCGCCGAGGAACCCGAGGGCGACGAGGGCGATCGACAGGTTGCCGATGACGAGCGGGAGCGCGGCGCCCCACGACGGCTGGGCGACCAGGGCGACCACGATCAGGACGACCGCGACGAGGACGACGACGGCCCCGATCTGGAACACGGCCACCCGGGCGGTGCCGAGGACCCGGGTGGCGAGCACCCGACCGCGAGCGAGCACCGCGGGGCTCGCGAGGAACGCGGACAGCGCACCGACGACGAACGCGCCGAGGATGCTGCCGACGCCGACGGCGTGCACGGCACTGATCGCGACGCCGGACGACGACGGGAAGCGGATGGCGAGCACGAGGCCGGCGAGCGTGGTGAAGGCGGTGAGCACGAGGCCGGTGACGACTGACGTGACGACGAGCTGCCAGGTCCCGAGGGCACGGCTGCGGACCCGGCGGGTGAGCACCACCGCGAGGACGACCTGTGCGGCGAGGACCAGCGCGGGGACGAACCCGAGCGACGCGGCACCGGAGACCCCGAGCAGCGGGATCGACCCGGCGAGGTGCAGGCGACCGAAGTCGGCGAGGGCGACGAGCTGCGCGGGCGCGCCGAGCAGCACGCTGACGCCGGAGAGGAGGCTCTGCACGTCCGGCGCGGCGCTGCCGAGCGTCGACCCGGAGTCGGGCAGGGTGGCGCCGCCGATCGACGAGTCGCCCGAGCCGCCGGCGGCCGCCACGGCCACCGTCAGCAGGAGCGAGATCCCGGCGACGACGTACGCCGCGACCCAGGCACCGACGCCGGCGAGCACGGCGGCGAGCCAGTCACGCCCGCCGATCGACCGGAGCAGCCGTCCGAACGGATCGCTCGCACCGGAACCGGCAGGACCGGCACCAGAGCCAGGTACGGGCGGACCGGGCACGCCAGGGTTGTCGCTCACGGCGGATTCCTCTCCGGCCGGGCAGCCGCGCACCGCCCTCCGGCACGCTGTGTCCCCCCGACACGGGATGCAGCATATGGGAAGCCGCGGATCCACCGGGAATCCGCTGTCGGCGCGCTGGTAGTTTCGACCCGTGTCAGCACCTCACAGTTCGTCCAGCAAGTACTCCTTCGTCGTGGCCTCGAACCGGCTCCCCGTGGACCGCGTCGTCGACGAGGACGGCAACGAAGGCTGGCGGCACTCGCCCGGTGGACTGGTCACCGCGCTCGAGCCGGTGATGCGTGCGAACGACGGCGCCTGGGTCGGCTGGGTCGGCCAGCCCGACGTCGAGGTCGAGCCGTTCGACAACGAGGGCATCCACATCGTCCCGGTCCCGCTCAGCGGTTCCGACGTCGAGGACTACTACGAGGGCTTCAGCAACGACACCCTCTGGCCGCTCTACCACGACGTGATCGAGCACCCGAGCTACCACCGCGACTGGTGGAACGCGTACAAGAGCGTGAACAAGCGCTTCGCGGAGCAGATCGCCGAGATCACCGAGCAGGACGGCATCGTCTGGGTGCAGGACTACCAGCTGCAGCTCGTCCCGGCGCTCCTCCGCGAACTCCGCCCGGACGTGACGATCGGCTTCTTCAACCACATCCCGTTCCCGCCGGTCGGCATCTACGCGCAGCTCCCGTGGCGTGCGCAGATCCTCGACGGGCTGCTCGGCGCGGACGTGATCGGCTTCCAGCGCCACGACGACGCCAGCGACTTCCTCCGTGCCGTCCGGCACATCAAGGGCTACACGACCAAGGGCACCACGATCGACGTCCCCGTCGACGACCCGCAGGCTCCGCGGAGCCGCAAGGGCATCACGGTGCGCCACGTCGAGGCCCGGCACTTCCCGATCTCGATCGACGCGGAGAGCTTCGAGGACATCGCGCGGAAGCCCGAGGTCCAGGAACGTGCCCGTGAGATCCGCGAGGGCCTCGGCAACCCGAAGACGGTCCTCCTCGGCGTGGACCGGCTCGACTACACCAAGGGCATCCGGCACCGGATCAAGGCGTTCGGTGAGCTCATCGAGGACGGCCGCATCAAGGTCGAGGACGCCACCCTGGTGCAGGTCGCGAGCCCGAGCCGTGAGCGCGTCGACACCTACCGGACCCTCCGCGACGAGATCGAGCTGAGCGTCGGCCGGATCAACGGCGACCTCGGCACGATCGGCCACCAGCCGATCTCGTACCTGCACCACGGCTACCCGCGCGAGGAGATGGTCGCGCTCTACCTGGCCGCCGACATCATGCTCGTGACCGCCCTCCGCGACGGCATGAACCTCGTCGCGAAGGAGTACGTCGCGACGCGCTTCGACAACGACGGCGTGCTGATCCTCTCCGAGTTCGCCGGGGCCGCCGACGAACTCAAGCAGGCCGTGATCATCAACCCGCACGACATCGGCGCCATGAAGGACTCGATCGAGCGTGCGATCGAGATGCCCCGTCGCGAGCGCTCCACGCGGATGCGCGCGCTCCGGAAGCGCGTCCGGGACAACGACGTGGCCCGCTGGTCGCGCTCGTTCCTCGAAGCGCTCGACCGCCACGCCCCACGGAACGCCCGCATCGACCCGTCGGCGACGGATCCCGCGGACCGTCACCGCGAGGCCCAGACCGACAACATGTCGATCTTCGACCAGGACGCCCAGAAGGCGCGTGCTGCTGAGGACACCCGGGAGGCCCGTGATGCCTGAGACGACCACCAACGTCGACGAGACGACGACCCCAGAGCTCGACACGGCCCTCGCGGACCTGGCTGCGGCCGACCGCCTGCTGGTCGCGTTGGACTTCGACGGCACCCTGGCGCCGTTCGCGGACGACCCGTCCCAGGTCGGCGCCCTGCCGGGCAGCTGGGCCGCGGTGCTGACGCTGCAGCGCGCGAAGGACACCGAGGTGGTGCTGGTCTCCGGCCGGCCGCTCGGCAGCCTCGCGCGGGTCACGCACGCCCCGGACGACATGTCGCTCGTCGGCTCGCACGGTGTGGAGTGGCGCGTCGACGGCCACGACGAAGCCGCGCTGACCGAGGACGAGCAGGCACGGGTGGCCCGCATCGGTGCCGCCCTCGACGAAGTGGGCGCACGGTTCCCCGGTGTCGTCATCGAGCACAAGCCCGCCGGGCACGGCGTGCACACCCGACGTGTGAGCGCCGAGGTCGCGGCCGAGGCGAACGCCGCGGCCAGCCGGGCGGCGCACGACGCCGACCCGGAGGTCCTCGAACGTGGCGGCAAGGACATCGTCGAGTTCGCCGTCCGGCACGTCACGAAGGGCGACGCCATCGCCCGGCTGCGGGACCTCCGTGGCGCGGACGGGGTGTTCTTCGCCGGCGACGACGTCACCGACGAGGACGCCTTCCGCGTGCTGGGTGCCGGTGACGTCGGCGTGAAGGTGGGGGAGGGCGACACGCTCGCGGGGTACCGCGTGAGCGATCCTGCGGCCCTGACCGACGTCCTGAAGCAGCTCGCCCGCCTGCGGGCCACGCGCTGAGACCCGAGCCGAGCCTCCCGTCCGATGATCGGAACCATGCATATGCATGAAGGTGCACGATTGGTATCCCAATCGGTCCTAGACTCGCTCCATGCCTGATATCGACGTCAAGCCGCGTAGCCGAGTCGTCACCGACGGGATCGAAGCAACCACCTCGCGTGGCATGCTGCGCGCCGTCGGGATGGGGGACGAGGACTGGGAGAAGCCGCAGATCGGCATCGCCTCGTCCTGGAACGAGATCACCCCCTGCAACCTGAGCCTCGACCGGCTCGCCCAGGGCGCCAAGGAAGGCGTCCACGGCGGTGGCGGGTACCCGCTCCAGTTCGGCACCATCTCCGTCTCGGACGGCATCTCGATGGGCCACGAGGGCATGCACTTCTCCCTCGTCTCGCGCGAGGTCATCGCGGACAGCGTCGAGACCGTCGTCAACGCGGAGCGCCTCGACGGCACCGTGCTGCTCGCCGGCTGCGACAAGTCGCTCCCCGGCATGCTGATGGCCGCCGCGCGTCTCGACCTCGCGAGCGTCTTCCTCTACGCGGGCTCGGTCATGCCGGGCTACGTGAAGCAGGCCGACGGCACGATGAAGGAAGTCACGATCATCGACTCCTTCGAGGGCGTCGGCGCCTGCAAGGCCGGCACCATGAGCGAAGAAGAGCTCAAGAAGATCGAGTGTGCGATCGTCCCCGGCGAAGGCGCCTGCGGCGGGATGTACACCGCGAACACGATGGCGTCGGTCGCCGAAGCACTCGGGATGTCGCTCCCGGGCTCGGCCGCGCCGCCCAGCGCCGACCGCCGCCGCGACTACTACGCGCACCGCTCCGGCGAGGCCGTGGTGAACATGCTCAAGCACGGCATCACCGCGCGCCAGATCCTGACGAAGGAGGCGTTCGAGAACGCGATCGCCGTCGCGATGGCCCTCGGAGGCTCCACCAACGTCGTCCTGCACCTGCTGGCGATCGCGCACGAGGCCGAGGTCGAGCTGGACCTCGACGACTTCAACCGCATCGGCTCCAAGGTCCCGCACCTGGCCGACATGAAGCCGTTCGGCAAGTACGTCATGGTCGACGTCGACCGCAACGGCGGCATCCCGGTGATCATGAAGGCGCTGCTCGACGCCGGGCTCCTGCACGGCGAGTGCATGACCGTCACGGGCAAGACCGTCGCCGAGAACCTGGCCGAGATCGACCCGCCGGAGCTCGACGGCGAGGTCTTCCGCAAGCTCGACAACCCGATCCACGAGACCGGCGGCCTGACGATCCTGCAGGGCTCCTTCGCACCAGAGGGTGCCGTCGTGAAGACCGCGGGCTTCGACGCCTCGGTGTTCGAGGGCCCCGCGCGGGTGTTCGACCGCGAGCGCTCCGCCATGGACGCCCTCACCGAGGGGCGGATCCAGAAGGGCGACGTCGTCGTCATCCGGTACGAGGGTCCGAAGGGCGGCCCGGGCATGCGCGAGATGCTCGCCATCACGGCGGCCATCAAGGGCGCGGGTCTCGGCAAGGATGTACTACTGTTGACCGACGGCAGATTCTCAGGCGGCACAACCGGCCTGTGCATCGGCCACATCGCACCGGAAGCAGTGGACGCAGGTCCAGTTGCCTTCGTGCGCGATGGCGACCGCATCCGTGTCGACATCGCGGCTCGCACGCTCGACCTACTGGTCGACCCTGCCGAGCTGGCATCCCGCCGTGACGGCTGGGAACCGCTGCCCCCGCGCTACACCCGCGGAGTCCTCGCGAAGTACGCCAAGCTCGTCCAGTCCGCCGCCAAGGGCGCGGTCACGGGCTAGCGTTCGACACCCGCACCACCGCCATCTCGTAAGGCAAGGAACCCTTCATGCCCACGGAAGCCACACCGCTGTCCGCGGCCACCGGAGCACGTCGATCGCCGGAGGTCCTGACCGGCTCGGGAGCCGTCCTGCGGACGCTCGAGCACCTCGGGATCACCGACGTCTTCGGCCTGCCCGGCGGCGCGATCATCCCCTTCTACGACGAGCTCATGGCGTCGACGACCATCCGGCACATCCTGGTCCGGCACGAGCAGGGCGCCGGCCACGCCGCCGAGGGCTACGCGTCCGCGTCCGGCAAGGTCGGCGTCGCGATCGCCACGTCCGGCCCCGGTGCCACGAACCTCGTCACCGCGATCGCCGACGCCTACATGGACTCGGTCCCGTTCATCGCGATCACCGGCCAGGTGTTCTCCACGCTGATGGGCACCGACGCCTTCCAGGAAGCGGACATCGTCGGCATCACGATGCCGATCACGAAGCACTCGTTCCTCGTGACCGACCCCGCCGACGTCCCCGCGACGCTCGCCGCCGCGCACCTGATCGCGACGACGGGTCGCCCGGGCCCGGTGCTCGTCGACATCACCAAGGACGCCCAGCAGAAGTCGGCGCCGTACGTCTGGCCGCCGAAGGTCGACCTGCCCGGCTACCGTCCGGTGACCAAGGCGCACGGCAAGCAGATCACCGCCGCCGCCCAGCTCCTCGCGGAGTCGAACCGTCCGGTGCTCTACGTCGGCGGTGGCGTGATCCGCTCCCGCGCGACCGCCGAGCTCATCGCCTTCGCCGAGGCCACCGGCGCCCCGGTCGTGACGACGCTGATGGCCCGCGGCGCGTTCCCGGACTCGCACCAGCAGCACCTCGGCATGCCCGGCATGCACGGCACCGTGCCCGCGGTGCTCGGGCTGCAGGAGAGCGACCTCATCATCGCCCTCGGCGCCCGCTTCGACGACCGCGTCACCGGCAAGGTGGACGAGTTCGCGCCCGACGCCAAGGTCGTGCACGTCGACATCGACCCGGCGGAGATCTCCAAGATCCGCTTCGCCGACGTCCCGATCGTGGGCGACGCGAAGGACGTGCTCGTCGACCTCCTCGACGCCTGGCAGGGGATCCCCACGGACTCCCGCGCGAGCATCGCGACGTGGTGGAGCCGGCTCGAGCAGGTCCGTGCGGACTTCCCGCTCGGCTTCGCACCGCCGCAGGACGGACTGCTGGCACCGCAGGCGATCATCAGCCGCATCGGTGAGCTCACCGGCCCCGAGGCGATCTACGCCTCCGGTGTCGGGCAGCACCAGATGTGGTCGGCGCAGTTCATCAAGTACGAGCGCCCGAACGCGTGGCTGAACTCCGGCGGCGCCGGCACCATGGGCTACTCGGTCCCCGCTGCGATGGGTGCCAAGGTCGCCGAACCGGACCGTGTGGTCTGGGCGATCGACGGCGACGGGTGCTTCCAGATGACGAACCAGGAACTCGCGACCTGTGTCATCAACGACATCCCGATCAAGGTCGCGATCATCAACAACTCCTCGCTCGGCATGGTGCGCCAGTGGCAGACGCTGTTCTACGACGGCCGTCACTCGTTCACCGACCTGGAGACCGGCCACTCCTCGCGCCGTGTCCCCGACTTCGTGAAGCTCGCCGAGGCGTACGGCGCCCTCGGCATCCGCGTCGAGAAGGAGGACGAGGTCGACGCCGCGATCCAGCTCGCCCTCGCCACCAACGACCGTCCGGTCGTCATCGACTTCGTCGTGAGCCGTGACTCGATGGTCTGGCCGATGGTCCCGCAGGGGGTCAGCAACTCGTCCATCGAGTACGCCCAGACGATCGCACCCACCTGGGACGACGAAGACGCCGACATGACGGGGGAAACCGCATGAGCCACGTCCTCTCCCTCCTCGTCGAGGACAAGCCGGGCCTCCTGACCCGTGTCGCCGGGCTCTTCGCCCGACGCGGCTTCAACATCGAGTCGCTCGCCGTGGGCAACACCGAGGTCGCGGGACTGTCCCGCATCACGGTCGTCGTCGACGTCGAGGACCTGCCGCTCGAACAGGTGACCAAGCAGCTCAACAAGCTCGTCAACGTCATCAAGATCGTCGAACTCGACTTCTCGCAGTCGGTCCAGCGCGAGCACATGCTCGTGAAGGTCCGTGTCGACAACCAGACGCGCTCGGCCGTGCTCGAAGCAGTGAACCTGTTCCGCGCCCAGGTCGTCGACGTCGCGAACGACTCGCTCATCGTCGAGGTGACCGGCGACCCCGGCAAGATCCAGGCGATCCTCCGCGTGCTCGAGCCATACGGCATCAAGGAGCTGGCGCGCGCCGGCCTCCTCGGTGTGGGCCGCGGACCCAAGAGCATCACCGACCGGGTGCGCTGAGCGCCACCCGGCTCCGAACGAACCACTACCAAGGAGATCACGCACCGTGACTGACATCGTGTACGACGCCGACGCCGACCTGTCCCTCATCCAGGCCAAGAAGGTCGCGGTCATCGGCTACGGCTCGCAGGGCCACGCCCACGCCCTCAACCTCCGCGACTCCGGCGTCGAGGTCAAGATCGGCCTCAAGGAGGGCTCGAAGAGCCGCCAGAAGGCCGAAGAGGCCGGCTTCGAGGTGCTCACGCCCGCCGAGGTCACCAAGTGGGCCGACGTCGTCGTGATCCTCGCGCCGGACCAGGTCCAGCGCATCGTCTACAAGGACGACATCGAGCCGAACCTCAAGCAGGGCGCGACGCTCGTCTTCGGACACGGCTTCAACATCCGCTACGGCTACATCGAGGCGCCCGCCGGTGTCGACGTGTCCCTCGTCGCACCGAAGGGCCCTGGCCACACCGTGCGCCGCGAGTACGAGGCCGGCCGTGGCGTCCCCGTGATCGTCGCCGTCGAGGTCGACGCGTCCGGCAGCGCATGGGACCTCGCCTGGTCCTACTCCAAGGCGATCGGTGGCCTCCGCTCCGGCGGCATCAAGACCACCTTCACCGAGGAGACCGAGACCGACCTGTTCGGTGAGCAGGCCGTCCTCTGCGGTGGCACGTCGCAGCTCATCCAGTACGGCTTCGAGACCCTGGTCGAGGCGGGCTACCAGCCGCAGATCGCCTACTTCGAGGTGCTCCACGAGCTCAAGCTGATCGTCGACCTGATCTGGGAGGGCGGCCTCACCAAGCAGCGCTGGTCGATCTCCGACACGGCCGAGTTCGGTGACTACGTCTCCGGCCCCCGCGTGATCTCGCCGGAGGTGAAGGAGAACATGAAGGCCGTGCTCGCCGACATCCAGGACGGCACCTTCGCGAAGCGCTTCATCGACGACCAGGACGCCGGTGCTCCGGAGTTCAAGGCGCTGCGCGAGAAGGGCGAGGGCCACCCGATCGAGGCCACCGGCCGCGAGCTCCGCAAGCTCTTCGCGTGGAAGCAGTCGGACTCGGACTACGTCGACGGTTCCGCCGCGCGGTAGTCTTCCCCAGACCACTCGACGACGAGGCGGCGGTGTGCACCCGTGCACCGCCGCTTCTCGATGTGACCCGAACGACATGAACCATCTCTTCACCACCCCCGACGCCGCGGACCGGCGTCCCTCCGGCGACCCCCGGGGCGTTGCACGACAGGCGTCGCGCGCACCGCTCACGACGTGGCAGAACCGTACCGATCGGCATGGGATGATCATCGGATGGCGGTGACGAAGCGAGCGGTCCACATCGGCGCCGGCAAGATCGGGCGCGGCTTCGTGGGCCAGTTCCTCGTGGCGAGCGGCTACGAGCTGACCTTCGTCGACGTCGACGAACGTGTGGTCGCGGCACTCAACGAAGCCGGCAAGTTCGTCGTGCACGAAGTCGGTGACATGCCCGTCGAGCACCTGGTCTACGGGTTCAGCGCGCTGAGCAGCAAGACCGACCGTGAACGCGTCATCCAGGCCATCGCGGAAGCCGACGTCGTCACCACCGCGGTCGGTGCACGCACGCTGCCGCTGGTGGCCCCGGTGATCGCGGAGGGCCTCGCAGCCCGCCCGCTCGAGCGCGGCGACGTCACGATCGTGGCGTGCGAGAACGCCTACAACGCGACGGACTCGCTGCACGCCAGCATCCGCCGCGCCCCCATCCTCGAAGACCGGGACATCGCCGCGGTCTTCGCGAACTGCGCGATCGACCGCATCGTCCCGGACCAGTCCGGCGTCCTCGGCCAGTCCGGCGGCCTCGACGTGGTCCTCGAGCCCTTCTACGAGTGGGTCATCGAGCGCACGCCGTTCGCGTCCTCCGATGCCGAGCCGCCGGAGATCGACGGCGTGACGTGGGTCGACGACCTGCAGCCCTTCGTCGAGCGGAAGCTCTACACGGTGAACACCGCCCACGCGACGGCCGCCTACCACGGCTACGTCCGCGGGATCCGGCTCATCCGCGAAGCCCTCGAGGACACCGCCGTCCGCGCCGAGGTGGACGGCGTCCTGGCGGAGACCACCGAGCTCCTCATCGCCAAGCACGGCTTCGACCCGGACGAGCACGCGCGCTACGTCGCCGCGAACCTGTCCCGCATCGCGAACCCGCACCTGCCGGACACCACCGTCCGCGTCGGCCGGAACCCGCTCAGGAAGCTCGGCCGGCGGGAACGCTTCGTCGGCCCGGCCGCGCAGCTCGCCGAACGCGGGATGCCCGTCGAGCACCTCGTCGGCGCGATCCGCGTGGCCCTCGCCTTCGACGACCAGGACGACCCCGAGTCGATCGAGCTGCACGCGCTGCTCCGCTCCGGCGCGACCGCACACGCGCTCACCGAGATCCTCACCGGACTCATGGAGAGCCACCCGCTGTTCCCGGCGGTCCGCGACGTCGTCGCCGAGGTCCTCGAGTCCCAGGCCGCCGACGCCTGAGCCGCGTCGACGCCTGAGCGACCTCGCGGTCTCGCGTCGCGCCGTGCTCTCGTAGAATCGAGGGCATGACCCCGGCACCTCCCGCACACGACGGCGCCGCGGCGTCCCCGCCGGACGGCGCGGTCGACCACGACGACGAAGCCGCCCTCTCCTGGGACGACGCGGACGACGCCACCCACGTCGACGCCGCCCACAACCCCGTCCGGGTGAAGGCGCGCCGCGAGCACGACACCGAAGAGCCGCTCGGCTCCGGGGCGCTCGTCGGCATGGGCGTCTTCGGCGGCGTCTACCTCCTCTACACGGTGGCCTGGCTCGTCAGCGCGAGCCTCCTGACGGTCACCGGCACCGGCGTCGCGAGCATCGTGTCGGAGATCATGCGCGTCCTCGCGATCATGGCCCCGGCGTTCTGGTTCGCCGCGACCCTCTGGCTCGGGCAGGGCACCCGCAACCGCACGAAGTTCATCTGGCTGCTCGTGGGCGCGGTCGTCCTCATCCCGTGGCCCTTCATCCTGACCAGGAGCTTCGGGTGAGCGCCGCCGTCTCCGAGCAGCCGCGCGTGTTCACCGTCGGCAAGCTCGTCGTCTGGATCGTCGCCGCCGTCTGTCTCGCCTACGTCACCTGGCAGGCCGTCGGCAACCTGGTCGGTGTCACGCAGTCGGTGTCCGCGTTCAACGAGTTCGTCCGGAAGAACGGCGGCTCAGGCCTTGAGACCTCCACCCCGTGGCCGGCCCTCGTCCTCGACGTCGCGATCGCGCCGGCGGGGTTCGTCGCCGCGTGGCTGGTGTCGCGGCGGATGGAGCTCGTCCGGACCGTCGTGGTGTTCGTCGCCGCGCTCTGCGCGGTCTCCGCGCTCTGGTTCACGCTCCTGCAGTACGTGTCCTCGACACTGCGGATCGGTTCCTGACGGAACCACATGACGGACGGGAGGCCCGTGGCGACACCGCCACGACCCTCCCGTCCGTCATGTGGTTCTCCACAGAGCCCCGGTTGCGGTCGTAACGGCCTGCTCGCGTCGATACGATGGTGGGATACCGCCCGTCTCGTGTGAGGAAACAGCAGCTGTGCCGAAGCCGGTCGTCCTGATCGCCGAAGAACTCTCGCCCGCCACAGTCGACGCCCTCGGGCCCGACTTCGAGATCCGGAACGTGGACGGCACCGACCGCCCCGCACTCCTGGCCTCCCTCGCCGACGCGCACGCCATCCTGGTGCGTTCCGCCACCAAGGTCGACGCCGAAGCGATCGCCGCAGCACCGAACCTCAAGGTCGTCGCCCGTGCCGGCGTCGGCCTCGACAACGTCGACATCAAGGCGGCCACCACGGCCGGCGTGATGGTCGTGAACGCGCCGACGTCGAACATCATCTCGGCGGCCGAGCTCACGGTCGGTCACATCCTGTCGCTCGCGCGCCACATCCCGGCGGCGCACGCGTCGCTCGCGGCCGGCGCGTGGAAGCGCTCCGCGTACACCGGCGTCGAGCTCTACGAGAAGACGGTCGGCATCATCGGCCTCGGCCGCATCGGTGCCCTGATCACCCAGCGCCTGCAGGCGTTCGGCGTCTCGGTCATCGCGTACGACCCCTACGTCACCACGGCCCGTGCGCAGCAGCTCGGGGTGGAGCTCGTCTCCCTCGACGACCTGCTCAAGCGCGCGGACTTCGTCACGATCCACATGCCGAAGACGCCGGAGACCCTCGGCATGATCTCGGACGAGCAGTTCGCGATCATGAAGCCGACCGCGTTCGTCGTGAACGTGGCCCGCGGCGGCCTGATCGACGAAGACGCACTGCACCGTGCGCTCACCAGCAACCAGATCGCCGGCGCCGGCCTCGACGTCTTCGTGTCCGAGCCCCCGACGGACTCGCCCCTGGTGTCCCTGCCGAACGTCGTGGTCACGCCGCACCTCGGCGCCTCCACCGACGAAGCGCAGGAGAAGGCGGGCGTCTCGGTCGCCAAGTCCGTGCGCCTCGCGCTCGGCGGCGAGCTCGTCCCGGACGCGGTCAACGTCGCCGGTGGCGTCATCGATCCGTACGTGCGTCCGGGCATCCCGCTCGTCGAGAAGCTCGGTCAGGTCTTCACGGCCCTCGCCACCTCCCCGGTCACCAGCATCGACGTCGAGGTCCACGGCGAGCTCGCCGAGTTCGACGTCAGCGTGCTGAAGCTCGCAGCGCTGAAGGGCGTCTTCACGGACGTCGTCAGCGACCAGGTCTCCTACGTCAACGCCCCGCTCATCGCGGAACAGCGCGGGGTCAGCGTCCGGCTCATCACCGACTCGGACAGCCCGGAGTACCGCAACGTCCTGACGATCCGCGGCGCCCAGTCCGACGGCCCGGCGATCAGCGTCTCGGGCACGCTCACCGGCCCCAAGCAGGTCGAGAAGCTCGTCGAGATCAACGGCTACGACGTCGAGGTCGCCCTCGACAAGCACCACGTGGTCATGGACTACACGGACCGCCCGGGCATCGTCGCGGTCTACGGCAAGGAGTTCGGCGAGGCGGGCATCAACATCGCCGCCATGCAGATCGCGCGCCAGGCCGCCGGCGGACAGGCGCTCAGCGTCCTCACCGTCGACTCGCCGGTGCCCGCGGAGATCCTCGAGCACGTCCGCAAGACGATCGACGCCTCCTCGCTCCGCGAGATCGACATCACGCTGTAGGGGAGCACCCACATGACGCAGACGCTCAAGCTCGCGGTCATCCGCGGTGACGGCATCGGACCGGAAGTGGTCGACGAGGCCCTCAAGGTCCTGCATGCCGTCACCCCGGACGACCTCGTGATCGACGAGACCCCGTTCTCGCTCGGTGCCACCCGGTACCTCGAGACCGGCGACATCCTCACCGAGGACGACATGGCGGCCGTGGCGTCGCACGACGCGATCCTGCTCGGCGCGGTCGGCGGGGACCCCCGCGACCCACGCCTTGCCGGCGGGATCATCGAGCGCGGACTGCTGCTGAAGCTCCGGTTCGCGTTCGACCACTACGTCAACCTGCGTCCGACGAAGGTCTACGACTCCGTGGTGACGCCGCTCGCGGCACCCGGGGCCGTCGACTTCGTCGTCATCCGCGAAGGGACCGAGGGGCCCTACGTCGGCAACGGCGGGGCGATCCGCGTCGGGACCCCGCACGAGATCGCGACAGAGGTCTCCCTGAACACCGCGTACGGGGTGGAGCGCACGGTCCGGTACGCCTTCGACCTGGCGAATCGGCGCCCACGGAAGCACCTGACGCTCGTGCACAAGAGCAACGTGCTCGTGCACGCCGGAGCGCTCTGGCAGCGGACCGTGGCGGCCGTCGGGCAGGAGTACCCGGACGTCACCGTGGACTACCAGCACGTGGACGCGGTCACCATCCACATGGTTCGGGAGCCTGCTAGGTTCGACGTCATCGTCACCGACAACCTCTTCGGCGACATCATCACCGACCTGGCCGGCGCGATCAGCGGCGGCATCGGTCTGGCGGCCTCGGGCAACATCAACCCGGACGGCACCTTCCCCAGCATGTTCGAGCCGGTGCACGGATCCGCGCCGGACATCGCGGGTCAGCAGAAGGCCGATCCGACGGCCGCCATCCTCTCCGTCGCCCTCCTCCTCGACCACATCGGTCGTGGGGACCTGGCGACGGCGGTGACGCGGGCCGTTGAAGCGGACCTGGCTGACCGGGGCACATCGCAGCGCAGCACGGCCGAGATCGGCGACGCCATCGCCGCCGCGGCCGCGGAGCGCACCACCACCGCCTGAAAGGGAGCCACACCGATGAGCACCGACACCGCCAGCACCGAGACCGCGAACCCCGAGACCGTCTTCGGGCTCGAGTTCTCCACCACCCCGTCTGCCGAGCGTCGGGCGGAGGCGGAGCGTGACGTGATCCTGGCGGACCCCGGGTTCGGCAAGCACTTCACGGACCACATGGCCACGGTGGAGTGGACGATCGACGCCGGGTGGCACGATGCCGCGATCCACCCGTACGGTCCGCTCTCGCTCGACCCGAGCGCCAGTGTCCTGCACTACGCGCAGGAGATCTTCGAGGGGCTGAAGGCCTACCGGCACGCCGACGGCTCGGTGTGGACGTTCCGCCCGGATGCCAACGCCCGTCGCTTCCAGCGGTCGGCCCGGCGCCTGGCGCTGCCGGAGCTCCCGGTCGAGGTCTTCGTCGAGTCCATCCGCCAGCTCGTGCAGACCGACGTGGACTGGGTGCCCTCGGCGCCGGAGACCAGCCTGTACCTGCGGCCGTTCATGATCGCGACGGAGTCCTTCCTCGGGGTCCGTGCGGCCCAGGCGGTGGCGTACCACTGCATCGCGAGCCCGGCCGGCGCGTACTTCACGTCCGGGCCGAAGCCGGTGTCCATCTGGTTGTCGTCGAACTACGCCCGCGCGGGCCGTGGCGGCACGGGGGCGGCCAAGACCGGTGGCAACTACGCGGCGTCCCTGCTCCCGCAGCAAGAGGCGTACGAGCACGGCTGCCAGCAGGTGATGTTCCTCGACTCCGAAGAAGGCAAGTACCTCGAGGAGCTCGGCGGCATGAACGTCGTGCTCGTGAAGTCCGACGGCACGCTCGTCACCCCGGACTCCCCGTCCATCCTCGAAGGGATCACCCGTGACTCGATCCTGCAGCTCGCGGAAGACCGCGGCCTGCAGGTCGAGCGTCGTCGGGTGACCCTCGACGAGTGGCGGGACGGCGTCGCGGACGGCTCCATCACCGAGGCCTTCGCGTGCGGCACCGCCGCCGTGGTGACCCCGATCGCGGAGCTCCGCGGCGACGGCTTCACGATCGGTTCGCCGACCGTCGGTGCCGGCGAACTCACGATGTCCCTGCGCGAAGAGCTCACGGACATCCAGTCCGGCCGTCGTCCCGACGCGCACGGGTGGATGACCAAGCTGACCGACGCGTCCTGATCCGGGCTCGGGCGTCGGTAGGGTCGAACGGTGAAGATCGCACGGTTCAGCAGCAAGGGTGAAGACCCCCGGTACGGCATCCTCGACGAGCGCGCCCTGGTGGTGCTCGCGGGGGACCCGATGTACCAGGGGTTCGAGACCACGGGGGAGCGGGTGCCCCTGTCCGAGGCGAAGCTCCTGGCCCCGGTGATCCCGAGGTCGAAGGTGATCGGCGTCGGGCTCAACTACGCCGAACACGCCGCCGAGATGGACGACGTCTCGGGCGACGACCCCGTGGTGTTCCTCAAGCCGAACACCTCGGTGATCGGTCCGGACGACCCCATCCGCCTGCCCGAGGGCATCGGACGCGTCGACCACGAAGGCGAACTCGCCATCGTGATCGGGTCCCTCGCGAAGAACGTCAAGCGTGAGGACTTCGCCAGCGTGATCCTCGGGTACACGATCGCGAACGACGTGACCGCCCGTGACCTCCAGGCGCGGGACGGCCAGTGGACCCGCGCGAAGGGGTTCGACACGTTCTGCCCGCTCGGTCCGGTGATCGAGACCGAGATCGACCCGTCGGACATCCGGCTCGAGACCCGTGTGGACGGTGACCTGCGCCAGGTCGCCTCGACGAGCGAGATGGTGCACGACATCCCGTCGCTCATCGAGTTCGTGTCGGCGATCTGGACCCTGCTGCCCGGGGACGTGATCCTCACGGGGACCCCGTCGGGCGTGGGGGAGATCCGCGACGGCGAAGTCGTCGAGGTCACGATCTCCGGCATCGGCACGTTGAAGAACCCCGTCATCGCGCGTCGCTGAGCATTCCTTCTGCGTTCGACCGAGGGCCCGTCATCCACCCGGATGGCGGGCCCTTCGTCGTTCCCGAGACACGATCCCCGTCGTTCCGGGCGACACGCCGTCGTGCGCGCTCGGTTTGCCGGATCCGCCGATCGCCCGTAGAGTTCTTACTCGTCACCCCAAAGGTGCGGCGGAGAAGCCGAGACGGTCACCCGGAGCGAAAGCCCCGGAAGATGCAGTCCGACCACGCCGACCTCAAGCGGGACCACCCACTCCAATGAAGCCGGTCGATTCGACCGCCACTGAAGTAGTGGTACAGTACCGAAGTTGCCCGAGCGGGCATTCCTCCAGGGGAGAAGAAGCTCGGCGCGTCTGGTCCTTGAGAACTCAACAGCGTGCACATTGTCAATGCCAATTTATTGACCCCGTGGCGTTCCACTTGTGGGACGTCCGGAGACAATTC
>NZ_SMGH01000011.1:0-215574 GCF_004346855.1 Curtobacterium sp. PhB136
CCTCCGGTGACGACGTGGTGTGTGGTAACTCACATCGTCCCGGAGGTCTTCACTTACGTCACCCGTTCACAACGTCCCGGGGAACTACAGCTAGCTGGCGCTCACGTTCTGCTCGACGAACGCGGCGAACGCGTCGGTGTCGGTCAGGGTGCCGCTGTACTGCTTGCCGTTGACGAGCACGAGCGGGGTGCCGGTGAGCTTGTCGAGCGACGAGTTCGGGATCTTCTCGGTGAGCGCCCGGTTCGTGGCGTCACCGACCCAGCCGGCGAACTTCTGGTCGGTGATGCAGGACGCGATGTCCTTGTCCGTCGCGCCGGCCTTCTTCGCGATCGAGGCGAGCTTCGCGTTCGAGAGACCGCGGGTGTTCTCCGACGGCTGGTTCTCGTAGAACGCGGCGTTCACGTCGAGGAAGGCGTCGGGCTGGTAGTTCGCGACACACGCGGCGGCCGCAGCGGCCCGGGTGGAGTACTTCGAGCCGAGCGAGGAGCGGTCGAGCAGGTTGAAGGGGTGCATCTCGAGCGTGGCGGACCCGCTCTGGACCCACTGCTTGATCTGGGTCATCTGCGCGGTCTCGAACTGGTTGCAGTACGGGCACATGTAGTCCTCGTACACGGTGATGTTCGCGAGGGAGTCGTCCTGCTTCGTGGCGGTCGGCTTGCCGCCCTCGGGGATGGCCTTCGTCGTCACGGGGACGATCTGGCTGTTCTCACCCTTGAAGAGGATGCCGTCGCTCGCCATGTTCTTCGGTCCGGGGCCCACGGGCTGGATCGAGTTGGCGATCACCAGCACGACGACCGCGATCACGGCGAGACCACCGACGATGATGCCGCTGATCGTCAGCGTGCGGTTGCGGCGCCGGCGGGACTTCTCCTTCTCGCGCTGGGCGGCGGCACGTTCCCGTGCGGCGTTCCGGCGAGCCTTCTTGCTGCTCTCGTTGTCGCTCATCGGGAACGAGCGTAACGGCTGACGACGCGCCGACGGGCCCTCCTGGCTGAGAAGAGTCCAGGAATCAGGTGACGTGTCACCGAACTGCGGCGGCTCAGAGCGAGGTCAGCACCGTCGGGAACATGATCAGGACGACCACCACGATGACCAGGTAGTTCGCGAGCGGGATCGCCCAGCAGAACGGCAACAGTGCCTTCCCGATGCGCTGACCGCGGGCACCGAACGTGCCGCGGGACATGTTCCAGACCGTGAAGACCCAGAACATCGGGATCGTCATCGCCCAGACGAGCATGCACCAGGGGCAGAGCGCGCCGATGGACCAGACGGTCTGCGTGAAGAGCCACGTGACGAACACCCAGGCCAGGAACACGCCCGCGTTGAACACGATCCAGAACCACCGCGTCCCGCGGAAGCCCGCGAGCAGGACCACCCCGACGGCGATCGGGGCGACGAAGCCCATCAGCCCGAGCAGCGGGTTCGGGAAGCCGAACAGGTGCCCCTGCGAGCTCGCCATCACGTCCGAGCAACTGATGAACGGACTGGCGTCACAACTGAGGACCGCGTCCGGGTTCGCGTACTTCTCGAACTCGTCGAGCACCAGCCGGAACGCCGCGTACAAGGCGACCGCGCCGGTCACGAGCAGCAGGACCGCGATGGCGACCGGGCGACGGGTGGCTGGTGCAGTCGTACTCACAGCGTCATCATGACACGACGGCTCCGCGCCTTCCCGGGCGTCGCGTGCGATAATCACAGGGTCGGGTGGGAGATCCACCCGACGACGAGAGCTTTCCGGGCACCAGCCCGGACGATCAGGCACGGTGAGAGCGTGCCGTGACCGGACGACGCGTCACTCCGACGCCGAGCCGAGCGGGGCCGGGTGCTCCGCACGGAACGAGCGCGGACCGCACAAGATGTCGACGCCGGACGGTCACTGACCAGCGAGTGTGGGTGGCGTCGCCGCCGCCCGCCACAACTACAGAATTCCCGCCGCCCCTCGGGGTGGGAGCGGGGCCGAGGAGTGCACCAGTCCATGGTGGAGCAGAACGAGAACAACGGAACGAACAACCACGACGACGCCGCACCGAAGCGACGGGGCCGCCTGTTCGGCGGTCGCCGCGCCCGGTCCGGCCAGGAGGCCCGTGGCGGGTCGACCGAGTCGACCGACGCGGTCGACACGGTCACCGACCAGGGCACCGAGACGGTCGCGCAGACCGACCAGACCGCGACGCCTGAGGCGAGCAGTGCCTCCCGTCCGGTCGAGGACGGCACCGCGACCGACGCGACGGTCTCCGTCGAGGTGTCGGTCGCGACCGCGACGACGGACGCGCCGAGCGACGTCAGCACACTGACCGGTGACTTGCCGGTCGTCGCCGAGCCCGGTGAGGCCGAGCCCGATGACGCCGGTGCCGCTGATGCCGGCGCCGCCGCTGCTGCCGAGGCGACCGCCGTCGCCGAGTCCGCCGCGCAGGACACCGAGGCCGAGGCCGAGGTCGCCGAGCAGCCGGACGAGACGCCCGCGGCGCCCGAGCCGGAAACGCCGAAGGCGACCTCGACGCTCAGCCTGATCTTCCACGCGCCGGTCCTGCCGGAGCTGCCCACCCGCGCCGCCCGCCCAGAGCGCGACGACCGCTGGGACGACGAGGACGACGACGTCCAGGGCGGCAGCCGTCGCCGGACCCGCCGTCGTGGCTCGAGCGCCGACCGCGAACCGCGCGACCACCGCGAGCCCCGTGACCACCAGGAGCCGCGCCGCCGCGAGGTCGAGCTCATCACCGAGCCGCAGCGCATCAAGGGCTCCACCCGCCTCGAGGCGAAGAAGCAGCGCCGCCGTGACGGCCGCGATGCCGGACGCCGGCGCCAGGTCGTGACCGAGGACGAGTTCCTCGCCCGCCGCGAGAGCGTCGACCGGCAGATGATCGTCCGCTCGAGCGCGCAGAAGATCGAGATCGGTGTCATCGAGGACAACGTCCTCGCCGAGCACTACGTCACCAAGTCGCACAACGTCTCGCTCATCGGCAACGTCTACCTCGGCAAGGTGCAGAACGTCCTGCCGTCGATGGAAGCCGCGTTCGTCGACATCGGCCGCGGCCGGAACGCCGTGCTCTACGCCGGTGAGGTCGACTGGAACTCCGTCGAGACCGGCAACCACGGTCGTCGCATCGAAGCCGCGCTGAAGCCGGGTGACAAGGTCCTCGTGCAGGTCACGAAGGACCCGGTCGGCCACAAGGGCGCCCGGCTGACCAGCCAGGTCTCGCTGCCCGGCCGGTACCTGGTGTACGTGCCGAACGGCTCGATGAACGGCATCTCGCGGAAGCTCCCGGACACCGAGCGTGCCCGCCTGAAGAAGATCCTCAAGGAAGTGCTGCCGGAGCACGCGGGCGTGATCGTCCGCACCGCTGCCGAGGGTGCGACCGAGGAGCAGCTCACCCGCGACGTCCAGCGCCTCACCGCGCAGTGGGAAGCCATCCAGAAGAAGGTCGAGAACGGTCACGCGCCGGTCATGCTCCACTCGGAGCCGGACCTGCTCGTCAAGATCGTGCGCGACGTCTTCAACGAGGACTTCACGAAGCTGATCATCGACGGCGACGCCGCGCGCGAGACCATCGACGAGTACCTCACCGCCGTGGCGCCGGACCTCAAGGACCGCGTCGAGCTGTACGACGGCCCGGACTCCTTCGAGGAGTACCGCCTCAACGAGCAGATCGAGAAGGCGCTCGACCGCAAGGTCTGGCTGCCCTCCGGCGGTTCGCTCGTCATCGACCGCACCGAGGCCATGACGGTCATCGACGTCAACACGGGCAAGTTCGTCGGCTCCGGGGGCAACCTCGAGGAGACCGTCACGAAGAACAACCTCGAGGCCGCCGAGGAGATCGTCCGTCAGCTCCGCCTGCGCGACATCGGCGGCATCATCGTCGTCGACTTCATCGACATGGTGCTCGAGACGAACCGGGACCTCGTGCTCCGTCGTCTCGTCGAGTGCCTCAGCCGCGACCGCACCAAGCACCAGGTCGCCGAGGTCACCTCGCTCGGCCTCGTCCAGATGACCCGCAAGAAGATCGGCGTCGGGCTCCGCGAGTCCCTCGACGAGGTCAACGCCAAGGTCAACGACAACAACGCGGACCCCGGCCCCTCGAAGGGTCGCCGCAAGGGTCGTGGCAACGGGTCCGACAACGGGTCGAACGGCAACGGGTCGAACGGCAACGGTTCCACCGGGAACGGGAACGGCTCCAACGGGAACGCCTCGCGCGGCAACGGCGGGTCCGGGGCCGGCGGCCACAACGGTGGCGAGTCGAAGTCGGCACAGGCGCACCAGATCACGGACGACGTGAAGAACGCGCTGTCCCGGATCGCCGCCTCCACCCTCGCGCACGAGGAAGAGGCCGCCGCTTCGGCGCCCTCGTCCCCGGCCACGGTCGAGTCCCCGGTGTCAGCGCCCTCCTCGTCGTCGCCCGAGGCGTCCGAGCCGCAGGGGGAGTCCTCCGGTGGGTCGAAGCGCCGCCGCCGTCGTGGTGGCCGTGCGAGCTCCGAGCAGTCCGCGCCGACGACCGACGACGGCATCCTGACGGTGTCCGCACCGGCTGCCGCGCCTGCTGCTGCCCCGGCCACTGCTGCTCCGGCCGCCGCGCCGGCTGCTGCCGCTGCGCCGGCGGTCGCGCCCGAGGCCACGGCCCCGGCAGCGCCGACGCGCCGTCGTGTCTCGTCCTCGGCGCCGGTCACCCCGACCGACACCACCGTCGCGATCCTCGACATCCCCGTCGCGGTGACGAAGCGCGAGCCCCGCAAGGCGCCCGACGCCGACTCGCTCCTCGACTCGGTGCTGCAGGCGCTCCCGGAGCCCAAGCAGCCCGGTCAGGGCCGAGCACGCTCGCGTCGGGTGTCGTCCGGCAGCATCAGCGCTCCGGCGACCTCGGGGGAGACCCCGACCGACGACGGCCCCGTGATCCTGGGGAACTGAGCGTGAGCGGTCCGGAGCAGCGTCCGGGGGACGGCCGGGGGTACTACGGCGCCGGGTGGCAGCAGCAGCCGCCCGCGCAGCAGCCGCCCGCACAGCAGCCGCAGGGTGGTGGGTACGGCACCGGGCCGTACGCACCCCCGCGGCCGCCCCGCACGCCGCGTGCGCCGGGGAGCCCGACCACGGTGTTCGCGCCGGGAGCCTCGGCATCCGCCGCTGCCGGTGCGGCGATCGCCGTCGTCGCGGTCCTGGCGGTCCAGGCCGCCTCCGGGCTCGTCGGCATGATCGGGACGAGCCTGTACATCGGGCCGTTCGGGTCCTACGGCGGCCAGAGCGTGGTGCTCGGCTTCGCGACCGCGGTGTTCCTCAGCCCCTTCCCGTTCTACGCGGGTGCCTTCCTCGGGCTGGCCTTCCTGACGCCGATCACCCGGCGCAGCCCACTGCCCGTCGTGCTGCTCCGCGCCGTGCTCGGCGGTGCCGCGGGGACCGTCGCGCTGGCGCTCGTGGGGGTCTTCACTGGGGCGTACGGGGCGATCGGGTCCGGGCCGAAGCGGCTCGTCATCGACGTCCTCACCTCCCCGGTACAGCGCGGCATCCCGCTGACCGTGATGCTCCTCGCGACGGCCACCGTGGCGTGGCTGTGGCTCGGCCGCCCTCGTGGTGGTCGTCCCGGCGCCGGCGCTCCCGGCACCCCGGGCACGGTCCGTCCGGCGGACGCGGTGCCTGCGACGAGCTTCGCGCCCCCGCAGCAGCAGACGCCGCAGCAGCAGGCACCCCCGGCGCCACAGCAGTCCGCGCCGCCCGCGAACCCGTGGGGACCGCCGGCCGCGCGCTGAGCGCGCCGCGGGGGCCGGAGCGCGGCGGTCGACGCGCCGTCTCCCGGCCCGCACCCGCGAGCCGGGGCCGAGCCGCGCCTCCAGGCCGGTCGTCAGTGCGCGCGTCGTCAGTGCGCGTGTCGTCAGTGCGCGCGCTTGTCGCGCTGCGCGACCCGCAGCCCACTGGCGATGAGCCGCAGGACCAGCTCGCGCCCGGTGACCGGCGTGGCCCCCAGCGACACCAGTTCCTCGTAGCGCGCGAGGGGCACGTCGTAGTGGTCGTGGTCGAACGCACGGCGTGGCACACCGGCACGTGCCGCGAAGTCGTGGAGTTCCGCGTACGATAGGTCACTGACGAGGTGCGACCACACGGTTTCGTGTGCGGGCCACGTCGGCGGGTCGATCAACACGGTCACTCAGACATGCTACGTGCGTGTCGCCGTTTGACCGGACCCATGCCCATCGAGTATTCTCGATCCCTGGTGTCACTGTGCGGTCTGGTCAATCGGCCCTGCTGCCTGTGTCGCCGATCACCGGTTCCCACCGGCCAGATCGCGCCTGGGCACCCGAGACTTCCCTCAAGCAGAGTTACGTAAGGATTTCCACGTGGTTTACGCAGTAGTGCGCGCCGGCGGCCGTCAGGAGAAGGTCGAGGTCGGCACGATCATCACCATCGATCGCGCCAAGGCCGATGACAAGGGCAACATCGAGCTCGCGCCCGTGCTCCTCGTGGACGGTGACAACATCACCTCCGCCGCGACCGACCTGGCCAAGGTGACCGTCACCGCCGAGGTGCTCGAGGACCTCCGCGGCAAGAAGGTCATCATCCAGAAGTTCAAGAACAAGACCGGTTACAAGAAGCGCCAGGGCTTCCGCGCGGAACTCACGCGCGTCAAGGTCACGAAGATCGCGTAAGGCGGGAGTAGACAATGGCACACAAGAAGGGTGCGAGTTCCACTCGCAACGGTCGCGACTCGAACGCACAGCGCCTCGGCGTGAAGCGGTTCGGTGGCGAAGTCGTCAACGCCGGTGAGATCATCGTCCGCCAGCGCGGCACGCACTTCCACCCGGGCGCGAACGTCGGTCGCGGTGGCGACGACACGCTGTTCGCCCTCGCAGCCGGCTCGGTCGAGTTCGGCACCAAGGGTGGCCGCAAGGTCATCAACATCGTCAACGCGTAAGCACCACTGACGACGCAGTACTTCAGGAGGAGGGGCAGGCCGAGTGCCTGCCCCTCCTTCCCATTTCTACGAAAGAGTGACACCCGATGGCGACGTTCGTCGACGACGTGATCCTGCACCTCAGCGCGGGGAACGGCGGCAACGGCTGCGTGTCCGTTCGTCGCGAGAAGTTCAAGCCGCTTGCCGGCCCGGACGGCGGCAACGGCGGTGACGGTGGGGACATCGTCCTCGTCGCCGACCCCCAGGTCACGACCCTGCTCGGCTACCACCGGTCGCCGCACCGCTCCAGCAAGAACGGTCAGCCCGGCATGGGCGACATGCGCAGCGGGGTCTCCGGTGAGGTCCTCGAGCTGCCCGTGCCCGTCGGCACCGTGGTGTACGAGGACAACGGCGACCTGCTCGCCGACATGACCGAGCCCGGCATGCGCGTCGTCGTGGCCCAGGGCGGTCAGGGTGGTCTCGGCAACGCCGCACTCGCGACCACGAAGCGCAAGGCCCCCGGGTTCGCGCTCCTCGGCACCGAAGGCGAAGGCGGCGACGTCCGGCTCGAGCTGAAGACCATCGCCGACGTCGCACTCGTCGGGTACCCGAGCGCCGGCAAGTCCTCGCTCATCGCCGCGATCTCCGCCGCGAAGCCGAAGATCGCGGACTACCCGTTCACGACCCTCACCCCGAACCTCGGCGTCGTCGAGTCCGGTGAGGTGCGCTTCACCGTCGCCGACGTCCCCGGGCTGATCGAGGGTGCATCGGAGGGCAAGGGCCTCGGCCTCGAGTTCCTCCGCCACGTCGAGCGCTGCGAGGTGCTCCTGCACGTCATCGACTGCGCCACGCTCGACCCGGGCCGCGACCCGATCAGCGACCTCGACGTGCTGCTCCGCGAGCTCGAGCGGTACCCGGTGCCGGAGGGGCAGGTGCCGCTCCTCGAGCGCCCCCAGCTCATCGCGCTCAACAAGATCGACGTCCCGGACGCCGCGGAACTCGCCGCGTTCGTCACCCCCGAGCTCGAAGCCCGCGGCTACCGCGTCTTCGCGATCTCGACCGCGTCCCACCAGGGCCTCCGCGAGCTCTCGTTCGCGCTGGGTGGCATCGTCGAGCAGGCCCGCGCGGCGAAGGCGTCCGAGCCCGCAGCCGAGCGCATCATCATCCGTCCGAAGGCCGTCGATGCCAAGGGCGGGTTCACGGTCAAGGCCGAGGGTGGCGAGGAGCACCGCTTCTACCGCGTCCGCGGGTCGAAGCCGGAGCGCTGGGTGCAGCAGACCGACTTCGAGAACGAAGAGGCGATCGGCTACCTCGCCGACCGGCTCGCCAAGCTCGGCGTCGAGGACGGCCTGTTCAAGGCCGGCGCCGTCGCGGGGTCGACCGTCGTCATCGGCGGCGACGGCGGCATGATCTTCGACTGGGAGCCGACCCTCACGTCCACCGCGGAGCTCATCACGAGCGCCCGCGGAACGGATGCCCGTGTCGACATGAACATGCGCCCGACCCGCAACCAGCGTCGCGAAGAGTACTTCGAGCGCATGGACGCCAAGGCCGCAGCACGTGCCGAGCTCGAGCAGGAGCGCGTCTCCGGGCTCTGGGCGGACGACGGAGACAGCGCGGCCAGCGGCAGCGCGGCCGGCGACGACGGCAGCGACAGCAGGGACTGATCCGGGCATGACCGACACGACGAACCGCACCGCGCTCGGCACCGTCCGGGAGCGCTCGGACATCCCGCGCGCCCGCCGGATCGTCGTGAAGGTCGGTTCCTCGTCGGTCAGCGGGGAGAACACCGGGCAGATCGGTGCCCTCGTCGATGCCCTGGCCGCGGCGTACGGGCGGGGAACCGAGGTCGTGCTCGTCTCCTCGGGGGCGATCGCGACCGGGTTCCCGTTCCTCGGGCTCGAGGGCCGCCCGGACGACCTCGCCACCCAGCAGGCGGCTGCGGCCACCGGGCAGAACGTCCTGATGTTCCGGTACCAGCAGCAGCTCGACCGGCACGACGTCGTCGCGGCGCAGATCCTGCTGACCGCCGGGGACCTGCAGAACCCCACGCACCGGGTGAACGCGCAGCGGGCGATCGACCGGCTGCTCGCGCTCCGCGTGCTCCCGATCGTCAACGAGAACGACACGGTCGCCACGCACGAGATCCGCTTCGGCGACAACGACCGGCTCGCGGCCCTGGTGGCGCGGCTGCTCGGCGCCGACGCGCTCGTGCTGCTCTCCGACGTCGAAGCCCTGTACACGCGGCCGCCGGAGCTGCCGGGGGCCACCCGCATCGACGAGGTCCCGTTCGGCGACGAGCTCGCCGGGGTCACGTTCGGATCGGTGGGCAAGTCCGGGGTCGGCACCGGGGGAGCCGGCACGAAGGTCGCCGCGGCCCGGCTCGCCGCGGAGGCGGGCACGTCGGTCCTCGTGACGGCGACCGCGCTCGTGGAGCAGGCACTGGCGGGCGAGCCCGTCGGCACCTGGTTCCACGCGGCCCCACGTCCCTGACGGGCGTCGCGCACCGTCACGGTGCTGGTGGCCGACCTACAATCGAGCCATGTCGCTGACCGCACCCGCACCGACCCTCACGGACAAGCTCGTCGCGTCACGCGCTGCGGCCGCCGCACTCGCGACGGCGACCACCGCGGTGAAGGACAGCGCGCTCCGAGCCATCGCCCGAGCGGTCCGGGCCGCGACCGACGAGATCGTCGCCGCGAACCACGGTGACCTCGTCGCCGGTGAGGACAGCGGGCTCTCCGGTGGCCTGCTCGACCGGCTGCGGCTCGACCCCGCCCGGATCGAAGCGCTCGCGGTCGCGGTGGAGCACGTGGTCGGTCTCACCGACCCGGTCGGGCAGTCGGTCCGCGGGTCCGTCCTGCCGAACGGCCTGCAGCTCTCCCAGGTCCGGGTCCCGTTCGGGGTCGTCGGTGCGATCTACGAAGCGCGTCCGAACGTCACGGTGGACATCGCCAGCCTCGCCCTGAAGAGCGGCAATGCGGTCGTGCTCCGCGGCGGGTCCGCTGCCGAGCGCACGAACGCGGTGCTCGTCGCCCGGCTGCAGGACGCCGTCGAGTCCGTCGGGCTCCCGCGGGCGGTCGTGCAGACGATCGACGAGTTCGGGCGGCAGGGCGCGACCGAACTGATGCGTGCCCGCGGGCTGGTCGACGTGCTCATCCCGCGGGGCAGCGCGTCGCTCATCCAGACGGTGGTCACCGAGTCGCAGGTCCCCGTGATCGAGACCGGCGCCGGCGTCGTGCACGTCTTCCTCGACGAGTCCGCGCCGCTCGACCGCTCCGTCGACATCGTGCTGAACAGCAAGGTGCAGCGCCCGAGCGTGTGCAACGCCCTCGAGACGCTGCTGGTGCACCGGTCCGCCGCGGAACGGCTCCTCCCGACGCTCGCCGCCCGGCTCCGTGCCGCGGGCGTGACGCTCCGTGGGGACGACGAGACCCGGGCGATCGTGCCGGGCGTGCTCCGGGCCACGGACGTCGACTGGGCCACGGAGTCGATGGACCTCGACCTGTCGATCCGCGTCGTGCCGGACGTCGACGCCGCGATGGCGCACATCGCGCAGTGGTCAACGCACCACACCGAGTCCATCGTCACGAACGACGTCGACACGGCGGAGCGGTTCCTCGCCGCGGTGGACTCGGCGGTCGTGATGGTGAACGCGTCGACGCGTTTCACCGACGGCGGCGAGTTCGGGTTCGGCGCCGAGGTCGGCATCTCCACGCAGAAGTTGCACGCCAGGGGGCCGATGGGGCTGCCCGAACTGACCAGCACCAAGTGGGTCGTGCGCGGACAGGGCCAGATCCGCGGCTAGACTGGTCCGCAGCCTTCCTCGACCGATCGGAGCATCGCACCATGACCCTCCTCGCTGAAGCCGCCGAGCACGCCTCGTCGGTCCCCGCGTTCATCTTCCCGGTCGTGGCTGCCGCGTTCTTCGCGTTCCTCGGGTTCGTCACCTGGTCCTTCCGTGACGTCGCGTACCGCCACTCGAACAAGTTCGAAGCCACCCGCACCCACGAGACCGGTGTGGACGAGTTCGGCCACACCAAGATCTGACGCACTGCTCGATGCTCGAGAGCTCGGGGCGACCACGCATCGGTGTGATGGGCGGGACGTTCGACCCCATCCACCACGGTCACCTCGTGGCCGCGTCCGAAGTCGCCAAGTCGTTCGACCTCGACGAAGTGGTCTTCGTCCCCACCGGACAGCCGTACATGAAGTCCGGTGTGACCGACGCGGAGCACCGCTACCTGATGACGGTCATCGCGACCGCATCGAACCCGATGTTCACCGTCAGCCGCGTGGACATCGACCGTCCCGGCCCGACCTACACGGTGGACACGCTCCGGGACCTGCACGACCAGCGCCCCGACGCACAGCTCGTCTTCATCTCCGGCGCAGACGCCGTCCAGCAGATTGTCGACTGGAAAGACCATGATGGCCTCTGGGACCTCGCGCACTTCGTCGCCGTGACCCGCCCAGGGCACAACTTGAGCATCACCGGATTGCCCGAGCGCGACGTAAGCTTGCTCGAAGTCCCCGCGCTGGCCATATCGTCGACCGACTGCCGCGACCGGGTGAAACGCGGGAATCCCGTGTGGTACTTGGTCCCCGACGGTGTCGTCCAGTACATCACCAAGCACCATCTGTATCGGAGCGTTGCATGAGTCCGTCCGACGCGCAGCCGCCACTGTCGCGGCGTCAGGCGCGCGAGCGCGAGCGCGCCGCCTCGGGCGGCGCGCAGCCCGTGACCCCGCCGCCGACCGTCCCCTCCACCACCCCGGAGCCCGGCGCTCGTCGCCGACCCGGTTCGCACGTCGCGCCGGCTGCACCCGCGCCGGCGCAGTCCGCTGCGCCGATCGCGTCCGCGCCCGGGTCCGTGCCGGTGCAGCTCCCCGCTGGTGGTGTGCCCGAGCAGCCGCCGGCATCCGCGACCGAGATCGTCCCCGGCACCGGTGGGCTCACCCGTCGCCAGATCCGGCAGATGCGCGAGGCCGAGGGACAGGGTGTCCGACCGGTCCCGCTCCAGAACCCCACGCCGCAGTCCTCGGACCGCACCGTGCAGGACGTCCTCGGGACCGTCGCGTCGCTGGAGGACGACGACGAGCAGACCACCCCGCCGACCGCCCCGTCCGGGTTCGCCGGTCCGAGCACGCCCGCGCCTGCGCCTGCTGCCGGGCCCGCTGCCGCATCGGTCGGGTCGCCCGCATCCGATGCGCCGGTGTCCGCTCCCGAGCCGCACGCCGCGCCGTCGGACTGGCAGGAACCCACCCCCGAGACCACACGGCTCGACGAGGCCGCGGTCGAACAGGCGACCTCCGCCGACGGGTCACCGGATGCGCTCGAGCCGCTCGAGGAAGCAGCCGCGCACGCCGAGGAACCGCGCCGGCACCGTTCGACGTGGGCGCCCCAGTCCGCAGACGACCAGTCCGCCGTCGAGCAGCCGACCCCCGTTGCAGAACCTGCGACGAACGATGCCGCACCGGCCGATGCCGCACCGGCCGACGCAGCGCCTGCCGACGAAGCGCCGGTCGACGCAGCGCCTGCTGACGTTGCGCCGATCGCCACGGTCCCGCCGGCTCCGACCGCCGCTGCCGCAGCCACCCCCGGGGTGTTCCCGCTCTCGCTCGACGCCGAGGACGACGACACCAACGAGGTCCCCGTCCAGAGCGCCCCGCAGCCGGCGGACGACGCTCCCGGTGTCGCGTTCCGCCGCACGCCCGAGCCGAAGCCGCTGACGACCGCCTTCGAACCGCCGGTGGGGCACTGGTCCACGCAGGCGCACGACTCGCACGACACCGAGGTCCACGACGAGGAGACCGGCACGCGCCGGATCGCCGAGACCCGGACGAACGCGATCATCCTGCCGAACTCCGCCCTGGCCGACCCCACGGGCGCGCTGAACGCCACCGGCGAGGTCATCCTCACCGGATCGATCGACCTGCCCGCCTCGCTGTCCTCGACCGGGTCGCACCGGCCGATCGACGGCGCCGAGGTCGACCGCCTCCTCGAGCAGCACGACGAGCAGCCCGAGACCGACGCCAGCCCCGTGCGTGCCAGTCGTGCCGTGTCGAGCCACACCTCGACCCGGCAGGTGGTGCTCGCCGCCGCGAAGCCGAAGGAATCGCGTGTGCCGGTCGTGCTCGCCGTGACCGTCGGCAGCGTCTGCGTCGCCGCGGCCGCCGTGATCGTCGTCGCGCTCGTGTCGACGAACTTCTTCGGCGGCTGACCCCGCTCTCACGAGGGGCCGACTCCCCGTCGCGCCCCGCCCTCGCCGCCGTCGGTGGCGTGGCTTATGATCGTGTCCGATCCGGCACCGTGCTGGATGACAACCGGAAGGACTCCGTGACCGCCTCCACACGCGCACTGGAACTCGTGCAGGTCGCCGCTGGTGCGGCCGACGCCAAGCAGGCCGAAGACCTCGTCGCCCTCGACGTGACCGGCCCCCTGCAGCTCACCGACGTGTTCCTGCTCGCCACGGGGCGCAACGAGCGCAACGTGATGGCCATCGCCGACGAGGTCGAGGACCGCATGCTCCAGGCGGGCGCGAAGACCCTCCGTCGCGAAGGTCGGAGCGAAGGCCGCTGGGTCCTCATCGACTTCGGTGACGTCGTCGTGCACGTCTTCCACGAAGAAGACCGCCAGTACTACTCGCTCGAGCGCCTCTGGTCGGACTGCCCGACCATCCCGCTCGACGTCGCTGCTGCGGCGTCCGCAGCCGAGCACTCGGCGTAAGCCCCGACGCGCCCGGGGTGCGGGTTCGATTTCGTTCCCCGGGTCGGCGATGGTGTACGCTTCTATGGTGCCTCCGGGAAGCCGGAGTCACGAAAGCAGCAACGACCTGGGTCTGTGGCGCAGCTGGTAGCGCACCTGCATGGCATGCAGGGGGTCAGGGGTTCGAGTCCCCTCAGATCCACCAACGAAGCCCCGCTCTTCTCCGGAAGCGCGGGGCTTTTCCGTGTCCGCCGATCGACTCGAGCGGTTCGCTACGCTGAGCCCATGAGCAACGACGC
Source organism: Curtobacterium sp. PhB136 (assembly GCF_004346855.1). NCBI lineage: Bacteria > Bacillati > Actinomycetota > Actinomycetes > Micrococcales > Microbacteriaceae > Curtobacterium > Curtobacterium sp. PhB136. The sequence goes on from NZ_SMGH01000011.1 coordinate 13,880, forward strand.
CCCGCTGTCCGGAACGCAACTGACCATCGCCGCGGCCGGCTACACGGCCGAGATCGCGACCGTCGGGGCCACGCTCCGGAGCCTGCAGCACCAGGACCGTGACCTCGTGGTGCCGTTCGCCGCCGACGAGGTCCGCCCGGTGTTCCGCGGCGCCGTCCTCGCCCCGTGGCCGAACCGCGTCGTCGACGGTCGCTACACGTTCGACGGCCAGGACCACGAGCTCGCGCTCACCGAACCGAAGCGCTCCCACGCCCTGCACGGGCTCGTCGGCTGGACCGACTTCGACGTCGAGTCCGTCGCGCCGGACCGTGTCGTCCTGACGACGACGATCGCGGCACAGGAGGGATACCCGTTCCGTGTCGTCGTGCGCGTGGAGTACCGCGTCGACGAGCAGGGGCTGCACACGACGGTCACCGGCACGAACACCGGGGACCGGCCGGCTCCGTGGGGGACCGGCCCGCACCCGTACCTCTCCGCCGGCACCGGGACCGTCGACGACTGGACGCTGACCCTGCCTGCGGCCGAGGTGCTCGAGGTCACCGAGGACCGGCTGGTCCCCACGGCGCTCGTGCCCGTGCACGACGAGTTCGACCTCCGCACGCCGACGCTGATCGGCACGCGGTTCATCGACCACGCGTTCACCGGCTTCGACCGCGCGGACGGCACCGCGTCGATCACCCTCACCGCGGCCGACGGTCACGGTGTCCGGATGGTCTTCGGCGACGAGTGCGCCTGGGCGCAGGTCCACACCGCCGACCACGTCGTGCCGGAGTACCACCGTGCCGGGCTCGCGGTCGAGCCGATGACGTGCGCCCCCGACGCCTTCAACGCGGGTGCCGAGCGTGGACTCGTCGTGCTCGACCCGGGTGCCTCGTTCCCCGCATCGTGGACGATCCAGGCGGTCTGACCCCGCGGATCGAGTCCCGCCGGCTGGACGGGATCGACCTGCGCCGGCTCGCACGAGCACAACGGGACGAGTTCGTCTGGCTCGACTCGGCCGTGCCGCACGGTGCTCCGTCGGCTGCGCACGCGCGGGCCCGGTGGTCGATCCTCACACCGTGCGACGGCCCGTTCGCGGCCCGGTTCCGGCACGAGGACCGGCGAGCCGTCCTGGACGTGTCCATGCCCGCACGAGCATGGTTCGGCGCGAGTCGTGCTGCGGACGAACCGGCCTTCACCGTGCTCGCCGAGCTCCTCGCCGCCACCCCGGCACTGGACGGACCGATCGAGGGGCTCGGGTTCGCACTCGGCTGGGTCGGGTTCCTCGGGTACGAACTCGGTCGGGAGTCCGGCGGCCCCGACCGGACCGCCGACGGCCACGCGGACGCCGACGTGCGGTTCGTCGACCGGGCCGTCGTGGTCCGTGACGACGGGGCGTCGTGGGCGCTGGCGTTCGTGGTGGACACGGAACCGGACGCGTCGTCCGCGAACCGGGCGTGGCTCGACTCGGTGGCCACCCTGGCAGCGGCCACCGACGTCCGCGACGTGTCCCCGAGCCTCCCGTCCGGCGTGGAGGCGACCGGCCGCGTCACGCGAGCCGCCCACGAGTCCGCGGTCGACGCGTGCCGTGCGGAGATCCGCGACGGCAACGCGTTCCAGGTCTGCCTCACCACCGCCTTCGCCCTCCCCGGCACCGGACGGGAGGCTCGGGTCGGCCCCGGTGCGGACCCGCAGCTCGACGAGTACCTGCGGATGCGCGCGACGGACCCCGTCCCGTTCGGTGCGTACCTGCGGCTCGGACCGCTCCGCGTGGCGAGCCGGTCGCCGGAGCGGTTCCTGCGGATCGACGCGGACGGGTCCGTCCTCGCCGAACCGATCAAGGGGACCAGGCGACGACTCGCCGACGCTGCGGCTGACGCGGCGGCCCGGGACGAGCTCGCGGCGAGCGTCAAGGACCGCGCGGAGAACGTGATGATCGTCGACCTGCTGCGGAACGACCTGCTCCGGACGGCGGTGCCCGGATCGGTGCACGTCGACCGGCTGTGCGACGTGGAGACCTACGCGAGCGTGCACCAGATGGTGTCGACGATCGGTGCGTCGCTGCCGCCGGGGGTCTCCCGTGCCGACGTCGTGCGGGCGGCGTTCCCGCCGGGGTCGATGACGGGAGCGCCGAAGATCAGTGCGATGGCGATCGCGGACCGGCTCGAGGGGGCACCGCGCGGGGTCTACTCGGGGGTGATCGGGTACTTCTCGGCGAGCGGGGCGGTCGATCTGTCGGTGGTGATCCGCACACTGGTGACGGTGGTCGGGCCCGGTGCTGGTCTCGGTGCTGGTGCTGGTGCTGGTGCTGGTGTTGATGCTGGTGCCGTGGTCCGTTCGCGGACGCTCGGGGCCGGTGGGGCCGTGACGTGGTCGTCGGTGCCGGCGGACGAGGCGACCGAGGTCGAGACGAAGACGCGCTCGGTGCTCGGCAGTCTGGGGGCCGTCGCCCGCTGGTGACCTGTGGATCGAACGGGTGTTCGACCTGGTTGTCCACACGATGTCGGTGCTGATTGACATCATCGAACACATGTTCGAATATGAGGGGATGCAGACGGCGACGGCACTCCGGTCGTCCGGCCCGGATCGGGTCGGGCGCACACCCGGTGCGCGCGCTGCCGGTGCTGCCGGTACCGACCACATCGGTGACGCCCGTGCTGCGCTCGACCGGATCACGTCGCTGCGCTCCCGGGTCGCCGACATGGAGTCGACCCGGGTGGACACCGCCGGGCTCCCCACGGCGCCCGCGCTGGAACCCCTGCTGCCCGGTGGCGCGATCCGCGTCGGGGGCACCTACGCCGTCCCGGAGTCCGTGTTGCTCGCGATGACCATGCTGCAGGCGGCCTCGGCGGCGGGGGCGTGGTGCGCGGTGGTCGGGGTGCCGTCCTTCGGGGTGGAAGCCGCGGCGGCCGCCGGCATCGACCTCGAGCGGCTCGTGCTGGTGCCGGACCCGGGGGACCAGTGGCTCGCGGTGACGGCGGCGATGGCCGACGTCGCCCAGATCGTCCTCACCCGTCCCCTCGGCCGGGTCGTCCCCGGCGACGTCGCACGGCTCTCGGCCCGGCTGCGGCAGCGCGGCGGTGCCCTCGTGGCGCTCGGCTCCTGGCCGGGGGCCGACGTCACGCTGCGGGTCACCGCGTCGGAGTGGAGCGGGATCGGGCAGGGGCACGGGCACCTGACCGAGCGTCGGGCGACCGTGACGGCGACCGGACGTGCCGGTGCGGTGCGCCCGACGACCGCCGAGCTGCTGCTGCCCGCTGCGGACGGCGCGGTCCGGGCAGCGTCGCCGGTGCCGGTCCAGCTGCCGGGCGACGGCCACGGGTTCCGCAGGGACCTCCGTCCCGTGGCGGTGGCGTCGTGATCGCGTCGGGGCGCGTCCGTGCGGACGCGGTCGCCCGGGGCGGTGCGCTGCCCGAGCCACCGCCCACCCGGACCATCGTGCTCTGGTGCCCGGACTGGCCGGTGATCGCCGCGGCCCGGGCTGCCGGTGCGCCGCCGGAACAGCCGTTCGCCCTGATCGTGAAGGGGCTGGTGTTCGCGTGCTCGGCGTCCGCGCGGCAGGACGGCGTCGCCCGCGGGCTCCGCGTCCGGGAAGCCCAGGCACGCTGCCCGGGACTCGTCGTGCAGCCCTACGACGACGCCCTCGACCACCGGGCGTTCGAGCCGGTCATCCGCGCGGTGGAAGCCGCGGTCCCCGGGGTCGAAGTCGTGCGGCCCGGCACCCTCGCGCTGCGGTCCAGGGGGCCGGCGCGGTACTACGGCGGTGAACGCGCCGCCGCGGTGACCCTCGCGGGGATCGCCGCCGACCACGGCGCCCCGGCGGTGCGGGCCGGGGTGGCGGACACTCCGTTCGCGGCGGAGCAGGCAGCACGTGCCCGGCCGGTGCGCCCGGGGGAGCGGGTGCGCATCGTGCCGGTGTCGGGCTCGGCGGACTTCCTCGCGCGGCTGCCGCTCGGGGTGCTCGGGGACCCCGACCTCGCATCGGTGCTCGACCGCCTCGGCATCGTCACGCTGGGGCAGTTCGCCGCGCTCGGCGACGAACAGGTCCGTGACCGGTTCGGCGTCGCCGGGGCGTTCCTGCACCGGCTGGCGAGCGGACGCGACCCGCGGGAGATCTCCGCGCGCGACGTGCCGCCGGAACTCCGGATCGAAGCCTCCTTCGAACCGCCACTCGACCGTGCCGACCAGATCGCGTTCGCGTTCCGCCGCTCGGCCGACGACTTCGCCGCACGGCTCCGTGCCGCGGGGCTCGTCGCGACGAGCATCCGGGTGGGGATCGTCGACGAGCGGGACATCCTGCTCGAACGCACCTGGACGCACCCGCGCTGGTTCGACGCCGCCGACGTGGTCGACCGGGTGCGCTGGCAGCTCGCCGGCGGGGTCGACCCGACCGGCCTCGAAGCGCCGGTGACCTCGGTCGTGCTCGAGCCGGTCGCGGTCGACGACATGGCGAACCACGAGCGCGGGCTCTGGGGCTCGGGGCCGGACGAACGCGTGCACCACGGTCTCGCCCGGGTGCAGGGCATGGTCGGCCACGACGGCGTCGTGACCCCGCGCATCGGCGGCGGACGCACGCTGTCCGAGCGGATGGTGCTCGTGCCGTGGGGTGACGCCCCACCCGCCGACCTCGCCGCGGTGCGCGACCGCCCGTGGCCCGGCAAGCTCCCGGGGCCGCCGCCGGCCACGGTGCTCGAACGCCCGCGGCCGGTGGACGTCGTCGCCGGGGACGGCGGCAGCGTGGACGTCGACGACCGCGGGGTGCTCTCCGGGGTGCCGGAGCGGTTCCGCGCCGATGGTGACCGCGGCGGCCGGTTCGCCGCGGTCACGGCGTGGGCGGGCCCGTGGCCCCTCGTCGTGCGGTGGTGGGATGCCGGCGGCCGACGACTGCACCGCCTGCAGCTCGTCGACGCCGACGGGCGGGCCTGGTACCTGGTGCTCGCGGACCACCGGTGGTGGGCGGAAGCCGTGGCGACGTGAACGGAGCAGCCTGATGGGCTACAGCAATCCACCCATCCCGTGGTCCCAGTTCGAGCGTGCCCTCTCCGACAAGCGGAGCCCGGGGACGGCGACGGACGGTGACGGCGGCGACAGTCCGGCGTGGTCGCGGAAGCGTGCGCCGTACCAGCCCGCAGGCCTGCCGGACGGTGACACCGGGCCGGTGGTCCCGTACGCCGAGCTGCACGCGCACTCCACCTTCAGCTTCCTCGACGGCGCCAGCCAGCCGGAGCACCTGTTCGAAGAAGCGGCACGGCTGCGCCTGCACTCCCTCGCGCTCACCGACCACGACGGCTTCTACGGTGCCGCCCGGATGGCAGAGGTGGCAGAGGCCTACCCGAGCGTGGGCACGGTCTACGGCACCGAGCTCTCCCTCGGGCTGACGGAGCCGCAGAACGGCGTCCCCGACCCCGAGGGCTCGCACCTGCTCCTGCTCGCCGACGGCCAGGACGGCTACCACCGGCTCGCGGGGGCGGTGACGAGCGCGCACCTCGCCGCGGGGTCCGAGAAGGGCCGGCCGCGGTACGACCTCGACGACCTCGCCGCACGGGCGGGCGGACACTGGCGGGTGCTCACGGGGTGCCGGAAGGGCACCGTCCGCCGAGCCCTCGAGCAGGGCGGGGAGTCCGCGGCGGAGACCGCCCTCCGCGCGCTGCTCGACCGCTTCGGCACCGGGAACGTCATCGTCGAGCTGCTCGACCACGGCGACCCGCTCGACAGCGCCCGGAACGACGTCCTCGCGGCCCTCGCGGCGCAGCACGCGCTGCCGGTCGTGGCGACGGGGAACGTGCACTACGCCACCCCGGACCGGTTCCCGGTGGCGACGGCGCTGGCCGCGGTCCGGGCCAGGCGGAGTCTCGACGAGATCGACGGCTGGTTGCCTGCGGCGGACACCGCGCACCTGCGCTCCGGCGCCGAGATGGCACGGCGCTTCGCGCGGTACCCCGGGGCGATCGAGCACACCGTCACGCTCGCCGACGAGCTCGGGTTCCAGCTGAAGACCGTCAAGCCCGGGCTGCCCGATCTCGACGTGCCGGACGGGCACACCGCGATGTCGTGGCTGCGCGAACTCACCTGGGACGGCGCGCGACGGCTGTACCCGGGCAGCGCCGACGGCGTCGACCCACACAAGCGGGAGCGCATCGAACGCGAACTGTCGGTGATCCAGGAGAAGAACTTTCCCGGGTACTTCCTCATCGTGCGGGACATGGTGCAGTACGCCCGCGGGCGGGGGATCCTCTGCCAGGGCCGGGGGTCCGCGGCGAACTCGGCGGTCTGCTACCTGCTGGAGATCACCGCGGTGGACTCGATCCGGTACGGGCTGCCGTTCGAGCGGTTCCTCTCCGCGATGCGCGACGAAGAACCCGACATCGACGTCGACTTCGACTCCGACCGGCGGGAAGAAGTGATCCAGTACGTCTACGACAAGTACGGCCGGTACAACGCCGCACAGGTCGCGAACGTCATCACCTACCGGCCGAAGGGCGCCGTGCGGGACATGGCGAAGGCGCTCGGCCACAGCCCGGGGCAGCAGGACGCCTGGTCGAAGCAGGTCGAGCGGTGGGGCTCCGTGACCGAGAGCGAGGATCACGACATCCCGGCGGGCGTCGTCGGGCTCGCCAGCGACGTCCTCGGCTTCCCGCGGCACCTCGGCATCCACTCCGGCGGCATGGTGCTCACCGACCGCCCCGTGGGGGAAGTCGTGCCGATCGAGCACGCCCGGATGGACGGCCGCACCGTGCTGCAGTGGGACAAGGACGACTGCGCCTACATGGGGCTCGTGAAGTTCGACATGCTCGGGCTCGGGATGCTCGCGGCGCTGCAGTACTCCTTCGACCTCGCCGCGGAGCACTGCGGGGAGCGCTGGGAGATGCACTCCATCCCGAAGGAGGAACAGGGCGTCTACGACCAGCTCTGCCGGGCGGACACGATCGGGGTGTTCCAGGTGGAGTCGCGCGCGCAGATGGGCACGCTGCCCCGGCTGCTCCCGCGGCGGTTCTACGACCTCGTGATCGAGGTGGCGCTGGTCCGCCCGGGGCCGATCCAGGGCGGCGCGGTGCACCCGTACATCCGTCGGCGCACCGGCGAAGAGCCGATCACGTACATGCACCCGTCGCTCGAACCCGTGCTCGAACGGACCCTCGGGGTGCCCCTGTTCCAGGAGCAGCTCATGCAGATGGCGATCGCGGTCGGCAACTGCTCCGGCGACGACGCCGACCTGCTCCGGCGGGCGATGGGGTCCAAGCGCGGTCACGAGAAGATCGACCGGCTCCGGGACAAGCTCTACGCGGGGATGGCCGACAACGGCATCCACGGCGAGGACGCGGACGCGATCTACGCGAAGATCCAGGCGTTCGCGAACTTCGGCTTCGCGGAGAGCCACTCGATCAGCTTCGCGCTCATCGTCTACGCCAGCGCGTGGATGCGGTTGCACTACCCGGGGGCATTCCTGGCGGCGCTGCTCCGGGCGCAGCCGATGGGCTTCTACTCGCCGCAGACGCTCGTCGCCGACGCCCGGCGGCACGGGGTGACGGTGCTCCGGCCGGACATCCTGCGTTCCGGCGTGGACGCGACGCTCGAACCGGCCGGGGCGCCTGCCGGTGCCGGCGCCGATCCCGTCGCGCACGGGCACGCGGACGGGCACGGACACGGGTTCGGTGACGACGGCTGTCTCGCCACCGAGCAGGACCCCGTGCTGCCCTTCGACAAGGCGCTGCCCGACGACACCGCCCGGCACCGTCGCGACGGGGCCTTCGCGGTCCGCCTCGGCCTTGCCGAGGTCGCGTCCCTCGGCCGGAAGAGCGCCGAGCGGATCGTCGCCGAGCGCGACGCGAACGGCCCGTTCGTGGACATGTCCGACCTCGCCCGCCGGGTCGGCCTCACGACGGCGCAGCTCGAGGCACTCGCCGCCGCCGATGCGTTCGCGCCGTTCGGTGTGGACCGCCGCGGCGGCATGTGGTCCGCCGCGCAGGCAGCGGCCGAACGAGCCGACCAGCTCCCGGACACGCAGGTGGTCGTGCAGCCGCCGCTGTTCGGGCAGATGACGAGCGGCGACGTCCTCATCGCGGACATGTGGTCGACGGGCATGACGACGGACGACCACCCGGTGCGCCACGTGCGGGACCGGCTCGTCGCGAAGCGTGTGCTGAGCGTGGGGGACCTCGCGACGGCGGAGACCGGGCGGCGGATCGAGGTCGGCGGCATCGTGACGCACCGGCAGCGACCGGCGACGGCGTCGGGCATCACGTTCATGAACGTCGAGGACGAGACCGGCCTGGTGAACGTGATCTGCAGCGTCGGGGTGTGGGGGCGCTACCGGCGGGTGGCGCGCGAGTCGCCGGCGGTGATCGTGCGGGGGATCCTCGAGCGGTCGCCGGACGGCGTGGTGAACGTGGTCGCGGACCGCATCGAGCACCTGTCCCTGTCCGTCCGGACCCGTCCCCGGGACTTCCAGTGAGCGGCGCGGGCAGTGAGCGCGGCGAGCGCCGGCGCTACTGCTGCGCCTCGGGGATGCGCACGGTGACCTCGAGGCCACCGGAGCGGACGTTGCGGAGGGACGCCGTGCCTCCCGCGCGTTCCGCGACCGCCCGCACGATCGCGAGCCCGAGGCCGGAGCCACCCGGCACCGGGATCCCGCCGGTCGCCGGGTCTGGGTTCGGTCGCGACTTCCGGGCCTCGTCGGGCCGGGTGAAGCGGTCGAACGCGACGGGCACGAACGACTCCGGCACGCCGGGGCCGTCGTCGGTGACCTGCAGCTCCCCGGCGTTCCCGGCGGTTCGCCACGTCACCAGGATCCCGCCGCCCCGAGGCAGCGCGGCGACGGCGTTGCCGGCGATGTTCGTCACGAGCTGTGCCATGCCGCCGGTGTCGAGCCGGTACCGCGGCTCGACGGTCCCGCCGCCGATGCCCGGACCGGAACCGCCGACGGCGACGGGCGGCTCGAGGTCGAAGTCGACGGTGATGTCCTTCGCGCTCGCGATGAGCCGGACGCGGTCGACGGCGGCCATCACCTCGTCACCGAGGTCCGACCACGCGGTGAGCGGCCGCTGGTCGCCGTCTTCGGAGCGCCGTTCGGACTCCTCGATGCGTGACAGCGTGAGCAGGTCGTTCGCCAGGCGGGACAGCCGCGCCACGTTGTTCTTCGCTCGTTCGATGTGGCCGGCGAGGGCTGCGGCGTCGTCGGCGTCGAGCGATGCCAGGTCGAGCTGGGTGGTGAGGATCGCCAGGGGTGTGCGGAGCTCGTGGCTGGCGTCGGAGACCATCTGGCGTTCCCGCTCCGTCGCCTGGCGGGTCCTGGCGAGGAACGCGTTGAGGGTGGTCGCCAGGGACGCCAGCTCGTCCTGGGCCGGTCCGACGGGCAGTTCGGCGCGCTCGGGTGCGACGGAGAGGCGCTCGGCCTCGCGGCGCATCCGGTTCACGGGGCGGAGCGCGGCGGTCGCCAGGACCCACGACGCGATGCCGAACGCGACCAGGATGGCCAGGCCGGTGATCGAGAGGGTCGTGGTGAGGTCGTCGACGACGATCGCCTCGGCCTGCGAGTTGCGGGCGGCCACCACCGTCCAGCGACCGGCACCGTTCACCGGGTGCTCCACGACGACGCGGTACTGGGAGCCGGACACGTCGATGACGCTCGTGCCGGCCGAGGTCGTCGTCAGGCTGCCGAGTGCCCGCTCGACCCGGGTCGGCATCGTGGAGAGCACGATGTCGCCGGCGGGGGAGACCACCGCGACGAGCTGCGCGTTGCCGGGCGGCGACAGGTCCGGGTCGCTGTCGACCTCGAGTGTCGCGACGTACGGGTCGGCGTCGGCGTCGAGCAGGGTCCTGGTGGCCGACGCGACGACGCTCACGACCTGGAACCGCATCACCAGGACGAGCAGCACGATGACGACCGCGGCGATCGCCGTCGACCCGATCGTGATCCGCGACCGGAGCGAGAGCAGCCGGAGCGGCCTGAAGAAGCGCATCGGTACGACGGGCCTCGGCGTCAGGAGCCGAGCAGGTCGAGGCGGTAGCCCCGGCCACGCACGGTGGCGATGGCGACGGTCGCGTCGTGCGCCGTCAGCTTCTTGCGGAGGTACGAGATGTACTGCTCCACGACGTTGGGGTCGACGTGCTGCGACCCGTCCCAGACCTCTTCGAGGATCTTCGGACGGTCGACGACGGTGCCGACGGAGCGGGCGAGCAGCCGGAGGAGCGCGAACTCGGTCGGGCTGACGGCGACGCGCTGACCCTGGATCGAGACCCGGCGGGCTTCGGAGTCGATGGAGACGTCCCCGACCTCGATCGTGCGGGGGGCACCGGTGGCCTCGCGCCGGCCGAGTGCACGCAGGCGGGCGGTGAGTTCGGCGAAGGCGAAGGGCTTCGTGAGGTAGTCGTCCGCGCCGGCGTCGAGCCCGAAGACCCGGTCGTCGACGGCGTCGCGCGCGGTGACGAGCAGGATGCGAACGGGGTCCTCTCGCTCGCGGATCCGCCGGGCGAGCTCGAAGCCGGACATGCCGGGCATCATCACGTCGACGACCGCGAGGTCGAACGCCTGTTCTCCGAGCGCGATGAGCGCCTCGACGCCGTTCTCGACCGCGGTGACGCGGTACCCCTCGGCCGCGAGTCCGCGCTCCATGAGCGCGCGCATCTCGTCGTCGTCCTCGACCACCAACAACCGCATAGTGGACCTCCTGCGACCCATCGTGGCATCGAACCACGCCCGGAGGGTGCACCGACGGGCATCCTGACTGAATCTCGTCACAGCGAGCGCGGCTGGCTCGGCACGTCGGACGCGCCCGGGCGCACCGCCCGTGGCCCGTGATCTAGGGACATGAGCACTGCTTGCTTCGTTGATAGGCTCCCGGCCGGACGCTGTACCCGACAGAACGTCCTGTCTCTGGGGGACCCATGAACGACCAGCCGGACCACCCGGCCATCATCCGCCTGCGCGCCGAACTCGACGCCGCGTGGAAGGGCATCGGCGCCCTGGGACAGATGGACCGTGACCGCCGCGACCGGATCGTCGCCGAACTCCGCGCCGCCGTCCCGGACGTCGCCAGCCGCGCCGCGCGCGAGGCCGGACAGGAGGCCGTGGTCGCCGAGATCGCACGGTTCGCGGATGCGGACGTGGTCACCTCGGACCCCGCGGTCCCGACCCGGACGATCTGGGGCGAGATCATCGGCACGGCTGCCGAGGCCGCGGCGGCCGCCCCCGCCTCCGCCTGCGCCTGACCGCGCGCGCCTGCGCCCGCGCGCGCCTGCGCCTGCCCGTGGCAGGCGAGTCAAATCGTGCGTCGGCAGTCGAATCGCGCGTAGGGGGCCCGAAGAAAGGACCTCCCACGCGCGAAACCACTTTCCACAGCACGCGGTGTGGGAAGGATCGCGCAGCGCGCGCGGACGAACGCGCAGCGCGCGGGGGAACGCGCAACGGCGGAGGAACACGCACCGAAGGAGCAGCGCGCGCGGGCAGCGGGGGAGCCGCGCGTCAGTCGTCCTCGCCGAGCAGCTCCTCACGGACGCGCCGGATGTCCTCGAGCAGCGCGCCGATCAGGATCCAGTGCCGTGAGTTCGGCCGGATGACCTCGAGCGGCGCGGTGAGCGCGGGCTCGGCGTCGAGACCCGAACCCGAACCCGAACCCGACCCCGGACCCGCGCCGGCATCCGGCCCGGGGCCGGGACCCGCGTCCAGGACGCCGGGACCACCGTTCGCCGGCGCCTCCACCCGCGCCCCGAGCGCCCGCAGGTCCGCCCCGATGCGGGCCACCTCCGTCGCGATCCGCCCCACCATCGGGTCCGCGCGGAGGTCCGGCGCGGTGTTGTCCCGGATCGCCCGCGTCATGCCCGTGACCCGCGTCACGAGGACCCGCAGGTGCTCCGCGACGACGACGTCCCGCTCGAGGATCGTCCGGTGCCGCCCGCCGCGGGGGTTCATGGTGAGGGACTCCTGCGCCGAGGTGAGCGCCGCCTCCGCCTTCGCGTGCTGCTGCCGCAGTGCCCGGGCACGGACGAGGGCGTCGTGCCAGCGGTCGTGGTCCCACCCCTCGGTGAGGCCGATCGCGACCCGCTCGAAGGCCACCGCGGTGTCCCGGGCGAGCCGCGCGACGGCGAGGTGCGCGGGCCGGAGCAGCACCGGCGGGACGATCACGGCGTTCACGACGAGCGCCACTGCGGCGCCGAGCACGGTCTCGAGGATCCGGTCCGCCGAGTAGTTCGGCGTGACGACCCCGGCGGTGAGGACGAGCATCCCGCTGATGCCGACCTGCGTCGCGGAGGTCGGGGTGAGGCGGAGCGCCCACGCGATGAGGATCGCGACGACGATGACGAGCAGCACGACCCAGACCGAGTCGCCGAGCAGGAAGTGCAGCCCGGTCGCGAGCAGCACCCCGAGGACGACCCCGGCGCTCCGCTCGAGCCCCTTCACGAACGACTGGTTGATGCTCGGTTGCACGACCAGCAGCGCGGCGATCGCGGCGAAGGTCGGGAACGGCCCGTTGATCACCACCTGGCACAGCAGCACGGCCGCCACGACCGCCACCGCGGTCTTCACGACCTGCAGCAACGGCGTGCGGCTCGAACTGCGGAGGCGCGCGACCGGGTTCACGTCGTCAACGCTAGCCACCGGACGCACGCCGAGCCGTGCACGAAGGCGACGAAAGCCCGTGGACACGGTTGACTGGTGTCGTGTGGCCGAATCACGAGCGAGTCATCCCGGAGGCCTTCGTCGGCTCCGGGACCACCGTCGTGGCCGCACGCGCCCACTCGGTGGAACCGTCGGGCAACGGCTACCTCTACGGGTACGAGGTCGACACCGTCGACCGGAACGGCCAGCGCGCCACCGTCCTGACCTACGTGGACACCGGCGGGACCCACGACCAGAACAGCGCGCTCGTCACCGACCCGGCGACGCACGAGCCCGTCTCGGTGTGGGCGTACCCGAACGACCCGGGCCTGCCGGTGCTGCCGCAGGTCACCTACCGTGACGCGGTCGCCGAGCTCCTCACCACCCTCGGCATGCCCGTCACGAACCCGACCCTGACGGTCGCGGCGTACCGGCCGGGCAAGCGCGCGGTCGTCCGTGTGGACGCGCCGGAGGGGACCCTGTTCCTCAAGGTCGTCCGTCCGCACCGGGTCGCGCCGATCGTGAAGACCCACGAGCAGTTCGTCGCCGCCGGGCTCCCGGTGCCGCGCGTGCTGTCGAGCCGTGGGGACGGGCTGCTCGTCCTCGAGCGGATCCGCGGCGTGCCGGCGGGCAGTCGCATCCTCGAGATCGCCGACGACCCGCGGTTCGTCGCCTCGCTCGCGGCGCTCACGGGGCGCATCGCGACGGTCCCGATGACGCAGCAGGCCCGCGCGGACGCGATGGACCACGCGGACTGGCACCGGAAGACGCTCGTCGCCGCACTCCCGCAGGACGCGCAGCAGATCGACGAGCTCTACGACGCGATCGGCCGCCGGTCGATCGGGTGGGCTGCGGCGACGAAGCAGGTCGTGCACGGGGACCTGCACCTCGAGCAGGTCTTCGTCGACGAGGCCGAGCCGTGGCGCATCTCAGGGCTCCTCGACATCGACACGGCCGGCTGGGGCTACCCCGTCCGGGACATCGGAGCGGTCGTCGCGCACCTGGTGGTGACCGGACTCTGGCACCGGTCCCGCGGCGACGCGGACCGTGGGGCCGCCGCGGAGCGGCTCGCCGACGCGATCGCCCGGGACTGGGCGGCTCGCAACCCGGCCGAGACCGAGCGCCTCGGACCGGCGATCGGCGCCCAGCTGCTGGCGCACGCCGGCGGCCAGGCCACCACCGGCTCCGCGAACGGGATCGCCACCGCGGAACAGCTGCTGGCGGCGACACGTGCCGCGCTCGTGGAACCGGAACCGAGCCTCCCGTCCGACCCAGCGGCCCGTCCGCGGTCCGCACCGCGCGTCTGAGGCGTCCGTTCCTGCCCATGCCGCGCGCGCTGGAAAGCGGGATCGCGCGTCGGGGGCCGGAAGGAAGGACCACCAACGCACGTTCCGGCAACCAACGCACGGAGCAACCCACGGACCGGACGGGAGGCTCGACTCGCGCGGGGTGCGCCGACTCGCCTCCGTCGGTGGTCCGGGAGTAAACTGAGCGCGCACGCACCGCGTGCTCGCGCGTCGCGTCGATTCCGGACACGACAGTCGTTCACTTGAAGGACGCGAGCACCGGGTCCGCGACCGCCCTGGGACGACACAGTCCCGAGCATCGCGTGCGTGCGACGGCGCCGGATCCTCCGCGCAGACCACGGCATCGGCCACGGACACCACCCGGGTGTCTCCGATGCGAACGGTCGCACACCACGTCGCGGGGATCGGCGGGCCACGGTGGCCCGCCGCCGGCGAACGGTGCGACGGACGCACCGACGAGACTTCCGCCCGCACGGGCGGCTCGCCCCGGTCGCGGGGTGGAACAGGAGGAGCCTTGGCTCGATCAGGCACGCGGCGTGCAGCCGGTGGGACGCGGACCGCGTCGCGCCGGACCCGGCCGCTCGACAACGACGGTGTCATCCCGGTGCTCGCCCGCGCCGTGCGCGAGGTCGAGGCGGCCGCGCAACGCGGACCGCTGAAGACGACGAACCGCACGAAGTTCCAGGCGGTCGCCCTGCTCATGCGCGAGGAACGCGCCCGGGTGAAAGCCGACACGGAGCTCACCGACGCGCAGCGCGCCGAGCAGATGAAGCGGCTCGACGGTGTGGCGCAGATCCTCGCGAAGACGGCGGCGCGCGACACCAGCGTGATCCAGCTGCTCGCCGAGGAAGCGTCCGTCTCCGAGGCGACGCGCACCGTCAAGCGGGACATGATGATCGCCGGCGGCATGGAGATGCAGCCGCAGGACCTGGTCATCGCAGCCGAGCCCGCACCGGTCGCCGCCACGCAGGAACGCGCGGTCGTCCCGCAGGCCGTCGTGCAGCGGCAGCTCGCGAACCCGTTCCTGCCGCCGGACTTCGCGCTCGCGGACCAGCCCGTCGCACACCCGCGGCGCCTGGCGAACTGGGAGCTCTTCGGCCCGCTGTTCAAGTCGTTCGAGTACGGCGCCGGTGGTGGCGCGGCGACGATGCCGCTGCCCGACCCGTCGACGCTCAGCACGCTGTCCGGCACCAACCTCATGCAGCACCAGGCGGAGCTCGTCGCGGCGGCCGCACAGGGGCACCGGACGTTCCTGCTCGCCGACGAGCCCGGGCTCGGCAAGACGGCGCAGTCGCTGCTCGCCGCCGAGGCCGCCGGCGCGTACCCGCTGCTCGTCGTGGTCCCGAACGTCGTCAAGACCAACTGGGCGCGTGAAGCCGAGCGCTGGGTGCCGAACCGCCGCGCGACCGTGATCCACGGCGACGGGGACGACCTCGACGGGTTCGCCGACATCGTCATCGTGAACTACGAGATCCTCGACCGGCACTTCGGCTGGCTCGGTGCCTTCGGGTTCAAGGGCATGGTCGTCGACGAGGCGCACTTCATCAAGAACAAGGACTCGCAGCGATCGAAGTTCGTGCTGCAGCTCGCGGAGAAGATCCGCTCGCGGTCCTCCTCGCCGCTCCTGATGGCGCTGACCGGTACCCCGCTGATCAACTCCGTCGAGGACTTCCGCACCATCTGGGAGTACCTCGGCTGGATCGACGACAAGAAGCCCCGTGCGAAGCTCATGAACGAGCTCGAGGACATCGGGCTCACCCCGGCCGACCAGGGCTTCTTCGTCGAGGCCCGGCGCGCCGTGATCGACATGGGCATCGTCCGACGCCGCAAGGTCGACGTCGCGGCGGACATCCCCGCCCGTCGGATCGCCGACATCCCCGTCGAGCTCGACGGCGAAGAGGGCCGCTCGATCCGCGACGCCGAGCGCGAGCTCACCGCGAAGCTGGTCAAGCGCTACCACCAGGCGCTCGACGCCCGCACGGGGCAGGACCCGGTCGAGGGCATCGACCACCGGCTCGTCCGGCAGGTCGCCCGCTGGGAGCTCGAGGACCAGGACGCATCGTCGACCGGCGAGAACGTGTTCTCGATGGTCCGACGCATCGGCCGCGCCAAGGCCCAGCTCGCGGCGGACTACGCCGCGCAGCTCGCCTCGAACGTCGGCAAGGTCGTGTTCTTCGCGAAGCACCTCGACGTGATGGACCAGGCGGAAGAGGTCTTCGCGCGCAGGGGCCTCCGCACCGCAACCGTCCGCGGCGACCAGACGCCCGCGCAGCGCACCGCCGAGATCGACTCGTTCGTGAACGACCCCGACGTAGCCGTCATCGTCTGCTCGCTCACCGCGGCGGGCGTCGGCCTCAACCTGCAGGTGGCGTCCAACGTCGTCCTGGCCGAGCTGTCGTGGACGAGCGCCGAGCAGACGCAGGCGATCGACCGCGTGCACCGCATCGGGCAGGAAGAGCCCGTCACCGCGTGGCGGATCATCGCCGCGCAGACGATCGACACGAAGATCGCGGAGCTCATCGACTCCAAGGCCGGGCTGGCAGCGCGGGCGCTCGACGGCTCCGACGAGGAACTCGTCGACTCCGGCGACATCCAGCTCGACGCGATGGCGGCGATGCTGACGGAGGCGCTCGGCGGCTGACCCGGCGGCCGCGCCCGCGCCGGCGGCCGCGTGCCGCGCCGGTGCCCGTGCGGTGCCGGTGCCGTTCGCTCCCGCACAACCAAAAGCAGTCCGCACCACGTGATCGCGTGGTGCGGACTGCTTTCTGTTGTGCAACGGCCGGGCGCCGGCGTCGGCGTCCCGCGGGCGTCGCCGCGTCAGATGCGGGACTGCACCTCGGCGAGGGACGGGTTCGTCGCGGTGCTGCCGTCCGGGAACACCAGGGTCGGCACGGTCTGGTTGCCGCCGTTGACCTCGGCGACGAGCTCGGCGGTACCGGGGGTCGCTTCGATGTCGACCTCCCGGAAGGGCACGCCGGCCTTCGACATCTGGTTCTTCAGGCGGGCGCAGTAGCCGCACCAGGTGGTCGTGAACATCGTGACGGCGCCGGCCTCCGGCACGAACGCGTCGCGGGTGATCGTCTCGCTCATGCGCTCAGGCTAACCCGCGTGGTTCGGAGCTCCCCGCACGGCCTGGTAGACAAGAGCGTGTGACGGACACGCACCTCGAGATCGAGCGCACGTACGACCTGCCCGACGGGGCCGACCTCCCCGACCTGATCGGCGCCGGAGGGATCCTGCAACTCGACCGCCAGGAGCCCTTCGAGCTCGACGCCACCTACTGGGACACCGAGCGGTACGACCTCGTCGCCTCCCGGGTGACCGTGCGGCGCCGGACCGGTGGACCCGACGCCGGGTGGCACATCAAGCGCGCCGAGTCGGACACGGTCCGGCACGAGCAGCACTTCCCGCTGACCGACGACCCGGACACCGTGCCGGTGGACGTCCTCGCCGCCCTGTTCACCGAACGCCGCGGCCGTGGCCTCCGCCCCGTCGTCCGGATCACCACGACCCGGACCGTCACCCGGCTCCTCGACGAGGACGGCGACCAGATCGCCGAGCTCGCCGACGACCGCGTCAGCGCGCAGCGCCTCGACGACGACGCCCCCGCCGACCCGCGCACATGGCGCGAGGTCGAGGTGGAGACGGTCGAGGGCGTCGACCCGCAGATCGCCCACGAGTTCTTCGCATCGCTGGACGGCCGCTTCCAGGCCGTGGGGGCCGGCCCCGCCGCCGTCGCGTCCAAGCTGGCACGTGGGCTGGCAGGAGCACCGGCACCGCGCCTCCAGACCGTCGACCGACCCGAGAAGGGCACGACCGCACGGATCCTCACGAAGCGACTCCGGAAGCTGCGCTCCGCGCTGCTCGGCCAGGAGGCCCGGCTGCGGTCCGGTGAGAACGCGGAACTCCGGCAGACGGCCGCGACCACGCTCGAGATCGCCGCGATCCTCGGTGCGTACCGTCCGGCGTTCCCCGCGACCGAAGCAGTGGACCGTGCAGCGGCAGCGGCGGACGACCTCGCCGGGGTGACCGCTCGCGCCGCCCTCGCCGAGTACCTGATCGAGCGGCTGCCGCGTGCCTCGACACCGGCGCAGGACGCGCTCGTCGACGCGATGACGCGTGAGCGGATCCTCGCGGCCACGCGCGAACGGCGCGACCAGGCCGTGCGCGACGTCGTTGCGGCCCTGCACGGCGAGCCGTTCCTGGAGCTGCTCGACGCCCTCGACGACGCGGTCGAGCGTCCCGCGCCGACGGAGTGGGCGCTGCGGTCGCCGAAGAAGGTCGCGCAGGACGTCTCCGCGACGGTGAAGCCGCACGTGCGGGAGCTCGTCCGCGACGCCGTCGCCGACGACACCTCGGACACGGCCGCCGAGCGCGAGACCGCCGATCGCGAGGCCACCGAGCGTGCATGGCAGGGCACGATGCGGGCGCGGCTCGCGATGGACGTGCTCGGGGACGACGCGTTCCCGCACGCGCTCTGGAAGCGCATCGGGACCGCGGCGGACGTGCTCACCGAGCGGGTGCGGTCCCTGTACGCGCTCGACGCGCTGCGGACGAACGCCGGGATCGCGGAGCGTGGTGGCGAGGGCACGTTCGGGTACGGGGTGCTCGCGGGGGACCGCGTGCGTCTCGCCGAGGAGTCCTACGACGAGGCGGTGCACGCGCTCAACCGCGTGTGACGACGGGGCGCCGGGCCGCGGGCGCGGGTCGCCGGTCGATCGAGTGCGCAGACGATGCGCGCGAAGGGGTGCTGGGAGCCCATTCCTGCGCACTCGACCGCGCCCGCCCGCCCGGGCCTGGCCCGGCTCAGCCGGCGGCGATCGGGGCTGCCGTGGCCGCCGCGGGGGAGACCTCGGCCAGCCCGAGCGTGTCGAGGATCCACGCGAGCTCGAAGGCCCGCTCCCGCCACGATGCGTACCGGCCGCTGACACCACCGTGGCCGGCCGCCATCTCGGTCTTCAGGAGCACGGGCGCCCCGACCTCCCGCAGCTTGGCGGTCCACTTCGCCGGCTCGACGTAGAGCACCCGGGTGTCGTTGATCGACGTGACGGCGAGGATCGCGGGGTACCGGACGTCGTCGCGCACGTTCTCGTACGGCGTGTACTCGCTCATGTACCGGTAGACCTCGGCGTCGTGCAGGGGGTCGCCCCACTCGTCCCACTCGATGACCGTGAGGGGCAGGTCCGGGTCGAGGATGCTCGTCAGCGCGTCGACGAAGGGGACTGCCGCCACGATGCCCGCGAACCGGTCGGGGGCGATGTTCGCGACGGCGCCCATCAGGAGTCCGCCGGCGCTGCCGCCCTCGGCCACGAGCCGGTCCGCGGTGGTGCGGCCGGTGGCGATGAGGTGGTCGGCGACCGCGACGAAGTCCGTGAAGGTGTTCTTCTTCGTGAGGGTCTTGCCGTTCTCGTACCAGTGCCGGCCCATCTCGCCGCCGCCGCGGACGTGCGCGACCGCGAACACGACGCCGCGGTCGAGCAGCGACAGGCGCATCACGCTGAAGCCCGGGTCGATGGAGTGCTCGTACGAGCCGTACCCGTACAGGTGCAGCGGTGACGGCGCGTCGGGATCGACGGCGTCACGGCGCCAGACGAGGGAGACCGGCACGCGGGTGCCGTCCTCCGCCGTGGCCCAGTCCCGCTCCTGCACGTAGTCGGCCGGGTCGTAGCCGCCGAGCACGGGCTGGCGCTTCAGCACGGTGACCTCGCCCGTCGCGAGGTCGAGGTCGCTCACTTCCGACGGCGTGACGAACGAGGTGAACCCGATGCGGAGCGTGGGCTGCTCCCACTCCGGGTTGCCGCCGAGGCCGGCGGAGAACAGCGCCTCGTCGAAGTGGACCTCGTTCGCGTCGCCGTAGCCGTCGCCGTCGATCGGGATGATCGCGACGCGGGGGAGCGCCTCGGCCCGGTACTCGAGCGCGAGGTGCCCGGCGAACGCGTCCACCGACTCGATGCGGCGCTCGGTGTGGTGCGCGACGACGATGCGGCGGTCGGTCTCGGAGTTCGGGTCATCGGCGGGGACGTCCACGAGCTCGAAGTTCTCGGCGCCGTCGTTGTGCAGGATGAGCAGCCGGTCGCTGCCACCGACGATGGCGTGCTCGATCTCGTACTCGACGCCGTCCCGGCGGGGCCAGACGACCTGGAACTCTCCGGTGGGGTCGGCCGCGTCGAGGATCCACGCTTCAGAGGTGATCTTCGAGCCCAGCTCGATGACGATGTACTGCGAGGACCGGGTCACGCCGACACCGACCCAGTAGCGGTCGTCCGGCTCGTCGAACACGACGACGTCCTCCGTCGCCGCGGTGCCGACCGTGTGCCGCCAGATCCGGTCCGGGCGCCAGGACTCGTCCACCGTCGGGTAGAACACGAACCGGCCGGAGGGGTCGAACATGGCACCGGAGCCGGTGTTCTCGACCACGTCGGGGAGGTCGTTGCCGGTGGTGAGGTCACGGACGTGCAGGGTGTAGCGCTCGTCACCGGCGACGTCGACGCCGTACACCAGCCGGGTGCCGTCGTCGGTGATGTCGTAGGAGCCGAGCGAGAAGAAGTCGTGGCCGTCGGCGAGTGCGTTGCCGTCGAGGACGACCTGCTCGCCGGGGAGCGTCGCCGCGCCGTCGTCGAGCGTCGGCGGTGTCCAGTCGTCCGGGCCGCTGATCGGTGCGCGGCACTGGACCCCGTACTGGCTGCCTTCGCTGGTGCGGGTGAAGTACCACCACTCGCCCATGCGCACCGGAACGGAGAGGTCGGTCTCTTGCACGCGGCCCTTGACCTCCCCGAAGATGCGCTCCCGCAGTGCGGCGAGGTGCTTCGTCGACGCCTCGGTGTGGGCGTTCTCCGCTTCGAGGTACGCGATGGTGTCCGGGGACTCCTTGTCGCGCAGCCACTCGTAGTCGTCGACGAAGTCGATGCCGTGGTGCGTTCGGGTCACCGGACGCTTCTCGGCGGTCGGCGGGGTGGTCGCTTCGTGCTCGCTGCTCACCGGTCCAGCCTAGGCCGCATCCCCGTGCGGCTCCCCGCGCAGCACCGCTGCGCGCACCCGCTCGGCGAACGCGTCGAGCTCTGTCGCGACGCCGGTGACCAGCCACGCGCGGTTGCGGCGTCGGGTGGTCACCGGACGGATGACGCCGGCACGGATGAGACGGTCGACGTGGTCGTCGGTCGTCACGCCGGCCGCCGCAGCGAGTTCGAGCGCCCGGTCCTCGGTGAGGACCGGGTCGTCGAGCAGGCCGTCCCCGCCGTCGTCCGACGTGTGCTCGCCGAGGAGCAGCGCCGTCACCGATGCTTCGTCGCAGGCGGTGCCGACCGCGATCGCCAGGTCGGCGACGAAGTCGTGCACGGACCCGAAGCGGTACCGCACCAGGTGGTCGAAGTACCGCGCCCGGTCGGCGACCAACGCCGTCGCGACCGGTGCCGTCAACGTGGTCGTCAGCCCGCGCCGGCGGAAGACTGCGCCCATCAGCGCTCGGCCGATCCGCCCGTTGCCGTCGGTGAAGGGGTGGATCGACTCGAACTGGGCGTGCGCGATCGCTGCCTGTGCGATGGGGTGCACGTCATCGCGGGCGAGGAACGCGAGCAGGTCGGCCATCGCGTCGCTGACGAGCTCCGGAGGCGGCGGGACGTAGGTCGCGAGCCGCGGGGTGCTGCCACCGCCGATCCAGTTCTGCACCGTCCGGTAGGAGCCCGCAGCCCGGCCGTCCACCGGGTCGTCCCGCATGAGCTCGTGGTGTGCGGCGAGGATCGATCGCTCGGTGATGGCGCCGCGCCCGGCGTCCGCGCTCAGCCGACGAACGGCCGCGGTCGCGGCGACCATCAGGGTGGCGCTCGTGTTCGCGCGGATGCCCACGACGGCGCGGGCGTAGTCGTCGAGATCCGCGTGCTCGTCCTCGATCCGGGAGGACGCCACCGCTTCGGTGCGGGCGAGCAGGGCGGCGAGTGGCGCGAGCCGGGCGCCGTGGTCGTCGTCCAGGGTCCGGAGCGCATCGGCCGCGCGGTCGAGCAGGGCGAGGTCGTCCGGCAGCGGCGCGACCACGAGCTCGGCGATCCGGGGTGGGACCGACGCCGTGACGGACGTCGTCATCCGGTCGGCCCGCGGTCCCCGGAGCGCGCTTCGCCAGGGTCGCTCGGTCGTGGTGTGTCGTGGCACCTCTGCCAGTCGATCGTGTCCGGTCCGGTCCATGTCCGCCTCCTGTTCCCAGAACCGTAGGCACGAACGAGCGCGGGGCGCCAACGGTCTGTATTTCGCATTTCGGCTCCGTGTCGGATCCCCTCGATACGGTGGACGACATGACGAACTCCTTCGCGATCACCGGTGCCCACGTCGTCCCCGTCACCTCTCCGGAGTTCGACGGCGGAGCGGTCGTCGTCGAGGACGGTCGCATCACCGCGCTCGGGCCCGACGTGGTCCCGCCGCCCGGCATCCCCGTGGTGGACGCCGCCGGCGCGTGGCTCCTGCCCGGCTTCGTCGAGGCGCACGGGCACGTCGGCATCCACGAGGAAGCGAACGGCCCGGCCGGCAACGACACGAACGAGCTCACCGGCCCGAACCAGGCGGCCGTCCGCGCGATCGACGCCGTGGACATCGACGACGAGGGCTTCCGGGACGCCCTGTCCGGCGGCGTCACGGCCATCGTCGTGAAGCCGGGCTCGGGCAACCCCATCGGCGGGCAGTCCGTCGCGATCAAGACGTGGGGCGGCCGCACGATCGACGAGCAGCTGGTCTCCGACGCCGTCAGCGTGAAGAGCGCCCTCGGCGAGAACCCGAAGCGCGTCTACGGCGACAAGGGCCAGACCCCCTCCACACGGCTCGGCGTCGCCAAGGTCATCCGAGAGGCGTTCGCGGCCGCCGACCACTACCGGAAGGCCCGTGCCGCAGCGGAGTCGAAGGGCGAGCCGTTCGAGCGTGACCTCACGAAGGAGACGCTCGCCCGCGTGCTCGACGGCGAGCTCGCCTGGGACCAGCACACCCACCGCCACGACGACATCGCGACCGCGATCCGCCTGTCCGAGGAGTTCGGCTACCGCCTCGTCGTGAACCACGGCACCGAGGCGCACAAGATCGCCGACGTGCTGGCGGCGAAGGACATCCCGGTGATCTACGGCCCGCTGTTCACGAGCCGGTCGAAGGTCGAGCTCCGGGACCGCGGGATCCCGCACCTCGCGGCGCTCGCCGCAGCCGGGGTGCGGGTGGCGATCACGACCGACGCACCCGTCGTCCCGATCGCCATGCTCGTCACCCAGGCGACCATGGCCGTGCGGGACGGATTCCCGCGTCAGACGGCGCTCGAAGCGCTCACGACGAACCCGGCGACGTTCCTCGGGTTCGGGGACCGCGTCGGCCGGCTCGAGGCCGGGTACGACGCGGACCTCGTGCTCTGGTCCGGCGATCCGCTCGACGCGACGAGCCGCGCGAACCGCGTGTGGATCGACGGCCGGCAGGTGTTCGAGTGGGCCGACGGCGTCGGCGTCACCACCCCGCGCTGGTAGCGGCGCCCGCACCCGCACCCCGCGCCCCGTCAGGACTCGCGCGACAGCAGGAACTCGTTGATCCGCTCCGTGAGCGGCAGGTCCATCGCCCGCTCGTCCCCGTTCACGAGCCGGATCGGCGCCGCCTGCCGCACGCTCGACACCAGCCACAGGGCGTCAGCGGCCCGGAGGTCGTCGAGCGTGACGAGCTCGTAGGCGGTCTCGATGCCCTCGGTCTCGGCGAAGCGGAACACGTCCGCCTGGGTCGTCCCGGCGAGGATCCCGATGTCGGTCCGCGGCGTCACGAGCCGGCCACCGACCGACAGGATCAGGTTCGCCCGGGTCCCTTCGAGCACGTAGCCGTCGGTCGAGACGAACAGGGCGTCCTCCGCCCCGCGACGGACCGCTTCGCGGAGGGCGGCCATGTTCACCGCGTAGGACAGCGTCTTCGCGCCCTGCAGCAGCCACGGGGAGGTCCGCTCGACGTCGTGCCGGTACCCGCGGTCGAGCGTGACGACGGAGATCCCGCGGGTCCGTGCCGCGGTGGAGTCCCCGGACGCGGCCGCGTACACCCAGCCCGTCGGCCGGTCCGAACCCTCGACGCCGCGGGTCAGCACGGTCTTCGCGAACGCCTCGTGCACGGGGTCCAGTTCGGCGCAGACGGCTTCGATCGCGCGGCGCCAGGCGTCGAGGTCGGGCAGCGGCAGGTCGAGCATGCGTGCGGAGCGGACGAACCGGTCGAGGTGCGCCTCGAGTGCCTGCGGCCGGCCGTCGACGACCGTGATCGTCTCGAAGACCCCGTCGCCGCGGATGATCCCGAGGTCCTGCACCTGCACGTGTTCCTCGAGCGGGGCGGCGAAGGTGAACGCGTCGGCGGACGGGTCGTGCGGCGCGGCGTCACGGGAGGGCTGGTTGAGGACGGCGAGCACGGTTTCGGTCATGCACCCATCCAACCCCACGTCACTGCTGCTTCGGCAGGGCGCCCATCAGTTTCCAGACCGCCTCGGTGAGCTCCGGGTGCTGGAGCGCGATGCGGCGCAGGCGGTGGTACTCCTCGCCGAGCTGGGTGCCGTGTCCGGACGCGGGGTGCATCGACCACTGCGCGCTGCGCTGGCCGATCGCCGCGTCGAGTTCGAGTGCCTCGGCGCGGAGGATGAGCACGACCTGCTCGTCGACGGTCGGCAGCATCGGCATGAAGTCCCACGGGTCGTCGCCCTGCCGGGAGCGGTGCTCGACGATCATCGAGATCTCCTCGGCGGCCTCCGCGCGCAGCACTTCGAGGCTGCGCCCGAATCGCCGGTGCTCAGCCATGGTGCCCCCGCAGCACGCCTGCCATGGAACGAGCGTACGCCAGATGATCGGCCACACTGGACACGTGAGCGAGCGCGACGAGACGAAGAACCAGCACCCCCGCGTGGTCGTCGTGTACCTGCTGCGGGACGGCGCCGAGGGCCCTGAGGTCCTGCTCGGCGAGAAGCGCCGCGGGCTCGGGACCGGTCGGCTGGTGGGGCCCGGCGGCAAGCGTGAGCCGGGGGAGGCGGCGGTCGAGACCGCCGTGCGCGAGGTGGCTGAAGAGGTCGGCCTGCGGCTCGACCCGGCCGATCTGGAGGCTCGTGGCACGTTGGACTACCGGTTCCCGTACCGGCCGTCCTGGTCCCAGGTCTCGGACGTGTTCGTCTGCCGGCACTGGTCCGGCACCCCGACGGCGAGCGACGAGCTCGAGCCGCGGTGGATCCCCGTCGACGCGGTGCCCTACGCGGCGATGTGGGACGACGCGAAGTACTGGCTGCCGGCCGTGCTGGACGGCGGCACGGTGGACGCGCGCTTCACGTTCGCCGAGGACGACGCGACCGTCGCCGGCTTCACCGGGGTCGGGGTCGACGCACCGTAGCGGCACCGCACGGGGCACCTGCGGCTTGTCGCAGGAGTCGCGCGGGTTCCCGCAGGTGCCCCTGCCTGCGCGCCGACCCGCAGAGGACCCGAGTTACCGTCTGGTGCAGATCAAAGTCCAGCATGGTAAGGGGACCACGTGCTCAGCTCGACCGAATCCATTCCCGTCGTCGCGACGCCGCCCACGACGCCGTACACGGCCGCGCGCTCGGACCACGCCGGGGCACCGGTCCCGCCGTCGTCGCTGCTCGCCGGGCTCGCCGCAGTCGCTTCGCGCACGCCGGACGCACTCGCCGTCGCCGACGAGCACACCGAGATGACGCACCGGGAGTTCGACCGCGTGACACGGGCGCTGGGGGCGCTCCTGCACGACCGGCTGACTCCGGACGACCACAGCGGCCGCGGGGTGGGAGCCGAACAGCACGGCGCCTCCGTCCCGGTCGGCGTGATGGTCTCGCACGGGGTGGGGTCCGTGGTCGCACTGCTCGGGCTCGTGCACGCCGGGCGGATCATCGTCGCCCTCGACCCGTTCCTGCCGGAGGCGCGGCTCCACCACGTGATGACGCTGGCCGGCATCGTCGACGTGATCGCGGACGAGACGCACACCGCGCAGGCCGAGGCCCTGGTGACGGAGCCGGGGACGGTCCTCCCGTTCGGCGCCCTGCTCACCGAGGCCCGCGCCGTCGCGGCGACCGTCGCGGCGATCCCCGCGGTGCCCGGCGCTGCGGAACGCGGCGGGCGTGACGCACTCGACATCATCTTCACCTCCGGCTCCACCGGTGCCCCGAAGGGGGTCGTGACGACGCACCGACAGGCGCTCGTCGACACGGTGGCGGAACGTGAGCTCTTCCGCCTCGTGCCGGAGGACCGGATCGCCTCGGTGCTCCCGCACGGGTTCGCGGCGGGGTTCATGCTCGTCCTCTCCACGCTCCTCACCGGAGCGTCCGTGCACGTCGTCGACCCCCGACGGACCGGGATCGACCGTCTGCTCGCCTGGATCGAGAACGCCCGGCTGACGACGCTGCACACCACGCCGCACCTGGTGCGGTCGGTGGTGGCAGCACTCGACCCCGCCGACACCCGCCTGCACGGCCTGCGGATGGTCGCGACCGTCGGCGAGGCCATCACCGGCGCGGACATCGCCGCCCTCCGACCGCTCCTCGGGTCGACCGCGTCGTTCTTCAACTGGACCGGTTCGAGCGAGACGAACGTCTACGCCGTCAACGAGATCGCCGCCGGCGACCCGATCCCGGAGCGGAACATCCCGTCCGGCCGCATCGTGGCCGGCAAGCGCGTCGTGCTCCGCCGACCCGACGGCACCGTCGCCGACGTCGGCGAGACCGGCGAGATCGTCTGTGTCTCCGACGCCCTGACGACCGGCTACTGGGGTGCGCCCGAGGTCACCGCGGCGCGCGCCGGGGTCACCGAGGACGGCACTCCCACGTGGTCGGTGGGCGACCTCGGCCGCTTCGACGAGGACGGACGGCTCACGCTCCTCGGCCGGGCCGACGACGCCGTGAAGGTGCGCGGGTACCTGGTCGAGCCGAGCGAGGTGGAAGCCGCGCTCCGCACCGTCGACGCGGTGCAGGAAGCCGCGGTCATCGCGGTGAAGGCACCGCCGGCGCCGACACGCCTCGTCGCGTACTTCGTCACCCGGCCGGGGCGCCGTGCCCCGTCGCCCGCAGCGATCCGCAAGGCACTGCGCGACCTGCTGCCGGACTACATGGTCCCGACCGCGATCGTGCCGATGACCGTGCTGCCCCGCAACGAGCGTGGCAAGGTCGACCGGGCGAAGCTCCCGGAGGCGCCGTCGCTCGCGATGACCATCGGCGCCGACGGCGGTGCCGGGATCGACGAGGACACCTACGACCAGTGGGAGCTCGCCGTCGCACAGATCTGGTCCGAGGTGCTCGGGCTCCCCGCAGTCGGCCCGCTCGGGCTCCCCGCCGTCGGGCTCGACAACGACTTCGCGGCACTCGGCGGCGACTCGCTCTCCGCGGAGGAGATGCTCGCCGCCGTGCAGGACCGCCTCGGGGTGGACCTGCCGTCCTCCGCGCTCCTGGAGGACCCGACGGTCCGCACCTTCGCCGCCCGCACGCGTCGTGGCGCCGCCGCCGTCCCGAGTCACCCCGACATCGTGACGCTCTCGGACGGCGCGGACAGCACCGAGGAGGCGCTGTTCTGCGTCGCCGGCGCCGGCGCGCTCGGCCTGACCTACGTCCCGCTGACCCGTCGGCTCGGCGGCCGTGCCGTGTACGCGTTCCAGCAGCACGGCCTCGAGCGCCGGTCCGTCCCGGACTGGAGCATCGACGCGATGGCCCGCCGCTACGTCGAGCTCATGCGCGTCGTGCAGCCCCGCGGCCCGTACACCCTGATCGGGCACTCCTTCGGTGGTCTCGTCGCGATCGAGATGGCCGCGATCCTCACCGCGGCCGGGCAGGAGGTGCGCCGCGTGGTGCTCCTGGACACCTACCTGCCGGAGCAGTCCGCGGAGCAGGCGGACCGCGTCGAGTTCGGCGAGCTGGACCTCGGCCAGTCGACGCGGCGTGCCTTCCCCGGCATCGGGAAGGCGCTCGCCGACCGGACCGCGGCGTTCCGGAAGCGGGCCGTCACGCCCGTTGCCCAGCTCGGACGGCACGCACGTGCCTACGGAGCGGGGGTCTTCAGCTGGAAGGGGCAGCGCCAGTTCCGGGCGTTCTTCGACCACGCGCTCGTCGTGTCCCGCCGGCACCGCCCGACGGTCTACGCCGGGGACGTCACGCTCGTGATCGCGGACGGCAACGAGACCGGCGCGGCACGGTGGGCGCCGTTCCTGACCGGCGCCGTCGACGAGGTCCGTGTGCACTCCGAGCACAGCTCGGTGCTCCGCGAACCGCACGTCGCCGACGTCGCGGCCGCGCTGTCGCGCTAGCGCGCCGCGTTCGCGCGCCCGCCCGGCGCGCCTGCGCCTGTCGAAACGCGCGTAGGGAGTCGTTTCGCGCGTAGTGGGTCGGAAGTTTCCACCTCCCGCGCGCGAATCACCTTCCCAGCGCGGTCGTCATGGGAAGGAACGGACGGGAGGCCCGGTGCCAGCTGGCACCGGGCCTCCCGTCCGTCCCGTGGTGCGGCGCGAGACGCCGCTGAGTCCCCGAGACGCCGCTCGACGCGCGAGACGCCGCCGGAAGCGGCGGCGTCTCGCGCACCGAGCGGCGTCTCGTCGGGCGCGAGCCCGCGAGCGGGCGCGCGCGAGCCCGCGCGCCGGCTCTAGCGGGGCTGCTGGGTGCGCGTGCTGCCCGTTCGCGCCTGTTCGGCGGCGGCCATCACGTCGGCGTCGCCGCTTCGCCCACCGAGCGGGCGCACGAAGAAGTCGATGATCCCGAACACGATCGCGCCGACCATCGCGAACATCGCCCAGCCGACGAAGAGCCCGGCGGTGTTGCGGCCGTCCGCCGGTGCGAGCACGACGCTCGCGACGTAGAACACCACGGTCAGCGCCAGCAGGACGACGACGAGGGTGATGAGCAGGCGGTGCCAGGCGGAACGGGTCATGATCGGCCCAGGATACCGCTCAGCGTGCGGCGTGCCGACTGTGCGGCTTCTCCGTGGAACGCTGCTCGGTGGAGCGCTGCGGCGGCTGCTGGCGGATCACCGGGATCCGGCCGGTCGTCAGCGGCTCGTTCTCGAGGCCGTCGCGACCGCCCGTGAAGACGTCCCCGCCGGCGCGTTCGTCCTCCCAGTCGGACTCGCGCAGGACCTGCAGCGTCCCCGTCTCGGTCGACGAGAGCCCGTGCCGCTCGAGCTCGGCGTCGCGCTGGCTGCCGAGGAACTCGCGGTTCGCCGTCTGGGCGTCCTGGAACATCGTGGTGCGCCCGGTGACGATCGCGCGGATGCGGCGGCGCTCCCACCACATCTTGCCGAAGTACATCAGCACCAGGCCGGCGCCGGCGTAGCAGGCCATCGTGATCAGCCCACGGGCAGGGCCGGGGCCGACGCCGTAGATCTGGTGCTTGATCATGTCGACCATGCTCGACCCGACGACGACGTTGTTGAGCCAGGCGAAGGGCTCCGGCATGAACCACTTCGGGTACGCGCCGCCGGAGGACGGCATCGACAGGAAGACGAAGCAGATCATCGCGGGCGCGGCGATGAACCGGCCGACGAAGTAGCTCAAGCCGTTCACGGCGAGGCCGATCGCGACGATCCAGCCCCACGCGATGAGGACCAGTTCGATCCAGTGCCCGTGGATCGCACCGACGACCGGGCCGGCGAGGGTGTTCGTGATGAGGGAGATGACCAGGCCGCCGACGACGATCACCGTCATGCGGGTGCGGTGCCGGAGCGGGCCGCCCATGATGCCGATGAACATCGCGACCATGTAGCCGCCGATGCACCAGGCGAGCATCACGTACATCGCCACGGTGCCGTACTCGTCGTACGAGGGCAGTGCCGCGAGCTCGGTGACCTTCGGCGTCGCGACGCCGATGCCGGTGAGCACCGCGGACAGGGTCGCCGGGACCAGGCTCGCGACCTGGAACTGGTGCGCGCTCGCCTTGAAGAACTCGTTCGTCGACGGGTCGTACGCGACCGCCATCGACCCGGCGAGCACGTCACGCTTGGCCGCGATCAGCGAGTCGTACGTGTGGAACACGAACTCCCCGGGGAGGGCCTTCTGCACCGCGGCGATGAACGTCGGGTCGCTGCCGACCAGGGCGATCGGGACGTCGTGCGGGTGCGGGGCGTGGAACGCGAAGACGTAGCAGAGGCAGAAGCCGACGATGAAGAAGAGCGGCATCCAGAGCTGCAGCCCGATGAGCTGCAGCGACGGGTGCAGGGTGCCGTACCAGCGGCGGTACGCGCTGATCTTCTGCGGTGCGGGGACCGGGGCCTGCCGGCGGGGCGTCGGACGGCTCGAGCCAGCGACCTTCGCGCCGCGACGGGGCTTCGTCCCGCGGGCCGACGGCCTGGTGCTGCGCTGCTTCGGCGCGGACTTCGGTGCCGACGACCCGGGACGTTCCGGGGTGTCGGTGTGCTTCGGGACGTCGTTCCGGGGCGTGCTCACTCGGCGCTGTGCTCCTGGTTCTCGTGTCGGGTCAGTCGAGGATACGCCGCACGACTGACCGCGGTCCGGGGGAGCGCACGCCCGGGCAGGCGCTGATCGGCGCTGCCCGGAGCCCGCTACGAGCGGCTGCGGGAGGCCTGCGCGGAGTCCATCGCGAGCTCCTCCGCGTCGAGCGTCACGAGCACGCGGCGCATCACCTCTTCGTCGAGGTTGCCGCGCTCACGCTCCTCGAGGACGATCTCGCGCCGCCGGTCGAGCAGC
Organism: Curtobacterium sp. PhB136; assembly: GCF_004346855.1. NCBI lineage: Bacteria > Bacillati > Actinomycetota > Actinomycetes > Micrococcales > Microbacteriaceae > Curtobacterium > Curtobacterium sp. PhB136. Next base: position 44,411 of record NZ_SMGH01000011.1, read on the forward strand.
TCGCGCCGGATGTCCTGGATCTGCGAGCCGCGGAGCCGCACGGGGGCGTTCCGTTCCTCGGACTCCTCTTCCTCGGCGTCGCGCCGGAAGGTCTCGGCCTGGCGCTCGAGCCGGAGCTTCAAGCGGTTGACGACGGTGTCGACCGCCTCTTGCCCGAACTGCTGCGCCCAGTCCGGGCGGCGCTTGTCGAGCAGCTCGATCGCCGCTTCGGTGGTGCGCTGGTTGAGACGCATCTCGCTCCGGATGTCCTCTTCGCCCTCGGCCGGGTCCTGCACCTTGAGGGCGCGGATGACGAACGGCAGCGTGAGGCCCTGCAGCAGCAGCGTGCCGACCGTGACGAAGAACGCGATCACGAAGATGGTGTCCTGCGCCGGGATCTTCGTCGGGCTCGCGACGACCGACACCGCGGCCGCGAGCGTCACCACGCCGCGCATCCCCGTCCACGAGATGACGGTGAGCTCGCGCCAGTTCAGCTTGGGTTCCGCCGAACCACGCATCCACCGCAGTGACCGGTGCCCGCGGGAGAGCTTGATCCGGAGCGGTCTGAGCCATCGGCCGTTGAAGCGGTTGCGCACGTAGGACTCGAACACGAACGCCGGCCGCACCAGGATCACCACCGCGAGGACCACGGCCGCTGCCGTGATGACCTGCCCGAGACTGCGCTCGCTCTCGACCAGGTCCTGCACGACGCTGTTGAGCTGCAGCCCGATGAGCGCGAAGACGAACCCCTCGAGGATGACGTCGATGCTCGTCCAGAGCGGGCGCTCCTGCAGCCGGGTGGCGTAGCCCTCCTTCGGCGAGTTGTAGCCGATGTAGAGCCCGGCGGTGACGACCGCGATCACGCCGGAGCCGGAGAGGTCCTCGGCGAGGACGTAGGCGACGAACGGCAGCAGGATGCTCATGATCGTCTCGACCACGGGGTCGTTGATCCGCATCCGGATCCAGTGCACGAGGACGCCGAGCACGATGCCCACGACGAGCCCGACGCCGATCGCGAGCGCGAAGATCCCGAGGTCCTGCCAGATGGTCAACGAGGCACCGGCGATGATCAGGGTGAACACCCGGACCAGCGTCAGCGATGCGGCGTCGTTGATCAGGCTCTCCCCGGACAGCACCGTCATCACCCGGCGGGGGAGCCCGAGCTTCCGCCCGATGGCGGCAGCGGACACGGCGTCCGGCGGGGCGACGATCGCACCGAGCAGGATCGCGGCCGGCCAGGTCATGTCCGGGATGAGGAAGTAGGCGGCGGCGCCGACCGCGAGCGCGGTGACGATCACGAGCAGGATGCCGAGGCGGCGGATCTGCTTGATGGAGGTCTGGAAGCTCTGCCACGAGACGTCGAGCGCCGCCGAGTAGAGCAGCGGCGGGAGGACCACCGTCAGGATGATCTCCGAGTCGATCTCGATGTGCGGCAGCCCCGGCAGGAAGGACGCCGCGAGCGCGACCGCGGTGACGAGCAGCGGTGCCGGGAGGCCCTTGGCCCGCGCGAACCCGGTCACCGCGAGCGATCCGATCAGCAGGATGAGGAGCTCCACGGTGTCCATGGGACCCATTCTCCCATCGGCATGCTTCCGAAACTGAACGAGTCTGCAGGGGGAGCCCGGGACGAGTTCTCGATCAGGTTTGCTCGGAAGCCCCCGGATGCGGAACACTGGCCCGCGGTGGACATCACACTCATAGTCGTCCTGGTCATCGCGTTGGCCCTCTTCTTCGACTTCACAAACGGTTTTCACGACACCGCCAACGCGATGGCGACACCGATCGCAACCGGGGCCATGAAGCCCAAGGTGGCGGTCACGGTCGCCGCGGTGCTCAACCTCGTCGGTGCGTTCCTCAGCACCGCCGTCGCGACGTCGATCTCGCACGGCCTGATCAACGAGGGGCCGGGTGGCGTCGCCATCAGCCCCGAGATGATCTTCGCCGGGCTGATCGGTGCGGTGGTCTGGAACATGATCACGTGGCTGCGCGGGCTGCCGTCGTCGTCCTCGCACGCGCTGTTCGGCGGGCTGATCGGCGCCGCGATCGTCGGTGCCGGGTTCGACTCGGTGAACTACCTCGCGCTGATGACCGTCGTCATCATCCCGGCGTTCCTGTCCCCGGTCATCGCGGCGTTCGTGTCGTTCCTGTCGACGCGCATCGCGTACCGGATCACGAAGCGCCCGGTGTTCCCGAACGAGCGCGGCGGCTTCCGCATCGGCCAGATCTTCACCTCGTCGATGGTGTCGCTCGCACACGGCACGAACGACGCGCAGAAGACGATGGGCGTCATCACGCTGACGCTCATCGCGTCCGGCGCGCAGAGCTCGAACAGCGGTGTGCAGCTCTGGGTCGTCGTCGCCTGTGCGCTCGCGATCGCCCTCGGCACGTACACCGGTGGCTGGCGCATCATCCGCACGCTCGGCTCGGGCATCACCGAGATCCGCGCGACGCAGGGCTTCGCCGCAGAAGCCTCCACCGCCGCCACGATCCTGGCGTCGAGCCACCTCGGCTTCGCGCTGTCCACCACGCAGGTGTCGTCCGGCTCGATCATCGGTGCCGGCCTCGGACGCCGCGGCTCGAAGATCCAGTGGTCCACCGCCGGCAAGATCGTCATCGCCTGGTTCATCACGCTGCCGGCCTCGGCCGCGGTCGGCGCGGTCGCGTCCGGACTCGCCCGCTTCGGCATCGTCGGCCTGGTCCTCGACGCCGTCATCGGTGCCGTCGTGATCCTCGGCCTCTACCTCTGGTCCCTCCGGAAGCCGCACGAGCAGGCCGCCGCGATCGAGATCGACGTCGCCGCGAACGCGGTGTACACCCGCAAGGAACTGCGCGACCTGCAGCGCAAGAAGCGCGCCGAGAACGTCGCAGCGCGCCGCGCCGAACTGAGCCGCGAGCGCACACTGCGGCGCATGGCCGCACGCAAGGGAGGCCGTCGCTGATGGGCATCGACTGGCTCGCATTCGTCACCGTGGCGCTCGTCGCCGTGGTCTCCTCGTGCTTCGTCGTCGCCGTGTACTCGGTCGGCCTCCGCTTCTGGAGCGCCGCCGACACCCGCGCGGGCAAGTTCACCGTGAAGGACGACGGCACGATCGGCCCGGCGACCGTCGGGTTCCCGAACCCGCAGGGCGCGACCGCCGCGGTCCGGGCGTTCCGCTCGCTCGCCGTCCTGTGCTTCGCGGTCTGCGGTGCGGTCGTCCTCTACGGCATCTACCTGATCGTCCCGCAGTTCCACTGACACGTCCCGTCGACGCCGGGCCGGTTCCGGACCGGACGGGAGGCTCGGGTCGGTGCTGACCCGTGCCTCCCGTCCGGCGCCACCCGCGTCGCGCACCGCGCGCTCCCGGACCGGCCAGACGGACTGGGCTAGCCTCGTCACGTGAACCACGACGAGGAGGCGCACGTGAGTGCTGGTACCCGCACCGAGACCGATTCCCTGGGCTCGAGGGAGGTGCCGGCGGACGCCTACTGGGGGATCAACACCCTCCGGGCGCTGGAGAACTTCCCGATCACGTCCGTCCCGATCGCGGTGTACCCGGACCTCATCGAGGCCCTCGTCACCGTGAAGCAGGCTGCCGCCCGTGCGAACAAGGCCATCGGCGTGCTCGACGAGGAGCGCGCCGACGCCATCGACCGCGCCGCGCAGGAAGTCCGCGACGGTGCCCTCCGTGACCAGTTCGTGGTCGACGTCGTCCAGGGCGGCGCCGGCACCAGCACGAACATGAACACGAACGAGGTGCTCGCAAATCGGGCCCTCGAGCTGCTCGGGCGCGAGAAGGGCGACTACGCGTACCTGCACCCGATCGACCACGTGAACCGCAGCCAGTCCACGAACGACACGTACCCGACGAGCGTGAAGCTCGCGATGATCTTCGGCGTCCGGCGGCTCATCGACCAGCTCGAGCAGCTCTCCGAGGCCTTCGCCGAGCGCGGTGCCGCGTTCGCCGACGTGCTGAAGGTCGGGCGCACCCAGCTGCAGGACGCCGTCCCGATGACCCTCGGGCAGGAGTTCACCGGCTTCTCGCACACCATCCAGGAAGACGCGGTGCTGCTCCGCCGCGTCACGCCGTTGCTCGCGGAGATGAACCTCGGCGCGACGGCGATCGGCACCGGCATCACCGCGGACCCGCTGTACCGCGACGAGGTCCGTCGGCAGCTGCAGGACGCCAGCGGCATCGACGTCGTCACCGCGCCGGACCTCATCGAGGCGACGAGCGACGCCGGCTCGTTCATGACCCTCTCCGGCACGGTGAAGCGCAGCGCCGCGAAGCTCTCGAAGATCTGCAACGACCTCCGGCTCCTCGCGTCCGGGCCGCAGGCCGGGTTCGGTGAGATCACGCTCCCGGCGCGACAGGCCGGGTCGTCGATCATGCCGGGCAAGGTGAACCCGGTGATCCCGGAGGTGGTGAACCAGATCGCGTTCGCGGTCGCCGGCGCGGACACCACCGTCACGATGGCGGCCGAGGCCGGGCAGCTCCAGCTGAACGCCTTCGAGCCGATCATCGCGCACTCGATCATGCAGTCGCTGCAGTGGATGACCCGGGGCTGCGCCACGCTCCGGGAGCACTGCATCACCGGCATCGAGGCGAACGAGGCCAAGCTCGCCGCGCAGGTCGACACGAACGTCGGCGTCGTCACCGCCCTGACGCCGTACATCGGCTACGCGGCCGCCGCCTCGATCGCGCACACGGCGCTGACGACCTCGACGCCGATCTCGACGCTCGTCACCGCCGCGGGACTGATGGACGAGGACCAGGTGCAGCGCGTGCTGAGCCCGGCGCGGCTGTCCGGCATCGAGCTCGCGACGGGCGCGATCCCGGTGATCACCGAGGAGATGCTGGACGCCGAGGCGAACCGCAAGCGCTGACCGCCGCACCGCCCGAGTGCCGCACCTCCCCAGCGCGGCAGCGCAGCAGCGCAGCAACGCCCGAGCGCCGACCGCTCAGGGGAGCGGCGGCTCGCCGACCCGCACCTGCGAGGCCACGTCGCGCAGGTGCTCCTCGCGCGGCGTGGGCGGTTCCTCCCGCGGGAGTTCCTGCGCCGCAGTCCGGACGGCGTGCGCGGCCGCGACGTCGGCGTCCCGCCACCGGGCGAGCGTGAAGTTGCGGGTCACGTCGCGGAGCGGCAACCGGATCGCCTCGTCCGCGTCGATCCCGGCGAGGAGCTGCCGCATCCGGATCACCTCGGAGTCGAGCTCGCCGCCGACGACGAGCACGAAGTTCGAGATGTAGAGGTAGACGAGCAGCAGGAGCGCGCCGCCGAGCCACCCGTACGCCTTGTTGCCGCCGCCGATCGTCTCCACGTACAGCGCGAAGCCGAACGTCGCGATCGCCCAGGTGCCGATGGCGAAGCCCGCGCCCGCGGAGACCCAGCGGAGCTGCGGGGCCTTCACGTTCGGCGTCGCGTAGTACAGCACCGCGACCATCACGACGAGGTCCACCGCCAGGACGGGCCACTTCGCGATGTTCCAGACGTCGTCGATCCAGTTCGCCCAACCGAGCTGGTAGACAACGGCCGCGGCGATCGTCGGGGTGCCGAGCAGGATGACGATCGCGATCGCACCGCCCGCCATGACGAGCAGCGTGACGAGGAGCATCATGCTGCGGAACTTCCAGATCCGGCGTCCCTCCTCGACCTCGTACGCGGTGTTCATCGCGCGGCCGAACGCGGTCGCGTAGCCGGAGAGCGACCAGAGGGTCAGCACCATCCCGATCGCGAACCCGAGGCCCGGGTTGTCGAGGGTCAGCAGCTGGCGGAGCGGCTGTTCCAGGTGCGCCGCGGTCTCCGGGCGGACGATGAACCCGAGGATCTCGATGATGTCCGACAGGCTGTCGCCCTGGCGGTCCACGATCGACAGGCCGGACACGACGGTCAGCGCGGTCGGGAACACGGTCAGCAGTGCGAAGAACGTCAGCGACGCGGCGGCGTCCACGACGCGGTGCCGGATGACCGAGTGGTAGGTACGACGCGCGACGGCGCGGACCCCGGTCCGCTGGAGGTCGCGCGTCCCACGTTCCGGCATGCACATGAATCTACCGGTCACCTGTCGTCTCCCGGCGCGCGGTGGGCCGGTTCGGTGCCGGACGGGAGGCCCGCGTCGGGCTGGCACCGCGCCTCCCGTCCGGTCGTGGTCGCGACCACGGCGCGTGGTGCGCCCGTCAGTTCGCGTGCGGGTGCAGGGCGTCGTAGCGGCGGAAGGAGGGGACGAGTCGCAGGAGCAGCGCGACGAGGCCGATGATCGCGATGCCGCCGAGGATCGGCGGGAACGCGAACCCGACCGCGACCGCGAGACCGGCGTAGAGGTCGCCGAGACGCGGGCCGCCCGTGACCACGACGATGAAGATCCCCTGCAACCGTCCGCGCATCCCGTCCGGGGACGCCGCCTGCAGGATCGTGTTGCGGAACACCGAGCTGACGTTGTCGGCGCCGCCCGCGAGCGCCAGGAACAGCGAAGCGAAGCCCAGTGCCGGCAGGATCGCCGTGCTGAACGACTCTCCGGCGCGACCGCCGAGCACGTGTGCGAGCGCGACGACCACGCCGAACGCGGCGATCGCGGCGCCGTAGGCCGTGATCGCCCAGCCGACGGCCTCGCCCTGGCGACGGACGTGGCCGAGCGGTCCGGAGAACACGCTCGAGAGGAGCGCCCCGATCGCGTACGCGGCGGTCAGCGTGCCGACGGTGATCGCCCCGCCGCCGATCACGAGCGCGCCGATCGCGGGGAAGAGCACGCGCGGCTGCCCGAACGTCATCGCGATGATGTCGAGCACGAAGGTCATCGTGATGTTCCGCGAGCGCCGGAGGAACCGGGCACCCTCGATCAGCGAGCTCAGCCCCGGCCGGAGCGCGTCGTGGTCGGCGGCCATCCGCGGCAGGGTGAACACCCCGGCGAACGCGAACGTGAAGAGCACCACGTCGATCGTGTAGGTCGGGGCGAACCCGACGCTCGCGATGAGGACACCGGCGATCGCGGGGCCGACGGTGACCTGGAAGCCGGACGCGATCCCGCCGAGGGCGCTCGCCGCGGGCAGGAGGTCGGTGCCGACCAGGCGGGGGACGATCGCGGAGCGGGAGGCGTTGCTGACGGTCGCGGCCACGGCGTTGACCGTGGCGAGGACGTAGAGCAGTGCGACGCTGTGCAGCCCGAGCCAGGAGTGCGTGGCGATCAGGGCGACCGCGGCCCACGCCACGATGCTCGACACCAGTGCCACCGTCCGGCGGTCGAATGCGTCGGCGAGCATCCCGCCGTAGAGCCCGGCGGCGACCATCGGCAGCAGCGCGATCACGCCGACGAGGGCCACGGCGAAGGTGGAGTGCGTGATCTCGTACACCTCGAGGCCGACCGCGACGGTGGTCATCTGCGTGCCGATGCCGGCGATCGCGGTGCCGGCCCAGAGCCGTGCGAACGCGGGGGAGCGGCGGAGCGGGGTGAGGTCGGCGAAGAGACGGCGGCGTTGCTGCTGGGGGGATCGTGTCACGGTGGAACCATTCTGGGGCCTGTCCGCCGTCTCTGGTTGACTTGCGGCATGACTGACCTGAACAGCAAGCCCGAGTTCGACGCTCCCGAGGGCCCCGCGCCCACCGACCTCGTCATCACCGACATCGTCGAGGGTTCCGGCGACGAAGCGAGCGCCGGTTCGACCGTGAAGGTGCACTACGCCGGCGTCGAGTACGAGACCGGTGAGGAGTTCGACAGCTCCTGGAACCGTGGCGAGCCGATCGACTTCCCGCTCGCGGCGCTCGTCCGCGGCTGGCAGGAGGGCATCCCCGGCATGAAGGTCGGCGGGCGCCGCAAGCTCGTCGTCCCGCCGGAGCTCGCCTACGGCCCGGCCGGCGGCGGCCACTTCCTCTCCGGCAAGACCCTGATCTTCGTGATCGACCTGCTGGGCGTGCGCTGATGCCGACCGGCGAACCGAGCGTCCCGACCGCTCCGACCGTCGAGCTGAACGACGGGCACCAGATGCCCGTCCTCGGTCTCGGCACCTACTCGCTCGACGGCGACGAGGGCGCTGCGGCGATCGGCACCGCGATCTCGAGCGGCTACCGGCTGCTCGACACCGCGCTCAACTACGGCAACGAGGACGCGGTCGGCCGTGCCGTGCGCGACTCGGACGTGCCGCGCGAGGAGCTCTTCGTCACGTCGAAGCTCCCGGGTCGCCACCACGGCTGGGACGAGGCGCACCGGTCGATCGACGAGACCCTGGGGAACCTCGGCCTCGACTACGTCGACCTCTACCTGATCCACTGGCCGAACCCCTCGGTGGACAAGTTCGTGGACACCTGGAAGGCGTTCGTCGACCTCCGGGACAGCGGCAAGGTCCGCTCGATCGGTGTCTCGAACTTCACGCCGGCGCACCTCGACCGGATCATCGAGGCGACCGGTGTCGCTCCGGCCGTGAACCAGGTCGAACTGCACCCGTACTTCCCGCAGGGTGCGCTCCGTCAGGTGCACCAGGACCTCGGCATCGTCACCGAGAGCTGGAGCCCGCTCGCGAAGCGCTCGGAGCTCCTCACCGAGCAGCCGATCACCGCCGCGGCCGCCGCCCACGGGGTCACCCCGGGGCAGGTCGTGCTCCGCTGGCACACCCAGCTCGGTGCGATCCCGGTGCCGAAGTCCGGCGACGCGGACCGGCAGCGCGAGAACCTCGACGTGTTCGGGTTCACGCTGACCGAGGACGAGGTCGCGGCGATCTCCGGCCTCGAGCGCGGACGGCTGTGGGACGGCGACCCGGACACGCACGAAGAGATGTAGCGGCATCGCCCGGAGGGACAGGGGACTACACTGGATACCCCTGTCCCGAAGGGTGGCGTGTGTCCGAACCGACCGAGATCGACCGTGAGCGTGCGTACGTCGACGGGCTCTTCGCCCGACTCGACGAACTGACCGCCGAGGCCGAGCAGCGTCTCGCCGAGACCCGTCGTCAGGCGGTCGGCGGGAACCACCAGAGCCGCAGTGAGCGCGACGCGTTCGCGAAGCTGTACGAGGACACGATCCAGACGCTGGAGCGTGTCGGGGACCGTCTGGTCTTCGGCCGGCTCGAGGTCGCCGACCCGCCCACCGGTGAGGACGCCTTCCGCTACATCGGCCGCGTCGGCCTGCGGGACGCCGAGCACCGCCCGCTCCTGCTGGACTGGCGCGTCCCCGGCGCGAGCGCCTTCTACCAGGCGACCGCGGCGCACCCGATGGGGATGCGCGCCCGTCGCCACCTCTCGCTCGAGGGCCGCAGTGTCGTCGGCGTCGAGGACGAGGTCTTCGACGCCACCCTCTACGACGACGAGCGCACCCACCTGCAGGGCGAGGGCGCACTGCTCGCCGCCGTCACCGCGGAGCGCACCGGTCGGATGACCGACATCGTCGCGACGATCCAGGGCGAGCAGGACCGCATCATCCGCTCCCCGCTCGAGGGCGTGCTCATCGTGCAGGGCGGTCCCGGCACCGGCAAGACCGCCGTGGCGCTGCACCGGGCCGCGTACCTGCTCTACTCCTACCGCGAGCGCCTCCGGGGCTCCGGCGTGCTCGTCGTCGGTCCGTCGCCGGCGTTCCTCACCTACATCGAGCAGGTCCTGCCGTCCCTCGGCGAGACCGGCGTCGTGATGGCGTCCCTGGGGTCGCTGTACCCGGGGATCGACACCGCGAAGCACGACCGCCGGGACGTCGCCGCGGTGAAGGGCTCGGCGGAGATGGCCGACCTGCTGCGCCGTGCGGTCCGCTCACGCCAGGTCGTGCCGACCGAGTCCGTCACGCTCGACGTCGAGGGCGAGCGGCTCGTCGTCCCGCCGCAGCTCGTCGCCGACGCGATGCACCGTGCGCAGGACCGTGGGAAGCCGCACAACGCCGCCCGCGTCTCGTTCAACAAGTCCGCGCTCGACGCGATGACGAAGCTCCTCGCCGAGCAGCTGCGCCAGCGTGGCACGACGGTGGACGACGCCGACATCAAGGTCCTCCGCGAGGACATCCGGTCCTCGTACGACGCCCGCGTGCTGCTCAACACCGCGTGGCTCCCGCTGCCCGCGGAGAAGCTCATCGAGGACCTCTACGCCCGCCCGAACTGGCTGGCGTCGCTCACCCCGAACTGGTCCCCGGAGCGCCGGGCGCTGCTCACCCGTGAGCGCGGTGCGGGCTTCACCGTCGAGGACGTCCCGCTCCTCGACGAGGCCGCCGAGCTCCTCGGCACCTTCGACCCGACGGGCGGCGCGGCGAAGCGGCAGGCGAAGGCCAGCCGGAACCGCGACATCGAGAACGCCCGCCAGGCCATCGAGAACATGGGTGTCGAGGGCATCGTCTCCGCCGAGCAGGTCGCCGGGGCCTTCGCCGAGGGCGGGGACCCGCGCACGACGGCCGAGCGTGCCGCCGAGGACCGCGAGTGGACGTACGGTCACATCGTCGTCGACGAGGCGCAGGAGCTCTCGCCGATGCAGTGGCGCGTGCTCGCCCGCCGCAACCCGCTCCGGTCGTTCACGATCGTCGGGGACATGGCGCAGGGCTCGTCGCCCGGCGCCGCCCGCACGTGGGACGACGTCATCGGGGCACTCGCACGCCGCCGTCGTGGCCGCGCGCCCCAGGTCCCGCTCGACCACCGCGTCGAGGAACTCACCGTCAACTACCGCACGCCGCGCTCCATCGTCGAGGCAGCCGGCGAGTTCGCTGCGGCCGCGGGGCTCACGGTGACGGCGAACCAGGCGGTCCGTGACGGCGACCCCGTCGTGCGCCTCCGGGTGCCACGTGCCGGCGTGCTCGACGCCATCGCCGCGACCGTCGTGCGCGAGCGCGAGCACATCGGTGCGGGGACCACCGGCGTGATCGTCCCGGACGCGCAGGTCGAGGCGGTCCGACAGCGACTGGCGGGAGCCGACGTGGACGTCCGGTCGCTCGGGTCGCCGCGGCCGGGCTCCGTGACGGTCCTCACGGGTGCGGACGCGAAGGGACTCGAGTTCGACGGCGTCCTGCTCGTCGACCCCGACGGCGTCGGTGCCGACGCGGCCCGTGCCGCCGCGGCGGTCTACGTCGCGATGACGCGCCCCACCCGTCGCCTGACGGTCATCGACGTCACCTGACGGGCGCGCGCAGTTCCGGTTGCGCTCTCGTGCGAACATCGCGCCCCGTCATGCCGGGGCGCGATGCCGCTGCGATGCCGCTGCTGGGGCGCGATCCGGCAGCGGCGTCGCGTCACGACCGGACGGGAGGCCCGGCGCCCGTCCGTCAGGTCGGCTCGCCCTCGGCACGCACCCGGTCCACGAGCGCGGCCCACGGTCCGTCGAGTTGGCTGCCGGGCATCCGCACGGTGGTGCGGGCGACGGTGATCGTCCACTCGAAGTCGTCCGGCACCGAGTTCCGGCGGCGCGGCGGCGACTCGCGGGGGAGTGACCCGACCAGGTCGTACCAGCCGTCGGGGTCGTCGCACGCGTCGGTGTCCACACGCCAGCCCCTGGTGAGGCCGGCGAAGCCACCACTGCGGCGGACGACGATGTGCATGCTCCCGAAAATACGCGCTCTCAGGCCAGGACGCCGACGTTCCGCCATGCCTCGGTCACCGCGGCCGACTGCGACGAGCCGGACCCGAAGCGGGTGTGCGCCGCGGCGACCGTGACCCGCGCGAAGCCGGCGAAGTCGATCGACGCGGTGACGTCCGGCGAGGTCAGGGCGTCCCACCAGACCGCCCCGGCGCCGTCCCACGCGTTCCCGCCGATCGCGGTCGCGGCAAGGAAGAAGGCGTGGTTCGGGATGCCCGAGTTCGTGTGCACGCCGCCGGAGTCATCGGTGGTCTCCACGTACCCGGCCATCGTCCCCGGCTGCGGGTCCTTCCCGAGCACCGGGTCGTCGTACGCGGTCCCCGGGGCCTTCATGGACCGCAGCGCGACACCGTGCACCGCGGCGGTGAACAGCCCCTCGCCGATCAGCCACGTCGCCTGCTCGGCGGTCTGCCCCGCGGTGTACTGCGCGACCAGGGAACCGAACACGTCGCTGATCGACTCGTTGAGGGCGCCGGACTGCCCCTGGTACGTCAGGTCCGCGGTGTACTGGGTGACGCCGTGCGTGAGCTCGTGGCCGATCACGTCGAGCGCGATCGTGAAACGGTTGAACACCTCGCCGTCACCGTCGCCGAAGACCATCCGGGTTCCGTCCCAGTACGCGTTGTCGTAGTCCTGCCCGTAGTGCACGCTGGCGTCGAGCGGGAGCCCGGCGCCGTCGATCGACACGCGGCCGAACACGTCGAGCCAGAACGCGTGCGTCGCCCCGAGGCCCGCGTACGCCTCGTCCACGGCGGCGTCGCCGGAGTCGGGGCCCCCTTCGCTCCGGACGAGCGTGCCCGGCAGCGTGGTGGACCCCTTCGCGTCGAAGATGCTCCGCTGTGGTGAGCGGTCCGGCGCCGTGGCCGGGTGACGCACGCCGAGCCGGGCTTCGCGCTTGGGTGCCTGGACGGTCTCGAGGGAGGCGAGCGCCGTGCGCGCCGCCGGGGTGGCGCGGGGGAACGCGTCGGTGGGCGCGTCCGCGATGGCGCGCAGCAGGTACGGCGGGACGACGGATCGGAGCTGGGCGGCGGTCATGGTGCCCATGCAACCCCCGGGCACCGACATCGGACGCCGGTTCAGCCTCCCGATCGGATGTCCTCAGCTGCCCTTGCGGTTCTCGACCAGTGCGAGCGCGTACGACTCCCACCACTGACCCGCGGCCGGGCCGCCGTTGCAGGTGCCGTCGCTGAGCCCGGGGGTCTTCACCCACAGCAGCGCGTCCAGCCGGGACGACCCCGCGGCCACGTGCGGATCCTGGCCGAGCCCCGCGCCGTCGGGGTTGCACCACGTGCCGCGCCAGCCCTGGCCGTTCCGGGAGACGTCGATGACGAAGTGCGGATCGCCGCCGATCGCGTCCGCGAGGCCGTCCGCGTACGTCCGCTCCTGGTCCACCCGGTAGAAGTTCGAGACGTTGGTGAAGAAGCCCTGGGTCTGGTCGATCCCGGCCTTCCGCAGCCACCCGGCCATCTTCGCGGTGGGGACACGGTTCTCGTTCCCGCCGTCGAGGTACACCGTCAGCCCGTGTCCGGAGAGTTCGCTGACCGCCTTCCGGAGCAGCGGCAGCCGTGAGTCGAGCAGGCGCTTGCAGACCTGGATCTGCGCGATGGCGTCGGGCTCCACGAGGACCACGGCGTGCGACCCCGCCATCGCACGCACGGCCGAGCGCACCCATGGCAGGTACTCCGACGCCGTCGTGCCGCCCTTGGAGTAGCTGCCGCAGTCGCGGTCGGGCACGTTGTAGAGCACGAACACCGGCGTCTTGTCCTGCGACGCCGCGTTCGCGACCACCTGCCGGATCGTGGCGCGGGTCTTCGTGACCGAGGTGTTCGTCAGCCAGGTCGCGATCGGCTGGTCCGCGATCTCGGCGATGCGGTCGGCGGTGGTGTCCTCGCCGTCCTGGCGCGCCACCCGTTCACGCATGCCGGGCTGGTTCTCGCTCGCCGGCTGCCGGGCGAGGCCGCCGGGGAAGGCCTGCGCGGCCGTCGCCCGCTCGACGATCCGGCGCCCGTCGGGCCCGTTCGGACGGCTCGGCAGCCACACCGAGACGGTCACGACGACCGCGGCCACGACGACGGCGACCGCGCCGATGAGCACCCACTGGCGTGCAGCGCTCGACAGCCGTCGTCGATGTCGGTGCTTCGTCGTGTCCTGGTCCGGCATCGGCGGTGCTCCTGATCTGACCGTGTCCCGTCGGGCTCGTCGTCACCATCGTACGGATCTCCCCAGGAGCGCTCCAGGACTCTGGCAGGCAGATGACCCACACTGTCGGGATGTTCCGGAAACTCCTCCTGCTCGCCCTCACGGCGGCGTACGCCTGGGTGATCTGGCGGATGACGTTGACGCCGCACGTGTTCACGTCCGCCGAGAACTCCCTCGTCCTGCACGCGCTCGCCTGGGCGCAGCACCTGCCGCACGGCTCGTGGCTGACCTACGACCGCACCGAGTTCCTCGCCAACATCGCCATGTTCGTGCCCGTCGGGATGATCGCCGCGATGTGGCTCCCGCGCCGCTGGTGGTTCCTCGGCGTGCTGATCGCGGTCGGCCTGTCCGGCGGCATCGAGCTCGCGCAGGGCGCACTGCTGCCGAACCGTGTCTCGGACCCGCGCGACGTCCTGTCGAACGGCATGGGCGGCCTGCTCGGCGCCACGCTCGTCGGCCTCGTGCGCAGCCTGATGCCAGCACCCCGGCGGCGACGCCTGCGAGCACGGACCGTCTGACGCCCCTGGTGCCGCTCGCGCTCTGGTAGTCTTGTGCGGTTGCCGTAGAACGGCCGCGGACAAAGAGCGCCCATGCATCAGGCATGGGCACCGCGCAACGGATCGAAAGGGGATCACCAATGGCACTTGACGCACAGGTCAAGCAGGAGATCATCGAAGAGTACGCGACCCACCCGGGCGACACCGGATCCCCCGAGGTCCAGGTCGCCGTTCTGACGCGTCGTATCAACGACCTGAACGAGCACCTCAAGGAGCACAAGCACGACCACCACTCGCGTCGTGGTCTGCTGCTCATGGTCGGTCAGCGTCGCCGTCTCCTCGGCTACCTCTCCAACGTCGACATCGCTCGCTACCGTGCGCTCATCGAGCGCCTCGGCCTGCGTCGATAAGGCATCGCCGCTAGTCGACGAACACACGGCTTGATCGAACGCCCCGGTCCTCTTCGCTGAGGACCGGGGCGTTCTCCGTTGCCGGGAATGCTTGCGTTCCCTCCTCGGTTGGCTACGATGTTCATGCAAACGCATTGAAAGATCGGGAGTCACCATGACCACCATCGCCGTCGTCTCCGCCGGGCTCTCCGAGCCGTCGTCGACCCGACTGCTCGCCGACCGGCTGGCCGAGTCCGCCGTCGCCGCCATCGAGACGACCGGGACGGGAGGCTCGCCCCGCGTCGTGCACGTCGACCTGCGTCCGCTGGCCCACGAGATCACCGACGCGATGCTCACCGGGTTCCAGGCGCCGGCGCTGGCAGCAGCCACCGCCGCGGTCGTCGAGGCCGACGCGCTCGTGTTCGTCTCGCCGATCTTCACCGCGGGGATGAGCGGGCTCGCGAAGTCGTTCCTCGACGTCATGGACAAGGACGCCCTCGCGGACATGCCGGTCCTCCTGGCGGCGACCGGTGGCACCTCCCGCCACTCGCTGGCGATCGAGCACGCGATGCGTCCCGTGTTCGCGTACCTCCGCGCGGCCGTCGTGCCCACCGGCGTGTTCGCCGCGACCGACGACTGGGGCACCCGAGGTGACCAGGCGGCACTCGACGGACGCATCCGCCGGGCCGGGGCCGACCTGGCCTGGGCGATCGGAGCCTCCCGTCGGAACCCGCAGGAGGCGGACGCCCTGCCGGAGGTGGCGGACTTCGCGAGCCTGCTCGGCGGACTCGGGCACTAGTCCGACCGGCGCTCTCATCGCCGACACAGGGATCCCCGGGCCCGGGTGCAGCACCCGCCCGGGGAATCCATCGTCCCGGCTGCCAACCTCGTGGTGACGGCGAGGAGGAACGATGGACACCAACGGCAAACGGTCCGGACGGACCACGACGGCGATCGTCGGCGCGGGCGGGCTCGCGGTGGCGCTCGTCACCGGTGGCGGGTTCTGGGTCGGGCACCAGGCGGACGCGACCCTGGCAGACGCGACTCAGGCGACTGCGACCCTGGCGGACGCGACTCAGGCGGCTGCGACTCAGGCGACTGTGACCCTGGCGGCCGCCGACTCGGGTGTCGCCCCGGGCCGTGCTGCCAGCTCCGACGCGATGACGACGGGGTCGTGACGATGCGCGCCAGCACGTCGTGGGACCTCTGGACCACCACCGCCTCGGTCGTCCTCGACCACCGGGACCGCCGCCACCTCGCCGCCGCCGAGTCCTGCGTGCGCGAGGTCACCGCAGCCGTCGAGGCCGCGTGCAGCCGGTTCCGGCCGGACTCGGAACTGCTCGCGCGGGCCGGGGAGCTCGAGCGCGGCGCCGTGGTCAGCCCGCTCCTCGCCAGCCTCGTCCACCAGGCGCTCGACGCCGCCGAGACCACGTCCGGCGACGTCGACCCGACGCTCGGCGCCCGGATGGTGTCGCTCGGCTACGACGCAGCGTTCGCCGACGCCCGGGTCGTCCCGGAGCCCGCCGAACTCGCGGCGGCGCTCGACGGACGTCCGGCGTGGCGACGGGTGCTGCTCTCCGGGACCTTCCTGCGGGTGCCGCACGGCGTCGTCCTCGACCTCGGCGCGACGGCGAAGGCCGTGGCCGCCGACCTGGCCGCCGCGAGCGTCACCGCCCGGCTCGGCGTCGGCGTGCTCGTCGCGCTCGGCGGGGACGTCGCCACCGCCGGCCCGGAGCCGCGCGGCGGGTGGCAGGTGCGCGTGCGGGACCTGGACGACGACCCCGAGGACCGGATCACCCTCGGTGCCGGCTGGTCCGTGGCGACCTCGAGCACGCAGAAGCGCCGGTGGGAGCAGGACGGGACGGCCCGGCACCACATCCTCGACCCGCGCTGGGGACTCCCGGCGGACCCGGTGTGGCGGAGCGTCACGGTCGTCGCGCCGTCCTGTGTCGCCGCGAACACGATGACCACCGCGGCGGTGGTCCGTGGGCACCGGGCGCTGCCGATGCTCCGCGAGCACGGTGTCGCCGCCCGGCTCGTCGCCGCGGACGGCGAGGTCATCCGGATGGGCGGCTGGCCCGAGGAGCGCGAGGTCGCCTGAACGAGGCGCTGGCGGCCGCTCAGGGACTGTCGCTCAGTACCAGTGCGGGTTGACGCTCATCTCGTGGTTCCACGCGCCGCACGGGCTGCCGTAGGAGCTCTTGATGTAGGCCAGGCCCCAGTTGATCTGGGTGTTCTGGTTCGTCCGCCAGTCGGCTCCGGCGGCGGACATCTTGTTCGCCGGCAGGGACTGCGGGATGCCGTACGCACCGCTCGAGGAGTTCAGCGCGTTCGCCCGCCAGCCCGACTCCTGCGTCCACAGCGAGACGAGGCAGCCGTACTGGTCGTCGCCCCAGCCGTAGTTGCCGAGGACGCTCCGGGCGTAGGCCTTCGCCGCCGCCGGGTCCACCGTCACGCCGGCGGTGCTCGGGTAGGACGTCCCGGCGCTCGCGGAGCTCCCCGTGGTCGTGGTCGCGGCAGCCGATGCCTTCGCTTCCGCGGCCGCCTTCGCCGCCGCACGTTGTGCCGCAGCCTGGGCCGCGACCGCCTGCCCGACCTCGTACTGCTGCTCGGTCGCGGCGCTGGTGTCCTTGAGTGATGCCAGCTGCGCGTACAGCTCGTCGCTGTGGTCCTTGGTCGACGCGACGGCTGCGTCGGCGACCTGCTCCGCCGACTTCGCCTCGGCCGAACGTTCCTCGGCGGCCTGGGCGAGGGAGGCTCGCTCGGTCTCGGCGCGCTTCGCCTGGTCGTGCAGCGACGACGCGGTCTTCGCGGCGACGGACGCCTCGTCCATCACGCCCGCCCAGCTGCTCGAGAGCTGGTCGAGCGCGCCGAGCTGGTACAGCAGCTCGTCGGGGTCCTTCGCGGTCGCGATGCGCGTGGTCATCTGGTTCGTCGACCCGTCGCGGTACAGGTTGGCGGCGAGCTGTCCGGCACGCGTCTGTGCGCGCTTCGCGGTCGCCGACGCCTGGTCGGCCTGGGCCTGGAGGCTCGTGGCGGTCTGGGTGGCTTCACTCAGGTCCGCCTCGGCTGCGGTCGCCTTCGCGGATGCGTCGAGCGCGGCCTGCGACTTGGTCGCGGCCTCGGCCTGGGCGGACTGCAGCGCGGCCTGCACCTTGTCGACCTCGGCGGCCTTCGCCTGCTCGTTCCCCTTGGCCTTCTCGACGTCCTGCCAGCTCGGGTAGTCCGTCGCGCTCGCGGGGACGGCGGTCACGACGGGGGCGACGAGCGCACCGACGAGCACTGCGGCCGCGACGAGCACGCGTCTGACAGGGGATCGACGCATGGTCGAAGGCTATCGGGGACACGCCCGTTCGCCACCAGCCTCGCCGTCGATGCACCGCTGAATGCTAAAGTCGCGGTGTCTGGGGACCGTTTCCCGAGACGACACACAACATCGCACGCAGACCGGCACGAAGCTGGTCATCGGTGGTGGCATGCGGGCCGATCACGTCCCGACTGCTTCTACTGCTGGCCAGGCATGCGTTCCGCGTCGTGGAGCGCACGTGCACGCGTGTGCCCGAGGCCGGGTCTGCTGCATCACAGACGCAAGGAGG
Organism: Curtobacterium sp. PhB136; assembly: GCF_004346855.1. Classification (NCBI taxonomy): domain Bacteria; kingdom Bacillati; phylum Actinomycetota; class Actinomycetes; order Micrococcales; family Microbacteriaceae; genus Curtobacterium; species Curtobacterium sp. PhB136. The sequence continues at coordinate 62,576 of NZ_SMGH01000011.1, forward strand.
CATCCTCTTGGAGGGTCCCGAAATCAAGTTCGCTGAAGCGATCATCGACAACGGTCGCTACGGCACCAGGACGGTCCGGTTCGAGACCGGCCGTCTCGCGCAGCAGGCACAGGGTGCCGTCGCCGCGTACCTGGACGAAGAGACCATGCTGCTCTCGGCCACCAGCGCCGGCAAGCACCCGCGTGAGGGCTTCGACTTCTTCCCGCTGACGGTCGACGTCGAGGAGCGCTCGTACGCTGCCGGCAAGATCCCCGGCTCGTTCTTCCGTCGTGAAGGCCGCCCCTCGACCGAGGCGATCCTCGTCTGCCGTCTCATCGACCGGCCGCTGCGCCCGTCGTTCGTCGACGGCCTCCGCAACGAGGTCCAGATCGTCATCACCGTCCTGAGCATCGCTCCGGACGAGTTCTACGACGCGCTCGCGATCAACGCGGCATCGGCGTCCACGCAGATCTCCGGCCTGCCGTTCTCCGGCCCGATCGCCGGCGTGCGCCTCGCGCTCATCCCCGGCGCGAACGGCACCGACCAGTGGGTCGCGTTCCCGAAGGCGTCGCAGCTCGCTGACGCCGTCTTCGACCTCACCGTCGCCGGCCGTGTCGTCACGGACGAGGCGGGCAACGAGGACGTCGCCATCATGATGGTCGAGGCCGAGGCCACCGAGCACAGCTGGGACCTCATCCAGGGCGGCGCCACCAAGCCCGACGAGGCCGTCGTCGCGCAGGGTCTCGAGGCGGCGAAGCCGTTCCTCAAGGTCCTCGTCGAGGCGCAGGCGAAGATGGCCGCGCAGTCGGCCAAGGAGATCCAGGACTACCCGGTCTTCCCGCCGTACGCCCCCGAGGTCTACGACGCGGTCGAGGCCATCGCCCTCGCCGAGCTCGGCGACGTCTACAAGATCGCCGGCAAGCTCGAGCGCCAGGACGCGGACGACGCCCTCAAGGCCCGCGTCAAGGAGGCCATCGCCGCCAAGGTGACGGCCGGCGAGCTCCCCGAGAGCGCCAACGGCCAGGTCAGCGGCGCCTACAAGTCGGTCACGAAGAAGGTCGTCCGCGGCCGCATCCTGACCGAGCAGATCCGCATGGACGGCCGCGGCCTCGCCGACATCCGTCCGCTCGACGCCGAGGTCGCCGTGATCCCGCGCGTCCACGGTTCGGCGATCTTCCAGCGCGGCGAGACCCAGATCCTGGGCGTCACCACGCTGAACATGCTCAAGATGGAGCAGCAGATCGACTCGCTGTCGCCCGTCACGAAGAAGCGTTACCTGCACCACTACAACTTCCCGCCCTACTCGACCGGCGAGACCGGCCGCGTGGGTTCGCCGAAGCGTCGCGAGATCGGGCACGGCTTCCTCGCCGAGCGCGCCCTCGTGCCGGTGCTGCCCTCGCGCGAGGAGTTCCCCTACGCGATCCGTCAGGTGTCCGAGGCCCTCGGCTCCAACGGCTCGACGTCGATGGGCTCCGTCTGCGCCTCGACCCTGTCGCTCCTCAACGCCGGTGTGCCCCTCAAGGCACCGGTCGCGGGCATCGCGATGGGCCTCGTCTCCGACACCGTCGACGGCCAGACCCGCTACGCGGCGCTGACCGACATCCTCGGTGCCGAGGACGCACTCGGCGACATGGACTTCAAGGTCGCCGGTACCTCGGAGTTCGTCACCGCGATCCAGCTCGACACCAAGCTCGACGGCATCCCGTCGTCGGTGCTCGACGCCGCGCTGAAGCAGGCCAAGGAAGCCCGTTCGGCCATCCTCGGTGTCCTCACCGAGGCGATCGACGCCCCCGACGAGATGGCGGACACCGCGCCGCGTGTCATCTCCGTGCAGATCCCCGTCGACAAGATCGGCGAGCTGATCGGCCCGAAGGGCAAGACGATCAACGGCATCCAGGACGAGACCGGTGCCGACATCTCCATCGAGGACGACGGCACCGTCTACATCGGCGCCGTCGACGGTCCGTCGGCCGAGGCGGCTCGCGCCCAGGTCAACGCGATCGCGAACCCGACCAACCCGGAGATCGGGGACCAGTTCCTCGGCACCGTCGTGAAGATCGCCACCTTCGGCGCCTTCGTGTCGCTGCTCCCGGGTCGCGACGGTCTGCTCCACGTCTCCGAGGTGCGCAAGCTCGCCGGTGGCAAGCGTGTGGAGAACGTCGAGGACGTCCTCGGCGTCGGCCAGAAGATCCTGGTCGAGGTCACCAAGGTCGACGACCGCGGCAAGCTCTCGCTCGCGCCGGTCGTGGCGGACGAGGTCGACGTCGAGGGCGGCGCGGGTCACGAGACCCACGCCACCGCGCCGGCCGAGGGCTGAACCCAGCCAGTCGCCTGACAGCACGAACGGCCGTCGCCCCCTCAGGGCGGCGGCCGTTCCGCGTGTGCGGGCTCAGGCGGCGGGGGTCTCCTGCGTGCCCATCAGGACGGCGCGGGCGAGCAGGTGGTCGCGGAGCATGAACCCGACGACCGCGGGGGTCGCGTCGACGGGGACCTCGAGCAGCGGGACCTCGAGGGCGCTCAGCGTGAAGAAGTACCGGTGTGAGCCGTGTCCGGCGGGCGGTGCGGCCCCGAGGAACGTGTCCGAACCGAACTCGTTGTGACGTCGGAGTGCGGCGGCCGGCAACAGGGCGTCGTCGGTCCCGGCACCGGCGGGGAGCGAGGTCACGTCACCGGGGATGTCGGACACGGCCCAGTGCCAGAAGCCGGAGCCGGTCGGGGCGTCGGGGTCGTACACGGTGAGCACGTAGCTCTGGGTGCCCTCCGGTGCGCCGGACCACGTCAGTTCGGGGGAACGGTCCTCGCCGCCGACGTCGGAGCCGCGTGCGGAGGTGGGCAGCTCGCCCCCGTCGGTGAACTCGGGGCTGGTCAGGGTGAAGGTGGGCACCTCGGGGAGGCGCCAGAGCGGGTCGTTGGCCATGCACCCAGGCAACCACCCGTCCCCTGGGGGCGACCGGGACGGCGTCCCGGTCGCCCCCAGGGGACGACCGAGACGGCGTCCCGCGGCCGAGATCGCAGGACCTGTCGCGTCTGACGGTGCCGGGCGACAGATGGCGCGATCTCAGCGAGCGTGCGCGTGCCCTGGGGGCGGACGGGAGGCCCGGTGCCAGCTGGCACCCTTCCCTCGCAGGCTCGGTCGGCGCGCCCCGCGCAACGCTTCGCGTTGCCGCTGAGCGGGGCGCGCCCGTCCGGTCGTGGTCGCGGGACACGTCGTTGGTGCGCCGCCGAGATCGCGATCCGTGTCGGGTCCGCCGCGGCGGAGCGACAGATGGTGCGATCTCAGCGGGAGCGCACGACGCGCGCGACGCGCGCGGCGCGCGGCGCGCGGCGCGCGGCGCGCGGTCGAGACCGGCGGATCAGGCGGGGCCGGTCGCGCTGCCGGGGTTGCCGCTCGCGACGATGGCGCCGTTCACGCCCTCGGGGAAGAAGCCGCCCTTGTCGATCTGGTTCGGGTTGAGGAACACGATGTTGAGCACGCGTTCCGCGGTGCGGCCGTACGCGAGCGAGTTCGCGTCGGTCGGGACGAAGTTCACCGCGCCGGCCCTGGTCGTGATGCCCTGGTCGTCGTCGGTGCCGCCGTCGAGGGAGTCGCGGGCGTCGGAGATCTTGTTCGCCGGCACCTGCAGTCCCTTGTCGTAGAGCTTCGAGCGGATGATGCCGGCGTGGTAGGCCTCCACCGCGAGGATCCCCGCGGCGGCGCTGAGGTACGTCTTGCTGGTGATCAGCGGCGCCGCACCCTTGTAGGCGGTGACCCCGACGTCCTCGAACACGTACGCGCCGAGCAGGAAGTTCTCCTCGCTCGCGAAGGGGTCGAACCTGCCGGTCGGCCCGACGACCCCGGCGGCCCGGGCGGCCGCGGTGAAGCTGTTCGTGAAGTCGATCTTCGGCCGGGCCACCGCGGCGCCGCCGAGCGCGGACCGGAGGAACGCGACGTGCGCCCGCTCGTCGTTCGCGATCTCGGTCGCGATGCCCCTGATGGCGGGGGTCTTGAACGGGACCCGGCGGCCGCCGACGACCGGCCCCTGGGGGTCGATGCCGCCGGTCATGCTGGCGGCGAGGCCGGTGCCGAAGACGGCGCGGAGGTAGAACTCGGCCTCGAGGTACTCGAGGTTGAGCGCGAAGTTCAGGATGGCGGCGTCGGACACGGCGCCGTCCTCCTGCGGGGTGGCGACGGCGGGAGCGGCGGAGAGCACCGAGGTGCCGAGCGCGGCGAGGCCGGCTGAGGCGCCGGCGACACCGGCGGCTGCGAAGAAGCGTCGGCGGTCGAGAGCGTTCTCGGCGCTCCGGTCGACGGCATGGCGGATGAAGGCGTTGTCGAACATCGTTGTCCTCGAGTCGTGCTGGCAGCACTGAGGTCCCGCCGACGCTGCAGGGAAACGGGTCGACGGGATCGCGATCGGCGGGTTGGTCGATCGTGCGCGTCAAGCTACCCCCGAAGAGGGGGCATCACCAGGGGTGCGCGGAAAGCGGCGGTCGGCCTGCTCGGCAGGCGCGCTCAGCCCGTTCGCTCAGCCGGCGAGGACGCGCTCGGCGACCCGGCCGAGCGCCGCCGTCGCGGCGATCGCATCGCCCGCGTACGCGCCGGACATCGCGCCGTCCCGGGCGAGCATGAGCTCGTCCGCGCCGTCGCCGGGCAGCGGGTGACCCGCTTCCTGCAGGAGGTCGGCGAGGCGCTCGGTGTACCAGTCGCGGTGGCTCGCGACGACTTCGCGCACGGGGTCGCGCGGGTCGTGGTACTCCGCCGCGGCGTTGAGGAACGCGCAACCGCGGAAACCGGGCTCGTGCACCTCGTCCGCGACGGCGGTGACCCAGGACCGGACGGCCTGCGCGGGGGAGTCGGCGTCGGCGATGAGTCGCTCGAAGCGGTCCTGCACGTGGTCGTGCTGCGCCCGGATGTAGGCGAGGATCAGGTTGTCCTTCGACCCGTAGTGCTTGTAGAACGTCGCCTTCGTGACGCTCGCCTCGGAGATGAGGCGGTCGACGCCGACGCTGTGGATGCCCTCTTCGTAGAACAGCCGCGTTGCCGTCTCGAGGATCCGGACCTTCGCGCCGCCGGGACGGGGAGCCGGGGGGAGGCTCGACCCGTCCGGCGACGGAAGGTTCGGATCGCTCGGTCCAAGGAGACGCTGGACGGCCGGTTGGGGGGAATCGACCGTCACAGCGTGGCTCTCCTTGGGACTCATCGGCTCCGCGGCTGAGCGGGGGGACTCGTGCCGCCGAGGACTGATGTCCCGAGCCACCGGATCGGAATCTAGGGGGACTACCGATCCGGCATGCACGACTGTAGCACAAGGAGGACAGACAGACGAGTCGGTCTGTCCTCAATTTCTGTACCCCACTTCGAGGCACAGTCCAGATGCTGGATGAGGCACCCCGGAGAGTCAGTAGGCTCGATGGCGATGAACCACCCAGTGCCGTTGCCCCTCCAGGCCCCGGACACGTCGTTCCTGACGTCCGGGGGATCCTTCGTCCGCCGTTCCGTCCTCCCGTCGGGCGTCCGCGTGCTGACCGAGGCCGTTCCGGCGTCCCACTCGACGAGCATCGGCTACTGGGTCGGGGTCGGCTCCCGCGACGAACGCGAAGGCCAGTTCGGCTCCACGCACTTCCTCGAACACCTGCTGTTCAAGGGCACGACCACGCGCAGCGCACTCGACATCGCCGTCGCGTTCGACTCCGTCGGTGGCGAGCACAACGCCGCGACCGCCAAGGAGTACACCTGCTACTACGCCCGCGTCCGCGACGCAGACGTCCCGATGGCCGTCCGGGTGATCGGTGACATGGTGACCAACTCGGTGCTCGAGCCGCAGGCGTTCGACATCGAGCGCGGGGTCATCCTCGAAGAACTCGCGATGGCCGCGGACGACCCGGCCGACCTCGCCGGAGAAGCGTTCTTCGCCTCCGCCTTCGAGGGGCACGCCCTCGGCCGTCCGATCGGCGGCACCCCGGAGAGCATCCGTGCTGTGCAGCGCGACGAGGTGATGGCGCACTACGCCGAGCACTACGCGCCGAGCGGGCTGGTCATCACCGCCGCCGGCGCCGTCGACCACGACCGCTTCTGCGCCCTCGTCGAAGAGGTCTTCCAGAACGCCGACAAGGCGGCCCCGGTCGCGCGGCGCACCGCGAAGCCCGTCGCCGACCGCGCCGCCGAACAGCTCACGGTCGTGCACCGCCCCACCGAGCAGGTCAGCATGCTGCGCGGCTCGCAGGGCCTCGACCTCCGTGACGAACGCCGCCCCGTGCTGAGCGTGCTGAACGCCGTCCTCGGCGGGGGCATGAGCTCCCGGCTCTTCCAGGAGGTCCGCGAGCGCCGCGGTCTCGCCTACGCGGTGTCGTCCTTCGCACCTGCCTACCTCGACAACGGCGCCTTCGGGGTCTACGCGGGCTGCGCCCCGGACAACGTCGTCGGTGTGATGGACATCGTCGACGCCGAGTTCGAGCGGATGGTCGACTCGGGCATCACGGACGACGAGCTGCGTCGCGCCAAGGGCCAGATCGAGGGCGCGCTGACGCTCTCGCTCGAGGACTCGGACGCCCGGATGACCCGCCTCGGTCGCGCCGAGCTCGGCACCGGCGAGTTCACCGATCTCGACACCGCCCTCCAGCGGGTCGACCGGGTCTCCAGGGGCGACGTGCTCGACCTGGCACGTGACCTCCTGACCCGCCCGAAGATCACCGCGGTCGTCGGGGACGTCGAGCGCGCGGCTCTCGAGAGCGCGATCGGCATCGGCGGTTGATGCGGGAGATGTCGCACTACCTCTACCTCGTGCGCCACGGCGAGCACCAGGACGCTGAGCACGGCCTCCGCGACGGCAAGCTGTCCGAGCGCGGCAAGCGGCAGTCCATGCTCATCGCCGACCGGCTCGGCGGGGTGCCCTTCGACGGCGTCTACCACTCGCCGCTCGACGCGCCGACCGAGACCGCGTCGTTCCTGGCGCAGCGACTGCCGGCGATCCAGCCGGAGCCGTCGACGCTGCTCTTCGACTGCATCCCGTCCGGTCCCACCCCGGACATGCCGACCGCGTACAAGAAGTTCTACGGCGGGATCACCGAGGAGGAGATCATCGCCGGGCAGGCCCAGATGGGCGACGCCGTCGCGGAGTGGTTCACCCCGGCCATGCAGGACCGGCACGACCTGATCATCACGCACAACGCCGTGATCGGGTGGTTCGTGCGAGAGGTCTTCCAGGCGCCGGAGTGGCGCTGGATGGGCACGAACGTCGCACACACGGCGCTGACGGTGATCCGGATCCGGTCCGCGAAGCCCGCCGAGCTCGTGACGCTCAACGACACGGCGCACCTGCCGGTCGAGCTGCGGACGGGGCTGCCGGTCGCCCAGCCGGTCTAGGGACGCTGCCCGACGGGTCTGCGGTACCAGGCGGTCGCGTTCGGGTTGTCGTTGAAGGGGTCGACGCGGGCGTAGCCGCGGCTGCGGTACATCGCGCCGGCCGCGACGAGGGAGTCGTTCGTGTCGAGCACGATCGCCGTCGCCCCGAGTGCGGCACCCGCGCGTTCGAGTTCGTCCATGACCGCCGTCGCGACCCCGCGGCCGCGGCCCGCCGGCGAGACGAACACGTGCTTGACCTCGAACCGGACGTCGTCGCCGTCGTCCGTGATGCGCCGGAGTCCGCCGCAGCCGATCGGGACGCCGTCCGGGTCGTACGCCACGACGAACACCCCCCGCGGCGGCGTGAACTCCACCGCCGGCGTGCGCTTCCGGGAGTACGTCCCCTGCGCGCTCGGGAACGTCGCCTCGCGCTCGTCGAGGTAGGCGTCGAGGAGCGCATCGACCTCGGGCAGGTCCGCCGGGACGGTGCGCACGGTGACCGGGGTGCGATCGATGGTCATGCGTCGATCCTAGGATGGAGCGCATGGTCACTCCCGTCGCCGTCGTCGGCGCCACCGGTCGACTCGGGGGCCTCGTCGCCGCCGTGGTCGAGGAACTGCCGGGCTTCGAGCTCGTCGCGAGCCTGTCGTCGAAGGACGGCGCGCACGAAGCCGGTCCGTCGGTGTTCAACGGTGCCGCGGTCGTCGTCGACGTGACGGTCCCGGCGCTCAGCCCGGCGATCGTCTCGAACGCGCTGGAGAGCGGCGCGAACGTGCTGGTCGGCACCTCCGGCTGGTCGGCGAGTCGGTTGGCATCGCTCAGGACCGCGCTCGCGGAACGGCCGGAGCAGGGGGCCTTCGTCGTCCCGAACTTCTCGATCGGATCCGTCCTCGGCACGCACCTGGCCACGATCGCCGCGCCGTGGTTCCCGGCGATCGAGATCATCGAGACGCACCACGCCGGCAAGATCGACTCCCCGTCCGGCACCGCGGTGCGCACTGCGGAGCTCATCTCCGAGGCGCGCCGGGTCGTCGGCCCCGTCGACGCCCCGCACGTCGACCAGCGCGCCCGTGGGCAGCAGGTCGCGAGCGTGCCGATCCACTCGCTGCGACTGCCCGGCGTGAAGGCCGTGCAGGACGTGGTGCTGAGTGGCCCGGGGGAGACGCTGACGATCCGGCACGACACCAACGACGACATCGCCTACGCGCCGGGCATCCGCGCCGCACTGTCCGCGGTCGTCGACCTCCGCGGCATCACCGTCGGGCTCGGCTCCGTGCTCGGCATCGGCTGACCGTGGGGATCCGCTCGCCGTTCTGGGGCGCAGCCCTGATGACGGTGCTGCTCGCGCTGTACATCGTGCTCGTCGGCCAGCGCGCCGTCGCCTTCATCGCCACGGGTCTGGCGATCGGCATCGCCATCGGTGTCGCGCTGTTCGTGATCGCGGTCATCGGGGCACTGCTGCTCGTGCTCGAGTTCCGGTTCGGGCTGCGGATCACGCGTCTCGGTGCCCGGCTCGAACGCGAAGGCGGCACACCCGGTGACGTCGTCCCCGTCCGTCCGTCGGGGCGGCCGGACCGGGCCGCCGCGGACGAGCTGTTCCCGCAGTACAAGGCCGCGGTCGAGGCGGCGCCGGACGACTGGCGCGCGTGGTTCCGGCTCGGGGTCGTCTACGACGCCGCGGGGGACCGGAAGCGGGCCCGGGCGGCGATGCGGACCGCGCTGACGCACGCGCGCTAGAAGACCGCGTCGACCGCGTCCTCGGCGCGTGTGTACCGGAACGTGTACCCGGACTCCAGGAGCTTCGTCGGCACCATCTGCTGACTCGACAGGAGCATCTCGTCAGCGGCCTCCCGCAGCAGCGTCTTCAGCGCGAACTCCGGGATCCGGAACACGTACGGCCGGTGCAGGTCCTCGGCGACGCGCTTCGTGATGCGGTCGGCGACGGCGGGCTCCGGTCCCGCGAGGTTCACCGGTCCGGTGACCTCCGTGGCACCCGGTGCGGTCGCGAGGTGCACGATCGCCCCCACCTCGTCCTCGAGCGCGATCCACGGCCAGTGCTGTCCGCCGGTGCCGAGCCGACCGCCGAGGCCGAACTTCGTGAGCGGGATGAGCGGAGCCAGCGCGCCGCCGCCCTGCCCGATGACGATCCCGGTGCGCAGGGTCACGACGCGCACCCCGTCCGGCGCCTGGTTCGCCGCTGCTTCCCACGCGGTGCAGACCTCGGCGAGGAACCCGGACCCCGCTGCGGCGTCGTCCTGCAACACGTCCGACGGACGGTCGCCGTAGACGCCGGACGCGGAGCCGGAGAGGAACAGTCGCGGCGGGGTGCTCGCGTGCCGCATGGCCTCGACCAGGGTGTCGGTCGCGTCGATGCGGGAGCGCTCGATCTCCTGCTTGGAGGAGTCGGTCCACGGCAGCTTGCCGATGTTCGCACCGGCGAGGTTGATCACGACGTCCGCGCCGTCGAGCACGGCCGGGTCGAGCGGGCGGCTGCCCGGCGCCCAGCGGAACTCGGTGGGGGAGTGCGGTTCGCGCCGCACCAGGGTCGAGACGTGGTGCCCGGCGTCGCGCAGCGCGCGCACCAGGGGGGTCCCGATGAAGCCGGACGCGCCGGCCACCAGGATCGAGAGCGGCTGTTCCGCCATGTGGGCCTCCTTGGCAGCAACGGTACGCATCCGGACTGGAGGCCCGGGGTACGCCGCGCAGGTCGGCTCGCCAGTGTGGGTGGTCCCGTTTAGGCTTCTGCCGTGACCGACACTGCGACCGTCCAGCCCGACGCCACCGTTGCCACCCCGTACGAAGACCTGCTCCGCCGCGTCCTCACCGAGGGTGCTCCGAAGGGCGACCGCACCGGGACCGGCACCCGCAGTGTCTTCGGCGCGCAGCTCCGCTACGACCTGTCCGAGGGCTTCCCGCTCATCACCACGAAGCGCGTGCACTTCAAGTCGATCGCGTACGAACTCCTCTGGTTCCTCCGCGGCGACGGCAACGCCACCTGGCTGCAGGAGCACGGCGTCCGGATCTGGAACGAGTGGGCTGACGAGTCCGGCGACCTCGGTCCGGTGTACGGCGTGCAGTGGCGCTCATGGCCGACGCCCTCGGGGGAGCACGTCGACCAGATCGCCCAGGTGATCGAGCAGATCAAGTCGAACCCGGACTCCCGCCGGCTGATCGTCTCGGCGTGGAACGTCGCGGACATCCCGGACATGGCGCTCGCCCCGTGTCACGCGTTCTTCCAGTTCTTCGTCAACGACGGCAAGCTCTCGTGCCAGCTCTACCAGCGGAGCGCGGACATGTTCCTCGGCGTCCCGTTCAACATCGCCTCGTACGCGCTCCTGACGCACATGATCGCGGCGCAGACCGGGCTCGAGGTCGGCGACTTCGTCTGGACCGGCGGTGACTGCCACATCTACGACAACCACGTCGCGCAGGTCGAGGAGCAGCTCTCCCGCACGCCGTACGCGCCGCCGACGCTGGAGATCGCGCCGCGCGACTCCATCGACGACTACGTGTACGAGGACTTCGAGGTCGTCGGGTACCACCACCACCCGGCGATCAAGGGCGCGGTCGCCGTCTGATGCCGACCGAACCCTGGTCGGAACCCATCCGCGGAGTCGGGATGGTCTGGGCGCGGTCGACCGGCGGGGTCATCGGCGCGGACGGCGGGATGCCGTGGCACGTCCCGGAAGACCTGGCGCACTTCCGGCAGGTCACCGGCTCCGGCACCGTCGTGATGGGTCGGCGCACCTGGGACTCGCTCCCGCCGCGCTTCCGACCCCTGCCCGGCCGCCGCAACGTCGTCCTGACCCGTGACGAGTCGTGGACGGCCGAGGGCGCCGAGGTCGTGCACGACCTGGCGACGGCGCTCGACACCGACGAACCCGTGTGGATCATCGGCGGTGGCCAGGTCTACGCGGCCGCGCTGCCGTTCGCGGACCGGGTGTCCGAGACCGTGATCGACACGGACGTCCCCGGCGACACGACCGCGCCGGCGATCGGCGACCAGACCGACACCTGGCAGGTCGTCGACGACGGCGCCTGGCAGGAGTCCCGCAACGGCGGCGTCCGCTACCGCTTCGTCGAGTGGCGACGCCGCGCCTGAGACGCGCCCGCACGCCGGTCGCCACCGGCGTGACGGGGCCGCACCGGGCCTCCCGTCCGACCACCGTCCATCCGGACGGCCGAACCGGTCCGCATCCCCGGTACGCTGGTGCCCGTGTCCCCGCGTGAGAATCCCTTCGGTCAGGTCCTCGTCGCCCTCGTGACCCCGTTCACCGCTGACGGCGAAGTGGACTGGCCCGGCGTCGAGCAGCACATCGACGACTGCATCACCGCCGGCGCCGACGGCATCGTCGTCACCGGCACCACGGGTGAGACCTCGACGCTCACCGACCCGGAGAAGCTCCGCCTGGTCGAGGTCGGCAAGTCCGTCGCCGGCGGCCGCGCGAAGATCATCACGGGCGGTGGCTCGAACGAGACCGCGCACGCGATCCACCTCTACAAGCAGAGCGAGAAGGCCGGCGCCGACGGTGTGATGATCGTCACGCCGTACTACAACAAGCCGACGCAGTCGGGCGTGCTGACGCACTTCCGGATGATCGCCGACGCCACCGACCTGCCGGTGATCCTCTACGACATCCCCGGCCGTACCGGCATCCCGATCACGTACGAGACCATCGTGCGGGCCTCGCACCACCCGAACATCCTCGCCGTGAAGGACGCGAAGGGCGACTTCGCCGAGGTGTCCCGCGTGCTGAACAACACCGACCTGATGTACTTCTCCGGCGACGACACCAACGTGCTCCCGCACCTCTCGATCGGCGCCACCGGGCTCATCGGCGTGACGGCCAACATCACCAGCACGCCGTACCGCACGATCATCGACGCCGTGAACGTCGGGGACCTCGCCACGGCCACCCGCGAGCACCAGCGCATCGAGCCGCTCGTGCGCGCCGTGATGACCCACGTGCCCGGCACCGTCGCGGCGAAGTACATCCTGCACGGGCTCGGCCGCATCGGCAGCCCGCGCGTCCGTCTGCCGCTCGTCGGCCCGGAGGACTCCGAGGCGTACGCCATCGAGACCTCCCTCGAAGCGGTGCACGGGATCCCCGGCGCCGACTTCTCCAACTTCCGCCCGGACCGCAACGCGGCCGCCGGCGGTGCGCTTCCGAAGGTGCCAGGCACCACCCGTTGATCGACCGCGGCGCGCGGGATCGCGCGCCGCCGAAGCAGTCAGGACCGAATGCCCACGCAAGTCTCCGAACCCCAGCCCCTCGAGCCGGGCACCCTCCGCGTCATCCCGATCGGTGGCCTCGGCGAGATCGGTCGCAACATGACCGTCTACGAGTACGAGGGCAAGCTCCTCATCGTCGACGCCGGCGTCCTCTTCCCCGAAGAGCACCAGCCGGGCGTCGACCTGATCCTGCCGGACTTCGCGCCGATCCGGGACCGCCTCGACGACGTCCTCGGCGTCGTGCTCACGCACGGCCACGAGGACCACATCGGCGCCGTCCCCTACCTGCTGAAGCTCCGCGACGACATCCCGCTGATCGGCTCCACGCTGACCCTGGCCCTCGTCGAGGCGAAGCTCAAGGAACACCGGATCAAGCCGTACACGCTGGTCGTCGCCGAGGACCAGACCGAGCAGCTCGGCCCGTTCCACCTCGAGTTCGTCGCGGTGAACCACTCCATCCCGGACGCCCTCGCCGTCGCCATCACGACCCCCGCCGGTCGTGTGCTGCACACGGGCGACTTCAAGATGGACCAGCTCCCGCTCGACGACCGCATCACCGACCTCCGCGCCTTCGCGCGCCTCGGTGAAGCCGGTGTCGACCTGTTCCTGCCGGACTCCACGAACGCCGACGTGCCGGGCTTCACCGCCCCCGAGCGCGACATCGGACCCGTGCTCGAGAACATCATCATGCGCGCCCGCAAGAAGGTCGTCGTCGCGAGCTTCTCCTCGCACGTGCACCGCGTGCAGCAGGTCCTCGACGCCGCGGCCGCCGCGAACCGCAAGGTCGCGTTCATGGGCCGCTCGATGATCCGCAACATGACGATCGCCGCCGACCTCGGGTACCTCCGCGTGCCGGAGAACGTGCTCATCGACACGAAGAAGGCCAAGAACGTCCCGGACGACCAGATCGTCTACATGTCGACCGGGTCCCAGGGCGAGCCGATGGCCGTCCTGGCGCGCATGGCGAACCTCGAGCACCAGATCGAGATCGGCGAGGGCGACACGGTCATCCTGGCGTCGAGCCTCATCCCGGGCAACGAGAACGCCGTGTACCGCGTGATCGACGGGCTCACCAAGCTCGGCGCGAAGGTCGTGCACAAGGGCAACGCGAAGGTGCACGTCTCCGGACACGCCTCCGCCGGCGAGCTCCTCTACTGCTACAACATCCTGCGGCCGCGGAACGTCCTGCCCGTGCACGGCGAGCACCGCCACCTGTACGCCAACGCGGACCTCGCGATCCAGACCGGGGTGCCGCCGCGTAACGTCATCCTCGGGCAGGACGGCATCGTCGTCGACCTGAAGGACGGCGTCGTGAACGTCGCCGGGCAGCTCGACATCGGGTACGTCTACGTCGACGGGTCGACCGTCGGCGAGATCACCGACGCCGACCTCAAGGACCGCCGCGTCCTCGCCGAAGAGGGCTTCATCTCCGTCTTCTGCGCCGTGGACTTCGCCACCGGCCAGTGCGTGATCGGCCCGGAGATCCAGTCGCGCGGCTTCGCCGAGGACGATTCCGTCTTCGACGACGTCCGCCCGCAGATCGCGCGTGCGCTGGCCGACGCGGCCGGCAACGGCACGCGGGACCAGCACGCGTTCAGCCAGGTGGTCCGTCGGACCGTCGGCCGGTGGGTCAACACGAAGCACCGTCGTCGCCCGATGATCGTCCCGGTGATCATCGAGGCGTAGCGCTCGGCTGCTGCTGTCGGCTGTCGGCTGTCGGCTGTCGGCCTGGAGGCCCGTCCCACGTCCGTCTCGGACGTGCGGCGGGCCTCCTGCCGTTGTCCACAGCCGTGCGCGCCTCCCCGGGAACGTCCCCAGGTGGCGTTAGGGTTCTGCCCATGGCCGGAGGCACCAAGTCGACCACGCGCTCGCGCGCGTCCTCGTCGTCCCGCGGAAGCGGGTCGCGTCCTTCGTCGCGCACCCAGGCCACCACGAAGAAGCTCCCGCAGGCAGCCCCCGCGGTGGAGTTCAGCGGGCAGAACCCGCTGGTCACCGCCTGGCTCGCGATGGCGCACGGCGTCGGCGCGATGTTCCGGCTCCTCGGCAAGGAGTCCCTCGAGAAGGACCAGCGCCGCGACGGCTTCCCGTTCTTCCTGTTCGTGCTGGCGATCGCCGGCGCCGTGGTGGAGTGGCTGAACCCGACGAACGCCGTCTCGATCGCGCTCGACGCGTACACGTTCGGCGGACTGTTCGGCCGGTTGGCGTTCGCGCTCCCGGTGATCATGGTCGTGTTCGCCGGCTGGCTGTTCCGGCACCCGGCGTCCGTGCACGACAACACCCGGATCGGGATCGGGCTGGGACTCCTCCTCGTCTCGATCTCCTCGCTCTGCCACGTCTTCGGCGGGCAGCCGAGCGCCTCGGACGGCATGCCGGCCCTCGCCGCTGCCGGCGGCGTGATCGGCTGGGTCGTCATCGGCTGGCTGGTGGCCGTCGCGACCGCGTGGATCGCCGTCCCGGTCGCGATCGTGCTCCTGGTGCTCTCGCTCTTCATCATCACGAAGACCCCGCCGAACAAGGTCGGTCGTCGGCTGCACGAGCTCTACGCGTACCTGTTCGGCGCCCCGGCACCCGCGGCCGAGCCGGAGCCGGACACGGCAGCACCCGCCGCCACGAAGCCGTCGCGGAAGCGCGCCAACAAGACCGACTCGCAGGGCCTGCAGCTGTTCGAGGACCTCGGCTTCGGCGAGGACGGGGACGAACCGGCGGAAGGTGCCGCGGAAGGCAACATCCCCTGGTGGCGCCGGAACAAGTCCGGGCGCGAAGAAGACCCCGCGTACGACAGCCCCGTCATCCCGGCGGCGAACGCCGGCGCTCCGTCCGCGGCACCGTCCCCGAACGCTGGGGCGGCGGCCGGGCTGATCGACCACACGCCGGCCGAACCGGCATCGGTGAACCTCAACGACTCCACGGGTCTCGGCGGCTCTGCAGGCCTCGACGACGCTGCGGGTCTCGGCGGCTCCGCTGAGACCGAGGTCGCGGCCGACCTCGAGCGCGCCGAGCAGGCCCTCCGCGACTTCGGCGCGCCGGTGCCGGACGACGCGACCGCGGTGATCCGTCCGAGTGGTGGCGTCCCTGCGGTCGTCTCCCCGAGCCTCCCGGCCGACCCCGTGGACGACGTGACGGGCGCGGCGGACGAACCCGACGACCTCCCCGCGGCAGGCGCTGCGGACGACCCCTCCCGCCCGTACCGCCTCCCCGCGGCCACCACGCTGAGCTCGGGGACCCCATCCGTCGCGCGCAGCCAGGCGAACGACGACATCGTCGCGGCGATCACCGGCGTGCTCACCGAGTTCAAGGTCGACGCGAAGGTCACCGGCTTCTCGCGTGGCCCGACAGTGACGCGCTACGAGATCGAACTCGGCCCGGGTGTCAAGGTCGAGCGCGTCACGGCACTCTCGAAGAACCTGTCGTACGCGGTCGCCTCGAACGAGGTCCGGATCCTCTCCCCGATCCCGGGCAAGAGCGCCATCGGCGTCGAGATCCCGAACACGGACCGTGAGATCGTCTCCCTCGGCGACGTCCTCCGCTCGAACGCGGCGCGGAAGTCCAAGCACCCGATGACCATCGGCGTCGGCAAGGACGTCGAGGGCGGCTTCGTCGTCGCGAACCTCGCGAAGATGCCGCACCTGCTCGTCGCCGGCTCCACCGGTTCCGGCAAGTCGGTGTTCATCAACTCGATGATCACGTCGCTGCTGATGCGTGCGAAGCCGTCCGAGGTCCGCATGGTCCTCGTCGACCCGAAGCGCGTCGAGCTCTCGATCTACGCCGGTGTCCCGCACCTGATCACCCCCATCATCACGAACCCGAAGAAGGCGGCGGAAGCGCTGCAGTGGGTCGTGAAGGAGATGGACATGCGGTACGACGACCTCGCGTCGTTCGGGTTCCGGCACGTCGACGACTTCAACAAGGCGATCGAGAACAACGAGATCGTGCTGCCGGCGGGCAGCGAACGGAAGCTCAAGCCGTACCCGTACCTGCTGGTCGTGGTGGACGAGCTCGCCGACCTCATGCTCGTCGCCCCGCGCGACGTCGAGGAGTCGATCGTCCGCATCACCCAGCTCGCCCGCGCCGCCGGCATCCACCTGGTCCTCGCGACGCAGCGCCCGTCGGTCGACGTCATCACGGGTCTGATCAAGGCCAACGTCCCGTCGCGGATCGCGTTCGCCGTCACGAGCGTCACCGACTCCCGGGTCATCCTCGACCAGCCGGGCGCCGACAAGCTGATCGGGCAGGGCGACGGGCTCTTCCTGCCGATGGGCTCCTCGAAGGCCGTGCGCGTCCAGGGTGCCTGGGTGCAGGAGAGCGAGGTCGCGGAGGTCGTCCAGCACGTCACCCGGCAGGCCCAGCCCGAGTACCGGCAGGACGTCGCCGCGGTGGTCGAGCGCAAGGAGATCGACGCGGACATCGGCGACGACCTCGAGCTGCTGCTCGCCGCCGTCGAGCAGGTCGTGTCGACCCAGTTCGGCTCGACGTCGATGCTGCAGCGGAAGCTCCGCGTCGGGTTCGCGAAGGCCGGACGCCTGATGGACCTGATGGAGTCCCGCGACATCGTCGGTCCGTCCGAGGGCTCCAAGGCCCGCGACGTGCTCGTCACGACCGATCAGCTGCCGTCGGTGCTCGCGAAGCTCCGCGGCGAAGAGCCCCCCGCGCCCGCCGCTCCGGCAGCCCCGGCCGCCGGCCCGGCCACAGCAGGCCCGTCGGACGGCGGGGACCGCTACGGTGCCGACCCGGTGGGGGAGATGACCCGCGGGTACGATGAAGTCGAGGACGAACCGGACGAGGACGCCTGGGGCCTCACCGGCAGGGAGTGAACACGATGACCGCCTCGGAAGGCACCAACACGAAGCGGTTCCCGTGGCGCGGACGGCTGATCCGCAAGGGTCCGGGTCCCGCGTCGACGGCGAACGTCGCGAACATCATCACCGTCATCCGCATCCTGATGGCGCCGCTGTTCTTCGTGCTGCTCCTGTCGGACGCCGGCCACGACGGCCCCGTCCGGATCTGGGCGGCGGTGATCTTCGTCGTGGCGATCGTCACCGACAGCGCGGACGGCATCATCGCGCGTCGGCAGGACCTCGTCACGGACTTCGGCAAGCTCGTCGACCCGATCGCCGACAAGGTGCTCATCGGTGGTGCCCTGGTGGCGCTCTCGATCCTCGGCGAACTGCCCTGGTACGTGACCGTCCTGATCATGGTGCGGGAGATCGGCATCACGGTGTTCCGGTTCGCGGTGCTGTCCGACCGCGTCATCCCGGCCAGCCGCGGCGGCAAGATCAAGACCGTGCTGCAGGCCGTCGCGATCACGCTCGCGCTCTTCCCGTGGTGGAACTTCGCCGGCGACTTCGCGCACTGGACCAACGGCATCCTGATGACCGCGGCGTTCATCGCCACCGTCCTGAGCGGCCTGGACTACCTCTGGCAGGCGTGGAAGCACAACCGGACCGCCGCGTGAACGGAGCCTCCGACGTGTCGCACGCCGAGCCTCCTGTCCGGATCGCGCCGAGGCTGATCGCGGAACTGACCGTCCGCGGGGAGACCGTGGCGGTCGCCGAGTCGCTCACCGGCGGCCTCGTCGTATCCGAACTCGTCGAGGTGCCGGGCGCGAGCGCTGTGGTGCGCGGTGGGGTGGTGGCGTACGCGACGCCGATCAAGGCGTCCGTCCTCGGGGTCTCCTCGTCCCTGCTCGCGGAACGCGGGGCCGTCGACCCGGACGTCGCCACGCAGATGGCGGAAGGGGTGCGTACCGCCCTGGCGGTGGACGGCGTGCCCGCCACGTGGGGGATCTCGACGACCGGGGTGGCCGGACCCGACCCGCAGGACGGCAAGCCCGTCGGGACCGTGTTCGTCGGGATCGCGTCCGCGTCCGGATCACGGGCGGTCGAACTGCACCTCGAGGGCGACCGCGAGGCAATCCGTCGGGCCTCCGTCTCCGAACTCCTGGTACGGCTGCTCGACGAGCTGGCGACCGGGGAATAGCCCGCGTTACCGCTGGGTTACATCTCACGCAATCTCCAGCAGGACGGCAGCCCAGGTGGCTAGCATGCTGCAACCGGCAACGCTACTGTTGCTGAACCCGTGACGGTCATCCCGACCCATCGGGCTTTGGAGACGACAGAGAGGAGGAGTTCTCATGGTTCTCGTTCGTCAGGAAATCGGCGACGTTCTGCGGGACTTCCGCTTGCAGAAGGGCCGGACCCTCCGTCAGGTCGCGTCCAAGGCCAGTGTTGCTCTCGGGTACCTCAGTGAAGTCGAGCGTGGGCAGAAAGAAGCCAGCTCGGAGATCCTCGCTTCCGTTGCGGATGCGTTGGACACCCCCATCTCCACGATCATGCGCGAAGTGGGCGACCGCCTCGCCGTCGTGGAAGGACTCACCCCGGTCCCGGACACGCTCCCGGACGAACTCGTCGCCGAGTTCGACAACGACCTCGCGGTGCGCTGACCCGCACTGCACCACGAACGCCCTCGCCGGTTCGCCGGCGGGGGCGTTCGCTCGTTGCGGGCCGTGCTCGTTCGCCGGGCTCCGCGTTTAGGCTGGTGGGATGCGCGTGAGTGAGTTCTGGCGAGCCGTCGACCAGGTCTTCGGTGAGGCCTACGGTGCGGTCGTCGCCCGCGACGTCGTGCTCGAGGAGCTCGGGGGCCGTTCCGCCGCCGATGCGATCGCCGCCGGGATCGACACCCGCAAGGTCTGGGACGCGCTCTGCGACTCCCAGGACGTGCCGCAGGACCGTCGCCACGGCAAGGGACTGTTGGAGCCCCGGGACTGACCGGATTCTCCGAACACCTGTTCGGCGTGTCGCTCGAACACGTGTTCGACGGGTGGTAGCTTCCTCCACAGCGGCGCAGAACGACGAGTTCGTCCACAGGCAGCGCGGTGACCGGCAGTGATGTCGGTGGCCCGCCCTAGGTTCGAGTCATCGGGAACGCCCGAAGCCTTGTCCGAGAACCAGGGGCCTTGCACCATCGGCCCCCGGGGATCAGACAGCCTACAGGCGGCAGACATCGAGCACGAAGGAAGCACACCATGCCATCACCAGCAGACCGCGAGAAGTCCCTCGAGACCGCACTCGCGCAGATCGACCGGCAGTTCGGCAAGGGTGCTGTCATGCGCCTCGGCTCCGACGAGCGCGCCCCGGTCGCCACGATCCCGACCGGTTCCGTCGCCCTCGACGTCGCGCTCGGGATCGGTGGACTCCCGCGCGGCCGCATCATCGAGATCTACGGCCCGGAGTCCTCGGGCAAGACCACGCTGACGATCCACGCCATCGCGAACGCCCAGCGCAACGGTGGCATCGCGGCCTTCATCGACGCGGAGCACGCGCTCGACCCGGAGTACGCGAAGAAGCTCGGTGTCGACATCGACGCCCTCCTCGTGTCCCAGCCGGACACCGCCGAGCAGGCACTGGAGATCGCGGACATGCTCGTCCGCTCCGGCTCCATCGACCTCATCGTCATCGACTCCGTCGCGGCGCTCGTGCCCCGCGCCGAGATCGAAGGCGAGATGGGTGACTCCCACGTCGGTCTGCAGGCACGCCTCATGTCGCAGGCGCTCCGCAAGCTGGCCGGTGGGCTGAACCAGACCCAGACCACGATGATCTTCATCAACCAGCTGCGCGAGAAGATCGGGGTGTTCTTCGGCTCCCCGGAGACCACCTCCGGCGGTAAGGCGCTCAAGTTCTACGCCTCGGTCCGTCTCGACATCCGTCGCATCGAGACCCTCAAGAGCGGCACCGACGCGGTGGGCAACCGCACCCGCGTCAAGGTCGTCAAGAACAAGATGGCGCCGCCCTTCAAGCAGGCCGAGTTCGACATCCTGTACGGCACGGGCATCTCGCGGGAAGGCTCGCTGCTCGACTTCGGTGTCGACCACGGCATCGTCAAGAAGTCGGGCGCCTGGTACACCTACGACGGCGACCAGCTCGGGCAGGGCAAGGAGAACTCGCGTTCCTTCCTGATCCAGAACCCGGAGATCGCCGCCGAGATCGAAGGCAAGATCCTCGCCAAGCTCGGCATCGGTGGGGCCAAGGCCGATGCGGACGCCGCTCCGGTCGAGTCCATCGAGCCCAAGCTCGCTGCACGCAAGGGCGCGTGACCACCCGCGACGACGAAGCGGACCTCGCACCGGTCACCGACCTGTTCGGTGCGAGGACCCGCCGTCGTGCAACTCCGGAGCCCGAACCCACCGCCGGTGACGACGGCGGCGACGGCGACGTGCGCATGCCCCCGTCGTCGATGCTCGACGAGGGCGCGGACGCGGACACCCCGGTGCCACTGCCGCTGCGTGGCCCCCGCGCTCAGGCCGACTGGGTGTCGCCCGTCGTCGGCGACGGTTCCGGGCGGAGTGCCCGGGCCGAGATGGCCGGGTACGACGCTGAGGACTCTGGTGCCGATGCCAGCACCGCGTCGGTGTTCTCGATCGTCGGCGGGGACGAGATAGACCCCGCTGACGCCCCCCGTCCCCTCGACGAACAGCGCGCTGATGCCGAACGCCTCAGCATGCGGGCGCTCGGACGCAAGGGCGTCAGTACATCCGAGCTCCGCACGACCCTGACGAAGAACGACCTCGACCCGGACGTCGTCGAGCACGAGATCGACCGCCTGACCCGCGTGGGGTTGCTCGACGACGTCGCCCTCGCGACCGATCTCGTGGACCGGCTGCACGACCGCAAGGGCCTCGGCAAGCAGGGGGTCGTCGCGGAACTCCGTCGTCGCGGCATCGACCAGACGGCGATCGACGCCGCGCTCGACGCAGCGACGGACGACGATGACGACGAGTTCGTCCGGGCGATCGACCTCGCGGTGAAGCGTGCCGGGCAGCTCCGCGGGCTCGACCGTGCGACTGCGGAGCGGCGCCTGTCCGGGTTCCTGATGCGCAAGGGCTACAACGGCGGCATCGTCCGGATCGCGGTGGAGCGTGCGCTCGACGGCGGTGGGCGTGGGGCCGGTCCGCGCTCCGGCGGGCCGCGTGGGCCCGTGCGCTTCGAGTAGTCGCCCCGCGATTTACACTGGGACGACCATGGCCACCGTCGCAGCGCGCCCCCGCACCTACGAAGTCCACACCTACGGGTGCCAGATGAACGTGCACGACTCCGAGCGCCTGAGCGGGTCGTTGCAGGCGGCCGGGTACGTCGCTGCCGACGGTGCGCAGGCCGACGTCGTCGTGATCAACACCTGTGCCGTGCGGGAGAACGCGGACAACCGGCTCTACGGCAACCTCGGGCAGCTCGCCGGCATCAAGCGCGAGCACCCCGGCATGCAGATCGCGGTCGGCGGCTGCCTGGCGCAGAAGGACAAGAACGTCATCCTCGAGAAGGCGCCGTGGGTCGATGTCGTCTTCGGGACGCACAACATGGGGTCGCTGCCGACGCTGCTCGAACGCGCCCGGCACAACGGTGAGGCGCAGCTCGAGATCCTCGAGTCGCTCGACGTCTTCCCCTCGACCCTCCCGACCAAGCGCGACTCGACCCACAGCGGCTGGGTGTCGATCTCGGTCGGCTGCAACAACACCTGCACGTTCTGCATCGTGCCCTCGCTCCGCGGCAAGGAGAAGGACCGACGCCCCGGGGACGTCCTCGCCGAGATCCAGGCGCTCGTCGACGACGGTGCGATCGAGGTCACCCTGCTCGGGCAGAACGTGAACTCCTACGGCGTCGAGTTCGGCGACCGTCAGGCGTTCGGCAAGCTGCTCCGCGCCGCTGGCCAGATCGAGGGGCTCGAGCGGGTCCGCTTCACCAGCCCGCACCCGGCAGCCTTCACCGACGACGTCATCGACGCCATGGCGGAGACCCCGAACGTGATGCCGCAACTGCACATGCCGCTGCAGTCCGGGTCGGACCGGGTCCTCAAGGCGATGCGTCGCAGCTACCGGAGCGAGCGGTTCCTCGGGATCCTCGACCGGGTGCGCGCGAAGATCCCGAACGCGGCGATCTCCACCGACATCATCGTCGGGTTCCCCGGCGAGACCGAGGACGACTTCGAGGACACCATGCGCGTCGTCGAGCAGGCCCGGTTCGCTTCGGCGTTCACGTTCCAGTACTCGATCCGCCCGGGGACGCCTGCTGCGACGATGGACGACCAGCTCCCGAAGGCGGTCGTCCAGGACCGGTACGAGCGACTCGTCGCCCTGCAGGACCGCATCACCGCCGAGGAACACGCGAACCAGGTCGGCCGCACCGTGGAGGTGCTGGTCGCGACCGGGGAAGGCCGGAAGGACGACACCACGCACCGGCTGTCCGGTCGCGCGGAGGACTCCCGGCTCGTGCACTTCTCGGTCCCGGCCGGGTCCGACGTCCCGCGCCCCGGCGACGTCGTCACCGTCGAGATCACCCGCGCGGCGCCGCACTTCCTGATCGCGGACACCGACGCGCCGCTCCGGATCCGACGGACCCGCGCCGGGGAAGCCTGGGACCGTGCGCAGGCCGAATCCTGCGGCGTTCCCACGCCTTCCTCGCCGAGCGACGGGCCGAAGCCGGTCTCGCTCGGCCTGCCGACGCTCCGTGTCGGCCGCTGAGGACGTCGGCGCGGATGCGCCTGGGACGTTCGCGGACCCCGGTTCGGCCGGGCTGATCGCCGTCGTCGGGGCCACCGGCACCGGGAAGTCCGACCTCGCCATCGCCATCGCCGACCGGCACCGCGAGCAGGGTCGTCGCGCCGAGATCGTGAACGCCGACGCGATGCAGTTCTACCGCGGCATGGACATCGGCACCGCGAAGGTCCCGGTCACCGAACGGCACGGCATCCCGCACCACCAGCTCGACGTGCTCGACGTCACCGACGAGGCGAGCGTCGCCGCGTACCAGCGCGGCGCCCGCGCGGTGATCGCCGACATCGCCGACGACGGTGGCGTGGCCGTGCTCGTGGGCGGGAGCGGACTGTACGTGTCCTCCGTCCTGTACGAGCTCGACTTCCCCGGGACCGACCCCGAGCTCCGCGCCGAGCTCGAGCGCGAGCACGCGGAACACGGGCCGAGCGTCCTCCTCGCACGCCTCCGAGAACTCGACCCCGCGGCAGCCGACACCATCGACGCACGCAACCCGCGGCGGCTGATCCGCGCCGTGGAGATCGCGAGCCGATCGGACCAGGTCACCACGAGCCTCCCGTCCGCGCCCCGCGCGTGGCGACCAGCCCGGGTGCTGCACCTGCGTCGTGATCGCGAGCAACTCGTGACCGCGCTGCACGCCCGCGCCGAGCGGATGTTCGCCGACGGGCTCGTGGACGAGGTCGCCGGGCTCCGCGACGTCGGACTCGAACAGGGCCGGACGGCGCGAGCGGCGATCGGGTACTCGCAGGCGCTCGAAGTGCTGCGGGGATCCTCGACCGTCGCCGAAGCCGTCGAGGCGACCGGCATCGCGACACGGAAGTACGCCAGACGACAGGTCTCGTGGTTCAAGCGGTACGCCGAGGCCGATGACCTCGACGTGACCGGCGCCGACCGCGACGGGCTCACGGCGCTGGCCCGTAGGATCGTCCCGTGACCGAGCTGCACTTCACCAAGGGCCAGGGGACCGGCAACGACTTCGTCCTGTTCGCCGACCCCGACGCCACGGTCGAGATGACCCCCGACCGGATCCGCGCGATCGCCGACCGGCGCTTCGGTGTCGGGGCCGACGGCGTGATCCGCGCCGTCCGCTCGGACGCGATCCCGGAAGGGCAGGCCATCGTCGCGGAAGACCCCGACGCGACCTGGTTCATGGACTACCACAACGCCGACGGCACGGTCGCCGAGATGTGCGGCAACGGCATCCGGGTGTTCGCCCGGTACCTCACCGAATCCGGGCTCGTCGACCTCGCACCGGGCGAGACCCTGTCGGTCGGCAGCCGCAAGGGCATCGTCGACATCCAGCGGCAGGCGAACGGGTTCTCCGCCGACCTCGGCCGCTGGGGCCTCGGCATCGACGGCCGCGGGTCCGACGACGTGATGGTGCGCGCGAAGAACCTCGACACCGCGCGGCCCGGGCTCGGCATCGACGTCGGCAACCCGCACGTGGTCGTCGCCGTCGCGACCGAGGACGAGCTCGCCGACGTGGACCTCACCTACGTGCCGGTGCTCGACCCGGCACCCTCCGCGGGGGCGAACGTCGAGTTCGTGCTGCCGGGGGATCCGCTGGTGCAGGACGGCGTCGGGCAGATCACGATGCGCGTGCACGAACGCGGCAGCGGCGAGACCCTGTCGTGCGGGACCGGGGCGGTCGCCGCGGCGCTGGCCACCCGGCACTGGGCGGGGTCGGCGGCGCCGGACACCTGGCGCGTGCGCGTTCCCGGTGGTGTGCTCACCGTGCGGATGTTCGCGGCGGAGGACGGGGAGCACGTCGCGCTGGCGGGCCCGGCCGACCTGGTGTTCTCGGGCGACCTGACGGTCTGACGCGCGCGGGGGCGCGGGGCGCGCCGCTCTGTGCGGCGATGCGTGCGCGGTGCGCGCGCCCGCCGCGCGCTACTCCGCCGTGCGGTGCACCCGCAGCACGCGGAAGCCCTTGTCCGTCGTCGCCCGCGTGACGTGGAACGACGGCCCGAGCGTGTCGTGGAGCCAGCGCTGCAGGGAGTCGCCGCCGAGATCCTTCGAGACGACGAGCCAGGCGTCGCCGGACACTTCGAGCCGGGGGAGCCAGGTCATCAGGATGTCGTGGAGCTCGTCCTTGCCGACCCGGATCGGCGGGTTCGACCAGATCGTCCGGAACCGGAGCCCCGCGGGGACGTCGGTGGGCAAGGCGATGGAGACGTTCGTCGCCCCGGCGGTGGACGCGTTGCGTCGCGCGAGGTCGAGCACCCGCTCGTTCACGTCGACGCCCCAGACCTGCGCGTCCGGCGAGTGGATCGCCATGGTGATCGCGATCGGACCCCAGCCGCAGCCGACGTCGAGCAGCGCCCCGTCGTGCGCGGGCGGCGGCACCGAGTTCAGCAGGACCCGGGTGCCCCGGTCGAGCCCGTCCGGGCTGAACACCCCCGCCGCCGTGGTCAGCGACAGCGAACGCCCCGCCAGGGTCACGGCGATCTGACGCGGTCGCGCCTGACTCTCCGGGGTGGCCGAGAAGTAGTGGTCGTTCGCCATGGAAGAACCGTACCGGGAACCCCGTGTGTCCTGCGGGCTGCGGAGGTACCCTGTGGACAGCATGACGGATACCCACAACCAAGCTGAAGGCGACGGCGTCGTCGAGCGCGTGCTGCGCAACGCCGACTCGCGAGCCAGCTCGTCCATCTTCGCGCCGGCACAAGCGATCCAGACCCGCTCGGTCGACGAGCAGGGCTGGGCCGGCGACGGCGACCAGTACGACCGGGAGGACCGTGCGGCGCTCCGACGGGTCGCCGGTCTCTCCACCGAACTCGAGGACGTCACCGAGGTCGAGTACCGGCAACTCCGGCTCGAGCAGGTCGTCCTGATCGGCGTGTACGCCCAGGGCGACGCCGCCGACGCCGAGAACTCCCTCCGTGAACTGTCGGCCCTCGCCGAGACCGCGGGCGCCGTGGTCCTCGACGGGCTCCTGCAGCGCCGGCCGCACCCGGATCCCTCCACCTACCTCGGCAAGGGCAAGGCCGAGGAACTCGCGATGGTCGTCAAGGCGACCGGCGCCGACACGGTGATCGCGGACACCGAGCTCGCGCCCTCGCAGCGCCGTGCGCTCGAGGACGTCGTGAAGGTCAAGGTGATCGACCGCACCGCGGTGATCCTCGACATCTTCAGCCAGCACGCCAAGTCGCGTGAGGGCAAGGCGCAGGTCGAACTCGCGCAGCTCGAGTACCTCCTCCCGCGACTCCGCGGTTGGGGTGAGTCGATGTCCCGCCAGGCCGGTGGTCAGGTCTCGGGCGGTGCGGGCATGGGTTCGCGTGGTCCCGGTGAGACGAAGATCGAGCTGGACCGCCGCCGCATTCACACCCGGATGTCGAAGCTGCGCCGCCAGATCGCCGGATTCCGACCCGCTCGAGAGGCCAAGCGTGCCGACCGGCACCGCAACGAGGTCCCGAGCGTCGCGATCGCCGGCTACACGAACGCCGGCAAGTCCTCGTTGCTGAACCGTCTGACGAGCGCAGGCGTGCTCGTGCAGAACCAGCTGTTCGCCACCCTCGACGCGACCGTCCGCCGGACGGAGAGCACGAAGGGCCGCGAGTTCACGTTCGTCGACACCGTCGGCTTAGTCCGGAACCTGCCGCACCAGCTCGTCGAGGCCTTCCGCTCGACGCTCGAGGAAGTGGGCGAGGCGGACGTCATCGTGCACGTCGTCGACGGCTCCCACCCGGACCCGGCCGCGCAGCTCGCGACCGTGCGCGAGGTGATCGGCGACGTCGGTGCCCGGGACATCCCCGAGATCGTCGCGTTCAACAAGGCGGACCTCATCGACGAGGCCCAGCGGCTGGTGCTGGTGGGTCTCGCCCCGGACGCCGTCTTCGTGTCGGCGCGGACCGGCGAGGGCATCGGCGACCTGCTCGCAGCGATCGAGGACCGGCTCCCCGAGCCGGACGTCTCGCTCACCGTGGTGGTGCCGTACGACCGCGGGGACCTGGTCTCCCAGCTGCACGACACCGGATCGGTCGAGACGGTGGACTACGTCGAGTCCGGCACGCGCCTCCGGGTGAAGGTCTTCCAGCGGCAGGTCGCGGAGCTCGACCCGTACGTGGTCACGCCCGCCGCACCGGTTCCGTCCGCCTAGGGTCCGGTCCCGACCCGGCCGGGAGGCCCGGCTGGCGTCCGCCAGGAACCCCGGCTGGGTGCGCAGTTCCGTCCGCAGTCGCACAACGAAAGCCGGTCCGAACCACGTACCCACGTGGTTCGGACCGGCTTTGGTTGTGCGGCGTCGATCGAGCGGCTCCGCGCAGAGGTCAGAGGGAGCGGAGGACCGCCACGACCTTGCCGAGCACGGTCGCGGCGTCGCCGAGGATCGGCTCGAACGCGGTGTTGCGGGGGAGCAGCCAGGTGTGACCGTCCCGCTGGCGGAACACCTTGACCGTCGCTTCCTCGTCGAGCATGGCGGCGACGACGTCACCGTTCTCGGCGGTCTGCTGCGACCGCACGACGACCCAGTCGCCGTCGCAGATCGCGGCGTCGATCATCGACTCGCCGACGACCTTGAGCATGAAGAGGTCGCCGGAGCCGACGAGCTGGCGGGGCAGCGGGATGATCTCGTCGACGTGCTGCTCGGCGGTGATCGGGACACCCGCGGCGATCCGGCCGACCAGTGGCACGAGGGTGGTGGCATCGACGTCGGGACCGTCGGCGGCCGCTGAGGGCTCGTCGACCAGGACCTCGAGGGCACGGGGACGGTTCGGGTCACGGCGGATCCAGCCGCCCAGTTCGAGCTGCCCGAGCTGGTGCGAGACGCTCGACAGCGACGAGAGGCCGGCCGCATCGCCGATCTCGCGCATGCTCGGCGGGTAGCCGCGGCTCGCGATGGAGGCGCGGATCGCGTCCAGGATCGCCTGCTGCTTCGCGGTCAGCGGTTTCTGTCCCCGCAGTTCGTCCGGCACGTCGTCTCGCCTTCTCGTCGCGACCCTTGGACTGCCGATCGGGGAATGTCGGTGGTCCCCGTGAGACTTGTCCCAGTCAGTCGAAACAGTATCCGACCGCATGACGCCGGACAAACACCTGTTCGAGCGTGTCGCACGAAAACTCCCCGGAAATCTCTCCAGGGGACTTGTGCGGCCGTCCGTTCGAACGTATGTTCGGTACATCGCTTCGGTTCACCTGAGCAGGAAGGCACCACGACATGAGCACCATCGCACTCGCAGACATGCAGCGCAGCACCTCGCAGCGCGGTTCCGTGCAGCGCAGCTCCGTGCAGGGCGGCACCGTGCAGGGCGGGACTGTTCGCACGCGGCTCCGCCTGACCCGCCGTGGCCGTGTGGTCTTCACGACGCTGGCCGCGATCCCGCTGCTGCTGATCGTCGGCCTGTTCGCGCTGAACGGTGGCCAGGCCTCGGCCGGCAACACCGCGGCGAACGTGCACTTCCAGACGGTGACGATCGAGCCCGGTGAGACGCTCTGGCAGCTCGCCGAACAGACTGCGCCGAACGCCGACCCGCGTGACTTCATCCAGGACGTCGTGAGCCTCAACGCGCTCGACGGCTCCGGGGTGCAGGCGGGGGAGCAGATCGCGATCCCGGCCAAGTACGCGGACGCGAAGTAGCGCGCAAGAAGGACCCGACCGTCAGGACCGGCAGGACCGTCCGGACGGCCGGTCATCGTGGAGGCGCTCCGCTCTACGATGGATCGGTGGCATTCACGCTCGAAGACCTCCCGATCCGAGACGACCTCCGCGGTCAGAGCCCCTATGGCGCCCCGCAGAAGCACGTCAGCGTGCAGCTCAACGTCAACGAGAACACGCATCCGGTCCCGCAGGACGTCGCGGACGACATCGTGTCCTCGATCCGGCAGGCGCTCGCCTCGGTCAACCGCTACCCGGACCGCGAGTTCACGGAGCTGCGTGAATCACTCGCGGGGTACCTCGGGCACGACCTGACCTCTGCGCAGATCTGGGCGGCCAACGGCTCGAACGAGGTCATCCAGCAGCTCCTCCAGGCCTTCGGCGGTCCGGGCCGCAGCGTGCTCGGCTTCCCGCCCACGTACTCGATGCACTCGATCATCGCCTCGGGCACCGGGACACGCTGGATCGCTGCCGAGCGCGACGCGGAGTTCCGGATCTCCCCGGAGACCGCCGTGGCTGCCGTGCGCGAACACCAGCCGGACGTGGTGTTCCTCTGCGGACCGAACAACCCCACGGGGACGCCCCTCGAACTCGCGACGATCGCGGCTGTCTACGACGCCACCGACGGCATCGTGATGGTCGACGAGGCGTACGCGGAGTTCATGCCCCCCGGACAGCCGACGGCGCTGACCCTGCTGCCCGGTCGTGAACGGCTCGTGGTGTCCCGCACGATGAGCAAGGCGTTCGCGTTTGCAGGAGCCCGCGTCGGCTACATGGCGGCGCACCCGGCGGTGGTCGACGCGCTCCGCCTCGTCCGCCTGCCGTACCACCTGTCGGTGCTGACCCAGGTCGCTGCGGTCGCGGCGCTCCGGCACGCGCCGGAGATGCTCGCGATGGTCGACGACATCCGGGGCCAGCGTGACCGCATGGTGCGCGAGCTCCGTGACATGGGGTACTCCCCGCACGAGACCTGGTCGAACTTCGTCCTCTTCGGCGGTGTCGCGAACTCCGCCGCGGCGTTCGAGTCGCTCCTCGAGCAGGACGTCATCGTGCGCGACCTCGGGATCCCGAACCACCTCCGCGTGAGTGCCGGGACGGAGGCGGAGACGACGGCCTTCCTCGACGCCATGCGCCGCGTCGCCCGGGAACAGCCGCCGGTTAGGCTGGGAGCATGACCGCGCGCACCGCCGAGATCACCCGTTCGACGAGCGAATCGAGCGTGTCCCTGTCGCTCGACCTCGACGGCACCGGCAAGTCCGACATCTCGACGAGCGTCCCGTTCTTCGACCACATGCTGACCGCGTTCAGCAAGCACTCGCTCATCGACCTCCGGGTGGAGTCGACCGGTGACACCGACATCGACGTGCACCACACCGTCGAGGACACCGGCATCGTGCTCGGGCAGGCACTGAAGGCAGCGCTCGGCGACCGCGCCGGCATCGGCCGCTACGGCGACGCGCTCGTCCCGCTCGACGAAGCGCTCGCCCAGGCCGTGGTGGACGTCTCCGGGCGCCCGTACCTGGTGCACACCGGGGAACCCGAGGGCTTCGAGTTCCACCGCATCGGTGGCCACTTCACCGGCTCGATGGTGCGTCACGTGTTCGAGGCCATCACGTTCAACGCCGGCATCACCGTGCACGTCCGCGTGCTCGGCGGACGGGACCCGCACCACATCGCGGAAGCCGAGTTCAAGGCGTTCGCGCGGGCGATGCGCCGCGCGGTTGAGCTCGACCCACGCGTCGACGGCATCCCCTCCACGAAGGGCGCACTGTGAGCACGAAGCCGAACGTCGTCGTCCTCGACTACGGGTCGGGGAACGTGCACTCGGCGGCGAAGGCCCTCGAGCGCGCCGGCGCCGACGTCACCCTGACCTCCGACAAGCGGGCCGCCCTCGAAGCGGACGGTCTCCTGGTCCCCGGCGTCGGCGCGTTCGCCGCCGTGATCGACCAGCTCGAGGGGGTGCAGGGCGGCGAGATCGTCGACCACCGGCTCGCCGGCGGCCGTCCGGTGCTCGGCATCTGCGTCGGCATGCAGGTCCTGTTCTCCCGCGGGGTCGAACGCGGTGCCGACGTCGAGGGCCTCGCGCAGTGGCCGGGCACGGTCGAGCAGCTGCAGGCCGAGGTGCTGCCGCACATGGGGTGGAACACGATCGACGCCCCCGATGACTCGGTGCTCTTCGACGGCCTCCGCGACGAGCGGTTCTACTTCGTGCACTCCTACGGCGTCACGGACTTCCCACTCGAGGCGTACGGCCCGTTCCGCGCGCCGAAGCTCACCTGGGCGGAGCACGGGCAGCGCTTCATCGCGGCCGTGGAGAACGGACCGCTGACCGCGACCCAGTTCCACCCGGAGAAGTCCGGGGAGCCCGGCATCCAGCTGCTCCGCAACTGGGTGCGGTCTCTCTGAGACCCGCACCGAGCCTCCCGACCGATCTCGAACCAGCCACAGAACCGACAGGACCATGACCGACCTGACCTCCACCCCGCCCCTCGTCCTGCTGCCCGCGATCGACGTCGTCGACGGCCAGGCCGTGCGCCTGACCCAGGGTGAGGCCGGCAGTGAGACGTCGTACGGCGACCCCGTCGCCGCCGCGCGCACCTGGCGCGACCAGGGCGCGGAGTGGATCCACCTCGTGGACCTCGACGCCGCGTTCGGCCGCGGGGACAACCGCCGCGTGATCGCGCACGCCATCCGGGAGGTCGAGGGCGTCCAGGTCGAGCTGTCCGGTGGCATCCGCGACGACCGAGCACTCGAAGCGGCGCTGGCGACGGGTGCAGCACGAGTGAACCTCGGCACCGCGGCGCTCGAGGACCCGGAGTGGGCGGCCCGCGTGATCGGCGAGTACGGCGAGCAGATCGCCGTCGGGCTCGACGTCCGCGGCACCACGCTGGCCGCGCGCGGCTGGACAGAGGACGGCGGCGACCTGTGGGAGGTGCTCGACCGGCTCGAAGCGGCCGGGTGCGCTCGGTACGTCGTCACCGACGTGACGAAGGACGGCACGCTGCAGGGGCCGAACGTCGAACTGCTGCGCCAGGTCTGCGACCGGACGGACCAGCCCGTCGTCGCCTCCGGCGGCATCTCGACCCTCGACGACCTGGTCGCGTTGCGCGAGCTCGTGCCGCACGGCCTCGAGGGCGCGATCATCGGCAAGGCCCTGTACTCCGGCGCGTTCACGCTGCCGGCCGCACTCGACATCGCGTCGGAGTAGCGCCCGTGGCGGGCATCTCGAACGGCCGCGGGGCAGGACCCGACGACACCGACGGCCACGCACACGCCGTGGACTCGGCCGGGTTCCCGTGGGCCGGCCGCACCTTCGACAGCCACGACGACGCGTTCGCGGACGACGACGGACTCGCCGACCCGGCGGTCCTGGCGGCGATCGCGGACCTCGCGGCAGGGGGATCGCAGGGCGCCGTCGTGCGGGCGCTCGGCACCGCCCGGCTGCTCATCCCGCTCGTCGCCGAAGCGGGCGAGGTCGGCGAGACACCCGACGGTCGCCTCGTCGACAAGACCCAGGAGCTCTCCATCGTCACGGTCGCCGGTCCCGACGGCCGCACGGTGATGCCGGCGTTCACCTCGGTCGCCGCGATGCAGGCCTGGGACGCCACCGCGCGGCCGATCCCGGTCGAGTCGCGTCGGGTCGCGATGGCGGCGGCGAGCGAGGACACCCAGCTCGTCGTCCTCGACCCGACCTCGCCGAGCGAGTTCGTCCTGCGTCGCCCCGCGGTGTGGGCGCTCGGCCGGGACCTCCCGTGGACGCCGTGCTTCGAGGACACCGCGGTCGCTGCGGCCTTCGCGGCCTCCGTCGAGGGGGAGCGGAGCGTCGCTCGCGTCGAGCTGGAACCCGGCGACCCGCTCGGGCGCTTCGCGGGCCCGGAACTGACGGTCGGTCTCGCCCTGCACCCGGGGCTCGATCGTGCCCAGGTCGGGGAGCTCGTCGGACGCCTGCAGCAGCGGTGGTCGGCGGACGCGGCCATCGCGGAGCGCGTGGACAGCATGCGCGTCGCATTGCGCGCAGCCTGACCCGCGTCGCGCGTGGGTCAGCGCGGGTGCGCCGGTACGATGGCCCGGTGAGCACCAACCCGACGACCCAGCCCGGCACCGGCGAGACCACGTACGGTCCGACCGGCCGGCCCGTTCGGGCATTCCCCGTGCCGGAGGAGCTCGACGGTCACGGCCCCGCCCGCATCATCGCGCTCTGCAACCAGAAGGGCGGCGTCGGCAAGACCACGACGTCGATCAACCTCGGAGCGGCGCTCGCGGAGTACGGCCGCAAGGTCCTCGCCGTCGACTTCGACCCGCAGGGCGCGCTGTCCGCCGGCCTCGGTGTCCGGACCCACGACATCCCCACGGTCTACGACCTGCTCATGGGCTCCATCAAGGACCCGAACCAGGTCATCCAGCCGACGAACACCCCGTACCTCGACGTCATCCCGGCGAACATCGACCTCTCCGCGGCCGAGGTCCACCTCGTGAACGAGGTCGCCCGCGAGCAGATCCTGGCGAGCGTCCTCCGCAAGGTCGCCGGCGACTACGACGTCATCCTCGTGGACTGCCAGCCGTCACTCGGGCTCCTCACCGTGAACGCGCTCACCGCCGCACACGGGGTGCTCATCCCGCTCGAGTGCGAGTTCTTCGCCCTCCGCGGTGTGGCGCTCCTCATCGAGACCATCGACAAGGTGCGCGACCGGCTCAACCCGGCGCTGAAGCTCGACGGCATCCTCGCCACCATGTACGACTCGCGGACGCTGCACTCGCGGGAAGTCATGGAGCGCGTCGTCGACACCTTCGACGACCGGGTGCTCGACACCGTCATCGGTCGCACCGTGAAGTTCCCCGACGCCACGGTGTCGGCGCGCCCCATCACGCAGACGGCTCCGGACCACGCTGCGGCGCACTCCTACCGGCAGCTCGCACGAGAGCTCGTCCAGCGTGGCGCCGTCGCCTGACCTCACTGCGGCCGGGTCCGGTTCCGCGTCGGGCACGTCCGACACGCCGGGATTCCGTGTCCGGCTCACGAACTTCGACGGACCGTTCGACCTCCTGCTCTCGCTCATCACGAAGCACGAGATGGACATCACCGAGGTCGCGCTCGGCGTCGTCACCGGCGAGTTCATCGCCTACGTCCGCCAGGCCGAGTCCGCCGAGGAACTCGACGAGGCGAGCGAGTTCCTGGTCGTCGCCGCGACCCTCCTCGACCTGAAGATCGTCGGGCTCCTGCCGCAGGGCGAACTCGTCGACGCGGAGGACGTCGCGC
Source organism: Curtobacterium sp. PhB136 (assembly GCF_004346855.1). Lineage (NCBI taxonomy): Bacteria > Bacillati > Actinomycetota > Actinomycetes > Micrococcales > Microbacteriaceae > Curtobacterium > Curtobacterium sp. PhB136. The sequence goes on from NZ_SMGH01000011.1 coordinate 96,493, forward strand.
TCCTCGAAGCCCGTGACCTGCTCTTCGCCCGACTCCTGCAGTACCGGGCGTTCAAGCAGGCAGCGGACTGGTTCGGGTCGCGGTGGACGACCGAGTCGCGCCGTCACGTCCGGAGCGTGCGGCTCGAGGAACGCTTCCGCGCCACGACCCCGGAACTCGTCTGGACGCTGTCCGTGCAGGACTTCGCCGCGCTCGCCGCGCTGGCGTTCGCACCGCGGGAGATCCCGACCGTCGGACTCGACCACCTGCACGCCCCGCTCGTGAGCATCCGGGAGCAAGCGGCCGTCGTCGTGTCGATCCTCCGCACCCGCGCCGAGTCGGGCACCCCGGACGTCTCGTTCCGTGAACTGGTCGCCGGCGTCGACATGACGGGTATCGTGGTGGCTCGTTTCCTCGCGATCCTCGAGCTCTACCGGAACGCGTCGATCACCTTCGAGCAGGACGAGCCGCTCGGGGAACTCACCCTGCGGTGGACCGCGGAGCACTGGACCGACGAGAGCCTCGCCAACCTTGGAGCCGACTATGACGGATGACGTCCACGACGTCTCCAGCGCCGAACCCGGTGGCGCCGAGGAGATCGGCGACGCACGGGCGATCGAGGAGTCGATGCGCGCGCACGCCGCCGCGGCGTCCGCGTCTCCATCCACGTCCGCAGCCGCAGCGCCGGCGCCCGCGTCGGAGGCGCCCGTCGACCGGCAGCTCGAGGCGATCCTGATGATCGCGGACGAGCCGCAGTCGCTCGTCGCACTCGGCACGGCGGTCGGTGCGCCGGTGCCCGTCGTGCGGCAGGCCATCGAGCGCCTCGTCGCGGACTTCGACGGCGTCGACGGCACCATCCGCCGCGGGTTCGAACTCCGCGAGGTCGGCGGCGGCTGGCGGTTCTACGTCCGAGCCGACCTCGACGCCGTGGTCGAACAGTTCGTCGAGGCCGAACGGCCGTCGCGGCTGTCCCAGGCCGCACTCGAGACGCTGGCCGTCGTCGCCTACAAGCAGCCGATCACCCGCTCCCAGATCGCATCGATCCGGGCCGTCAACGTCGACGGGGTCGTCCGGACCCTGGTGGCGCGCGGGCTCATCGAGGAGTCGTTCACCGACTCCGAGACCGGCGCCATCAACTACGTCACATCCGATCTGCTCCTGCAGCAGCTCGGCATCAACTCGCTCGAGGAACTGCCGCTCATCTCGCCGCTCTTGGAAGACGGCGCTGACGGTTTCGAGCAGAACGAAGGGATCCCCGATGGCCGCGTATGAGGACGGACGACATGGCGACGCCGGTCGCGGGGGTGCTGGGCGTGGAGACGCGGGCCGCTCCGGCGGCGGACGGTCTGGAGGCTCGGGTCGCCCGGGCGGGTCGGATCGCGGTGGGTACGGGGCGCGTTCCGGTGGCTCGGACCGTGGTGGCTCGGACCGCGGCGGGTACGGGCGTCGCGATGACGACCGCGGTGGCCGCTCCGGTGGCGCTGACCGCGGTGGGTACGGTGCACGTTCCGGCGGCTCGGACCGTGGCGGCTCCGACCGCGGCGGGTACGGGCGTCGCGATGACGACCGCGGTGGCCGCTCCGGTGGTGCGGATCGCGGTGGCTACGGCAGCCGTCCCGGCGCTGGCGACCGAGGTGGGTACACCAGCCGTCCCGGTGGCGACCGTTCGCGTGGGGCCGACCGCGGTGGCTACGGCAACCGTCCCGGTGGGGCGGATCGCGGTGGCTACGGCAACCGCACCGGCGGCGACCGTCCGTACGGCCAGCGGGACGACCGCGCGCCGAGCCGGCGGGACGACGACCGGGGGGCTCCTCGTCGTGACGACCGTGGGTACGGCCGCCGCGATGACGACCGGGGTGCCCCGCGCCGCGATGACCGGGGTGCTCCCCGTCGTGACGACCGTGGGTACGGCCGACGCGATGACGACCGCGGCGCTCCGCGTCGGGATGACCGGGGTGCTCCCCGCCGTGACGACCGTGGGTACGGCCGCCGTGACGATGACCGCAGCGCGCCCCGCCGTGACGACCGTGGGTACGGCCGACGCGACGATGACCGCAGCGCGCCCCGCCGCGACGACGGCGGGTTCGTCCGCCGGGACGACCGCGGTGCCCCGCGCCGCGACGACCGTGGGTTCGTCCGCCACGACGACAGCCGCCACGACACCCGTGGCACGGGCCCGCGTGGGACCGACCGCCGTGACGACCGCACCGATCGCCGCGACGACCGTTCGGGCGACCGGCGCGATGACCGCGGGTACGGCCGCCGCGACGGCGAGGGACGCCCGGCTCCGACCGGCGACCGCCGCGTGGACCGCCCCCGGTGGAACAACGCCGACCGCGACCAGCGCGACCGTGAGCAGCGTGGGCGCGGCGACGACCGTCGGAGCACCCAGTCCCGCGACGGCGAGGCGAGCCGCGTGTGGCACAACGGGCGCCGGTACGTCGGCGGGACGGCCACCGTCCGGAACCGTGACCGTGGCACCACCCCGCGTCCCGAAGGGCAGCGAGACGGCAACGGCACTCCGCTCGAGGGCACGCCGGAACGCCCGATCATCCCCGACTGGGACGCAGCGGAGGGCGCCGCAGCCCCGGCCGAGCCGGAGGGTGAGCGCCTCCAGAAGGTGATGGCCGCCGCCGGAGTGGCATCGCGCCGCGTGGCGGAGAACCTCATCGCCGAGGGCCGCGTCAGCGTCAACGGCGAGGTCGTCGAGGCGCTCGGGCGTCGCGTGGACCCGGAGAAGGACGCGATCGCGGTCGACGGTGTCCCCGTGCAGGTCGACACGACCCGGCGGTACGTGCTCCTCAACAAGCCGACCGGTGTCGTCTCGAGCATGCTCGACGAGCGCGGCCGAGCCGACCTGTCGCAGTTCGTCGACAAGTTCGAGGAGCGCCTGTTCAACGTCGGGCGCCTGGACGCCGAGACGTCCGGCCTGCTGCTGCTGACGAACGACGGCGCGCTCGCCCACGTGCTCGCGCACCCGTCGTTCGGCGTGACGAAGACCTACATCGCGAAGGTCGCCGGGAACGTGTCGCCGGCCACCGTGCAGGTCCTGCTCGACGGCGTGGACCTGGAGGACGGCCCGATCGCCGCGGACAAGGTCCGGCTGCTCGAGTCGTCCCGCGGGGAGTCGCTCGTCGAGCTGACGCTGCACTCCGGCCGCAACCGCATCGTCCGCCGCATGCTCGACGCGGTCGGGCACCCGGTGAACGAGCTGGTCCGACGCTCGTTCGGTCCGCTGCACCTCGGGAGCCTGCCGAGCGGGCGCACCCGCGAGGTGAACGGCGTCGAGCTCGGCAAGCTGCTCGGCATCGCGCGTGGCGCGACGTCCGAAGCCGCCGAGCGCGGCACCGCGGCGAACGAGACGGCCGAGGAGTCGAGCGACTGACGCCGCTGCGGCACGGCGTGGGCTACTCGCGTCGTGCCGCACGGTACTCGTCCGCTCCCGCACGCCAGCGTTCGGCTTCGACGTCGAAGTCCGGGACGCCGTCGAGGTCGGGGCCACCGGCGGCGAAGTGCTCCACGATCGCGGCGTTGGCACCCGCACCGATCGATGCACCACGGTCGATCATCGTGTGCTCGTAGGCACGGATCGCGTCGTCGAGGTCGGTGCCGTCCCGCAGCGCCAGGATGATCGCACGCGCGAGTTCCGCACCGTCGAGCATCGCGAGGTTCACCCCGTTGCCGCCGAACGGCGACATCACGTGCGCGGCGTCCCCGAGCAGCGTCACGCCGGGGACGTGCTCCCACGCCATCGGCGTCGGGAGCGCCATGATCGGGCGGTTCGGCAGCGTCCCTTCGCTCTCGTCGACGATGCGGAGCAGGTCGGGCGAGAAGTCTGCGAACCGAGACCGGATCTCTGCCCGGACGCGCTCGGTGTCCGTCCGCTGGGTCGCGTTCGCATCGAGGGACGGGCTGCTCGCGAGCAGCCCACCGCGCCCGTCCGCGACGCCGAGGCCGGCTTCGGCGAGCCAGTCGAGCGGCACGCGCATGCCCAGGTACCCCCGGACGACGTCGTCGCTGTTCCGCTGCAGGATCATCGAACGTCCGTCGCCGTTCACCCAGAGGTGGCCGTCGCCGACGAGCCGTGCGATGTGCGGGTGCGCCGTCGACACCGACGAGAAGACGACCTCCACGAAGCTGACCCCCGTGTACCGGGGGAGTGCGTCGGTCAGGGCGGAACGGACGCGGGACCACGCCCCGTCGGCACCGATCACGACGTCGGCCGAAGCCCCGTCGGCATCGGCGAAGCGCAGACCGCGCGAGCCGCCGCGGACTTCCGTGAGCCGGTGCCCCCAGCGGATCGTGCCCGGGCGGAGCGAGTCGGCGAGCAGCGTGCGGAGCTGCGCGCGGTCGATCTCCGGTGCCGCGAACTCGTCCGGCGCAGCCAGGTGCTCCATCAGCACGGTGCCATCCGGCGCCGCCATCCGCTTCGACTGGCCTTCGGGGCGGGCGAGCGCGATGAACTCGTCGAGGAGCTCGGCGTCCTCGATCGCGATCTGCCCGCTGTCCGCGTGGAGGTCGAGCGTGCCGCCCTGCGTCCGGGAGGACAGCGACGCGTCGGCGTCGTACACGGTGACGTCCACACCGGCGAGCTGCAGGACGCGGGCGCAGAGGAGTCCTCCGGGGCCGGCGCCGATGACGGCGATGCGGGGCTGCGGGTTCATGAGGTCTCCTGTCGACGCTGTCTGCCGAACGATCGTTCGGTCAGGAGGAACAGTACCTCCCGAACGATCGTTCGGCAAGTAGACTCATCACCGTGACCGACAGCACCCCGACCCGACGCCCGGGCAGCGAGACCCGCGCGGAGATCCTCCGCGTCGCCCTCGAGCTCTTCACGAGCCGGGGATTCGAAGGCACCTCGATCCGGGACATCTCCGAAGCGCTCGGGGTCACGAAGTCGTCGCTCTACTACCACTTCGCCAGCAAGGAAGCGATCCTCCGTGCGCTCCTCGACGACCGTCGCAGCGAGCTCGACGAACTCCTCGCCTGGATCGACGACCAGCCGCCGGCCCCGGACCTGCTGCAGCGTGCGGCGCTCCGGTGGGTGGACTCGACGTCGGCCGGACGGATCCGCGGGATGCGCTTCGCCCACGCCAACCGCCCGATGATGCACAAGCTCGCGACCGAGGGCGGTGACATCCGCTCCTGGTTCGACGAGGTGGTGGAACGGCTCGTCCCGGCAGACGCCCCGTGGACCGAGAAGCTCCGCGCGCGCATGGCCTTCGACACCGTGAGCGCCGCGCTCTTCGCCGCCCTCGGGACCGACGCGCCGCAGGGCGAGGTCATCGCCACCGCCCGCGCCGCGACGCTCGCCCTCACCCGACCAGGAGCCGCCACCCGACCAGGAGCCGCCACCCGACCAGGAGCCACCACCCGATCGGGAGCAACCACCCCACCAGGAGCAACCGCCCGACCGACGCCGACCGACAGCACGGGGCCGGTCGATAGGCTTACGCGGTGACCGACATGAGCCAGCACGACACGACCGCCGAGGTCGACCGTCGGGTCCGCGGGCCCGTCCGCGTCGTCGGTGCCGGTCTGCTCGGCGCCTCGATCGGGCTCGGCCTCCGGCAGAAGGGCGTCGAGGTGATCCTCGACGACGTCTCACCGGCCGCACTGGCACTCGCCGTCGACTACGGCGCCGGGCGCCGTCCGGCCGAGGGCGACGCGCCGGAGCTCATCGTGGTGGCGGTCCCGCCGGACGTCACCGCGCAGGTGGTGGAGCGTGAGCTCGCGGCCTACCCCGACGCCGTGGTCACGGACGTCGCCAGCGTGAAGTCCGTGCCGCTCGAGCGGCTCCGCGCCGCCGGCGCCGACGTCTCCCGGTACATCGGGTCCCACCCGATGGCCGGACGGGAACGCAGCGGCCCGACGGCGGCCAGGGCGGACCTGTTCATCGGCCGTCCGTGGGTGATCGCAGGGCACGACGCGATCACGTACCGGCGCGCCGCCGTGGTCGAGGACCTCGCCCTCGACCTCGAGGCGACGGTCATCCAGATGGAGCCGGAGCCCCACGACCGTGCGGTCGCGATGATGTCCCACGTCCCGCAGCTCGTCTCGACCCTGATGGCGTCGCGCCTGCAGGACGCACCCGAAGCGGCGCTCGAACTCGCGGGCGGCGGTGTCCGTGACGTCACGCGCGTGGCGTCGAGCGACCCGGGGCTCTGGGTGCAGATCATCGGTGCGAACGCCGCCCACATCCGACCGGTGCTCGCCGACCTGCGCGACGAGCTCACCCGCGTCATCGACGCACTCGCGGACCCCGAGGCGCCCGGTGCGCCCCGCACGATCGCCGAGACGATCGCGTCGGGCAACCGCGGTGTCGAGCGCCTCCCCGGCAAGCACGGCACCACCAAGCGCTTCGCCCAGGTCGTCGTCCTCGTCGACGACCGACCCGGGCAGATCGCCGAACTCATGACGACCATCGGTGAGATCGGCATCAACCTCGAGGACCTGCGCCTCGAGCACTCACCGGGCGCACCGATCGGCATCGTCGAGGTGTCGGTCGTCCCCGAGCAGGAACAGCGACTCGTCGAGGAACTCGAGAGCCGCGGATGGAGGATCGCAGCAGCATGGGCCTGAACCCCGACCAGATGCACGACGAGTCCGGCGTGACCGGCGGCCCGGACAGCCCCGACACGGGTCTCCCGACGCCGGGGGACCAGCCCGGGCCGGCAACGGGGAGCGCCGGCAGCGGTGGCGCCGACGGCCAGGGTGGCGGCGAGCCCGGTCTCACCCGTGACCCGCTGCCGTCCGGACTCGCCGACGGCGCGTACGTCGCCAAGTTCGTGATCGCCGTCGACGGCCCCGCTGGGAGCGGCAAGTCCAGCGTCTCCCGGGCAGCTGCCCGTGCGCTCGGCTTCGGCTACCAGGACACCGGCGCCGCCTACCGGGCGCTCGCCTGGCACGCGCTGCAGCTCGGCGTCGACCTCGACGACGCGAGCGCGATCCTGGCCAGCTGGGACACGTTCGAGTACGAGATCGGCACCGACCCCGACGCGTACTTCGTCCGGGTCGGCGGCACCGACGTGACCGACGCGATCCGCACCCCCGAGGTGACCGGAGCAGTGGCGCACATCGCGAAGCTCCCCGAGGTCCGCGAACGCCTCGTGCAGCTCTTCCGGAACGTGATGCGGAAGGCCGACGCGCGGGGCATCATCACCGAGGGTCGCGACATCACGACGGTCGTCGCACCCGACGCCGAGGTCCGGATCCTCCTGACCGCCGACGAGCAGGTTAGAATGGCTCGGCGCTCGGCAGAGGTCACGACCCAGTCGGCCGCCGAGACCTCGGCAGCACTCGCCCGACGAGACGCCGCCGACGCGAAGGTCGTCGACTTCATGAACGCCGCTGACGGTGTCACGACGCTCGACTCCACCGACCTCGACTTCGACCAGACCGTCCAGGCGGTCGTCGACCTGGCCCGCACGGCCGGGCACTGACACGCGACCACACGGTCGCCGGCAAGGAAACCACCATGGCGCAACTGGACAACGGACCAGAGCACGACGACTTCCCGGAGTACGACGACTCCCTGGGTGAGCGGATCGCGAGCCTCGACGAATCCGAGGCAGAGCAGCGGGCGACCGCGCTCCGTGCCGGGCTCGAGGACTACGAGCTCGACGAGGAAGACGTCGCCCTCCTCGAAGCCGGCACCCTCGGCGAGGACGGCATCGCCTACCTCCCCGCGCTGCCGGTCCTGGCGATCGTCGGTCGCCCGAACGTCGGCAAGTCCGCGCTCGTGAACCGCATCCTCGGTCGCCGCGAAGCCGTCGTGCAGGACGTCCCCGGCGTCACGCGTGACCGCGTCAGCTACAAGGCCGACTGGAACGACAAGCGGTTCACCCTCGTCGACACCGGCGGGTGGGAGCCCGACGCCAAGGGCATCAACGCGTCCGTGGCGCTCCAGGCGGAGGTCGCGATCGACCTCGCCGACGCCGTGCTGTTCGTCGTCGACGTCACGGTGGGCATCACCGCGACCGACGAGCACGTCGTGAAGATGCTCCGCGGCACCGACAAGCCCGTGATCGTCGTGGCGAACAAGGCCGACGACGACCGCCGCGACCTCGAGGCCTTCGCGCTCTGGAACCTCGGGCTCGGCGAGCCGCACCCCGTCTCGGCGCTCCACGGCCGTGGCGTCGCGGACCTCCTCGACCTCATCATCGCGACCCTCCCCGACGTCTCCGCCGTCGCGAAGCAGGAGATCGGTGGCCCGCGCCGCGTCGCGATCCTCGGTCGCCCGAACGTCGGCAAGAGCTCGCTGCTCAACAAGGCCGCCGGTGAAGAGCGCGTCGTCGTGAACGAGCTCGCCGGCACCACCCGTGACCCGGTCGACGAGCAGGTCGAGCTCGGCGGCCGTGTCTGGCGCTTCGTCGACACCGCGGGCATCCGGAAGCGCGTGCACCTCCAGCAGGGCGCGGACTTCTACGCCTCGCTCCGCACCACGGCCGCCCTCGAGAAGGCCGAGGTCGCGGTCGTCGTCCTCGACGTCACCGAGCCCGTCTCCGTGCAGGACCTCCGCATCATCGACCTCGTCCTCGAGTCGGGTCGCGCCCTGGTCCTCGCGTACAACAAGTGGGACCTCCTCGACGACGAGCGCCGTCGCTACCTCGAGCGCGAGATCGAGCAGGACCTGGCGCACGTCGCCTGGGCGCCCCGCGTCAACATCTCGGCACGCACCGGTCGTCACCTCGAGAAGCTCGTCCCGGCCCTCGAGACCGCGCTCGAGTCGTGGGACACCCGCATCCCGACGGGCAAGGTCAACGCCTTCATCGCCGAGCTCGTGCAGGAGCACCCGCACCCGGTCCGCGGTGGCCGTCAGCCGCGCATCCTGTTCGGCACGCAGGCCGCGAGCCAGCCGCCGACGTTCGTGCTCTTCACGACGCAGTTCCTCGACCCGCAGTACCGCCGGTTCATCACCAGGCGTCTGCGCGAGGTCTGGGGCTTCGCCGGCACGCCGATCACCGTGAACATGCGCGTGCGCGAGCGCCGGAAGCGCACCTGATCCACCAGCGCGGGTGACGTGCACAGGCGTACGCTCCGTGCATGTCACCCGGGCACGGGCCCACGCCGAACGGCTGGGCAGCAATCGGAGCGGTCAGCGTCGCGATCATCGCCGCGCTGTGCTTCTGGTTGCTCGCGCCGCCTCCGGTCGCGCACACGACCGTCGGCCGGGCGCCGGTCAACGCGGTGGCGACGCTGCCCCCGCTCGACGAGCCCTGGTACCGCACCGGGTTGCCCGTCGACGGCACGATCGTCTCGATCGGCGTGCACACCACCGGGCACGTGACCGTCACCCGGTCCGGCGCGCGGTCGATCCGCGTGACGATCACGGGTTTCACGACCGACATCGCGACGGCCGACATCCGCGTGCAGCTCACCGGGGGTGACGTCGTCGGCACCGGGCAGCGTGCGCGGTGGATCCCGGACGGCGACCCCGTCGAGATCGGGGTGATCCCGCACGGCGCCACCTCGGCCGTGATCGACGTCGGCATACCGCAGATCCTGCCGGACGAGGTGCACTCGCTCGTCGTCCTCGACTGGAACACGACCACCATCCTGGGTGGTGCCGAGCTCCTGCCAGGCCGCTGACGGCCCCGGAGCCGCGCACGGGACGGACGCGACCAGCGCTGGCGACGCGTGTCCAGCCTCCTGGCCGTCGTTCCGGACTGGAGGCTCGTGGTCCGCCGGGTGCGCCGGATACGGCACCATGGACGGGTGACGCAGCAGACCCTGGCCGACCGGATGTGGTGCCGCCTGCGGCTCGACCGGCTGGCCGGCGGCCGAGCGGGCGGGTACGTGATCCGTGAGTCGATGCTCGAGCACCCGGACACCGTGCGGTCCTTCCGCTGGATCCGGTGGCTGCTCGTCGCCGAGACCGTCGTCGGACTCGCCGCGATCGTCATCGCGATCGTCCTCACGCACGCGGGCCAGACCATCCCGTGGGCGGTCTGGTTCCGGGCGACCGTCGTGCTCCTCATCACGCTGACCCTCTACGTCTTCGCGTGGCGTGCGCAGCTCGGCTACTACTGGGCGTACCAGCGACTCCGGTTGTTCAGCCGGATCTTCCCCGTCGTGACGCTCGTCATCGCGGCGATCCCGAACCTGTACCCGTTCTGGATGGTCGTCGAGCAGATCGTGTTCTCCGTGCTCATGATCGGCATCGGTGACGTGCTCACCTCGGACCACATGCGCACGACGTTCCCGAAGCCCGCACGGCCCACCGCTCCGTAGGATCGGTCCATGGCGATCATCCTCGGCGTGCGGTTCCGGCCGGACGACCTCCCGCGGTTCGCGGGTGAGCTCTTCGCGTCCGTGGTGGCCGGTGGGGCGCTGCCGGCTGCGACCGCGGAGGCGATCGCCGCACTCGCGGAGTCCGGCGGCGGCGCGGTCGACGTCGAGGCGTTCGACGCGGCGGAGCTGCTGGCGTACGTGCTCGCGGTCGTCGACGCCGAGGCACGCCTGCCCGACGACGCGTTCACCGAGCACGTCCACCCGGGTGAGCGACGCGCACGCGTCGAGGAAGCCGTGCGACGACTGGTGGGGTACCGGGCCTGACCGTCCCCGCCGGCGTGCGGAGCATCGTGGACGCCATGACGAACACGACGCTCCCCGGCGGTGCCTTCCGCCTCGCCGACGACCTCGAACTCACCCGTGTCGGGTACGGCGCGATGCAGCTCACCGGACCGCACGTCTTCGGCCCGCCCGCCGATCGCGACGAGGCGATCCGGGTGCTCCGGACCGTCGTGGAACTCGGCATCACGCACATCGACACGTCGGACTACTACGGGCCGTACGTCACGAACGAGCTCATCCGCGAGGCCCTCTCGCCGTACCCGGCCGACCTCCGCATCGTGACGAAGGTCGGCGCGCGACGCGACGAGCGAGGCGGGTGGCCGAACGCCCGGGAGCCGCACGAACTCGTCGAACAGGTGCACGGCAACCTCCGGAACCTGGGCGTCGAGCGGCTCGACGCGGTGAACCTCCGGATGGGCGGCTTCGACGCGCCCGAACCCGGGTCCATCGCGCCGCAGTTCGAGGCACTCGCCGAGCTGCAGCAGCAGGGACTCATCAACCACCTCGGTGTGTCGACGGTCACCGCGGAGCAGCTGGCGGAGGCCCAGTCCATCGCCCCGGTGGTCTGCGTGCAGAACCGCTACAACGTGGCCCGCCGGGAGGACGACGCACTCGTGGACCTGACGGCGGAGCAGGGCATCGCGTTCGTGCCGTACTTCCCGCTCGGTGGCTTCTCGCCGATCCAGTCGTCGGCGCTCGACGCCGTCGCAGCGCGGCTCGAGGTGTCCCGGCTGACGGTCGCACTCGCCTGGTTGCTGCAGCGCTCGTCGAACATCCTGCTCATCCCGGGGACGTCGTCCGTGGCGCACCTGCGGGACAACGTGGCGTCGGCGGGGTTCACGCTGCCGGAGGACGCCCTGGCGGAACTGGACGCGATCGGCGCCGAGTAGGCGCTGCCCGGGCCCAGGGCCTCGGGCCGCCGGGCCCGGCCCCCGGCCCCCGGCCCCTGGCTGGAACCCGCGCGCGGCTACGCCACGGTCGCGAGGGCGAACGGCAGTACCGCGGACGCCCCCGCACGCCGGAGTTCCCGCCCGGCGACGGTCATCGTCCACCGGCTGTCGACCAGGTCGTCGACGAGCAGCACCGGCCCGTCGTGCGACTGCAGCGCCGCCGACAGCTCGGGGCCGACCGCGAACGTCTCCCACACGCCGGACAGGCGATAGGCGCTGTTCGTCGCGCCGTCCCCGCGCGGCACCCCACCGTCGCGGTCGAGCGTCCCGAGGAACTCGAGCTTGCCGATCGACGACAGCGCCTGCGCCAGCGACGCGACGAGCTGCGGCCGTGACCGCGAGGACATCGCCACGACGCCGGTCGGCCGGGTCTCCCACGGCCAGTCCCGCAGCGCGCGGATGCACCCGTCGAGGAGTTCCCGCGACACCGGCGCGTCGGGGACCCCCGGTGCGAAGAGCGCCCGGAGCGGGCCGCCCCACCCGAGGTCGGTCAGGCGTGCGACGGCGCGGCCGGGTGCGACCACCTCACCGGGAGCGAGCTTGCCGCGGACGGGGACGTCGAGCGCGGACATGCCCGACGGCCACTGGGCGCGCGGGGCGATCTCCACCCCGACCTTGTCGAGCGCCGAGGCGGCACCGGCGGTTGCGCCGTCGGGGACGTCGACCGGGTACCAGACCCCGGCGCAGTTGTCGCAGCGCCCACACGGTTCGGCCGAGGGGTCGTCGAGGTCCTGCTGCAGGAGCTGCATGCGGCACGCGGAGGTCGACTCGTAGTCGAGCATCGACGCCGCTTCTGCCGCCCGGGCAGCGGCGACGCGCTCGTACCGCACGGAGTCGTACTCCCACGGCTGCCCGGTGGACACCCACCCGCCGGCGACCCGGCGGACGGCACCGTCCACGTCGAGCACCTTGAGCAGGAGTTCGAGTGTGGACCGCTTGATGTCGACGAGCCCTTCGAGCGCGACGGTCGACAGGGCGCTGTCCGTGGAGAGCGCTCCGAGCACCGCGGTGGCGCGTGCGGACGTCGGCATCGAGGCGCTGGCGAAGTACTTCCAGATCTCCTGGTCTTCGTACCCGGGGAGCAGGACCACGTCGGCGTTGTCGGTGGCACGCCCCGCGCGACCGATCTGCTGGTAGTAGGCGACGGGGGAGGACGGCGCACCGACGTGCACCACGAACCCGAGGTCGGGCTTGTCGAACCCCATCCCGAGCGCACTGGTGGCGACGAGCGCCTTCAGCTCGTTCCCCTTGAGCTGCTGCTCCAGCTGTTCACGCTCGTCGGTGTCGGTGCGGCCGGTGTACGCGCGGACGGCGTAGCCGCTCTCCCGCAGGAGTCGGGCGATGTCCTCGGCCGCGGAGACCGTCAGCGTGTAGATGATGCCGCTGCCGGGCAGGTCGCCGAGGTGCGCGAGGAGCCACCCCAGGCGCGCGCGGGCGTCGGGCAGGGTCAGGACACCGAGCCGCAGGGAGGCCCGTGCGAGCGACCCGCGGATGGTGAACACCGGGTCGGACGGGCCGGCGGTGAGCTGCTCGGCGACGTCTTCGACCACGCGCTCGTTCGCGGTCGCGGTGGTGGCGAGGACGGGCACGCCGTGCGGCAGGGAGCGGATGAGCTCGGCGAGCCGGCGGTAGTCCGGCCGGAAGTCGTGGCCCCAGTCGGAGATGCAGTGCGCTTCGTCGACGACGAGCATCCCCATCCTGGCGATGAGCGACGGGAGTTGTTCGTCGCGGAACTTCGGGTTGTTCAGCCGCTCGGGGGAGACGAGGAGCACGTCGATCTCGTCGCGCGCGAGCTTCGCCTGGGTCTCCGTCCACTCGTGTGCGTTCGCGGAGTTGATCGACACGGCGCGGACCCCGGCTCGGGCGGCCGCCGCGACCTGGTCACGCATGAGCGCGAGGAGCGGCGAGACGAGGACCGTCGGCCCACCGCCGCGACGACGCAGGAGCAGGGTCGCGAGGAAGTACACCGCGGACTTGCCCCACCCGGTGCGCTGCACGACGAGGGCGCGCTGCCGGTGCTCCACCAGAGCGGAGATCGCCTCGAGCTGGCCGGGGTGGAAGACCGCGTCCGGGCGGCCGGTGAGCGCCGCGAGGGCCTCCTGCGCTTCCGCAGCGATCTCCGCCGACGGCGGAGCCGCGGCGGGTGCCGGGGCGGGAACCGAGGCCGGGACGGACGGGACGGAGCCGAGCGCGGGGGTGGACATGACCCCATGCTGTCAGGACCCGCCGACGAAACCGGCACCGGGCCTCCAGGCTGTGGAGAACTCGCGCTACTGGTACGTGACCAGCGACGGCGTCGGCGCCACCTCGTCCATGGTCTGGGACGGGGAGAGCATCGGCTGGTCCTCGTCGAAGAAGTTCTTCCACCCCCAGTGCACGCCCGCCGGGGCATCGGCGTGCAGCGCCTTCCACGTGGCCTGCTTGTCGGGCTGCGAGCCCTGGCCGTCCGCGTGGATGAGCAGATCCAGTTCCGGATGGGACCGCAACGCGGACCGGTCCTGGATCATCGACAGCCGGAACTGGTGCAGGACCAGGGCCTTCGGCGGCAGGCCCTCCGACCGGACCAGCGACGCGAGCCAGTCCGAGACCTGGTTCACCTCGGTGGCGCTGACGCTCCCGATCTGCTCCAGCGGGACCTGGTCCGGCCCGAGTCGCCACTCCGGGTCGAGCGCGAGCCAGACCCCCGGCCGCTCCAGGAGCGACTCGTAGCGCTTCGCCTGCGACAGGAAGTCGGAGCGCCCGGGCTGCAGGTCGATGATCACCGGCATGCCGGCGTCGTGCGCGGCATCGACGTACGGTTCGAGGGCGGAGACCGGCAGCTCGCTCGAGTAGTCCCCGTCCGCCCCGGCGCTGCCCGCCGCGACGGTCGCGATGAGCTCGAACGCGGGCGTGACCGGCTCGTCCGACACGCTGTCGTAGGACGCCGCGAGCTGCTTCGTCCGCGCCACCGACGCGGCCGGGTCCTGCTCGCCGAGGACGCCGAGTGCCGGCGCGCCCGGTGCGCCGTACGTCGCGACGTACCGGTGCCCGTCGAACGGCCGCTGGCCACCGTGCGGCAGCTGCCACCCGCTCTCCGCCGCGCGGACCGTCCACGTCGGGTCACCGAGGTTCGCGAACGCGGACCCGACCAGGACCGTCGGCGACGACCGGTGCGCGTGGAGCGCTTTGAGGACGTCGGGTGCGGCCGCCGGGTCGGTCACGCCCTCCGGCATGGTCACCACGTGCGCACCCGCCGCCGTCGCCGTCCCGACGACCGCAGCGTCGGCCGTCCTGTCCGCCACCACCACGGTCGCCGGCCGGGAGGCCCGGGTCGTCGCCGCAGCGGTCGTCGCGTCCGGCGCGGCGCGGCGCTCGAGCCCGGTGTCGACCTCGACGTCGCCCTCGGCCTGGTACCAGCGGGCGTCGAGGCGGTCGAGTTCCTTGCCGACGGCGTTGCTCTTCGTGTCTTTCGTGTCCTTCGCGTCCGTCAGCAGGACGGGGACGTGGGCGGTGCGGGCGGCGCTCGCCGCGTGGCGGATCGCCTCGGCGTCGTCCGACGGTGCGACGACCGCCCCGGGAGCGCTGGCGAAGAGCGCGCGACTCGCCCGGATCGACCGTGCGGCCGGATCCGGCTCGGCGGCGACGGTCACGGTGTCGGACGGTGCCTTCGTCAGCGTCGGGCGGGCGGTGTCGGGTGCGGAACCACTGCATCCGGCGACACCGACCACGAGGCCGGTGACCGCGAGCGCGAGGAGGGCACGGGCGGGACGGGAACGCATCGGGCCACCCTAGGGGAGGCGCGCTGGGCGGCTCGTGGCCGTGGTTGCCGCCCTTCCGCAGGCGGGAACGATCGAGTGCGCAGACGTCGTGCTCCAGGTGGCCGCACACCCACGACGTCTGCGCACTCGATCGGCGCGCGGCGGGTGCGCGCGGGTGGCGCGGCGAGGGTCCTGCGTCCGCTATGCTGGTCGGGCTGCTCCGCGCTCGGTCGGGTGCGGGTGGCGGAGTCCTCCGGGGCTTCGAGTTCGCAAGGACTCGCGGGCTGTGGCGCAGCTTGGTAGCGCACTTGACTGGGGGTCAAGGGGTCGCAGGTTCAAATCCTGTCAGCCCGACCGAAGGGGTGTCTTAAGAACTGTCTTAAGAACCCAACAGCGGAGAGAGGCCCGCAGCCGGTTGGCTGCGGGCCTCTCTTCGTTGTTCTGGGTCTTGTGGGCTCAGCCCTGCTTCGTAGCTCCCTTCCGAGCTCGCGTCGATCGACTGGCGTTGGCCGCGGCTGCCTTGGCTTCTTTCTCTCGCCGCTCCTTGGCTCGCGCCTGACGGACCTCGAGGTCCGCCACTCCACCAGGACGCGTGCCGGTGTAGTCGTTGAAGAACTCGCGGTCTCGGCGTCGCTGAATCGGCGGTCTCCTCGGCGGTCGGTTTTCAGCCGCTCGGCGGTCTGCGATTTCCTTCGCCTTCAGGAAGTCGCAGATCTGCTTGATGTTGAGTGCGACGAGCAGGAACGTCAGGAACACGAAACCGGAAGCGAACCCGCGTGACTGACGGTTGAGGTGGACCTGCAGGGATCCGTACTTCGGTGCCTTCAGCATCGAGTTGCTGTTCTCGACCATGTTCCGGGCGTAGCCGTGGAAGTCAGACCACTCGCGGGACTTGTAGCGCAACGCCTGCGAGAGCGGTGGCAGGTTCTCCTTCGGGAACTTGACGGAGTCCTGGCAGCAGATGAGGGGCCGGTCATCGCCGACCGGGTAGCCGGGCTCGCTCGGGTCCACTTCGTCCATCGTCAGCAGCTTGGCCTCTGAGACGCGCGCTCGGGCCTTCTTCAGCGGGCACTTGACGCGGGGGCTGTCGCCGGATGCTGGGCACATCATGGTGACGCTGCCGTCCGGGTTGGGGCGTGCCTTCGGGCGCACCTCCCAATTCTCCCGCTCATCAATGCGTGCACGATAGGTGACCTCATCGATGTCTCCGTCCTTGACG
Organism: Curtobacterium sp. PhB136; assembly: GCF_004346855.1. Lineage (NCBI taxonomy): Bacteria > Bacillati > Actinomycetota > Actinomycetes > Micrococcales > Microbacteriaceae > Curtobacterium > Curtobacterium sp. PhB136. The sequence continues at coordinate 112,953 of NZ_SMGH01000011.1, forward strand.
TGCCGGCTGGCCATCTGGAGCGAAATGGGCATGGCGGGGCAGTAGGCGGCGCTCTCGATGAAGATCGCTCCGGCGAACCCGCCGCGCGGACCGAGACGGTCATCCCGCCATTCGGTACTGGCCTCCCAGCCGATCTCTCGGACCGGGTCGTAGAGCCGCTCCGGCTTGGCATTGGCGAAGTACTCCATGTCGGCATCTGCAATGCCCGGGAGGTGCCCGGCCCGCACGATCTGCTGGAGGACGAACGCGGCAGCCTCGACGTTCCCGCTGCCCGGAATGCTCAGGGTCGCGCCGAGGATGAGCTGCGGAGCCTTGCAACGGTCGTCGGGCCTGAGGAACACGCGACGGGCGAGGGTGGCGTTCCATCCCCAGAGGTACGCCGTCTCGGTTTCGTACTGCGCCATCTGGCCGGGAGGTGCGTCGATACGCTTGGGCGTCTCGACGACCTTCCACGCGGCGTAGGGCGAGACCGGGCCGGAGCGTGGCTTTCCGGCTGCAGACAGGAGCTTGTCCTTCTTGATGCGCGCCGCGATCTTCTCCTTGTTGTGCGACATCCCGGTCGTCAGCGGAGACGACATGTGCGTCCCGTCGAAGCTGACATCGACCTCCTTGCGTTCCGGGGCGTTCCGGACAGCGCGAGGCTGGAGGAAGAACGACATGTTGAGGAACCGGGCCATGAACTCGGCAAGACGTGCCATGCCGATTGCTTCCCGCTCCTTGTCGAGGTTCTCCATGGTCGCGGCGTTCTCCTCGACCGTCTTTGCCGTGTAGCGGTCTTCTCCGAGGTGGGGGTCGACGATCGCGATGAAGCGTCGGTGGGCGTTGCCGACGTTCTGCTGCCAGTTCTCGACCTTCATGAGGGACTTCTTGCTGCTCGGCTTGGGGAGACCGAGTTCTTCGCGGGCCCCGTTGGTCAGCATGCCGAAGAAGACGGATCCGAGCTGCAGGAGCAGCTGGGGCTGACCTGCAGTCGTGACGAGCATCCACCCGATCAGTAGGTTCTCGATGGAGATCAGTGCTGGCGCGCCTCCGTTCGACTCCCGGAAACCGTCTTCGTGTCGCCAGATGGCGTATGCGTCGACGACGCCGGTCGCCTTGAGCCGGGCCTTGGCGAGCCGGATTGCTTTGCGGTTGAAGACCGCGAACCCTGAACGGGTGTCGGCGATCTCGTGCTCGCGGAGGCGGATCTTGCGGAAAGCTTTCTCCTTCGCGATGTCGTACAGGGAGCTCTCGTCGACCGTGGACTTCTTGCGGCCGTCGGTCTCGAAGAACCGCATTGCGTCGCCGTTGGTGATGCCGTGGGCGCTCATCGGGTCGCTCGCAAGGGACCGGCGATCGCGTCGAGCCAGCCGTCGATGTTCGCGGAGGTGGCGTGGGCGAAGTAGTCGGTGATCGAGGTGAGCGATGAGAAGCCAGCGATCTCCGCGACGACATCGAGTGGGATGTGGGCGTTGAGGAGACTGACGATCCAGCCGGAACGAAGACGGATCGGGGTCAGTCGAACCGGTCCGGGGTTCGCGGTGATGAAGGACTGGATCGGTCGCGGCGCGTACTCCTCGAAGTCGTACCCGTGGAACAGGAGATCCTCGTCGGACGCGAGTGCCTGGTCGAGCGTGCGGACCCACTGGTCCTTCACCGGCACGTGGCGTTCGGCTGCGCCGCGGACTGTCACCCACCGGCGGTTGCTGTCAGTCGAGATGTCACTCCTTCGGACAGCGATGATCTCGGCGGGGGTCAGCCCGGCGCCGGCGCCGAGGGCGAGCAAGGCGGCGCCGTTCCGTCGTGCCTGTGCAGTCGGCAGCGCGATCTGCCACGAGTGCAGTTGAGCCATTTCCGCGCTCGTGTACGGCGCCAGGCGCACCGATGCCGGCGGGGCGAGGCGACTGGTGCGTTCTCCGGTGAGCCGGGTAGTGACTGCGCCGAGGTGCCGCGTCGTGTCGAAGCGGTATGCGTGGGAGTGGTTGGCGAGGACGGTGTTGACGTAGAGGGAGATGGTGGAGTCGCGGAAGATGCGCTCGGGGGTGAGGTCGCAGCCGGTTCGCGTCCACCGCCAAGACGTCAGACCGGACACCATGGACAGCAGGCGGCGCGCGTTGTCGTAGGTGGTCGGGGACATGGTGCGGACGACGTCGCGGACGAAGGGTCCGACGTGGTCGTAGGTGCCGCGGTTGATGATGGGCCTGTACTTCTCGATGGCGTCGTCGATCTTCTGAGCGAGGACGGGCTGGACAGTTTCGTTGCGCTCTTGGCGCTTGCCGTTGTTGATCACGCACTGGCTATGCGGGCTGCATCTGGCCAGCTGGGCGAAACCCTTCTGATCCGCACGGTTGCGCGGGTCGGACGGCGTGTCGCGGCGCCGCACGAACTCAGGCGACGACCACGGGGCGCGGTTTGGGTCCCGACCCAGGTTCGCTAGGGGAGCGGAAGGAAGACGCGGTAACGGTCGAGCGACGCGTAGGTGTGAAGCCCGGATTCGGCGAGCAGCGTGTCGACGGGAGTGTTGCGTTCGAGTCGCCAGCACAGCCAGGTCGAGCGCATCCGCGCCGGGCGGATGTCGAGGTCGGTGGCGGTACGGCGAACGAAGTCGGCAACCTGACCGGAGCTCGTGCCGGAGCGGCCTGGGCGGAACGCCCAGTCATCCGGTGCCAAGTCGGCGAGTTGCTGCCGGAGCACTGGTCGCCATCCTTCTTCGACCGGCACGGAGCGACGACGTGCGTCACGGACGCGAACGGAAGCGCCGTCCATACTGACATCTCTGCGGTGCACGTCGAGGAGCTCACGTGTCGCAAGGCCAGCACCGAGCCCGAGCGCAAGCAACACCGCAGCATCTCGTCGCGCAGCGGACGTTCCGCGGGTGCGTGACCACGAGTACAACTCCGCGCGCTGCTTAGAGTCGTACGGCGGAGTCGGCGTCGACCGGCCTATTCCGTTGAGCGGTGCCGGCTCCATGACAGGTGCGACGACTTCGCTGACTCGTAAGAGCTTCCCGCGGAGCGTGTTCTTCGTTCCCCGGCTCATGCCGGTCATGCCGTTGATGACGAAGCTCTCGATCCTGCTCCGCCGGAACATCTTCGCCCGGTCGAGATCCAGCCCCTTCGTTTGCCAGCACCAGAGCACAAAAGGTGTGACGAACGGGTACAGGCTCCGCGGACTCACGTCGAGAGCGGCCGCGACGTCGTCGACGAGCGAGGTGAGGAACGGACCGATGGTGTCCCACCACGGCAACGCGAGCAGCGGCGTGTACGTGGCGGTGGGTCTTAAAGGGAAGGGCACGAGCGAACCTCTCAGTGGAGCGGGGACGTCGAAACGGTAGTGATCCGCCGACTCGAAGTCGTCCCGTTTCTGGCCTCAACCCGCTCGACGCACAGCGTGGCTCCCAACAACGTCGCTGATCCGCGCATAGCGGTGCCGAGGCCGACCTGCGGTCTCGGAGAGGACCGCCATGCCGACCAAGAACCCCCGACTCCTTCGTCTCCACGAGCGCTGGGCAACGATCGCAAACACCCCCGCCAGTCAGCTCACCCGCGATGAACGCCGGAGCCTCGACTTCTACCTCGCCGACGTAGGCGAGGATCCGATGCCCACACTCACCGTCGAACGATGGGTGACGATGGTGCACGATGTAGATGATTTTGTTGCCAAGACCGGTCGGTTGCCGTTCGCTAGCGCGATTCGTCCACGACCGAAAACGGAAGAGCAGCGCCTGGTCGACCGGCTCGCGTACCAGCGCCGACCGTCGACGAGAGCGGGTATGACCGAGTATCAGCGCGTTCGGCTAGAAACGCTGCCCGGATTTCTCTGGGATCCGCGGGATGCGGCTTGGCAGTCATGGCTCGAAGCTCACCAGCTGTTCTGGGAGGACGAAGAACGGCCGCCTCGTCGCCGTTCGTCTGACCCCGTCGAAGTTTCCATTGCACGTTGGGTTGCCCACCAACGAGCGCTTGCGAAGACCGGAGCGCTTTCCACAAGGCGAGAACGAGCACTCCGCCGAGCCAAGTACCGTGTCCTATAGCGGCCTTCGTACAGCTCGGTGGAACGAGCGCTCTTCCTTAAGGGAACGGCACGAGAAAGCTCGTCCCGGCTCCCGGCTCCCGGTGTCGAGCGGCAAGGGTTGTTGTCAGTAGTTCACGCGTTCTGTCAGGAAGCGGACCGCGGTGTTGCGCAAAGCGCTAGCGGGACAGATAGCCCGGCAGCGTCCTGCGAAGCCTCCGCCGCTCATCACCCCGTGCCTCGTCAGCACGCAGATGGCAGCGGCTTCCCGGGCGACGGCGCGGCGGAATCGCTGGCGTTGGCGCTGCTGCAGTCTTCCTCGATGAGGACGGACACCATCACGGTGGCGTTCCACGTCATGTTCTCGTGGTTCGCCGGGCTTTCGAACAGCCCCGGTTGTTGTCGCCGCGCACACAACTTGTCTCCTTCGCGCACAACTTGTCGCCGGAGCGCGTTCCTCGGTGCTGCCTCAGTCAGGGGTCGTCTCCCGGCGAGTCAGGAGCAGCGTGCCGTGCGCGCTAGGTTGTTGTCGCGTGGACATGGCGTTCTGAGGGGTCGTGCTCGAGCGGGACGCGCAGCGATCTGCCCCCGCTGGCGTCATCCGACTGGAAGTGCCGCGCCCTTGCGCGGGTGCGTGAACGGTGTTGCGTTTAGCGCCCCTTCACCGGGCATTTTTGCGGGACAGTCATACGGGAATCCCCAGGTCAAGCAGGACACGGGCAAGTTGTCGTGGTTGTCGCCGCCAGCCGTGTGCCTGTGGACGACCGGCTATCGAGACTCCCGTTCCAGCGTGGAAAGCCTCTGGTCAGAACGCTCCGGGCGTGGAAACGGTCGAGTCACGCACGACCAGACTCGTCGGGAATTCGTACCGTTCGACCGGGGGTGAGTCGCCCGCGAGATTGTCGAGTAGTAGTTCGGCGGCCTTGCGACCCATCTCGGCGTACGGCTGTCGTGCTGTCGTGAGCTGGGGTGTGACGAGCAGCGCTGCGCGTTCATCGTCGAAACCGGCTACGGCGATGTCCTCAGGGGTGCGGAGGCCGTGATGAGCGATCTCTCGAAGGGCGCTCGGGGCGAGCTGGTCATAGGCGCAGAAGACTGCGTCAACCGGGACGTCCTGTTCCAACAGGTCGGCGAGCTCAGGGCATCGGCTGTCGGATTCCTGCGCATTGGTTTCGATGATCAGGTTCGGGTCGACCGTGATCCCTGAAGCCTCGAGGGCCTGCCGGTAGCCCGCGAGACGGTCGCGGAGGAACAGCGGGTCCTCCGTCCTGCCGATCGCTAGCCGCGGTGCGAGAAACGCGATCCGGGAGCGGCCGAGGTCGAGCAGGTGCTGCGTCACTTGGTGAGCGCCATCGAGGTTTGCGGCCGAGATGCACGGCATGTGGATGGTCGTGCTCGTGTCGTCGAGGGCGACGGCTGGGATTCCGATGCGGTCGCACGCTTCCCGGACGGGTTTCTGGTCGGGGACGCTGATGACGATTACGCCCTCGGTTGGAACATCAACCAGGGTTTCGATGACGTCAGTGAGGCCCTCGTTGGAGGTGGGGATGGGGTGGATGAGCACCTGGTACCCGGCCTCGCCCGCTGCAGTAATGCAAGCACGGACGACGGGTTCCCACCATCCCCACTGGTCATTCGGCACGATCACGCTGAACGCGCGGTGTCCTCCGCGGCGGAGTGCTCTGGCTGCGACCGAGGGTCGGTAACCGAGTTCATCGGCGACTGCACGAACCCGCGCCCGAGTGTCCTCGCTGACATCCGCGTTGCCGCCAAGCGCGCGCGACACCGTTGCGATGCCAACGCCCGCCGAGCGCGCCACTTCCGCCAGCGTCACGCGTCTCGTCATCGTCTTGCCCCCTCCGAGTTGACAGCCTGCCCGTCGGTGTTACTCTACCGGAATCGTTACCGGAAACGTTCCCGGTAACGATTCCAGCCAACACACTCAACGACGAGGAAGCCCTATGACCACGCAACCGGCCACCACGGACCACACTGCCGCCAAGCCGGTCGGCGCCGCGTTCATCGTGATCTACGCGCTCGCGATGTTCGGCATCTGGATGGCGATCAACCTGCCCGCCTCCGTGACGCTCGCGCTGCGCATCTCCGAGATCGACCCAGCAGGAAAGGCAACGAGCTACTCCATCGCTGCCGGCGTCGGAACTCTGACGGCGCTACTCGCGAACCCGTTCTTCGGCCGTCTATCCGACCGCACACGGAGCCGGTTCGGCCGGCGCCGACCCTGGATCGTCATCGGCATGCTCGGCACCGTCGTCGGCGCCGCCGTCATCGGGCTCTCGAACAGCTTCGCATTGCTGCTCGTCGGCTGGGTGCTGATGCAAGCGTTCGTGAATGCCGCGATCGCCGCCGTCCTCGCGATCGTCGCCGACCGCGTCCCCGAGTCCCAACAAGGCATCATCGGATCGCTGTCCGGAGCAGCCTCGGCGGCGTCACTGGTGGTCGGGATCTTCTTCATCCAGGCATTCCCCACCAGCATCCTTGCGCAAATTGGGCTCCCAGTCGCCGTAGCCCTGGTCCTCGCCGCAGCACTGGTAGCGGTGTTCCGTGACGACGCTCCCGCTGCCGAACCGCTCCCCGCGTTCGGCGTGAAGGAACTCTTCGGATCGTTCTTCATCAACCCCCGCAAGGAGCCGGAGTTCTCCTGGCTCCTGCTGGCGCTGTTCTTCATGTTCGGGGCGTGGGGCGTCGTGTCGACGTACACGGTCTACCTGCTGCAGGACATGGTCGCCGTGCCGAAGGGCCAGCTCAACGACGTCATCACCCTCTCGTACGTGATCCCCGGTGTCCTCGCCTTCGTGTCCGGCCCGATCGCCGGCATCGTCGGCGACCGCCTCGGCCGCCGGAAGCCAGTACTCGCGTTCGGCGCGGTCGTCAGCGCCATCGGAATGGTCATCATCGCGACCGCTTCCAGCTCGGTGCAGTTCCTCGTCGGCGCTTCGCTGGTGTCCGGAGTCGGTTCGGGCGTGTTGCTCGGGACCTACATCGCGTTCGGAATCAAGACGATGAAGGAGACCACCGACGCGGCACGCAATCTCGGGGTGATCAACATCGCGATCACACTGCCGTTCTCCGTCATCCCGTTCATCGCACCGCTCGTGCTCGCCATCGGCGGAGGGGAATCGAACTACGTCGCTCTCGTCCTCTTCGGCGGCGTCCTCGCCCTCCTCGGCACGCTCCCGCTGTTCAGGATTCGATCCACCCGCTAAACCCACTTCCTTTTTCGTCGGCCACAGCCGACCGAACACACATTCACAGCACCCCCGCAGCCCTGAAAGGACCTCCCGTGCTCAGCTACCTTGACCCGACGCAGCCCATCGAGCGCCGCGTAGACGACCTGCTCCCTCGAATGAGCGTCGCCGAGAAAGCTGGCCTGATGTTCCACCCCTCGACCGAGCCGCCCGGAGCGGACCTGTCGACACACGACGCCGAGGCCGCAGCTCAGCGCGACGTCGTCACGCGGGAAATCAGCCACTTCAACGTCTTTGGCGGCGACGACAGCGCAACCGTCGCCGCCTGGCACAACACCCTGCAAGACCTTGCTGCCAGCACGCGCCTCGGGATCCCGGTGACGCTGTCATCCGATCCGCGGCACGGGTTCCGCAGTAATCCCTTCACCGGCCAGTCGCTGGGCAGTCTGTCTCGATGGCCAGAAACCACCGGCATCGCGGCCATCCCAGGAACAGACGCGGTGCGCGCCTACGGCGAAACGATCCGTGCCGAGTTCCTCGCGATGGGGATCCGGGTGTACCTCGGCCCGATGGCGGATATCTTCACCGAACCCCGCTGGTCACGCGGCGCCGGCACGTTCGGTGAAGACCCCGAACGCGTCGCCGAACTCACCGCCGCATTCATCGAAGCCCTCCGCGGCGGACCTGAACTCGGATCGCAGTCAGTAGCAGCCGTCGTGAAGCACTTCCCAGGCGGTGGCCCGCAACTGCGCGGCGACGACGCACACGACGCCCGATACCCCGAGCAGGTTTACCCCGGCGGTCAGCAGGAACTCCACATCCGTCCCTTCGAACGCGCGTTCGCGGCCGGGGCGACCCAGGTCATGACGTACTACGGCAAGCCCGTCGGCACCGAGTGGGAAGAGGTCGGCTTCGCGTTCAACGCGCCCGTCGTGCAGGACATCCTGCGCCGTCGCCTCGGCTTCAACGGCATCGTCGTCACCGACTGGAACCTGCTCGAAAGCGACATGGTCGGTGACTACCTATTCGGACCCAACGGCTGGGGCCTGGAAGATCGCACACCCGCCGAGCGCGCCCGGATCGCGATCGGCGTGGGTGTCGACCAGTTCGGCGGGGACCGCAATACGGCCATCATCGAGGAACTCGTCGAGTCCGGGCTCGTCCCGGAGTCCCGCATCGATGAGTCCGTCCGGCGCATCCTGCGCGAGAAATTCCGCCTGGGCCTCTTCGAACAGCGCCAGGTCAACATTGAGCACGCCCGAGAGACCTGCGGCGCACCCGTGTACTTCGAACGAGGCGTCACCGCACAGCGAGACTCCCTCGTGCTGCTCTCCGACACCGCCGGAATCCTGTCCAACGACGCGACACTCTTCCTCGAGGGCTTCGAAGACTCCGATGGTCACCCCACGACGACCGACCCGACCACGGCAGACGCGGTAGTGGTGCGACTCGACGCACCCTTCGAACCAGGCCGAGGCTCGCTCGTCGCCGAGTACTTCCACGGCGGAACCCTGGCGTTCTCGACGGAAACCATCGAACGCTTGCAGGCGTACGCAGAACACGCACCGGTGTTCGTTTCAGTCTTCCTCGAACGGCCAGCGATCGTCGGACCGCTCATCGACCTCGGCGCCACAGTCATCGGGGAGTTCGGCGCTAGCGACCGCGTCGTCCTTGACGCGTTCTCGGGCAGGTCGGCGCTCACCGGGCAGCTGCCATTCGACATCCCATCGACCATGGCCGCGGTCGAAGCGTCGCGTGAGGACGTTCCCTTCGATACCTCCGAGCCTCGGTTCCGCACCGGCAGCGGAATTCGGCGACGCGCAGTCGCGGACAGCCGCCAGGAAGCCTGAAGCACGGATCCTCCACCGATCGCGCTCCCACCGACGGCGCGCCATTGCCGAGCAACAGCTGAGTCATGCAAAACAAGAAGGACTCCAACTCTCACGGGTTGGAGTCCTTCTTGCGTGTCCGGTAAACGATCGGCTACCGGGACCGTCTGAGCGCTCCGCGGCGAGGCGCAGTAGCGTCGACGCTCACGAGGGGTGGGTGTGCGAGCACGGGGGTTGGTCGTCTACTTCATCGCGGCCTGCCTGCTCCGCGGTGCCGATGCGGCCGCGATCATCGGTGTGGTCCTTGCTGCCCGTCCGGCTGGTGCCGGCGATGCCACCGGCCTTCTCGCCGCCTGCATCACCCTGCCCCACCTCGCGGGGCCGGTCGCCGCGCAGCTCCTCGACCGCGCCAGGTCCAAGAAGCTTGTCCTCGCCGGTGCGGGACTCGTCTACGGGTTCGCCCTCGCAGGTGCGATCTTCCTGCTCCCGATCACGCTCATGGGTGCTGCCGGCGGCCTCTTGATCGCGGGCTTGGCCGGGCCCCTCCTCACCGGTGGTCTCAGCAGTCAGCTCGCGGCGATCGTCGGCACCGACGAGCTCGCACGGCGACGTGCACAGGGGATGGACGCCTTCACCTACGGTGTCTCCGCCACGGCGGGCCCCGCCGTCATCGCCATCATGGCCACCGCTAGCGGCCCCGCTGCTGCGGTCCTCACCGCGGCCGGCGCCGCAGTCGTCGGAGGGTTCGTCGTGCTGGCTCTTCCCCGCGCAACCCAGCAGCCCGCCGACGGCGAAGCGACAGCATCGGTAGGACTGCGCGCTGCTCTCGGGATGCTCCTGCAATTACCGGGGCTGCGACGGACAACGATCGCCACCGCCGTGACAGCAGTCCCCCTCGGCGCTGTCCCGCTTCTCGCTGTCGGCACGGTCGACTCTCTCGACGCGTCCACCGCCTCGTCAGCTGTGCTCACCTCCGCCTACGGTGCGGGGAATCTCGCAGTGTCCTTGGTGCTGATCGTCCTACCGCTCCGCGGGCAGGCAGACCGGCTCATCCGCTGGGGCGTCATCGCCGTCGCTGTCGGGTTCACGCTCGGACTGACGATCTTCTCCGTCCCCGTCGGTGCTGCTGCTTTCGCGCTCCTCGGCGTCGCGACCGGGGTTCTCTTCACTGCGAGCCTCGCCGCTCGGGCAGCGTTCTCACCACCCGGCGCGGAAGCGCAGATCTTCGTCAGCATGGCCGGTATCAAGGTTGCGTGCTCCTCAGTCGGCACCGGTATCGCGGGCACCATCCTCGGCCTCGGCGGCCGCACGATGTTCGCAATCGCGGCCGCTCTGGCCCTCGCAACGCTCACCTACCTGCTCATCGACCGCCGGACGCAAGTGCCTCAATAGCCGATCGGCTATCGGGCGGCTGCGTCGGGTGCGTCTCGCGCTCGATTCGCCCGTACTGGGTGAGTCCGCTCTGGTGGTCCGGCCTCATCCTGGCCGTAGGTCGGCTCGTGCCGCTCTTGATCGAGCATGGAGGTTACCGATGACTGGATTCCCGCAGCGGCAGGTGCTTCCGATTCCCGCGAGCACACCGGACTTTCCGGCGACGTATGACGCGAAGGACCCCGATACCGCGTTCCCACCGATCGAACCGCTGCTGCCCCCGGAAGGGGCACCGAACGTGCTCATCGTGTTGATCGACGACTGCGGTTTCGGCGCGTCGAGCGCGTTCGGCGGTCCCATCGCCACCCCGACGTTCGAGCGCCTGGCGTCGGAGGGTCTCCGGTACACGCGGTTCCACACGACGGCGCTGTGCTCGCCGACGCGGGCGGCGCTGCTGTCCGGGCGGAACCACCACACGGTCGGGATGGGCGGGATCACCGAGATCGCGACCTCGGCTCCCGGCTACAGTTCGGTCCGGCCGAACGACTGCGCGCCGTTGGCGGAGACCCTGAAGCTCAACGGGTACTCGACCGCACAGTTCGGCAAGTGCCATGAGGTCCCCGTGTGGCAGACGAGTCCGATGGGCCCCTTCGACAGCTGGCCGTCGGGTGGCGGCGGCTTCGAGTACTTCTACGGGTTCATCGGCGGCGAGACCAACCAGTACGCGCCGGCGCTCTACCACAACACCACGCCGGTCGAGCCGGACCGGACACCCGAAGAGGGCTACCACCTCACCGAGGACCTCACCGATCGCGCGATCGACTGGGTGCGGCAGCAGAAGGCGTTGATGCCGACGAAACCGTTCTTCGCGTACTTCGCTCCCGGCGCGACGCACGCACCCCACCACGTGCCGAAGGAGTGGTCGGAGAAGTACCGGGGTCAGTTCGATGACGGGTGGGACAAGCTCCGGGAACGCACCTTCGCCCGGCAGCAGGAACTCGGAGTGGTGCCGGGCACCGCCGACCTCACCGCACGGCACGAGCAGATCCCGAGCTGGGACGAGATGCCCGACGACCTCAAGCCGGTCCTCGCGCGGCAGATGGAGGTCTACGCGGGCTTCCTGGAGCACACCGACCACCACGTCGGACGGCTCGTCGACGCCCTTGCGGAGCTCGACGTGCTCGATGACACCCTCGTGTACGTGATCGTCGGGGACAATGGCGCTTCGGCGGAGGGGGACGTGAACGGCTGCTTCAACGAGCTGATCAACCTCAACGGCGCCACCGCCATGCAGACACCGGAGTTCATGGCCGAGCGGATCGAGGACTTCGGCACCCCGGCGGCGTACAACCACTACGCGGTGGGGTGGGCACACGCGATGAACACCCCCTACCAGTGGACCAAGCAAGTCGCGTCGCACTGGGGCGGGACGCGGACCGGCACCATCGTGCGATGGCCGCACGGCATCGCGGCGGCCGGTGAGGTCCGTCACCAGTTCCACCACGTCATCGACGTCGCCCCGACCGTCCTCGAGATGGCGGGGATCCCCGAGCCGACCTTCGTGCACGGCGTGCAGCAGCATCCTTATGAGGGCGTCAGCATGGCGTATACGTTCGACGACGACCAGGCAGTGGAGCGGCGCCGGACGCAGTACTTCGAGATGTTCGTCAACCGAGGCATCTACCACCAGGGATGGACCGCGGTGACCCGGCACTCGGTTCCCTGGGACCAGGGGAAACCCTTGCCGCCGATCGACGACGACGTGTGGGAACTCTACGGCCCTGACGACTGGACGCAGGCGCACGACCTCGCCGCGACCGATCCCGAACGGTTGGCGCACCTCCAACGGAAGTTCCTACTCGAGGCGTCGAAGTACAAGGTGTTCCCCCTCGACGACCGACGCATCGAGCGGTTCAACTCCGACCTCGCCGGCCGGCCGACCCTCATCCACGGCAACCGGCAGGTGCTCTTCGGAGGCATGGGCCGGCTCACCGAGAACGTCGTGCTGAACGTCAAGAACAAGTCCCACGCGGTCACCGCCGATGTAATCGTGCCGGCGACGGGTGCAGAGGGAGTCGTGATCGCCCAGGGTGGTGCGTTCGGCGGGTGGAGCATGTACTTCCACGACGGTCGTCCCGCGTACTGCTACAACCTGTTCGGCATGCAGCGCACCACCGTCCGCTCCGACACCACCGTCAGCCCGGGACCGCACCAAGTTCGCGTTGAGTTCACCTACGACGGCGGTGGGCTCGGCAAGGGCGCGACCGTCGACCTGTACCTCGACGGCGCGCAGATCGCCTCGGGCCGCATCGACGCCACGGTGCCGCTGGCGTTCTCCGGCGACGAGACGATGGACGTCGGATCCGACACCGGCACACCGGTCAGCGACGACTACGACAGCCGCGGGAGCGTGTTCACCGGGAGCATCGACCGCGTCCAGATCGACCTCGGCGACGACGCCAACGACGCCGACCACCTGATCAGCCCGGAAGAACGCATGCGCATCATCACCACCCGGCAGTGACAGCCAGTGCCACTCAGAAGGTTGCTGAGCACGATCCCTCCAGATGCTTGTCCGCTGGAGGATCGGCTAACGATCAGGGTCGAAGGCGAGAACGTCGGTACCCGACTGAGGCGCTCACCAGGATGACCAAGGCGCAGCCGAGAGTGATCCACCCGAACACCCCAGGGGTGCTGCTCGCGAGGAGCACGACTGAGACTGCCCCGAACACGAGCCCGAGCAACAGGAACACCAGCCATAGCGCATTCGGTCGACTCATACCGGCAACCTAGCTGTCGCGCGTCGTAATGGTTCGTCCGCCACGGAACGCGTCCGATAGCCGGTCGATTACCGGACGCATTCGGCACGCAGCTCCTCGCCCTCTCTGCCATGATTCGCCCTAACCGGTCTGGCAGGCTGAAGGCGTGAGGGGTGGGATGCGGGAACGAGTGATCGTTTGGGCCCTGCCGGGCGCTGCTCTCGTGCTCTTGGCTGCGTGTGCTCTCTTGTGTGTGGTCGTATACCTGCACTTTGCCCGAATGGACGCCGCGTTCCCGGCAGACGGCCGAGGGGTGCTTCGAGCCCGAGCCCCGGAAGTCGTGGGTGCCACTGCGCTTCTGAGCCTCACGTGGATCACCTCGCTGCCGGTCGCCGTCGCGGCCACGCTCCTGGCCTCCGCGGCTCAGGACCGGTTCTACGCCGAAGGGGCTGCTCGCACGTTCGCTCAGATCGCCACTCTCATCGGGGTCGCCGGCTGTATCGGGGGTGTGGTCCTCGCCGTACTCGGATTCCTCTGGATCCTCACGACGTAGCGGGGCACCTCCGGCCCTGCACATCGTTCGGTTGACGATCGTCCATCGAGACAATGACCGGGCGCTGAGGGGCGGTAGCACCCACGGGAACCCGCCCAAGGCGCATCTACCCGGTAAGGATGCGTCCTAGCCCGCAGCGTGGCGAGGGTAGCTGCCCGTTCAAGCCGAGCCGGATCCGTAGGCATCACTTCGCTGCGGGCGATGTCGGAGGTCATCAACAGCGGTGTTCGATGACCCATGGGGGCTGTGACCGTCAGTGGTCCGTTCGACCTACTGCCGGCCCGGTGGTGTCGCGCCAGACAGGAGCGGCGACCGTGCCGTCCAGCGCTGTCGGCGCGGCACCGCGGAGTGCGTCGAGTAACCGACCCATGGCACGCTGCCCGAGGGATTCGTAGTCGACATCGACCGTGGTCAGCGCCGGCGACAGCCATGCCCCAAGCGGGTTATTGTCCCATCCAGTGACGCTGAGCCGGCCGGGAATCGACCACCCGCGTTCGACCGCACCGTGAACCGCACCGGCGGCCATCAGATCGTTAGCGGCGACCACTGCGGTCACTGGGGAGTCTTCGTCGAGGGCGAGCACGGCACGGCGTCCGGTCTCGGGATCCCAGTCCAAACCCCCCAACACCTCGTGAGAGGTCAGGCCCAGCCGACGGACGGACTCAAGGTAAACGCGTTCGCGATCGCGAGCAGCCGCGTACCGTCGGTCGCCTGCGATGTGCACGAAATCTCTGTGGCCGAGGGCTGCGAGCCCCTCAACGAGCGCCCCAATCGGTGCGGCATCCGCGAGTTCGCCAATAGTGTGGAGTTCGTCGTCGTAGTCGGGGGATACGACGGTCGGAATCCCTGGCGTCGTTGGCACACTTCCTGGGGGCAGAGCTGTCAAAATCAGCATGCCCTCGAACAGCCCGGACTCCGCGAGTTCGCGCGCGCGAGTGGCGCGCTCCTCGGCGGTGCCGTCCATGGTCACAGCGTCCGCCTGTCGTCCCTCCGCCCGCGCGGCTTCGCTCGCCCCGAGCAACATTCGCATTGCGCTCGTCGCCTCTCCATTCGGCAGTAGAACGGCGACACGGCCGGTCCGCCGGGTGCGCATCGCCCGCGCAGCGAGGTTCGGCTGGTAGTCAAGTTCCGCAATCGCGGCCTCAATCCTGGACCGAGTGAGCTCGCGCATGCCCTGGCCGTCGTGCCGGAGATACCGCGACACCGTCTGCCCGGAGACGCCCGCACGCGCTGCGACCTCCCAGATGGTCGCCCGCTTGGCGGGCGACGGGGTGGTGTTCATGGCGCGTGCCGCTCGCTCTCTGGACGTCCGATGCGTCCCTGCAAGATCCACTCTTGCACAAAAGTGATCGATCACCCATCATAGTGATCGATCACTTGCGAGTGATCGATCACTTGGACTCCGGTCCGATCGCCGTCATCAAGGGAGATGAGTGCTATGGCTGCACTAAACGCACGAAGGAAGCCGGTCGCATGACCGTGCAACAGGATGCGTCGCCCATCGCCGGCACCTCGGTCGTTGCAGCGCCTGCGCCGCGACGTACCGGCGGTTCGCGGTTGAAGGTGAAGCCGCCGCTCTGGTTCGCAGTCCCAGCACTCGCGGTGTTCGTTGCGGTCGTGATCTACCCCAACCTGCAGGGCTTCGGCTACTCATTCACGAACTGGGACGGCTTCAGCGCCATCGCGGACTTCGTCGGTCTGCAGAACTTCACCCAGCTCTTCTCGACCGGCAACTCGGCGCGGGCGATCATCAACACGTTCGTCCTCACCGCCGTCGTGACCGTCGCGCAGAACGTCATCGGGCTCTTACTCGCACTCGGCGTCAACTCGAACGTCAAGAGCAAGTACGTGCTGCGGCTCGTGTTCTTCTTCCCGGTGGTCCTGACCCCCATCGTCTGCGGCTACCTCTGGAAGTACCTGCTCACGCCGGAGGGCTCGCTGAACTCGACGCTGTCGGCGCTCGGACTCGGCAACCTCCAGCAGGACTGGCTCGGTAACCCGCACCTCGCTCTGTACTCGGTGTGTGCCGCGATCATCTGGCAGGGTGCCGGCTACTCGATGGTCATCTACATGGCCGGTCTTCAGGGCGTGCCCGAAGAACTGATCGAGGCGTCGGCGCTCGACGGTGCCGGGTCCTTCCGCCGGTTCTCGTCGATCACCCTCCCGCTCATTCGCGGCTCGATCGTCATCAACGTCCTGCTGACGGTGATCGGCAACCTCAAACAGTTCGACACGGTGTTCTCGATGACCGCCGGGGGTCCGTCCGGCGCCAGCGACACGATGGCGACGATCGTGTACCAGACCGCGTTCCAGTTCCAGCAGTACCCAATCGCCCTCGCCCAGGGCGTCGTCTTGACGATCATCGTCGGCGTCATCGGGTTCTTCCAGTACCGCCTCACCCAGCGGAAGGACGACGCATGAACCGCTACACCGGACGGTCGCTCGTCATCGAGATCGTGCTCATCGCGGTCGCAGCCCTCTTCATGATCCCGTTCCTCGTGCTCGTTTCCGTCGCGCTCCGCGACCCAAACGGCACGACCGGCTTCCTCGGGTTCACCTGGCCGTTGGAGTTCTCCAACCTCGCCACGGCGTTCACCCAATCGCAGATGGGGCCCGCGCTCGTCACGAGCCTCGTCATCACGGGCGTCTCGGTAGCCCTCGTGATCCTGGTCTCCGCGACGGCCGGGTACACCCTCGCGCGCCGCACCGAACGGTGGTCCAAGGGGATGTTCTACCTCTTCCTCACAGGGTTCCTGTTCCCCGGGCAGCTCGCACTCGTGCCGCTGTACCTGACGTTCAGCAAGCTCGGCCTCGTCGGTAACCCCGTCGCGGTAATCCTGATCGACACGGCGGCCAGCCTGCCGTTCGCGATCTTCCTCTACACGGCATTCCTCCGTGAACTCGCGCCGGACTACGAAGAAGCAGCGACCATCGACGGCGCCTCACCCTGGCGGATGTTCTGGTCGGTCGTGTTCCCGCTCGTCCGTCCCGTCACCGGGACCGTCGGCATCTTGTCGTCCCTCTCCATCTGGAACGACTTCCTCCACCCGCTCCTCTACCTGACCGGCGGGAGCAGCCGCACCGCGCCGCTCGCGGTCTACACGTTCGTCGGCGAGTTCAGCTCCAACTGGCCGCTCGTGTTCTCGGCCCTGATCGTCTCGGTCATCCCGATCTTGATCGCCTACTTCCTGATGCAGCGCTTCATCATGCGCGGCTTCGCATCAGGCCTCAAGGGCTGAACGCCCGCACCGCAGACGCACTACCCATCCCGAAAGGCACGACCATGTCAACGAAGACAACCATCCGGGGGATCGCCGCGATCTCTATGGCAACCGCACTCGTCGCCCTCGGCCTGACCGGCTGCTCCAGCGGTTCGAGCGCCGCGGACTCGAACACGCTCACCGTCGCCACCAACGGTCAGAACAAGGCCATCAACGCCGTGAAGGGCGCCTTCGAGAAGGCAAACCCCGGCGTGAATGTGGTCGTCAAGGACTACTCGCAGAACTACCGGACCGTAATCGGCGCACAGCTCACCGCCGGGAACGCCCCCGACCTGCTCGCCGTACCCGCAGGCGGCGGCAACAACATCAGCGCCCGCGGCGCCGGCGACAAGGGCTACTACGCGAACCTCAACGACCAGAGCTGGGCGAAAGACGTCTCCGACACCCAAAAGGAGCAGCTGTCCAACAGCAAGGGACAGCTCATGGCTGTCCCGGTGACCCTGTCGTCGATCGGTGGCGTCTACAACCACGGCGCCGTCGAGGCAGCCGGCCTCACCGTGCCCACGACCTGGGACGGCGTCCTTGACTTCTGCCGCGGCGCGAAGGCGAAGGGGAACGTGGCGTACGGCCTCGGCCTGTCCGATACCTGGACCGACCAGCTCATCCCCTACGCCCTCACAGCATCGCTCGTCTACGGACCCGATCCCGACTTCACCGCGAAGCAGGACGCGGGCAAGGCCACGTTCAGCGACTCCGCGTGGAAGAAAGCGCTGAACATGTACATGCAGATGGAGCAGGCGGGCTGCTTCAACTCCTCGCCGAATGGCACGCCGTACTCGTCCGTGCAGGACGCAATCCGGAAGGGCACCACCCTCGCGACCGTGACCGTCTCCAGCGAAACCGCAGCAATCAAGGCGGGAGGCCCCTCAGACCTCACCCTTGACTACGCCGCCTTCCCGGCGACGAACACGCCCTCCGACACCTACCTCGGCACCTCGAGCCTGGGCTTCGGTATCAACGCGAAGACCAACAACAAGGCCCTGGCCGAGAAGTTCCTCACCTACCTCGCCACACCGAAGGCGCAGATCGGATTCTCCAACACCTGGGGGGACGCGGCGGCGATGCCCGGAACGACCAAGCAGGACTCGCAGGTCAACAAAGTCGTCCAGCAGTTCGTAACCGAGGACAAGACCACCACCTGGCCCGACCGCAACTGGCCGACCGCAGCACTCGGCGCAGAACTGCCGACTGGCATCCAGGCGCTCTTCAGCGGCACCGGCACGGTGAAAGACATGCTCGCGAAGCTCGACGACCTGTACACCCAGGGCAGCTGACCGCCGCCGACGCGACCCGCACACCACGATCCGAAAGCCGAGCATGACCAAGCCGCAGCTGACCGCCCCGCCCCGACCTCTCCGTGGCCAATGGCGGCACCACCTCCTCGGACCTGACAGCGACCGGGTCGTCCCCACCGGGGTGCTGCAAACCTCGGGCGACGTCGACGTCCGCGACGCGTCCGGACCCATCACGCTGACGCGTGGAACGGACGGTCCAGACGCGGTCGTGGTCCTCGACCACGGCCGGAACATCGCGGGGGTGCCGTGGTACGACCTCGACGGGACACCCGGCGCGCAGCTCCTGGTCAGTTTCAGCGAGAGCGCGGCGTGGACCGGCCCCGACGGCGATCTCGAGGGCAGCCACAACGAGAGCGGCAATCGGCACCGGTGGGAGGAACTCGTCGTCAACGGCCCCGGAACCACTAGCACGGGACGCATCCAGGGCGGGCAGCGTTATCAACGGATCGCCCTCACCACGCCGGGCACGGTCACGATCCGTGCGCTATGGACGCAGTTCAGCGCCTTCCGACCTGGACCGGAGGAGCACCCTGGCTGGTTCCTGTCCAGCTCGGAACTCTTCAACCGGATCTGGTTTGAGGGGTCGTACACGGTGCAAATCAACTCCCTGCCGCCCGCAACGCTGCCGGAGCCGTGGATCGTGCACGATGGAGCGCTCGACGCGGACGGCGGGACCCTGGCCGTCCTCGACGGCGTCGACCTCGCCGACGGCACCGTCGAGTTCGACGTCCACCTCCTCTCCGGGGCTGCCGGCTGGATCGTCCGGGCGACGCCGTCGGGCACGGCGGGCTACCTCCTCACTGCTGAGGTCGATCCGGACCGACGGGCGGACGTGCTCGTGCGCATCTGGCACTTCGACGACAGCATCAACGATCGTGCGCAGGACCTCGACCGTCGGCTGTTCCCGATTACCACCACGCGGATCGAGTCCGTGGGCACGACCTCCGACTGGCTCCCCGTCCGCACCGAGCTCGCCGGCTCGGTCGTCCGCGTGTCCGTCGGCGGTGCCGTACCGATCGAGATCGACCTCGCCGAGGTGGCGGACGCTCCGCAGTACGCCACGGGCACCGTGGGCTTCCGGGTGGCATGGCTCGATCGGGCTCGCTTCCGCCATCTGCACGTAAGCGGCGACGGACCGTCTGGAGACCGTTCCGTCGACCTCGACCTCGACGACGCCGAGGACCTCGGCGCGTTCGTGGGCCCTGCGATCGGTCACCCGGATCCGCTGCCGCTCATTCTCGACGGCGGGAAGCGGGACCGGACGGTCTGGAGCGGTGACCTCATCGTGCAGATCCCGACCGTGTTCGCCACAACGGCGGCGGAGCCGTACGTCCGCGGATCGCTCGAGTACCTCAACGGCTACCAGGAGGCCTCCGGACAGTCGGCCGCCCGGGTCCCCCCGATCATGCCCGTCGCCGAGGCGCCCCGCGCCGGACAGACGTACTCGGCCGTCTACTCGATGCACCAGGTCACGAACATCGCGCTGTACCACCGGTACACCGGCGACCGGGCCTTCGCCGAGGCGCAGTGGCCGAGCGTCCTCCGCGAGCTCGACTTCGACCGCACGCTCCTCGACGACCGCGGGCTGATTGTCACCGACGAGGTGAACGGCCTCGATTGGGACTGGTACGACGGCCCGAAGATCGGAGCCGTGACCGCGTACAACGCCGCGTTCCACGCCACGCTTCAGAACGCGGCGGACCTCGCTGACGCGATCGGCGAGACGACGGAAGCCACGCGACTCCGCGCCGAGGCGGCCGCGCTCCGCACCGCGATCAACGAACACCTGTACGACGCCGAGCGGAACCGCTACCGGCTCTCCGACGTCCTGCCGGACAGCGTCGCACAGGACGGGACCGCGCTCGCCGTCGCGACGGGAGTGGTCCCGGACGGCGACGGCACTGCCGTGCTCACCGCGCTCGCGTCCGCGTTGCCCCAGACGCCGTACGGTCCGTCTCCGTTCTCCGCCGACACCGGGTTCCGCCACGCGGTCAGCCCGTACGTGGCGGACTCGCACCTCCGCGCCCTCTTCCAGGTGGGAGCAACCGAAGACGCGTTCGCGCTCCTCCGGCGGCTGTGGGGACACATGGTTACCGCCGACGTACACGCGGTCGGGACGACCTGGGAGCTCATCGCCCCGGACGGATCGCCCGGGTTCGGCGCGAAGACCAGCCTCGCCCACGGATGGGGCGCTGGAGCGACCGCCGCCCTGACGGCGCACGTGCTCGGCATCAGCCCGACCGCTCCAGGCTTCGCCCGGTGGCGGTTCGCACCTCAGCCCGGGGACCTCGACTGGGCCGAGGGGAGCGTACCGACCCCGCACGGGCCGATTGAGGCGGCGTGGGAGCGAGACGGCGACGGCCTTGTCATGACCGTCACCGCCCCGACCGACGGGACGGTTGTAGTCCCCACGCCACATCGAGGACGCTTCGCAAGCCTCTCCGGCGCCAACGAATCGGATACCTCGAACACCGGAGTCTCCGCCGACGACGGAGAGATCCACCTCCGCGCCGGTTCCCACCGCGTGACGATCCGATGACCGACCAGCGGACCACACCGACCCGGGCGGAAACAAGCACCGTGCTGACGCTCCTCGCGGACCGGCACGGGGGAGCGACCATCGCGGAGCGCGGTACGATCACCGCCATCGCGGTCGCAGACACCGAAGACCGCGCCGTCCTCCGCGCGGTCGGCGATCTGCACGCCGACCTCCGCTCCGTCACCGGTGGGGACACCGTCGCCTCGACGGACACCGACGACGCCCAGATCATCGTCGGAACGGTCGGGTCGAGCGCGATCATCGACCGGGCACTGGCCTCCGGCGACTTGACCCTCGACGGACTCGTCGACAACTCCGGGGTACTCCACTGGGAAGGGTACGTCCTGCGCGAGGTAGCCGGTCGCCTCTGGATCATCGGGACGGACCGACGTGGCACGATCTACGGCGTCTACGCTCTCGCCGAGGCGGCCGGGGTCTCACCGTGGCACTGGTGGGCGGACGTCCCCGACCGGCGACGCGACCACGTGACGGTCGCGGTCGGCTCTCTCGTCGCCGACCACCCCTCCGTGCGGTACCGCGGTCTCTTCCTCAACGACGAAGAGGAACTCGATGCTTGGGCCCGGGCGCACACAGCAGACGGCACCATCGGACCGGAGACCTACGAGCGTGTCTTCGAGTTGCTGCTGCGGCTGCGCGCGAACTACATCTGGCCCGCGATGCACGTCAACGCCTTCAACGCCGACGCTCGCAACGGTCACCTCGCCGACGCGATGGGGATCGTCGTCGGCACCAGCCACTGCGACATGCTCCTCCGGAGCAACCAGCACGAGTGGGAGGCGTGGCAGGAGACGAACGACCGAACATCCGTGGAGTACGACTACTCGATCCCCGACGGCAACCGATCCGCGCTGCAGGAGTACTGGCGTGGGAGCGTGGAGCAGAACCGTGGCCATGACGTCACCTGGACACTGGGTATGCGTGGCGTCCACGACTCCGGGTTCGCCACCCGCGCCATCGACGAGGCGGACCTCACCGACAACGAGCGTGCCCGCGCCCGTGTTGACCTCCTGAGCACCGTCATCCGCGATCAGCGACGGCTCCTGACCGAGAGCCTGCCGGAGGGCGCGCGACCGGTGCAGACCTTCGTGCCGTACAAGGAGGTCCTCGACCTGTACGACGCCGGCCTTGAGGTGCCGGAGGACGTGACGATCATCTGGTCCGACGACAGCTTCGGGCACATTAGACGGTTCCCGGACGCGGACGAACTGCGCCGCCCGGGCGGTCACGGTCTCTACTTCCATTCCTCGTACTGGTCGCCGCCGTCGCGGAGCTACCTCTGGATCTCCTCGCAGCCCCTGGCGCAGATGCGGCACGAGCTGCGCAAGGCGTGGGACCGGGGAATCCGCACGCTGTGGGTCAACAACGTCGGTTCGCTTAAGCCGCTCGAACTGGACGCCGAGTTTTTCCTCCGCAGCGCCTGGGAGGCCGGTCGCGAGACGTCGACCGCGGATACGACGGAGTATCTCGCGACGTGGATCGACGGCACCTTCACCGGCGGACTCGGGACTCGTTTGGCACCGGTGCTCGAGACCTGGGCGGAGGCGAGCCACGTCCGGCGGGTCGAACACCTGGCGAGCCGGGCGTTCTCGCAGACTTGCCACGGTGACGAGGCAGCACGCCGGCTCCGTGTCCTCCATGATGCGTATACGACCGCTTGCGCGACGATGGCGGACCTGCCCGCCGCCGAGCGGGGCTCCTTCCTCCAGCTGATCGGCATTCGGGTGGCGGCGACCTACCTCACCAGCGCGCAGCACTACTTCGCCGACCGCAGCACGGCAGCATCCGCCCAGGGGAAGGCGCAGGCCGCCGACCACGCCGTCGACCAGGCGAACCGGTTCGACCTGCTGCGCCGCCGAGCCATCCGGGCGTACAACGCGTCGGCGGCCGACGGAAAATGGGAGGGCATCATGACGCCCGACGACTTCCCGCCGCCGGCGATCGCCCAGTTCCCGCCGGCGACACCGTCGCTCGTCGTCGGGGGCCCCGGACTCGGCGTGGTCGTGTGGGGGCAGGAGCCCGGCGCCGGCCCGCAGCCCCTGCGGTTCGCGTCGCACGCACGCTCGCCGAAGTGGATCGAGGTGTTTACCACCGGCAGCGGCGAGATCCCCTTCACGATCGAGGCCGATCCGTGGATCGAAGTCGCCGTGTCGTCCGGACGTGTCCGGACCGAACAACGCATCGCCGTCGACGTCCGGTCGGCGGACGCCGACGGTCCGCGCACCGGAACGCTCACGGTCACCGACCGCGACTCGGGATCGGTGGTCCGGGTCGACGTGGTCCTCGACGTCCACCCGGAGAGCTCGGCACTCGACGACGGGGTGCACATCGAGACGGACGGTGTCGTGTCGATCCCCGCCGCGGCCGCACAGATCGGACCCGGTTGGCGTGCGCTCACCCGCCCCGGTCTGGCCGGAGGCGACCCGCTCGAGGCCACCGCTGCCGGCTCCGTGCTGAACGCTGGGCAACCGGCGCTGTACCGGTTCGTCCTGACGACGGCGGGAGCCCACCGGCTCGACCTCCATCGGCTCCCGAGCCTGGAGGCGACCGGCCGCATCCGTGTGGGTGTGCAGGTGGACGACCGTCCCATCATGGTGATCGAGTCGCCGACCACCGACGAGTACCGGGGTACCTGGGAGACGATGGTCGTCGAGCAGGTGGAGCGCCTGTCCCTTCGGCTCCCGTTCCTGTCTGCGGGGGATCACGTCCTGCTGGTGCACGCGATCGACCCGGGCTTCGTGTTCGCGCGTCTCGTCGTCTCCACCGACAACCGCCCGCGGCCCGCGCTCGGGGCTCCCACGTCACCCACGCGGACCGCCGTCTCCGTCCCCGCGGACCCCGCTCCCGACGAGTTCGACCCCCGGGTGGCTGAGCGGGTGGGGGTCCGAGCGGGCCTGCTTTGTGCGGACAACGTCCCGGGACCAACACTCGTGCACGTCCCGCGGTCGTACTGGTCGGCTGAGACCACCTTCACGCGGAACGTAACCACGCGGGGGCAGGGGCGCTTCGCGCCGTCGGCGTTCGACGAGGACGGCCGTGCGATCGACCGTCTCGCGTCGCTCCCCACCGGGCCCGTTCGCGAGACCGACGGGGAAATCGCCATCGACCTCGCCTGGGCACTGGGCCGGTCCAGCGCCGCGTGGACCACCCCGGAGCTCGACGGTGGCGCTCGCTGGACCGTCACGCAGGCGCGCCCGGGCGGCCCCGCCCGCCTCGCGCTGCACGTTGACGCGCCCGGCCGCCGGTGGGACGACCCCTCGACGGCACCGGGGATCCACGTCGACGTGGTGGTCGAGCACGACGGCCGGTTCCGCACCTGGGCGCTGGTGGCGTTCGACGCCGACACTGACGACTCATTCCACCTCGCGGTGGATGGGACGCCACTCCCGGTGTCCGACCAATTCAGCGGTGGCGACATGTTCGCGTTCGGCATCGCCGGGACGTGGGTGTGGGTGGAGATCACCGACCTCACGCTCTCCGCCGGCCGCCACACGGTGTCGGTCCTCGCGCGCAAGGGCGGCCTCCGGGTCGACCGGCTCCTCCTGACCACCGACGACCGTCCGACGCCGGCTGATCGTGCCTGGCCGTCGACCTGACCGACCATCCGAACCCCGCGTCGACGACGACGCCTGAGAAAGGGAACCTCCGATGCATCTCCGACGAACAGCAGCGCACAGGGTCGTGCTCGTCACGGCACTCATTACCGGCATCACGATCGCCGCACCGGCGTTGTCCGCAGCCGCGGATACGACGGTGCCGGCGTCCAGCACCGACAGCACCACGACCGCACCCGCTCCGGACCGCGTCCGCGACGACCTCGGCCAGCTCTCCGCCTCAGTCGCGGCGCTCGATGCCGGCGACTTCACGATCGCCTCGTGGCGGAAGTTCGCACCGGTGCGGACCACCGCCGCGGCCATCGCGGCGAGCGATGCTGACGCGGCCACCCGGACGGCCGCGTACGACCGCCTGCGTGCGGCGAAGCAATCGCTCGTCGATGTCTCCGGTCTACGGCAGGACGTCGTGACCTACGGCGCACGCCAGCAGTCGGACCACACGCCCGAGAGTTGGCGGCCCTTCACCCTCGCGCTCCACCACGCCCGGAGCCTGCTGAAGGCCGTCGGCCCGAGCGCGAGGGCCGTCGTCGCGGCCAAGGACGAGCTCCTCGCCGCCGCTGGCCGTCTCGCGACCATCGACCAGGGCACGCTCGGCACGATCCGCAACGACGAGTTCTGGAAGGACACCGACGGCAACCCGATCTACTCCCAAGGCGGCGGGGTGTTCCGCTTCGGCGACACCTACTACTGGTATGGGGTGAAGTACACCGGTGCCGTCAAGTACTACGAGAACCCCACGAACCTCAACGCCGATACCGTGTTCGATGCGATCACGGTGTACTCCTCCCAGGACCTCGTGCACTGGAAGTTCGAGAACGAGGTGGCGACGCCCGAGACTCCGGTGTACATCTCGAACGAGCAGGACCCGACACCGAACTCGTTCTCGAAGATGGACGACCTCGGAGATACCTCCTGGCTTGGCCGACTCGGGGTGACCTACAACGAGCACACCGGCAAGTACACGATCATCTCCCAGATGGGGAACAAGTACGGCGTGAAGGGGACGGACAGCGCCGAGTTGTTCCTGCAGAGCGACTCGCCGACGGGCGACTTCCATTACGCGGCGATCCAGATCGGCATCCAGGGCATCGCTTACCAGAGCACCGGCGACCAGACCGTGTTCACCGACGACGACGGAAGCGACTACCTGGTGTACTCAAAGCCGTCCGGACGTGAGACCCAGTTCGTCAGCAAGATCTCGGACGCCGACTCGTTGAGCATCGGCGCCGGCACTCAGATCGGTTCGGTCCCGGCCGGGCGGGAGGGCAACACGATGTTCAAGGCGAACGGTCACTACTACGTCGCCAGCTCTGACCTGCACGGCTGGAACGCATCGACCACGCACATCATCCGCTCCGTCGGTGACAGCATCACTGGCCCGTACACCGCCGACGCCGTGCTCGACGGCTCCCAACAGGACTACAGCCACGTCAGCCAGAGTGGCTTCTTCGTCACGGTGCACGGCACGACGCAGGACACCGTGGTTTACGCCGGAGACCGCTGGTCCGACTTCGCGTGGAACGGACTCGGCTACAACGTGTGGGAGCCACTCACCATCGACGCCGACGGCACACCGCACTTCAACTCGTTCAGCGAGTGGGGCCTGAACGCCACCACCGGCGCGTGGCAGGTTGGAGCCGGCAACAACGTCGTCCGCAACCCCGACTTCGACGCCGACCGGGTGTCCGTCCCGTCCATTACCGGCTGGACGACGACCGCGGACCCCGGCACGACCAACGCTGCATTCGTCACCAACAGCACCCCTGGCGCCGACAACTCCCGGTGGTCCGGCAAGCTCCGCAGCGCCGCACCGTTCTCGGGCGCGCTGAGCCAGACGGACTCGGTGCCCGCCGGTGACTACCGGCTGACGTTCACGTCGCAGGTGACCGGCACGCTCGACCACGCCCGCGTCCGTGTCACCGGCGCGGACGGAACCGAGTACTCGCTCGACCTGGCCGACGGTGCCGCGGGTTGGACCGACCGCACGCTCGACGGCATCCGTCTGCCCGCCGGAGCGATGACCATCCGCTTCGAGGCCGGTGGCACGGGATCGGCGAACGCGCTGCTGTTCGACTCGATCCGCCTTGTGCGCACGGAAGGATGAGGGCCGTGACGACCGACAGGATCTGGTACGGCGGCGACTACAACCCGGAACAGTGGCCGAGCGACGTCTGGGACGAGGACGTCCGTCTCATGCAGCGGGCCGGGGTGACGGTCGCGACTGTCGGCGTGTTCTCGTGGGCGAAGCTCGAGCCGCGCGACGGGTATTTCGCCTTCGACTGGCTCGACGACGTGCTCGGCCGGCTGCACGCGGGCGGCATCGGGGTCGACCTCGCGACCGCCACCGCCTCGCCGCCGCCCTGGCTGACGACGGCCCACCCCGACGTTTTGCCCGTCACCGCGGACGGCGTCACGCTGTCAGTCGGCAGCCGACAGCAGTACTCGCCGAGCTCCGCGACCTACCGTCGGTACGCGGACCGGTTGGTGCGGGCGATCGCCGAGCGGTACCGCGACCACCCAGCACTTGTCGCCTGGCACGTGAATAACGAGCTCGCGTGTCACGTGCCGTACGACCACTCGGATGAGTCCGCCAAGGCGTTCCGGACCTGGCTCCAGGACCGCTACGGCGACCTCGACACCCTCAACGAGGCGTGGGGCACCAGCTTCTGGTCACAGGCCTACTCGGACTGGCAGGAGGTCGTCCCACCGCGAGCGGCGCCGACCTTCCTGAACCCGACGCAGCTGCTGGACTGGGACCGGTTCTCGTCGGACGCGTGGCTCGGCGTCCTCCGGGCCGAGGCCGCGATCCTCCGCGAAGTCAGTCCCGGCGTCCCCGTGACGACCAACTTCATGGGGCTCTATAAGCCGTCCGACTACTGGGCGTGGGCGCGTGAGGTCGACTTCGTCTCCGACGACCACTACGTCGACCCGGCCGAACCCGACGCCCATGTCCGGGCCGCGCTCACCCGCGACCTGATGCGGTCGCTCGGCGCCGGGAAGCCGTGGATCCTCATGGAACAGGCCACGAGCGCCGTGAACTGGCGGCCCCAGAACGCGGTCGTCCCGGCCGGATGGCACCGCACGCTGTCGCTCCAGGCGGTGGCCCGTGGGGCCGACGGCGTGATGCAATTCCAGTGGCGGCAGTCCCGGGCGGGAGCGGAGAAGTTTCACTCTGCGATGGTGCCGCACGCCGGCACGGACACCCGGGTGTTCCGCGAGACCGTGGAGCTCGGTGCCGACCTCGCGGACCTGGCGGACGTGGTCGGGACGACGCTCACGGCGGACGTCGCGATCGTCCTCGACTGGGACAGCTGGTGGGCAATCGAGCAGCAGGCGACGCCCGCACAGCTCGACTACGCTGCGATCGTCCGACGCTGGTACACCGTGCTGTGGCGACGTGGCGTACTCGTAGACTTCGTCTCGCCCAGCGGCGACCTCGGCGGATACCGGGTGGTCGTGGCGCCGGCCGTACAGGTGCTGCCCGCGGCCGCGCAGCAGAACCTCGCGTCGTTCGTCGACGACGGCGGGGAACTCGTCGTCGGATACCAGACGGGCATCCTCGACGAGCGACTCCGCGCCGTCCTAGACGGGTACCTCGGCGCGCTCCAGCGGGTCCTCGGGGTGCACGTCGAGGAGTTCGCACCGGCGGCGGCACCGGCGGGCGGGACGCTCCCGGCGTTCAGGATCGACGGACTCGCCGGCGGCGAGGCGACCGAGTGGGGTGAGGTCGTCCGGGTGCACGACGCCGAGGTGCTCAGCACGTTCGCGGGCGGATTCCTCGACGGGCTGCCGGCCATCACCCGTCGGCCGGGCGCCGCTGGCGGCAGCGCCTGGTACGTGGCGACCGCACCGTCCGACCTCGACACTTTGGTCAAGGCTGTCCTGGAGCACGCTGCGGTTTCGGTTCCGTGGCCGCCGCTACCCGAGGGGACCGAACGCGTCCGCCGCGGACCGGTCGAGTTCCTGCTGAACCACACGGCCCGTGCCGTGACGGTCGACGGCGTCACCGTCGACCCGTTCAATGCGATGGTCCGCCGTCACGGCAGTTCTCCGTCAACTTCCGCGCCCACCGGGTCGCCATGGTCGCCGAAGCCGCACTCATGCGGAAGTCCGGAGGGGGCGTGATCATCAACACGTCTAGTATCGGCAGCCGCCGCGCCGTACCGCCCCTGCCGGCGTATGGGCGATGAAGCGTGCACTGAACAGCGTCACAGAGACCGTAGCTGTCACCTGGGCAGCGGAGGGGACCCGTGTGAACGGCATGACGCCCGGCGGGACCACGACGGAGATGATGGACGAGTGGGAGAAAAAGACCCCGGGCATCATCGACGCGAACAACGCCGCCAACCCTGTAGCTGTTGATCCTGATTGAGACGGTACGAGCAATTGCGAAGAGCGAACCGTGCGCTTTAGGTCGCGCCCAGTTACGCTTCCGGGAAGTAGCGCTGCCGTCATTTCCGCAGGCTCCGACACCGTGTGGCCCGGCGTCGCGTAGGTACCGAAGCCGCGTGGAAAATCTTGACAGAACTGGTGGCAGGACATGACAGCGAAGCATGTGATCAAGTCCCTCACGACGGAGACCTTCCCCGCGTGGAGAGCCCTCGCGGCGAAGCACAACGGGGTCTGGGGTGGGTGCTACTGCTCCTACTTCCACGGCGACACCGATGCCACGGTCAAGAGCGAGCACGACCGAGCGACCTTCAAGGAACGCCTCGTCGGCGAAGGGATCGCGCACGCCGCGCCGGTGTTCGACGGCGATGACGCGATCGCGTGGTGCCAGTTCGGCAGCCCGGTGGAGCTTCCGAACATCTACCACCGCAAGCAGTACGACGCTGGCGAACCCGCACCACCGCCGTGGCGGATCACCTGCTTCTTCGTGGACCGCGACCACCGTCGGTCCGGTGTCGCTCGTGAGGCGCTGGACGGTGCACTCGCGTTGATCGCGGAGGCCGGTGGCGGCGAGGTCGTATCGTTCCCGAACGAGCTCGCGCCCGGCAAGCGCACGTCGTCGTCGTTCCTGCACAACGGCACCAGGGCGATGTTCGAACAAGCCGGTTTCACATTCGAGCGCCACATCGGGAAGAGCAAGACGGTGATGCGGAAGACCGTCTCGGCGGCCGCTAGTCGGACCACGGTGTGAAGCGCGGCGGAGGTTCGTTTGTCGGCCTCGCATTTCGACGATGCTCTGCCGCGATCACCGGCGCAGAGCATCGTCGAGGAACCGATTTGCCATACCGAGTTCAGGCTCTCTCGGACGGCGGCGCCGACGCGACCCGCTAGCGCTGTCCGCCGGAGACGAGGCTCACGTCTCCGGTGACCGGATGCTCGACAGTGTGCTGCGGGGGGTGCGGACGGACCGAGTCCAGCGGGAGTCGGCCTTCCAGCAGCAGCCAGGGCTGTGCTCGGCGGTTTCAGCGCGCGGGTTCGCTGCTGCGGTCGGCGGCGAGGGACACGAGGAGGCGGATCTTGTCGGCGCTGTCGCTGTCCGCGTCCGGGTAGTAGACGACCAGAAGCAGCCCACCGACGGGGAACTTCTCCCGGTGCATCTGCATCGTTCCCACGGTCGGGTGATGGATGACGGCGGAGTTCCCGGCGAGTTGCCGTACATCCTGGCGTGCCCAGATTGATCGGACCGGGCACTGGCCAACGAGAGTTCCCCGACGATCTCCACTGCACGGGTGTCGGTGATGTCATCGCCGATCAGGTGCCGGAACGATGCGATCGCGTCGACGACTGCGTTCTCCCAGTCGTCCTGGAACTCGCGCTCTTCGGCATCGAGCAGCAGCGACCGGAGCCGGTTCTGGCCCGGTGCCAGGCGGGGCGAGAAGGCTCTCGCGATCTCGTTCGATGCGAGGACGTCGAAGTAGCGGCCTTCGACGAACGCCGGGATCTCAAGCGCGGTCAGGAGCTGGTGCAGCCGCGCCGGCACGCGCTCCACGGTACGGCGACGCCGCGGCCGCGGGCGGTGCGTTCCGAGACCGAGGAGGTACTCCGTCTCGATGTCATCGAGTTGGAACACTCGCGCCAGCGATTCCAACACCTGCGGCGACGGATTGCTGTCACGGCCACGTTCGAGCCGCAGGTAGTAGTCGAGACTGACACCCGCGAGCAGTGCGACTTCCTCACGTCGGAGCCCGGTCACCCGCCGGTTCTTCCCCGCCGGAAGCCCGACCTGCTGCGGGGTGACCAGATTGCGTCGCGCCTGCAGGTACTCACCGAGCTGGTTCGTCGCGTTCAAGTCGTCCATGACGATCACGGTACTGACCGGCGCAGCACAGAAGGGGTGCCCTGCCACACCCCTGGATCACGGGGGCACTGCCACGGCCGCTGCGTTCTCGGCACGATCATCTCGTATCCGTCATCACACAGGAACAGGAAGCTGACATGGACATCAACAACCGCACCGTCCTCATTGTCGGAGGCACCTCCGGCATCGGCCGAGGACTCGCACGCCGTTTCGCTGACGCCGGATCCACCGTGATCGTCGGCGGCCGCAACACCAGCCAGGTCGACGACCTCGAAACCGTCACCATCGACGTCACCGACCCCGACTCGATCACCCGAGCCCGCGACGAAGTGCTCGCGGCGCACCCGAACCTCGACCTGGTCGTGACGATGTCGGGCGTGATGATCTTCGAGGACCTCCGCGACCCGGCGCACTTCGCGCAGGCGGAGACCACGATCAACATCAACCTGCTCGGCACCATCCGCGTCCTCGACGCGTTCACCCCGCACCTCATCGGCCAGGGTCACGGTGACTTCATCACCGTCAACTCCGGCATCGCGTTCATGCCATTCCCCCTCATGGCAACCTACGGTGCGACCAAGGCCGCCGTGCACGCATACAGCGAGTCCTTCCGCCAGCACCTCGCAGGCACCGGCGTCGGCGTCACCGAGCTCGTCCCGCCGGCGGTCGCCACCGCGGGGCAGGAGAAGGTGAACCCGAACGCGTTGCCGCTGGATGCGTTCCTCGACGAGGTCCTCGGCCTGCTGACCCAGACCCCGACCCCGAACGAGATCGTCGTCGAGCGTGCACAGGCACTGCGATGGGCCGAGCGCGACGGCAACTACGCCGCAATGCTCGAGCAGCGTTCGCAGTCACTCACCACCCTCCCCGGACGCTGATCCGCCCGCAATCCATGACGCTGGGGCACGCCGGAACCGGCTGCGCCCCAGCGTCCGCTGGTTCCGCGCACTGCCGCTCCGCCGCGCAGCGCGCGGGGTACTGTCTCGAAAGGACAACACTGTTGCACACCGCTGCCACGACCCCCGCCGTCGGGTTCGTCGGACTCGGAGACCAGGGCCTGCCAATGTCCGCTGCCATCGCAGCAGCCAGATTCCCCCTGCACCTTTGGGCACGCCGCCCGGAAACCCTCGAGCACGTCCCGTTCCGCTTCACGAGACAGGATTCCGTCGCTGAGCTCGCCGCCGCTGTCGACGTGCTCGCCATCTGCGTTTCCACCGACGACGCCGTCCTCGACATTGCACGAACCGCCATCCCCGCGATGCACCAGGGCGCCGTGTTCGTCAACCACGGCACCGGCACCCCGGCCACCGCCCGCGAACTCGCAGCGCTCGGCGCCCAGCACGCCATCGAAGTCCTCGACGCGCCCGTCTCCGGCGGCCGTCCCGCCGCAGCCGACCGGACCCTCACCACGATCGTCGGGGGCAACAGGGTCGTGTTCGACTCAACGCGTCCAGTGTTCGACGCGTTCTCGGCACATGTCCTGCACCTCGGACCGGCCGGGTCCGGACAGCAGGCGAAACTGTTCAACAACGCGCTGATGCTGATGAACCAGCACGCCATCGCTGACATCCTGGCCGTCGCGTCGACCATCGGCACCGACGTTCCAGCACTTGTCAGCGCCCTCCGACTCGGCAGCGCCGGAAGTCGCGCGCTCGAGCTGCTCGGCACGATGATCACCCCCGAAACCGCCGAGCACCTCTCCGAGGTGTGCCTGCTCGACATGCACATCTTCGCCGACGCTATGCGGGACAGCGAAGCGGACCCTGCGTCTGTGGAAGGCATCGTCGCTGACGGGGCGGATGGCGCCCGTCGCCTCGGAGAATCCGCCGGACGGTTGGGATGAGCGCCGGCTACCGCAGCAGCAGACCCAACGGCAGAGTGTTCACCGTGTACGCCGCCGCCCTTGCGGTGGTGCTGCTCGGCTCGACCGCGCCGTCGCCGCTCTACGCCGTGTACCAGCAGGAGTGGCACTTCACCTCCGCGCTCCTCACAGTGGTCTTCGCCGTCTACGCCATCGCCCTCCTCGGAGCGCTGCTGGTGTTCGGGCGCCTCTCCGACCACATCGGACGCCGCCCCATCACCATCGCGGCGCTGCTGATCACCATCGCCTCGATGATCACGTTCCTCACCGCCCATGGCGTGACCGGCATCCTGATCGCCCGACTCCTGCAAGGCCTCGGCGCCGGCGCCGCCACCGCAGCCGCAACCTCCGCACTCCTGGACGTCGAAGCCCCGGGCAGTGGGCGCGCCGCTCTTGCCAGCACGATCGTGCCGGGTTTGGCGATGGCTACTGGTTCCCTCGGTGCCGCCGCGCTCGTCCAGTACGGGCCCGCCCCCACACACCTGATCTGGGCAGTCCTCATCGTCCTCCTCACCGCGGCCACCATCGGAGTGCTCTGCCTGCCCGAAAGCACGGAACGCCGACCCGGGGCGCTGCGAAGCCTGCGGCCCACAGTGTCCGTCCCGGCACCGGCCAGGAGCGCGTTCTTCGCCGCGGTCCCCGGGTTCGTCGCAGTGTGGGCGCTCAGCGCCTTCTACCTGGCGCTGGGGCCCAAGCTCAGCGCAACCATGACGAACTCGGGAAACACCGTTCTCGACACGGTGATCGTCGCGCTCCTCACCGGCACCGGCAGTCTCGCTTCCATCCCACTGCGCGCCGCACCAGTGGCAGTGCTGTCCAGGCTCGGGCTCGGCATCCTCCTCACCGGAACAGCCACAGCACTGCTCTCCATATGCCTGTCAGCGCCAGTGCTGCTCTTCATCGGCAGCGGTATCGCCGGCGTCGGGTGGGGGCTGGCATACCTCGGCCTCTACCGAGCACTGGTCCGACTCGCCTACGCCCGATCC
Organism: Curtobacterium sp. PhB136; assembly: GCF_004346855.1. Classification (NCBI taxonomy): domain Bacteria; kingdom Bacillati; phylum Actinomycetota; class Actinomycetes; order Micrococcales; family Microbacteriaceae; genus Curtobacterium; species Curtobacterium sp. PhB136. The sequence continues at coordinate 146,502 of NZ_SMGH01000011.1, forward strand.
CGCGCCGGAATGGTGTCCAGCATCTACGTCGTCGCATACCTCGCAGTGGGCATCCCAGCCGTAGCCGCCGGGGTGAGCACCACGCTCGCTGGGCTCCTGCCCACCGCCATCGCCTACCTCATCCTCATCATGATCCTGTCCGCAATCGCATTCGCCGTCGCGTTGCGTACCCGACCCATACTGCCCAGCGCAGCACCCAACGGAGCACCTGCCGCTCCGCGCTGAGCATCGAGAGCACGCAAGTCGGCACCACCAAGCATCGACGATTACGGTCCTCCGCGCCCGGCACTGTCTGCAGTGTCCCAAGGGGCGACCTCTTGCCGCGACCACGTTCCGACGCCGGGATGCGGCTATGCGCTCTGGCTTTCCCAGAAGACGAGCTAGTCCCGACCTGCCTCGCTCAGGGGCGCACCGTCACTGCCATCGCCGTTTCGAGCACGGTCGCGAACACGCTGCCATCGGGAAGCGTCAGTTCTTGGGCCGTCCAACGCACCAACCCATGTCCAGGGAGGTCTGTGCACCCGGACGTCGCCCGAGCATCCACCAGCTCACTGTACGACGGCGACAACAACAACAAGGAGGCAAGAGGGAGTACACCTCACCACTGTCGATCAGCGCGGTGGGAAGGGGAGCGAGGGACTCACCACCCCTCGCTCTCGCTCCGTCCGATGAGCGGTCCTTGACTGGTCGCGTCGCTTCCTCAGGTTGCTGTGACGAATCGACGTACGCGGCGGCGAGCATCTCCGTCGCACATAGGTGGTCCGGAACGAATCTCATTGCGGGTGCGTCATACGGCCGCGCCTCGAGCGTCGGTGCCTCTTCGTACGATCCGTTTCGTGGGTCGTCGTCGTTCGAATCGTTGGGTGCCGCCGCAGCCGTTCTCGCTGGAGGAATCGGCACGCGGCGCGGACGTGCGGGAGCTTGAGCAGCCGATGCCGGTGTACGCCTGGTTCCAGCTGCCGGATCGGCTCATCCGCCGCGATGATGCGGTTGCTCGGAGCATGACTCGTGATGCGGTCTGGTGGAAGCGGGCCGGGGCGAGACGAAGCTCGCGGCGTGGGTTTGGCGAGTGGGCTGCGCCATAGAGCTGAGGAGCGGTCGAGCTCATCCATACCGTCAAGCTCTGAACAGCGTGCAGCGATGCCCGACAAGAGCTTGCCGCGCCTGGACGGTGAGTAGGGCGGTCGAGCCCTCCGAGGCCACGCTCCATGAATCTCGCCCCGGTTTCACGACGGCGAAGGGTTGCCCGTCGGCGTAGATGGCGATGACCGTTCCATCTGGCGCTGCGCGGCCGAGGTCGAGGAGCAGCTCACCACGCCAGGTGGGCACTCGGGTGGTGTAGCTGTATGGGCCGTCGAGTGCGTTGTCGGGGAGATCGAACGAACGGTCGGAGTCTGTGCGGACGAGCACCGCGTGGGCGGCGGAGTGTCCGAGGAGGTCGGCGATGTCGAACATTGCGTCGCTGACGAAGTGGGCGGGGTGGAGCGGGGCACTCCACCAGCGCGGACGTCCATGGTGCTCCGTGCGGAGGAGGACGAAGCGAGCGTTGTCGCGAGTCTCGCTGACCACGAGGACGCTACCGACGGTCATCTGTGCGAGGAGTTCTGCGGCGCCGGTCAGAGTGAGGGGCTTGGCTGCGGTCTCCGCGTTGGAGCTCAAGTTCTCGAGCGGGTTGTCAGTCATATGGGGAGCTATGCGGCGAAGTCCAGTGCCCGTCAAGCGGTCCCTTGCGGAGGGTGGCGGATCGAGTTTGCAGGGCGCCCCTGGTCAGGGGGATTCCCGTCTGACGGGTGGGTGGCCGCGGACGCCGGCGATGTTCGGCAGGTGAACGAAGAGCGAGATCCGGTCGGTTGGTGGTTCGCCGCGGACGCGGAACGCTGCCGCGCCGATGCGGTCAAGTTCTGGGGCGAACAGGCGTGCCTTGGCTGCGGAGATGTGGCCGACTTTTCGTGTGGCGTCCCAGACGGCGACGGCGTTCTTGTCATGTCGGTTCCGTGGTTCGCGCGCGAGCCAGTACTCGTGCCCGCCGACCGAGTGGCGGTCCCGGTCCGGCACGTAGGCGAAGGTACCCTTGACTCGGAACCGGGAAGCGGCCAGCAATGTGAGGTCCTCGGCGTCGCTGAAGTCGGGGTGATGCTCTCGACGTTCTTGTGCTGCCGCTTGCAGCGGTGCAGCAGTCGCAGCGGTCGCGACCTCCGGCTTCGCTGGCTGCGAGTTCGTGTCCGGCGGGGTGGATGAACGCGGAGCCCGTTTCGATTGGTGCCGGAGCGCGCGGACGGCGAAGTACGCGATCACCAATGCGCAGAGGACGACGAGCAAGGCAGCCACGATCGAAGCGTACGGACGCTTTCGACTCGGCTGCAATGCCCCACTCGAGGGCACGTCTCCCCGGTTGCCCCAAGCGGCTACCCGTCGATCGGTGTCCGCAAGTGTTGATTCAACGCCACGTCCAGTTCTCGCGGCAGCCACAGGAACCCGGGCGCCTGATTCGGGGCCTCGGGGACCGCATGCAGTGCTGGAACGAGCTGAGCGATGGCGTCGTTGACCGTGACTACCTGCGCCTCGTATACGTCGGCCTGGTACCAGCGCGGCCCGACTCGGGTCCTGGCGCCACCGTCTGGTCGTGCGGTGACGGGCCAGCACGACCACCGCCACTGGTAACCGACTCTGGAGACATCGCCGCAGACGTACACGCGGTCTGCCCAGCCGAGGACTTCGAAGGTGTTCACGCTGCCGAACGTGCCGACGTCGGCGAGGTCGAAGGTGCGCATGATCGCCGCCCACGGGTTCTGCGGGGTGCGTGCACGGATGATGTCCTTCGCCTGCTGCAGGTTGTCGAGCGGTTCCCATGCGGTGCGGGTGTCGTTGTCGCGGTACCAGAGCTCTTCCTCGGCCTCCGCGTCCGGGGCCAGCAGTAGGGAGGGCAGGAGCTCGAGGGCTCCTGACGCTGCCAGCGTGTTGTCGATCCTCATCTCGGTTTGGTGTTGGTCACGATGGAAGATTCCAGCGGAGGTCGTAGACGGTGTCGGCGAGGAACTGGAGCCGGTTGCGGATGTCGTGGAGGGCTTTGTTGTCGTCGTCGTTGCGGGTGTCGGCGCGGAGGAGTGTGTTGGCGGTGATGAAGTCGTCCGTGTGGTTGCTGTACCCGGCTGCCTTCGCGGTGGGGAAGATGGTGGGGTCGGCGGGAAGGATGACTTCGGTGCCGGCGTAGTCGTGGTCTTCGGGTTCGAAGCCGAGTCCGGGCATGTCGATCTCGGCCGAGGCATAGGCGACGAGGCGGAACGGCGGCGGAACGTGGTCGGGCCGGAACCGGGATGCGTCGCGTTCGGTTGCCCACCTGCCCGACATCAGGCAGCCCGCACCGATCAGAACTTCTGCTTGATGCTGAATCGGCAACGCTGACCGCCATCTCGCGCGGATTCCACCCACCCCGGGATAGCACGCGATCAAAAAGTCCACGAGGCCGCCGACCTGACGGGATTCCCATCCGATGCTGGTGCGGTGCACGCGTTTGCCGAGTCGCGCGAGTGCGTCATCGACTTGCCCTGGCGTGAATCCGCCACGTTCGACAAGTTCGTCGAAGGTGGCCCCGTTCACGGCGAGCATCCGTGCCACAGCGAACGTGATGTAGATCGGGGCGGCGTCCTTCCACCGATCCCAGCTACCCAACCGCTGCTTCCCGTCCGCCCAAACGCGCCGCCGCTCGACGTCGACGAGGAGGACGTTCGCGTTCTGTTCCGCGAGCGCGATCAGCGACGGTGACAGCACCCGCGGTACCAGCAGGATCAGCTCAGAGTCGTCCTGCGGTTCGGTGCGGGGGTTCTTCGTGGCGGTGTGAAGGCGCGCTCGGCGTCCGTCGGCGAGGCGGATCCTGTCGTGGGACTCCACGACCGCGTGCAGGCCGGCGAGTTTGAGGACAGCGAGGACGTCGGTGAGGTCCGCGGTCTCGCCGAGCCCATACGGGAGCGTGATCTGCGGACGCCCCGCGTACGCGTCGGCGACCCATTGCAGCGCGGGCCCCATCAGCGGCGCTCCTCCGGGGTGTCGGGTCGGATGAGGGCGATGATCCAGCCTGCTTCAGTGAGGAACGGCTCCCACCCGTCGCGAGTGTCACCGTGTGCGGGTTCGCAGCGGTAGCCGCCGTCGCTGTCGGTGCTACTGACGAGGACCTGCCGGAGCTCCGAGTCCGGTGGGTCACGGAAGTACATGTGCCCGTGCGTGCCGGCCATGTCGAACGCGACAGTGAGCAGGAACAGCTCCGGCCGGGCGGTCACCACCGCCACCGCCGTCCCCGGAACAAGGCGATCACGGTGGCGAGGGGCCGGCCCTGCTGCATCCAGGCCAACGGTGTCAGGGGCACCTCGTCGACGCTGAGGAACTGCCGGGCTGTGGTCATGAACTCCGTCATCGCTGCCGCGTCGAGGAGTCGCTGCGGTGCAGCCGCGAACAGCACGTCAAGGCCAGGCAGCAGCACGGCCGGGTCGCCGAACTCGGGCAGGGCGGGTTGGACGAGTTGCCAGTCGGGGATGCGTTCTTCACCGTCGAGGTCGAAGCTCGTCAGCCGGTTCGACCCGAACAGTTCACCAACCTCATCGACACTGACCTGCAACGCTGCGGCGGCTTCCGCATCGGTGAGGGTCGTGTCCAGCAGGTGCCGGCGGATGCGCGCCTGCGTAGCCTGCCACCACTCCTCGGGGACGTCAGCACCATCAGCAGGAGCGGCGCCGGGTTCACGGGGGATTTGTCGGCCTTTGTCGGTGTAAGCCCGGAGCTGGTCGATGCTGACCTCACCCCGGGCGTACATCCACAACTGGCCCTGCCACGGCATGTCATCCGGGAACCCTTCCAAGTAGCCGGAGTGGATAACTTCCCGGACCGTCTTCTCCCGCTTCGCGACCACGGAGGCGGGGATGAGGAGGGTCTGAACGATGCGGTCCGCCTCCCTGGTCGCGGGGACGGTCAGGTCGGTGAGACGACGCCGATTCCGATCAACGAGCTCGTAACCGGGCTCCTTCTCGCTGTGTTCGATCATGATCCGCGCCATCGACGCTGCCGGGTCGTCGGTGTCCTCCAGGAGGACATGCCCCCAAAGGATCCGGTCGTTCGAAAGGTGCAGGGAAACCAGACGCATCATCAGCAGTACCTCCAAGAAGTCGTAAGTGAGCGAGCGTTACCGGGGTGCGGGTCAGCTCGCCGGTGGGGTGGGTCGGGTTCGTCCGATGCGTTCTGGCTGCTCAGTGAGGACGAACCGCATCAGGCGCTCCGTTTCCGCCATCGCCGCAACCGACACGTCGCCCCCGGTCGGATCGGTGGTGGTGAGGCGGAACCAGGGCTCCTCGTCCGCGTGATCGATGAGAACGGTCGCCCACGGCCCATCCGGATCGTTCGCGTCGGAGAAGATGGCGGCGCCAAAGAACCGGACGTCGTCGAACGCCAACGTCAGAGACACCAACTGCAACCCCACGGGATGGCTCGGGTTCGCTTCGTCGGTCATGGGACGTGCATCCAGCGGAGGTCGTGGGCGGTGTCGGCGCGGAAGTGCAGCAGCTGCCGCAGCGCGTTCACCGCATCCGTGTGCGCGTCCGTGTACCCGTCCTGCCAAATCACCGACGCGGTGATGAACTCATCCGTGCAGCAGCCAAGGTTCGGCGGCGACAGGAGCGACGTGTCCTGCGGGATCAGGACCTTCACCGTCGCTTCGTCCACGCCGGCGGGTTCGTAGCCAAGTGCGGCCATGTCGGGATGGGTGGCGAAGAACGCCGTCAACCGGTTCGGCGCCACCTCAGCCCATGACTGGTGCGCCGCCCACCGGTCCGACATCACCCCACCCAGTCCGATCAGTTCATCCGCCTGCTCGTCGAGGGTCGCGGCGCGCTTCCAACAGGTCCGGATCCCGCCCGCACCCGGATACGCCGCAAGGACCCAGTCCGCGAGGGCCGATCGGTCCGTGGCTTCCCATCCGAGGGGCGTGTGGACCACGTGCTCGCCGAGCGCCACGAGCGCTGCGCGAACCTGCTCCACCGGCAGTCCAGTGCGGTCTGTGACGTCGTTGGTGCTGCCGCCGTCGACGGTGATGGTGCGGGCGATGGCGAACACGTTCCGCCAGCCCGGCGTCGCGTCCCGCTGCATCGACGACCCGGACACCTGCCGGCCGTCCGCCCACACGCGTTGCCGTTTCCCATTCACCACCACCAGGTCCCGGTACCGCCGGGCCAGGGACAACACACCACCTTCCGAACCGCCAGGCAGGACGATCAGATCTGCGTCGCGACTGTCCGGTGTGCCGTCAGTGATGGTGGTCGTTGGGTCTGGTGTCGACAGGAACCCGGTCCGGCCGTCCTCGAACCGGAGCCGGTCAAACGCCTCAACCGTGGCGGGCATGCCGGCCGCGGCCAAGGCGGTCAGCGTCTGAGTGATGTCGATCGTCCACCCGAGCCCGAACGGCAACGACAGAATCGTCTGCTCGTGTCGGATGTCCTGCACCCACTGCCGCCCCATCATCACCCGCACCTCACCAGAGAGCATGTGGCCAGCTGAGCCGGCACCGGTTCCAGCGGCGGCCCTTCCCGGTCAAGCATCGTCCGCCAGCCGTGGGTCGTCCTCCGACAGGCGCTCTAAGCCGAGGCCCGCCGCGGCGAGGATGGCGTCCTCGCTCTCCTCGGTGGCTACCCATGACCCGATCTGAGCATTGGCAGCGACGAGCGCTCCGATGCGGCTGCGAGCGTCGAGGACGACCGCGTCGACCTCCGCTTCGTTGCAGTCGCTGCTGAGCTCCGGTTGCGACGGATGCAGAGCGGGGAACTCGAGCTGCTGCACCGGCGGATGCCACTGCACGCCGACCCGGACCACGCGGCCGTCGTCGTCGTTGCGGTAGAACAGGGACCCGAAGGGGTGGCCCATGTCGAGGGTGAGGTCGGCGCCGTAGAGGGTCCATCCGGTTGCGGTGTAGGCGGGGTCCCATTGCTGGACGATGAGGGCGCCGACGCCCATTCTCAGTCCCGGGATCAGCGCTTGATCTTCCCGAACCTCGACGTAGAGCTCCTCCATGCCCAGCGGGGCACCGCCGCGGACGGACGTGAAAGGGATCCTTGCCAAGCCCCGGGTGGCGGCGATCTGCCGCGCCCGGCGATCATCGGGGCTCTGCGGGTCAGACACCCCATCCACGGGGGCTTCGCCATCAGTGCTGCGGGTCATGCGGTGTCTCCTCATCGTCGTTGTCGGCACGGGTATGCGGGGAACGAGTCGCGGGTTCGGTGGGCGCTGGTCGGAGCGCGGCGAAGGGCGCTCCGTCTCGGGTGATGACGATGACGTGCCCCTCGATGACGTCGAGAAACCACCGCACCGGCTCGGCGACGAACTCGTCGACCGAGACCCACAGGTGCTCTTCCGCCGTCACCGGTACGCAGCCGTATCGATGCCCTGGCCCCGGCGGCGCAGCACGGGACGTGGCGACGGGGGAGATGCGGGTGCGTCTGCTGGAGGCATGGGCAGCAACCTAAGGAGGATCGGCCGTTCCAGGCAGGATTTGACGACGGTTGAGGCCAGGAACAGGAAATGTGGGACGTGGCTCACCTCGCTGCTTCCCGTGCTTTCTTCGCTGCAGCCTTCTTGAGGTACTTCTTGCGTCGTGGGTCCCCGAACTCGGTCGGCCCGTGCACGTCGCGCATCGATTTCGCTCGCTGTCGGGTCCCGCACGACGGGCAGTGTTCTCCTTCGAGGTGGTTCTTCGGGCGGACCGGATACGGGCCGTGCTCCCGGCAAACCACGGTGATGGGGGTGCGTGCTCCGACGTAGGTGACGTTGTCGTAGCGGTATCGGTTGCCGTGCACCGTTCGGGCGTGGGCGAGGAAGAAGTCGAACCGAACGTCCGCGCCGCCGCGGCGGGACGAGCAGTCCGGGCAGCCGTGTCCGGGTCTGATTTTGCCGCGCACGGTCCGTGGCTTGTGGTCCTGTGGCGCTTGGGTGAAGAACCCGTGGACGGGGCAGCCGATTTCGACCTTCTGTTTGACGTTGACGAACTGCTCCGGGACGCGGGAGTAGTCGTAGTGGCCGTGGTGGGCTTCGGTGGCGGCGGTGATGAACGCGTCGCATCGTGCGGCGAGGGTGGCTGTGATGTGGTCCATGAGCGGTCTCCTTAAGCGCAGGAGTCGCTCTATGCGAGGACGGACCGGTCGGCTGGGAGTTCCGTTGCCAGTGCATCCGAATTGGGCCGCGCTGGCGGTCATGGACGGGAGACGCGAACGCATCGCGGGGGAGCGGCGACGGAAGCCAAGGGTGATCGTCGGGAGCGAGGATCGTCCGGATCTCAGATCAGGGATCCCGCCAGGCAGCGGCCTGCCGGAATAGAGGCGGTGTCACGATCACCGCAGTGCCGCAGCCCAAGCGACACAGCCCTCCCAGAAAGCGATCCCCATGATCAACTCCCGCCCGTCCTCCGTCCGAACCAATCCGCTGCTCTCCGAGGCCGAGCACCAGCAGATCGACCGCATCGTCGACGACCTCGACCTCAGTGGACAGGGCATCGCCGAGCTCTACATCCGGCTCCGCAGCAGCGCGGTCACCGAAGCGTCGTTCGAGGCGAAGCACGGCGTCCGGCCCATCCTCTGGGAGCCGGAGGACTTCGCTCTCCAGATGGGTCTCATCCTCCGCCTCCGGAACGACGGCCCCTTCGTCGAGTACGCGCTGAAGCGAATCACGGCCGCGTACGACCGCGACGAGGCCGACGCGACCTCGGAGAGCGGTCTCGACACCGTCGCAGAGCTGCGGCTCCTGCACTGGGGGTCGGACCTCGCGGTGCAGCGTTCCGGCCGCACCCTCCTCGCCCGCCTCCGCGCCGGGACCGCGACCCCAGACGAGGCCGCTGCCGCCACGGACCGGTGGGGCGCGTCGTGGAAGAACCTCACCGAGTTCCGCGCCACCACCGTCCAGCACCCCTGACTGCCCTTCTCCCAGCCGCCCCCAACGACGCGGCATAGAGACCACGAAGCCCGAAAAACGGCGGGCGAGAGCGTCAGAACGAATCCTGCATCGACGGGCCTACCTCACAGGGGGCTGCGGCAGGAACCGTGCCGGCTCACTCTCGCCCGCACCTCAACGGCAAACCACACAGCCGCCAAAACCGACGCGGCATAGAAACCACGAAGCCCCCCACCGGGCAGGCAAGCACAACCCTTCGTAATCCGCGCATCAACGAGACCCGTGTCAAGAGGTCCGAGGTGCGGGACCCACGAAACACTGCTCGCCCGCTTCACAAAGGCAACACGCAGGCGGACCATCCGCCGTCCACATCACGAAAGAAGACCATGACCACGATCACCGACTGCACCAACCGACGCGCCCACCGCCACACCCTGACCGAGCTCCGCTCCGTCTACGCGCACGCCGACACCATCCCTCGCAACCTCATCGACAAGTTCGTCGAACTCCACGAACAGCCGGACGCCCGCAAGCAGTACCGCACCACCACGAACACCACGGTGCCGCTGCGGGACCTGTTCGCCTTCGTCCGCACCTACCGCCCGGTCCCGATCGCGTTCCGATTCCCGGTGACGAGTGAGAATTTCGACGCGTTCAACGCGGTGTACAAGGCGCGCGCGGCTGCTGCAGAAGCGATGCTCCTCGCCGACGAAGTCGTCACTGCCCGCCAGCTCAACATCACCGTGGAAGCACTGCGCGACCAGCACTGGCACACCACGAACAACGCGATGGACCGGACTGAGAAGCGCGAAACGCTCGCGCTCCTCCGCGCCGGCCTCCTCACCGGCCACCTGCTCGAGCGCGCCATCCGCCGCTGGGGTAGCACCGCGTGGGAGGACCTCGCCACATTCCGCGAGCCCGACGCACCGCAGTCAGCCCGCCGTCCGGGCAACCGAAGCGCAGCGCCCGACTACCGCCGGTTCCGAGTGCACGACGTCGAAAACGAGAACTTCACCCTCGGTTGGCCCCGCGACCCTGCAACGGCCAAGAAGCGAACCGTATCCGCCCCCGGTCGAGCCGCCTAAGCCCACAACGTCAAGCGACATCCGCATCAACCACCCCGACGCAGAAGCAGTTCGACGGCTTCTACGAGCGCGCGGCGGCTTTGCAAACCATCCCCACGGTCGCGGCGACCGAGCTCTCCTCCTCCTGATGAAGGGACGCCGACCGGCGAGGGCGCCGTTCGTACAAGCGCACGGACCCCACCCAGACCGCCACCGGCTCCACACGGGCCGTGCCGTGCCCCCTGCCAACCAACAACGCGCTGCTCAGCTAAACGCCAACACCAAGAAGCCCTCCTCGGTCCGGGGAGGGCTTCTTCGTGCTCGATGCTCCAGGGGGCTCTCAGCCCGTGAAGACTCCGCCTTGCGCCGTCAACTGCAACCGAGAACGAATGTCGGAGGTGTCCTGCTGATTACGCACGTGACCGACATCATCGGCGGAACCATCGGCCCCCTCATGATCGGAGCCATCGCGAGCGCCGAGCGGCGACAAGACGACTCGAAGTGGTTCTGAAGATCGCGCGAGGCGACGCTTGCTTCGGCCTTGCCGATTTAGACGGGGAGATCCGGCGACGTGGTCGCACCCGGGGCACAGACCAGTCCGAGGGTCGCTTGAAAGGTCGCTGCCGCGACGGACCGGTGGGGCGCGTCTTGGAAGGACCTCACCGAGTTCCGCGCCACCACCGTCCAGCACCCCTGACCGCCGTTCTCCCAGCCGCCTCCAACGACGCGGCATAGAGACCGCGAAGCCCGAGAAACGGCGGGCGAGAGCGTCAGAACGAATCCTGCATCGACGGGTCTACCTCACAGCGGGCTGCGACAGGAACCGTGCCGGCTCACCCTCGCGCGCCCCTCAACGGCAAACCACACAGCCGCCAAAACCGACGCGGCATAGAAACCACGAAGCCCACCACCGGGTCGGTGAGACCGAACCCGCGGCAGTCCGGTCCTCGGACAGCATGCGGGAAAGTGCTCGCCCACCGCCCAGTCCGGCTTCACTCCCAGCCGGTCGAAACCAGCCGGCATAGAGACACCAAGCCCAACGAACAGGGCGAGCACGACTGCCATCCGCGCACCGCAGTAGATCCACGTTGAGAGGTCGCCGATGCGGGACACCAGCCGTGCTCGCCCCAATATCACGGCGCCCCTGAACACCAGCCACGCTTTAGAAGGAAGAAGACCATGACCGTCATCACTGCTTGCACCAACCGCCGAGCCCACCGCCACACCCTGCCCGAACTCCGCCCGCTTGACGCGTACGCCGACATGATTCCGCGGAACCTCATCGACAAGTACGTCGAGCTCCACGAGCAGCCCAACGCCCGCAAGCAGCATCGCGCCGCGACGATGAGCACCGTTGTGCTGCGCGACCTGTGGTCCTTCCTGCACACTTACCGGGCGATGCCGCTGCCGAAGTTTGTGGCGAGCGTCGAGCCGATCTCCGAGACGTACAACGCTCGTCTCGCCGCGGCCGATTTGATGTTTCTCGCCGATGAGCACATGGCGGCCCATCAGCTCGGCGTCACCGTCGACGCGCTCCGTAACCAGCACTGGCACACCACGAACAGTCCGATGGATCATGCGGAGAAGCGTGGGATGCTCGCGCTTCTCCGAGCCGGCCTCCTCAACGGGTTCCAGCTCGAGCACGCCCTCCGCCTCTGCGGCAGCGGCGGGTGGGAAGACCTCGCCACGTTCCGCGAACCTGACTCCTCCCAGTCCGCCGGCCGATCGCGCAACCGGACCGCAGCATACGGCTACCGGTGGTTCCCGAGGCGGGGCGTGGAAGGCGAAGACCGGACCATCGGCCGGCCGCGAGACGCGGCCCCGGCTAGCTCCGTCGCCACCCGATAGCGCTACAACTTCCACCTCAATGACAATCACGAAGGAACAACCATGATCAACGAAGACGATAGCGACAACGCCAATACCCCCGTCAGCAACAGCTGCAAGCAGGCGACGTCGCCGGCATGCTCCCGCGAGGTAAACCGAGTCAACGGCGCAGCTGTCCGCTCTCAGACCATCAGGCGGGAGATTCTGATCACCCTCGCCGAGTGGCACCGTGTCGACCATCTCGCCGAACGTCCCACACTCATCGCCGGCGCAGCATCGCCGCCCGCCCTCCAACGAGAGGGGCGCTTCTCCGCGCCTGCCATGCCCAACGACGTCGCCGTCGCGGTCGACGCCACGCACGTCCCCGGTTGGGGCGGGACCACTCCGACGAGGCACAAGCCCACTGCTCCTCCACGGCGAACGCCCTGAGCCCGGCCAACGCCCTCCGAGCCAACCGGTGCCCAATCCGCACCACCCCGTCGCAGACGCGATAGCCCACACACCGAAGCCCTCCCAAATCGGGAGGGCTTCGACGTGTTTCAACGCGTCGCGAGTCTTAGGCCGGCAGCAGTCAGCCACCTCATTCTGACGACCCAGACTCAGTGTCGGAGGTGCGGTGCAGATTTGATCTCGTGACCGACATCATCGGCGCACAGACGTGCTGGCAACGATCCGGAGCGGGATCGAAGTCCTCGGCGTCTGCGTCATTGACGCGAAGACCGCGGCCGGCGGCCAACTTCGCGAGGACTCCGTTGACCTCGAAACGCTCCGCGAGCACGCAGAGCAACACGCAGCTAAGCGCATTCTCGTGGTCGGACCGGGATTCGAGAAGTCCGGCCGCCTCCTGAAGCGCGGCACCGCTGCCGGCGTCGTCTTTCTCACCACCAAGAAGCTGCGCAGATGGTTCTCGACCATGTAGACCTTCCCTGCACAGGACCTGGCCGACCTCGTGCCAGTGGATGGAGCGTCGAAGGTTGGAGAGCGCCGCCGGGCGAAGCAACGCGAGCGCGACCTCTTGACGAGCATCCTCCGAGAGCTCCGCGTAGAGATGGAGCGCGATCACGCGGAGTACATCACCGCGCGAGATGTCTACCGGACCGTCCGCGACGACCTCGAAACTACCGAGGACGAGATCTCACGGGTGCTTGGATTCTTGCAACACCCATTCGTCGCAGCGGTCAAAGAAGGAGCAAAAAGCTCCTTCGCTCTAGCAGCTCGTCCGGATGTCGCTGCGCTGCGGCTCTATTCGCTGGTTGCGGCCCTGCAGCGAACGTGAAGCGGTAGGGCATGATTGGCTCCCGTGCCGACCGTGAGACCGCGGACCAGCTCGTGTCGGCGCTTGCGTCGGAGGGCGTTGCCTCAATCCCCGTCAACAAACAAGAAGGATTTACACTCAGATTTGGCGCAGAGAAGGGCGGAGCGGCTGTTGGCAGGGCTGGTTACCCACTCCCACAGAAATCGTGAGTCATCGGCGTCCGCGGCGAAGCACGCCGCAGCGGTCATCCCACGGCAGAAAGCCCTGCTGTAGCTGTGTGCGGGTGGACACAAGGGGCGCCGCCGGCACAGGGCCGCGATGACCGGGCCGTTCTGTCGATTGGAGCGTCCGCATCGACGATGGCGGATCGACATCGCTCGAGCGATGACCAGATTCTCAGAGGCCACGAGCTTCCAAATCTGGGGCTGTCCCAGTGTCGGTCGCATCCACCAGACTCTGAACAGATCTGCGGGGCGAGCCTCGCGGCGAAGCCCGACGTCCTCAACTTCGACGCGAGGCCAGTGCTACGCGCGGTCCAAGAGAGGAGAGACTGGGAGCCGTGACACAAGGTGAGGGTAGGGCGTCGATTGGCCGCCAGGTTGGCGCTGGTGGTGGAACCGCGGACAAGTTAGGAAATCGGTATGAACTCGCTCTCGCGGTCCACGAGGCGCTGAGGTGTCTTCAAGACGAACGGCGACACATCACTCTTGAGGACCTTGACCCTGAACTTGCCGATGGCTCCGAGTTCACGCTCGTAGATGAGCACGGGGTAACGACCGTCACTCAGGTGAAGCGGCAGAAGAGTGCTAGCGACAGGTGGACGGTTTCCGCGCTACAACGCCTGGGCATTTTTGACTCAGCTGCCCGCCACATCGAGGCCGGTCGACGGTACGTATTCAGCTCGATGACGCCGGCGAGTCAGCTCCGTGTGCTCTGCGAGTGGTCGCGGCAGTCTGCGAACGTCAGCGAGTTCCTCACACGGCAACTCACCAAGGAACTAACTCCGACGTTCGATGAACTCGCCGCGCCGAGAGTCTTCGGGACGGCGGTTCGAGCATGGCAGATGCTCCGCGGTATGCGTTTCGAGGTTCAGGACGAGGATCGCTTATCGGCAACTAACGCTATCATTGCTGCCACATTGCTCGAAGGCGCGGAGCAGTCCGTCATTCCTATCGTCATCGGGTCTGTGCTGATCGACAGCCTTCACGTGCGACTCGGGCGGCGCGAGCTACTTCGGGCCCTCGCCCAGCATGGCATTGAGCCCCTCAATGCTGCGGCATCGCGCACCGCATACGACGAAGTCAAATCTGCAACGTCGCGTTGGCTGATGGGTGTTGAGCGCGAGCTACTGACGCCCAGGATCATCCGCGAAGAGGAAACGCAGCTTCGCAACTCGCTCGAAACGTCGCGACTGACGATCGTCGTGGGGAGTGCGGGCGGAGGGAAGTCATCCGTTGTAGAAGCGGTGGTGCGTCAGTGTGACGACGAGGGATTGGAGGTCCTCGCCTTTCGCCTTGATCGACTCGATAGGCTTACATCGACTGTCGGCCTCGGTCGCGACCTGGGACTGTCGATGTCGCCCGTAGTCGCTCTCCGAATGGCTGCGGGTGACCGGCCGTCAGTGTTGATCATCGACCAGATCGATGCTGTGTCGCTCGCTTCAGGGCGACTTTCGGAAAGTTTCGACGTAGTCGCTGAACTGGTCGAAGAAGCCCATTCGGCTTCAAACATGCACGTGGTGCTTGCCTGTCGGCTTTTTGATGTGGAGAACGACCATCGCATTCGCAAGCTCGTCGAGGACAAGGATGCTCGGCGGATAGCGGTCGACCCCCTGTCCGACGAAGTCGTGCTCAAAGCTGTCGGTGCGCTGGGGCTTGACGCCGCTTCGCTGTCTCCTGCACAAGTCTCGCTGCTGAAGTCGCCCCTGAACCTCGTCCTTCTCCGAGCTGTGGCGGCGCGATCCGAAGCTCTTGAGTTCGCGTCCCGACGCTCGCTGTTCGACGCGTTCTGGAACTGGAAGCAGCGCGCCGCTCGCACCCACCATCCGGAAGTTCGATTCGAGGAGACGCTCAGCCTCATCGCGAGTGCGGCTAGCGACCGACAAACGCTCTCGATTCCGATCGAGACAGTTGACTACCGCGGTTATCGACACGATGCGGAGGTGCTCGCATCCGAGCAGCTCATCGCCATCGACGACGGCCACGTATCATTCTTTCACGAGACGTTCTTCGACTACACCTTCGCGAGGCAATGGCTCAATCGAGGAAAGAAGCTCATCGACTTCTTGACCGAGCAGGAACAAGAACTCTTCCGGCGTGCGCAGGTCCGCCAGATCCTCGAACTCCTGCGCGATCTCGATCAAGAACGGTTCCACAGGGAGATCCGAGATGCTGCGACTTCACCACGCATCCGGTTCCACATCAAGGAAACCATCGTCTCGGTGTTCGCGAGCATCCAGACACCGACTTCACCAGACCTCGACCTCTTCCTGGACCTGGTCGTCGATCAGCCAAACCTCGCTCCGCACCTCTGGCGGCAAATCACTCGTCCCAGTTGGTTCGGCCTGCTCCTCGATCGTGGTCTCATCACCGAGTGGATCGACAGCGATATCCAAACGAATAGGGATCGAGGCGCAACTTGGCTAGCCGCTGCTGGGCCTGAACGTGGCGCAGCGGTCGCGAGGGTCCTTCACGACCGTCGCCAAGCCCCTGAATTCGCACGATGGTTGTCATGGGTCGCGCAGCGCACGGAACTCCATCTGAACCGACCGATCTTCGAACTCATTCTCGATGCTGTGCGAACCGGGACAACGAACCCGGAGTCAGCTGACTTCTGGCTGCCGATGCATGATCTTGCAACCCAGGAGCCGCTTTGGGCCATTGAAATCGTCCGTACCGCTCTTGGTGATCACCCCCACGCGCTGGACCCCTGCGAGAACGGAGAAATCCGTTTCCTCAAAACTCGAGACTATAGCTTCAGTCAACTCATCCAAACGTCGAGTGAGTCTGAGCCGGAAGCGTTCGTCGTTGCGATCATTCCGATTCTCCTGCTCGTCATGCGCACAACCGAGTTAGACGGCCCGCCAGAACACCTTCGTTACGATCACCACTACGGGTTCCGCTGGCCAGAATCGCGAAGCGATGACATCGACGATGTGCTCTACGAGTCCGCCGCGAAGGCGCTCGTGTCCTTGGCCCGGACCCAGCCAGGCACCGTCCGAACTGTCTTGCAAGCGCTAGCAGACGACGAGCATCACGCGGCACAGGCGCTGCTCTTTCGGACGCTCACCTCATCGCCCGAACCGTTCGTCGACTGGGCGGCTCAGCTGGTCCTCGAAGGGGGAAACCGACTACAGGTTGGCTACGCCTCGGATAGCCACTGGCTGTCACGAGAGCTTGTCCGCTCAATCGCGCCCCTCGTATCGGACAGCACACACATGGCGCTCGAGGACTTGCTGCGTGATCTGCGAGATCCACACGAACACGGCCATTCTTTCGGTTATACGGCCTTCAAGTTCCTAACGGCACTGGACGCGCAGCGGCTCTCGTCCACCGGCAAACGTAGACTCGCTGAGTACCGACGCAAGTTCAAGCGCCTCGAACCAGAACCGGCGACCGGAATCACCAGCTATTCGGTCGGGTCGCCCATCGACAACTCTGCGGCCCAACACATGTCCGATCAGCAGTGGCTGCAAGCCATCGCAAAATACGACAATGACGAGCGAGACGGACCCGAACCGTCCGTCGGAGGCGCGGCAGAACTCGCCCAAGTGCTCAGACAGCGGACCACCGCGGACCCGATCCGCTTCTGCCAACTCGCGAAGTCCTTCGGACCGACGACAAACGCCGCGTACCCGAGCGCGGTCCTGCTTGGGCTGGGTGACGCCAACATCGCGTCCGGCACAGCCAGCGCCGTATTCGAGACCATCCGGCACATAGCGAGACTCGAACTTGCCGACAACGATCGTTGGCTCGGATGGTCCGTCCGAAATCTGCTCGAAGACACCCCACTGGACATCGTTGAGATTCTCTGTCAGCGCGCTGTTGAAACAGATCAGCTCACCCAGCTGTCCAGTGATGAACGGTCGCTCCGCGGGCTTCTAAACCATGGCATCAACACCGCGCGGGGAAGTCTCGCAGAGTCCCTCGGCGACCTCCTCGTCCACGATCTCGACGGTTCCCGCACCGCAGTCGTCACTCCCCATCTGAAAACCCTCGCTCGCGACCCCGATCTCGGAGTTCGCACGTGTGTGGCACACACGATCGCGGCGTGTCTGCGCCACGATCGGGCCGCCGCTTACGCGGCGTTCAGCGCTCTTATCGAAACAGACGACATCGTTCTGGCGACAGGACCGGTTCAGCGGCTCATGAACTACATCGGCAACGTCGACCCTGAACTCATCGACCCGGTGATCGATCGAATGATCAGCTCGACCGATCCTGACACTCGGCACTCGGGAGGGATGCTCGGAGCGTTCGCAGCGACAGAGTGGGAACGCCCCCGACTGATGCAGCGCATCTTCGACTCCGCGCCGGAAGTCCGCGCCGGAGCAGCATCACTGTGCGCAGCCCGCGTGTCGCGCGCTGCCGATTCGGCCCCCCTGATTGCAGCATTGGCAAGGCTCGCTCACGACCCGGAAGAGCAAGTCAGGAAGGCTGTCGCCGAGATCGCGCATGAGCTGCGGGACAAACCCCTGGAACCGCTGCGGGAACTGCTGCAGGGTCTCATTGCTTCGCCGAGCTACATCCACGCAACGCCGCAGCTGCTAATCGTGCTGCAGAACTCGAAAGACAAGGTCGATGACTTGGTCGACAGAGCCGCGCACGCCTTCCTCGACGCGCATCGGCAGGAAGTCTCCGACATCCGAACCGGAGCGGCCGCCGATGCGCACTACATCGCGGACCTCGTCGTGCGGGGACTGGCGCAGGCGACCGACGCGAAGCGAGTATCTAGCTTGCTCGACATCCTGGACAGGCTCGTGGAACTCGGCGGATACGGCGTCGACCGAGCGATCGAGAGCGTAGACCGAGCGTGACAGGGAAGTGTTCGACGCGCTCGGTCGGACCACCGTTCCGGGCAGTGCCTCGCGTCGACGCTTCGGTGCGGCGAGCGTGCACAGCGCATGCGTTCCGTCTCGAGAACGAATCACTCGCCGCGCCCCACTTCGCGCTAATCGCCTCTAAGCAGGGGGGCGACGTGATCCGGATCGTGCCTCGTGCCCCTCGCGAGTGAGCTACACCGTGGCCATCTGACGCAGGTCGGCCGTCCAGCTCCGCCGGTTCGAGGTGTAGACCACTCGCGCCTCGGTCACCGCGAGCATGGTGAACGTGCTCCGGATGAGGCGGCCCGCTGTCGCGGGAGCGTCGTCGTGACGGGCCCCCTCAAGGGCTTCGGGAAACTCGACCTCGGCCATGAGGGGGCGTCTTGGACGCTGCGAGCCGTGAGGGGCCGGTTGCCACCGTTGCGGCCATAGACATCTCGTCGATGATCATGGGGCCCGAATTGCACCGGCGGCGTGGGTCGCGTTGCTTTCCGTTTCGCGCAGACACTGATCACGCGAGGACGAGTAGTCGGCTGGCGCGGTTTGAAGACCCAGACCGGTGCGGAGAGGGCGCGACCCCTCACGGTTGAGGCTCATACGGTGCATCAGGATCGACGTTGCGGCAGTCTGGGACCCCTCAAACTGGTCCAGAAAAATCCCTGGTCAGAGCCCCCGTAGTCGAGGGCGCCGCCGGCGCCAGAGGATACGGTCGGGGTCGTGAGGGGATACGGGCTCGTTCAAGGACCTCGATAGCCGCGTCATCTCAAGGCTCTGCGGGTTCTTAAGACACCCCACCGAACACCAGGGTCACGAAGACCCGACCACGACGAAGGTCCCAGCCGATCGGCTGGGACCTTCGTCGTTTCCAGGGGTGGGGTGCCGTGGGTGCGGCGACGTCTGACGCCGCCACCACTGCCGCCCGGCGGTCTGCCGCTCGCGCGTTCCCGGCGTCCAAATTTGGAAGAGCACTGGGAAACGGACCATCGTCGTCCCCTCTTGTGGGGGTGGAACGGCTCTTCTCCGACGGAAACCTAGGGTAAACTCAACATTGGCGTTGACAGCGGGATGCGGGCACTCCTACGATCAGCTCACCCGAACCCCTGGTGCTCCAATGGAGGAGTCTCATGACAGCGACGTCAGAACCCCAGTCCCCGCCGACCACGACCCCTGACCCGACGGGCCGGATCTCATTCGGCCGGCTGCTCGCGTGGTCGTCCTCGCACGCGTCGCAGGCCGGGTCCGTGATCGTCCTGACGTACTTCACGATCTACTGCACGGACACGCTCGGGCTCGCCCCCGCCGTGGTCGGCGGGCTCCTCCTCGCGAGCAAGCTCGTCGACGCGGTCGGGGTCCTCTTCGCCGGCTGGCTCGTCGACGCGTCCCCGGAGACCCGGTGGGGCAAAGCACGTCCCTACGACCTCGCGATCATCGGGATCTGGGTCTTCACCGCGGTGCTCTTCTCCACTCCCGGCGGGCTCGGCGAGGTCGCCGAGTACGCGTGGGTGTTCGTCAGCTACCTGCTCGTGACCGCGGTCTTCTCCCCGCTCTTCCTCGCGAACCAGCCGCTCTACCTCGCGCGGGCCTTCGCGAACCGGGACGCGTACACGAAGGCATCCTCGGCGTCCGGCATCGTCATCGGCGTGATCAGCCTCGTCGTTGGCATCGTCTTCCCCGTGCTCGTGGGGCAGGCGGGCAAGTCCACGACCGCGTGGTCGCACATGATCCTGGTGTTCGCGGTCCCGCTGGCGCTCATCGGCCTCATCCGGTTCTGCACCGTGCGGGAGACCCACCAGCCGAACCCGGCGGAGGCGCAGCGGGCGACGCTCCGCGACATCATGACGGTCCTGAAGAGCAACCCGTACCTGTGGAGCGTCTCGGGGATCCAGTTCGTCATCGCCGTGCTCGGCAACTTCGGCGCCCTGGCCTACTACTACCGCTACGTCGTCGGCAACGTCGGACTCCTGGGCATCGCCGGTGCGCTGGCGATCCTCATCCTGCCCGTGATGCTGTTCTTCCCCCGGATCATCAAGCGGTACTCCATCTCCGCGATCATCATGGTGTCGTCCGTGCTCGGGGCCATCGGGTTCGCGATGTACTCCTTCGCCGGGGCGAACATCCCGCTGCTGCTCGTCGCCGCACTGTTCACCGCCGCGGGCAGCACACCGATCGCCTTCCTGCTCCCGGTGCTCGTGATCGACAACGCGACGTACAACGAGTCGAAGGGGAACCGACGTCTCGAGAGCGTGGGCGGGGGCGTCACCAGCTTCGCGCAGAACCTCGGTGTCGGCGTCGCCGCGGGGATCGGCGGCATCGTGCTCTCGATCGCCGGGTACGACGGCACCCGCGCGGTGCAGACACCGTCGGCGACGCTCGGGATCATCGCCGTGAACAGCTGGCTGCCGGCCGCGCTGTCGATCGTGGCCGCGGTCATCGCCTGGCGGTACCAGCGGTTCGAACGGGACCTGCCGGCGATCACCGCCTCGGTGATGGTGCAGCGCGAGCGGGCGGCGAAGGGCACGGCATCGGGAGACGACACCGGTGACGGCCCTACGGTGATGCGATGACCACCACCGAAGGCACCCGGAACAAGCGCGGCCCCTACGCCCGGTCGCAGCAGCGCCGCGAGACCATCGCGCGTGCCGTCCTCGACATCGTCGACGAACTCGGCCACGAGAAGGTCACCACGGCCCTGGTCGCCGAGCGGTCCGGCACCAACGAGGCGACCCTGCTGTACCACTTCCCGACGAAGGACCACCTCGTCATCGCCGCCCTCGAGCTCTCGGACTCGCTCGCGGCGCACCGGGACCCGACGACCGGCGCCAGCGCCCTCGCCACGGACCTCGATCTCGACGGCCTCCGCGAGGTGGCGAACGCCCGGACCCAGACCGAGCTGCACCGACGACGCCTCTACCAGGTGATCAAGGGGCAGGCCGTGTCCGAGGACCACCCGGCGGCCGAGTACATCGCGCACCGGACCGCGGCGGCCATCGAGCTGTGGACCGCGGTCGTCGAACAGCAGCAGCGGAGCGGCCTCGCGCACCCGTCCCTCGACCCGGCAGCGGTCGGGCGCCAGGTCTTCGCCCTCTGGGAGGGACTGGCGACGATGAACGCGGTCGACCCCGACCTCGACATCGGCGAGATGCTCCTCGACGGCATCCGCCGGCTCACCGGCCGGAACTGGACCGAGATGATCGCGACCATGACCACCCCGATGGCCGGGCTCTGACCCGCCACCCCACGACGTCGCCCCACCCGGTGGAGCGAGGAGGAGCACCATGACCGACACGACGCAGGTGTCCGACCCGACCGACATCCCCTTCGCGGACACCGCCGCGCGCCCCTGGACGGACGTGGACGAGTGGCGTGACGAACCGGTCCGGCACCGCTACGTCCACGGCGGCTTCACGGGGACCGACACGCGCTTCTCGTTCTACTTCCCGCCCGCCGAGCAGTACCAGGGGCGCTTCTTCCAGCACGTCACGCCGCGCCCCCTGTCGGAGGACCTCGCGCAGCAGGCGTCCGGACAGGCCGACAAGATCGGCTTCGCTGCCGCGAGCGGTGCGTACTTCGTCGAGACCAACGGCGGTGGCGAGGCCGCCGGGGACCCGATGTCCGGGGTCGACCCGCGGATCGGCGCCTACGAGGCCAACGCCGCGGCCGCCCGGTACTCGCGCGTCGTCGCCGAGGAGGTCTACGGACCGCACCGTCCGTTCGGCTACGCGTACGGCGGCAGCGGCGGCGCGTACCGGACGATCGGCGCCGCGGAGAACACGACGGGGGTCTGGGACGGCTACGTGCCCTACGTCGTCGGGAGTCCGATGGCGATCCCGAACGTCTTCACGGTGCGGATGCACGCGCAGCGGATCCTGCACGACGCCTTCCCGGCGATCGTCGACGCGTACGACGCCGGCAGCGACCGCGCACCGGCCGCGCTGCTCGCCGACGTGCTGACCGAGGCGCAGGCCGCGGCGCTCGCCGAGGTGACACGGATGGGCTTCCCGCCGCGCGCCTGGTTCGCGTGGAAGACCCTGGGGACGCATGCGTTCAGCGCGCTCTACCCGGGCATCGTGATGGCCGACCCGGCGTACTTCGACCACGACTTCTGGAACGTCGACGGCTACCTCGGCGCCGACCCCGACGACCCGATCCACGCGGAGCGCACCCTCGTGGAGACGTCGGTCGCGGCCCTGCTGTCCACGGCGGACGCCGTGGCCGCGGGCCTCGTCCCGGACCGGTCGGCGTTCACCGGTGTCGGTGGGGTCGAACCGGTCTACGACGAGGTCCGCGCGACGGACGTGGCGGCGTTCGCCCTCGGTCACACCCTCGACCACGACGTCGCCGGAGCGGAACTGCAGGTCCTCACGGGTGCAGCGGCCGGCGCGCGGATCCGGCTCAGCGGCACCACCGGCGACGCGGCGGTCATCGACCTCGACAACGACCCCGAGACGGTCGGCCGCATCGCGGTCGGCGACCGGGTCCGGGTCGACAACGCGAACTTCCTCGCCGCGCAGACCTACCACCGGCACCAGGTCCCCGACGCCTCGTACGCCGTGTGGGACCAGTTCCGCGACGCCGACGGCCGGCCCGGCTCGCCGCAGCGGCCCTTCCTCCTCGGACCCCTGTTCGCGGCCAGTGCGTCCGGGACCGTGCAGACCGGCCGGATCAGCGACAAGACGATCGTCGTCGCGTGCCTGCTCGACCGCGAGGCGTTCGCGTGGCAGGCGGACTGGTACCGCTCGCGGGTCGTCGAGCACCTCGGCGACGCCGCCGACGACACGTTCCGGCTCTGGTACGTCGACAATGCCCTGCACGGCGACGACGAGCACCAGGAGTTCCCGACGCGCACCGTGAGCTACCTCGGTGTCCTGCAGCAGGCCCTCCGAGCCCTCGCGCGCTGGGTCGAGGACGGCGTCGCTCCTGCCGCCTCCACGCGGTACGACGTCGCCGACGGACAGGTCGTCGTCCCGCCGACGGCGTCCGAGCGAGCCGGTGTCCAGCCGGTCGTGGACCTGTCGTCCGACGGTTCCCGTCGCTTCGCCGCGCGGGTCGGCGAAGCGGTCGCGATCACCGCATCGGCGACCGTTCCGACCGCAGGCGGCGAGGTCGTCGCGCTCGAGTGGCACGACGGCCAGCACGAGGGCTACGTCGCGGAGCCGGTGACCCCGGCCCGGCGCGTCACCGCGACGCGGCACGTCGTCTTCGACGAGCCCGGGACGTACTTCGTCACGGCGCGGGTGACCGCGCAGCCGACCACGGCGTCCGGCACCGCGCACGAGCTCGTCCAGGACCTCGATCGTGTGCGGGTGGTGGTCAGCTGACGGAGGGTCAGACGGTCGACTCCCGCTCCGCCGGCTGCGCGACCACGTCCGCCTCGGACCGTGCCGCCCGCGCGAGCCGTCGCGCCACCGGGCGACGCAGCACGACGGCGAGCACCGCGCCCGCGACGAGGGGGAGGGTCATCGTCTGCCACATCGCCGGGTACCCGGCGGACTGCGCGATCGCACCGCCGGCGATCGGGCCGGCGAAGTCGCCGGCGTCGCTGCCGAGGAACGTGGTGCAGCTCGCGGCCCCGCGGCGGTCCGCCGGCACCATCTTCATCGCCATGCCCTCGATGAGGGGCTGGCACGACCCGTACCCGAAGCCGAGCAGGACGGCGGCGAGGAGGAACACGGGGAGTGTGTGCGCGGTGCTGATCACCAGGAGCGACGCGGCGAACAGACCGAAGAACACCGCGAGCACCCCGTAGCCGAACCGGTCGGCGAGTCGGCCGGCGAGCGGGCGTGACACGAAGAGGGTCAGGGCGTCGACGGTGAAGAACAGCGCGATGTGCGCACCCGCCCCCTGCCGTTCGGCGAAGAGCGCGAGGAACGGGTTGACGAGGCTGTAGGACCCCACGAGCAGGAAGAACAACAGCGCCGGGATGGCGACCTCGGGCGCGAAGACGTTCCGGGGCGTGATCCGGAACGGCCGACGCGGCACGGAGGGCGCGCGGACACGGGTGACGAGCGCGGCGGCCACGAGCAGCACGCCCCCGGCGACGAGGAAGAGCGTCCGGTAGCCGAAGGCCGCTGAGACGCCGAGGGAGATGTTCGGGCCGATCACCTGGGCGAGCGCCGGGGCGAGCGAGAACACCCCGATGCCGATGCCGAGCCGTTCGCGGGGGAGCAGGTCGGCCGCGAAGGCGATGCAGCACGTGGCGGTGAACGCCTGACCGGCACCCTGGACGAGCCGGAAGACGATGAGCGGCGGTACGGAGTCGGACAGTCCGTAGCCGAACATCGCGATGGCGATCGCGCCCGCGGCGCCCATCAGCACGTACTTGCGGTCGAAGCTGTCGATCGCCGGGGCGGACACGCACTTGAACACGATCGCGGTGACCGCGAACGCGCTGCTCACGATGCCGATGACGCTCGGCGTGGCACCGAGCGAGTCGGTGTACTTCCCGATGAGCACGTTGCTCATCGTCAGCCCGAGCGAGATGAGGGCGTACGACGCGAACAGGCACGCGAACCCCGCGGTCCACACACGCTGTGGTGGCGCGGTACCCGGCTGCTGCATCTCGACCTCCCTGTCGAGGATCGTGCACGTCGGTCAGGATCGTGCACGATCCAATGCATGAACTTAAAGCCGTCGGTCGTGCTCGTCAAGTCGACTGCGCACCGTGTCCGACGGGGTCTGCGCTATCGTGCTCGCGTGAGCAGTCGCGAGCCGGACAGCGAGAGCAAGGCGGATCTCGCCTACGCCCTCATCAAGCGTCGCATCATCGACCGGACCTACGTGCCCGGGTACCGGATCGTCGTCGACCAGCTCGTCCGCGAGAGCGGCCTGAGCAACATCCCGCTGCGTGAGGCGATCCGTCGGCTCGAGGCCGAGGGGTGGATCGAGGTCGTCCGGAACGTCGGCGCGCGGGTCGCGCTCTTCGACGTGGAGGACCACCGGAACACCCTCGAACTGATCGCCCGGCTCGAGGGGTTCGCGACCGCGCTGGCGCAGCCGAACCTGACCGCTGCTGACATCGCGGCGGCTCGGGCGCTCGACCGGGAGATGGGGGAGGCGCTCGACGTCATCGACCTCGACCGGTTCGGCCAGCTCAACCGTCGGTTCCACGCGCTCTTCCACGAGCGGAGCGGCGACGCCCACATCGCGTCGCTCCTGACGAGCGAGCTGCAGCGCTTCGACGTGATCCGCCGGAGTGTCAGTCACACCGTCCCCGGGCGGCACCGCGCCTCGATCGCCGAGCACGAGCGGCTCCTCGACCTCCTCGAGGCCGGCGCGAGCTCCGAGGCGATCGAGACGTGTGCTCGGCAGCACAAGCTGAACGGCCTGGACGTCCCGACGCCCGTCGCCTGAGCCCGGCTTGACGGCTCGGGTCTTCCTGCCTATCTTCGATCTCACACGATTTCGTGTGAGTTACGACGACCAGGCGAAAGGCTCCCTCCAATGGCGAAGGACATCATCGACGACGAACACGGGCGGCCGCCCGTCCCGGCAGCGACGGCCGAGGCGGACGCTTCCGTGGCGCAGGAACCCTCGAAGATCTGGAACCGTGCGTTCATCGCGATCTTCGCCACGAACGTGCTCGTGTCCATCGGGCTGCAGATGTCGAACGTGCTCATCGGCAAGTACACCGACTCGCTCGGCGCGACCGCCGCGGTCGTCGGCATCGTCTCCAGCGCCTTCGCCTGGTCGGCGATCGTGTTCAAGCTCGCCTCGGCACCGGCTCTCGACGCCTTCAACCGGAAGTTCATCGTCCTCGGCGCGATCATCGCGATCGGCATCGCGTTCCTCGGGTTCGGCATCTCGGGCAACGTCCCGGAGCTGATCACCTTCCGCCTGCTGCAGGGCGCCGGCCAGGCGTTCAGCACGACGGCGTTCATCGCGATGGCGGCCGACGCGTTGCCGCGGGAGCGGATCGGCACCGGGCTCGGGTTCTTCACGCTCGGCGCCGGCATCGCGCAGATGGTCGGGCCGGTCATCTCGCTCAAGGTCGCTGCGGCGGGTTCCTACGACACGGCGTTCTTCATCGCCGCCGGGTTCGTCGGCCTCGGCGTCGTCATGTGCACCCAGATCAAGCTCAAGTACAAGCGTCCGAAGGGGTTCAAGCTCTCGCCGAAGAACTTCTTCGCGAAGGAGGTCCTGCTCGCCGCGATCATCACCTTCTTCGTGTTCGCCTGCTACAGCCTGGTGAACCCGTTCCTGGCGATCTTCGCGGGCCAGCAGGGCATCGGCAGCAACATCTCCTTCTTCTTCACGATCTACGCCGGCGTGCTCTTCGTCTCCCGGCCGCTCGCCGGCCGCCTGGCGGACCGCTTCGGGTACCTCGTGCTCGTCCCGATGATGGTGCTCTTCATCGGCTCGTTCTTCCTCATCAGCGTCTCGCACTCCCTGCTGGCGTTCCTCGTCGCGGCGGTCCTGTTCGGGTTCGGCTACGGCGGGTGCCAGCCGGTCCTGCAGTCGATGGCGATGAAGATGGTCCCCAGGGAACGACGCGGCGCGGGCAGCACCACGAACTTCCTCGGCAGCGACCTCGGCAACATCGTGGGACCGATCGTCGGCGGGTCGATCGCGACGACCTTCGGGTACAGCGCGATGTGGCAGGGCATGACGGTCGCGCTCGTGATCAGCGGCGTGCTCGTGGTCGTCCTCCGTCGCGCCATCGTGCGCCAGATCGACAGCGTGGCCACGGCATGAGCATCGACCAGCACACGACGACGACCGTCCCGACCGACGCCGGACTCGTCGAGGGGACCACGGGCCGTCGCGACGACGTGCGCGTCTTCCGGGGGATCCCGTACGCCGCTCCGCCGGTCGGCGATCTCCGGTGGCGCGCCCCGCAGCCGCCGGCACCGTGGGACGGCGTCCGGCAGGCCAACCGGTTCGGAGCGATCAGCCCCCAGCCGGAGACCGCCGCGACCCGTGCGCTCGGCCTGGGGATGGACGAGGACTGCCTCACGCTGAACGTGTGGACGCCGGTGTCGGGCGGCGACGAGCCGAAGCCGGTCCTGGTGTGGATCTACGGCGGCGGGTTCCAGGAGGGCAGCGCCGCCGACCCCCGGTTCGACGGCGAGAACCTCGCGCGTCGGGGCGTGGTCGTCGTGACGTTCAACTACCGGCTCGGTGCGCTCGGCTTCCTCGCGACACCGGAACTGAGCGCGGAGTCCGGTCACGACGCCTCCGGCAACTACGGTCTGCTCGACTGCGTCCGCGCCCTCGAGTGGGTCCGGGACAACGTCGCCGCGTTCGGCGGCGACCCCGGCCGCGTCACCATCGCCGGGCAGTCCGCCGGGGCCGGCACGTGCAACTTCCTCGCGATGTCACCGCTGGCGACCGGCCTGTTCCACCGGGTGATCGCGCAGAGCCACGCCCGGCACGCGGGCGACACCGAACTGCGCTACCTCTCGACGTCGTACCGGGGCCGCGACGCCGCCGAGGCGCAGGGCACGGCGTTCGTCGCGGCGCGCGGTGCGACGGACCTCGACGCGATGCGCGCGCTGCCGTTCGACGACCTCGTCGACCGGGACCGTCTCGGCGACATGGACGTCGAGACCGGGAGCGACGCCCGCCCACCGCTCTTCCGTCCCGTCGTCGACGGCTGGGTCCTGCCGCACGGCTACGCCGAGACGTACGCGCTCGGCGCCCAGAACCGGGTCGACTACCTCGCCGGGAACGACCTCGACGAGAGCGGCGCGATCCCCGAGGACGCGTTCGCCGCGACCCGTGCGAAGGGGGAGCAGCCGTGGCGACCGGGTCGACCGCCGACCCACGTCACCCTCGAGTCCTTCACCAGGGGCGCGCACGAGAAGTTCGGTCCGCTCGCCGATGAGTTCCTCGCGCTCTACCCCGCCACGGACGACGACGAGGCGGCCCTGGCGAGCAACGACGCGATCCACGACAACGCGACGGTGTCGACCTCCCTGTGGGGCACGACGTGGACCGCGGAGTGCGAGCGCCCGGTGCGGACGTACTTCTGGACGCACCGTCCGCCGTCGCCGTCCGGTGGCCCCCGTCGCGCCGGCCACGGTTCGGAGATCGACTTCGTGTTCGACAACCTCGACGTCGTCGACCTGGACTGGGACGACGACGACCGAGCGGTCGCGGCCACGATGTCCGCGTACTGGGTGAACTACATCGCCACGGGCGACCCGAACGGTCCCGGCCTGCCGGCATGGCCCGAGTACGCGGCCACTGTGCCGACGGTGATGGACCTCGGGACCGACTTCGCGATGCGTCCGGTCGCCACCCCGGAGCGGACGGCGTTCTGGGAACGCTTCTTCCGGACGCAGGTCGCGTGGTGATCGCTGCCGCGGCTCCGGAGCGCTGACGCGCGGACGGGAGGCCCGGTGCCGGCCGGCACCGTGCCTCCCGTCCGTCGGATGGCGACCGATCAGCGGCCGACGGCTTCCAGACGGACGCGCGCCGCGGCGGACCGGGTCGGCGCGACTCGCCGACGGCGGGCCGCGACGAGCATCGGGATCGCGACGGCGAGGCTGACCAGCACCGGCACGAAGGACGCCTCGAGGCCGAACGCGCCGCCCGAGAGCAGGCCGTCGCCGTGCACGGTGGTGACGAACAGGCCCGGGTCGCGGTGTCCGGAGACGGGGATGCCGAGCAGGCCCTCGATGACGTTCCAGGCGAAGTGGATGCCGATGACGAACCACAGGTTGCGGCGCCACATGAAGGCGGCACCGAGGAGGACACCGGCTTCGATCGCGATGGCGAGGGACGACCACAGCGTGGCGCCGGGGTTGAGGAGGTGCGCGCCGCCGAAGAAGGCCGCGGTGACGGCGAGGGCGATCCACCGGCCGACGCGGGGTCCGCAGAGCTGCTCCACGCCCTGGAAGAGCAGGCCGCGGAAGGTGAGCTCCTCGACGATGGCGGCGCCGGCGTTCACGGCGAGGGCGAGCGCGACGGTCGTGGTGACGTCGTGGGGCGCCCAGGTCACGGTGTAGGCGCCGGTGGCGACCACGATCAGGTACGACACGGCGATGAAGAGGACGCCGATCGCGAGGCCGAGGAAGGTCTCGCGACCGATGCCGCGCACCGTCAGCTCGGGGGTCCGGCGGCGGGCGACGAGCCACATCGTGAGCTGGTAGAACACGAGCCCGGCTGCGGCGCCGATCAGCGCGGTGACGATGACGCCGGTGGCGTCCATCTCCGAGCCGACGCCGACCAGGATCGCGTTCGTGAGGAACACGAACACCGTGCCGATGATCATCCAGGTGAGGGGGAAGGTCAGGATCCGGCGCATCACGCTCGGCTTCCCGGCGGTGGTCGTTGCCATGGTCGGTCTCCTTCGTCGTGGAGCAGCATCTGCTGCCGTGACGACCGTAGGAAACGGCGCGATCCGCCGGGTCCCCCAAAGGTGGACAGTCCCGTCGGGCGGCCCGTCAGTCGTCGGCGATGCCCGTGCGGTACGCGTAGACGACGGCCTGGACGCGGTCGCGGACCCCGAGCTTCAGCAGGATCCGTGACACGTAGGTCTTCGCGGTCTCACGGGTGACGAACATGGCTTCGGCGATCTCGACGTTCGACATGCCCCGGGCGAGGAGCCGCAGCACCTCGAGCTCGCGTGGTGTCAGCTGCCCGGACTCGTCGGCGACGGTGACCGGGGGCCGGATCCGGCCCGCGAAGCTGCCGATGAGCGTGCGCGTCACGGCGGGGTCGACGAGTGCCTCGCCGCGCGCGATCGTCCGGACGGCGTCGAGCAACTGCGGGGGCGAGGCGTCCTTGAGCAGGAACCCGCTCGCTCCGGCACGGAGGGCGTCGAAGACGTACTCGTCCAGGTTGAACGTCGTGACGACGAGGATCCGCGGTGGCGCCGCTCCGTCGTGACGCGGCGCGGCGAGGATCTCCCGGGTGGCCGCGATGCCGTCGAGCACCGGCATCCGGATGTCCACGACCATCACGTCGGGCGTCGCGTCGCGGGCGAGGTCGACGGCGTCGCGGCCGTTCGCGCCGAGCCCGACGAGCTCCATGTCCGTCTGTGCGCGGACCACCCGGGCGAACCCGTCGCGCACCAGGGTCTGGTCGTCGACGAGCGCGATGCGCAGGGGGCTGCCCGCGTCGGGTGGTGTCGGGGTCGCTCCGTCAGCCGCGTTCACCTGCGGGGCCCCGGTGTGGCGTGGGCGTCCGGGGCGAACGAGGCGACGACCTCGAAGCGGCCGCCGACGGCGCCCGTGTCGAGCCGTCCGCCGAGGAGCGCGGCGCGGTCCGCCATGCCGCGGCGGCCACGGCCGGGAACACCAGGAGGGTCGCCGGTCACGTCGTTCACGACACGGAGCTCGACGCGTCCGTCGTGATCGGTCAGGGTCATCTCGACGGGGGCTCCGGGGGAGTGCTTCATGGCGTTCGTCAGGGCTTCCTGGGCGATGCGGTACAGGGTGAGGGCGACCTCGTCGGAGAGGACGGGCCGTGTTGCCGGCTCGGTGAGGACCACGGGGTACCCGCGCTGCCGGGCCTCGGCGACGAGGTCCGCGACGGTGTGGGCGACGGCTTCTCGGGGTGCCGGCCCGCCGCCGGGCGCGGCGGTGGTCTGCTCGAGGGCGCCGAGGAGCGACCGGAGCTCCTGGAGGGCGCGGCGGCCGGTGGTCCCGATGGTCTCGAGGGTCCGGGCGCGTTCGGCCTCCTCGGACGCGTCGAGGTAGGCGGCGGAGTCGGCCTGCACGACCATGGCGGTGACGTGGTGGGTGACGATGTCGTGCAGGTCCCGTGCCAGCAGGTTGCGGGACTCGCGGACGGCGTCCTCCGCCGCCTGCATCTCGCGCGCTGCCTGCTCGGCGACCCGGCGCCGGACGAGGAGACCGACGAACCACGGGGTCGTGAGCACCAGGAAGAAGGTCGCCCAGTCGACGAGGCGTTCGGGTGAGCCCTCGGCGTGCAGGGCGAACGCGAGCAGCACGTACCCGGCGGCGACGGCGACGGCGATCGTCCGCCGGTGCCGCTGCTCGTGGGCGGCGAACGAGTAGATCGCGACGAACAGGCCGAGCCCGGCCACCCCGGTGCCGACGCCGGCGAGCTGCGCCGCGGCGAACGAGGCGCCCACCACGGCGAGCGCCGTCCCGGGAGCGACCCGGCGGGCGGCGAGGGTCAGGGACTGCCCGGCGATGAGGACCGGGGGCACCCACTCGGCGACGGCGTGGTGCAGCTCGCCGAGCTCGACCCCGGCGACACCGAGGGGGAGGAGCGACAGGACGAAGAGCAGGAGGCCACCCGCGGCGTCGCGGACCCAGACGGGCAGGCCGTCCCACGGCACCCGGACACGCCGCTGCCGCGGGTCGCGCACCGGCGGACGAGACGACATGGTCTCGACGCTAGCGTGATCCGCTGCGCGGCTCGACGGCGGGTCCGGTAGCCGGGTCGCGACCACCACCGGACGGGAGGCTCGGTGCCAGCCGGCACCGGGCCTCCCGTCCGTCACGGGGTGACCGTGCTCAGGTGGTGACCATCACCTCGTCCATCCGGTGTGCGCGCCAGTCCGCCAGGACGTCGCGGAAGACCACCGGGCCCGGGCCGAAGGACGTGTTCCCGGTCGTCGCGGTCCCCTCGCGGTTGTAGTAGCCCGGCGTGCAGCCCGCGCGGAACGCGTCGTTGTCGATCGCGGTGGCGCGGATCGTGGCGGCCCACGCGTCCTCCGCGTCGCGGGTGGGCTCGACGTACCGCGCACCGGTGGCCCCGCGCGGACCGGATCAGTTCGGCGATGTGGTCGGCCTGGTCCTGCAGGACGTGGACGAAGTTGACCGAGTTCGCGTTCTGCAGCGGCCCGAGCTGGAAGAGGTTCGGGAACCCGTGCGTGGTGAAGCCGTGGAGCGTCCGAGGGCCCCGTGCCCACGACGCGAGCAGCGCGGTGCCGCCGCGACCGTGCACCGGCAGGCTGCCGGAGAGCACCCCGGAGACGCCGACCTCGAAGCCGGTGGCGAAGACGACGCAGTCGACCGGGTACTCGGTGTCGCCCACGACGACGCCGGTCTCGGTCATCCGGGTGATGCCGCCCGTGTCCGCAGTGTCGACGAGTGTGACGTTCGGCTCGTTGAACGCCTGCAGGTAGCGGTCGCTGAACGCCGGTCGCTTGCACATGTAGCGGTACCAGGGCTGCAGCGCCTCGGCGGTGGCCGGGTCCTCGACGACCTCGTCGACACGTGCGCGGACGTCCGTCATGTGCTGCAGGTCGAGCAGCTCGTCGAGACGCTCCCGGTCGGCCGGGTCGACGCGCTCGTCCACGGTGCCGGTGATCATCGTGCGCTGGATCCGCGCCGTCGCCGTCCATCCGTCCCGGGTGAGGTCCTCGTCGACCGGCGCGCCGGAGACCGTGCGGATGAAGTTCTCCTGGCGTTCGCGCTGCCAGCCAGGACGGAGCGACGCGGCCCACGCGGGGTCCGTCGGACGGTTGTCGCGCACGCCGATGGTCGAGGGGGTGCGCTGGAACACGAACAGGTGCTCCGCGTCGCGGGCGACGAACGGGACGACCTGGATCCCGGTGGCGCCGGTGCCGACGACCGCGACCCGCTTGTCGGCGAGTCCGGTCATCCCGCCCTCGGCCATGCCGCCGGTGTAGCCGTAGTCCCATCGGCTGGTGTGGAAGGTGTGGCCGCGGAACGTCTCGATGCCCGGGATGCCCGGCAGTTTCGGCTCCGTCAGGGTCCCGGAGGACGTGACGACGAACCGTGCCCGGAAGCGGTCGCCGCGGTCGGTCTCGACCGTCCAGACGTCGTCGTCCTCGTCCCAGCGCAGTCCGGTCGCCCGGGTCTGGAACAGGGTGTCGCGGTACAGGTCGAAGGTCCGCCCGATGGCCATGGCGTGCTGGCGGATCTCCTCGCCCGGGGCGTACCGCCACCTCGGGACGGTGCCGACCTCCTCGAGGAGCGGCATGTAGACGTACGACTCGATGTCGCAGTGGATCCCGGGGTACCGGTTCCAGTACCAGGTGCCGCCGAAGTCGCCGGCCTCGTCCATGATCCGGATGTCCTCGACGCCGTGGCCACGGAGCCGGGCCGCGGTGACGAG
The DNA here is from genome assembly GCF_004346855.1 of Curtobacterium sp. PhB136. NCBI lineage: Bacteria > Bacillati > Actinomycetota > Actinomycetes > Micrococcales > Microbacteriaceae > Curtobacterium > Curtobacterium sp. PhB136. The sequence goes on from NZ_SMGH01000011.1 coordinate 179,605, forward strand.
TCCGCCGAAGCCGCCGCCGATGACCAGCACCTCGACGTCCGTGGTCACCGGCTCCCGGTCCGCCCGGGGCGTGTAGGGGTCCGTGGCGTAGTAGCCGAACGAGCCGGTCGCGCGGCGATACTGGGTCGCGCCGTCCGGTCGGACGCGTCGGTCCCGTTCCTGCCGGTACCTCGCCCGGACCGCGTCGACGTCGACCCCGCGGCGTGCGAGGTCGGCGGACACGCGATCGGCCTCGGTCTGGACGGCGGTGCTGTCGTTGGCGATCCTGTCGTTGGCGATGCTGTCGGTCATGGACATCCTCTCGAACTGGTTAGCCTCAGGCTAAGCAATTCGCCTTGGTGGGCGCTGGAGCCGCTCGGGGGACCCGGCGCTCGAGCCGGCTCTGTGCCGGAGCCGGCCCTACGCTGGAGCCGTGACCGACCAGGACGACGAGCGCACGCGTCTCGAGCAGCGCATCGGCGCGATGACGACACGCTTCGAGAGCGAGGGGCTCGCCGACATCGTCGAGCCGCTGCTCTCGCTCCGGCTGACACTGCAGCAGCTCAAGGTCCTCACCGTGCTCGTGACCGCCGAGGACGGCATGACCCTCACGACGCTCGCGTCGTCGTTCGGCGTCTCACTCGCCTCGATGTCCGGCGTCGTGGACCGCCTGGTCGAGCAGGACGTCGTCGCGCGGACGGCGGCCGAGGGGGACCAGCGGGTCCGGCGGCTCCGTGCCACGGCCCGCGGACGCGATGCGGTCGGGCAGCTGATGGCGCGGCGGCCCGAGTACGGGTTGCGCGTCCTGCGGCGGCTCGACCTCGATGACCTGCGGGCGCTGGACCGCGGCATGTCGGCGGTCCAGCGTGCCGTCTGGCCGGAGGCCGGCGAGCGCTCCTGACCCGGCGATGCGCCGGGCCGACCGTCCGGGTCGACCTTCCGGACCGGCGGTCCGGTCTGGCCGTCCGGTCTGGCCGTCCGGACTGACGGTCCGGACTGACGGTCCGGACTGGCGGTCCGGACTGGCGGTCCGGATCACCGCGCGGGGGCGCCGATCGGGTAGTCGACGAAGGCGAAGGCCGACCCGTCGGGCGCCCAGCCGTTGACGTTGAGGGTGCCCTGACCGCCGTCGAGCTCGACGATCGTCTCGGCGGCCTGCCACACCGCCGGTCCCCAGTCGCTGACGGTGCCCGGCCCGGTCACCTGGCGGAGCCGGACCCGCTCGTCCGCCGGGTGCCCTTGGGTGCCGGGCGGGAACGACAGGAACACCGCGGCGTCACCCTTCGGCGTCGGGTGCGGGAACCAGTTCACGTGCTCGTCGACGGTGAGCTGCTCGAGCTCCGTGCCGTCGGGACGGACACGGGCGATCTGCGCATGGCCGGGCGCTTCCTCGAACTGCGCCGTGTTGAACAGGATCCAGGCACCGTCGGGCGTCCACTCCGGGCCGTCGGCGGGACCGGGGGCAGTGGTGACGGCGCGGTCAGCGGTGCCGTCGACGGCGAGCACGTGGATCGTGCCGGAGGACCACACGTCGTCGCCGTCCGGGTCGAGCCGGACGTACGCGAGTTCGGTGCCGTCCGGGCTGACGCCGTGCAGGAAGTGCATCGCGCCGTCGTCCGGCGTGACCCGGGTCGCCGGACCGCCGGCGAGCGGGGCGCTCCAGATGTGGAAGTCCTCGGCGCTGACGTGGACCGTGACGCCGTCCGGGTCGAGGACGTGGTCGTTGTTGAGCGGCGGGACGCCCTCGATCGCGACGCGCTCCGGTGCGCTCGCGCCGTCGGCCGGCATCGTCCAGAGGACGCCGTCCGCGTTCAGGACGAGTCGCCCGTCGGACGTCCAGTTCGGGGCTTCGTAGAGGCGCTCCGTGCTCTCGTGCACGGTCGTCACCGAGCGGTCCGCCCGATTCCAGATCCGGACCCGGCAGCGCTGGCCCTCCAGCAGGACTCGTCCGGGCGGGGTGGTGTCGGTCGGCATGGGTTCCCTCGGGATCTGCGGCGTCGTTGCTCGTGCCGGACGATCCAACCACACGGTCGTGCGCTCGCGGCTCACCCTGCGAGCAGCGCCTCGATCCGGTCCACGACCAGGTCGGGTCGGGTGATGAACGGGTGGTGGCCGGTCGGGACCTCGACGGCGCGGGTCGCTCGCGACGCATGCTCCCGTTGCAGTGCGGTCGACGTGCTCCGGTCCTCAGCGCACACGAGGTAGGTCGAGTCGACGCCCTCCCAGCCGGCGGCCGTGGTCGGCGTGACGAAGGCGGCCGCGGTCTGCGCCGTGACCCGCTCCCACGCCGCGCGCTGGGTCGCGTCGTCGGCGTCCTGCAGGAACCGCGCCCCGAAGGACGACCGGTCGTACCCCGCGACCGCCAGGGTCCCGTCGCCGACCTCGGCGATCGACACCGGGTCGGGCTCGCCGCTCATGATCGCAGCCTGCGCCTGCCCGACGTCGGGCAGGTACGACGACACGTACAGCAGGTGCCGGACCGCGGGGTGGTGGCCGGCCTCGGCGACGACGGTGCCGCCGTAGGAGTGTCCGACGACGACGGCCCCGTCGGCCCCGTCCACCTCGTCGAGTGCGCGCCGGAGTGCGGCGGCGTCCTCGACCAGACCGCCCTCGGGGACGCCGGACGCGGTCTCGCCGCAGGACGGCAGCGCCACCGCACGGCTGCGGACACCCGTGCGGGCGAGGAGCAGGTCGGCGGTCGGCTGCCACCACCAGGCACCGTCGCGGACCAGGGCGCCGTGGACGAAGAGGAGTTCCATGGGGCCGACGCTACGGCCTCGTCCGCGACGCCGTCACGACGACCGCGACGGACCGGGCCAGCACGATCCCGACCGCCGAGGGTGTACCAGCAGGGCATTCCTCGTCCAGTTGCCGGCTCGTAGCGTGGTGGGCATGTCGCACAAGGACGACGTCAAGGAGTTCCTGACGTCACGCCGAGCCCGGATCACGCCCGAGCAGGTCTCGCTGCCCGGAGGACCGGGACGGCGCGTGCCCGGACTGCGTCGCACCGAGGTCGCGATGCTCGCCGGCATGAGCGTCGAGTACTACGCCAAGCTCGAACGCGGCGACCTCGTCGGGGTCTCCGACACCGTGCTCGTGGCGCTCGCGGACGCGCTGCTCCTCGACGACGCCGAGCGCGAGCACCTCTTCGACCTCTCCCGCGAGGCGAACGCCTCCCCGGTCCGTCGGCGCCGGCGCCAGGTCCCCAAGGACGTCCGCACGAGCGTCCGCTGGGCACTCGACGGCTTCACCGCCGGCCCGGCGTTCGTCCGCAACGGCCGGATGGACGTCCTCGCCGAGAACCAGCTGTTCCGGGGCCTCTACTGGGAGATGTACGAGCAGGAACACCGCCCGGTGAACCTCGCCCGGTTCGCGTTCCTGCACCGCGACCTGTCCGAGCGCTTCTACCCGAACTGGGCGACGGCGGCCGACATCAACGTCGCGATCCTCCGGACCGAGGCCGGCCGGAACCCGCACGATCGAGCGCTGCAGGACCTCATCGGCGAGCTCTCCACGCGGAGCGACGAGTTCCGTGTCCGCTGGGGCGCGCACGACGTCCGCCACCACGCGCACGGCGACAAGCACTTCCACCACCCGGTCGTCGGCGACCTCGACCTCGTCTACGAGGCGATGGAGCCGATGGGCGAGCCCGGACTGAACTTCCTCGTCTACTCGGCCGAGCCCGGCTCGCCGACCGAGGAGTCCCTCCGGCTGCTCGCCAGCTGGGTGGCGACGAAGGAACGAGAACGAGAACAGGAGCAGCACCATGCGGATCGAACCGAAGCAGCCCACCACGAAGAACCCGCCTGAGCAGTTCACCGGGGACGTGTACCTCGACCCGATCGCCGCGCCGAAGGAACCCGGGCAGACGATGACGGTGGCGAAGGTCCGCTTCATGCCCGGGGCACACACCGCGTGGCACTCGCACGCGAAGGGGCAGACCCTGCACGTCACCGAGGGCGTCGCCCTGATGGGGACCCGCGACGGCGGCGTGATCGAGGTGCAGCCCGGAGAGACCGTGTACACCCCGGCGGGCGAGGAGCACTGGCACGGTGCGACCCCCGACCGGTACATGGAGCACCTCGCCATGCTCGACCTCTCCGACGACCCGGCGACCACGACCACCTGGCTCGAGCACGTCGCCGACGACGACTACCACCGCCCGTGATCGCGCATCGGACCCTCGGCCAGGGGCTCGACGTCTCCGCGCTCGGCCTCGGCTGCATGACGATGACCGGCGGGTACGGCGGCGACCCGGACCGCACCGCGATGACGGAGCTGCTGCGGAGCGCGGTCGACCAGGGCGTCACGCTCTTCGACACCGCCGAGATCTACGGCCCGCACGCGAACGAGGAACTCGTCGGCGCCGCGCTCGCTCCCGTCCGCGACGACGTCGTCATCGCGACGAAGTTCGCCGAGGCGATCGACCCCGACAGTCGGACCCTCCTCGGCCGGATGCTCAGGCCCGACGAGGTCGCGTCCGCTGTCGAGGGCTCCCTGCGTCGGCTCGGTACCGACCACATCGACCTCTACCACCAGCACCGGATCAACCCCGAGTACCCGATCGAGGAGTTCGCGGGCGCCGTCCGGGAACTCATCGCGGCCGGGAAGGTCCGGCACTACGGGCTCTCGGAAGCCGCCGAGGGCACGATCCGCCGCGCACACGCCGTCCAGCCGGTGACCGCGGTCCAGAGCGAGTACTCGCTGTGGTGGCGTCGGCCGGAGGACGGGGCGCTCGCAGCGTGCGCCGAGCTCGGCATCGGGTTCGTGCCGTTCAGCCCGCTCGGCAAGGGCTTCCTGACCGGGACGATCGACCCGTCGGCGACCTTCGGGGCGAACGACCTCCGGGCGAGCATCCCGCGGTTCGGACCGGAGGCGCTCCGGACCAACGTGGAACTCGTCGACGGCGTCCGCGCGATCGCCGGAGAACACGATGCCTCGCCGGGCCAGATCGCACTCGCCTGGCTCCTGGCACGGGCACCGTGGATCGTGCCGATCCCGGGCACGACGAAGGCGCACCGGCTGGCGGAGAACGTCGGCGCGGCCGAGGTCGCCCTGTCCGCGGCGGACGTCGACCGGCTGACGGCGCTCTCCGACTCCGTCGAGATCGTCGGCGGACGCTACCCCGAGTGGCTCGAGTCGCAGACGAACCGCTGACGCCGGGCCCTGCGGTTTCCCGCACGATCGGGGATCCGTCATCGACCACCGGCACCTCCCGGGATCACACTGTGCTCACCGCGGCGCACTTCCCCGCGGGCAGCGGCAACACCGTCCCGCGAGGAGCAGGCGATGTCCGAGCCCCACCCCGAGCCCGACCCCCGGATCTCGCACGCGCCACCCCGCCTGGCCTACGTGCTCACCTCCTACGGTGACGGCGAGCAGCTGCTCCGCCTCGTCCGGACGCTGCGCCGCGGCGACCCGCGCGCGGAGGTCGTCGTCCAGCACGACGAGACCCACCACCCGTTGGACCGTGCACCGCTCGAAGCGCTCGGCGTCCACGTCCTCCTCAGCCCGGAGACGATCGGCTGGGGCGACATCACCCTCGAACGCGCCCGCTGGCGGCTGTTCGACTGGGTCCTGACGAACCTCGACGTCGACTGGGTGATGCTCCTCTCCGAGCAGGACTACCCGACGGCCCCGTTCGCGGTCCTGCACGCCCGCCTCACCGCCGCGAGCGCCGCCGGGGACAACGCCGTCATCGAAGCCTGGCCGATCGCCGAGGTCCCGGACCCCGCGATCCGTGCCGAGGCCGAACAGCGCTACCGGTTCCAGTACCGCGCGCTCCCCGACATCGGGTTCGAACGCCGCCTGCCGGAGCCGCTCGCGAAGGTGTTCCGCTGGGTGCGCGGTGTCGCGATCCACCGGCTCCGCGAGCACCGGCTGCCGGTCCGCCTGTACGCCCCGGCACCCGCGGTCGGCGCGCCGGCACGCATCGGGTTCCTGGCGCTGCGCAGCCCGTTCACCGCGGACGCGCCGTGCTGGTTCGACAGCTGCTGGTTCGCCATCGACCGCCGCGCGATGCAGGCCGTCGTCGACCGCACCACGAACGACCCCGCGCTGGTCCGGTACTTCGAGCGCACGATGATCCCGGTCGAGTCCGCCACGGCGACGATCATCGGCAACGACCCGACCCTGCACCTGGAGCGGGCGAGCCTGCACACCATCCGCTGGTCGGACACCACCTCCGGCCGACCGGACGTCTTCACCCTGGACGACGTCCCGATGCTGACGGCCGCCGGGCTGCCGTTCGCGCGCAAGTTCGGCCCGGACCCCGCCGTGTTCGTCGCCCTGGACGAGCACGTCCTGCAGCATGCCGAGGAGGCATCATGACCCGAACCGTCCTGATCACGGGAGGCGCCGGCTTCATCGGCTCCCGTCTGGCCGCCGACCTCGCCGGAGCCGGCGACGACGTCGTCCTGCTCGACTCCCTGCACCCGCAGGTGCACGCCTCCGGCTGGCCGGCCCTGCCCGCCGGCATCACGGCCATCCCGTTCGACGTCACCGTCCCGACGATGTGGGACGCGGTGCTGCGGTCGGTGCACCCGGACGTGGTCGTGCACCTCGCCGCGGAGACCGGGACCGGACAGTCGCTCACCGAGGCCAGCCGCCACACCCGCGTGAACGTCGTCGGCACGAGCGAGCTCCTCGACGGTCTGCACCGCGCCGGGGTGGTCCCGGAGCGCTTCGTCCTGGCGTCCTCCCGCGCGGTCTACGGCGAGGGCGACTGGGCCACGGCCTCGGGGGAGCGCTTCGCCGCCGACGCACGCGACGTACACCAGCTGGAGCGCGCGCAGTGGGACCCGGCGTCGCCGGACGGCTCGGTCGCGACACCGCTCGCCCACGCCGCCGCCACCACCCACCCGCGTCCGTCCAACGTGTACGCGGCGACGAAGCTCGCCCAGGAACACGTGCTGCACGCCTGGGCCTCCGCACACGGCGCGCCCCTCTCGGTCCTCCGGCTGCAGAACGTCTACGGACCCGGCCAGTCCCTGACGAACCCGTACACGGGCATCGTCAGCCTCTTCGGTCGCCTGGCCCGCGAGCACCGCTCGATCCCCGTCTACGAGGACGGCTCGATCACCCGCGACTTCGTCTTCGTCGACGACGTGGTGCGGGCGCTCGCCGCGGCCACCCGCAGTGACCGTGCCGGCACGACGACCGTCGACATCGGGTCCGGTGCGCCGATGACCCTGCTCGACCTCGCCGGCGTCATCGCTGAGCAGGCGGGCGCACCGGCACCCCAGGTGACCGGCCAGTACCGGCTCGGCGACGTCCGCGCCGCCTTCGCGGACGTCACCGCGGCGGGCGCGCTGCTCGGCTACGAACCGCGCTTCGACCCGTCGCGCGGGGTCGCGCTCCTGCTCGACTGGATGGCGACCCAGGACGCACCGACGTTGCGAGCGGCCTGACGCGGTGGTCTGACCACGACCCGACGGGAGGCTCGGTGCCAGCTGGCACCGGGCCTCCCGTCCGTCAGTGGGCTGCGGAAGACCGCCCGAGCAGCTCGACGGGATCGACTCGCCCGTCCGCGACCACCGCGCGGAACGCCCGCACCAGCGGCACGCCGGGGCGGACCACGGCCGGCGTCGACCACGCGAGCGCCGACCCGATCGCCGGGTACTCCGCGGCGCGGACGAACCAGGGGTCGCGGTGCCCGAGCGCCTCGAGCGCGATGGTCGCCGCACCGCCGTCGAAGTCCGCAGACCAGGACACCCACGGGGCGACCGAGCCGTGCACCGCGGCCTCCCCGGTCGCGGAGACCGTGCGCACCTCGACGTCGTCGCACGCCGGGAACCGCCAGAAGAACCCGCCGTACCCGGCACCGACGCGACCGTTGCTGCCGGGGCCGCCGAGCCGCACCGGGGCGTCGCCGGGGGTCCGGAACGACGACGCGATCCGGAGCTCCCACGCGTCGGGCCCGAGTGCCCTGGCGCTCGTCACACGCTCCTCGTGCAGGACCGGCCGGCCGTCCGGGCCGCGCCAGGAGACGTCGACGGTCCGGGTGTCACCGAGCGCCGCGGCCCGGTCGACGGTGACGGTGCCGTGGTCGTCGCGCCAGACGTAGCCGGGGCCGTGCACGTACGTCCGGCCGCCCCAGCAGTTCACGCCGTCGACGTCCGGGATCGCCGGGCCGACGCCCGCGTGCCAGTCGTGGTCACCGGGGTGGTGCGCGCTGACGTGCACCCCGCCGAGCGTCCGGACCGGGTGCAGGTACGGCCGGGGGACCGAGCTCGGGACGGTGCCGGCGCCGTCGAGGGACGTCGCGACCTCGGTGCCGGCGCCGTCCGGGCCGTCGACGACGAAGCGGTGGAGCACCTCGTCCCTGGCGGCGTGCGCCCACGGTGCGCCGACCTCGGAGAACAGCGCGAGCTCGTCCGCGGCGCGGGCCACGATCGCCTCGACGTCGGCGACGACCGGGTGCCGCTCGGCGCCCTCGCCCGTCCAGACCACGTGCGGGTGGTCGATCTGCACCGGCTCGCTGGCGCGCACGGCTTCGAGCACCTCGACGAACGCGCCCGTCGACGCGAGCGGCACGAGCAGGTCGGCGCCGGTGCGGCGGTGGTCGAGCAGGTTCTCGAGCAGGTCCGTCCGGTCGTGGTGGACGATGTCCGTGTCCGTGTCCGTGTCCGTGTCCGTGCCCCGGCCGTCGCCGTCGCCGTCGTCGCGGGTGACCTCGTCGAGCGTGTACGCGAACGTCGCCGCGCCGGTCGCGCCGCGGACCCGGACGCTCGGGACCGACTCCTCCGGGGCACAGAGCGTCAGGGCGGCGGTGGCCTCGAGACCCGCGGCCGTCGTGACCCGCACCGCCGAGGTGTCGTCGCCGTCGATGGCGTTCGCCCGGTACAGCTCCACCTCGACGCGCACGACGTCCTCGGCACGACGGCACCCGACGATCGCCAGGGCCGTGGCCACCGCGTGGGCGAGCGGGTTCGCGACCACGCCGTCGAGCACGTCGACGCCAGCGACCCGGCGCTTCCCGGCCCACGAGGACCGCTCCCAGTACCCGGCGTCCCGTCGCCAGGTCCCGACCGCGGCGGCCGAGCGGACCCGGCCGACGACCGCGCCGGAGCGGAAGGCGGGGACGGCGGCGGACCCGAGGCTCTGGAACCCGACCTGCACCACCCGGCCGGTGCGCCGTTCGGCGTCGAGGAGCTCGGCGAGCGCGGCCCGGGTCGTCACGGGCGGCTTCTCGAGGAGCACGTCGGCGCCGGCATCGAGCGCGGCGAGCGCGAGCGGGAGGTGTGCCGCGATGGGGGCCGCGACCACGACGACGTCGACGGGGCCGACCGACCGGGCAGCGGCGACGTCCGCGACGACCGGGACGCCGCCGTCCTCGGTACTCCCGAGCGTCGGGTCGACGACGGCGGTCAGCGTGCACACCCCGGCGGCGACGAGACGGTCGATGTTCGCGCGGTGGTGCAGGCCGTAGCCGCGGGCGCCGACGAGCACGACGCCGGGCGTCGGTGCCGGTGCGGTGGCCGGCGCGGGTGGGGTCACGCCGAGGTGCCGATCGTGATGCGGGTCCGTCCGGGGGCGCGCCCGGTGACGAACACGTGCTCGCCGTCGGGCCGGTCGGTGCCGCCGAGGAACGTGTAGTCCTGGCCCGGGGAGTAGGTCGCCGGCTGCCCGGGACCCCGACCGTTGCCCGGCCCGAAGGTCACAGCGTCGCCGCCCACCCGGTAGGTCCCGGTGCCCTCGGCGAGGACCAGCTCGCCCGTTGCGTCGTTGCTCACACCGGTGAAGCTACCCCCGGCGCGGAAGGAGAGCTGCAGCGCCCACGGCACGTCGGCCCCGACCTGTTCCACGTCGAGGACGACGGCGTCCGGCAGCACGGTCACGTCCACCGTCGTGGTGAGCGTCACCGTGTCGACGTCGCGCTCGCCGAAGTCCATCGCGGCCGAGAACCGGCCCTCGTCGCGGAGCGGGTACACGCCCTCCGGGCGGCGACGGGCACGCGGGAGCGGCTGGTGGTAGCCGGCGGAGACGGTCTCGGTGAGCCGGAACCGGAGCGGGTCTTCGCCGCTCGTGATGGTCGTCGCCCGGAACGGGCCGAGTCCGAAGAACTCGCGGGAGAGCCGCACGTCGGAGAGCACCACGTCGCCCGCGAACACCCGGAGGAACGTCGGGCTGTTCGCGAGCCCGGACCGGACGTGGCCCTCGGCGGGGACGTCGGATCCGGCGAAGAGGACGACGCTCCGCCGGGGTTCGCGGACGTGGACGAGCCGGGCGTCGGCGAAGTGCCGGACCTCGCGCGGGGGAGCCGCGGGCGGCTCGGCGTCGGGCAGCGGCCGCGCGAGCAGCGGGTCGGTCATCGCCCGGGCCGCGGCGGCGCCCGGCTGCCACATCGGCTGCGCCACTGCGCGTCGGGCGACGGCGGCGACGTCCGCCCGGTCGTCGAGCACCGCGACGTGCCAGAGCAGCGGCGCGAAGCGGCTCACGCCGAAGGGTCGTGACTGGTCCTGCCGCCGCGACTGGACGGTCTCGACCGTGTCGTCGGGAAGCAGCAGGGCGAGCGTGGCGTCGATGCTCGCCCGGACCGGCGCCAGCAGCGCGGGATCGTCGAGCACCTCGGCGAGCACCAGGAAGGCCGGGACGGACACGGCGGCGGCGTAGTTCGGGCTGCGCTCCGACCACAGTCCGTCCGCGTCGATGTCCGGGCCCTCGGCGAGCCACGCCTCGATCCGGGCGACGATCGCGGGGTCCGGGTGCAGCCGGTGCGTCCTCGCCAGCGCGGCGGAGATCTCCCAGCGGTGGTTCGGGGTGTGCACGCCCCCGGTCACGAGCGCCGGCGTGGCCCGCCGCACGATCGTGTCGAGGTCCGCGGCGAGGGCGGTCGCCGCGGCGGAGCCGTCGCGGAACGGGGCGAGGAGCTCCAGCGCGTCACAGCAGTCGTTCACCGTGAACGCGGAGTCCGGCGGTGAGTCGACGTTGTCCCCACCGACGAAGGTGCCACCGGCGGACTGTCGCGTGGCGAGCTCGAGGACGTACCCATGTGCGGTGGTGAGGTCGGTGTCGTCGACCGGCACCGGGCCTCCCGTCCGGATCCACGCACCCACCAGCGTCAGCGCTCGTGCCATCAGGTCCCGGTGCTGGAGCGTGGCCGGATCGTCGGTCGACGACCGCAGGGCGGCGACCTCCGCGTCGGCGGCCGGGCGGATCGCGTCGAGGAACGTCTGGCCCATCAGTCCTTCAGCCCGGCGTTGAGGTCCGCGCCGTTGACGTACTTCTGGAACACCAGGTACAGCAGCAGGAGCGGCAGGATCGAGATCACCGAGGCGCCGAGCAGGACCGTCCAGTTGACGTTCTCCGCGCCGACGATGCTCTGCAGCGCGATCTGGATCGTGAACTGGTGCGGGTCGTTCAGCACGAGCAGCGGCCAGATGTAGTCGTTCCAGCGCCACTGGAACGAGAAGATCGCGAGCGTCAGCATGATCGGTCGGGAGATCGGCAGCATGATCCGCACGAAGATCCCGAGCTCGCTCGCGCCGTCGATGCGGGCGGCCTCCACCAGGTCGTCCGGGACCGTCAGGAAGAACTGCCGGAACATGAAGATGCCGGTCGCGGTGATCACCGACGGCACGATGATGCCGGCGAGCGAGTCGTACAGACCGAGGTCGCGGATCACGAGGAACGTCGGCGCGAGGATGACCTCGGTCGGGAGCATCGTCGTCGCCAGGATGCAGACGAAGAAGACCTTGAGCCACTTGTTGTCGTACTTCGCGAGGGCGTAGCCGGTGCAGGCGCTCGCGAGGACCGTGAGCACGGTGGTGACGAGGGCGACGATGATCGTGTTGCCGAAGTACCGGGCGAAGTCGAAGCTCGACCATGCCTCGCTGAAGCCGGCCACCGACCAGTGCTTCGGGAAGAGGGACAGTGGGTAGGAGAACAGCTCGCTGCCGGGCTTGAAAGCGCTGAGGACGAACCAGAGCACGGGGAAGCCGAAGGCGATGATGAACACCCAGAGCAGCGCGGTGACGGCGACGGCCTTGCCGCGCGGGGTGCGTCGCGGCCGGTTCTGCTGCACACCTGGGCGAGCGGTTCCCGTCGGCACTGCGGGGCGAGGCTCCGCGACGCCGGTCGTGGGGAGGGTCGTGTCGGTCATCGGCGTGACTCCGTCCGGCGGTTCAGGGCCAGCTGGATGAGCGCGATGGCCATGAGGATGAGCATGAGGACCATCGACGCGGCGCTGGCGTAGCCGATGTGGGCGTTCTGGAAGCCGTTCGTGTAGATGTACTGCACGAGCAGGTTGTTGTCGGTGCCGGGCCCGCCGTTGTTGAGTGCTTGGATCGTCGCGAACTCCTTGAACGCCCCGAGCGAGGACAGCAGGATGACGATGAAGGACGTCGGCGCGATGCTCGGCATCGTGATGTAGCGGAACTGGTGCCAGGTGCCCGCACCGTCGAGCGACGCAGCCTCGTAGTAGGACTGCGGCACGTTCCGGATCGCCGCGACGAACAGCAGCATGTTGAACGCGGCGCCGGCCCACGCGGTCGCGAAGACCACGACCAGCAGGGACAGGTCGGCGTTGGACTGCCACGGCACGGCCTTGCCACCGAAGGACTCGATCACGAAGTTCGCGAGGCCGAAGTTCTCGCCGAACATCCACCGCCAGATCACACCGGTGACGATCGGGGAGATCAGCCACGGCACGAAGAAGACGATGCGGGCGACACTGCGGCCCTTCGCGGCCGGGCTCGTGAGCATCAGCGCCATCGAGAGCGAGAGCACGAACCCGAGCGGGATCGCGACGACCGCGTAGAGCAGGGTACGGAGCAGCGCCGCGTAGAAGGTGCTGTCCCCGAGGAGCTGCGTGTAGTTCTCCAGGCCGATGAACTTCGGGTCGCTGACGCCGTTGTAGTCGGTGAACGAGTAGCCGAGACCGATGACGGCGGGCCAGACGAAGAAGACGACGAACAGGACGGCGTTCACCGAGACGAAGAGGATCGGCGCGAGGACCGGTCGGCTCACGCCGGATCGGCGTGGTCGGCCGGACGTGCCCCGGTCCGGGGCGGTCGGCCCGGGTGGGGCGGCGGCCGGGGTGGCGCTGACGTCACCCGCTGCGGTGCTGATGCTCACGATGATCCTCTTCGTTCGTCGTGCTCGGTTCGGGGTCCACGGTCCGAGTGTCACGGTCCGGGGTGCACGGTCTGGCCGGGGACCGTTGCGGGTCCCCGGCCGATGGGCGTCAGCCCACGTGCTCCTTGTAGTACTTCGTGATGTTCTCGAGCGTCGTCTTGGCCGACTGCTGCCCGTTGATGAGCTTCCCGACCTCGGCGGTGGTGGGGTCCGTGCCGAGTTCCTTGCCCTCGGTCGCCCACTTCGAGCTCTCCTGGTTCCAGGAGCTCGAGATCGGGTCGGCCGCCTCGATCTCCTTCTGGTAGAGCGCGAAGGAGTCCTTCGCGGCCTGCGAGGTGAACGGGTAGTCGATCGTCAGACCGCTCTCGACGGGCAGGAAGCCGTTCGTCGCGGAGAGCTTCGTGTAGTTGTCCGGCTGGTACATGAAGGCGATGAACTTCTTCGCCGCGGCACCGCGGGCATCGGAGTTGGCGAAGCCGACGATGTTGCCACCGGCGTTGATGTCGGTCGCGTGGGTCGGGTCAGCCGGGGTCGCGGCGCTCGCCCAGTCGAAGGAGACGTTCGACGCGAAGTCCGAGGTCTGCCAGACGCCGGAGAAGTACGCGACGACCTGCCCGCTCTTGAACAGCGCGTTCGGGTCCTGGCCGCTCGTCCACACCGACTTCGGCATCGTCGAGTCGTCGTTCATGTCGGCGAAGTCCTGCAGCGCCGAGACGGTCTTCGCGTCCGTCGGGAAGGATCCGTCCTTCTTCTGCTGCATGAAGTCGGTCCCCTTCTCGAACATGTAGGCACGGAGGCGCGACGGCGAGGAGTCGAAGGTCAGGTCGTACTTCGCGCCCGTCTTGGCCTTGACCTGATCGGCGGCCTTCAGGAACTCGTCCCAGGTCCACGCCTTCGCGGGGTCGGTGGGGTAGCTGACGCCGGCCTTGTCGAACAGCGTCTTGTTCACGAACAGCCCGGCCGCGGTGACGTCGGAGGGGATCGACGTGACGCCGCCGTCCGCGTCCTTCACGATGAGGTCCTTGTCGATCTTGTTCGCGTCGTCGTCCACGATCGAGCTGAGGTCGACGGTCTGCGAGGTCCAGATCGGGTCGATGCCGGCCGCGCGCACCACGTCCGGGAGCGACTTCGCCTGTGCCGACTCGCGGAGCTTCGTCTGCAGGCCGTCGTAGGGGAGGTTGACGATCTTGACGTCGACACCGGTCTTCTTCTCGTACGCGGTGGCGAGGTCCTGGTAGCCCTTCTCCTGCGCGGTCGAGGTGGACAGCCAGAACGTCAGCTGGTCCACCTTCCCGCCGCTGTCACCGGAGCTGCCGGAGGCGCACCCGGCGAGGAGTGCGAGGGCGGCGAGGCCGCCGGCGAGTGCGAGCACGCGTTTGGATGACTTCATCGTCACTGCTTTCGTTCGGTGCCACGGCCCTGCGCCGTGGGGGAGCATTCGGGATGTCTCGGTCCGAGGGTCCAAGGTCTACACCAGTCGACGGCGTCTTGGCAAGCGCTTTCCGACGGGATGTCCTGACATCGCCGGCATGATCGGGAAACCGCTATCCTCGCGGTGGATGCGCGCTGTCGCGCGGTCCGGACAGGAGGCTCGTCATGCCTGAACGGAGCACCGCCACCCTGGCAGACGTGGCCGAGCTGGCAGGTGTGTCGCTCGCGACCGCCTCGCGGGCGCTCAACGGCAGCACGCGGAAGGTCCGTCCCGAGTCCACCGAACGGGTGCACGCCGCGGCACGTGAGCTCCGGTACACCGCGAACGTGCAGGCCCAGGCCGTCGCCCGGGGGACCACCACCTCGCTCGCCCTCGTCGTCGGCGACATCGCCGACCCCTACTTCGCCGCGATCGCCGCTGGTGCGATCCGCGCCGCCGACGACGCAGGGCTCGTCGTCACGATCACCTCGACGGGCGGGGACGCCACCCGCGAGCGCGAGGTGCTCGCGGTCGTCGCCGGCCTCCGCCCCCGGGCCGTGGTGCTCGCGGTCAGCCGACACCTCGGCGGCGCGCTCGCCGACGTCCACGACGCCGTGGCGGTGCTCACTGCGGGAGGTGCCGGCGTCTCCGCGCTGGTGTCGGACGTCGACGGGGCGACCGCCGGGATCGAGGGCGTCCACCCGCTGGTCGTCCGGAACCGTGCCGGCGCCGCCGACCTCGCCGAGGCACTCGTCGAGCAGGGGCACCGGTCCTTCGCCGTCCTCGCCGGGGACCCGGAGCTCGTCACCGCGCACGCCCGCGTCGAGGGGTTCGTGGCGGGGCTCGCGGCGCACGGCATCCGCCTCGAGGACTCGGCGTTCCTGCACTCCGCCTTCACCCGCGACGGCGGGTACGAGGCGATGTGCCGGCTGCTCGACGCCGGGTCGCCGCCGCGTTGCGTGTTCGCGGTCACGGACCTGATGGCGGTCGGTGCCCTCGCCGCGATCCGGGAGCGCGGACTCGTTCCCGGGGTCGATGTCGGCGTGGCCGGCTTCGACGACGTGCGGATGCTCGCGGACGTCACGCCGGCGCTCAGCACCGTCCGGCTCCCGCTCGAGGAGATCGGAGCCCGCGCCGTGCGGCGTGCGCTCGGCACCGACGACGGCACGGTCGACGGGGCAGCTGGCGACGGCGCCGAGATCGCGGGCGCGGTCGTGCTGCGCGCCAGCACCGCGCGCTAGTCCACGGCAACGGCTGCGGAGCGGCCCCGCTGTGGTGTACGTTTCCCGGCAAGCGCTTTCCACAGGGGTGGGGAGCGGCCGCAGCGAGCAAAGGAGCACGCGTTGACCACCCGCACCATCGGCATCATCATGAACGGCGTCACGGGACGCATGGGCTACCGGCAGCACCTCGTCCGGTCGATCCTGGCGATCCGGGACGACGGCGGGCTCCTGCTGCCGGACGGCTCCCGCGTCCAGGTCGAACCGCTCCTGGTCGGCCGGAACGCCGCGAAGCTCGAGGAGATCGCCGCCCGGCACGGCCTCGAACACTGGACGACGGACCTCGACGCGGCGCTCGCCGACCCCCGCTGGGACGTGTTCGCGGACTTCGCCGTCACGAGCGCCCGGGCCGGTGCCCTCCGGAAGGCCATCGCGGCCGGCAAGGCGATCTACACCGAGAAGCCGACGGCGGAGACCTCCGCCGAGGCACTCGAACTCGCCCGGCTGGCCCGCGACGCCGGCGTGCCGAACGGCGTCGTGCACGACAAGCTGTACCTGCCCGGCCTCCGGAAGCTCCGCCGGCTGATCGACTCCGGCTTCTTCGGCCGGGTCCTCTCGGTCCGCGGCGAGTTCGGCTACTGGGTGTTCGAGGGGGACTGGCAGCGCGCGCAGCGTCCGAGCTGGAACTACCGCACGGAGGACGGCGGCGGCATCGTCGTGGACATGTTCCCGCACTGGAACTACGTCCTCGAGCAGCTGTTCGGCCGCGTCGAGTCCGTGTACGCCAGGACCGCGACGCACATCCCGTCCCGCACCGACGAGCAGGGACACGCGTACCCGGCGACCGCGGACGACGCGGCGTACGGGGTGTTCGACCTCGCCGGCGGCATCACGGCGCAGATCAACTCGAGCTGGGCGGTGCGGGTGGACCGGGACGAGCTCGTCGAGTTCCAGGTCGACGGCACCGACGGCAGCGCGGTCGTCGGGCTCTTCGGCTGCCGGATCCAGCCGCGCACCGCGACCCCGAAGCCGGTGTGGAACCCTGACCTCCGGGACGAGCGGGACTACCGCGGGCAGTGGCTCGAGGTCCCCGACAACGAGGAGTTCGGCAACGGCTTCCGCGCGCAGTGGGAGGACTACCTGCAGGACCTCGTCGCCGGCCGACCGCACCCGTACGACCTGCTCTCCGGCGCACGTGGTGTCGGGCTGGCCGAGGCCGGTCTGCGCTCCGACGCGACGGGCCGACGCATCGACCTGCCGGAGCTGCGCCTGCCCGACCAGGCCGCACCGAGCCTCCCGACCGGCGACGCAGCCGAGGTGCAGCAGCAGGGCGAGACGGTGGGGGCGGTCTCCGCATGAGCGACCTGACGCTCCTCGCTGCCGACGGGAGCACCTCGTCGGTCGCACTGGCCGACGCGCCCGGCTGGACCAGACCGACCGGCCCGCTCACCGAGCGCGACGTGTTCGCCGCCGCGCACGTCGTCCCGCGACTCGGCGCGGACACCGCGCCCGGCGCCCCGGCGGACCTCGACTGGGACGCGACGCTCGCCTTCCGGCACCACCTGTGGTCGTGGGGACTCGGCGTGGCGGACGCGATGGACACGGCGCAGCGGAACATGGGCCTCGACCCGGCCGCCACCCGAGAACTCGTCACGCGGAGTGCCCGCGAGGCCGCGGCCGTCGGCGGACGGATCGTCGTCGGGGTGAACACCGACGACCTGCCCGACGAGGACGCCGACCTCGACGCGGTCGTGGACGCCTACGTCCGCCAGCTGCACCACGCCGAGGACGCCGGCGCGGGCGCCGTGCTCATGGCCAGCCGCCACCTCGCGCGGGTCGCCGCCGGGCCCGACGACTACCGGCGGGTCTACGCGCGGGTGCTCGAACGCGCCGGAGCGCCCGTCGTGCTGCACTGGCTCGGCGCCGCGTTCGACCCGGCACTCGACGGGTACTTCGGCCGGGGGAGCGCTGCCGCGGACACCGTGCTCGATGTCATCCGCGATGCCGGGGAACGGGTCAGCGGCATCAAGATGAGCCTCCTCGACGCGTCCGCCGAGGTCGCGCTCCGGTCCCGGCTCCCCGACGGTGTCCGGATGTTCACGGGGGACGACTTCCACTACGTGGACCTCATCGCCGGCGACGGCACGACGCGCTCCGACGCCCTGCTCGGCGCCTTCGCGGCGGTCGGACCCGCGGCGTCCGTGGCGATCCGAGCGCTGCCCGACGAGGCGGCCTACCGGTCGGTGCTCGAACCGACCGAGGCGCTCTCCCGACACGTCTTCTCCGCCCCGACGTGGTTCTACAAGACCGGGATCGCGTTCCTGTCGTGGCTCAACGGCCACCAGCCGTCGTGCACGATGGTCGGCGGACTGCACGCGGGCCGCAGCCTGGTGCACCTGTCCGAGACCGTGCGGCTCGCGAACGCGGCATCCGCGCTCGAGGACCCGGAGCGCGCGGCGGAGCGCTGGCGCGCGATGCTGACGCTCAACGGCGTCGACGTCCCCGCGCGGGTCCTGGCATGAGCGCCCCGGCACCCGCACGGCCCTCCGCGTCCGCGGTGGCGCCCGCTCGGCTCTCGGTCAACCAGGCGACGATCAAGTACGCGTCGCTCGCGACAGCGCTCGACGTCGTCGCCGCCGCGGGGATCGATGCGATCGGCACCTGGCGCGAGCGCGTCGCCGAGGTCGGGCTCGCCGAAGCCGTCCGCATGGTCGCGGACTCCGGCCTCCGGGTGTCCACGCACTGCCGTGGAGGGTTCTTCACGCTGCCGGACGGACCGTCTCGCCGCGCGGCAATGGACGACAACCGTCGAGCGATCGACGAGGCCGCCGCGCTCGCGGACGCCGGAGCACCCGGGTCCCGACCTGTCCTCGTGCTCGTCGCCGGGGGACTGCCGCCGGGGTCGAAGGACCTCGACGGAGCGCGGCAGCGGGTCGCCGAGGCCCTCGCGGAGCTCGCGCCGCGCGCACTGGCGACCGGGGTCCAGCTCGCGGTGGAGCCGCTCCACCCGATGTACGCCGCCGACCGCGCCGTCGTGTCGACGCTCGGGCAGGCGCTCGACCTGGCGGCGCCGTTCCCGGCCGAGGCGGTCGGCGTGGCCGTGGACAGCTTCCACGTCTGGTGGGACCCCGCGCTGCAGTCGTCGATCGCCCGGGCCGGTGCTGCCGGCCGGATCGCCACCTACCAGGTGTGCGACTGGGTGACACCGATCGCGGCCGACCCGCTCCTGTCGCGGGGGTACCCGGGGGACGGGCACATCGACTTCGCGCCGATCAGTGCTGCGGTCGCGGCGGCCGGGTACACCGGGGACGTCGAGGTGGAGATCTTCAACCAGGCGGTCTGGGACGCCGACCCCGCCACGGTGGTGGCGCGGGTGGCGCAGAGCGTCGCGGCGCACGTGCCGCTCGGGGTGCCTCTCGCGGTACCACTCGGGGGGCCGCTCGGGGGGCCACTCGACCGAGCGTCAGGCGCGGCGGACCAGCACGACGCTGTCCAGGAGCTCGTGGACTGAGCCGTCGTCCCGCGGTACCGCGCGCGGGCGGAGCTCGGCGGCGACGACCTCCCACGAGGCGTCCAGGTCGAGCACGCGCAGGTCGTCCTCGGGCGTCGGGAAGCGGTACCCGTCCAGCTCGTGCTCGTGCTCGTGCTCGTGCTCCTGTGCGTGCTCGTGGTCGTGCGCGTGCGGCGCCGCGGCGTGCGCCGTCACCAGGAGGTGTCCGCCCGACTCCACGAACCCCGTCGCCCGGCGCAGGATCGCCTCCCGCGGGATCTCGACCGGCCAGGACTGCAGGAACGACGCGGTCACCAGGTCGAAGCGTTCCCCGGGCTCCCACGTCGCCAGGTCCGCCGCGACGAACCGGGTCCTCGTGTCGAGGCCCGCGGCTGCAGCAGCGGCGTCGCCCCGTGCCGCGGCGGTGGGGGAGAGGTCGACCCCCGTGGCCGTCCACCCCTGCTCGGCGAGCCAGAGCACGTCGCCGCCCTCTCCGCACCCGAGGTCGAGCGCGGTCCCGGGCACCAGCTGCGCGGCGACGTCCGCGAGCACGGCGTTGACCCGGCCGGACCACATCCGCTGCTCGTCGGCGTACCGCCGCTCCCAGTAGGTGGCGGCGGAGGGCTCGGCATCGATCGGCATGCGCCGAGTCAGACACAGCTGGGGTCCCGGGGCAAGTCCCGTTGCCGGACCGGCAACGGACCGGAGGCTCGGTGCCGGACGTGCGCCGAGCCTCCCGTCCGACACAGCGCAGGTCCGCGCCCCGCTACTCCGCGGGGACGGGGTCCGCGTGCTCGATTCGGGCGCTCGCCGTCGCCATGTGCGCGTCCATCGCCCGCTGGGTCGCCGCGACGTCCCGGGCGCGCATCGCGTCGTAGACCTCCCGGTGCTCCCGGTACGCCGCCTCGGTGGCCTCGCGCGTGGTGACCCGGCGGCCGACCCACACGCTGAGCATCGAGCGGAGGCTCTGCAGCAGGTCGGCGAGGACGTCGTTGTCGCCGGCCCGCGCGAGCAGGATGTGGAAGCGGACGTCGGCCTCGATGAACACCGGCGGGTCGTCGAGGGCCGCGGCCTGCTGGTCGAGCGTCGCGCCGAGTGCGTCGAGTTCCTCGTCGCTGGCACGCTGCACGGCGAGGATCGCGGCCGTCCGCTCCAGCGAGGACCGGATCTCGAGCAGCTCACGGGTGCGGTTCGACGCGAGCATCAGCCCCCAGGACAGCGTCGTCGGCAGCAGGTCGGACGTCCCGCCACGGAGGTACGTGCCCGATCCGGGCCGGATCTGCACGATGCCGAGGATCTCGAGGGCGGCGAGGGCCTCGCGCACCGCCGACCGGCCGACGCCGAGCCGTTCCGCGAGCACGCGCTCCGACGGCAACCGTGAGCCGGGTGCGAGGTCGCCGGCGGTGAGCAGCGCGACGAGCTGGCGGGCGACCTCGGAGGCGGGGGACCCGGTCGGCACGGACTCGAGTTCGAGCCGGATGTTGAGGGGGTCGTTCTCGCTGAACGCGGGCATGGGGGAAGCGTACCGGTCGGTCAACTGGTCAACCGGTTGACAAATTGTGACGAGGCGCTGCACACTGTTCTGGGCGCACCGAAGCGCCCGTCACCATCACCGAGCAGGAGTCATCGTGGACATCCCCGCCACGCGAGGCATTCCGACCTCCATCGTCGAGAAGACGACCATCCGGAAGATCGCCATCCGCATCGTGCCCTTCGTGGCACTGATGTTCTTCATCAACTTCCTCGACCGCACCGCGATCTCCTTCGCGGCGCCGAACGGGATGGAAGCCGACCTCGGCCTGACCGCAGCGCAGTTCGGCTTCGCGTCCGGGGTGTTCTTCATCGGCTACCTCGTGCTCGAGGTGCCCTCGAACCTCGCGCTGCACAAGTTCGGTGCTCGCGTGTGGCTCGCCCGCATCATGATCACGTGGGGCCTCGTCTCGCTGCTCTTCACGTGGGTGCAGAACTACCCGCAGCTCGTCGGGCTGCGCTTCCTGCTCGGCGTCGCGGAGGCCGGGTTCTTCCCCGGCGCGATCCTGTTCCTCTCCACGTGGGTCCCGGCACGGCACCGCGGCAAGATGCTCGCGCTGTTCTACCTGGCGCAGCCGCTCACGAGCGTCATCGGCTCCCCGCTCGCCGGCTGGTTGATGACCCACGAGGGACTGCTCGGCGGTCTGGCCGGCTGGCGCTTCATGTTCCTCTGCGTCTCGATCCCGGCGATCATCGTCGGCATCCTCTGCCTCTTCGTGCTCCGCGACAAGCCGTCCCAGGCGAAGTGGCTCGACGAGGACGAGAAACTCTGGCTCGAGTCCGCACTCGCCAAGGAGAACACGGCGAAGGACGACGGCCATGGCAAGGGCGGCCTCCGCGCGGCCTTCGGCAACGGCCGCGTCTGGATGCTCGCGTTCGTCTACTTCGGCTTCATCTACGGCCTCTACGCCCTGAGCTTCTTCCTGCCGACGATCATCGACGGCTTCCAGGAGCAGTTCGGCACCACGTTCGACCTGTTCCAGAAGGGCCTCATCACGGCGATCCCGTACGTGCCGGCGGCCGTCGTCCTCTACTTCTGGTCGCGTGACGCGTTCCGTCGCGGCGTGAAGGTCTGGCACATCGCGCTCCCCGCCCTGGTCGGTGGCCTCAGCATCCCGGTGGCGCTGTTCATGAACTCGCCTGCCGCCACGGTGGCCGTGATCGCGATCACCGCGTGCTCGATCTTCGCGGCGCTGCCGAACTTCTGGACCGTCCCGACGCAGTTCCTCTCCGGGGCCGCAGCGGCCGCCGGTGTCGCACTGATCAACACCGTCGGCAACCTCGGTGGCTTCGCCGCGCCCTACATCACGGGTGCGGTGAGCGAGTGGACCGGTGGCTACCAGGTCCCGATGTTCATCGTCGGGTTCTTCATGGTCCTCTCCAGCGTGCTGATGGTGATCGTCTCCCGTCGGCACCGGCTGGGCGACGCACCGACGATGACCGACGCCGAGCGCGCGGTCACGCAGGAGGCAGGCGCATGACCCGGCTGTTCAACGACCCGGCGGACTTTGCCGACGAGATGGTGGACGGCTTCGTCGCCGCGAACCGGGCACGGGTCCGGAAGGTGCACGGCGGCGTCGCGCGCTCGACCACCAGCCCGGACGGCACGGTCGCCCTCGTCGTCGGCGGTGGCTCCGGCCACTACCCGGCGTTCGGCGGGCTGGTCGGCCACGGACTCGCTGCCGGAGCGGCGATGGGCAACCTCTTCGCCAGCCCCAGCGCCCAGCAGATCACCGCGGTGGCGAAGGCGGCCGAGCACGGCGGGGGTGTCCTCCTCTCCTACGGCAACTACGCCGGTGACGTCCTGAACTTCGACGCGGCGGCCCGTGCCCTGACCGATGCCGGCATCGACGTCCGCACGGTCCGGGTCACGGACGACGTCGCCTCGGCGCCGAGTACCGAGGCGCACAAGCGGCGCGGCATCGCCGGTGACCTCTGCGTCTTCAAGGTCGCCGGGGCCGCGGCCGAACGCGGCGACTCCCTCGACGAGGTCACCGCGATCGCGAGCCGCGCCAACGACCGCACCCGGAGCTTCGGCGTCGCCTTCTCCGGCTGCTCGCTCCCCGGCGCCGACGAGCCGCTCTTCACCGTCCCCGAGGGCCGGATGGCGATCGGCATGGGCATCCACGGCGAGCGCGGCATCGACGAGGCCGACGTCCCCACGGCGTCGGAGCTCGCGACGCTGCTGGTCGGCAAGCTCCTCACCGAGCTGCCGTCCGGCGTCGCGGTCGACGGTGCGCGGGTCGTGCCGATCCTCAACGGCCTCGGTTCGGTGAAGTACGAGGAGCTCTTCGTCGTCTTCGGTGCCGTCCAGCAGCAGCTCACCGCCGCCGGTGCGATCGTCGTCGAGCCCGAGGTCGGCGAGCTCGTCACGTCGTTCGACATGGCCGGCGTCTCCCTGACGCTGTTCTGGCTCGACGCCGAGCTCGAGGAACTGTGGGCAGCGCCCGCCGACAGCCCCGCCTTCCGCAAGGGCGGTGCGGTGCCGCAGGAGCGCCTGCCCGAGGCCGTGCTCGCCGCCGGCGTCGAGGTCCCGGTCACCCCCGGCACCCCCGAGTCCCAGGAGTCCGCCCGCGTCGTCGCCGAGGCGATCACCGCGGTCCGCCGCACGATCGACGCGCACGCCGACGAGCTCGGCCGGATCGACGCGGTCGCCGGCGACGGCGACCACGGCATCGGCATGCAGCGCGGGTCCACTGCCGCCGACGCGGCCGCGACCGACGCCGCAGCGCGCGGTGCGGGCGCCGGCAGCGTCCTCGCGATCGCCGGAGATGCCTGGTCCGACAAGGCCGGTGGCACGTCCGGTGCGATCTGGGGTGCCGCCCTGGAGGCCATGGGTCGCGTCATCGGGGACGAGGAACGTCCGGAGCCCGCCACCGTCCAGAGCGCGGTGCACGCCGCGGTCGACGCGGTCCTCGCCTTCGGCGCGGTCGTCGGGGACAAGACGATGGTCGACGCGCTCGTCCCGTTCGACGACGTGCTCGCCGCCCGGATCGCTGCCGGTGACCCCCTCGTGACCGCATGGTCCGAGGCCACCGCCGCTGCGACCGCCGCCGCCGACGCCACCGCCGCACTGCTGCCGAAGATGGGCCGCGCGCGGACCCACGGCGAGGACGCGGTCGGCACCCCCGACGCCGGAGCGATCTCGTTCGCCCTCATCACCGCGGCCGTCCTGTCGACGATCTCCGTCCCGGCCTGACCCGCACGCACCACACGAAAGGCACACCCATGAGCACCCAGTTCCGTCTCGTCGTCGGCTCGGACGACGCCGGCTTCGACTACAAGGAGATCATCAAGCGGGACCTCGAGGCGGACCCGCGCGTCGTGTCCGTGGTCGACGTCGGTGTCGACGCGGACGGGCACACCGCCTACCCGCACGTCGCCGTCGACGCGGCCCGCATGGTCGCCGCCGGTGAAGCGGACCGGGCAATCCTGATCTGCGGCACCGGCCTCGGTGTGGCGATCGCGGCGAACAAGGTCCCCGGCATCCGTGCCGTGACCGCGCACGACTCTTTCAGCGTCGAGCGTTCGGTCCTCTCCAACGACGCGCAGGTGCTCTGCATGGGCCAGCGCGTCGTCGGGGTCGAGGTCGCCCGCCGGATGGCGAAGGAGTGGCTCGGCTACGAGTTCGACACCACGTCCGCCAGCGCCGAGAAGGTCGCTGCCATCTGCTCCTACGACGGCAGCGCCCCGGTCGGGACCGACGCATGAGCCTGGCCACGGCGACGCCCCGACTGACGATCGGGGTGTCGCTGAAGATGTACTTCGGGCACGCCCGGACGCTGGCGTGGGCATCCGCCGTGGCCGACATCGCCCGGCACCACCCCGCCGTCACCAGCGGTGCGGTCGAGCTGTTCGTGATCCCGACGTTCCCGTCGCTCGTCCCCGTCCGTGCCGCGCTCGAGGGAACTCCGGTGCTCCTCGGCGCCCAGGACCTGGCGTGGGCGGACGAGGGCGCCTTCACCGGTGAGGTCTCCGGCCGCGAGCTCGCCGAGATCGGCGTCGACCTCGTCGAGATCGGGCACGCGGAGCGTCGCGGAATGTTCCACGAGACGGACCAGGACGTCGCCGGGAAGGTGCACGCCGCCTTCCGCAACCACCTGCGACCCCTGATCTGCGTCGGGGAGCCGACCCGGGCCTCCCGGCAGAGCGCGATCGCGGACGTGACCGGCCAGCTCGACCGGTTCGTCTCGACGGCCGTCACCGACGGCATCGCCGGTCCCGTCATCGTGGCGTACGAGCCGGTCTGGGCGATCGGGGCACCGCAGCCGGCGCCGGACGACCACATCGTCGAGGTCCTCGCGGGCATCGAGGAGCACCTCGCCACCCGGCCCGAGCTCGCCGGCAGCGTCGTGGTCTACGGCGGCAGTGCCGGACCGGGCCTCCTCACCCGCGGGCGGGGACGTATCGGCGGCCTGTTCCTCGGGCGGTTCGCGCACGACCCCACCGCGATCCGCACGATCCTCGACGAGGCCCAGGCACTGGCGGTGACGGCATGACCTCCCTCCTCGGCCTCTCCACGTACGCGTACTTCTGGCGGATGTCGGACCGCGTCCCGTCGCCGATGTCCCTCGACGACGCGATGCGCGACGCCGCCGCACAGGGTGTCGACCTCTTCCAGATCTGCGACCACCTGGCGCTCGACACCGCGTCGGACGAGCGTCTGGCATCGATCCGCGGGCTCGCGGCGTCGCTCGGGCTCACGCTCGAGGTCGGGACCAGGGGCACCGCGCCCGCCCACCTCGCGCGCTGGCTCCACATCGCCCTCGCGCTCGGGGCGACGCTGGTCCGCTCGATGTGGAGCTCCGGCGACGACCTGCCCTCCGCAGCCGAGACCGAACGACGCCTGCGCGACGCCCTTCCCGCGTACGAGGCGGCCGGCGTGGTGCTCGCCCTCGAGACGTACGAGGTCGTGCCCACCACGGAGCTCGTCGCCGTCGTCGCCGCGATCGGCTCACCGTCGCTCGGGATCTGCCTCGACCCGGCGAACACCGTGGCGAACCTCGAGCACCCGTCCGACGTCGTCGAGGCGTGCCTGCCGCACGTCGTGAACTGGCACGTCAAGGACGCCGACTTCACCCGCTCGCCGGGCTGGGTCGGGTTCCAGTACACCGGCGTCCCGATCGGCACCGGCCGCATCGACCACGACGCCGTCCGTGCCGCGATCGCCCCCGAGGTCCGCGGCATCAACCGGGTCATCGAGTTCTGGCTGCCGTGGCAGGACGCCACCGTCGGAGCGACCGGCGACCCCGCACAGACCACCACCCGCACCGAGGCGGCGTGGACGACACAGACCATCGAGTACACCAGGAGCAAGGAATCATGACCGACACCGCCATCAGCCACACCACCGCAGCCGGCTCGGGCACCGCCGACGTCACCGTCGCCGTGATCGGCGCCGGCGGCAAGATGGGCACCCGCGTCTCGAACAACTTCGCCAAGAGCGAGTACACGACGCTCTACAGCGAGGCCTCGCCTGCGGGGCAGGAGCGCATCCAGGGCCTCGGTCGTTCCATCACGGACAGCCTCGAGGCAGCAGCCGCGGCGGACGTCGTGATCCTCGCCGTCCCCGATGTCCTGCTCGGCAGCATCTCCGAGCAGCTCGTCCCGGCCATGAAG
Organism: Curtobacterium sp. PhB136; assembly: GCF_004346855.1. Taxonomy (NCBI): domain Bacteria; kingdom Bacillati; phylum Actinomycetota; class Actinomycetes; order Micrococcales; family Microbacteriaceae; genus Curtobacterium; species Curtobacterium sp. PhB136. The sequence continues at coordinate 205,931 of NZ_SMGH01000011.1, forward strand.
GCCGGCGCGACGATCCTGACGCTCGACCCGGCCGCCGCCTACGCCGGGCTGCTCGCGAAGCGCTCGGACATCCACTACGCCGTGGCGCACCCGTGCCACCCGTCGGTGTTCCTCGAGCGCACCACCAAGGAGGAGTGGGACGACACCTTCGGCGGCATCGCCGCCCCGCAGGAGGTCATCGCGGCGTTCGACGCGTCCGAGTCCCTCGGCGACGAGGGTGACCGCGCGAAGGCGATCGCCGAGGCCGTGATCTCGACGATGTACGCGCCCGTCATCCAGGTGCACTGGGTCACCGTGAAGCAGCTCGCCGTGCTCGAGCCGACGCTCGTCGAGACCATCGCCTGCATGATCGGCGACTTCCTCAACGACGCGCTCGAGGAGACCGTGACCGGGGTCGGCGTGCCCCGCGATGCCGCCCGCGCGATGCTCTACGGCCACACCTGGATCGCGCTGACGAACGGTCTCCGCGGCTCGAACCCGTTCTCCGACGCCTGCCACATCGCGATGGGCTACGGCCGCGAGAAGCTCATCAAGGAGGACTGGAAGCAGGTCTTCGACGACAGCGAGCTCGACAGCGTGATCGCCAAGATGCTGAAGATCGACGCCGTCAAGCGCTGACGCGCGCTGCGGCTGCGCGCTGCCGCTGCGCGCTGCCGCGACAGTCCCCGTCCGGATCCCGGGCGGGGACTGTCGCGTTCGTGCTGCTCGCCGTGCGACCGATGCGACATCGGGGACACGATCGCGCGGCGCTCCGCCCGGGGCGCTGTCGCTTTCCTCGCGCGCCGGGTCCGCCGGTCAGCGGGGACGGTCGGCAGCGCGCAGCACCGCGGCCAGGCTGGCGTCGAGCACCGAGCGGGCGCGGCCGGCGGCCCACGCGGTGCCGTCGGCGGTGCGGTGCTCGACGAGGGTCAGCGCCTCGCTGTCACTGCCGGCCGCCACGCTCGACTGGTGCAGGCTGAGCACGTCGACGCCGAGGCCGAAGCCGTCGAGCGCGGCCGCGAGCGCCTCGACCGGCCCGACACCCGGGTGCTCCGAGGTCCGCTCCGCGCTGTGGCCGTGGCCATGGCCGTGGCAGTCGCCGTCGCCGTCGCCGACCCGGAGCGTGATCGCCGTGCCGCTCGGGTCCGTGCGGTGGTGGACGAGGTGGACCCCGTCGTGCGGCCGCAGGTACGTCGCCTCGAAGAGCGCGAGCAGGCCTGCCGCGTCGATCTCCGCGCCGGAGGAGTCCGCGTGCGCCTGGACGACACGGGCGAAGTCGATCTGCAGGCGCCGGGGGAGCTCGATGCCGTACCCGGTCTCGAGCAGGTACGCGATGCCGCCCTTGCCGGACTGCGAGTTCACGCGCACGACGGCGTCGTAGCCGCGCCCGAGGTCGGCCGGGTCGATCGGCAGGTACGGCACGCGCCAGTCGATCTCCCGCTCGTCCCGGCCCTCGGCGGCGGCGCGTGCGCGGTGTTCGGCGAAGCCCTTCCGGATGGCGTCCTGGTGGGTGCCGCTGAACGCGGTGTGCACGAGGTCGCCGACGTAGGGGTGTCGCGGGTGCAGCTCGATGCGGGTGGCGTCCTCGACGGTGCGGCGGACCTCGTCGATGTCCGAGAAGTCGATCATCGGGTCGACGCCCTGCGCGTGCAGGTTGAGCGCGAGCGTGGCGATGTCCACGTTGCCGGTGCGTTCCCCGTTGCCGAAGATGCAGCCCTCGACGCGCTGCGCCCCGGCGAGGACGGCGAGTTCCGCGCACGCGATCCCGGTCCCGCGGTCGTTGTGCGGGTGCACCGAGAGGACGACCGCGTCGCGGCGCGCCAGGTTCCGGTGCACGTACTCGATCTGGTCGGCGTACACGTTCGGCGTGGCGACCTCGACCGTCGCCGGCAGGTTGAGCGTCACCGGCCGCTCCGGCGTCGCGTCCCACCGCGTCGTGATCGCGTCGCAGAGCTCGAGCACGTAGTCCGGTTCGGTGAGGTTGAACACCTCGGGCGAGAACTGGTGGCGGACGTTCGGCATGTCGGCGGTGTGCCGGAGGACGTCGTCGGCGCCGGTGAGGACCATGTCCCGGAGGGCCGCGCGGTCGCGCCCGAGGACGACGTCGCGCCAGACCGGGGCGACCGCCGTGTACATGTGCACGACCACCGGGTTCCGGATGCCGCGGATCGACTCGGCGGTGCGCGCGATGAGGTCCGCCCGGGCCGGCGTGAACACCACGATCGTGACGTCGTCGGGGGCGATCGGGTTGCCAGCGGCCTGCGTCTCGGCGATGAGTCGCACGAAGTCGTGGTCCGTCTGCGATGCCGAGGGGTACCCGACCTCGATCTCCTTGTAGCCCATCCGCACCATCAGCTCGAAGAAGCGGCGCTTGCGCTCGGGGTCCATCGGCTCGGCGAGCGCCTGGTTGCCGTCGCGGAGGTCGACCGGCACCCAGAGCGGCGCGGTGGTGATGCGAGCGGTCGGCCACGAGCGGTCGACGAGCGGGACCGCGACGCGGTGGAACACGTCGCGGTACCGGTGCGAGGGCATCGGCGAGGGCTGCTGCCGGTTCCAGACGGAGGAGGGGCGGTGGAGGGTCGTCGGGGGAGCCATGGCGGGACGCTAGCACAACTCCTCAGACAAGTAGAGGGGTGAGGTACGCTGGCGTCATGACGCAGGTACGCAGGACCCCGCTCGCCGACCAGGCCGCCGACCTGCTGCTCGACCGTGTCCGTGCGGGGGAGTGGGAGCTCGGCGCGAAGCTGCCCGGTGAGACGACCCTCGCGCCGCAGCTCGGCGTCGGACGGTCCACCGTGCGCGAGGCGATCCGGCAGCTCGCGGGACGCGGGGTCCTCGCATCGCGGCAGGGTGCCGGGGTGTTCGTCACCGCGCTCGATGCCCCGGAGGACTGGGACGCCGTGCTCCGCCGCGCCGACATCGAGCACGTGCTCGAGGCCCGCGCCGCGATCGAGGTCGAGTCCGCCGCACTGGCCGCGCGCCGGCGCACCCCGACCGCGCTCCGGACGATCCGGCGGGCGCTCATGGACCGGGACCGGCAGCGCGGGGCGGGCACGGACGTGGAAGCGCACGTCGATGCAGACACCGCCTTCCACCGCGCGGTGGTCGCCGCCGCGGGGAACCCGATCCTCCTCGACCTCTTCGACGGCTTCACCCCGCGCAGCCGGGCGGCGATGGTGGACATGCTGCGGATCCGCGGGACGCACGGGGACGACGCGGACCAGGACGTCCACACGCTGCTCGTCGACGCGATCGCAGCCCGCGACGCCGACACCGCGGCGACGCTGAGCCGGGCGCACCTGGCCTCGATCGTGGCCGCGCTGTCCTGAGCCGCACGTCCTGAACGACGTCTCCGGTTGGTGGCAGCGTGCGCATGGGCGCGGCCACTAGGTTCGGTGCATGCACGTGGAGGCCACGACCAGGGGCGCCGGTGTCCCCGTCCTCGTGCTCCACGGCTCCCCGGGCGGGATCGACGCCGCCCGGGTGATGTCCCGCTTCCTGCCGGAGGACACGTTCCGGAGCGTGCTCGTCTCGCGTCCTGGCTACCTCGGCACCCCGCTCGACCCGGCGCACGCGTCGATCGACGACGAGGCCGACCTCCTCGCCGGTGTGCTCGACGGCCTCGGCATCGACCGGGTCGGGGTCCTCGCGTGGTCCGGTGGGGGACCGGCCGCCTACCGGCTCGCGGCGCGCCACCCGGACCGGGTGCACGCGGTCGTCGCGGCCTCGGCGGTCAGCGGTTCATGGGCCCCCGCACGACCGCACCCGGCGGAGTACGTCGTGTCGCACACCGCCGTCGGCGCCCGGGTGTCCGGGTGGCTCGCCGCGCACGCCCCGCGGACGACCGTGCTCGCTGCGATGTCCGGCGTGAGCTCCCTCCGCGGTCGAGCGCTGCGGGACCACGTGTCGGACGTGCTCGCGGACCCGGATCGCCGCGCCTTCATGCTCGACGTCGCCGCGACCGGGAACACCTCGGGTCGGCACCGCACCGGGTGGTCGAACGACGTCCGGACCCTCGGGGCGATCACGTCGCTCGGACTCGAGGAGGTCCGTGCGCCGGTGCTCCTCGTCCACGGCGACGCGGACACCGAGGTCCTCCCCGTCCACAGCACCCGGGCGGCGTCGGAGCTGCCGGACGCCGAGCTCGTCATGCTCCCCGGCGGCACGCACTTCGCCTTCTGGGACCACCGCGACGCCGCAGCCGTGCAGGCCCGCGCGCGGGCGCACCTCACCCCGTGACCGAACCACACCCCGCGCCGAGCACCTCGACCAACGCGTCGAGCGCACGCTCCAACGCCGGCAGCGACACCGCCCCGTACCCGAGGACCACCCCCTCGCCGGCGCTCCCCGCCGTGACCTCGTAGTCCGCCAGGTCCGCCACGAGCACCCCGCGCGACGCGAGCCGGCCCACCACGGCCGCACCGCGCAGTGGACCCGACCACGACACCACCGTGTGCAGCCCGCCGGTCAGGGCCCGAGCCTCCAGGCCGGGGACGGAGCCCGCGGCGGACGTGAGCCGCGCGACGATCAGCGCACGCCGGTGCGTGTAGTCCCGCCGCACCCGGCCGAGGTGCCGCCGGAACGCGCCCGTCCGCAGCAGGTGCGCGACCGCTGCCTGCACCGGTTCCGCGACGACGGCGCCCCGCGCGACCCGGGCCGCCGTGACGGCGAGCGCGACGTCGGGGCGCCCCGCGGGCAGCACGACGTACGCACACCGCAGCCGCGGGTCGAAGGACTTCGAGAACCCGCCGACGTGCAGCACGCCCGGGTCGAGCGCCGCGAGCGCGGGGACGGGCTGCCCGCGGTGCCGGAACTCGGAGTCGTAGTCGTCCTCGATGACGAGCGTCCCGGTCGCGTCGGCCCAGTCGAGGAGCGCTCGCCGCCGCGCGACCGGCATCACCGACCCGAGCGGGTACTGGTGCGTCGGCGTGACCATCACGGCGTCGAACCGGCCGCCCGCGCGCAGGACGTCGAGGTCGAGCCCGTCCTCGTCGAGCGGGACCCCCACGACCTCGCCGCCGGCGTTCACCACCGCCCGGTGTCCGGTCCGGTACCCGGGGTCCTCGACGGCGATCCGCGGGGCGCGGCCGAGCGAGACCCGGAGCGCCTCGGTGACGAGGGAGAGCGCCTCCGACGTGCCCGCGGCCATGACCACCCGGCGGGGATCCGGCGCGAAACCCCGGCTCAGGCCGAGCTGGGCGGCGACCTGCTCGCGGAGCGCGGGGAGGCCGAGCGGGTCCGAGAGCGCGTTGCGGATTGGCAGGTCGGCTGCGGCGCGCCAGGCTGCCCGCCAGTCCCGGTCCGAGATCGCGGTGACCGCGGGGATGCCCGGGCGGCAGTCGATCACCGTCGTCGTCGGCGCTGCGTCGGAGGGGGCGGCAGGCGCGCCGGTTGCCGAGGCGCCCGCGGCGGCCGAGGCCGCCGAGACTCCCGGCACGACCGGGACGCCGGCAGCGGCACCGACCGGCACCGGACCGTCGACCGAGGCCGCCACCCGCGCCGCCGCCCCGTGCCGCGTCCGGATGTACCCCTCGCCGTCGAGCTGCTCGTACGCCGCCACGACCGTGCCGCGCGCGACACCGAGCTCCGCGGCCAGCGCACGCGTGGACGGCAGCGCGTCCCCGGACCGCAGCGTCCCGTCGTGGACCATCCCGCGGATCCGTGCGACGACCCCGGCCGTCTTCCCGAACTGGTCCATGCATCACCCCGTCATCTGGACTACTGACTGGTCCACTCCCGAACCTAGCGTGGGCCCATGACGACGCCCCACCCCGCCCCGCACACACAGGCCGCGCCCCACCCCGACCACCCCGACATGACCGTCCGCCGCAAGCGCGACCGCCAGCAGACCGACCCGGGGGCCCTCCGCGAGGTCCTCGCCGAGGCCTTCGTCGCCCACGTCGGCCTCGTCCGTGGCGGCCACCCGATCGTGCTGCCCTTCCTCTGCGGCGTCGGCGACCTCGGCGCAGGTCCGGTCCTCCTGCTGCACGGATCCACCGGCGGTGGCCTGTTCCTCGACGCCGGTCCGGAAGGAGTCCAGGTCGCGGCGACCGTCACGCACCTCGACGGCATCGTCTTCGCGCGCTCGACCTTCGACAGCTCGGCGAACTACCGCAGCGCGATGATCGCCGGTCGCGCCACCGTCGTCCCGGCCGAGCTCCGCGCCGAGGCGCTCTGGCAGGTCAGCGACCACCTGATGCCCGGCCGCCGCGACGAGGTCCGCGAGATGACCGCGAAGGAGGTCCGCCAGACCCAGGTCCTGCAGCTCCCGCTCGAGCACGCGAGCGTCAAGGTGCGGTTCGCGGGCGTCGGCGAGGCCGTCGACGACGGCGAGGACCACGGCGTCTGGGCGGGGGTCCTGCCGCTCGCGGTCCGCGCAGGCGCTCCGATCCCGGGGACCGTTTCGGGGGACACGCCGGGGGACGCGCGCGTGGACCCGTCCATCGTCGGGCTCGCGTCACGTCTCGAGGCCGTCGCGACCGCCCGGGAGGCCCGACTCGCCGCCGTCATGCGGCCAGCGGCCGTCTGACGGGTCAGCTGCAGGGCCCCGAACGGCTCGGGAACGGCTGGACCGGACCGTCGTTCCTGTGACGGGCTGCAGGAAACGACAGCGCTTCCCCAGCCGGGATCAGGTTCGTGACCAATACGTTATCTTCCCGAGTCCCGTTCCCGAGGCGGTCGACTCGTACCCGGAAGGAACCATGGGACGCCACGCTCTGCCCGCAGCCGACGACGGCCTGCACGCACCGACCCCGTCGACAGCAGCACCCGTGGCACCCCCGGCTCGTCCGCGCGGACGTCGCTCGGCCGCCGGACCCGTCGTGGCCCGTTCCACCTTCGTCGAGCACCAGAAGCCGGCCCGCGTCGTCTCGCTGGCCCCGGCGCGTCCGTCGGAACCCGTCGCGCGCGCTGCCGCCGGTGCCGCGTTCGTCTCACGCACCGGAGTGCTCCGTGCCGAGCGCGCCCTGGACCCGCGGCACGTCCGCCGTGCCGCCAACGCCAAGCGTGCGGCGATCCTGCTCGCACCGGCCCTGGCCTTCACCTCGGCGCTGACCCTCTCGATGCCGGCGAACGCCGCGACGCCCGAGGTCACGGCGGCGCCGACCACCACCACGACGTCGCAGCACCTGCAGACGTACACGGTGGCGCACGACGTCGAGATCCCGATCACCTCGACCGACGGCATGACGACCACCTCGGTGGTGTCCTACCCGACACTCGTCACCCGCTTCGGCGTGACGACCGCGCAGGCCGAGGCCACGATCTCCGCCGCACTGTCCGCCGGCGGCGACCGGGCGACGATCCTCCAGACGGCACTGCAGTACCTCGGCGACCCGTACGTCGAGGGCGGCGCGAGTCACGCGGGCATCGACTGCTCCGGCCTGACGATGGTGGCGTACCAGGCGGTGGGCATCCAGCTCGCGCACTACGTCCCGACGCAGGACGCCGCCGCGACGACGATCCCGGACTCCGAGGCGAAGCCGGGCGACATGGTCGTGTACGACAACGAGGACCACGTCGGGCTCTACCTCGGCGACGGCCTCGTGCTGCAGGCGCCGCACCCGGGCGAGGTCGTCGACATCGTGCCGATGTACTCCGCCGCACACCACTTCGCACGCCTGCTGCCCGCCGGTTCCTGACGGGGCGCGCCCGTCCCGTAAGCTGGAGTGATGGCCACCGAGACCCGCACCCCGTTCGAGGAACAGCAGGCAGCACGTTCTGCCCGCCCGCAGGTGCGTCCCCGGACCGAGGGCTGGACCCAGGCCACCGACGGCGAAGGCCGACCGCTGCTGCAGTTCGCGTCGCCGAAGCGCGGCAAGCCGCCGGAGCACCTCGCGGACCTCTCGGTCGCAGAGCGTGAGGCGAAGGTCAAGGAGCTCGGGTTGCCCGGCTTCCGCGCCAAGCAGCTCTCGACGCACTACTTCACGCACTACACGTCCGACCCCGACCGGATGACGGACCTGCCCGCTGCCCAGCGCGAGGAACTCGTCGCCGGCATGCTCCCGCCGTTGCTGACCGAGACCCGGCGTCTCGCGACGGACAAGGGCGACACGATCAAGTTCCTCTGGAAGCTGCACGACGGCGCCCTCGTCGAGTCGGTGCTCATGCGGTACCCCGGGCGCATCACGCTCTGCGTCTCGTCCCAGGCGGGCTGCGGCATGAACTGCCCGTTCTGCGCGACCGGCCAGCAGGGGCTGACGCGGAACATGTCCACCGCGGAGATCATCGAGCAGATCGTCCGCGCGAACGCCGCCATCGCCGCCGGGGAGCTCGGCGGTGACCCGCGCAAGGGCGGCAAGGACCGCGTCGACGCCGAACGCGTCACGAACATCGTGTTCATGGGCATGGGGGAGCCCCTGGCGAACTACAAGCGCGTGATGGACGCCGTCCGGACGATGGTGGCCCCGCAGCCGCACGGACTCGGGATGAGTGCACGCGGCATCACGGTGTCGACCGTCGGCCTGGTGCCCGCGATCCTGAAGCTCGCCGAGGAAGACATCCCGATCACCTTCGCGCTGTCCCTGCACGCGCCAGACGACGAGCTCCGCGACGAGCTCATCCCGGTGAACTCGAGGTGGAAGGCGGACGAGGCGATCGATGCCGCCCACAACTACTACCTCAAGACCGGTCGACGGGTCTCGATCGAGTACGCGCTCATCAAGGACATGAACGACCACGCCTGGCGTGCCGATCTGCTGGCGGAGAAGCTCAACAAGCGTGGCAAGGGCTGGGTGCACGTGAACCCGATCCCGCTGAACCCGACGCCCGGCTCCGTGTGGACCTCGTCGGAGGTGCACGTGCAGGACGAGTTCGTCCGCCGCCTCAACGCCGCCGGCATCCCGACGACCCTCCGCGACACCCGCGGCAAGGAGATCGACGGCGCCTGCGGGCAGCTCGCCGCAGCCGAGTAGCCGCCCGGTCCCTGGCGCCCGGTCCGAGGGCACGATGCGTTCGCGCATCGTGCCCTTCGTCGTTCCCGGGGAGCCCGGCCCGCGCTGCCCGGCACCCGCTGCCCGCGGTGCCCGCTGCCCGCGGTGCCCGGCCCGCTGCCCGCGGTGCCCGCTGCCGGCTGCCGGCTGCTGCCCGCTGCTGCCCGAAGCCTGCGGCCCGCGGCGCCGCGGGTGCCGCTCCCGATCCGCGCAACCCTTCCGACACCGCACATGACGATCGACTCGCGCGCTGTCGACCCATGCGGACGCAGTGGATGCGTCCGCATGCTCCGACACGACGGAAGTCGATCGACCTCTGCACTGTCGGACGATGCGCGCGCACTCGTCTCCCGCCGCCACATCCGGAGCCCCGATCCGCGGAACCACGGGGATCCAGCGCCGCGACACGCCCGGGAGGCACGACGGTTGGCGGGGCCCCCAGGCCCTGTGTAAAGTAATCACTCGTTGCCGCTGAGGCGGAGAACGGAACGGCCGAGACGGTCACAGGGTGCAAGCCCTGGAGACGCAGTCCGGACGGGGTCCCGCTCAGGCAACCAGCCCCCGAAGAAGTCGAAGTGATTCGACGTGTCCTCGGGTGGCACAAGAACGAATGCCTCTCTGGCGGAACCTGTTGCGGGTTGAGCGGGGAGTGCGTCTGGTCCTTGAGAACTCAACAGCGTGCACATTGTCAATGCCAATTTATTGACCCCGTGGCGTTCCACTTGTGGGACGTCC
>NZ_SMGH01000012.1:0-99147 GCF_004346855.1 Curtobacterium sp. PhB136
GACAGACACCCAGACACCCGAAGTCACAGAACAGGCGTCAGCGGCCGGACGGTCGGCAGAAACGCGACGACAGGCACCCCACCAGACACACACGCAAACCACCACGGGACCGAGAACGGACACAGGGGCACTCGAGCACGTCACCGGCAAACAGCGCACCTGACGCTCCACCGGGTGCAACGACGGCAGCGGAACCGCCCGCCGCCTCAGGCGCTATGGAGCTCGACGGAACCGCTGATGACGCCGGGCTCCGCAAGTCGGGCGTGCTGCAGCACCGTCCGACCATGACCGACCGCCGCAGCGACAATCGACAGCGTCGCGAAGTGCCCCTCTGGCTCGACGGTGTCACGCAAAATCGCGTCCGGATCGTTAGCGGGCAGCGCGGCCGACTGCGCGAGCAACCCGAGCCAGGGGCTCCACCCGTCGCCTGGGTCCATCCCCGCGTCCGCTGCCCGGAGCTCGTCGAACGGTGCGAGCGCCGGCGGGCCAGCCGGGGCAGCGACAGCTCGGAAGGACTCCAGCCAGCGCCCGATGCGCGGCACCCCGGAGTCGTTGGGCTCACCGTGCGTGACCATGTGCACGCCGGCATCGAGTGCAGTCGTCCGCACGCCGGAACCGTCCCACGAGACCACAGAAGCGCCAGAGGACGTTGCCCGGACCAGGTTGAACGCGCGGGTCGTCGGCGTCGAGCCGTCCCCACCGGGCATCGATCCCTGCAGTGCGTTGAGCGGCAGCAAACCACGAGTGGTCCAGGTACCGTCGGCGGAGGGGACGTCCTCCCCGCGGTTCAACACCACGGCGAGCCCCGCGTCGTCCGACGCGGCAAGCCAGGCACCGCCAGCCTGGCGATCACGGACTCCACGGAACGACGGGTTGCGCTCGGGCCACCACGCCGCCGGAGGGTCCCAGGGGCGGGTCGGGGACTCGTCGCGCAGCGCAAGCATGGTGATGGGCCAGTCCGAACCGGGATCGACGCGGACGACGACGGTGCACATACGCTCGATCCTTCCACGAACAGGTCAGGAGACCGACGGCGAACAGCTTATTCGTGACCTCGGAAGCGGCGACGCGACCGGCCTCGTCCGGCGTGGGCAAGATGACGATCTCCACACTCGATGCCCTGGTCATGACCCAGTGGGTCGAAAGCCCTCCCCGTCACCGCCGCGGACGCCGTCGAAACGGCGCGCGCGACAGCTTTGCCCCTTCCGGCTCGGATGCCGATTGAATCGGTGCCATGCAGTCATCTACCAACGACATCGACGCGGAGCTCATCAGGGGGCTCCTCGAAGACCAGCACCCGGACCTCGCTGACCTCCCGCTCGCGCTCGCCGCCGAGGGGTGGGACAACCAGGTGTGGCGCCTCGGCGATGAACTCGCTGTGCGCCTGCCGTGGGCCACGGAGTCCGCCGACGAGCTCCTGCTAAAGGAGGACAAGTGGGTCCCGCGCCTCGCCCCCCGGCTGCCGCTCTCGGTCCCTGTGCCACAGCGCCTCGGGGTACCGAGCAACCGGTTCCCCCGCCCGTGGAGCGTAACGACCTGGGTTGCGGGGTCACCGGCAGACCGTAAGCCGATGACGAGCACCGGGGCACCAACGGCCCTCGCCGACTTTATGGTCGCGATGCACACCGCAGCGCCCGTCGACGCGCCACCGGGGCGCGGTCGGGGCGGCGACCTGAGCGAGGTAGCCGGCATGGTCCACCAGTCAATGGAGGCAGCCGTGGCAATGAACCTCGTCCCGGCGCACCAGGAGGTGCGCGCGATCTGGGAGGACGCTCTCGCGGCCCCAGCGTGGCCAGGACCATTGATGTGGCTGCACGGGGACCTGCATCCCGCGAACGTGCTGACAGACGACGGCGAGCTCGTCGGCGTCATCGACTTCGGCGACCTCTGCGCCGGGGACCCGGCGCTGGACCTCGCCGCAAGCTGGATCCTGCTACCCGACGTCGCGAGCATCGAGCGGTTCCGGAGCACCTACCACAACGGTGCCGAGATGACCGACCCTGCGGTCTGGCGTCGCGCGCGCGGTTGGGCCGTCTGGAGGGCGCTGTCGAGCACCTTCATCGCCGAAGCAGGGCGACGCGGGGAGCCCGGCGGCAAGCCATCATGGGGTCCGCCAGCCCATGACTCTTTCGTGCGGTTGGTCGCCGACCGACTCGAGTAACTCGTTCGTGTCCGGTTCCGCACCGACTATTCAGGCCTCCGGCGACTCGATTCCGTCGTGGTGGGCCTCTGGCGACTCGGCGCCGTCCCGTGACGGCAGTGCCGGACCGCTCCGTTCAGCGGACGAGAGCGCTCGGGCACGGACCTCAGCGAGGTGCGCGCTGAGACCCGAGGCGATCTGCGCGATCGGCCTCGGCGGAAGATAGGCAGACGCCCCCGCTTCGAGCAGACGGGTCACCGGCCCAACGTGGCGGACACCGAGCTCGTCGTCGTCGATCTCGGCGATGACGACATGGGCAGCCGGGAAGTCTTGCCGTAGGTGGCCGAGCAGCTGTGGGCTGGTCGCGGGTGTCAGCACGACGTCGGTGGTGCTTGGCGCACTGCCGAGGTCGAGGACGACGTACCCGGGGCCCAGCTCGTCGGAGAGCCGCGCCCGCGCCGTGTCCGACAGCTCCATCGCGACCGCGACGACGGTCACATCGGCGGACCGCGGAGGCCCGTCGTGCCGATCGGTGCGACGGACCTGCCGAGTACCGTCCGTTGGCTCGGGCTGGTCCGGCTCGGCGGCGACCCCTGTACGGCCTTCGCACCCCACATTCGCGGTGAAATCCGGCCATCCGGCGCCGCCTGGCCCATCGCCCGACTGCGGCGCCGCGTCGCTCCGCACCTCGAAACGGAGAACGCCAATCGGGCGACCCGACCGTGAGAGCCCGATGTCCTCGCCGGCCTGAGCCAGTCGCAGCACGGCGACGGTCTCCGGTGACAGGTCCTCCAAGCGCAGCGTGAGCCTGCCCGGTTGCCGGGCGCTCATCGGACAACACCGTGACGGGGTATACGACCGACGTGCGGGCAATGGACTGCAGACGGAACGGCGAGCACCGCCGGTGACGTCCTCGCCGACGTCCCGGGCTTCGGCGTTCCGGGCTCGGTCATGCCCCACATCTTGCATGACATCCGGATGGATCGTCAGGGACGGTCACGATCTCGACCGTCCCAAAGGTCCCCGCACGCCACGGGCTCTGCTCCGTGCGCCTCGAGGTACGCCCCGGCACCATGGTCCCCAACCAGTGCCGACTGGAGCGGTGGCCAGTGCCGACGACCGATGAGCACCGGGTGACCCGGAAGTGCTCCGTAGAACGCCCGTCGCAGCGAGGAGCGTCGGTCGTCATCGTGCCCGAGCACGCGCCGCACCGCTCCGGCGGGCAAAGCGGGCAGGTCAACTAGGGTCACGACCACAGCGTCGACACCAGGCATCCCAGCCGCTGCCTCGAGGCCAACGGTAAGCGACGCGCTCACGCCCTCAGCCCACCGCTCCGCGACGAGCGGCGAGACGGCCGGGTCCTGTGGCAGAAGGGCGCGCGCCTCCTCCGCCCGGGCGCCGAGTACGACACGCACCTCTCGACAACCGCCTGCAAGGAGCGCGTCGGCCGCCTGGGCCGACCACGCAGCGACCTCGTCGCTCGTGATCGTCCGCCCGGATGCGGCTGTCCGCGCATCGGATACGTCCGGTCCCGCCCCACGCCGGGTCTCTTCCATCCGTCCCCCTCGCCTCCGTCAGGCAACCACCCAACATCTCCCCACACGACGGACCCGATCGATGAACACCAACGTCCTCGCCGCGCTGCGCCATCCCCACTGCATCGCATCGCCCCCGCGATGTCAAGGATGTCCGCTGCTACAAAGAAGACCCCCGGCGGCTCGGAAACGGCGGCCACAGACGGAGGGCGTCGCACCCTGGACAGCCGCTGCGACGCTCCCGCATGCGCCGAGGACGCGTCCTGCGCACGGCGCGGGATCGACACCACCACGAAGGGAGGGGTGCGCACGAGCGACACCATCGAGCCTGTGGCGATGGCTCTCCCCGACCCGAAGGCGTACATCCATTCTTGCGCCAGTACTGCGCCTCACCGACGAGCACACAGATCTCGCGCTTTCGGTCTGATTCGCCATTGCCCAGCGCGTCCGTGAGGCCGCGCGTCCACCACTGCTCCCGGTACACGACACCAACGTCACGGCCAGGTACACCTAGGCGGGGCATCCGCTGCCCCTGGTGCGGCGCCGAGGTCAAGAACAGCGAGACCCTCGGGGTCCTCGACACCAGCGACCGCACAACGATCGTCGCGGCCGACGAGTTCGACCACGACCACCGGAGCATCAGCCCCGTCTACGACGAGCGCTCCGACGACGGCCTCTGCTACGTACACGAGGGATACGGCAACCCCGTGGCGCTGCCGACCGGCTGGACGGAGCGCGGACGACCCGATGACCGGTCCGAGTTGGGCGGCCCGAAACGCCCAACTCGGATACCAAACGCGGTTACCCCTCACAACCACAGACCAAAAGGACCGACAACCACATACCGCTCAGGGGTGACTCAACCAACACCCCCAAGTCGGGATATCCTCCGAGTCCGTCGCTACTAGGGGCGCTCGCCGCATCCTGCCGTAGAATCAGTCCACAGGACGCCCGGCCGAGGTTCGATCTGACAGTTGTTCCTTTCAGGCCGGGCGTTCCGTGCGTCCACGGGCCTGTAGGTTCCGCGGGAACTTTTCACTTTCCGGAACGAGATGTCACCTACTTGTCACTTGCGACAAGTAGCGCGGACACCGACTCAAGCTCACCCGATCGGTCGTCCGGTATTGGGCCAGCTGCCGAGCAGCCGTAACACGCCTCTCAAACCGATGTCGCCGGCAACCGACATAGTGCAACCATGGGATCAAAACCGAACGAGGCCGAAGCGCACGAACGCACGCAGCCGAGTCTGCAGAGCAAGCACTTGCCCTGCTGTTCCCGCACCTGATCGAACGAGAGCACCCGCGTCGGACAAGGGCAGGTGTGACCCGAAAGGGCATGCGCACCGCAATACGCGACCTGTACCAGTACGAGTTGGACTACCTGCCGGGCCGTACTCTCTTCCTGCAACCAAGGATGACCGTCGGTCGCCAGCGCGGCACGTTTGACCTCGCCCGAACCGAACCCAGCGGCCCGATCTTGACGAACACCTGGACGTTCAACGCCGCGACACTGGACCACCTCGAGCGGGACATCCAGTCCTGGAACTACCTCGTCTCGCGATTCCGCAGCGACGGTGGCGATGCCACCCTCGACGCTACGGAAACGCACCTCGCGGGTCACGAGCCCATTGAGGCTGTATACGTCAAGCCGACGGCAGAAACGAACTCGTCCTGGCGGACGGACATCTTCGAAGCGGCACTGGAAGCTTGGCGGCTCGCCGATGTTCAAGCCGTCCCGTACAACGACTACATCAACACCCACGCCTCGATCGGCGCGCACTCGTAAGGCTGCAACGCGATTCGATCCGGCGCTGCAGCTGAGTGCCACTGATCTCAGGTGACGGCTTAAGTCGTTCTAGCCGCGTCCGTACGACCGCAGCCGAAGACTGTTCGAAACGACGAGCGTTGATGACAGCGCCATCGCGGCGGCGGCAATGAGCGGATTGAGGAGTCCTGCTGCTGCGAGCGGGATGGCGGCGATGTTATACCCGAACGCCCAGACGAGTCGACGACGGCGCGGAGGTCTTCACGGACGATGATGATGTCGGCGGCCTTCATGGCGATGTCGGTACCCTGCATGACGGCGACGCCGAGGGTTGCGGTCGCGAGGGCTGCGGAGTCGTTGACGCCGTCGCCGACCATGGCGACGTGGTGTCCTGCCGCTTGCAGCTGAGCGATGCGTTCGGCTTTCTCGTCGGGGAGGACGCGGGCGATGACCTCGTCGACGCCGACCTCAGCAAAACCTAACGACACGGTATCGCGGTCCGGCCGGCAGAAATTGACGCCGACGCCCGTCATCGTTACCTCGGCGATGGACATTTCTTTGTGCGCCGGACATGTACAGGGTGATGGCGCGTTGGTGAAACGATGACCCACACCCCTGATCTCTTAGGCCTGCTCCTCGATGCCGGCGCTCGAGGCCCGTCTCCGCCGGAGGCCGCCTGACACGGTGATCGGTACGAAAAGCAGCCGAATGTTGGCAGCCTAGTTACCTTCGTACATATCGGATCAAACTTGGGTACCAGAAGTCCGACATCGTCTGCCCCTTCGTCGAGCCAACCTCGAACGTCAAGCCGTGCTCATTAGAGCGGTCACCGGTTATGGATCAGGTCATTCATTCGTCGGTGCCAGTCCGCATCGGCCCAGAGCGCTTTGTGGTGCGGCTGAGAGAAGTTGCTGGTAGCGATCCCGACCCACCCGTACTCGATGGCCCTCGGCACAGCGAACTCGGCAACGTCCCTTACATATGCCCAAGGGTCTGCGTCATCAGAGAGATCGGGGTTCCAGAACACGCTCGCCCAGCACTCCGTCGTCCAGAGCGGAAGCCCGCGATCGTCTGCCCAGTGCTTCCAACGGCGCATCAATTGGTCAAGGTCATCCATCCACCGGGCTCTGTCCGGCCAGTAGGCCTGCGCGACCGCACGTTGATGTTCGGCCAGGCGGTCCCATGCGACCGGGGAGTTGGCGAAGGACGTGTCGCGGACGAAGTCGGGGGTCGAGCTCAGCCAGAGGTGGGCCTCGGCGAGGTCGTACCCGTCCGTCGTGATGCGCATGCAGTCGTCTGCCGCTGGCAGTTCCGCGTTCCGGAGACAGTAGGAGAACAGCACGGGAAGCTCCGGGAACCGGTCCTTGACCGCACGGACAGCGGCCGCGAACGCGTCGATGCGTGCAACTTCTTCGTCGGACCACGGCTCGAGGTGTTCTCCGTGTGGTGCGCCGTCGGGCCAGATCGTCGTCTGCGGTCCGGGCGTGAACAGCGGCCACTCGTTGCAGAGATCGACGTAGTCGATCAGATTCGTGTAACCGGCTTCCTCGATCAGGGTGAGCGTTTCGATCCAGACGCGGGCGAGGTCCTCCGGCGTGCGGACCTGTTCGGAGCGCGCCGTGGCGTCCGGGGTCAGCCATGTCGACAATGCAACTCGGAGTCCTCGGGCACGCAGCCCGTCGAGGAACTCCAGCAGGGCCGTCGTCGGCTCGACCTCTACCGTCTCGTGGTTGCCCCACATGAACGTCGTGCCCTGCGGAAGTGCCGTGATGCGTTCCGTCCTGACCCCGTTCTCATCCGCGGCGACCCAGTGCGGGAATGCGTCGATCCGGACGCTGTCGTATCCGCGCTCTGCAAGCTCGTCGAGGACGCGGTCGACATCGGCGTACTCGGATTCACGGCCGTGACGGCGCAGGAGCCAGGAGAAGTCCCACATCGTCACCGAGGTGGGGCGAGTTGCAATGGTCATACCGGTTGCTCTTCCTTCGTGGGCAGGGATTGACTGGCGCTGATCCAACGTGACAAGAGGTGGTCGCGGGACCACTCGAGGTGATCGCGCATGGCTGCCGCGGCGAGGTCCGGATTGCGGGCAGCAAGCTGGTCGTAGATGCGTTGGTGGTCGACCTGCGCCTGGTCGAGCGCGTGCGGGATGGTGTTGGTCAGTCGTCGGCTGGATCGGAGCGGCTGTTCGATCGAACTCAGGATCGAGTGGGCGATCATGTTTCCCGCAGCGGCGGTGAGGATGTCGTGGAACTCGACGTCGTGCTGCAAGAAGGCTTCGGGGTTGGTCAGCTCGTCGGACATCAACGCCAGGAGCCCCGCGAGCCGGCGGAGATCGTCCGCGCCGATCGCTGTGGCAGCCTCCCGGGCCAGCTCTGGCTCGAGCATGGTCCGCACGGCCATCAACTGCTCGAAGGCTGCCGGAGTCGGATGGTTCTCGAGCATGGCCGACAGCACGAGAGGATCGAGGAGGTTCCACTCGGAGGGCGCGCTGACGACTGCACCGCGTCCCTGGCGGATGGTGATCATGCCGCGGCTCTCCACAAACTTCAGCGCTTCGCGGAGCACAGTACGGCTCACCCCGAAGCTCCGCTGCAAGGACGGCTCCGGGGGCAGCCGGTCTCCTGCTCCGAAGTCGCCGCGAGCGAGCATCCGGACGACTTCCTCGGCGACGACGTCCCCGAACCGTTGCGGGCGCTCGAGCCGACGCAGTACCGGATCTGGGGAGCCGCCGACTGCGGACGGAACTTCTTCTTCGGCGGTCACGCTGGACAACATACCCCTGACTGTGCATATCATTCAATCGTCGTATGATTCCATGACTCCAATGAGGGAGATCTGATGGACCGAGTTCCGCACACTCCTGCCGCCATGTACGGCCGGCGGAGTTTCCTCGGCCTGGCCGGCGTCGCGGCCACGGCCGTGCTGGCCGGTTGCGCCAGTGGCAGCAGGCAGCAAGCGAAGACAGCCGGGGCGCTCGACCTGGACGTCTGGACGAACGACCCGAACTACGTCTCGTACTTCACGGAGCGCGCGAAGGAGCTCACCGCGTCGCGCACGACGCCGTACAACCTGTCGATCAGCTCGCTCATCCAGTCGCCGGACCAGATCGTGACCAAGATGCTGACCTCGTACATGTCCGGCACGAAGCTGCCCGACATCGCGGGGTTCGAGATCAGTCAGTTCTCACGGTTGCAACGCGACGACATCGGCGGTGACATCGCGGTCGACCTCCGTGCGGAGATACCGGATCTCGACAGCCGGTTCTACACCTCGCGGATCGTTCCCTACAGCGTTGGTGACGCCGTCTACGGCCTAGAGTCGGACATGTGCCTCGGGGCCTACTTCTACCGCGAGGACCTCTGGAAGAAGTTCGGGCTCCCGACGGACTTTGAGACGTGGGACGACCTGGTGGAGATCGGAGCCGCCGCGCACAAGAAGCACCAGGTCTCGGTTGCGGCAGTGAGTTCGAGTGACATCGCCTGGATGGCGATGCTCATGCTGCAGCAGGGCGGACAGTTCTTCGACGATCGCGGGAAGCTCCAGGTCGACAACCCGTACACCCACACCGCACTGGAGCTGCTCCGGCGAGGTGTCGATTCCGGCGCGTTCCTCAGCCTCTCGAACTTCTACGGCGCCGCCGGCGTCGCCGCACTCAACTCTGGTCAGGTCATCGGGTACTTCATGCCCGACTGGTTCCTGCCGTTCGTACTGCAGCTGAACGCTCCGAAGCAGACCGGTCAGTGGCGAATACGCGAGTTCCCCAGGTTCCCGGAGGGCGGTCCGACCGGAGTCTGGGGCGGCACCGGTTTCGGCGTGCCGAAGGACCAGGCCGGAACGAGAGCCGCCCTCGACCTACTCAAGCAGGCGTACACCACGACCGACGGTCAGGTGCAGCGCTACCTCCAGGCCAGCTACCTCCCGACCATGAAGGACGCCTGGAAGGACGACCGGCTGTTGTCGTACGAGTCGAAGTTCCTCGGTGGCCAGCGCCCGTTCGACGTCTACGGCACGATCGTCGACCAAGCACCGACGATGACGACCAGCCCCTACTGGGACGTCATGAGTGCCCGGATGGTCATCGCACTGTCCGACGTCATGAGTGGCAACACCAAGTCAACGGACGCGGTGCGCGACGCCGCCGCGTCGATCCGATCCCAGATGGCGTGAGGCACCGACCATGACATCCGACATCTCGTCCGCACGGACGACGCGACCACGAGACACGCGACGCCGCGAGCAGGCGGCACCGTCGACCGAGCCGCGGCGTCGACAGCCGTCACACCATCGATCGGCGCAGTACCGGCGGGGGGTCCCGTACGCGTTCCTCTCCCCGTTCTTCGTCCTGTACGCCCTGTTCCTCCTGATCCCGACGTTGATCGCGCTGTGGATCAGCCTGCACACCTGGACCGGGATCGGTGCGATGCAATGGGTAGGGCTCGACAACTACGTACGGCTCTTCCGTGACACGAGTTTCCAGACCGCCGCGCTGAACACCTTCTGGTACGTCGCGGCCAGCGTCCTGATCATCGTGCCCATCTCCCTGATCATCGCGACCGCGCTCGCAGCGAAAGGCCTCCGAGCACGCGACCTGTTCCGCGTCGCGTTCTTCATCCCCTTCATACTGTCGCCGGTCGTCGTCGCACTCGTGTTCACGATCCTGTTCGACCCCAATGCGGGACTCGTCAACAGCCTGCTCAACAGCCTGTTCGGGATCGGACCCGTGAACTGGCTCGGCGATGCGTTCTGGGCGAAGGTCACCGTCATCATCCTCATGGTTTGGCGGTACACCGGGTACCTGGTGATCTACTTCCTCGCCGGCCTGCAGTCGATCCCGACCGAGCTCTACGAGGCCGCAGAGCTGGACGGTGCCGGACTGTTCGCCAAGTTCCGCAACGTGACCATCCCGATGCTCGCTCCGGTCACCGCGTTCGTCGCCATCACCTCGTTCGTGGGCGCAGCGCAGATCTTCGAAGAACCCTTCATCTTGACACAGGGCGGCCCGGGCGAATCGACGCTGAGCATCGCCTACTTCATCTACCGCGCCGCGTTCACCAGAGAGCAGCTCGGGTATGCGGCCGCTGCCAGCTTCCTGCTGTTCATCGTGCTCTTCATCTTCACGCGGTTGGCGCGACAGTTCTTCGGCATCGGACGAGAGGACCGAGCATGACCGCCACGACACCTCGACCGCCTCGGGCCGCGACGGGGCGGCTCGAACACGCGAAGAGCCGACGCATCCTGCTCAGGACGCTCCTCTACGTGGTCCTCGTGATCATCTTGGTCATCGCCGTGCTACCGATGGCCTGGGCTGTGTCTGGATCGTTCAAGGGCATCACTGAGATCTTCGCGATACCGCCGAACCTGATCCCGACGAGCCCGACACTCTCGAACTACGCCGCCTTGTTCACCGAGATCCCGCTGCCGCGGTGGTTGTGGACCAGTTTGTGGGTCGCGGTGGTCAGCACGACGATCGCTGTGGTGTTCTCCACGATGGGCGGCTACGCGTTCGCGAAGTTCCGGTTCCGCGGCGACCAGCTCCTGTTCGATGTGATGTTCTCCTCCATGATGATCCCCATCACCGTGCTGGTCATCCCCTTGTTCGTGATGATCGCGAAGGCCGGTCTCGGCAACACCTACGTCGCCCTGATCCTGCCGTGGCTGGCACCGGCGTTCGGGGTCTTCATGATGCGACAGTTCATCATCCAGGCCGTACCCGACCAGATGATCGAGGCTGCTCGCATCGATGGCGCCGGCGAGCTCCGGATCTTCTTCACCATCGTGCTCCCGGTGTTGCGGCCCGCACTCGGTGCACTGGCTGTGTGGCTGTTCCTCACGAGCTACAACAACTTCATGTGGCCGCTGATCGTGCTCGCCGACAGCAGCAAGTACACGCTGCCGCTGGGGCTGAACTCGCTGACGAGTGCCTACACTGCGAACTACGGTGTGATCCTGGCCGGTTCCGTGATCGCCGCGATACCGACAGTCGCGTTGTTCATCGGACTCAGGAAACAGCTCATCAACGGTCTCACCGTCGGAGCCGTCAAGGGATGAGGACATCATGATCGTCGCTGTCGAGACACTCCGCCCAACCGTCCAACCCAATCTGTTGTTCGTCCTGCTGCACACCGACGACGGCGAGATCGGTCTCGGCGAGGCGTTCTTCGGAGCGAGGACCGTCGAGGAGTACATCCACGAATCTGCGGCGGAGGTCCTCCTCGGAGCACTCGACCCGACCCCGGAGAGCGTGGCCCGCGCGTTGAACCCGTACACGGGGTACCAAGGCGCCGGTGCCGAGGTGAAAGGCAATGCAGCAATCGACCTTGCCCTGTGGGACCTCATCGGCAAACGCGCAGGACTGCCACTGGTCACGCTCTTCGGTGGCCCAGCCAGGTCGGACATCCCGATCTACAACACCTGCGCCGGCCCCGGGTACGTCAGCACGAGCACACGCCAAGAGCCGAGCAACTGGGGCGTTCCGACAGACCCGACCGCGAGCGCCTGGGAGGATCTCGAAGCATTCCTCACTCAGCCCGCTCGTCTCGCTAGGGAGCTGTGGGACGAAGGCATCCGTGGGATGAAGGTGTGGCCCTTCGACCGTGCCGCGGAGACGACGAACGGCACCCACATCTCCGGGCCAGCGCTGGCGGACGGCATCCGGATCATCGATGCCATCCGCGGAGAGGTCGGTCCGGAGATGAACCTCATGGTCGAGATGCACGGTCTGTGGAACCGACGTGGAGCGACGACGATCATCGGGGCGCTCGAGCCGTATGCGCCGTACTGGGTCGAGGATCCGATCCGGCCCGACGCGATCGGTTCGCTCGCCGCGCTCCGTGCCGATGTCGGTGTACCGATCGCAGCGGGCGAGACGGTCGTCGGCCGACGGGGATTTCTCCCGCTGTTGGCCTCCAACGCCATCGACGTCGTCACGGTCGACGTGCAGTGGACGGGCGGCCTGACCGAAGCTCGGAAGGTGGCGTCCCTCGCAGATGCCTACGGGATCCCGATCGCACCACACGACTGCACCGGCCCGGCAACCCTCGCCGCCTGCGCCCACCTCGCACTCTCCGCCCCGAACGGTCTGATCCAGGAGACGGTCCGGGCCTTCTTGCGCACCTGGTACGACGAGCTCGTCATCGGCGTGCCGGAGATCGTCAACGGTGTCATCGTGCCTCCCACCACGCCCGGACACGGCGTCAGTCTGCGACCGGGGATCCGGGAGGACGGGTCGGTCCAGCGACGGGTCAGCAACCGGTGACCAAGACGTTCTCGCGTCCCGACACCATGCACGCGCTGCGCTGGCACGGCGCCCGCGATGTCCGCTACGAGGAGGTTCCGGTCCCCCGAGCCGGCGCGACCGAAGTCCTGATCGCCGTCGAACGGGTCGGACTGTGCGGCAGCGACCTCGAGGAGTACCGTCACGGGCCAGTCGCGATCCCACCCGAGGCTGTTCCGCTGATCCTCGGTCACGAGGTCGTCGGCACTGTCGTGGAAAGCCCCAGCGGACTCCCCGCGCCCGGTACCCGCGTCGTTCCGGACGTGGTCGTCGGCTGCGGTCACTGCTGGTGGTGCAACCGCCACGAGGAGGGGCTGTGCCCGCAACTCCGTGTGCGCGGGCAGCAGCAGGACGGCGGCCTGGCCGAGTACATGCTGGCTGATGCAGCGACGTGCGTCACGGTTCCCGAGACGCTGGACCTCGACGTTGCAGCGTTCGCAGAACCCGTTGCGGTCGCCGTACGAGCGATCCGGAAAGCAGGGGATCTCACCGGCGCCACCGTCGCCGTGGTCGGAGGGGGCACGGTCGGCAACCTCGTCGCGCAGATCGCACTCGCCAGCACGTGCCGAGACGTCGTCACAGTCGACCCCAACGCTTCACGCCGTGACCTCGCTGCGCGGTTCGGAAGCCGGACGGCTGCCCCCGAGGACGCTGCCGCCCGGATCGGGTCGATCACCGGCGGTCGCGGCGCCGACGTCGTGTTCGAGTGCGCCGGCGCGCGAACGACGCCCACGGCCGCGGTACGCCTGTCCAGGAGAGGCGGGACGATCCTCCTCGTCGGCTTCCGCGCCGGGACACTGGAACTCCCGTGGCTTGACGTCGTCCTCCAGGAACGGCACCTCATCGGATCAGCAGCGCATCTCTGGGACGAGGACGTAGCCGCGGCCGTCGCGATGCTCGCTCGGAGCGTGGTCGATCCGACGCCGCTGCACTCGGCGACCGTCAGTCTGCGTCAGGCTGCAGACGCCTACGCCCGCCTCGACACGGAACCGGACCTCACGAAGATCCTCGTCGCACCAACCGACAGATGATGACCGATTGTCCGAGCTCCCGCTCCGGACCGATCCAGGAGAGCACCCGATGATCCTCCGCTACCGCCACCACGACCACACCCAGATCGGTTGGGCCGACGGCAACGTCGTCGTCCCGCTCGCCGACAGTCTGAGCGATCTCCTGCAGCTGCGCATCGATGACCTGCGTCGGATGATCGACAAGCGGGGCGACACCTCCGTTCCACGCACCGACGTGGAGGTGCTGGCTCCCATCGACGGACGAACTGAACTCTGGGCCGCGGGCGTGACCTACGCCACGTCCCAGAGCGCCCGCATCGACGAGAGCGAAAGCTCGGCCGACGTCTACGCAAAGGTCTACGACGCGGACCGCCCTGAGCTGTTCTTCAAATCGGTCGGCTGGCGCGTCATCGGCGACGGCGGAACGATCCGAGCGCGCGCCGACTCCGTCGTGGACGTCCCGGAGCCAGAACTCGCCGTCCTCGTCAACGCACACCGTGAGCTCGTCGGCTTCGCGGTCTGCAATGACATGAGCTCCCGAACCATCGAGGCAGCCAACCCCCTGTACCTCCCACAGGCCAAGATCTACGAAGGATCCAGTGCCCTGGGCCCAGGTGTCGTACCCGTGTGGGAGATCGCCGACCCGTACGAACTCGAACTCCGTCTCACCATCGTCCGCGACGGCAAAACCGCATGGGCAGGCTCCGCCGTCGTCGCGCAACTGCACCGGCGTATCCACGACCTCGTCGACTGGCTCCACCGTGAACTGCGGTTCCCCGACGGAGTGTGGCTCTCCACCGGCACCTGCCTCGTACCGGAGCTCCCGTTCTCCGTCGCCGATGGCGACGAGATCATCATCGACATCCCGACTGTCGGCACGCTCACCAACCTCGTCCAGCGCGTCCCGCCGGCGCCTGCACCGATGGCGGGATGACCGCCGCAAGTGATCGTTCGTCCTCAGAACCCACTGAAGGAAGCCATGACCCCAGAACTCGATTCGATCCTCACTGATGCAGCTAACGCCAGCACCAGCGTTGCCGGGAGCACTCCGTCCGAACGGGCGACCTGGCTGCGTGTCATCGCCGACGGGCTCGACGCGGCGGTGGGCGAGCTCGTGGATCTCGCCACGCGGGAGACCCACCTGGAGATCGGGCGTCTTGAGGGCGAGGTGGCACGCACGAGTTTCCAACTGCGCTTCACCGCCGATGCAGTCGTGGAGGGTTCCTGGCTCGAAGTGACCATCGACCACGCTGATGCGGCCTGGCCAGTTGCACCACGACCGGATCTCCGACGCATGCTCCAGCCCGTCGGGCCGGTGCTCGTCGTCGCTGCCAGCAACTTCCCGTTCGCGTTCAGTGTCGCCGGCGGGGACACCGCCACCGCGCTCGGGGCCGGCTGCCCCGTCATCGTGAAGGCGCACCCCGGCCACCCGCTGCTCTCACGCCGGACGGCGCAAATCGTCACCGACGCTCTGCGCAGAGCTGGCGCACCCGAAGGCACATTCGCGATCATCGAAGGAGAAGACGAGGCACGGGAAGCGCTCGCTGACACGCGTGTCAAGGCTGGCAGCTTCACCGGCTCCGTGCGCGGCGGCCGGGCCCTCCTCGACATCGCTTCGGCACGGCCCGACCCGATCCCCTTCTACGGCGAACTCGGCAGCGTCAACCCGGTCCTCGTCCTGCCGTCTGCCCTCGCGAACCGGAGGCGCGCCGTCCTCGAGGGCTTCGTCAACTCCTTCACCCTCAGCGCAGGACAGTTCTGTACCAAACCCGGGGTCATCTTCGTACCTCGTGCATCTGGTGTTCAAGAAGAACTCACTGATCTCGTCGCTGCCGTGTCCGGTTCCCAGTTGCTGAACCCACACATAATGGACGGGTTCAACGACCGCATCCAGGCCATGCAAGAAGATTGGTCTCAGGTGCAGCGCGGAGCGAGTTCGGACAGCAGCGCATCGCCGTCACTGTTCGAAGCCTCCATGCAACAGGCCCGCTCGGCGCCAGACGCGCTCTTCGCGGAGACGTTCGGGCCTGCCGCTGTCCTGATCCAGTACGACGACCCGGCGGAGCTCGTCGAGGTCATCGCCACCCTTCCAGGCCAGTTGACCGCTACCGTCCACAGCGACGACAACGACCCCGCCGCGCAGCCGATCATCCACGCGCTGATCGAACATGCCGGACGAATCGTGTGGAACGGCTGGCCCACTGGAGTGTCCGTGACGTGGGCCATGCATCACGGCGGTACCTGGCCGTCGACGACTGCCTCCCTCCACACCTCCGTCGGTCCGACCGCGATCCGCCGGTTCGTACGCCCAATTGCTGTGCAGGGGCTTCCCGCGAAGCTCCTGCCACCGGCAGTTCGGGATGACAACCCTTGGAACGTATGGCGTCGCGTCAATGGTGTCCCCACCGGTCCGGTGACCGAGCGAACGAGCTGAACCGATGCGAACCGAGCAGCTGACTGCAGCGGTCACACACCACGCTGAGGGTCCCGCCTGGGCGCCGGAATGGGCAGGCCCACGCTGGGTAGACATGCTCGCCGGCGACGTCTGCGAGCTCCGACCCGATGGTGGGGTCCGCCGGCGCAACGTCGGCACAATCGCGGCAATGATCAGGCCGAGAAGTGATGGCGGCTTCGTCGTGGCGACCGAACGCGGTCTCATCCTGGCTGAGGATGACGATCTCGATGCCCGATTCAATACATTGCCCGACATCGTCACCAGCAGCGCAGTCCGGATGAATGAGGGCGGCTGCGACCCAGCGGGGAATCTCTATGTCGGCACGATGGCTCACGACAGTTCCCCGGCTCGTGGCACCTTATACCGGATCGACAGGGCGCACTCCCCCACCGTCGCGGAATCAGGGGTCACGATATCGAATGGCATCGACTGGTCGCCCGACGGCAGGTCGTGCTACTACGTCGATTCCCCTACGCAGCGGATCGACCAGTACGACTGGTCGCCCAGCGGGCTCAGCAACCGGCGTCCCCTCGCCGACGTCGCCGGTGCCGGAGCGCCCGATGGCCTGACCGTCGACGCAGACGGCAACATCTGGGTCGCGATCTTCGGAGGCAGTGAAGTCCGGTGCTACTCGCCGACCGGTCGCCTCGAACAAATCGTCGGCCTTCCGGTCAGTCAAGTCACGGCCGTCGCGTTCGTCGGCGAACAGCTAGATACGCTTATTATCACCACGTCTCGACACGGTCTCGTCGACCCAGAACCGCAAGCCGGAGCGATCTTCACGTGCCACCCCGGCGTACTAGGCCAACCAACGCGGCCATATACCGGATAAGGTAAAGCAGGCTCGATATGCCCATTCATAGCCAATGCAAACCAAAGCATTCGATCTCTCGGTTTGACTAGCAGTGGCGACGATTTCGCTACCTTTGTTGTGAAACCATTCCGAGTGGGCGCAATGAAAAAATGTCTAGATAACCAACCGCCGGGCAACCCAAATGATATACTACTAAGCCAGGTGGCTCACTATCGAGACGTTTGATCACCCCTCGTTGGCCGGAAATACGGGTCAGCTTAGGGAGACACATCGATTGAGGCCCTTGCAAGACATGAGGCCGTCGAAGCCTTCGCGATTGACGCCGTTCCTGAACGCAAGAGCGCAAGAAGCACATCAGCCGCCAATTGGCCGATTTTCTGAATGTCGTAAATCATCACAGCAAGATTTGGATTCGATAGCTGGCAAGCTACCGAGTCACCCCAGGCCAAGATGGATAAATCCTTGGGTATCTGCAATCCGAGGATCTGCGCCGCAGCAACCCCGCCAAGCGCCATCAGATCGTTATCATAAATGATAGCAGTGGGTGAATGGGGCAGTGCCAGTATGCTCCGGGTCGCGTCAGCCCCACCTACTTCCGTGTAGTCGGAAATTATATGGACTGCATCAATATGAAGGGCTTTTGCCCGCGATCGGAAAGCATTCAATCGAATCTGAACGTGAGCGTGCCGCTGAGGCCCCGAAACGAAACCGACGCACCGGTGGCTAAGCTCGAACATCCGGTCGACAGCATCCCGCATCGCTTCGGCATCGTCAGTCCAAACTGCCGCAAATGGACCAGCCGTGGCCGGGTCTCCAATCACGACAGTGGGAATACCGAGCGCGGCGAGAAGGGCAACGCGGTCATCGTCGTAAGCGAGATCTGTGAGGAGTACCGCGCTCACCATGCCACCACGCGCCCAGCGCTCGTACGTTGCGCGCTCGTCGGCTTCGCGTGCGACCACCTGCAGGACAACGGTTATTCCCGAGAAACTGAGCACACCCTCCAGTCCAGCAAGGAACTCCTCATAGAACAACTCTGATGCTGATTGCAGGCTTGGGCCGACGAGAACGAGACCGACCGGCGGAGAAACTTGCTGAGAAGCCTTCACAAGTCAGCGTCTGGATTCGAAGTTGGCCCAAAGCGCTTCCCACGAAACGACCGGTATGTCTCGCCGCCCCAGCGCATCCCCTACCTTGCGATACATCACCGCACCGTCGCGGGTGTGCGTGAGGCTGGTGTCAAGACGACCCAGGTCGACAGAATGCCCTCTCGACGCGAGGTGTGATTGCACGAGCGACAGCGTCGCAGAAGACGAGTCGATGTCCATGGTGCGGGTGGGACGGCTCTGTTGGTCGTTTCCGTCATACGCCGCTGCTTCCGTTGCGGAGCTGCGCGGCCCGGATCCGGGATACGTCGAGTTTCTCGGAACGGTCGAACCGGTAGATGCCGTTCTGCTCCTGGAACACGTCCGTCAACTGCGTGTAGCAGTAGCCGAACATGCGGGCATCGTCGAGGAGCACGCCGACCAGGCCGGCGAAGCGCTGCTGGAGGACTTCCTCGGAACCCGGCAGGGCGCCGTAGCCCCAGGAGCGCTCGCGGTCGACGTCGGTCTCCGGCGCAGACGCCGACTCAGCCGCTGCCTCCGGGTTCCACCAGATCCCGCCGAACTCGGAGCAGAAGTACGGCTGGCCCGCGTACGGGACGGAGATCGGCCGGCCGTCGTCGTTGACGTTCGTGTACGCCCGCCCCTGGTCGAGACCCTCCATCTGACGAGCGAACTCGACCGGATCTTGCTCGTAGTTGTGCGAGTCGTACACATCGGACCCAGGAACGCGGTGGGAGTACCCGGACGCGTCCACGACGGGTCGCGTCCGGTCGGCCAGTTTCGTCGCGTTGTACATGGCCAGGGTCACGTCGTCGAGCTGGCGGATGTGGTCGGTGATGACCTGCTGCGACTCGTTGAGCGGGCACCATCCGACGATCGCGGGGTGGTTGTAGTCGCGCTCGAGCGCCTCCAGCCACTGGGCCACGAAGGAGGCGGTCGGCTGCTGCGAGTCGTCCGGGTCTCCGTACCCTCCGGACCCCCAGTCCCCGAACTCCCCCCAGACGAGGTAACCGAGACGGTCCGCGTGGAACAGGAACCGCTCTTCGAAGACCTTCTGGTGCAGCCGCGCACCGTTGAACCCCGCTGCCAGACCGAGCTCGATGTCCCTGATCAACGACTCGTCGTCAGGCGATGTCATCAGCGAATCCGGGTAGTACCCCTGGTCCAGGACGAGCCGCTGGAACACCGGCTCTCCGTTCAGCAGCAGACGTTGTCCGTCGATCGCGATCGAGCGGACGCCGGCGTAGGAGCGGACGGAGTCGAGAACGGTGCCGGCTCCGTCGAGCAGTTCCAGGACGACGTCGTAGAGGTGGGGGTCGTCGGGCGACCACAGGCGCAGCCGAGCCGGAGGTATGACGAGCCGCGCTGCTGGTACGAGGTCGAGGTGCGCCGCCACCTCCTGCGAGACGACCGTGCCCTCCGCGTCGCTGATGACGACCCGCACGGTGTCGTCCGGCCGGTTGGCGCTGAGGGGGACTTCGACGGTCAGGCTGCCGTCGGACAACGACGGTGTGATCCGCGGGACGAGGATGCGGACGTCGGGGACGGCTTCGAGCCAGACGGTCTGCCAGATGCCGGTCGTGCGCGTGTAGTTGCAGGAGGCGTTCCCGAACGGGACGGACTGCTTGCCGCGCGCCTGCGGACCGCTTCGAGGGTCCCGAGCCCTGACGACGATGGTCGCCTGTTCACCCGGCTGCGCCACCGCGTGGAGATCGGCGGTGAACGAGGTGAAGCCACCCCGGTGTCGAACGACCTCGGTGTCGTTCACCCACACGGTGCAGTCGTGGTCCACTGCACCGAAGTGGAGGAGTGCGCGCTTGCCCCTCCACTCCGCAGGGATCGTGACCGTTCGGCGGTACCAGACCGCGTGCATGAAGTCGACGTTCTCCACGCCGCTCAACTTCGACTCGGGAGCGAACGGGACGAGTACCTCGCCGGACAGCTCCCGATCTCGGAGTCCTCGCTCGAGGCCGGAGTCACCCGGGTCCACTTCGAACCCCCACACGCCGTTGAGGTTCACCCAGTCGTCCCGCACGAGCTGTGGGCGCGGATGTTCCGGCTTCGGGATGGCGGGGATCTTCAAAGACATACAAATTCTCCGTCGAAGGAATTAGCGTCGCGCGTCGGCGGTCGCACGGGTGCGCTCGACGATCGCGTCGAGGTCCTCCGGGTGCGCTGCCGCTCCGCGGAAGCCCTCGATGGTCAGCCCGCTGACGTCGATCGCCTCGACGGCGTGCGCGAAGTTCTCCGGACGACTCCCCCACACGACCTCGCAGTTCCGCAGCGTGACGTCGGTGGCGGTGTCGATGTGGAACCCGCTCGTCGGGTGCTGGTAGATCTCCTGCCCGCGGTCGTACGGGCGCCGGTCGTACTCGCCGCCGGGCCAGTGCGACCACCGGTCGAGTTCGACCCGGACGCCGTCAAGCACGACCCCCTCGATGAGGCCGACCGACTCGGCGGCGACGTACACGCCGTTCTCGGAGCGCGCGAGGATGTTCCGGAAGCGCACGTTCCGCATGCGTCCGACCTCATTGTGCCACGGGAAGGCGCTGACGTAGATCGGCTCGCCGTGTCCCCACCAGGCATCGTCGAAGTGGCGCGTCTCGACCACGCAGCCGGAGAACAGGATGTTCTCGAAGTCGCCGCGCTGCCCGAGGTTCACGGCGAGGCCGCGGTGCGACGAGCGGATCACGCAGTTCGACACGACCACGTTGCGGATCGGCTCCACG
This sequence comes from Curtobacterium sp. PhB136, assembly GCF_004346855.1. Classification (NCBI taxonomy): domain Bacteria; kingdom Bacillati; phylum Actinomycetota; class Actinomycetes; order Micrococcales; family Microbacteriaceae; genus Curtobacterium; species Curtobacterium sp. PhB136. The sequence goes on from NZ_SMGH01000012.1 coordinate 20,830, forward strand.
GCGTCCACCCCGACGACGATCGCGCTCGAGGTCGAACGGATCGTGCAGTTCGTGATGACGATGTCCTCGGTGGGTCCGAGGTCCGGGAACTCCTCGCACGTCTTCAGCGAGATGCCGTCGTCACCGCTCGAAATCTCGCAGTCGCTGATCCGCACCTGACGGCAGCGGTCGATGTCGATGCCGTCGGCGTTCGGGTACTTGAGGTCGGTGTCCACGCGGATCCCGGTGATGAGCGCACGGTCCACGCCGGTGAGCCGGATGCACCAGAGCCCGGCGTCGGTGAACGTGGTGTCGCGGAGCGTGACGTCCTCGCAGCGGATGAGGAACACCGTGAACGGCCTGGCGTTCGGGCACTCGTAGATGTACCCGGTGTCGCCGGTGATGAAGTGCCGGCCACCACCCCGTACTGTGCCGCTCCCCGTGATCGCGATGTCCCGGGCGTCCCGCGCGCCGATCAGGATGAACGCGTCGTCCGTGCCGTCGCGGAGCTCACCGCCGGAGAGCGCCGACACCGTGAAGCGCTCGGTGTAGTCGGCGGGGTCCGCACTGCCGTCGAGCACGGATCCGCGCTCGAGGTGCAGCTCGACGTGGTCCTTCAGCATGATCGAGCCGGTGAGGAACACGCCGTCGCTCGGCACGAGCACGCGGCCACCGCCCGCGGCGGAGCACGCGTCGATCGCCGCCTGGATCGCCGGAGCGTCGTTCGTGACGCCGTCACCGACGGCACCGTGGTCCCGGATGGAGACGGTGGTCATGCGCTGATCCCCTCGAGGTCGGTCACGGCGACGGAGATGTCGTCCGGGTGTGCGAGCACGTTGGCGGCCTGCAGGACGGGGTGACGGAGGAAGGCCGTCGGATCGGGTGCCCCGGAGGTCCGGACCGTGAACCGGTGGGTCTCCCCCGGGAACAGCGTGACCAGCTGGTCGTCGACGACCGCGTCCGCTGCGACGCGGTCGGCGGCGAGGACGAGGTCCTTCGTGAACGCGTCTGCGCGCACGTCGACGACGACCCCGTCCCGGGTCGCCGTCGCGGATGCTGCGATCGTGAGCGGCGGGAGCGCGAGGTGCCGGTCCTCCGACGCGTACCAGACGGCGCGCCGCGCCGATCCGGCCGTCGCGACGAGCACCTCTGACGACGCGTCCTGGACCGTCGCGACGTAGGACGGGAGGATCATCGTGAATGAGCCACGGGCATCCAGGTCCACGGTGACCACCGCCCGACCCTGCTCGGTGCCGTCCAATGTGGTGCGCACGACCGTGACCGACTCCGCCCAGCGGGTCGCGGTGTCGTTGTGCGCGACGAGCGCGAGCCCCTCCGGACGCGGCTGGAAGGTCAGCAGACGCGGAGCGTTCACCGCGCGCAGCGCGTACCAGACCGGCTTCCGACGGCGGTCGCCGTCGACAATCGCCCAGCTCGTGACGGGCCAGCAGTCGTTCAACTGCCAGATCACGCTACCCGTCGTGCGCGGCCAGTAGGACCGGAAGTGTTCGACCCCGAAGGTGATGGCGCGCGCCTGCGTGAGCTGTGTCGCGAAGTGCCAGTCGTCGAAGGACGTGGATGCGGCCACGTGCGGTGCCATCCCGCGTTCAAGCTTCCCGTTGCCGTCCTCCGCCTTCTGGTGGGCGAGGAAGCCGGGGGCGTCCGCGCGCAGCGGCTCGTCGTGCACCGCGCGGGTGAGGGTCGCCCAGTTCGGCGGTCCCTGATACCCGAACTCGGCGACGAACCGGGGGATGTCGTTGCGGTACGCCGAGTAGTCCTCGCGGTTCCACACCTCCCAGCTGTGGACGCTGCCGTCGGACGGTTCGCGCGGGTGCTCGTAGTCGTTCGGCGAGAAGGGGCTCGACGGCAGGTAGGACCTGGTCGGGTCCACTTCGCGGACAATCCGGGGCAGCAGCTCGTCGTAGTACCCTCGACCCCAGTCCACGCCCTCGCCGAGCGCGTCACGCCACCCCCACTCGTAGTAGCCCTCGACGTTCTCGTTGCTGCCGTTCCAGAACACCAGCGACGCGTGCGCGGCAAGTCGACCGACGTGCTCCCGGGCCTCGGCCTCGACCTCGTCGCGGAGCTCGTCCGCCTCGGAGTACGCGGCGCACGCGAACAGGAAGTCCTGCCAGACCATCAGCCCCTCGCGGCTGCATGCCTCGTACAAGGCGTCGTCCTCGTACAGGCCACCGCCCCAGATCCGGAGCAGGTTGAAGCCACCGTCGACGGCGTCGCGGACCCCGGCCTCGTAGTCCTGAGCGGTCACCCGCGACGGAAAGCAGTCGTCCGGGATCCAGTTCGCGCCCTTGACCCAGACGGGTGTCCCGTTCACGACGAAGACGAAGCTCGTGCCGAACTCGTCACGGTCGTTCCGGACCTCGACCGTACGGAACCCGACGGAACGCGACCAGGCGTCGATCGGCTCGCCGTCAGCGAGGAGGTCGACCTCGAGCCGGTACCGCGGCTGGTCACCGTACCCGCGCGGCCACCAGAGCGCAGCGTCCGGCACGATGAGCACCCCGGTCACGTCGTCACCGGGCGCGTCCACGCTCACCTCGTCCCGGCTGGCTCCGTCCGGACCGACGATCCGGACGCGGACGGCGACCGGGGCGTCGGTGGCGTGTTCCAGGTGCACCCGGGCCTCTACCGTGCCGACGCCGTCGGCGCCGACCGTGACGAGCGGTACGACCTGGTCGATGCGCGCGGTCGACCACGCGTGGACCGAGATGGGCTTCCAGATGCCCGCGGTCACGAGGACGGGTCCCCAGTCCCAGCCGAAGTTGCAGGCCATCTTCCGGATGGCGTTGTACGGCAGAGCGTTGCCGACGAACGGCCGGGCACCGATCCGCTCCTCGGCGCCGCGCGCCCAGCGGAGCGCCGACGTGAAGTCGACCGTGAGCTCGTGGTCGCCGTCGGGGTGCTGGTCAAGCGCTTCCCGGAGGTCGAAGCGGTGGGTCCGGTGCTGGTTGCGGGTCTCGCCGATCACCACGCCGTCGACGCGGATCCGCGCGATGGTGTCGAGCCCCTCCGCAACGAGGTCGATGCGGTCGTGCTGCCCCTCTGGGACGCTGAACCGGGTCGCGTAGGCGAAGTCCGACTCGCCGATCCACGAGAGCTCGCGCTCGTTCTCGTCCAGGTACGGGTCTGGGATGAGACCGGCGGCGAAGAGATCGGTGTGGATCGTGCCTGGGACGGTCGCGGGGACCTCGGGCGGGAGGGTCGTCGGTACCGGGCCGCCCGTAGGGCGGAGCGTCCAGCTTCCCGTCAGCGCGAGCTTGTTCATCTGATGCTCTTCTCTTGTGCCTTGTCGTGCGTCAGTCGGTATGTGATCACGCGTCGCCACGTCCCACGACCGTCCTGATCCACTCCGCTGCCAGCAATGCGTGTCCGAGCGGGGTGGGATGCACCCCGTCCTCCAGCAGGTCTTTGGGGTCGCGTTCGGTCGCCCATCGTGCGAACGATGCATGCGCCGGCACGAGGAGAGCGCCGTGCGCGTCGGCAAGTTCATGTACGACGGCGATTCGTGCAGCGATGTCGTCCGACCAATCCGGGGTGACTACGCCGATCGGCAGCGTGAACGGCTCGATCAGGACGATCTCTCTGACTCCCCCTTCGCGGGCGCGGGCGATGAGGTCGTGCAGCGTGTCCCGGAATGTCTCGGCCGTCGTGATGTCGCCTGCGTCGAAGCGACGCCAGGTGTCGTTGACGCCGATGAGGAGCGACAGGACAGTCGGTTGGAGGGCGAGGCAATCCTCCTCCCAGCGTTCCCGGAGATCGACAGCGCGATTGCCCCCGATGCCCCTGTTCCGAACGTCCATGCCGGCGAACGTCGGGTCATCAGCGAGCTCCTCGGCGACCAGGGCTGGGTACCCGCTCCCGAGGCTGGTCGGGTCGTCACGGTCTCGTCCGCTGTCGGTGATCGAATCACCGATGAAGAGCAGTCGGTCGCCTGGGTGTAACACACAGGTCATGACGCAGCGTCATCTCCATCCGACCGCCAGCTCATGGCCGGCCGGTTCAACACCCGCCCGTCGGCGAACAGATCGCGCACGTCATGACGATCGTTCCCCGTGGTGAGGAAGTCGGTCCACGTCATGAACCACGTCCACTGCGGCTGCTCAGCGAGGACGGCAGGCGATGGCATCGTGCCCACTTCACCGAGCGCGACCGGTCGCCCGTCCGCGAGAGCAACCAATCCGTCGTGGTGGTCCTGCCGGAAGTCGTTCGCGTAGATGTCGACTGCGAGGACGTCAACGACGTCATGCCCGGGGTAACAGTCTCCGTAGGGCAGGATCTTCTCGTTCGGTGTACTGCCGTTCCAGACCCAGACGAGGTTGTCGAGGTGGTGCACCTGGACGAATCGCTCGTACATCATCCGGTACAGCGCCGCGTACCCGTCCTGCCCCGCACGACCACACCACCAGAACCAGTCGCCGTTCATCTCATGGTACGGCCGCCAGAGCACGGGGACATGCGCGTCGCGGAGCTCCGCGAGATGGCCAGCGATCACGTCCACCTGGCGTTCCCAGCGGGTGTGTACCTCGGTTCCTTCGGTCAAGAGGTCTCGCCAAGCCGACGCTTCGAGCGGTCCCCGACAGACACTCCCCTCGAACGTCACCGGCTCTTCTTCGGTGGGACGGACGGCGTGCCACATCAGCGTGATGACTGCACCAGCAGCGTACTGCGCCTTTGCCTCGCTGACGATGGCGGGCCGGAAGTCGATCCCGTCCATGTCGCCGTTAGCGGCGAAGCCGAAGTCCTGACCCCAGACGGCGGGCGCACGTCCGGTGATCTCCTCGGCCTCGTGACTGTACTTCGAGATCTCTCGGGGTGTGTTGTGTTGTCCGCTCATCGTTCGTCGCCCTGCCAGGGTGTACAAGAAGGCGAGCAATTGCCGTGCCTCCGTCGAGGCGCTCGGATTGACGGGCTCACGAGTGGTCGAGGGGTGGTTGTTCATCGAGATGGGAGTTCCTTTCGGGACGTGGTGCTGCTTCACAGCGACTGCAGTTCAGGGTTGTCTGGGACTCGTGCCGAGTCCTCTGCGCCGTTCGGCTTCTCGAACGAACCGTTCACTGCGGGCCGGCTCAGGAGCTGCAGCAGCAAGTGCCTTTGTGAAAGCGGCCTGCGGGCGGAGGATGACGTCATCGGCCGCGCCACGCTCCACGACCTTCCCCTGGTACATCACGAGGATCTCGTCCGAGAAGTGCCGCGCGGTTGCGAGGTCGTGCGTGATGTAGAGCACCGCGAGGTTCTCCTCGCGCTGGAGTCGCGCCAACAGGTTCAGGATGCCGAGTCGGACGGAGACGTCGAGCATTGAAACGGGCTCGTCCGCGATCAGGACTGACGGCGAGGGCGCAAGCGCTCGTGCAATCGCGACACGCTGACGCTGCCCCCCTGACAGCTCGTGCGGTTTCCGATCGATGAAGTCCGACGCAGGCGACAGGTTCACTCGTTCAAGGAGTTGCAGCACCTGGTCGCGCACAGAGCGCCGATCCTTCGCGACCCCGTGCAGTACGAGCGGCCGGGCCAGATGGTGCGCGATGGTGTGGAACGGGTTGAGCGAGGCGAACGGATCCTGGAACACCATCTGGACTTCGTCGCGGTACGCAGCGAGCCTGCGGCCGCGTCCCCCGATCGCTTCGCCGTCAAGCAGCAGGGCACCGCTCGTGGGCCGCTCAAGCTGAGCGATGATCCGAGCAACAGTAGACTTTCCACTCCCCGACTGACCGACAAGGGCCACGGTGCGGCCGGGCTCGAGCTCGAACGACACGTCGTCCACCGCCTGCAGGCGCGTGACTCGGAGCCCGTGACGAAGGTTGAACGTCTTGTTGAGAGACCGTACGGACAGGGTCGTCATCGTCCTCCTCCTTCGTTGGCGTCGATCCCGCTTCGGATGAAGTCACCGCGATCACCGGTGAGACTCGGGAACGAACCGAGTAACCGGCGCGTATAGGGATGCTGCGCATCGAAGAAGACGTCCTCCGCTGACGCCTTCTCCACGATCTCACCGTCCTTCATGATCGCGATCGTGTCGCTCACCTCGAGCAGTAGCGGCAGGTCATGTGTGATGAAGACGACGGCAAACCCGAACTGCTCTCGTAGCCGCATGATCTCGGTGAGGATGTCGCGCTGCACCACGACGTCAAGCGCTGTCGTCGGCTCATCCATGATCATGAGCTGCGGCTGCAAGGCAAGCGCCATCGCGATCATCACCCGCTGACGCATCCCGCCGGAAAGTTCATGAGGGAAGCTCCCCAGCCGTCCTTCGTCCACGCCGACGAGTTGCAGCAGTTCGCGTGAACGCTCTTCTCGCTCGGGCTTGGTCAAGTCCGGCCGGTGTGTGGTGAACACGTCCGCGAGTTGCGCCGCGACGTTCGTGACGGGGTTCAGGGAGTTCATGGCACCCTGGAAGACCATCGACACCTTGCTCCAGCGATAACTCCGCAGGGCACGACCCTGCAGACGGAGGACGTCGACGTCCTCACCGGACTCTTCGTGGAACACGACCTCACCCGCGATGATGGCGGCGGGCGGTCGAAGCAGCTGGTTGAGTCCGTACGCAAGAGTGGACTTGCCACACCCGCTCTCACCAGCAAGTCCAAGGATCTCCCCGCGCGCGAGCTCGAGGTCCACGGAACGGACGGCATGGGTGGTCCGCGGACCCTCGTAGTCGATGCTCAATCCGCGTACCGAGAGGAGCGAGGGGTTGTCTGGAGACATCACGCGGTGATCTCCTCGGTCTTGACGACGGGAGACGTCCGCTGCGACCGGAGCTTGGGGTTGATCACTTCGTCGAGGCTGAAGTTGATCAGCGCGAACCCACACCCGAACACAGCGATCAAGAGGCCCGGCGGCACGAACCACCACCATCCACCCAGGAGTAGCGCTTGCCCGCTCTGCGAGTTGGCCAACATCGTTCCCCAGGTGATCGAGTCCGACGCTCCGATGCCGATGAACGACAGGCCTGCCTCGCCGAGGATCGCCCCGACGATTGCGAACACGAAACCGCTGGACATGACCGGTAGCAGATTGGGCAGGATCTCAACGAAGATCACGCGCCACGCTCGTTCGCCGGAGACCCGCGCTGCGAGGACGTAGTCGCGACCGCGGATCGAGAGTGTCTGGGCCCGGAGCACCCGTGCGCCGGCAGCCCAACCCGTAAATGCAAGGACCGCTGCCACGAGCAAGATCCCGCGCTGCGGGACGTAGCTGCCGATGACGATCATCAGTGGAAGGCCCGGGATGATGAGCATGACGTTGCTGATCAAGGAGAACGTCTCATCGAGCAAACCGCCCGCGTACGCGCCGAATATGCCGAAGACGGCGGTCAGTGCGGTCACCATCACAGCCACCAGGACACCGATGAGCAGTGACCCACGTGCGCCGTAGGCGAGCTGAGCAAGCACATCCTGACCTGTCTGGGTCGTTCCGAGGAGGTGCTGAGAGCTGGGCGCCGTCATACCGATATCCGACACCGCTCGCGGATTCTGTACGAGCAGCGGACCGATGAGTGCGAACAGGACGATCGCGATGACGATCACGGAACCGACGACGAACTTCCCGCTGAGCAAGCGGCGCAGACCGCGCTTCTCCCCCAGGTCTGATTCCGCCACGGAGGTGGCGCCTGCATTGATGAGCAATTCACTCATGGCTTTTCCTTTAGCTCAGGCACGGGCGCGGGTCCGGGGATCGATGATCCCGTACAAGATGTCGACGATGAGGTTCGCCGCAAGAACGGCAATGGTGATGATCAGGAAAAGCCCCTGCATGAGCGAGTAGTCGTTGTTCCCAACGGCGTCGAGCATGCGGTTCCCGATACCGGGGTAGGAGAAAACCTGCTCGGTCACGATCGATCCCGCCACGACGAATCCGAGCGAGATGGCGAACCCGGCCACCGACGGCAGCACTGCGTTTCGCGCGGCGTAGGTGATCATGACCCTCATGGGGTGCAGCCCCTTCGCCTCCGCTGTGACGACGTAGTCCTCCGACAGTGTCGAAACCATCATGTTGCGCATCCCGAGCAACCAACCCCCGATCGAGGAGAGCACGATGGTGAGCGCTGGAAGGGTCCCGAAGACGATCGCACTCGAGATGAACGACCACGAGAACCCGGGAACCACCGTGTTCACGTCGTACCCACCGTTGATCGGGAACCAGCCCAGAGCCAACGAAAAGACATAGACGAGAACCAGCGCCAGCCAGAAGTACGGAATGGACTGCATCAGGGTCGTGGCGGGGATGATCGAATCGACCCAGGTCCCTCGTTTCCAACCTGCGAAGGTCCCGAGAGCGATCCCGATGGCGAAGGTGATACAGGTGGAGAGCCCCACCAGGACCAGCGTCCACGGTATTGCCTGGGCGATGATGTCCACTACCGGTGTCGGATAGTAGGTCACGGAGATCCCAAGGTTCCCGTGTGCGAGCTGGCCGAGGTAGTCGCCGTACTGCTGCCACAAGCTCTCATGGGAATTCGAGCCGAACAACGCCTGCAGGGCTTTCCGCGTCCCGGGGGCGACCGGTCCCTGCCTGGACAGCTTTGCCAGGAGCGCATCGACCGGGTTCCCCGGAAGGAGACGCGGGATGGCGAAGTTGAGCGTGATCGCAGCCCAGAAGGCGACAAGGTAGAAACCGAGTTTCCGAAGTATCTGCATACTTGACCTAATTCTCTGTCCTGATTGCTCCTGTCACTTGACCTCGAGGTGGGTCAGGACTATCTCGTTATCGGGGAACGCACCGGGCGAAGCCTGCGCGTAGAGATCCTCGGTCGTGGGGAATCCGGTGACCTGCTTCGTGCTCCACTCAGCACCGCTCGTGTTGTTGATGATGGGGATGTACGGCATGGCTGGCACGATCTGACGCTGAATCTTCTTGTATGCCTCAGCCTTCACGGCCGAGCTCTCACTGCTGGCTGCCACCTTGAGCTGCGCGTCCACGATCGGATCCGAGAACCGCGATACGTTCCCGTAGGGGTTACCCGATTGACCAACGGGCTTTGTGTTGATGGTCGAGAACGCGTTCTGGTAGACGTAGTACGGGTCCGGGGCGGGGCCTTGGAAGAGGCCGGTGATGGTCATCTGGAACTGCCCTAGGCCCTGCTGGTTCAGCATCTCGTTCAATGCGATCTGCTGCGTGTTGATCTCGATGCCGGCGGACTTCAGTTGTTCCGTGATCGCGCTCAGCGCAGCGATGTAGTCCGTGTAACCACTCGTTACCGTGACGTTGATCGCGAGCTTCTTCCCGTCCTTTTCGTAGACACCGTCGGACCCCTTCGTGTAGCCAGCTCCCTCGAGGATGGACTGCGCTTTCGCGACGTTGGGGGTCATCGGTGCCGCTGCGGCGTACTCGGAAGCGATGAACTGCTTGTCGCGTCCGAGCAACGCGAACGTCGGAGAGATCGCCGTTGCGTTGTCGTAGTAGGCAAGCTTGTCAACCTGGCCGCGATTCAGCGCGTAGTAGATGGCCTGGCGGACTGCGGGGTCGGTCTGCGGACCGGTGCACCCAAGTTCTGCGTTGGAACATGCGGCGAGCGCTACCTGCTGGCTCCCGTAGAGCGTGTATCCCAACGGTGAACGGTTCTTGAGTACCTTCTTGATGTCCGGGATGAAGATACCGGCCCAGTCGAGCTGGCCGGCGAGAAATCTATCGGTAGCCGCCTGGTTGCCGGAAAGCGAGAGAACGCGGATCCCGCCGACACGCACCTTCGACGCGTTCCAGTAATCGGGGTTCTTCTTGAGGAGGTACGACTGGGAGGTGAAGGACGAGAGCGTCATGGGGCCGGTACCGACCGGCGCCTTGTTCACGAACTTGGTCGGGTCTGCGACCTTCTTCCAGACGTGCTCGGGCACGATCGCCGTCTGACCCAGGACGGTGGCTCCGTCCGCGAACGAGGGCCGATCGAACGTGAGCGTCACATGCGTGGTGTCCGATGCCTTCGCTTCTGGCGCGTTGCCAGTCGTGTTGAAAGCTGGTGTGTCGTGCTTCAGGTTGAAGGTGTACGCAACGTCTGCCGCGGTGAATGGCTTGCCATCACTCCATTTGACCCCGTCGCGAATGGTGACGGAGAGCTGCGTCCCTGCTTTGTTCCAGTCGTACTTCGTACCGAGTAACGGCATGGCCGGGTTATTCAGCGGTTTGAGTTCGTTGATGAAGAACAGCGGTTCGTAGAGCATGCCCGCGGTCTCGCCGAGCACGGTCGGACTGAATGGGTTGAAATTCTCGACGAACGTCCCACTTCCTCCCAGGTAGGTCGTCAACGTCGGACCGCCGACGGCGGATTGCGAAGCCGTCGAGGTGCACCCGCTGAGCGACAGTGCTGCCAGGGCAACAGCAACACACATGGCGGGGAGCCCCCGCCGCTTCCAGTTCTTCATCGAACCCTTCATTCTCAGTCGACGACGCCGTCGACTGTGGTAGTAGACGCTGCAACTGTCCTTGGCCAGGGGGCACCGGGACCATGCAACTCGAAGCTGATCTCACAGTAGCACTGGTCCAACCGGTTCTACCGCGCTACGGTGGACGGGCAGCGCGCCCCTCCCAACGACGAGAGAGATTCGATGACGAACTCACGAGAACGCTCAGGTTCTGGCCCTACCGCAAGATGGAGGCGTGCCGCGCTCATCACGGCGGCGATCGCTATCACGGCGGTTGTCACATCGGGTTCCCTGTCCGCGGGTGCCTCAACGGCAGCTCCGACACCACCGTCTGGATTTCGCAGTTCCTACGACTTCGAAAGCGGTACCGAAGGGTTCACCTCGGCGCGACGTCCGGCAAACGCGGGCGACACGAGCACAACGACGGCGCAGAGGACTGGCGGCGTTCAGTCGCTCGTCATGCCGGTGTCGTACTCCGGTGGAAGCTGGGACGAGGCCGCCACGACGGTTGACTTCGGCGGCGACGCCGACCTGAACCAGTTCGGATCCGTGACCGCGCACGTGTACATACCGCAAGCGGGAGATCTGGTCGACATCGGCTTCGACTCACCTACACGAGTCCCTTCGCGCATGGTCACTACGACCGCGGGATGGAACACGGTGACCTTCGACATCGGCGCCGCCAGCACCGACTTCGCCGGTGGGGTCCATGAGGCCTCAAGCCTGACGATTCGCGTTGTGGGCCGATCAGCGACGTACTCAGGCGACGTTGACGTGGACGACGTGACGTTCAACCCGCTGACGAAGCCGGGACTCGACATCACCGCTCCTCTCCCCGACGCCACAGTTTCATCACCGCAAAATTCTGCATATTCGATCAAGGCCACTGTTACAGCTCCGCCCAGTCGAGCGATCACGTCGGTCACCTGGGCCACCGCCACACAGAAAGGTGCCTTGACGACCACTCAGGAAAGTGATCAGTGGACGGGCGATTGGAACCTCTGGAACGAGCCAGAGGGCCCAACCGGTCTCACGATCACCGCCACCGACTCCTCCGGCGCAACGACAACAGTCCCCGAGCGCGTGCTCGTGCAGAACAGTAAGCTCCGCATTGAGGCAGTCACGCCAACGTTTGACGCAGCACTGTCAGCAACGAAGACACTCTCCGCGACCGTCACCCCTGACCCAAGGTTCGCGCTTCGGCGGGGAACCGTGAAAGTGGGCAACTCCAGCTGGCCGCTGTCGTTCTCACGGCCAACGCCGGCCGGCACCGTGCGTGCTCACGCAATCGTCGACACCAGGGCCGTCCCAGATGGTGTGGAGTCTGTTGTCTTCTCCGTGACCGACGCTCACTTCACTGTTCGCGACACGGTAACCGTCACAGTCGTCAACCACCCCACTAAGGCACAGTTCGTCACCGCGAAGAATGGCGTGTTCCGGGTCGGCCGTACTCAAGAGCGCTTCGTAGGGGGCAACGACTGGACTCTCCCGCTGTATCAGGACATGACCACAACGAGCCTTCAAGTCGGTGCAGACGGCGCAGTGATCCCGAAGGGCACGACGATGTCGTGGAAGGAGCAGGTCGACCGCGACATGCTCAGCGCCGAACAGCACCACATCACCTGGCTCCGCACCCTCGCCTTCAACGACAATCCGACCGATCCCGCCGCGTTCCGGACGTCGCTCACCGGGTACAACGAAAGCGCGTTCCAGCGTCTCGACTACGTCCTCGCAAGTGCGCAACGGCACAACGTACGTCTCACGCTCGTTCTCACGAACAACTGGGCCGACTACGGCGGCATCCACCAATACGCCCAGTGGCTCGGACTCCCCGACGACAACGCGTTCTACACCGATCCGACAGCGATCTCCGCGTACCGTGCTTACGTCGCACACCTCGTGGATCGCACAAACACAGTAACTGGACAACGCTACGCTGACGACCCAACGATTTTCTCGTGGGAGCTCATGAACGAGCCGCGCTACGCCTGCACGGCGAACGCCTGCGACGAGTCTGGCGCGACACTCCGCGGCTGGATCGCCGACCAGAGCAACTACATCAAATCGCTCGATCCGAACCACATGGTGTCTGCGGGCAGCGAAGGGCACGGCCTCATCCACACTACCGGCGGGGATGTCCAGTGGGCGGGGCAGACCGAGGGCGACGGTAACGATCCGTTCTTGACCCAGAACGTGCCGGGCATTGACTTCTTCACCTTCCACCCGTATCTGAACGCAGGCTGGTTCAATCCGACGCCTACCAAAGCCAATCAGATGGTGAACGCGTTTGTGAAGACCGCGCAGTCTCTCGGGAAGCCGCTCGTCATGGAGGAGTACGCGTTCGACCGCAACGCGCCCCTCTACTCCGACGACCACACGCTGTTACGGCCCACGGATGCCGCGTTCACCGACGCGTGGACGGCTCGGACCGAGTCCCTTAACACCCGCTTCTTTGCCGCTGGTGGTGGTGCGTCAGGGATCTGGGCGCTGACGAACTCGGTTGACCCGGACTTCAGCGTGAACCTCTACCTCCCTGAGAGCGGAGTTCGGCAGAGCCAGCCTCTCATCGACTTCCTGAGCCGATTGAGTCAACGACTCAATCCTTAATCATGACCAGATCATCGCTTCAGGAGCAAATCCAAAATGAAAAACGCTATATCGCGCATCGTTGTTATGGTCGCCGCCGCAACAGCCGTGATTGTTACGTTATCCGGGTGTACCGGGGCTCGATCAACTGGCACGTCGGGACCGCCGATCCTCGGCATTAGCAATGGAGGCACCGGACCGTTCACGGACAACTTCAATCCGCTGTCACCGACAGGCATGTCCGGTACCGCCGGCTTTATCTATGAACCTCTGTTCTTCTTTAACCGCCGTGCGGCTTTGTCAACGAAACCTGTACCGCTGCTCGGCGCTTCGTACTCCTGGAACAGTTCCGGTACTGTCCTCGACGTGCGGACACAGCCTGGAATCACCTGGAGCGATGGGCGACCGTTCACAGCGCACGATGTTGCGTTCACCATGAACCTGCTCCGCACCAATCCCGCGCTGGACGTCTCAGGCGGTGCACCGCAGGCCACCGCGACCGATAACACGCATGTGGAATTGAAGTTCGACAAACCGTCATTCACTTTGGCCCCGACACTTCTTGGGCTTACATATATTGTTCCCGAACACATCTGGAAGCAGGTTCCTGATCCGTCCAAGTATCTAAACTCGCACCCGGTCGGTACGGGTCCCCTAACCAAGGGAAGCTTCACCTCGCAGGCGTACACGCTGGTCCCGAACAAGCGCTTCCGAGATCAGCAAGATGTCCATGTCGGCGGGGTCCGTTACTACTCGCTTGCCACGGATGAGGTTGCTACGAAGAAGCTGTTGGCCGGGCAACTTGACTGGGCCGGTGTCGCCATCCCGAACATCAGCAAGGTCCTCAGTGCTCGAGACGACCTGAGCTTCTCCGTCGACACGCCGAACCAGGTTGTTCTCCAGACATGCTCGAATGCGGCACTCGGGTGTAGTGGACCACAAACGGATCCGCAAGTACGAAGGGCAATATCCGCCGCCATCGACCGCCGTCAGCTCAACAAGCTCGTGTGGTACGGCACTGCGGAGTCTATCTCCCCGACCCTGCTTCAGCCAGGCCGAGACAAGAATTTCATCAGCCACGCTCACACATCAGTCCTACCGAATGAGGCGGATGTGCAGGGAGCCCAGACGATTCTCCGCTCGGCGGGCTGGTCGAAAGGCCCGGATGGCATCTTTGCGAAGAATGGTAGACCTCTCGCTGTAACTGCGCTCGTGACCAGTGGGTACAGCGGCTACGTTTCAGCTCTCGGCCTCATTCAGCAACAATTGAAGGAAGCCGGAATTAAACTTACTGTACAGCAGGTTGCTGGACAGGAAGCGAATAGTGAGGTGGGACAGGGGCACTTTCAGCTGGCCATTAATGCCCTATTCTCGGGGCCTGTTCCAGACCCTTACTACTTGTATCACCAGTATTTTGCATCATCACAGACGGCGCGCGTCGGGTCTACGGTTGATCCAAGCGGTAATGTCACGCGCTTTTCCGACCAGTCGGTGGACGCCTCGCTCAGTGCGGCCGGCGGTACGACCGACATCAGCCAAAAGGCAGAGGCCTATGCTTCCGTGCAGGACCAGATAGCAACCTCGATGCCGTACATCCCGCTCCTCGCGGCCGGGAGTACTGCTGAGTTCCGGTCAGGACGCTTCTCAGGATTCCCAGACGCGTCGAATCCGTACGCGGAGGCGTCGCCCTGGGCTGCGCCAGATAACGAACAGGTGCTGATGCACCTCCGGATCAGATCTTAAATCGGAGGCGCTAACTCAATGACTACTGGAGTCCCTGGCGACAAGCTCGAGCTGCGTCAAGGCGAGTCTTCTTTCTGCGTAAAATCGAAAAGTCCCGGACCTCACGCCGCCCTGAATTCGGAATGCGCGTGTCTGCCCCGCCCACTCAAACAGCTCATCTGTTTGCTCGTCCGAGGAGCGGACTCGCCCTTCGATGTCCATCAGCATGGTGATCCAGCTGAACCTGCCCGGCTGCGCGACCGTCACGGTGTAGAACGACGCTGCCTCGACCGAAACCGGGACGTCGACGGCCTCGCCCGCTGCAAGTTGCACTTCGGTCGCACCGAGGTCGTCGGTCAGGACGGCGGCTTTCCCGGTGGCGGCACCGACGGGCAGGACGTCCGCGGGGGTGTCTGCAAACCCATGTAGCTCCGACGCACTTGCCGGCCGTGTATCCGATGCCCACCCGCTCGGTTCGTCCGAGAGTGTGAACACGATGTGCGTACCGGACGCCACCACGGAGTGTGGGATGGAGATTGAGGTCCAGGGTTTGCCGTCGACCGTGACCGACTCGATGTAGCGGCCGAAGTGACCGTCCGCCATAGGGTTGCCGATTTCGATCACCGTCGCTGCTCCTTCGGGCCGGCGCAGCTCAGTGCGCCGCACAGACGGAGGGATCAGTACGTAGGTTCCCGTTGCCGGGGCAAGCGGGTACAGCCCGATCGTCCCGAAAACATACCAGGCGCTCATCTCGCCGTTGTCCTCGTCACCTGGGTAGCCCTGCCCGAAGTCCGAGCCGACGAAGAGCCGGTCGAGCGCCTCGCGGACGGTGCGGTGTGCATCGTCGTGGTGCCCGGCATACATTGGAAAAAACGGGATGTGGTGCGCCGGCTGGTTCGACAGGCCGAGCATCCCCATACGAACGTCGCGTGCCTCGGTCATTTCGTGGATCGGTGACCCATAGTGGCCAGCCACCGCCGTGCGGCCGGTCTCGGCCCGAGCGCTGAACGCCGCCAGCGCGCGGAGGAGGCCGTCCTCACCCCCGTGCAGCGCGGCAATCCCGGCGCCGTCGTGCGGCGCGGTGAACATCGTCCCCCACGCGTTCGTCTCGGTGTAGTCGCCGCCCCACTGGTCCGGGTCGTACTCAGCGTCGGGCACCCGCCACGATCCGTCCGCGTTCCGACCGACAAAGAACCCCAGACCGTCGATGTTCGTCTGCGGGTCCGATGTAACGTCACGTGCGGATAAGGGGGTCAGCTGCTTCTCCTGTCTAGAGCCCGAAACCACGCGAAATACGTTTCGGTACTGGAGCGATCTTCGCGCAAACCACTCAGCCTCAACTTCGTAGCGGATCGCATCTGCCGATCCCGACGTCGACTGCTCGGCGAGAAGCCGCGCCATAACCGACGTTGACCAGTCGTTGATCGCAGCGTCGAGGGTCCACGACATGCCCTCGTTGGTGTCGACGTCGACAAATCCGCGGAACGCTCCCGGCTGGAGCCCCTTACGACCGACACGGCAGTCCCGTGCCGGGACGGTCGCATTCTTCACCGCGCTCCGGTACGCCTGCACCAGGTCGATGTGCGGAACACCCTTGATGAGCAGGTCGGCGAACACGGTGTCGCTCGTGGTACCGGTCATGACGTCCTCGGCGCCGGGTGCACTCCACCGTGGCGTCCAACCACCGTCGATGAAGTGCTGCACGAATCCCCGTGCAAGCTCCCCGGCCGTGTCGGGCGTGAGGAGCCCGAGGAGCGGCCATGCGGTCCGGTACGTGTCCCAGAATCCGTTCGTAGTACTGAACGCCGCGGCCACGATTTCCGTCGCAGGTTGATCGCGGATCGGCTCCTCGAGGATCTCGCCGTACGGCGAACGGTAGTGCGGCTCCCCGGTCAGCGCGCTCTCGCCCGCACGGTTGGGATAGAGGAAGAGCCGGTACAGGTCCGAGTAGATCGACAGGAGCTGATCGTGCGTGGCACCCTCCACAGAGAGCGTTGAGAGCTCATCCGTCCACAGCTGCTCCGCGTGAGCCAACATCGCGTCGAAGGTCCCGGCTGCATGGAGATTTGCGGTCGCATCCTCGAACGAAACCGTCGAGATCCCAAGGAGCACGTCGACGGGGGCGTCCGTGGCGACGGTCAGAGAGCCGCGGAGCTCGCCGACACCGTCGGGCGTGTGGTCGAACGAGAGATGCTCGCCGGTGACACCGGCCACACGGAGGTGGATGTGATGGGGCGGAGTCTGCAGGCGGTCGTCAAGGAGTGCTTCCACGACGACGACGTCACCCTCGTAGCGAATGTCGACGTCGCGCACCGCGCCATGGTGGTCGAGGATGATTGACGCCCCAGTACTCACGGACGTCCCGGTATCCGTGGTCTTGGTGCTCCCGGCGTCCGAGAACGTGAACCGCCAGCCAAGCGCGAACTCACCGGCCGTCATGGTCGCATCGATGGTTCCGTCGGTGCCGCCGTCGAGCAGCACGCGGTAACGGTGCGCATGGTCTTCCTCGTCCGCGTGGTTGAACGCGAGCGCGCGTTCCGAACGATCGACTGGAGGGTGGGCGAGCGGCGACGGCATGATCTGGAACACGCCGCGGTCGCCCATCCATGGGGAGGGGATGTGTGACGTCGCGAACGCTTGGATTGTTGGGCGATTGTCGCTGGCTCGGTTGTGCTCCTGGTACGAGTACGGCCACCGGGCCTCGGACGCGTTCGTCATCGGTAGCCCGAACACTCCACCGTGCGGGATCCCGACGAGCGGCGCGTTGTTGCCGCGCGAAAACCGGGCGGACGATTGGGTCCCTCGCGTGGTCGAAACCAGGTCGATTGGCCGGGACGGTCGGTCCGACGCTTGCGCAATCGTCACATCATCGAGCCACCCTCGGAGCGTCAAGGGCGCATCCACACTAGTCGAGGTGCCGCTCGTCGCGGACTCGTCCCTCGCCGTGCAATCCGTCTCGGTCCCGTCCGTGCCACCGAACTGGAGGAGCCGCGTGGGGGATGGAAGGCGCCTCCCGATCGTCGCGACCACCGTCGTCACGGTGCGCCCGGCGACGGCATCAAGTGAAACCGTCCGTCGATTCCACTGGTCTACCCAGGCCGTCCGCGCGTCGTACTGTGCATCCGCATCGATGCGGGCGCCGTACTGGTCCCGCGCGCTCGACGAGAGGCGCGTACCGTCCTCGAACTTAATGTCGAGCCCGAACGCGGTGGCGTCCCAGAATCGGCCGAGATCGGCGACGAGGGGTTCGTTGCGCCCCTCGGGCAGCGTCCGCTCGGGAAACCACACCCAGACGAGCGCATCCCCGGGCCGAATGACATGACCGGACCAACCGGGCACCTCAGCAGTCGTGACGCCCCTCGTGTCTCCCTCGACTAGGAGCGGCGCCGTCGAAGTGAACCCGGCGCCATTCCTCGCGGCAACGGCCGTCGTTGGGCCAGCGCTCCGTCTCAAAACTCGCATAAATGAGGCCTCATCATAGATGTGAACACAAAAAGGCCGAATCACTCGACCGTTCATTTCTGCTCGTGAGGTCTTGCTCTTGATTGGCCAATGTGCCGGCTTAGGCGTGAATCAAATCAGTCATCCGTCGGTGCCATTCGACGTCCTCCCACATTCCAGGGAAATGAGGCTGGGAAAAGTTACTCGTACAAATACCAACCCATCCCCGATCGATCGCCATGGGCACGACCTGTTCCGCCACGTCCTTCACGTAATCCCACCCGCTCCACCCCTGCACGAGGTCAGGTGACCAGCCGACGCTTGCCCAGCCCTCCGTCGTGTACAGCGGGATGTCCCGCTCCTTCGACCACTGACTCCATTCATCGAGCGTCTTCGCAAAGTCGGCAAGGTACATACCGCGTTCGACCCAGTACCGGTCATGCACGAGCTGCTCGTGCTCAGTCAGATTGGTGGTGTCTTGGGAATAGTTGTCCTGATACTTTGTCTGTTCGATAAATTTTGGGGCGGCCGTAGACAACCACAGGTGCGGCTCGCCGAGTCCATACGCGGCCGTCGGCAAGCGCATGATGTCACGACTGAGCGGCGGCTGGTTGCCTCGCAAGTAGTACGATAACGTCGTTGGAATCATCGGGAATTGCTCTCCGACCAGCTCGAGTGAGCGTGCGTATCGAGAAAGACGAACGACCTCGTCATCAGTCCAAGGACGTTGCTCCAGGTCGCCACGATCTTTCGGCGGACCGAAGACCTCGTCCATCACTCCCCCCGCCCAGCCGGGCCACTCATTGCACAGGTCGACCCACTCGACCGCGTCGATCAAGTTGGCCAGTTCCAAGACCTCGAGCGTCTCGATCCAGATACGCGCGAGATCCTCAGGTGTGCGGACTTGTCCGGCCCGGTCCGTGGTGTCGGGCGTGAACCACGTCGAGAGCCCGACGCGCATCCCTCGTTGCTTGACGCCCGCAACGAAACGGATGAGCTCCGGCCGCGGCGCGACACGGACGGGTTCGCGATTGCCCCACATGAACCCCGGAGGCTGCGGCAACACAACGTGTTCCTCCACCGTCACTCCGTCGGAGTCCGCAGCGATCAGGTGCGGGAAGGCGTCGATCCGAACCGTGTCGTACCCGCGCTCGGCGAGCTCATCGAGCACCCGGTCGACATCTGCGTATTCCGCGGTAGCCCCTTCGCGCCGCAGCAGCCATGAAAAATCCCACATTGTCACAGCGGATCTCTTCGTCAACGTGTTGCCTCCTGATCTCGAACGCGGAACGCCGCATAGCGGTCGAACCGGTTGGACCAGCATCATGCTTCACGGCGCAGCCGTCAAGGTGCGGTGACGACCGATGGCGCCAGTGCCCAGCAGAAGCGCGCAACGCTTCAGCTCAGACAACGCTCCCAACACGCGCGTGTGACCGCGCCACGACGGTCATCCCCCATTCGCACCGGGCTGAACCTGCCCTACACGCCCGACCTCGAGAAGGTCCCCCAATGTTCGCCTCGAACCAAGGACCTCAGAGAGCTGGCGCTCCGCCACCGCGTCCAATCCCTGATCCAAATCGAGGCCATACCTAGACATAGCAACGTCAAGGTGCTCGCACATGAGCGTTCGCGCGCCCACGCCGTCCCCTGAGCGGATCGCATCCAGTATCTCGGCATGCTGTGGTAGGCCAACTTCCGACACCTCAGCGTCCGACAGGCTACGCAAAATGAGCTCGGCCGTGAAACCACTGATGGCGCGGAACATCGTTTCCAAGACGGGGTTGTGAGAAGCGTGAGCAACGGCCAAGTGGAACTCGAGGTCAGCTCGAACGCGCTCTAGCAGCGGATTCCTAATGCCTAGATTGGTAAGGGCGCGCTGCATCTCGTCAAGATCAGAAGCTGTGCGAGCGGTCGCAGCGAGTGCGGCCGTTTCAGCCTCGAGCATCCTGCGGCCCACAATCACGTCTCGGGCGGTGACCTGTTCGCGGCGAAGGGCGTTTGTCACGGCAGCGGCTGCAGCCGTGGAGTCGGGCTCGCGAACGAACGCTCCGCGCCCACTCCGTACCACGATGAGCCGTCGCTCAGCGAGGACGCGGAGAGCCTCGCGCACGCCTGATCTGCTTACGGAATACTGTTCTGACAGTTTACGTTCCGAGGCGAGCATCGTGCCGGCTGCCAGCGTCCCATTGAGAATCTGACCCTCAAGGATCGTCACGAGCTCCTCGCGAGTCGTGACCCTCTCGCTAATTTCCATGGCCCCATCGTATGGTGGTCCGACCAGTCCTGAGGCCTAAGCTTGAGTCCCTCGGCTCGATTTGATCTTCTGCTGCACGAGTGAAGCTACGATGCCTCAGCCTTCCGGTCGCGGCCGCCGATTCCCGGTCGTAGCCGCCGTTGACACCGTCACGCGTGGGAATAATCGGCGTGGGGACCATCTCAGCCCAGTACTTCGCCGCGTTCGCCGGCATGGACACGGTCCGCGTGGTCGCCGTTGCCGACATCGACGCGGCCCGCGCCGCCACCGTCGCGGCCGAGCACGGAATTCGCGCCCTGACTGTCGACGAGCTCGTCCGCGATCCCGAGGTCGATCTGGTGCTCAACCTCACCATCCCCGCGGCGCATGCCGCGATCGCGCTCGACGCGATCGCGGCGGGCAAGTCGGTGTACGGCGAGAAGCCGCTCGCGACGAACCTCGACGACGCCGCCCGCGTCGTCGGAGCGGCGCGTGCCGCGGGTGTGCGTCTCGGATGCGCACCCGACACGGTTCTCGGCACGGGCCTCCAGGCCGCCAGGCGGGCCATCGACGACGGCCTGATCGGATCGCCGATCGCTGCGACGGCGACCATGGTGACGCCGGGCCACGAGCGATGGCATCCGAACCCCGACTTCTACTACCAGCCCGGCGGTGGTCCCCTGCTCGACATGGGTCCGTACTACGTGTCGGCGCTCGTCACGCTCCTCGGCCCCGTCGCGTCGGTGGTCGGGCTCGCGAGCCACACACGATCCGCCAGGACGATCGGCTCCGGACCCCGTGCGGGCACGGTCGTTCCGGTCGATATCGACACTCACGTGTCGGGCGTGCTGCGGCACGAGTCCGGTGCGCTCTCCACGCTGGTGATGAGCTTCGACGCCGTCGCGACGCATGCATCAAACATCGAGATCCACGGGGACGCGGCGTCACTCGTCGTGCCGGACCCGAATCAGTTCGAGGGCGACGTGCGCCTCCACGTCCTTGGCGGATCGTGGGAGACCCTCGACCCGAGCGCCGGGTACCGGGGTGTCGCGCGTGGCATCGGGGTCGCGGACCTCGTCGCCGCTCCCCCCGGAGTACCGTTCCGCGCGAACGGCGATCTCGCGTACCACGTCCTCGATGTCATGCTCTCGCTCCTCGTTGCCTCCAAATCCGGGTCCGCCGTCGCAATTTGCTCGACGTGCGACCGGCCCTTGCCGGTTCCACTCCAACACGCATAAGAGGCCGAACCGATCTGAGACCCTCGAGCCATCTGGACTCCGCTGCTCAGACCAGCTCGAGGGCGCCGGTGAGCTCATCGACGGAGACCCGGAACACGCGGGCGATCTTCTCCAACTCCGCCGGCTTCCATCGTGTCTGACCACGCAGTCGATACCGCAGCGCCGGCACCTCGAGACCCAGCAGCCCCGCCAGTGCCCGTACGTCGCTCACTGGGGCGTCGGGAGCGTCCATGAGCCCTCTGATGCGGTCGCCAGCTGATCGGCCCGTAGAGACCCGCTCAGAGGCGTCCTGGACGCGGGGCGGGTGTCCGGCGCGTCCGCGGGCACGCTCACGCTTCTGCCGGCAGTACTCGTCGACTTGCTCCTCGAGGAACAGCGGCGAGCGCTCCGTCTCAGGGTTCACGCGTGTGGGGAAGTCGCTGTCGCGGACGGCGTAGGCCCAGACGGTCTCGATCGAGACGTTGAGAGCCTTGGCGATGTCGGCGTAGTTGAGCAGCTTCGTCTTCGTCATGGTCAGGGCTCCTCTCGCTAGGACGAATGTACCTGGGTGGGCCTCGGCGGTGGGTGTGGTGTGCGTGTTGCGCGGGCTTTCGGCTGCTGGACGATGACGGCGGGGTGCAGCAGGATCGCGTGCAGCGGGCGTCGGCCCGATGAGGGAGCTGCTGTGCCGCTTGTTGCCCTGTGGGGTGGGGAACGTGTCGAGTCTTGGGGGCTCGGTGATGAGGCGTGGGCGCAGGTGCGGGCGACGTACCGGGATCGTGGTCTGGTGATGTCGTGCGGTGAGCCGGGCGTCCCGGTGGAGCGGGCCGGGACCCGGTACTTCCGGCACAAGGCAGTCAGCTGTGAGCTGCACGAGGGCGGGCCGGAGTCGCGTGAGCACTTGGCGGCGAAAGCACTGGTGGCGGAGGTCGCCCGGGAGCACGGTTGGGAGGCGATCGTCGAAGCGCCGGCGGCGGATCGTTCGTGGATCGCTGACGTGCTCGTCTCCAAGCCGGGGGTGTCTTCTGTCGCTATCGAGGTGCAGTGGGCCGGCCAGACCCCGGAAGACTTCGCTCGTCGAACGGCTCGGTACGAGGCCGCCGGCGTGGAGTGCGTGTGGCTGGTCGGGCCGAAGAACCGCGATCGGGGCTTGTGGAACATGCGCGGGACAGCGGACGCGCTGCAGATGGACATGCCTGTCGGGCTGGCGCAGGGGCGTGAGTTCGTTGCGATGCGCACTGCGCTCACGCGGTGGTTTCGCAGCGAGATCCGGCTCCGGTACCAAGCGGTAGTCGAGGCGGTCGAGATCGTCACGGCGATGTCGAAGTGCCACAACGAGCGCTGCGGTGCGTGGTTCTCGTTCTGGTGGCTCGGTGAGGTGCAGCTGCAGACCCGATGCGGCCAGGTCGGGACGGTGTCGTTCGGTTCGAGGTACCCGACCTGGGTGCGGGACCGACCGGAGTTGGTCTTCCAGGCGGAGGTGCGGAAGGCGTTCGCTGCAAGCTCGTTGCCGCCTGCGACGGAGTACCGGGCGGCGCATAGCCAGACGACGAACACCGACTACACAGCGCAGCACTGCCCCCGCTGCCGGTGGCATCTGGGCGACGGCTTCATCGTTGCGAAGTACCGCAACTGGTCCTCGTACGCGGTCCCGGTGCCGCTGACGCGGATACCGCTCGATCCGAGGGTGACCGCGGTCGAGCACCTGTGCGTCGACGTCGGGAACGGACGATGCTCGCCGCCGCCGGTCCAGGGGACGGCGTACCCGGCGGAGCGGAACGAGTCCGGCGACGTCGTCTGGTTCAACACCTTCGGCACGGCGTCGGGGCCGATCTACGCTGATCGGCTCCCCCAGGGTCAGCGCGGGTCGTCGAGATCCTTGTCGAGGTCGTCGATGTAGATCTCGCTGTCGTCGTGGGTGAAGACGTGGGTGTGGCGGAGCTCATAGCCGCGGTTGGCCCAGCTGTTGAGATCCTCGAGGCGCTGGGCGAGCTTCCGCGTGCGGGAGTAGTCCGTGCTCAGGGTGTTGTCGTGTGGGACGACGGTCTGGAGGGACTCGTAGCGCTTGGTCACAGCGCCGCTCCTTCGGTGCTCACGCGGCGCAGACGTGCCACTGGTTGCGGGGGAAGTCACGCAGCTCACCGTCGACTTCGAGGGTGATGGCGTTGCGGTTGCGGCGTCGGTACCTGCCGCGGACGAGATCGTGGGACCAGCCGTCGGCTGTGTGCCACCAGCGCACGAGCTCGACCGGCTTGCCGCGCTTGAGGGTGACCGGCTCGAACTCGACGATCGGCTCCACCTCGGGTCGGGTCTCGGCGATGGTGCTCATGCGCTGAGCGCGGCGATCTTGTCGGGGCGGAAGCCGGACCAGTGGTCGTCATCGGTGACGACGACGGGGGCCTGCAGGTAGCCGAGGCTCTTGACGTGCTCGAGCGCACGCTCGTCAGCGGAGACGTCGTGGGTCTCGTATGGGATGCCCTTGCTGTCGAGCGCCCGGTACGTCGCGGTGCACTGGACGCAGGACGGCTTGGTGTAGACGGTGACGGTCATGGGTGGGTCCTTCCAGTCAGGCCGCTGCGAGTGCGTCGAGGCGGCGTCGCCAGCTGGCGATGGTCATGTCGAGCACGGCGGCGTGTGCGAGGCCGGTCTCGGTGGCGGTGTCGGTGGTCTCGAGGTCGTGCTCGTAGTTGCTGATCGTGCGAGTCAGGTAGGCGCGGGCGCGCTCCCGCTGCGCGGGGGTGATCGGGGCGGTGCGTGACTCGGCGGTGGTGGTGTGCGTGGTCACTGGAGGACTCCTTCCTCGGTGAGGGTGAACAGGGGCGGTTCCACGTCGGCCGGCTTGCCGGTTTCGAGGTCGAACCAGCCGTAGCTGCAGCAGGTGGTGCAGGCGACGGCTGCGGGTTCGTCGGTAGCGAGCTCGTCGTCGAGGTAGCCGGTTCCGGCGCAGGAGGGGCAGCGGACGTACTTCACCGGGCTGCCTCCGCGGTGTGCAGGGCGCGGGCGCGCATGACGCCGACGCGGGTCGCGTTCTGCTCGCGCCAACGTGCCCAGGAGTCGTCGGTGAGGATGTGTGCCTCCCACTCGAGCAGGTCGAGCTTGGGCTGCACCGGAGCGTGTTCGCTGGTGCGCGTCCTGTGTTCGGGGCAGAAGTAGAGCCCGCAGCCGTCGCGTTCCTGCCAGACCTCCTCGGCGTCGGGTTCGTCGGCGTAACGGTCGTAGGAGATCTCCTGGCCGTCGAGCATCAGGACGTAGTCGCCGTGGTCCTCGCACTTGTACGCAAGGCCACGGTCGATCCGGGTGTCGCAGCCGTCCCAGTCGCACTCGGCGGGGACGGCGTACCCCGCCCAGCGCCAGCTGTGGTCAGGGTCTTCATAGACCTGGTACCCCATGTCGGTCCTTCCGTTCGTCGGTGTGAGACGGCTTGCTTCCTCTACTGGTTAGAGGTGCCTTTACTGGTTAGAGGTGCCTTTACTGGTTAGAGGTGCCTTCCGTCGCGGCCACCGGGACAAATCCGTCCGCCGCGCTCACGCTGCGATCGCGTAGGTGGACGCGGCGCCGGCGACGTAGCGCCGCAGGCGCACGCTCGGGAGCGCGAGTATCAGCGCGGCTCGGATCTGACGGCCGTGCATCACGCGTTGCTCCTGGGGTCCCGGAAGATGCGGGCCGTGTTCCGGACCCTGCTGCTGACGCGGTGCCCAACCGCCGGGTCAGTGGCGATCGCCAGGACGTGCACGGCTGCAGCGCGGCCGATCTGCACGAGCTCGTCGAGCCGCTCGAGGAGGAGCTGCCGTCCGGGCTCGGGAAGGGCCGGCGGGGTACTCAGCAGTGGTCCGAGGTCGATGACGACATACAGGCGCCGGGCCTGCACGGACGTGAGGGCGGTCGAGTAGCGGCGTGCGACTTCCCCAAGGGTTCGCTCGAGCAGCTCGTCCCAGTCGGCGGGGTCGGGGGTGGTGGTGATGCGGGGGCCTGTGAGACGGGCGGAGAGGTCGGCGAGTACGACGATGTCGGCGCCCGGTGCGTTAGCGAAGCACCAGCCCACGGCTTCGCTGCCGGCGGCGGCGCCGAGGATCAGTGCGTGCCCGTCCCGCTCGGGGATGAAGTCGCCGAGGCCTGCTGGGTCTGAGGGTGTCCGGGTCATGGCTGGTCCGTTCACTTGCAGGTGTCGAGGGTGCGGTTGACGGCGGCACGGTCAGCCGAGTCGAGGGTGAGGTCGTAGCGGTGCACGACGTAGGTGAACCGGGTGACGTACGTGCACGCGTAGGACGCTGCAGGCGGGAGCCAGGTCGCCGGGCCCTGGTCGGACTTGGACTCGTTGCTCGGACCGTCGACGGCGTGAGGTTGTTGAGGTCGGTGGCGAGCTGCTCGCGCCGCTGCTCAGTCCACGTCGATGCTTCGTGCTGGTAGGCCCAGGACAGCGGCACCATGTGGTCGATCTGCACTGCGGTGCTCGTCGTTGAGCCGTGAGTGAAGGAGATCTCCTGGCCGGTGTACGGGTCGGCGAGGGTGCCGGTGAGGACGACGCAGTCGTGCGTCCCGGGCTTGTAGGTGACGGCGGTGAGGTCGCGGGCGAGAACGTCGTTGCGTTGGTCGCAGCCGTTGTGGTCGGTATCTGCCCACGCCGGGCCGAAGGAGTCGCGGTCATACGTCGTCGTAGGTGCCGCGGCCGTGGCCGGGATCTCGGCGAGGAGCTTGCGGACGGCGGGGGCGTTGATGCTGTCGCCGTCGACGAGGCCGGCGTCATGGAGCTGGTTGGTCACGGAGGGGGCGCCCCTGATGGACAGGCTGCCCACGGCATGGGTGCCGCCGCCCGGGTGGAGCGCACCGGTGACCACTTGGGCGACGATGACCAGGCCAGCGGACACGGTGCCGACGATGAGACCGGTGCGGAGTTGCGCACGGCGGCGGCTCACGCGTGGGCTCCAGCGCGCTCGGCGGTGGCCCAGGCGGCGACGTCGCCCCACTGCGGTCGGCGTACCGGGCAGTGAATGTCGGAGTTGTGCAGAGCTGCCGCGCGCTCGGCGGCCTCGTACGTGGTGGCGTCCTCACGGGCGGGGTTCCACTTGCAGGAGGTGCAACGGGCGATCCACTGGCTGCCGATCGGTACGACGGTGCCAATCGGGGTGGTGTCGACGAGCTGGCCGTACTCGAGCACGTTGTCGTCGGCAAACTCCGCTGGCGTGGGCTGCGCCAGGTCCGGGTAACGGTTCGCGGGAGCGTCCTCGAGCAGGGTCGCATACGCCTCGGCGAACTGGTCGGCGAGGGCAGTGTCGGCGCCGTGGCTGGTGGCCCAGAAGATCGCGCGGCGGTAGTGGGAGACGAAGTTGGTCATGGCGTTCACGCGGTCCTCTGCTGCTTGGCGGGGCGCCCGGTCACGTTCTTCGGCAGGCCGAGCTTGGTGTTGCGGAGCCGGAACGCCGTGTGTTCGCTGCAGCGCAGCTCCGCGGCGATCTCGACGTCGTTCAGGCCGTCGCGGTGGAGGCGTCGCACGTCGTCGTCGGTGACGGTGCGGAGTGCGACCACGGGCGTCGGGGCTTCCGCTGCAGCCGGCTCGTCGTCCGGCATCGGCGGTGCGGGGATCTGGACCGGTGCCGGCGGCGCCGGGCGGACCGGGGCCGGGGTGGCTCCGTCGATGGCCGCGGCGCCGGCGACGTTGAGGATGTGCACGGCGGTGGCCCGCAGGAGCGCGGCGATCGTGGTGCCGTTCGCCGTGGCGTAGGCGTCGAGCGCCATCCAGTGGGTGCGCGGGAGATCGGTGTGCACGGGAATGTCGAAGCCGAAATCCACGTCGTCGGGGCGGTTCATGCGATGGCCTCCAGTCGATTCCGGGGCTGCCGGTGGGTCTTGCTGCGGTGAGCGCTGTCGAGCTGCTCGAAGTGGGCGGCGGTGTCCTCGATGGACAGGCCAAAGATCTTCGCGATCTGCTCCGTCGTGTAGCCGGAGAGGCGGTGGGCGAGCATCTGCATCGAGTCGCCGCCGGTGAGGCTGTCGAGGGTGCGGTGCACGACGGGCGCGAGCGGGGTTCGCCGGGGCGTGTGGATCGCTTTGTCGACGAGGGTCTCGACGAGGGTGCTCGGCGCGACCGGCTCGGGGCGCATGCGCCCCATCACGGTCAGCTGCACGAGCGTCGCGGCGGGCACGTGAATCACGAGCGGCACCAGGTCGGTGGGTTCGATCTGCATGGTGGCTCCCTTCGTGCGTCTCTACCTGTTAGAGGTGCCGTGATCAGCCCGGACCGGGACAAAATCGTCGGCCGTGGGGTCGGAGAGGGAGTCAGGGTCGAAGCGGAGCACCCACACGACCCGGATGAGCTCGTGCATCGAGAGCGAGTGCCCTTGGGTGAGCAGGACCGCGGCGACGGCCTCGCCGGTGGCAGGGGCGTCCGGGACCGTTTCCCGGACGCGGCGAGCCCACTCGATGGGGCCGGCCATCGCGATGACGAAGTCGGGGTGCGCCGAGGTGGTGCGGGTCTGACCGTCGCGGTAACGGATCTCGAGGCGGGGCCACAGCTCGGCCGGCGTCACCGTGACGACCACGCCGCTGTAGTCGAGCACGGTCGCACCACGCTCGTTCATATACATGCCGGCTACGCGTTGACCGGGTTCGAATGCTGTCCTCATGTCAACCAGGTTACGTAACCAGGTTGTGTCTGTCAACCATGTTCAGTAACCGGGTTGAGTTTGGCGTGTCACCGGGTTGGGTAACTGGGTGGACCTAGAGTGTTGGCATGACCCCTCAGGACGACGCCCGCGATCAACTCAAGGACATCGCCAACGACATCGAGCGGCTCCGGCAAGAGCTCGACGCCGCGATCTCGCGGCGCTATGACGCAGTCGAGGCCGCTCGAGCGGCGGGCATCACCTGGCGCGAAGCGGCGACGATCCTCAAGATGACGGAGACCGGGCTGATGAAGACTCAGGCCGCAACCCGAGGACGAACGAAGGACTGACCTACACCGCGGTGTCCGCGTCGTCGCGCTCCGTACCGGCCGCCTCGGAACGTCTCTACCGATCACGCCCCGCGCGAGTGACAGCCCCACGCCAGACCCACACCCGGTACCGCGACCCGTCGCGGCGAGTCACCTCGACCTGCACAGCGCGATCGGTGAAAGCAACCACCACGGCACGTTCCTGAACCCGCGTCTCGACGAACCGGAGCCACACGTCGACCGTGTCGCCGCCGTCGACCTCGACCACGGGTGCCGCTCCGATCTCCTCCGGGGACAGCGAGACGGGCGAGGCACGGGTCAGGAACTCGTTGATCGCAGCACGCGACACATCCGTGCCGTATCGACGGTTCTTACCCATGCCCGTCATGATCCCACGTAATCGAACATGCGTTCGAACGAGCGGCAGACTGGGCGCATGACTGACGCGTTCCTCGACCGCGACCGTCCGGCTGCCGGCGGGGATGGTCGGCGGTATGTCTGGCACCCGCCCGATCACCCCGACGTGACCCTCTACACGCCCGAGCAGGCTCCGGAAGCGGACCGAGCAGATGCAACAGCGTTCGAGAAGCCGATGCCGGTGTGGGTCGAACTCGAGTACGTCGAGATCGGGCACCTCAAGACGCACGGCTTCGCGGTTGCAGCTTCGGAGCGAGCCGTGCTCGTCGATACCACCTGGCAGGGACGGCTGCAGAAGGTGTGGGTGCTCCGCTCGTGAGACATCGGCAGCTCCGACCGCGCGGTCGCGTCGACGCCGAGCTTGACCAGATCGGTCGCGACGTCGGCGGGCAGCGATCACGCTGACTTTTCCCTGACGGCGAGTGCTCGGTACACGAGCTGGCACGATGCCGGGATGGATCTCGGTGCGCTCAACGCCCTGGAGCCGGCCGACCAGCGAACGTTCCTCCTCGGTCGGCTCGTGGCCGAGACGACGAGCATGGATGCGGCGCTGCGGTTCCTCCACGCCGCGCTGGACGGACAGACCGACGTCCACGCGTTCCGGGACGCCCCCGACGTCTTCCAGCAGAACGCCACGAAGTGCGCTCGGAAGGTCGCGACGACTGATCGACTGACCGACGAGGAACGTCCGAAGATCCTGGCAACGCTCGACGCCGCCCGTGCCGTATACGAGCGGCGCAACCGGTTCGTGCACGACCTGCTCCGGGACGACTTCTTGTCGAAGGAGTGGGAGCTCATGCGTCTGAACCGGAAGGGCGAGGAGTTCACGACGACGAACGCCGATGCCATGATCGCGCTGGCCTGCGAGCTGATCGGCGTGACGTACCGGCTCCGCGGTGCCGCAATCTACGTGCTGCAGGGAGGGTGGGCTGTGTGGGCGTTCGGGACGGTGGAGGGGCAGTGGGACGGCACCGCAGACGCGAGTCGGTGAGCGGCGGGGTTGACACCCTCACAGCTGCCGACCCCGCCGTCTCGGACCCCTGCCGCGGTTGACGGTGGACCCCTGGCCCAGGAGCTCGCTCAAACCGGGTTGACGAGACCCCAGTTCGGTGACCCTCGGAGCCGCTAGACCCCGGCGCGACGCAGCGTCGGGCCGGTCACTGCAGGGCGCCGGCGGCCTGCTGCAGCGCGATCGTCGTGACCAGGATGGCGACCGCGGCGATCGCGATTGCGGGGCCGTGTGCTCGAGGCCGCTTGCCGCGGCCGGCAGCGGCCAGGACCGCCCGCCAGAGTCCCCCGAGGAGCATGGCGATCGGGATCAGGTAGAGGGCCAGTGGGCCGGCGTAGATCGCGACGGTGATGCTCAGCGCGGCGGCAAACTTCGCGTCGCCCAGCCCGAACATGCCGGCGAGGCCGAGGGCGATGTAGAACGCAGCGACGATGCTGGCGACGATGACCGGCCAGAACACGCGCCAGGGGTCCACGGTGGCGTAGGCGATGGCGAAGGCCTGGGCTGCGCCGGCCGCGGCGATCGGGGCGACCCACCGGTTGGGCAGCTTTCGGACGCGCAGGTCGATCGCGACGGGCGCGATCGCGGCGGCGGTGATCAGGGCGGTGAGGACCCACGCGTAGGCCGCCGTGCCGACGACCGCGTGCAGCGCGATCGCGAGCAGCGCGCTGCCGCCCGCTGCCGCGATGCTCGCGGCGAGCGTGGTGGAGATCCGGAGACGTTGGGCGTCCGGGGCCACGTCAGTCATTGGGTTGCGGCGTCGACGAGCTCGGCGGTCTCTTCGTCGAGTTCGTAGTCCGGGTCCCCGCCGCCGACGCGGGCGTACATCTCGTCGACGATGCGGTTGATCTCGTCGACGTCGCGGTCCTGCATCGCGGCGCGCAGCTCGGTGCGCCAGCCAGCCTCGTTGAGCGGTTCGACGGCCTTGGCGATGCCGGCGGCGTAGCGGGCCTGGTTGACGTCGCGGATCTCGAGCGCGCGGCGGGCGAGCTCGTCTGCGGCGTCCATGACCGCGGCGATCATCTCCTCCTGCAGGACGGAGATCCACGCCCACCATCCGCGGCGGGTGCTGATGCCGGCGAACGGTGTCCCGCGGACGAGCTTGATCGCGGTGACGAGGTTCTCGTTGCTGGTGCGGGCGAGGTCGTCCCCGATGAGCCGGCGGAAGTCGTGCCAGTCGGTCCCGATGGCGGGGTGGAGCTGGTAGCCCTCCTGGTTCTTGTTCTCGGGGAACAAGGGGGTGCCGTCGGGGTCGGCACCCAGTGCCTGGCGGACGAGGCGGACGAGCTTGCGCTGGCTGTCCTTCGCGTTGACGGTGTCCGGCCAGAACGCCTGCTGCAGCATCGTCCCGTTCACGGGGGCGGACAGGCTGAGGTAGGTCAGCAGCTCGGCTCCGCGGCCGGGCAGCCGGTCCGGGTCGGCCAGGTGCAGCACGTCGACGGGGCCGAGCATCCGCACGTAGGGGGCGGGCCAGTCCGGCGCGGTGGCGGTTTCGGTCGCCGTTGGGACATCCGGAGCCGCGTTCGGGACATCGGTCGGGGCCGCTGCGACATCGGCGGCCATGTCTGCGACAACGGCGGGCTGCACGGGAGCGGTGTCTCCGTCATCGGATGCCGTAGCCGGCTGATCCTCCCCTGCGGACGCCTTCACGTCGCTGTCTGTGACGCTCTCCGGGCTCAGGGCGGACGGGACGACCGAGACTTCGGCCTGCTGCGCTTCGTCCGTGAGAGCGTCGTCTGCGGCCTGTGCGGCGTCGACAGTGACGATCGGGGCGGTGACGGGTGCTGCAACGCTGTCCTGCTCGGTCGTGGCGAACAGCTCCTGCACGAGCTCAAGTTCACGCCCCTGGAGTACCTGGGGCGTGAAGGGCAGCGGCGGCATGACGTCGCCGGGTGAGACGAGCTCTGCGCTCGTCGCTGACGAGATCCGCACGATCGAGCCGGTGCCGAGCGTCTCGCCGTTGGCGATGGTGGCGATGCCGAGACGCGGGACGCGTTCGACGAGTTCCTGCAGCTCGCGCTGCACGGCTTCGTCGGGGAGCTGGCCGAGGATGACGACGTGCGGCGCCCAGGACTCGGCATCGGTGGCTCGGGTGCGGGCGCTGTGGACCCCGTCGACGCCGTAGCTGTCGAAGGAGGCCTCGCGGCCGGCGAGGCTGGTGCGGAGGTTCCGGACCAGGGCCGCCGTGTCGTCGACGTGTTGGACACGGAACCGGTCGAGATCTTGGGCGAGGCCGCGCGGCATACCCACGAGGGTGACCTCGATCTGTTCGGACCACGGGTTCTCGGCAAGCTCGACGGCGATCGCGTTGAGGACGCCGCGGGCGGTGTCTTCGTCGCCGACGACGTTGAGGGAGCCGATCTGCTCGAGGTCGAGCATGAGTACTCCGCCATGGTCATCGACGCCGATCGTCGCGAGCGCGGGGTACGGGGAGACGGACTCTCGCGCGGGCGTGGTCGCCGTGCTGGGGAGGACGACCCATGCGGTGCGGTCGGCAGAGGCGGCCACGAACGGTGACGGTAGGTCGGCGGGCTCGCTGAGGTAGAGCGCGATCTCCTGGTCTTCGAGGCGGAGGGCGAACAGCTCCGGCAGAACGGCGCCGGTGTCCTCGGCCCAGATCTGCAGGCTGCGGAGTGCGTTGTCGATGTCCTGCAGGCCGAGAGGGTTCTCGATCATCCGCAGCTCGAGCTCGAGGTTCGCGGCGTCCGGCTCGGGCATCGCGATCCGGGTACCAGGACGGCGCTTGCGGCGCTGCTTGAGGCGCCGCGCCGCCAGCGCACTGAGGAGGCCCGCGGCGAGGACGCTGGCGATGCCGCCGGTGGTCGCGAGGGGGATGTTGATGTCGTCGTCGTTGTCGACCGAGGCGTTGTTTGCGTGCTGCGCGCCCGCGGCGCCGGTGTTGCTGTTCGCGGTCGGTGCGGCGGTGGACGACGCGCTCGGCGTGGCTGTGGGCGTCGCAGAGGCAGAGGCAGAAGCGGTCGGTGTTGCCGACGCAGAAGGGCTCGGCGCGGCCGGTACGCCGGCGTCAGCTCCGGCGTTGCTCGAGGACGCGCTCGAGGACGGTGACGGAGCTGGGGCGGCGGGCTTCGGTGCGGGGGCCGGCGTCTGGGTGACCGCGACGTTGGGGACAGTGAGGTTCCACCCGGGCCGGAGCAGGTTCGGGTTGGTCAGGTGCTGCCCGTCCGGCTGCACCGTGGCGGTGGAGGCGTTGAAGATGTCGAGATCCCGGGTGCCGTCGCCGTAGTACTGCTCGGCGATGCTCCAGAGGTTGTCGCCGGGCACCACCGTGTGGTGCACCGTCTTGGTCGTCACGCTGGGAGCAGCGGGCGCAGGGGTCTCAACTGCAGGAGGGGCGCGCGGAGCGGCCGGAGCAGCGGCGGAGGTCTCGGCCGGCTGAGAGGTGACCGTCGTGACGGGAGCAGGGGCGGCGTTGGCGGGCTGGGCAGTGCCGATCATCGTGCCGCCAGCGAACATGACGAGCACGGCGGCGATCAGGGCCGCGGCGACGTGCTGCTGACCGCGGAAGA
The DNA here is from genome assembly GCF_004346855.1 of Curtobacterium sp. PhB136. Taxonomy (NCBI): domain Bacteria; kingdom Bacillati; phylum Actinomycetota; class Actinomycetes; order Micrococcales; family Microbacteriaceae; genus Curtobacterium; species Curtobacterium sp. PhB136. Next base: position 54,262 of record NZ_SMGH01000012.1, read on the forward strand.
TGGGGAGACGCTTCTTGGTCGGGCGTCCGGTGATCGTCGCGGCGAGCTCGATGAGGAACGGGACGGCGAAGAGCACCCAGGCGACCCAGCCGGCGCAGGGCAGCAGCTTGGTCAGGAGGATCGTGTTGCCGTAGTCCGGGGTGAGCGTGATGACGCTCTGCAGCTGAGCTCCGGTGGGGAGCGGGTTGCCCGCGGCGATGATGAGCACGATCGGGACGCCCACGAGGACGGCGACGATCGCGATGAGAGCGCCGAAACCGGTGATGAACCTACGCATGGTGCTGCCTTTCTGTCCCCCGTGCGGGTGGCATCAGTGTAGGAAGACGGCCGCCCGACACACCGGAGCCGCCTCGGAACAGGCCGCTGGAGCGGCCGAGCGCGGGCTTTTCCACGCTCGGCCGCTCCTGTACGGGCCTCATCCGTAGGTGCCGCCGTCGGGGACGGTGTTGACGCTCTGGAGCTCGCCAACGCGGACGGCCGTGGAGCTCTGCGTGTCGCGGACGGCGATCGTGCCGTCGGTGCCACCACCGGTCCAGTTCACCGTCCAGTGGCTGGTGGCGTTGACCTGGAAGGTGCCGCCCTTGGAGGTGTGCGTGTACCGGAACCCGCAGGTCGGAGAGTCGGTGGCGACCTGGTTACCCATCGCGGCCTGGTTGAACGCGGTGCCGGCGCCGCAGTTGACGGTCTGGCCGTCGCCGCTAGACCACGTGACTCCGGAGACCGACGCGGTGGCGGTGACGGTGACGCCGCCGATGGTCGCGGTCTTGGAGTACGGGCCGTACGTCAGCGGCTGCGGGTTCTCGACCCAGAGCCAGACGGGGATGCCGACCCAGGTGCGGCGGTACGGCGCGGTACCGGCGGGGTCATCGGTGTGCGTCTTGCTGGCCGGAGCCATGCCGATGTCGATGCCCTTGAGCTGGAAGGTCTTCACCAGGGCCGCCGCAGCCTGCGCGGGCGTGTACCGGTTGATGCCGGCGGGCGGGGTGTTGGACCAGAACGTGCCGCCGAAGCAGTCGCGACCGCTGCCGGCGTCAGCGCCCGGGCAGGTGCAGGTGTACCAGGCACCGGTCGCGGCGGACTCGCCCGCCTCGGGTGCGGGCTGAGGGTCGCTGAGCTTGACGTAGCCGGTGCAGTTGCCGTTCGACGACCACCAGCCATCATCGCTCTGGCAAGGGACGTCCTTGTCGTTGTAGGAGCACTTCTGCGGCCCCGGCGTGAAGTCAGCGGGCGCTCCGTCATCGCCGCCCGGCGCCGGCGCCGTCCCGCCTCCACCCGAACCACCACCGGGGGTGCCGGGAGTACCCACACCGACACTGCAGGTCGGGTTCAGAATGTCGCCTGAACATCCGCCGCTACCGCCGCCATCGGCGAACGCAGGGGCTGCAGTGATGATCGAGACCGCGACACCGATTGCGGCAAGAAGACCGGCGATGCGGTACTGCCTGCGCCTCAGCATTGCGGAGCCCCCTCACCGCTGATCGACTTCGTTTCGGCGACTTCCCACGCCTTGTCGTCGGGGATGTATTGCGTCTTGAGCTGCACTGGGAAGCGGACCGTCTCAGACTTCGGCACGACCGTCCCGTCGGCCTTCTTCGAGACCTGGTCGGAAGTGTCGAAGCACCCCTTGACGTAGACGGTGCCGTTGGGGATCTGCGTACCGTCATGGTCGATGAGCGCGCCGTACGTGGATGCAGCAGCGTCGGCGGTCCACTTCGGTGCTCCGTAGACCTTGAACTTCTGGTCTGCGATCTGCTTCGCCACGGCATGGACGGAATCGCGGGCGGTGCCGATGGCGAACTTGTCGATGCGTTCCGGGTTTGCGCCGCCGTCGTGCTGGATCTCGTACTGCACAGCGATGAAGTCCTTCACCGCCGTGGAGGCACCGCTCCAAGCCTCGTTTTGGTCCTTCGGCGCGCTGGCCGACCCCGGCTTGCCGAGGGGTGTGTAGGCCGAGGGTGTCGGGGTGGGTGTGGCGGTCTTGCTCGAGCTCGCGGTCGGGTCCGCTGCGGGGGTGCTGGTGCAGCCGGCGAGGAAGACGAGCGCGCCGATCGCGACCGCGGCAACTGGGGCGAGCCTTGGGGTGATGGTCATGTCGTGTTCCTGTTCGTTCAGTGGTCGACGAGGCGGGCGGATGCTGTTGCGTGGACCGGCATGGGGCCGACCCCGAAGCCGCCGAGGATCTTCGGCGTATACGTCTCCTGCACGGTGACGTAGACCTGGTTGTCGATGATGCTGGCACTGCCGTGGACACCGGCGGCGCTGATGTAGTTCTCCGCCGCGGTCACGGCGGCGTCGGGGCTGAGGGTGAAGGCGTCTCCGTTGACGGAGTTGCCCGTGGCCGCGTTGGTGCCGGCTCGGGCTGCTCCCTGCGCGATGGTGAGGGCCTGCTGCAGGGTCTGCGTCTTCCCGTCACCGTCGACGACGGCTCCGCCGATGACCATCATGGCGATGGCGAGGATCACCATCATCGGGATGAACTTCATGTGCTCACCGCTCTCGGTAGGGGTCGACGGGGCTTGAGGCGGTCTTGGTGATCGTCATCGAGCCGGGGATGAACGGGACGGACAGGTCCGCGGTGTTGATGCGGCAGGTGATCGTCGCGGTGACGGTCCCAGTCTGACCAAGACCGGTGCTGAGCCCGTTGCCGCCGATCGCGACGTCGAGCGAGGCGCAGTGAGCGTTGTCCCCGAGGGCGAGCTGTGCGGCTTCCTTGGCGTGAGAGACGGCGTCCGTCCCCCTCGACATGGAAGCGTCCCGCGCCGCGGCGAACGCGGCGGACTGCACGCTGTTGTCGGTGAGCCCGTACCGCCCGAGGAAGACCACGACCCCGATGATCGGGATCAGGGCGACGATCATCATGATCGTCACCGGAGGCAGGTCCTCGAGGTCGCCGCGCTCGTCGAGGAGGATGCGTCGGATGGTCCTCATCATGGTGCCGGCACCCATCGCTCGACCGGACCGGTGATCGTGCGGTGTACCGCCGGCATCTGCACGCCGGGGATCATCGACACGGCCTGGCCGGTGACGTCGACAGTCACTGTGTTGGCGGTTCGGTTCACCGACACGTTGCTGTGCTGGAGGAACCCGCCGGCTTGGTCGAGCACCTGTCGTGCTGAGGCCTGACCGGCGCCCGTCGTGGACTCGTAGGCGCGGGCGTCGTTGTACGCCGCGACGGCGGCGTTCTGGGCGACGTTGGTGCCCTGGTACCAGAGCGCGCCTTGCAGGGCCGTGAACAGCAGCAGGAAGATCACAGGCGCGATGATCGCTGACGCTGCGTAGCCGTCTTCGTCGGTCCGCAGTCGTCGTGCGATCGCGATGATGCGCTGCATGGTTCCTCCCTTCCTGATGCTGGTAGCGGTGTGGGGTGCGGGATCAGCCCGGGAGCTTGCCGAGGTAGCCGTTGACCCAGGCGACGATGGTGCCGGCGATCGCGATCGCGGCGACGGCGCCGGAGACGACCCAGATCGCCTTCCAGGCCGAGTCCTCGAGGCCGGCTTCGGCGTCTTCGGTGAGCTTGTCGAGACGCTCCTGCAGGTCGGCCTGCAGGGTGACGGTGCGACGGAGAACGGCGGTGCGGATGCGGTTCATGGTGGGTTCCTTTCGGTGGTCAGGTGGTGGTCGTGAGGAGCTGGAGGACGGCGGGGGTCATCGTGATGAGGATGATCGGCAGGAGCGAGACCGCGACCGGCCAGCCCATGTTGGAGGTGACGCGCTCGGCGGCGTCCTTGTCGTCGGCGGCGACCTGCTTGCGGAGCTTGTTGCAGGCCGCGCGGAGCTGGCTTCGGAGCCCGACGCGGGCTTCGGCGAGGCGCATCATGCGCGCCATCTCAACCAGGGCGGGGACGTCGACCTCGTCGCCGAGTCGAGCGAGGGCGTCCCACTTGGAGACTCGGCTGAGTTCGGCGACCTGGTACTCGCGGCGGATGCGCTTGAACACCCACGAGTCGGAGACGCTCGCGGCGGACTTGAGTGCGTTGTCGGCGTTGACTTCGCCGAGGAGCGCGACCGCGACGAGCTCGAGGTAGACGGTGACGAACCGGGTGAACTCGCGCTGTGCGGCCTTGGCCCGGGCGCGGACGCTGGCGTCTGGGGAGTTCCAGAGGATGAGCGCGACCACGGGTGAGAGCAGCAGCGGCAGTGCGAAGAAGTGTCCGGTGAAGAGCTGGAACAGGAACGGCAGCACCAGCGGCGCGAGGAAACCGAACACGGCGAGCTGCAGCTTCTCGCCGTAGAACTTCGCGACGGGCATTTCGAGTAGGTCGAGCTGCTTGGTCGGCGCGGACAGCCCGGGGAGGTTGGGAAGGTGCTGGTGGAGCCAGCTGCCGGCGCGCTCGAAGCCTGGCTGGCGGCCGGCGGGGCTGAGGGTGACGGTGTTGACGTCGCCGAGGCGGGCGAGGGCGTCGTCGACGCGGATCGTGCGGGAGGCACGGGTGAGGAGGAACACGGCGAGACCGGTTCCCACGAGCGCGCCGGGCAGGAACGCCAGGAGTGCGGGGTTCATCGGCGCACCTCCGTGTCGGTGATGATGATGCGCGGCTCAGGACGAGTGCGCGTGAGGGACTTGGCCCAGATCAGCAGGGCCACGAAGCCGGCGAGGATGACGGCGAGGAGGACTTGCCCGACGGGGGTGCGGTACGTCGCGATTTGCGGGGTGTGGGAGAACAGGACGATGCCGACGAGGACGATGCCCACGATGAGCGTCATGGTGCGCATGGTGCGTCGGGGCTTGTCGCGCTCGTTGTAGATCTCGAATCGCATGGCGGTCTGTACGGCGAGGTTGTCGGCGACGCCGTCGAGGGCGGTGGCGAGGCCTCCGGAGCTGAACTCAGCAGCCTGGATGAGGTAGATGGTGACTTCGTCGGCCCACGGATTGTCGAGCTCGTCGGCGAACGCTCGGAGCGCTGCGGAGCTGGACCACGAGCCGTTCATGCGCGCTGCGAGGCGGTCCACGGGCACGCGGATGATCGCCGGAGTGGAGGCCCTGGTGACGTCGACGACCTCGCGGAGGGTGAACTCGCCGGTCTCCGCCGTGGATGCCAGGGAGCGAGTCCATGCCTCGAGTGCGGAGAGGAGATCCCGTTCGCGGGTGTCCTGCTTGCCGAGCAGCAGCGGCAGGCCGATCACCGCGGCGGGGACGACGACCAGCAGCAGGATGATGCCGGAGATCGCCGCGGCGACGACGCCGGCGATGAGGCCGAGCACGATCGTGTTCTTCGTCCGGCGCGACACCGCCTTCCAGCGCTGCGCCAGGGTCGGGCCGGAGGTCTTTTTCGAGACCGGCTTCGGGGGTGCCGGGCGGAAGGCGCGGACGAGCAGGATGATCCCGGCGACGAAGACGGCGCCGGCGAGAGCTGCGAGGAGCGCCATCATTCCTCCCACAGGATCTCGGGGTTGAGCCCGTTGCGGCGGAACGTCTGCTCGAGCTCGGGCGACGGGCGGTGCTTCTCGTAGGTCTCGTGGTCGTAGTTCCACTTGATCAGCGGGGACGCCAGCGGCGTCTGCCCGTCGCCGCCGGGGCGCGGGATGACTTCGGCGATCTCCGAGACGATTCGGCGGCGGGTGCCGTCGCCGTTCGGGATGGTGTCGAGGTACACGACGATCTGGATCGTGCGCAGGATCTGGCGCAGCGGAACGATGTCGCTGCTGAGGCCCTGCTCGCTCATGAGCACGTCCGCGAAGCGGTGGAGCGCGTCGTTGGCGTTGCGGGCGTGGATCGTCGACAGGGACCCCTTGCCGGCGAGCATCGCCTTGATCGCGACCGGGCCTTCCGGTCCGCGGATCTCGCCGAAGAGGATGCGCTGGGCGGAGACGCGCAGCGACTGCAGGAACGCGTCCTCGAGGCTGTACGGGACGGCGAGGTCGCCGGTGCCGACGGTCGACGGCAGGTACTGCAGGTCGGTGACCTGACGGTGCCGTTCCGGGTTCTTGCCGAGGTAGAGCTCGCGTTCCGTCTCGATCGTCGCGATCTTCTCGTCGGGGTGCACCGCGGACATGAGCGCGCGGAGGAAGGTCGTCTTGCCGGCCGCGGGGTAGCCGGCGACCAGGATGCACTGGTTCGCTTCGACGGCGGCGCTGAGGATGCCGGCGCCAGCCTTCGGGAGCGAGCCGAGCTGCACCATGCCAGGCAGGTCGATGTCGACGAGGTTGTGCTTGCGGAAGGTGAGGTCCGGCAGTGAGGTGATCGCGGAGCCGGTACCGGAGAACCGGACGCCGCCGATGTCGAGGTCGATGTGCCCGTTGGGGCGGGCGAACACGCGGCCACGGGCGGAGGCCAGGTCGGCGACCATCCGGAGGAGGTCGTCGTTGCTCTCGGCCATCGGGCGGCGTGCTTCACGGCGACCGTCGGTCTTGGTCACCATGACGTTGTCGTAGCCGACCACGGTGATGTCTTCGACGTCGGGCTCGCGCAGGAACTGCTGGAACCGGCCGTACCGGAACGCAGTGTCGAACATCGCCTGCACGTGCCGTTCGATGCGACCCGTGTCCCAGTCGCGGTCCGGGCCGTGGTTGACGACCTCGTACTGCACGTGCCGCTCCGTACGCCGGCGCATCTCTGCCAGCGCCTCTTCCTCGAACTCCGTCTCCGGGCCGACGGAGGCGATCGCGACGTTGAAGTCCGCTCGGGAGCGCGTCGCCGAGTCCAGGAGGTTCAGCTCCTTGACGTGCTCGTCGACGAGCCGCCAGTTGACGTCGTCGGCGTCACGGTCGTGGGTCTCCACAAGCGAGCTGCGTGCTCGGTCTCGACGCATGAACTCGGGGATGGGAGCGGGGAGCTCTTCGGGCTGCTCGAGCTGCTCGGGCGACGCGGGGATCGGGTCGACCAGGTGCAGCCGGGCGCCGCTGGCGGCGGCGAAGAGGTGCGCGCGACCGTCGGCACGGCCAGTCTCGGTGGGTTCCGGGCTGGCGGGCGCGATGTTCGGGTCTGCCGCGAGATCGGCCAGAAACGGTCGCTGGCTGATGCTGATCTGGGGGGTCTGCTCGTCGGCCACTCAGCCCACCACCTTCCGGTCGAGATCTGCTGTCGTCTGTTCGTCGAGGGCGGCCACGGCCCGGCGGACTGCCTGGCGGTAGGCGTTGCGCTGGGGCTTGGCGTCAGGGCGGCCGAGCGAGAACACGGCGGCGCCGTCGGGGTCCCAGGGCAGCTCGGCGAGGACGGGCAGCACGTTGCGGCCGAAGTCGCTGGCGGGGATGGCTTCGTAGCGGGACTCGGTCAGCACCAGCCGGTACTTCTCCGCACGACCCACGCCCTGCAGGCGCTCGGCGAAGTCCGGGAGTTCGGCGCGGCGGTAGATCCGGTTGAGGTCGACCATCGTGCTCTCGGAGAAGACAGTGACGCGGTCTGCGGAATCGAGCAGCGGCAGTCGGATGTCCTCGTGAGCAACCCGTCCGAGATCCACGATCACGTCGATGCCGGCTTCGCTGATCGCGCGGAACAGGTGCGGGAACCGCGCCCACATGCGGCGGACGCCGTCGACAATGCTGAGCTTGTGGAAGCCGGGGACGACCCACATCCGATGACCGTTGGGCAACGCCGGGATCGCCTGCGGAAGCTCCGGGAGCTCGTGCACGGCGATCGACAGCCCGCTCTCGGGCGTGATGAGGTCCTGCCAGGTGAGCACGTTGCGGGAGTAGGCGACGGCCACCTTGTCCAAGCCCCCGGCACTCGGGTGCAGGTTCGAGCGGAAGAAGCCCGTCATCGCGGACGTCGCGTTGGCGGTCTCGGCTTCGAACACGATCACCGGGCGCGGCCAGTGCACCGCGAACGCGAACGCCGCGGTCGTGACCCCGGGAGAGCCTGCGAATGAGGCGAAGGCGTGGACGGCCATGTCAGTCCTCCGCCGCTGCGAGGTAGATCGCAACCTGTCCGGCCGCCGCGCGGCTGGTGACGTCAGCGGCGTTCTTCGCGTTGATGTAGACGTCGACGATCGTCGTCCCGGAGGACTGGCTGGTACGGGACGCGGAGACGACGCCCTGGATGGGTGCGTCGTTGCTCTTCACCGCGGAACCGGAACCGTCCGTCGCAGCGATGGGGACGACCTCGATGCGGTCCCCCGCGACGAGCTGCTGCGCCGGGAGCTGCGCCGGCTTGAGCGAGAGCCCGACGAGGGCCTGCCCGCCCGGGACGGGCAGCGCCGAAGCGACCGCCGATCGGGTGACGAGGCTGCCCTCCGGGAGGTCGACCGTGGCGACCTTCCCGATGAGGGTGCTCGCGTCCGTCGACGCGACGCCGGCGGTGCGCTGCCCTGCGGCGACGTCGATGGTCGTGAGGTCGTCCTTGGTGATGGTGTCGCCGCGGTCGATGCTCTTGGCAACCACGAACACCTGCTGGGTGTGCGACGACGACGAGTAGATGAAGACGCTGGCGACACCGCCGACGATGATGAGCGCGGCCGCACCCGCGGCGTACACCCACGACCGGCGCGTGCGCACCGGCGCGATCGCGCCGTCGCTCCTCACCGGTACGTCGGTTGCGGTTCCTGTCGCTGTAGCCACGTCATTCCCTCCGAATGGGTCTCTACCTATGAGAGGTGCATCTGCAGGCATGAACCGGGACAAATCAGTTCCCGAGCCGCGAGACGCCCCTCCGTTGACCGGGCAGGGCCCGCTGTTCTTCTACTTACCAAGCTATGGTATTTACCAAGCCTTGGCAAGTACCTCCGTAGACTGGGGCGATGCCCGATGGCCTGAACGAAGCCCCCTCCCTCGAGGAGGCCTGCGCCGTGGTGTCGGGGACGCCAGCGCGCATCCGTGTCCTGCGCGTGGTCATGGACAGCACCGAGGTCACGGCTAACGAGGTCATGGCAAGCACCGGGCTCTCCCGGAACGCTGCCGGCCACCACCTGAGCGCACTCCTCGAGGCCGGCGCCATCCGGCAGCGACGCACGACGCACTCCAGGGGCTCAGGCTCGGTCATCTACTGGTCTGCGGACGTCGACGTGATCCACGCGATTCGCGACACTTTGAGCTCTCACCTGACATGACCCCCCTTCTGGTGTCAATATTACAGAAGTGACCCGCTCGTTCTACCCCGCGGGCACATGTCTATACCGATCTGTCCACGCCCGCGCTCGCCGAGGAGGCTTCCGTGTCCGTTGGCGCGAATGCATTCAGGCGCTGGGCCGCTGAGGCCGGGCTGCCGGAGAGCATGGCGCCCTTGGCTCGGGCAGCTGGTGTGAGCCGCACGACGTTGAGCGCGCAGCTGTTGCGGGGCCGGGTTCGGGAGAGCGTGATCATCCAGGCGAGCAGGGCGCTGGATCTCGATCCGGTGGAGTCCCTGTCGGCGTTCGACGAGTACGACGACCTGGCTGCAGGAGTGCGGCCTCCGCTGCAGGTCGAGGTGTTGTCGCAGGTGACGTTGAACGATGCGATGACGGAGCTCTTGGCGCGGCGGGATGACCGTCGCAGGGATCTGCTGCGTCCGCCTCGTCAGTGGGAGAACCCGCCGCAGCATGACTCGGTGCGCAACTGGATCGACGCGGTCGACCCCGGGAGCATTCGGCAGTCGTTGAGTGAGCGGTTCGCCGTGTCGCCGTCGAATCTCGCGACGGCGATCACCGAGAACAAGTTGCGTCCTCGGCAGCTCGTCGAGGCGGCTCGGATCGCACAGACGTCATTGACGAGCGGGCTGGCGGCGGCGGGGGTGCTCACGTTGGCGGAGGCCGGGTGGCCGGACGGGGCTCGTGAGTACACGCTCGGTCGGCTCCGGGATGTGGCGCTCATCGAACTGGTGCAGGCTCGTCTTGCGGGCACTCTCCGGGGAGCTCGCCGGCGGGCCTCTGATGAGGATGCCGCGCGACGAATTCAGAGCACGTTGGGTTGAGCATGGTGATCGGGTATCTCATCGTCGTGGTGTTGGCGGCGCTTGCGCTGACGCGCCTTCCGTCGGCCTTGGCTGGCCGGAACCTCACCGTGGTGTTGTCGGCTGTGACGATCGTGGCGGCGTTCGCGCTGATCACGCCGGCCGTCTACTCGGGGCTGGGACGACTGATCCCGGTTCCGAACGGGGTCGACCTGGTGGCGAAGCTGCTGCTGTTCACCGGTCTGCTGCTGGCTGGCAGTGCGGTTGCGCGGGCGTACGGCGCACCGCGGACGCAGCGGCTGGTGTCGGGGTTGCCGGGCGCCGCGGTGTTCATCGTGCTCATGCTCGCGGAGGTCGCGGTGTTCGCCGTGGTGCACACCGGGCGGCTCGCGCCGGATCTCGCGGGCGATCTCGGGAACCCGCTCGTGCGCGTCTACTCGACGCTCGCGACGGCATACCCGGCGTACATCGCGCTGCTGCTGGTGCCGCTTGTGCGCCGTGGCCTGTCGAGCGGGGAGCTGAGCGCTCGCATGACATCGCGGTTCCTGCTGGTGGGGTTCCTGCTGGCGTTGCTGCGGTTCGTCGTCGCGTTGGTGACCCTTGTGGTGCCGGCGGCGTACTACCCGGGTCAGGTCATCAGCGGTGTCGCGGCGATCGCCGTCGCGGCCGGCCTGGCATGCGCGTTCTTCGCCCGTGTCGGGCGTGAACGCCGCACGCAGCGTCAGTTCACCTGACCGCCGGTCACCAGGTGCCGTCGCCGATCGCGTTGACGCGCCAGAAGGTCGGTCCGGTGCCGCCGATGGTGAACTGGTAGCTCTTCGCGTGCGTGAGCTTGCGACCCCAGTCGGGTGAGTGGATGAGCCCGCCCTTGCCGTCGTAGATCCCGATGTGGTGTCCGACCCAGGCGACCAGGTCGCCCGCTTGGGCTTCGGACGCGGGGATCTGGTGCGCTTGGGCGAGCTGACCGGAGACGACTGGGCTGGGCAGATCGATGCCGAGCACCTGGTGGTACATGTAGTAGACGAATCCGGTGCAGCACCATCCGGCCGTGGGGCTGCCGGCTGAGCCGCATGCGCCGGAGTAGGGCACCTTGCCGACGTACTGCTCGGCGTAGGCGACCATGTCGGCGCCGGTCTTGCCGTTCGGCGAGGACCAGGACGCGTTCTCGGTTCCGCCACCCCCGCCGGTACCGCTCCCGCCTCCGCTCGAGCAGCCACCGCCGTTGCTGGTGGCCTGGGAGACGGTGTCTGCGGTGACGGTGACGCCCTGGTCGCTCATGAGGGACGCTGCGGCGGTCTCCCACTTCGCGTACGCCTTCGGGAACCCGGAGACCTGTACGGCCTGCGCGGCGTCGTTGAGGCTGAGATCCTGCCAGTTCGCGACGTCGAGCAGGCCCTTGGGGGTGCCGTGGTTCGGGCCGAGCGGCCCGCCGTAGAACGCCTTGGCTTCGTACGTCGGGTCCTGGCGCTGTTCGAGCGAGCCCCAGTTGGCGCGCTGCTGGAAGATCCCGACCGAGTCCCGGTCGCCGTGGTCGAGGTTCCGCAGGCCGGACTCCTGCAGCGCGGTCATGAGCGCGACCTGGATGCCGCGGGAGGGGACGTTGAGGCCACGACCGACGGCGATGATCGTGCCGGCGTTGTCGCGTTGCTCCCGGGTGAACTTCACCGTCTTGCCGTCTCCGGCGTCGACGGGCGTCGTGTCGCCGGCCGTGGTGGTGCCTCCACCCCCTCCGATCCCGGGGGCGGTGCAACCGAGCGCGGCCGGTGAGCCGGTGAGCAGCTGCAGGGAGCTGGTGACCACCAGGCCGGTGATGCCCAGGACTGGCACGAGGACGACGACCAGGCCTGCGGCCACGATCGCGGCGACCTTCTTGTTCATGCGGACGCTCCGGTCTGTGCAGCCTGGGCGGCACGCTCGAGGGCAGCTCGGACGGGCGACTGTGCCACCTGCGCCGGCCGGGCGCGGGTGATGCGGTACACGCCGCTGCTGTCGGTGGTTGCTGGTGCGATTCGTCCGACTCCGGACGGGTCGACCACGATCTGGCGGCCGAACGGGACGGCGCCGGAGGTGGGAGTCGATACCGGGCGGGGGCCGGGGATGGACGCACTCGAGGTGAGGCCGGGGGTCTGCGCGACGCCGCCGTGCGCCACCTTCCGGTCGAGCACCTTGCCCGCGACCGAGGGCATGGTGCTGAGGGCCTGGCGCTGCAGCACCTTCTTACCGCCGATCTGCATCGCCTTCATCGCGACGGCGGAGGTGCCACCGGTGGATGCTGCGGCCACGAGCTGTCCTGCGGTCGCGGCGGACCGAACCGCGGTGGAGACGGCGCTGCCGGGGCGACGAGCGGAGGGTGTCGCGGTGAGGTGTCCGGCGTCGAGCGAGCTCGGTGCCGGCGCCGCTGGCAGCTCGGGCTTCGGGCGGGGCCGGGAGAGGCGGTTTGCGGCGTACCGGCCGGCGGTGCGGAGGGTCTCGGCCTTGATCGGCGAGAGCGGCTGCCGCTGGCCCGAGCCGACGCGGTTGCCGAGCGTCGCGAGCCACTTCGCGAGGTTCTTTCCCGATCGACGGGCTGCGAAGAAGGCCCAGAAGAGCGTGATGATCAGCGCGATTACGAAGATGTCGATGATCGTGGTCTGCGCGACGATCGACAGACCCGCGTCGGAGACGGCCTTCATGACGGACCCGAGGATCTTGAGGTACGCGGCGAGCATGACGATCGACACCGCGAGGGAGAACGCCCCGACGTACATCCCGACCCACGAGCGCCAGAGGGCCTCGCGGGCGACGCCGGGCAGCATCGCGGCGTAGACGTTGACCATCAGCTTCGAGGCGTTCATCAGGGCGTAGATGACGGCGACCATCGTGATCAGCGCCATCGCCAGCGCGATGAGGAGCAGCGTGCCGCTCCCTCCCTGGATTGAGAGCGTCGTGAGGATCTGGGAGGTGCTCGGGTGCGTGACGTACTCCTGAGCGTCCTTGTCGCACTTGCCGACGGCGTCACGGACGTTGGTCGAGCTGCTGTCGAACGCGGAGGCGTTCTTCATCTGCTGGGTGAAGGTGGTGTCGCACTCCCCCGACAGTGCGTGGCCGAAGGCGATCTCCTGCGCGGGGATGCGCACGAACACGTCGATCAGGCCGCCCATCAGCGACTGGGAGATCAGGTCTTTCGCCTGGTCCTTATCCGGGGTGCCGGTGGGGTCGGCGCCGTCGGTGGAGAGCACGCTGACGGAGAGGTTCGCGCCAGTGGACTCGGCCCAGGTGAGTGCACCGTGCTCGCCGGTCAGCGCGGCGACCGGGTTGGCGAGTGCTCCGGTGGCGAGGACGAAGCACAGGACGGAGACGCCGAGGTCGACGGCGCCCTTGGCGAACTTGCCGAACGCAACAGCGCAGCCGAAGACGAGGCCGGCGACGGCGAGGGCGACCGGTGCCCATCCGAACTGGGACAGCACGGACTGGATGGTGTCGGCGATCGCGCCGACCGGCGTCGCGATCCAGTCCACCCAGGTGAACTCGAGCAGGAACGACAGCAGCCAGAGGCACCACGAGAAGCTCGCGAGGTTGATGGTCCAGAGCAGGTCGATGACCCAGGAGATCGCGGTCTTCTGCGGGTGCCACACGTCGCCGCGATCGAGCGGCAGGATCGTGTACCGCCACAGCGGGACCCCGTTGGAGTCCTTGAGGTCGCTCGGCGGCATGTAGGGCGGGGCCGAGGAGTTGGCGGAGCCGTCGGCGTACGCGGCGGGCACAGCGAGGATCGCCGAGATCAGCCAGCAGAGCACGAGGGCGAGCAGCATCGCGGTCTTGGGGTGGCGGCAGGCCCACCACCAGAGCCGACGGGCTCGAGCGCGAGCGGTCCGGAACCCGGACAGGGCAAAGGTGATCATGCGGACACCCGCTCCTCCGTGATGACGCTCTTCGATGGCGTGGAGAGCACCGCCTTGCGACGGTCGGGCTCCTGCGGAAGAGCGACGCGGATCTTGCCCATGCGGCCCTGGATGTCGAGGTAGAGCGCTTCGCCGCGGCGGTCGGGGGCGACGTACCCGTCGGGGCCGATCGGCGAGAGATCCTTCGTGACGATGTTGACCATCGCCGGGTCCTGCCCGAGCCCTTCGTGGAACCAGTCGAGGTTGCCGGCGGCGAGCCCCTGGTCGGTCTGACGCATCACGACGCGGGTCTTGATCATGCCGCGGGAGAGCTCGTCGCCGAAGTCGTGAGCGTCCTGGCTGGCGACGGCGACGCCGGCCTTGTGCTTGCGGCCGTCGCGGTAGAAGATCTTGAGCTGCTGCTGCCCCTCCGGCGAGGCGGTGACGTGGAAGACCTCGTCGACGGCGAACACGGCGAGCTCGTTGTCGTCCGCGAAGCACACCTGCCGACTGATGGTCACCAGCAGCGCGTACATCGCCCGACCGAAGAGCTTCTCGATCGGCATCTCATCGAAGAGCTTCGGGTTGTTGATCTCGTCCGCCTCCGGCAGCGCAACGCCGTGGGTGAGGAACGCGATCGCCCGCTTGGACAGGTCCAGCGCCGGCAGATCGGAGTCGAACAGCACCTTCCCGAAGTGCTTGTCGACGTAGAGGCCCATCAGGTCCGCGAGGGTCTCGGCCTGGTCGTCGCCGCCCTTGCCGAGCTCCTGCAGGTGCCGGTAGAGGGCGCCCATCGACGTGAGCTCGTGCTCGGTGGCGTACTCGGGGCCGAGCACCTTCGACAGCCGTGCACCCTCCCGAGACCGCGCCGGCACACCGAGAAGGGCCGACATGAGCGTCTGCGCTGCAGCTGCGCCCTCGCGGGCACCGAAGATGCGCAGCGGGTCCAGCGACCAGAGCGGATCGGTGAGATCCACCACCGCGGTCTGCTTCTTCGCGAGCGTCTCGGCGAACTTGGCGTACTCCTTGAGCACCGTGCGGTCGATGAGCACGATGCGGGCACCGCGGTCGAAGTTGGCGCCGAGCACGCTCTTGAGCGCCGTCGTCTTGCCCGCACCGGGCTCGGCGGCGAACGCGATCGATGCGGAGACGTCGGCGAGGACGTGCGACTCGAAGTCGAGCAGCACCGGGCGTTCGGTCCCGGAGGTGACGTTGTGGGCGAACAGCATCCCGGTCGGGTCGCCGAGGTCGGTGGAGGTCATCGGCACCATCGTGGAGAACATCGCGCCGGAGGTGATCTCGACGAACTCGCGGACCTGGCGGGAGGTCGGGACGCCGGGCTGCATGCCCCACCAGAGCGCCTCCTGCGCGCCGAGCGGGATGTCGAACGTGAAGTCGATGCCCTTGAAGTCCTTCTGCAGGAACTGGGCGCGAGATCGTGCTTCCTCGGCGGTGGGAGCGCCGATGGCGAGAACCATCGTCGCCTGGATCTCGACCTCCTTGTCCGACCGGTTCAGAGCCGCGTGGTACTCCGCCAGCGTCGCGGCGGTCTCCGACAGAGCGCCGCCTGATCCGGTGATCGCTGCGGTCCCGTCCTGCTGGTCCAGCTGGTCGGTGAGGTTGATCTCGGCGCGCTTGTTGCGGCGGGCGGCGTCGCGACCGGCGAGGACGTTGAGCCGGAGCGCCCAGTCCGCCTCGACGCCGAGCTCGTCGATCCGTCCGACCCAGTCGACGGCGGGGGTCTCCCAGCCGCCCTTCGGGGTGCCGGCGAGGGCGAGCAGCACCTGGTACGACGTGCTGTCTTCCCGCAGGTTCTGCACCTTGACGTAGCGGCGGCAGAACGGGTCGAACTTCTCGAGCTTGTTCGTGATGTCGCTCTGGCCGCCCTCGTCGATGACCGGGTTCGGGAACACGGCGGCGGAGGCGACGCGCTGCGGGAGCTCGTCGACGCCGTACTGCTGTGCGACGCCGCCGAGGGTGCGCCCGGTCTGGTCCGGCGCTGCGAGGTCGAGACCGAGGCCGCGGGTCTGCGAGTGCGCGGCGATCCACACCTGTTCGGCGACGGTGGAGCGGTGCGGCTCGAACGCGGCGGGCAGCTGCTCTTCGATCTTCCCGGCGGCCTGGAGTGCGGCGAGGATCTCCTTCGGCGTCGGCGGGCGCATCGGCAGCGAGAGCAGGTCGCGTGCGGCGACCTCCGAGCTGCGACGGGCGGTCGCTGCCGGGCCGCCGACACGCAGCGGCGCACACAGCCAGAACTCCCGCTTACCGAGGGGCCGCTCGGCGAGGGCATCGAGGGTGAGCATGGTTTCCATCGCCCATGCCGGGCTCTCGTTCATGTCGACGTTGGCGAGCATGCGGTTCACGATCGAGATCGGGTCGAGGTCCGCGGTGAGGCCGAGGAGCAGGTACTCCCCTCGGATCGACTGGAACAGATCCTGGTGGTACGCCTGCGACCAGGCCTGCTTCTGGCTGCTCCCGAAGCCCTTCGCGAGCCCGTTGAGCCGCCAGGTGGCCCACACGGTCCCGCTGCGGGTCCACATCAGGTGCCCCGTCATCGCGATGGCTGGCAGTCGGTTCACCATCAGAGCGCCTCCACCGTCGAGCCGGCGGCCGGACCGAAGTCGGCAACTGACTGTCGAATGCTGATCTCGCGCCGTTGCCGGGCGAGACGAGCGCACCGCTCGATCTCGGAGCGTCCGGCCGCGGACTGGAGCAGGTGCCACCCTCCATCGATTGCGATCGGCTCCGGGGTGGGCTGTGCGGCCGCGGACTGGTCCATGTTTGTCACTGGGATTCCTTTCGACGGGCCTGCTCGAGCAGGCGCTCGACGCCGGTCGCGTAGCTGCGACGGATCGGGATGACGTTCGAGGGCAGCTCGGCGTCGGTGGCTGGGGCGGCTTCGGGTTCGACTGCGGCCTTGATTGCGGCGATGGCCGATGCCGGTACCGGTACTGCGGCGGCGAGTGCGGTGGGTTCCGCGACCACCGGCGGCACGGCTGCGACTGCGGCGGTCGCGACCTGGACGCCAGGCTCCAGCTGCATGAGGACAGTCCCGGCGACCCGGTGGGGGCGAGCGATGCTGATCCGTCGGCCCTGGTAGGTGCCCAGGTCCGGCAGCGACAGCGCCGTGCCGAAGTCGGACGCGAGGTCCATGAGCCGGCGGCGGGTGGAGGGGATCTTGCCGGTCGCCCAGGTCGATCCGAAGGCGACACCGGCGAGGACCGTCATCCGGACGAGCGGGTACAGGCCCGCGCCCCAAAGGCCGGTGGTCTTGTACCCGATCCACAGCACGATCCCGCCGACCACGATCTGCGTCAGCGTGTACGGGCCGCCCGGGATGCGGGCGCCGTTGATCTTGCCGATGAGGACCGGGATGCGGCGTGCGGCGGTGTAGAACCGCGCGACGTTGGGAGTGTGCTGTTCGGACATCGGCGTGGATCAGCTCCCCAGCTGGTCCTTGAACTGGTTGCCCAGCCAGATCGTCCCGCCGCCGCCGACGGCGAAGGCGATGAGCGCGCCGACGAACAGGCCCTGGATGATGCCGCCCATCGCCCAGCTCTTCTTGATCGCGATCGCGAAGAAGGCGATCAGGCCGATGATGCCGCCGGCGACGATGATGAGCGCCTTGAACTGGTTGAGCTGGTCGTTCGCGGTGGTGATGATCCCGCCGGCGAGGACAGGGCCAGTGGCGTCGCTGACGGCGACGATGGCTCGGACGGACAGGCGGGTGGTCGCGTCGGCGACGCCGGTGACCGCCGTGGTGGCGAGCGCGGTGATGGACATGGTCAGTTCCCTTCGGTCGGTGCGGGGGTGGCCGACGGCGCCGGGGTAGCGGCGTCGGAGTTCGAGAGCGTCGGTGCGGTGCCGAGTCCGGACACTTCCCATCGGTCCGCGCGTGCGCGGAGGGTGATCGGGTAGGTGGCGGTGACCTGCTGGCCGACGGAGTTGGATGCCGTGACGGTCGCGTAGACGTTCACCGTCGCGCCGTCGGTGGGGTGCTCGGACGGCGCCGTGGTGGCGGTGAGGGTCGAGATCGACAGGGACGTGTACGGGGCCGGGTCGATCGGAGGGATCGACTTCGACGGGGCGGTGTAGGGCTCCGTGTCGCCCTGCCCGGTGAGGTAGGCGGCGAGGAACGCGTTGACGGCCTTCCCGGCGGCGGAGTTGGTCGCGATGGTCTCGCCGTAGCCGAGGGAGCTCCCATCGGTGGTGTGCCGGGGGCCGGCGACCGGGGCGGGCAGCCCGACGGCGCTGAGCTTGTTGCCGCCGTCGGTGACGGTGACCTGGAAGTAGCGGCGCGGCCACTGGTCGCCCTTGTCGGCGTCGATGGTGTCGTCCTTCACGTTCGCGGCGACGACGACCTGGGCGAGTCCGTCGCGGGTGGTCGTCGATGATGCGACGACGAGATCGCGGTACTGGAACCCGGTCTTGGGCAGCTCGATGTTGGCCGTCGTGTAGGCGTCAAGCGCGGACGAGTTGTCGCGGTCGGCGGCGAGCCAGGCACCGACGAAGCCTGCGGCGAAGCTGCCAGCGGACTGCTGCAGCGGCGACACCTGCTCGGAGCTGACCACCTGCGGGGCGGCCTCGGAGCTGCCGCCGCCGGAGAGGACGGTCATCGCCAGCGCGGCCGGCCCGCACACGAGAGCGGCGGCGATCGCGATCGTGACACCTCGAGCGCCGAGAAGTCCGCCGTTGGTCCACTGCGCGGCCTGCGCGGTGGTCTCAGGCTCGGTCGACGCCGGCTGCGGGGTCTTCTTCTTCGGCAGCTTCATCACGCGCTCTTCCCGTGGACACGGACCGCGTCGATCGCGCGCTGGTACTCCGGCGACTGCAGGTAACGCAGCGCCCGCGCCTGGGTCTCCGGGCTGAACGGCTTCTCGTGCAGATCGAGTGCGACGTCCTGTGCCTGGTCGTAAGCGGAGAGCACTCGGGCGTGCTCGTTCAGCTCCTTGAGCATCCCGTCGGGCAGCTGCGGTGCTGCGTCGTCGTGCGTGGGCATCGCACGGTCCCTTCGTCGATGGCGAGACCGGAAATGGCCTCTCACCTGTAAAGGGGTGCCCCCGATCGGGTCGACCGGGACAAATCCGTCGAGCAATTTTTCTGAGGCCCGTTCCTCCGCCGATCCGCGTGTTCATGCCCCTCGCGGAGGGACCCGGTGACAGCCGAAAGCTGCGCCGCCAGAGCGCGTTCCCCGGTACCCCCGGCAGTACCTCCCGCGTGAGGACCGTCGTTCGAGTCAACGGTTCGTCTCACCCCGGGGGTTCTCATGAGCACCATCACCAACCGCGCTTTCTCGCTCGACAGCAAGCTGCGTCGGGAGTGGGAGGACGACATCGCGGGTCGGGTGCACGCCTTCGGCAGTCACGGCACGATGACCGCCGACGCGATGCTCGAGCAGGCTCGTCGGATCGTCGACGGTGACCGTGACGCGCTGCTGCACGAGCTACTCGAGCTGGCGCACACCGGTGACTGGATCGCTGAGCGAGTGCTGCTGCAGCTGCTCATCCCGGCGGCGCGGAGCATGGCGCACCGGGTCCACGCCCTCGACGAGCTCAGCCGGAACGACCGGGTCGACATCGCCATCGGTGCCGCGTGGGAGAGCATCCGCCGGTACAAGCTGCACCTTCACAGCCGGGTGATGGCGAACCTGACGATGGGCACGCTCAGCGTGATCGCCCCGAAGCCGTCCGCGAACGACCGACTCGTTGCCGGCGTCACCAACTGCGTCACGGACGAGGTCCTCGAGCACGTCGCCGGCGCATGGACCGAGCCGGAGCCCTCCCCCGAGTCCGAGCTCGCGAACCTGCTCACCTGGGCGGTCGACACGCACGTGGTCTCCACGGACGAAGTCGCACTGCTCGGCCGTGCCTACCTCGGCGAGGAGAGCCACACCACGATCGCCGCGGATCTCGGCATCACCAGCGAAGGCGTCCGGAAGCGTCTCGCGCGGGTCCGGAACCGCATCGGTATCGCAGCCCGCACCGCGTACGCCGCCTGAGCGAGGGCCCCACCATGCGCAAGCTCCTCCTCGCCGCCGCCGCGATCGCCGCGGTCGTCATCGCCATCGTCGTCATCGCCGTGCACCGGCCCACCGCGGAGCACTCCGAGACGAACGATGCAGCTCCGGCCGCCGTCCCCTCCGCCTCGAGCGGGTCCGACGACCGAAAGCTGCAGGAGCTGCTCAACACACGACTCAGCACCACCGGTGCGCAGCTCTCGGTCGGCCTGCCCGCGACCCTCACCATCGACGCCGCGAACGGGGACACCGTGTACGCCCGCGTCACGATGGACGAGCTCACCAAGCTGCCCGCCGACCAGGTCGCTGCCGTCCTGCAGCAACGCCCCGCTCTCGCCGGCTACGACACGGTGTGGACGATGCCGGTGTCGCTGACGGTGCTCGGCGTCGTCGACGAAGACGGCACCCACGTCGAGCCGACCGCCGCGCTGACCGCCTCCGACCTGGCGCGCTTCACGATCGCCACTCACCCCGGCGCGGACCAGCTGCCCAGCGCGAACACCCTGACTTCCACGGGATGCGCCGGCCTGGACTCCGTGTCCCCGATCGCTGCCGGCCGCACCCTCACCTGGTGCATCCACGCCTTCGCTGACGGGTCGTCGAACCAGCCCACGGGCGGTCAGTACGAGACGAGCACCGGCACCTACCAGACGCCGATCACGTGGGCGTCGAAGCGATACGCCGCGCCCGAGATCCCCTGAGCTCGACTGATTTGTCCCGGTTCCCCCGGACGAGGTCACCCCTTTACCAGTGAGGGCCACACCGGTCCGCGATGAAGGGAGCCGCTGTGCAGAACAGCAACGACGACATGTGGACCTGGTTCGCCGGGATCATCGCCGCGGTGGTCATCGGACCAACGCTGCTCGCGAGTGCCGTACCCACCGCGCAAGCCTGGCTCGTGAAGGCACACGTGCTCGCCACGAAGGGGGTACTGATCCCCATCGGTACCGGTGCGGGCCTTGATCTGGCGCGGATCGCGATCGCCGCCGGCGCGCTGGTACTGGTGGTGCTGATCGTGGTGCTGCTGGTGCGTTCGCGGGTCCGCGCAGCGCAGGAGAAGCGGAGCCGCGCGTGAGCCGGGCCGCCGGCATCGACCGGCTGCCCAGACGCGGAGGATGGTTCGGCGGCGTCGCGACGATCGTCGCGCTCGCACTCGTCGGCACCGGGATCGCTGCGACGGTCTCGGCGACCGGCCTCGCCGTCGGCATCGGGATCGGGGCGGTACTGGCCGTCGCCGGCATCATCGTCTTCCACACCCGCGCCGCCCGTCGCGCCGAGCAGGTCGACCTGTTCCTCATCAGCGTCAACACCGTCCTCGGCTGGCCCGAACCCGACCGCTCCCGCGTGCGTGCAGCAGCGTGGAAGGGCTCCTGGGTCGGCACCCCGCGGAAGCTCCGGCTCTCGTACAACACGGCGTCCGCCGTCGACGTCAGCGCGCTCGAGCTCGTCAACGAACTCCGCCGTCGCGCCGCAGCCCGGTTCGGCATCAGCTACCGCGTCGCCAAGCACAACGAGCGCCGCGGGCTGGTCTGGCTCACCGAGCACGACTCCGTCAGCGACCGGGAGGCGGACGAGAAGACCGAGCGTGTCCGGACGCAGATGGCGAAGACGTTCGGCGCCGACGCACAGGTCACGACGAAGACGGACGACGACGGTGAGCCGAAGGAGATCACGGTCAAGTTCGAGGTGTCCCCGCGCCTGACCCGTGAAGGCGTGCGCACCCACATCGAGAGCGCCACCAGCGCGGTCCTCGCCGGTCGGTGGCGAGCGTTCTGGGATCTCCGACGCGACTTCGTCCGGTTCGAGCTGCGCCCCAAGCTGGAGTCCCTGATCCCGAACCCGGCCGTCGCGCCAGAGAACGTGGACCCCAAGGCCGGCTACGACCAGATGGCCGTCCCGATCGGCAAGGACGAGGACGGCGAAGTCATCGTCTGGAAGCCGAAGGACCAGGCCCACGGGATGGTCACCGGTGAGACCGGTAAGGGCAAGACCGTCGTGATCCTCGGCATCGTCATGTACCTCGCCGCGCACGGCTGGCGGATCTGGGGCATCGACGGCAAGCGCATCGAGCTGCTCGGTCTGCGCGAGTACCCCAACGTCGAGCTCATCGCCGGCCGCATCGATCACCAGGCCCGCGTCGTCCGCGCCGTGTACGAGCTGATGCAGGAACGGATGGA
This sequence comes from Curtobacterium sp. PhB136, assembly GCF_004346855.1. Taxonomy (NCBI): domain Bacteria; kingdom Bacillati; phylum Actinomycetota; class Actinomycetes; order Micrococcales; family Microbacteriaceae; genus Curtobacterium; species Curtobacterium sp. PhB136. The sequence goes on from NZ_SMGH01000012.1 coordinate 76,114, forward strand.
GGCGTACGAGAGCCGCCGGGTGCGCTTGAACGACTTCGAGCCGGTCCTGTTCGTCGTCGACGAGTTCAAGACCTTCCGCAACGCCCTGCTCGCCTGGTACCGCTCCGTGAAGCCCAAGGGTGCCGCCAGTACCCCGGTCACCCTCACCGAGTTCTCCGACATCGTCAGCCTCGGCCGGAAGCTCCGCATCCACCTCCTCATCGGCCTGCAGCGCCCGGACGCCGAGTTCCTGACCGGTGACATGCGCGACAACTTCGGGTTCCGCGTCAGCCTCGGCAAGCTCTCCCCCGAGGGCGCGAAGATGATGTGGCAGTCGTTCGTGACCGGCACCACCGTGCCCGTGAACGCCAAGGGCCGCGGCATGGCCCGCAACAAGTCCGGTACCCCCGTCGAGCTGCAGACGTACTGGACCCCGGACCCCGAGCAAACCGATCCCGAGAACCCCTCTGAGTGGGCGTTCGAGACCGACCTGCAGTTGGTCGAGAACCTCCGGCCGCGCGTGAACCTGTGGGACACGAAGCGGATCATCGACCCGGACGACTCCCCCGAGTTCGACGACAACGGCAAGCTCATCAAGAACGGTGCCGACTTCGACGACTACATGGGCGCCCGGATCGCGAAGGCGACGATCGCGGACGCGATGCCGGTCCGGAAGATGGCCGGCGTCTACGAGTCCCCCGTCGCGAAGCAGCTTGAGCAGATCCAGATCGAGGCCGAGGAACCCGAAGAGCAGCTGCAGCCGTTCGAGGGCTACACCGAAGCCAGCACCTCGAGCGTGGAAGAGCTCCTCGACGGCAACGGGTACCTCCAGACTGAAGGCGCGCTCGTGGAGATCGAGGAGGGCGTCTGGGGCGTCCTCGAGTTCGCCGGCTGGGACGACGCCGAAGAGGGCTACGTCGAGCTGTCCTACCGCGACTACGACTCCGGCGAGCCCGGCACGATCTCCCTGCCCAGCGACGACCGCATCGACATGCGCCTCCCCGAGGACGTCGCGTGACCCGACACGCCGGGCACGCACAACGGGCAATTAGTGCATACGTGCACTTAGCCTGTCGCTATGGCCAAGCCTCGCAAGCGTCGGAAGACCATCGTGGACCCCGTGCGTCCCGGTTGGATCATCGAGCGCGCTTCCAAGGACAAGATCACTCGGATCGCCGAAATCGTGGACTTCTCGGATTCCGCGTTCATCGACGAGATGGTCGCGCACCTGGAGCTGGACTCCCGGGGCGTACCTGTGTGGTGGCCGTACCCGGTCTCGGTCGACGACGGGGAGCTGCCTATCGACGAGGCCTAAACCAAAAGGCCCCCCGCCGAAGCGAGGGGCCCACGTTTTTGGCTCTGAACCTGCCCAGTTTGCCGACTTACAGGTTCCGAGTTCGTTCCTTCGAAGCACCGGTTGATCGCCGGACCTTCGTCGTACCCGCCGGAATGGAGGTCCCGGGGGTGATCCCATCGTAAGCCCTATACCTAGAGTTAGCCACGACTCGCCGCTGGAAGTTCGGAAGTCTGTAACTTCCCAACTCACGGACGTCGGTACTTCGGCACCCCCCGCGGCCCAGCAGCTGGGCGGATCGTCCAGCGCTACGCCCACCACCGTCGCACCCTCCGTTCACTCGGGGCGGGTCGCTTGGCGGTTCCTCGAGGACGCTCACGGACGCCGTCGACGGGTTGCGTTGAAGGCGCCGAAGTCGTGGGGTACCGACTGGACTGAGCGCGCCCGTGTGGGCCGGCGCTCATCGACGCTGCCGGCACCGGAAGGTGCGTACGCGGCGTTGCCGGCGTGGTCCTCCCGGCGGCAGTACCTCGCCGCGGTCGCGGCCGCAGTCGGGTCGGAGCGGGGTCGTGCGCTGCGGAAAGCGTGGGTGCGCAAGTGGGTGGCCGATGAGCCGTTCTGGGCGATCGTGCACGCGTTGGCGTCGTTCGCCGACAACACCACCGGCCGCGGGGTGACCGCATCGCGTCAGACGATCGCCGCGAAGGCGGGCCTGCTCGAGGACGTCGACGTGTCGACCGATGCCGGGCGTCGCCGGGTGCAGGCCGCGATGAAGCGTGTGCAGCAGGTGACCGCGATCCTGACAGAACTCGGCCTCTACGCGATGGTGCGAGTCGGTCGGCCGTTGTCGGCTCGTGAGCAGGCGATGTTCCGTGCTCGTGGGCTGTACCAGAAGGCTGTGGGCAACGAGGCGGCCCTGATCGTGCCGGGCCATCTGGCGGCTGCAGCAGCGACCCGTCGACCGGCTGGCGGGGCCGCTACCTTCCACCTACATCCCGAAACCTCAACTAGAAGCTCTTCTCCCGTTACAGAGATACCCAACAAGCCGCCATCGCGGCGGACGGCCGCTGCGCGACCGGGGCAGCAGGGATCTCCCACACGGCCGAAGAGCACACGAGCACCGATGCGCCCACTGAGCGAGCGGGCGCCGGCGTTCCGCCAGCTCGTGGCGGCTCTGGACGCAGCGACGGTGCGCCCGGACGGCTCCGTGGTCGGACGCTTCACGCAGGGACGCTCCGTGCTGGGCCTGGTGCGCATCCTCGACGACTTCGGCATCGACGCCTCGTACACCGTCGACGAGCTGCTGCTGCGGGTCTTGCGGTGGGAGCCCCACTACCGGTTCCGTGACGGTCTCGGGTGGTTGCGTGCGCGCCTCGCTCGAGCGTTCCGCCGGCCGACGTCGAACGGCTCGGTACCCCCCACTCCCCCGGAGTTCACCGGGCAGCGCGACCTCGAGGAGCTCTGGGCAACCGACGAAACGTTCCGCGGCGGATGGGTCCGGCTGCAGGCCCTCCACGCCGCCGAGGACGCCGCTGGTACTCCCCCGACCGGCACAACGACGGCGGAGTCCGTCGACGTCAGCGACGCGGCGCCGACACAAGCTGCGGCCCGTCCTCGGCGTTCGTCGGTGGTGCCGGAGTGGCGTCGCGAGCTCGACGCGGCCCAGGCTCGCGTCGACGAGGAGGACGACGACACGTGGGCGGCCGGTGTCGCTGCGGCCCGCGCTGCCGGCCGGACGAACAGCCGGGACCGGCGGCTCCCGTACGTGCCGACGTTCGCTACCGCTCAGTAGGTGCGCAAGCTCCGAAGCTGCTGCGGCGAATGAACAGCGGTCGGAGAGCAGCAACGTCACCGGACATCCGAAGGCGGAGAGTTCCAGACGGCGGGAGTTCGGAGTTCCGGAACTGCCGAAGAGCCGAAGTCACAGACCACCAGAGTGCCGATCTCTGGCAGTACGGAAGTACCGGAGAGCCGAAGTACCAAGCTTCGGAAGTCTGTAAGTTCCGGAGGTACTGAGTCGAGACGGGGGTAGGGGTTGGCCGGCCCTTAGCCCTGGGGGGCACGTCCCGGCCAATCCTATCCACGGTGAAGAGTCAGGGAAGAGACCCCCGGCCAAATTCGGTCGGATCTCACCGGGCCCGCTCCTGGCGGCTGCTCGTGCCCGCTGGGAGGGCTTCACGGGGTGGTGGGTGCGCGCGACGGTGGCCGGCGTTACCGTGGTCATGCCGGGGCGTTCCCCCAAACACCCCGGACGCAAGAACGGTCCGTACGCGATCCCCCATCGCCGTACGGACCGTTCTCTGCGTCGGTCGTCAGTAGTTCGGGCGCCACCCGGACTGTGTGCGCCGTTGCCGGCCGCGGGCCTTCTGCCGGTCGTACTCCTGCGTCTTGCTCTTGCCGTAGACCGTCATCGTGATCCCGGTGATCGGCTGCTCCGAGACGTCGAGGTTGGTGTACCGCTTGCCGTTCTCGTCACGGAGCCAGGACAGGGCGTCCCCGCCGTGGTCGTTGATGCGCTTGAGCATCGTCGAGGCGTTGTACTCCTTGACCTCCATCACCCGGCCGTTGGCGTAGGTGACACGGGCCTTGATCATCTGCTGGGTGTCGCGCGCCTGACCGCGAGCGGCGCCGCGGACGCGCTGCAGGATCTCGGTGTTCGCCTGCTGCCGACCCTTCGCCGTGCGGCCCTTCGGGATCTGCAGGTCGTGCTGCCGGCCGCCACCACCGAGGTACGTCGTCGTGCGGAGCCGGCCACCCTGCCGGTCCTGGGTGTACCGACCACCGGTGTCCTGCGGCACCACGGTGGCCTCCTCGGCGCCGGCCTTGTTGCGGACCCGGACCAGCTGCCCGGAGCGGCCACGGCGACGGGGCGGGATCGTGTTGGTCTGCCCGGTGCGAGCGAGCTCGAGCAGCGACGCCCGGTACACGGAGCCGCTGGTCTCACCGTTGAGTACCTTGCGGATCATGCGCGGCGATCGCTGCAGCTCGCCGGCGATCTCCGCCACGCTGAGCCCTCGGCCACGGAGCTCTTGCACGAGCTCCTGCGGGGTGCTGTTCTGCCGAGACGTCGCGTCGCTCACGACGCCACCTCATCAGCGGTGACACCGGCGCCGCTCTCCCACGCCGCCGCGGGGCCAGCAGCGTCGGCACGCTTCGCCAGCGAGTCACGGGAGTTGCGGGTCTCCGGCGTCAGGAACGAGCCCGAGAGCATCCCCTGCAGACGCAGGCGCCCCGTCTTGCCGTCGTCGCCGCCACCGTGCTCAGTCGGGAGACTCCACGCGGGCACCTCGGTCGTGTAGATCGCGTCACCGTTGATCCCGATGAGCGTGTGCCCGGGAACCGCGAGAGCTCCCGCAGTCTTGAGGCCGAGCCCGGAAGCACTCGAGAGCACCGCGGCGCGGCCTCGGCCCCAGATCTGCGCGGAGAACTCGGGGTGGAAGAACATCCGCGCCCGCTCCGAGACCGTGCTGGGGATCTGGTACAGGAACAGCTTCCCCTGCCGGACCATCGTCGACTGGTACTCCGCCGGCACATCGAACGCGCTCTCCGCGACCCGCGTCTGCGCACGGCCGGCGGAGTTGAAGTTACCGACCGTCTGCAGCAGGATCGCGCGCAGCGCACCGGCAAGCGCGCGACGCAGCAGCGGCGGGAGATCCGGATTGCCCTGCACACGGTCGCGTGCGCGCTTCACCCGCTCGTAGAACGTGTCCAGAGGACGGGCACGGGTGAACTGGATCGCCTCGAGGGGCTCGACGAGCCATCCCGCGTTCAGCGCGACGAACACCTCGGCGGCATCGGCCCAGGTCTCCCCCGTCGCCCCGGGACGGTTCGGGTAGTACCAGCCGTCCTCCACCTTCCGGTGCTGCATGCCGAGCAGCCCCACGTGGTTCCAGTCGTTCGGCACCGTGAACCGGACGAAGAACCGCGCACGGGCGTAGCGGTCGTTCTCCAGCAGCGCGTAGGCGCCGGCACGGTTCAGGCGCAGGCCCGGGCCGATGCCGAGCTCCCGGCCGAGGGACGCGTACATGAACCGACCGTCGACGTGCGCGAAGGTCTGGATCTTCTTGGTCTGCTTCGGATCGATCAGCGGCACGCAGTCCTCGTGCTCGCTCATGCTCGGCCCGGCGACCATGTGGTCGTAGTGGTGCTGGCCAGCGCTGCCGCGGATCTCGTCCGCCATGTCCGGTGACACGGGAATCGGGTTGACGTTCTTCGGCAACGACCACGCCCAGAGGTTCGTCCCCGTCGCGGCCGGCGAGAGCATCAGCCGTGCACGCTCGTCGACGCCGGCGACGATCTCCTCGAGGGTGTTCCACGCCATGCGGGCCTGCGCCGGCGTGAGCGGAACATCGCCGAACCACTCCTCCACGGTGCGGACCTCGATCTTCTGGCCCGTCACGGCGTGCTCGAACCGGCCCGTGGGCGGACCACCGGCAACCCAGTGCGACCCGGGAATCCAGTTCGGGGTCTGCACGAACAGCCAGTGCCGGATACCGGGCGCCGGCTCCGGCCGCTTGCCGGTGAGCATGATCCGCTCAGCGCCGTAGCTGCCGGCGGTGTCGAGCAGGTCGGTGAGGTTCGGGTTCTTCCGCCCGGTCCCGACCTTGGGCCGAACGGAGGTGCCTTCGCGGGTGACGCCCTGACCGGTGGTGTGGTCGAGCCAGATCGTGGGGACCTCTTTCGGGGTCCAGCCGCGGGGACGGTAGCTGTTGTCCATCGCGCGTTCCTTCCGGAGTTCCGGAACTACAGAGACCCGTAGTTACAGACTTACAGAGTTATTCGGTGAGGCCGAGGGAGGCGCGGAGCTCGGCCTCAGTGGAGCCCTGCAGCTCGTCGGCGCGGCTCATCAGCAGGTCGACGGCGACCCGGATCAGCGTGTTGTCGGTGATGCGCGGTCCCGGCGCCAGGCGCGTGCGCTGCAGCCGGCGGGCGGACCGAGACAGATCCTCGAGCTGGTCGTCGCGGAACCGGCACTCCTTGCGCACGAGGTCCTCGAACAGCGCAGTCGCCGCGGCGGGCTTCTCAGCAGCCGGCGCGGGAGCTTCGGGTGCCGACGCTGCTGGGGCGGGAGCCTCGGGCGCAGCGGTCTCGGTCAGCTGCGCCTCGGTCGTCTCGTCGACGGCTGCGCTGTCCAGCAGTGAGGTGAGCTTCTTCCGGGCCATCAGTGGTCCTCCTGCACGGTCCGGGGTGACATGGCACGGATCGAGAGGAGCTCCATCGCGATGCGACGGAAGTCCTCACTGGCCTTGAGGTCGTTTCGGGACGCCCGGTACTGCGTCACCACAAGGCCATCGATCGGCGCCTTGGAGTGCGACTTGTACCGGCGGACCGCGTTCTGGAACCGGTTCAGGCCGATCTGGTCGACGAGCTCCTGGATGTCTTCGAGATCCTGCGGGGTGCGCGGGTCGTACTTGTTGATCAGCACCCGGTAGTCCAAGCCCCGCGGGACGATGAGCGTCTCGACGGTCTTGCGCAGCGGATCGATCGAGAGCGCCTCGGCCTCGGTCGGCGCGATGACGAAGTCAGCCTCATCGAGAACGGGCGTGAGGATGTGGGTCGACTCGAGCGACCCAGGGGTGTCAACGATGATCACGTCGTACGGCAGCTCGCGCAGCCGGGCGAGGTTGTTCGGGTCCAGGTCCGCGGCGAAGTCGAACGGGAGGTTGTCCCCGGCTCGTTCCGCCCAGAACGTGACAGAGCCCTGCGGGTCGATGTCGACGACGAGGACCCGGCACGTCTCGGACAGCACCGCTGCGAGACCCATCGTGGTCGTGGTCTTCCCGACGCCGCCCTTCTGCATCGCAATCGCGACGATCCAGGGCGCCACTGGCGGTGCCGCGGCGGCAGCTTTCCGTGGAGTTGGCATGGTGCTTCCTTCCGGGTTTCGATCTGACATTGACGAATGTACTACACCCGGACTCTGGAAGCAACAGAGTTACGAAGTCTGGAAGAAACAGAGTCTGGAAGAAACAGAGTCTGTAAGTTGTGTTAGGAACGTGCTACTTTGGACGCATGGGACAGGAAGAGCTGATCGCGACGGCGTTGACGATCGCCCGCGACGCGCATGCAGGCCAGGTCGACAAGAGCGGCCACGCCTACATCGAGCATCCCGTCCGCGTCGCCAAGCGCGTCCGCCGGCGCGACCCGGATGCTTCGGTGGAAGTGGTCGCAGCAGCGCTCCTGCACGACGTCCTCGAGGACACCGAGCTCACCCGGTCGGATCTCCTCGATCGCGGCATCCCCCTCGACGTCGTCGACGACGTCGACGCGGTCACCAAGCGCTCAGGGGAGCCGGCTGAGGAGTACTTCGCCCGTGTGCGTGCTCGCGCCGGCGCCCGGGCGGTCAAGGCCGCCGACATCGAGGACAACACCGACCCCGCACGCCTTGCGCAGCTCGACGAGAGCACCCGTCGACGGCTCATGGCGAAGTACGAGCGCTCCCTGCAGCTGCTCGAGGGGGAGTAGCCCCATGTGCCAGTCCTGCGCGGAGGGAGGCCGACGATGCCGCGACCGACGACGCCTCCAGCAGCTCACCACGGTCGATCTCGCGCCCGAACAGGCAGAGCAGCTCCCCGAGGTCGACTGGGCCGGCAACGCGGCTGAGGACGGCGCCGAGGCGGTCTGGAGGGACTATGCACCGGCGATCGCCACCGAGACCATCGCCGTCCTCGCCGAGACCCGTGCGGCCGAGCAGCACACCACTGCTGACGTCGTCGATGCCATCCCCGCCGGCGCCCGGCCGCATGGCCTTGAGTTTCGGATGAAGAGTCCCGCCTCGCTCGCCCGGAAGATCCGCAGCCGTGCGACCACGACCGCCGCCGCCCAGAACGCCGGCGGCCTGCAGGGCGTCTCGGACAAGCTCACCGATCTGCTCCGCTACACCGCGGTCACCCCACGGCACGACGATCTCCCGGGCACCGCGACCACGACGATCGCTGCCCTCGAGGCGCGCGGGTACACCGTGGTGTCTGCCGAGCACTCCTACGTCGGCGGCAACGCGTACAAGGGCATCCACATCCTCGTGCAGCACGGGGACGAGCGGCCCGTCGAGATCCAGTTCCACTCCGAGCTCAGCCAGGCCGTGAAGGACCAGAACCACGTGGACTACGAGATCGAGCGCGACCGGAAGACCCCGCACGCCGAGCGGAAGGCCGCACACGAGCGAATGACCGCCCGCTCGAGCGAGATCCCAACGCCCGCCGGCCTCAACGAGCTCACCAGCATCGGGGGCCATCCCCTGAGCGAGAAGACCTACCCGAACCCCTACTCCGTGGCGCACAATGAGACCGAGGAGACGAACCGATGACCCAGTTCTACGAGGTCCGCGACAGCGACCAGAACCTGGTGTGGATCGCCGCCCACGAGACGGCCAGCGAACACCGCATCTTCGTGTACCTGCCCAACACGGGCACCTGGCAGCACAGCACCGCCGTCGAGGACGACTTCTACGACCGCGACCGCAACGCCACCTACATCGCCATCAGCGGTGAGCAAGCAGCCCGTCAGCTGCCGAAACTGCAGAAAGTCAACGCCAAGACCGCCACCTGGCTCCTCGAGGACCTCACCTCGAGCTCCACCGCCACCAGCGCCGAACTCGGGCTCCCGATCATCACCACCGCACGGCCCACCACCGAAGCGCAGGTCATCGAGATCCTCGTCATCAACGACGGTCACAAGTGGACGGTCGTCTACAACGGCCCAAGCAATGGAGCTGCGCGCACCTTTGCCAGCGAACTCCGCAACGGCAAGAAGAACCGCATCAACCGCATCGGCAAGTTCGAGACGCGCGTCGTACAAAATACCGTCGTGGAAGCGCGCCGCATCGTAGAGAACGCCAGGCCCTGACCTACTCGTCGTCGATGTTCGCGGCTAATTGGCCGCCAGTCGGCCAGCCGCACGTGTGTTGTCGCGGGCCGTATTGAAGGACTTTGCCGTCCCCGCCAGTCGTTTCGCGAACGTTTCCAGGTCGCTGCTGAACTCTGGCCATGTCTTACGAAGAGAGATAAGTCCCAGTGGCATGGTCGGGTCGGACCACTCATTGTGGTGGGTCGCCGCGGCGTGATCGATCTGATTCCCAAGGTCCACGGCTACCTCATCGTCGATGTAGCGAACGTGGTCGAGACTGGAGCGCAAGAGCTCCACGACTTCCGCCAGTGCTTGCCCCCGGCCGTAGTCGTCGCGGGGGTCCTCAAGCCGAACGGTCAATGCTGCGGCGCCGAGCTCGGTGACAAGATCAGCGAGATTGTCTACGTAATCGTTGGGCTCGCTCCGGATGAACCGTCGAGCTTGATCGTCGAGATGGAACAGGGCAGGGCCGTGGTGCGCCCAGAGATCCGCCTCCGCGCCGAATGACTCCGCGTAAAAGGGGCGTCGACCGTCGAACTGCAGCTCGATGTGTTTCGCGGTGTCATCCGCAGCGCGGCGGATATCGAGAGGGTCGAAGTACTGCGGCCGGAAATTGGAGTCAGGGGTTGAGGGCACGAGGATCACGAAAGTGGGCGTTCCCACTTGCGCACCTGTTACCCAGCCGCGGACAGTGCTTCCCGAGACTCTCACTTTCTCAATGCGATCAATCTTTGCCCGGGCTTTCACTTGCACGTGAGCGGAGTGTCCGCCTAGTTCCCAGGTGTCTTTAGATGGCCGTTCGGAGGCGTTCCACATGGGTTCTTTGGGAAGGTGCAGATGGAGGTCCCAGCCGGAGTCATCCATTGTGAGGCTGTTGACCGCTGCCCCAGTCTCGAGGAGTTGCGCGAGGACCCTTGCCTCTCCGATCGCACCGCGAACCTGTGATGAGTTCCGTTCCGCCATGGAGCCACGCTAGTGCGCTGCCAGTGGCGAGGTCAGTACTTCTCGATCTGCCAGGAGTGTTCGACATCGAAGCGAATCTCGGCCGTCTTGCCGTTGGACCACTCCCAGGTTGTCGCGTGACCGAGCACCATGATCCTGTCGCCGGGCACGAGACCATTCACCTTGTCGGCTGAGTAGACCGCGATCACCAGGGCGACGTCGGAGCCGGCGTTGTTCTTCACAGTGAAGTCGGCCTGGGCGCGGACTCGCTGGAGATCCCAAGATGACGTGGGGGTGGTGCCCTCCGTGATGGACATGGTGATCGCGGCGGGGGCGATCTTCTCAGCGACTGACCGACCCAGGTACCGCACGCGTCCGTAGTACTTGGCGAGAGCAGCTTCGTCGGAGATGTCGAAACAGAAGTCTCGCCAGAACACCACGTCGACGTCGTCGTCGGCGTTGCGGTACTCGACGCGCATCTGGTTCATGAATTCATCGGCGTCTGCGAACTGCTCGAGGAATCGCCGGATCCGCTTCACGCCTCCGAAGGTCGTCGCCCAGGACGGAGCATTCGACCGCTTCTGCGTGGAGCTTGAGGTTCGCTGGGGGACGGACTTCCTTGATTCGCCCGGGAGCTTGATGAAGAACTTCTTTTCGCGCGAGTCGATGTCGAGATCCTTCTTTGCCCGCTCGCCCTGCATCATCGTCTTGAAGTTCAGACGGCAGTCCGGAGCATGCTCACTCTTCGGGTACAGGCGGAGGAACGCCCCTCGGTCATCACCCGCGCGTGTGACACCCGGCGTGACCCAGGACAGCGGCACTGGGCACCCCACGCACGTCAGATCGGCCCGGTCAGGCCGGTCGGTGATGTCCTTCGGCTCGACGTCCTCGCTCACTCTTGCGCCGCTCGCGTCCGTCGTCCACAGGCGAGCCTTCTGGTACTTCGTCGGCATGCCGAGCTCCTTCCACCCCAAGTCACCTCAACCGTACCTTACTTGCTACTTTTGTTGCGTTGCGGCGTACAATGGAAGCATGTCCAAACCTATCGACGGAGCGATCGCCAGCCTGGCAAGTAGCCAGTGGGGGATGATCACCGCTGCGCAAGCGACTGCTCGTGGCATCGCACGCAGCACGCTGCTCCGTCGAGAGCGGGCCGGCAGCCTCGAGCGCGTTCGCGCGGGCGTGTACCGACTGCCCGGGGTCCCGGCCGGCCAACTCGATGACCTTCGTGCGGCTTGGCTGGCAAGCGCCCCGGCGGTGCCTGCATGGGAGCGCCTCGACGACCCTGACGTCGTCGTGGGTGGCGCCGCGGCTGCCTGGGCGCACCAAATTGGTGACCTCTACCCGTCGACGGTGCTGCTCTACACGCGTGTTCGCCGGCAGTCCAAGCACGAGGACGTCCGCTACAGCACCCGCCAGCTCCCAAGCGAAGATGTCGCAGTGGTCGACGGGCTGCCGGTGACGACGCGAGAGCGCACGATCGCGGATCTGCTCAGCGAGCCTGGGGCCGACCTGTCGCTCGTCGCAGACGCACTCCGAGACGCAGAGCGAGCAGACGCGGATCTTGATACAGATCATCTCGTCGCTCTCCTTCGCCCGCACGCGAAGCGCCTCGGCCATGCATCCGGGGTCGAACTGTACGAGCACCTGCGCTCGATGACACGAGTTGACGAGGAGCGTCTTCGGAACCTGCTCGTACACACGAATCTGCCGGACCTGGTCGGGGCGCTGGCGAACGACCGAACGGAGACTGTGCTGCAGTCGCTCCTCGGCAACACCGCGAATGACCAGATCAAGGCCGTGCTCGCTGCCATCCGGGGACCGCTGATGGCGGACCTCAACGAGCAAGTCAAGAACGCGATCATCCCGCTCAAGGGGGCGGGGACCGCCTGGGGATCACTCGTCGCACCGCGTATCCAACTGCCGGCGCACGTGCTGCCCAAGGTGGGCCTATCGCCTGCCACGCAAGCGGCGCTGGCGAACATCAAGATCGCGCCGCTCACACCGGACATTCAGAAGCGAATCTCCGAGCTAGTGACGGCGCCGGTAAAGGTGCCGAAGGTGACGATGCCGAAGCTGACTTCGGTGGTCATCCCGAAGGTGACGGTGCCGAACGCCTACCTGGCGCCGTCGGCGAAGCAGATCATCGCCGATGCAACGCGTCGTGCCATGCCCACCCCTCATGACGATGAAGCCTCCGAGCGCCCGTCGACGGGCGAGCAGGACGACCAGTGAGTAGGCCCGACTCGTACGCGACGCCCGCGGCGACCTGGGCAGCGATCCGAGCAGCCGCTCGGAGCGACGCAGGCAAGTCCGGCGTGCTCGCCGCCGACCTCGTACAACTGCTGTTGTTCGATCGGCTCCTCGCACGCGTTTTTGCCGCGCCCGACGCTCCGTTCGTGCTCAAGGGCGGTACTCGCATGCTCGCGTTCATCCCTCAAGCCCGAGCGACGGTGGACATCGACCTCGAAGCGGCATACGTCGACGTCAACGTCGCGATTGATCGACTCGTCGAGCTCGTGAGCGTCGACATCGGTGACCGCCTTCGGTTCACCTTGCAGAAACAGGTCAGGACGCAGGCCAGCAACGATCAGCCGCACGTGTCGATGGTCACGCTGAGTTTCCAAGCAGTCGGCATCCCGCAACGAGTGAAGATCGACCTAGCTATCCACGACCGGGCGGGCGCAGCTACCGTCCGCGCGATCCCCAAGTTCCGCGTACCTCTCGGCCGCGACGTCCCATCACCTGAGTACGTCATGATCGCCGTGGAGCAACAGATCGCCGATAAGGTCGCGGCGATGATGGAACGTCGCCACGGGGATGGCAACGGCGACGGGCGTTCTTCGCGAGCGAAGGACCTCGTTGACCTCGCTCTCATCGCCCAGCACCTGACCGTCGATTCCGCGCTGCTTCGGGACGCGCTCTTCACCCAGATCCAGGAACGCCAGCTGGACCCGTTCACCGAAGTGGATGCGTCCCCAGCGATCCAACGCGGCTATGCAACGGCCGCGCGGAAGGCCCGAGGGCTGACGTTGACCTGGCAGGAATCTGAGGCGCTCACCAACCGCCTGATCACACCCGTCCTAAGCGGCCAGCTCATGGCCGGCCGGTGGGACCCTGCTGCAGGTGCATGGATCTCAGACGACTGACGGCGAAAGGGCGTCCATCCGGTAGGGGAGGGCCTCCCGTCGTTTCAGCGTCATGACCTGGTCGTCAGATTTCTGGGGAGTACCAGAGTGCCCGATTGGTCCGCGGCATGGATGGCGGCCGCGATGAGCTCGTCGGTGGCCTTCGACACCGTTGCAGCCGTGATCTGTTCGAGGAAGCCTACGAGCACCCTCCGGAGGTTGCCCGGACCGGTACCGCTGTAGCCGTGGGTGAACTTTCCGGGGGCAGGGGGTCCTTGAAGAGGCCGAGCGGTAGCAGCGGCTTACCCGTCGGCCCTGCCAGATTACGAAGGCGACGGGCACGACGATGCCCAAGATGACGCCCCAGTCGTAGGTCTCGCCTTCCTGGATGCCGAAGACACCGCGCTGAGGGTCGAGCGTGCGGTCCACTCGAGGCAACCTGAGCGGAGCTGGCTCCCGGTGCAGCAGGATGCGGGCGCCCCTGGTCTTGTGGTTCAGGGTGTGTTTCCCGCGGCCCCCAGATGTGCGCCGGGATTGGGGGCGCTGACGCCACCAGGTGTCGGTTGCGGTTGACATGGGTCTTTCTGTTCAGCGATGGGCTGGTCGAGTGTTTCGGGGTGCTGTTGCGTGTTGCGCGAGGAGCGGGACGGCATCCCCGAGAGCGAACCGGCTTGGGCCGCAATGTGGGCAGTCCGGGTCCGTGACGGGTTCGAAGTCCACGGTCTCGTCAGTTCGGGGGTTGTACGACACCCAGTGGTCAGGGGTCACATCCGGTTCGGTGAGGCCGCCGATGCTCATGAGCCAGTCATCGACCGCGCGAGATGCGGCGACGGCGTTCAGTGTGATCACGCTTGGAGCGTGCACGTCGGCGTCGTCGACGTATCGCTGGCGGCGCCGCTGGATCTCGCTGGTGGCTTCCTCGGTGAGCCGCGATGCGGGAATGAGCCCGTTGCATCGCAGGCATCCGCTGCCTGGGCTGCTCATCCGTGAGACGGAGAAGATGTCGCTAACCCGTCCGTTGCTGGTGGACACCTTCGAACCGATCTGGGTGTTGGGGATCAGGTATTGGTGGGTGACCGAGTTCACGAGGCGGCGTGCGAGCGCGGAATCGGCGGCGAGGAAGATGTGGTCACAGTCGGTCAAGGCCGCGGCGACGTCGGCTTCGAGAACGGAGCGTGGGATCGTCGTGATCCGGGACGCCGGGGACGCCTCCCGGGCCACGCGTGCGGCGATGCGTACTTTCAGCGTCGACCATCGGGCCGCCACGGCGACGGCCCAGCGCGGCGCCCATGCAGGGAGGAGCGTTGCCGGGAGGTCCCGCCTGCGCGCGCCGACGACACGGGGCACGTTCGAGGTGTCCAAGCGGTCCGGATCGATCAGGATGATCTCGCCGACACCGAGCCTGGCGAGGTATTCGCTCACGAGCGATCCCGCTCCACCGACACCGACGACGGCAACCCGGGACGCAGCGAGGATCGCTTGGCCGCGGTCACCGAAAATCCGCGCTTGCCGGTCGTAGGCCGGGTCGGCGACTGCGATCGGTGTCGGCTCCGCGGTGAGATCCTGTTGCGGGCGTCCGACAACACGAAGATGGGTGAGCTCGTGTCGGCGCCCGTCGGCGGTCCAGATGTCACCGGCGACAGCGTCCGTGGCGAACACGAGCGCCCCCACGGGCGGGCCGTTGTTGATGCCGAGCAGCGCCGGGTACCCACGCTCGTGTGATGCCATGTCCGTGCCGGAGAAACCGACGCGATTGGTGCCACCGTGGTTGTGGACGGCAAGGTAGGCCAGCCCTTCCTCGGCGCACGCGTCGATGTTCTCTGCTGCGAACGCGGCGGTGAGTTTGCGGTAGCCGCGGTCTCCCGGGATGTAGTCCGTGCCGTCGACCGCCGGGACGACGGCACGGACGAGCAGCCGGATCCCGCGGCTGCTCGTCGCGATGCCGCACCGCAGCACGGCGCCGTGCTCGTCGCCATCGCCGGGGAACAGATGCGTGTGAAGCTCTTGCCAGTGCTTCTCGGTCATCACGACCGACCATGCGTTGTTCACTCGGTCTCCAGCCAACGCAGTACCTTCAGGACCTTGGTCGCGGCGGTGTCAACGGCCGGGTTCAGCCGGTTGCTGCGACGAGACAGCTGCGTGCCCGGCTCACCATGCGGACCCCACGTGACGTTCTGGAACGCGATCCCGTGGGCAGCGCCGTCTCCTCGGTGCAGATCCGGTCGGATGAACAGCGGGTACACGTCCGCCTCGGGGTAGGGGTAGGTGATTTGGAATGCGATCCAGGAGCGCTCTTCCTGGTAGGACGGGCCAAGCGGTACGGAATCGATACGCACCCACGCGCCGCCCTGGCCGTCGCTTTCGACGGTGACCGTCGCGTCCGGGAAGGTCTGTTCCAGCTCGTCGATCGCGTCGAGGATCGCGCTGCTGATGGTGACAGCGTTCACGAGTTGTCGTCCCCGTCGAGGGCCCGGAACTCGTCGCCGGCGTGGACGTGAAGGCGCTGGTCATCGCTAACGGTGCGGTACTTCTTGCCGTCCTTGATGGACAGGAGGAAGTCCGGCTGGATCGGAACACCCTGCGCGATTGCGGCCGCCTTGATCGACGCCCCGGTCTGTCGTGCTCCTCGCACCGCGACCGTGGCACGGTTCACGATGACGGGGATGTCGTGCATCGGGAGCGGGCTGGTGAAGAACCGGTCTCCCGCAGCGACCGGAATGATCTCGCCGGCACCGATCGGGTCATCGAGGGCGTCAGGGACGTCTCGCCAGATGCCGTGATCTTCGGGGACGGACGGTGTGGGAAGGTCACGCAGCTGCTGCTCCATCAGGGACGCTGAGTGCACCTCGTAGGGGACCTTGTCGATGAAGATCGTGCGGGGACGATCCGTGAAGAACCGCATGCCGTCGGTCAGGGCGAGGGTCTCCGCGTTGACGACGGGGTGGTCCTGCGCGTCGGGGACGTCGAGCCAGATGTGCTCGGCCGGCGGGGAGATCAGGTTCCGCAGCTCCTGTCCGGTGAGGTGGCGCTGGTGGATCTGGATCTGCTCGCCGTCGATGACGACGTTGGTCGTGTGCTGGGATGAGGCCACGGTGGGCTCCTCGTTTCTGTCCGCTGTGAGGAGGCGGTTGCCTGCTCACTGGTCAGAGACGGGACAGTCCCGAGATCGTCCAGCGTGGATGTCAGCTCAGGCAGTCGGCGCAGGTCATGGACCCGGCCGGGAACTGCGCAGACGCCTTCTCGAGGAAGCACTCGTTGCAGGTGCGCAGCGCCGCAGCGGTGCACCCGCAGTGCCCTGCGGGGCAGCGCGGGTGACGGCACCGACGACAGGTGAAGGTGGTCGTGAAGCGAACGCCGCAGTGTTCGCACTCTTCCCGCCGGTCGATGGTGCGCTCTGATGTGCCGTCGCGGGGCGGTGAGTACGACAACCAGGATGCGCCGTACTCCACCTGGACCAGGAAGAGGTGATCCCCCGACCAGGCTGCCTGGCCGTAGAGGCGGTTCGATGAGTGGCCGGTTCGGTACCAGATCTGCGCATCGTCGCGGGTGATCGCTCGAGAGGGGTCGCGGGCGTCCAACGCGGCGCGCACCAACGGGTTCTGCCGCTGGTCGCTGCCACGTGCAGGCGGGAACAGACCGCCACGTGCTGAGGCGAAGCTCACGGTGCCCGCGCCATCGAGAACGGCGACGACGCCTGGCGACTGCAGCGCCCCGGCCAGCCGAACGCAGATCGCCGCCCGGGACGCGTTCGACGAGTCGAACAGCTCGACCGCGCCAACTGCGGTGGGGCCGCGGAGCGGCGTGTGCAGCGCCACCAGGTCCGCGGGAAGAAGGATCCGCGCCGCGAACGCGTCGCAGCAGGCGTCCTCGAACTCCTCAGGGTGAGCGTGCTCAACCACGGTCGTACCGAGGCGCACATCAGTTTTCTGCAGGTGATGACCGAGCTCGTGGAGGGCGGTGAACTGCTGCCGGCGTCTCGACATCGACTCGGTCACGAGCAACGTCGGCGGCTCCCACCGGTACCCACCGGCTACGGAGCAGCCTTGCGTGTAGTCACGTGGCACGAGCTCCGGCACGACAGTCACTGTCAGATCTGTTCGCTGCCGCAGCTCCCGCATCGCGTCGAGAGTGAGCGCTTCGACCTCGCCGCCGCGGTCGCGCCACACCGTGAGCATCGCGTCCACCTGTGCGGAGACCGCGTCGAAGGTGCGTGGCACGTCATCGGCTCCGCAGGTTGCGAACGGTTTCCAACCGTTGCCGCCACAGCTCCCGGCCGGACCCCGTCTGACGGGCAGCAAGCTGGAACGCCTCATAGCCCAGACGTGTTCGTGCTGCAGCCTCGTCACCATTTACGGAGCGCTCGCGAACCATCAGCCGCCAGCGCGGCTCGTGCAGTTCTCGGTTGAGGTCCGCCGGCAACGGCAGTTGCGACGCTTCGATGGCGGTCTCCGTAACGCCCACCGCGGCCGCCAGCGCTCGGGTTTCATCGGCGGTGAGTTGTTCTTTGCCGAGACGGATTGCCATGGCCCTAGGCTGCGACACCTGCAGCGCCTGCATGATCGTCGGCAGGGCGATCGCTGCGATGTCGGCGGGTGGGCGCGAGTCTTCCTGGACGGTCAGCCGGGGCGCGTGTTGAAGGATCTCTGTTGCGTCCAAGAGCTCGTCGATTCCGAGCGCGGAACCGGACCCGAGCGGAGGATCAGCGGGTCCACGGCGCACGCCGCTGGCGCTATCGAGGACCGCCTCCGGGTGCTGAGCGGTGCGGAGGACGCGCAGCAGCGCCGGTTGCACCGTGGTGATGGTCGCGTCGAGTGCAGCGAACGGGATCCACGCCGCTTCGGTCGGCCAGACACTGATCGCACCGGTGAGGGGACTGGCGTCGGCATCGACAATAACGGCCCGGCTGTCGGCGACATTGGGTTCGAGGGTGGCGGGATACGCCCGGACCAGCGCGTTGGCGTCGTCGACTTGGTCGATGATGAGCATGGCGCTGGCGTCGTGCCAGTCCGCTTGCCGCAGCTGGCCGGCTTGCACACTGTCCGTCTGGGCGCTGCTGCGCAACATCGGTCCCCGTGACTTTGAGCTCACTGGGAACTGTTTCGCGAGCGCGAACCAGCGGTCTGCTGCCTCAGATGGCACGGGAGTCCTCCAAGTCGTCATACGGTGAAGACGGGACAGCTGCATCTTCGTCCAGCATCAGGCCAATCATGCCTTTCACCGCCGCCATCCCACGTTCGTCATCGCCCGCAAGCTCAATCAGCCGCGCCTGCAGCTGATTCTTCGCGGAATACGCGCTGCTGCGCCCGACTCCGAGGGCATGTGCGAGGGCGGCAATGTCGTCGCTGTGGCGGATAACGATCCGTTCCCGATCGGTCAGCGATTGCAAGAGCGTTTCGCCGCGGGCGGCTTCGTTGATCCGGTCAGCTGCGACATGTACAGCGTCCGGGTCTGCGGGGATCTCGTCGAGGTCAGCAGTATCCGGCCGTACGGCCGCGAGGTGCGCATCACCACTGAGCATCACGGATGGGAATCGATCCGCGCAGATCCGAGTGATGTCGCTGATGCTCAGCCGCCCAGCAACGTGCAGCAGCCGGCGGATGAGCTCTTCCAACTGCCCGGCGCGGCCGAGCGTAACCGGCCCGCCGCCTGCGGGGATGGTGACATCGACGGGTGCAGCGAGGGCGATCGCACGCAGCTGGTCGTGAGTGTGTGGCCGATCAGTGTCCTCTTCGCCCGCTTCATGCCAGTAGTGCGCCACCGAGGACCGAGCGAACAACAACGAGCGCTCGAGGCGTTTCTCCAGTCGGTTGCGCAGCGCTCCCCACGGCTGCTGCCGGACACGGTCAACAAGCCATCGTTCCGCCCATTTCCGCGTCAGACGGGTCGCGGCCGCATCATTGGGAGCCGCAGTGACGGCGTCGACGTAGCCGACGTTTTTGTCCTCGAAAAACCCGTTGACGAGGTCACCGACTTCGTCGGGCGGTACCAGCCCCGGGAAGCGGGGCACCTGGGCGGTGAAGACGGCGGTCATCATCTTGAAGGCTGCTGCACCGAGGTGTCCCAGCGCGGCCGCTTCGTCGCGGACCGTTGTCGTGTCCATGCGTCCGGTTCCGGTCAGTACCAAGTCGTCGGCCGAGCGCCCCTGAGCCGGACCCGCCCGCTGACGCGCTGCACCGGACGCAGTGCAGCGAACTGCGCGGTCACGGCGTCATAGAGCGCGCCGGTGTGCTCTGTGTCGGTGACGGAAATCAGGATGGCGAACGGCACGTCGGTCGGAGCCGCAGCGAGCGCACCGGCCCGGCGGGCGACGTAGCGGACTTCCAGGCGTGGGTCGTCGGCTTCGTCAGCGGCGAACGACACTCGATGGTGTCGCAGCGTCTCCCATTTCCCGGCGTCGCGCAGGTCCGCTTCGTCGCGGCTGGTCGAGCCGGTGAGGGTCTTGGTGACCGGCTCCTGGCTGGCGGTCCAGCCGCCGGTGAGCAGGGTTCGGGCGTCTGCCGATCGGAGGTCGACGTGTTGTGAGGGGGTTGTCGAGCCCGGCGGCGGCGAGAAGCGGAAGATGTTGCGGTTTGGCCGCAGGGTCAATTCCAGCGACGCTGACGTGTATTCGGTCGGTTGAGTCGGTTCGACCGGTGAGGCGTAGGCGAGGGTCACTATTATCTTCGCCGCGCCCGTGAAGCCGCGGGGCATTGGGACCTGGTAGCCGAGAATGTCGCCGCGGACGATCTGGTCGACGTAGAGGACGTGCACGTCGTCCGGGGTGCAGTCCAACGCATCAGCGAAGGACAGCGGGAGGCGTCCGAACCCGAACTCGTTCTGCTTGGCACGGTATGCGCGGTGCCGTTCGGCGAAGTGGACGGCGAAGGCGCGCATGACGCTGCTGTTGACGCGGGGGAGCCGCGTGGCGAGGTCGGCCAATGCGTGGGTGACCAGGGGTGCCGAGAAGCTGGTGCCGCTGGCTTCGAGGAATGAGCCGTCGGCGCGCAGCACGTCGAACATGCTTGAATCGACGCCACCGAACTGCACCCCAAGTGGTTGCACACGGTTTCCCGGGCGGCCTGGCCCCATCGACGAATACGGTGCCCGACCCCATGGGCGAAGCGGAGCTGGTGCGTCGCATGCACCGACGGAAACCGCGTTGGCCATGTCGGCGGGGACCTGCACTCGATGCAGTCCGGTTTGCTGGTCCTCACCGCCGTCGTTGCCGGCGGCGACGACGAACACGATGTCGCGTTCCCATGCGAGCTGGTCGAGTTCCGCGGTCCACCGATTCGGTTCCACGTCGTCTTCGACAGCCAGGGTGGGACCCAGGCTGAGGTTGACGAGTTTGTGGCGGTCGTTGGCGAGGGCTTCCTTGATCCGGTCGAGAATCCAGTAGCCGTCGAGGTCGCCCGGCACATACGGTGCGGGCATCACTCGGTAGCTCTCCACGGGAAGTGGCGGCTGCGGAGCCTGCTGGCCCTGACCCACTCGTCCGTAGAGGACAGCGCCGGTGACGCCGGTGCCATGCACGAGGTCGTCCGGGTCCGGAGGTTCGGGCGTCAGGTCGGTCCGGACGATGGGGAACAGGCCAGCGTGCGCCGGGTCGTCAATGCCGCCGTCGAACACGGCGATGGTGGTGACCTGGCCGACGGTGCCGGCTGCGGGCGGAGGGGACAGGCGCGCCCCGCTGCGCAACCCGAATCGTGGGCGAGGGCGGATTGCGGGCATCGGCCTGAGGACCCGGAGCGGGTTGAATCGTGCCAGGGCTTGCGCCGCGGCGCGTGGAGCACGGACGGGCAGGAACGTGAGGCCGCCGACTTGCCGAAGGAAGTCTCGGTGCACTGTCCCGTGGGATGCCTCGACGAGCGCGATCCACCGTTCCAAGCTGTCCTGATCGATCGGGACGGGCTCACCCGAGTGAACGGTGCGCGGATGCAGGACGGATTCCCACAGCATCTCGTCATCAGCGCCCGCTTCGATGTCCGCTGTGGGCGGTGTGCCCCGCAGCACGGTCGCGGCGTTGGGGGAGCTGACGTCTTCCAAGCGTCGGATCTGCGCGAACGCCTGCGCGGCGCTTCGGCCGCTGCCGCCGGTGTCGACGAGGTCCTCGAGCCGAGCCAGGCCGATCTCGTCGACGGCGAGGATCAGTCGGCGGGTTCCGCTTCGCTGAACCTTCGTCGCCGTCCTGAGCTCACCAGCGTCAGCGCGCGAGCCCACCGGCACGGCGCCGATGAACGCCAGCAGCGCTTCGGGTGAGTACGTCGGGGCGATGTAATTCGGGAGCAGCTTCGCTTCGATGTAGACGTGCGTCCCAGCTCGCAGCGTCCCCGGCAGGGCCGTCAGCGTGGAACGCATCGACCGAATCTGCGGCAGCAGCCATTCGCGTGCCTGCTCGGCGGTGAATGGTTCGTACTTCGGACCGCCACCCGAGGGCGCAGCCTCCACGTCGATGCGAAGTCCCTCACCGTTTAGCAGGAGTCTCCGTACCGTGTTGGTAGTCCCGGATGTGTCAGTCATCGAACGCCCCCGCGTGCCGTATCCCTGCCGCGACCGTCGGATGGCTCACCCCAGCGAGCCCAGCGATCCGACGATTCGACATGCCAATCTGTACATGTGCGTGCCGCCACACCTCGCCGCGCAGTGACGCCGTTGGAAACTGTGCCACACATTCCGCGGTAATCGCTTCGTCGAAGCTGATGTCGTTGAGCACGGCGCGTCGGCGGCAGCCCTCCCAGAACCGCATGATCACCGCATGGCTGGCACCCTCCCACAGTGCTGCAGTCAGGTTGAGTGTTGCCTCGCTCACACCGCACGTGTTTGCTTGCCGGAGCAGCGCTCGTCGCTCATTCTCATCCGGCAGCGGAAACTCGATGACCCTGTCGAACCGCCGATCGATCGCCGCGTCCAGAAGCTGCGGGTGGTTCGTCGCAGCGACCAGCAGGCTCGTCTCCGGCCACCGATCCAGTTCAACGAGGATGACGTTGACAATGCGCTTCAACTCGCCGATGTCGCTGTCATCGTCGCGGCGCTTCGCGACGGCATCGAATTCGTCGAGCAGCAGCACGCACGGGCCCGACTTTGCGTAGTCGAGGACGGATCGGATGTTCCGGCCCGAGCTGCCGAGGTAGCTGGAAACCACGGAGGCGAGATCCAAGGTGACCAGCGGCAGATCCAGGCGCTGTGCCAGCCAGCGACTCGCGAGCGTCTTCCCCACTCCCGGCGCACCAGAGAGCAACACGGTGCGGCTCAGGGAGATCCCCATCCGGGCGAGCTCGTCGGCACGCTTACGCTCGGCGACAAGCTCACGCAACTCCGCAGTGACCCGTGCGCTGACGATCAGCTCATCGCCGTCCGGGGACGAATCCACGTGGGCAAGTCGGTGCGATCCTTCCGCGTCCGCAGGGATCGCTCCGCTGTCAAACCGGAGACCAGTCGCAGGCTGCGACGCCGATAACGCTTTATGCACGGCCGCGCGGAACGCGTTCGCGTCCGGGACGCCATCCGGAACCGTGCGAATGAGCCGGCCGGCAAGCTGCCGCACACCCGCAGCGTGGCCGCCAGCACCGACCCGGACCAGGTCGATGACGGACTGCTCGAGATCAGCGTGGTAAGTCCGGTCCTTGCTGGGGCTCATTTTACCACCCTAGCGGCGAGGAGTGACAGCACAGGGGATTGGGCACCACGCCCGCTCGCGCGGTGGGTCCTGCTTCTTCCTCTATGCGCGGCGCGGTCGTCCCCGCGCCCTGCAGTACCCATGTGCCCGGGGTGGGTCGACCCGTGTGCGTACGAGCCCGCCGGCCCGTCCTGCGGTGCCGCTGCGCGCGTCGTCCTGCCTCGCCCTGCTTCGGGTGTCGGGAGTTCGGG
>NZ_SMGH01000001.1:0-8095 GCF_004346855.1 Curtobacterium sp. PhB136
CGAAGACCTCCGGTGACGACGTGGTGTGTGGTAACTCACATCGTCCCGGAGGTCTTCACTTACGTCACCCGTTCACAACGTCCCGGGGAACTACACCTAGGCGAGCTCGATGAGCTCGGCGTAGTCCTTGTTCCAGTGGTCCTCGGTGCCGTCCGGCAGCAGCAGCACACGCTCGGGGTTGAGCGCCTCGACCGCTCCGGTGTCGTGGGAGACGAGGACGACGGCCCCCTCGAAGCCGGCCAGCGCGTTGAGGATCTCTTCGCGCGACGCCGGGTCCAGGTTGTTCGTGGGCTCGTCGAGCAGCAGCACGTTCGCACCGGAGACCACGATCATCGCGAGCGAGAGCCGGGTCTTCTCACCACCGGAGAGCACGCCGGCCTTCTTGTAGCCGTCGTCGCCCGTGAACAGGAACGACCCGAGGACACGACGGGCCTCGGTCTCGTTGAGGTCGGTCGACGCCGAGACCATGTTCTCGATCACCGTGCGGTTCACGTCGATGTTCTCGTGCTCCTGCGCGTAGTACCCGATGCGCAGGCCGTGACCCGGGAGGATCTCGCCGGTGTCCGGCTTGTCCGCACCCGCGAGGATGCGGAGCAGCGTCGTCTTGCCGGCACCGTTGAACCCGAGGATGACCACGCGGGAACCACGGTCGATCGCCAGGTCGACGCCCGCGAAGATCTCGAGCGACCCGTAGGACTTCGACAGCCCCTCGGCCATGAGGGGCGTGCGGCCGCACGGCGCCGGCGTCGGGAACCGGATCTTCGCGACCCGGTCGGCGACGCGCTCGTCCTCGAGGCCCGCGAGCAGCTTGTCCGCCCGCGCGACCATCTGGTGCGCCGCAGCCGCCTTCGACGCCTTCGCGCCGAACCGAGCGGCCTGGTCCTTCAGCGTGGCGGCCTTCTTCTCGGCGCCCGCACGCTCCTTGCGGCGGCGCTCCTCGTCGGCGACGCGCTGCCGTTGGTACAGCTTCCAGCCCATGTTGTAGACGTCGATGGTCTGGCGGTTGGCGTCCAGGTAGAACACCCGGTTGACGACCTCGTCGACGAGCTCGACGTCGTGGGAGATCACGATGACGCCGCCCGGGTAGGTCTTCAGGTGCTCGCGGAGCCACACGACGCTGTCGGCGTCGAGGTGGTTCGTCGGCTCGTCGAGGATCATCGTCTCGGCGTCCGAGAACAGGATCCGCGCGAGCTCGATGCGACGACGCTGACCACCGGAGAGCGTCTTCAGCTGCTGGTCGAGGATCCGGTCCGGCAGCTTGAGGTTCGACGCGATCGACGCGGCCTCTGCCTCGGCCGCGTAGCCGCCGAGGGCGTTGAACTGGTCGTCGAGACGGGAGTACCGGCGCATCGCCTTGTCGGCGACGGTGGGGTCCTCACTCGCCATGTCGAGCGTGGCCTGCCGGATGCCCTCCACGAGCTCGCCGAGGCCGCGGGCGTCGAGGATGCGCTTGCGGGCGGTGTCCTCCGGGTTCCCTGAACGTGGGTCCTGCGGCAGGTAGCCGATCTCGCCGGTGCGCTCGATCTTGCCGTCGGTCGGCGGCTGCTCCCCCGCGAGGGCCTTGGTCATGGTGGTCTTCCCCGCGCCGTTCCGGCCGACGAGACCGATCTTGTCGCCCTTCTCCACTCGGAAGGACACGTTCTCCATCAGGAGGCGAGCCCCGACGCGGATCTCGAGGTCGTGCACGGCAAGCACAGTGGAAGTCCAATCAGTTGGTGGTTTTGCACAACGACGTGTGCAGGAGGTACACCGCTACGCTGACGGGACCGATGGTCCCGAACGGGACCAGCAGTCCATTCTAGGAGAATCCATGACGAACGCCACCGGGTTCGCTCCCCGCGCAGTCCTCGCCGACCGTCTGCGGACGCAGGGGCTCGCCACGAACGCCGCCCTCGTCGCGGGTGGTGCCCTGTTCACCGCCGCCATGGCCCAGGTCGAGGTGCCGATGTGGCCCGTGCCGATCACCGGCCAGACGCTCGCGGTCGTCCTCGTCGGCGCGACGCTCGGAGCACGCCGTGGCGTCCTCTCGATGCTCGTGTACGCGATCGCCGGCCTCGCCGGAGCGCCGTTCTTCGCCGACATGACCGGCGGCATCCACGCCCTCGCCGTCCCGAGCTTCGGGTACGTCATCGGCTTCGTCCCCGCCGCCGGGGTCATCGGCTGGCTCGCGCGCCGCAACTGGGACCGCAAGGTCGGCCGGGCCGCGCTGGCCTTCACGCTCGCGAGCGCGATCCCCTTCGTGACCGGGCTGCCCTACCTGGCCGTCGTCCTCGGCACGCTCGGCGCGCCGAACGACCTGCAGTCGGTGCTCGCCGCCGGCCTGTACCCGTTCATCGCGGGCGGCCTCGTGAAGGCGCTCATCGCCGCGGGCATCGTCCCGCTCGCCTGGAAGGCGCTCGGCCGCCGCTGACACGCCCAGCGCGTCGCCCCCGGCGCGTGGTGCGCACACGACAGACGGGAGGCCCGGTGCCAGCTGGCACCGGGCCTCCCGTTTGTGCAGGTGGTGGCGACTAGATCGAGAAGCCGAGCGCGCGCATCATCTCGCGACCGTCGTCGGTGATCCGGTCCGGACCCCACGGCGGCATCCAGACCCAGTTGATGCGGAACGCGTCGACGATGCCGTCGAGCGCGTTCGCGGTGTCGCCCTCGATGACGTCGGTCAGCGGGCAGCCGGCACTCGTCAGCGTCATGCTGATGATGAGCGCCGATGCCTCGTCGTCCCAGGCCAGGTCGTAGATGAGCCCGAGGTCGACGATGTTCACGCCGAGCTCCGGGTCCTGGACCTCCTTCAGGCCCTCGACGACCTCGTCGAACTTCTCCGGTGCGAGTGTGGTGATCATCAGTTCCCCGCGGCGGCGGCTGCGGCCTGCACGTAGCGGTCGTAGCCCTCGTTCTCGAGACGGTCGGCGAGCTCCGGACCGCCCTGCTCGGCGACCTTGCCCGCGACGAACACGTGCACGAAGTCCGGCTTGATGTAGCGGAGGATGCGCGTGTAGTGCGTGATGAGCAGCACGCCGAGGCCGGTCGCGGCCTTGGCGCGGTTGACGCCCTCCGAGACGATCTTCAGCGCGTCGACGTCGAGGCCGGAGTCGGTCTCGTCGAGGACGGCGAACTTCGGCTTGAGGAGCTCGAGCTGCATGATCTCGTGGCGCTTCTTCTCGCCGCCGGAGAAGCCCTCGTTGACGTTGCGCTCGGCGAAGGACGAGTCCATCTTGAGGTCGGCCATCGACGTGCGGAGGTCCTTGACCCAGCCGCGGAGCGCCGGCGCCTCGCCGTCGATCGCGGTCTTCGCGGTGCGGAGGAAGTTCGACACGGTGACGCCCGGGATCTCGACCGGGTACTGCATGGCGAGGAACATGCCGGCGCGGGCACGCTCGTCGACGCTCATGTCGAGGACGTTCTGCCCGTCGAGGGTGATCGAGCCACCGACGACGTGGTAGCGGGGGTGCCCGGCGATCGTGTAGGCGAGGGTGGACTTGCCCGACCCGTTCGGCCCCATGATCGCGTGGATCTCACCCTCGTTGATGGTGAGGTCGACGCCCTTGAGGATCTCCTTGACACCCTGGTCGGTGTCGATCGAGACCTTGAGGTCGCGGATTTCGAGAGTGGACATTGCGTTCCTTCGGTTGCAGCTGTGGTGCGGCGTCAGCCGCGGGAAGTGTGTGGAGGGGGTCTCAGTCGACCGGCACGGGGTCGTGCACGTCGACGTAGACCTCGCCGTCACGGACCTCGACCCGGAAGACCGGGACGGGCTCGTAGGCGGGGAAGTTCTGCGGCTTGCCGGTGGTCAGCGAGAAGCGGGAGCCGTGGGCCCAGCACTCGAGCGAGTCCCCCTCGACGAAGCCCTCCGCCAGGGAGATGTCCCCGTGCGTGCAGGTGTCCCCGATGGCGTGCACGGTGCCGGCGGAGTCCTTGACGATCGCCACCGCGGTGCCGTCGACGACGACGCGCATCGGGGTGTCCACCGCGATGTCGTCCTCGGCGCAGACCTTCTCGGCCATCAGACCGCCGTCTCGGTCTGCGCGGCGGCCGACTGCGCGGTCGCCCCTTCGGCGTTCGCCGGTTCGGCGTTCGCCGGTTCTGCCAGCACGGTGCGGCCTTCGAGGAGCTCCTGCTCGACCGCGGCGATGAGCCGTTCCTCGAGCTCGGGCGCCCCGATCTTCTGGATGACCTCGACGAGGAAGCCGAGCACGACGAGACGACGTGCTTCTTCCTCGGGGATGCCACGGGCCTGCAGGTAGAACAGCTGCTCGTCGTCGAAGCGACCGGTGGCACTCGCGTGTCCGGCGCCCTCGATGTTGCCCGTCTCGATCTCGAGGTTCGGGATGCTGTCCGCGCGGGTGCCGTCGGTGAGGACCAGGTTGCGGTTCTGCTCGTACGAGTCGGTGCCGTCCCCGGCGCGGCCGATGAGCACGTCGCCGATCCAGACGGTGTGCGCGCCCTGGCCCTGCAGTGCGCCCTTGTAGTTGACCCGACCGCGCGTGTTCGGCGCGTCGTGGTTCACGTAGACCTGCTGCTCGATGTACTGGCCGGCGTCGGCGAAGTACACGCCGTACATCTCGGTGTCCGCGCCCTGCTTCGCGAGGTGCGTCGACGGGTTCACGCGGACGACGTCGCCGCCGAGCGAGACCACGACGTGCTTGAGGAAGGCGTCGCGGTTGACCTCGGCGAAGTGCGTCGAGACGTGCACGGCGTCGTCGGCCCAGTCCTGCAGCGACACGACCGTCAGGCGGGCGTTGTCGCCGACGACGATCTCGACGTTCTCGCTGAGGAGCGCCGAGCCGCGGTTGTCGATGACGACGATGCCCTGGGCGTTCGGCTCCGCCGTGATGACGGTGTGCGCGGCGCGGGGCTGCGAGCCGAAGTCCGACCGGGTGATCGTGATGGACTCGTACGCGTCGGTGGCCTTGATCGTGACGGCGAGGACGGCGTCACGGGCGGTCCAGGCGGCCGCCGCCGCGCGGTCCTCCGGCAGGCCGGCGGTGCCGACGCGGGGGTCGTCGCTGCGACCCCACTCGACGTCGGCGCCGTCGGTCTCGGTCGCGAGGAACGGGTACGCGGAGCCGTCGAGGCCGCCCGCGAGGAGCGGGGCGAGCTTGTCCAGCGGCGCGAACTTCCAGTTGACCTCTCGGCCGGTGACCGTGGCGTACGCCTCGATGTCGCCGGACTGCGGGCGATCCGATCGGGTCTGCACCGGGATCTTGGTGTCCCAGCCGCCGTCGGAGTGCGCCTTCGCGCCGTGCTGTTCTGAACCAGCACTGTGCGCAGAACCCGTGGGAGCTGCTGCTGCGGGCTCGATCGGCTGGTCGATGCGGGGTGTCGGGGTGGAACTGGACATCTAGCCGACGGATCCTTCCATGCTCATCTCGATGAGCTTGTTGAGTTCGAGCGCGTACTCCATCGGGAGCTCACGGGCGATGGGCTCGATGAAGCCACGGACGATCATCGCCATCGCCTCGTCCTCGGGCATGCCGCGGGACATCAGGTAGAAGAGCTGCTCCTCGCTCACGCGGGAGACGGTCGCTTCGTGGCCGAGCTGGACGTCGTCGACGCGGATGTCGATCGCCGGGTACGTGTCCGAGCGGCTGATCGTGTCGACGAGCAGCGCGTCGCAGCGGACCGTGTTGGCGGCGTGGTGCGCGTTCGGGTCGACCCGGACCTCACCGCGGTACCCGGCACGGCCACCGCCGCGGGCGATCGACTTCGAGACGATCGAGGACGTCGTGTACGGCGCCATGTGGATCATCTTCGCGCCGGCGTCCTGGTGCTGGCCGGGACCGGCGAACGCGACGGAGAGGGTCTCGCCCTTGGCGTGCTCACCGGCGAGGTAGATCGACGGGTACTTCATCGTCACCTTCGAGCCGATGTTGCCGTCGATCCACTCCATCGTCGCGCCTTCGTGCGCGATCGCACGCTTGGTGACGAGGTTGTAGACGTTGTTCGACCAGTTCTGGATCGTCGTGTAGCGAACGCGGGCGTTCTTCTTCACGATGATCTCGACGACGGCCGAGTGCAGGGAGTCCGACTTGTAGATCGGGGCGGTGCAGCCCTCGATGTAGTGCACGTAGGAGTCTTCGTCCGCGATGATCAGCGTGCGCTCGAACTGGCCCATGTTCTCGGTGTTGATCCGGAAGTAGGCCTGGAGCGGGATCTCGACGTGCACGCCCTTCGGGACGTAGACGAACGAGCCGCCGGACCAGACGGCCGTGTTCAGCGCGGCGAACTTGTTGTCGCCGGCCGGGATGACGGTGCCGAAGTACTCCTGGAAGAGCTCCGGGTGCTCACGGAGCGCGGTGTCCGTGTCCATGAAGATGACGCCCTGCTGCTCCAGGTCTTCACGGATCTGGTGGTAGACCACCTCGGACTCGTACTGCGCGGCGACACCGGCGACGAGACGCTGGCGCTCCGCCTCCGGGATGCCGAGCTTCTCGTACGTGGCACGGATGTCCTCGGGGAGGTCTTCCCACGACTGCGCCTGCTTCTCCGTGGAGCGCACGAAGTACTTGATGTTGTCGAAGTCGATGCCCGTCAGGTCGGCACCCCACGTCGGCATCGGCTTGCGGTCGAAGAGCTGCAGGCCCTTGAGCCGGTTCTTCAGCATCCACGCCGGCTCGTTCTTGAGGTTCGAGATGTCGGTGACGACCTCGTCCGAGATGCCACGACGGGCGGAGGCGCCGGCCGAGTCGGAGTCGGACCAGCCGAACTCGTATTGGCCGAGCCCCTCGAGCTCGGGACGGTCGATGAGCACGTCGGACATGGTCTCCTCGTTTCCTTCTCGCGGCAGCTTCTCGAGTGGCAACCAGCGGCTGCTGGACACCATTCCATCCCAGACCGCCGACACGATGGTGCTGTGCACGGCGAACTCGGTGTTGCTGCGTCGCAACGTCGATGGTTCCACGCAGCCCTGAGTGTGCGCATCCGGGGTGATCGGCGATCACGGCTCGTTCGGAGCCGGCGCCTGCCTAGACTTGACTGCTGCTGAACCCTCGAATCCTACAGGTTCGCTGCACGGAACAACAGGAAGGCACCACCCTCGTGACTCGCGTCGGATCCCCCGTCGACCAGGACACCCGCACCCGGTGGTGGTCCCTGCCGCGTGTCGTGGACCCCCGTGTCGTCGTGCTCGCCTGGGCCTCCTTCGTGGTCGAGGTCGTCCTCATCGGCACCGGTGGCCTCGTCCGCCTGACCGCGTCGGGCCTCGGATGCCCGACCTGGCCGCGCTGCACCGCGGATTCGCTCGTGTCGACGCCGGAGATGGGCGTCCACGGGATCATCGAGTTCGGCAACCGTCTGCTCACCTTCGTGCTCGTCATCGTCGCGATCGCGATGTTCCTGCTGGTCGTCCGGATGCGCCGCACCCGCCCGGAGCTGTTCTGGCTCGCGTTCGCCCAGGGCGCAGCGATCCCGGTCCAGGCGGTCATCGGCGGCCTGAGCGTCCTCACGAACCTGAACCCCTACGTCGTCGGCCTGCACTTCGTCGTGTCGACCGCACTCGTGGCCATCACCGCCACGCTGGTCTACCGCGCGGTGAACGGCCCCCGGGCCGCGCCGAGGCTCGTGCCGAACTGGTACGTCGGCGTGGTCCGCGGCACCATCGCCGCGACGGTGGTCACCGTGCTCATCGGCATCCTCACCACGGGCAGCGGTCCACACGCCGGTGCCGACGCGGCCGTCGACGGCGGGCGTCTGCACCGCACGGGCCTCGACCCGGCGATCCTGCAGCACGTGCACGCCGTCCCCGCGTACGTCCTCTTCGCGCTCACCCTCGTGCTCGTCGTCGGCGCCGTCCGCCTGCGCCTGTCGAGCCGGTGGGCACTTGTGCTCCTGATCGTCGAGTTCGTCCAGATCGCGGTCGGACTCACCCAGGCGCGCACGGCCCTGCCGGTCGGTCTGGTCGGCACGCACATGGTGCTCGCCGGGCTGCTCGTCGGCGCGGTCACCGCGGTGACGCTCTCCACCCGCGCGTCCGGCGGCCCCCAGGCCGTCCGGGAGCCGCTCCCCCGCTAGATGTAGTTCCCCGTGAGGTTATGAACGCGATCTGATGGGGTTTGGCCGCCGAGGCCGGTGTGTGGTCGGTGGTGATTGTAGTGATGCA
>NZ_SMGH01000002.1:0-3180 GCF_004346855.1 Curtobacterium sp. PhB136
TTGTGTTGTCAAGTCTTCGGCTTATTAGTACCGGTCAGCTCCACGGGTCGTTAGTCCCCGCTTCCACATCCGGCCTATCAACCCAGTAGTCTGCTGGGAGCCTCTCACACTCAAGGTGCATGGAAATCTCATCTCGAAGACGGCTTCCCGCTTAGATGCTTTCAGCGGTTATCCGGTCCGAACGTAGCTAATCAGCGGTGCCCTTGGCAGAACAACTGACACACCAGAGGTTCGTCCATCCCGGTCCTCTCGTACTAGGGATAGATCTTCTCAAATTTCCAACGCGCGCAGCGGATAGGGACCGAACTGTCTCACGACGTTCTAAACCCAGCTCGCGTACCGCTTTAATGGGCGAACAGCCCAACCCTTGGGACCTACTCCAGCCCCAGGATGCGACGAGCCGACATCGAGGTGCCAAACCATGCCGTCGATATGGACTCTTGGGCAAGATCAGCCTGTTATCCCCGAGGTACCTTTTATCCGTTGAGCGACAGCGCTTCCACAAGCCACTGCCGGATCACTAGTCCCGACTTTCGTCCCTGCTCGACCTGTCAGTCTCACAGTCAAGCTCCCTTGTGCACTTACACTCGCCACCTGATTGCCAACCAGGTTGAGGGAACCTTTGGGCGCCTCCGTTACTCTTTGGGAGGCAACCGCCCCAGTTAAACTACCCATCAGGCACTGTCCATGAACCCGATCAGGGTCCTACGTTAGACATCCAGAGTGACCAGAGTGGTATTTCAACAATGACTCCACGAACACTAGCGTGCCCGCTTCACAGTCTCCCACCTATCCTACACAAGCCACACCGAACACCAATACCAAACTGTAGTAAAGGTCACGGGGTCTTTCCGTCCTGCTGCGCGTAACGAGCATCTTTACTCGTAGTGCAATTTCGCCGAGTTCGCGGTTGAGACAGCTGGGAAGTCGTTACGCCATTCGTGCAGGTCGGAACTTACCCGACAAGGAATTTCGCTACCTTAGGATGGTTATAGTTACCACCGCCGTTTACTGGGGCTTAAATTCAGAGCTTCGCCCAAAGGCTAACCCCTCCTCTTAACCTTCCAGCACCGGGCAGGCGTCAGTCCGTATACATCGTCTTGCGACTTCGCACGGACCTGTGTTTTTAGTAAACAGTCGCTTCCCACTGGTCTCTGCGGCCTTCAACGCTCACGGAGTAAATCCGGTCACGTGTCCGGCCCCCCTTCTCCCGAAGTTACGGGGGCATTTTGCCGAGTTCCTTAACCACGATTCTCTCGATCTCCTTGGTATTCTCTACCTGACCACCTGAGTCGGTTTCGGGTACGGGCGGCTGCAACCTCGCGTCGATGCTTTTCTCGGCAGCATAGGATCACTGATTTCCCCTTACGGGTACGCGTCGGATCTCAGGCATACAGACGACGGATTTGCCTATCGTCAGCCCTACATCCTTACACCAGGTTCACCTTACGGATACCATCGCCTGGCTCAGCTACCTTCCTGCGTCACACCTGTTCATACGCTAACCGCACCAGCATGGGGTCGAGCGTTAGACCGGCCACCATCACCCCGAAGGGATCCGGTTGATCCGGGTTAGGACTCTTAGCACCACTGGATTAGCTTGGGCGGTTGTTCGCCGGTACGGGAATATCAACCCGTTGTCCATCGACTACGCCTGTCGGCCTCGCCTTAGGTCCCGACTTACCCAGGGCGGATTAACCTGGCCCTGGAACCCTTGGTCTTTCGGAGGACGGGTTTCTCACCCGTCTTTCGCTACTCATGCCTGCATTCTCACTCGTGTAGCGTCCACGGCTGGATCACTCCGCCGCTTCACTCGCCACACGACGCTCTCCTACCACTCCGCACGACTGAACCACGAAGGCTTGTCTATAGTGCGAAATCTACAACTTCGGCGGTGTGCTTGAGCCCCGTTACATTGTCGGCGCGGAATCACTTGACCAGTGAGCTATTACGCACTCTTTCAAGGGTGGCTGCTTCTAAGCCAACCTCCTGGTTGTCTATGCAACTCCACATCCTTTCCCACTTAGCACACGCTTAGGGGCCTTAGTTGGTAGTCTGGGTTGTTTCCCTCTCGACGATGAAGCTTATCCCCCACCGTCTCACTGCTGCGCTCTCACTCACCGGCATTCGGAGTTTGGCTGACGTCAGTAACCTGTTGAGGCCCATCGGCCATCCAGTAGCTCTACCTCCGGCGAGAAACACGCAACGCTGCACCTAAATGCATTTCGGAGAGAACCAGCTATCACGAAGTTTGATTGGCCTTTCACCCCTATCCACAGCTCATCCCCTCCATTTTCAACTGAAGTGGGTTCGGTCCTCCACGACGTCTTACCGTCGCTTCAACCTGGCCATGGATAGATCACTTCGCTTCGGGTCTAGGACATGCGACTGAATCGCCCTATTCAGACTCGCTTTCGCTACGGCTGCCCCACACGGGTTAACCTCGCCACATATCACTAACTCGCAGGCTCATTCTTCAAAAGGCACGCCGTCACACCAACAAGGGTGCTCCGACGGTTTGTAAGCAAACGGTTTCAGGTACTATTTCACTCCCCTCCCGGGGTACTTTTCACCTTTCCCTCACGGTACTTGTCCGCTATCGGTCATCTGGGAGTATTTAGGCTTATCAGGTGGTCCTGACAGATTCACACGGGATTTCTCGGGCCCCGTGCTACTTGGGATACACATCCGGCCATAACACCATTTCGTCTACGGGGCTGGCACCCACTACGGCCCGGCTTTCAAACCGGTTCGACTATGATGCGCTGTAACCGCCCCAGTCCGGCAGAACTGAGTGACGTGTCCCACAACCCCGACCATGCAACGCCCGCCGGCTATCACACATGATCGGTTTAGCCTCATCCGCTTTCGCTCGCCACTACTCACGGAATCACATGTTGTTTTCTCTTCCTGTGGGTACTGAGATGTTTCACTTCCCCACGTTCCCTCTACCCGCCCTATATATTCAGGCGGGAGTCACCAGGTCACAAAAGCGCCTGGCGGGGTTTCCCCATTCGGAAATCCTCGGCTCACAGCTCGATTATCAGCTCCCCGAGGCTTATCGCAGATTTCTACGTCCTTCTTCGGCTCCAGATGCCAAGGCATCCACCGTTTGCTCTTAGAAACTTGACCACAAAGATTAAAATTGCGATCGACTCGTCAACCACGACCACCCGAAGG
>NZ_SMGH01000002.1:3275-4605 GCF_004346855.1 Curtobacterium sp. PhB136
CTGCCCGTCGGACACGTTCGGTCCGAATCGGGCGCCTGGACATCGCAAGCGATGCCAGATGCTCCTTAGAAAGGAGGTGATCCAGCCGCACCTTCCGGTACGGCTACCTTGTTACGACTTAGTCCTAATCACCGATCCCACCTTCGACGGCTCCTTCCACAAGGGTTAGGCCACCGGCTTCGGGTGTTACCGACTTTCATGACTTGACGGGCGGTGTGTACAAGGCCCGGGAACGTATTCACCGCAGCGTTGCTGATCTGCGATTACTAGCGACTCCGACTTCATGAGGTCGAGTTGCAGACCTCAATCCGAACTGAGACCGGCTTTTTGGGATTCGCTCCACCTTACGGTATCGCAGCCCTTTGTACCGGCCATTGTAGCATGCGTGAAGCCCAAGACATAAGGGGCATGATGATTTGACGTCATCCCCACCTTCCTCCGAGTTGACCCCGGCAGTCTCCTATGAGTCCCCGGCATAACCCGCTGGCAACATAGAACGAGGGTTGCGCTCGTTGCGGGACTTAACCCAACATCTCACGACACGAGCTGACGACAACCATGCACCACCTGTACACCGACCACAAGGGGGCGACCATCTCTGGCCGTTTCCGGTGTATGTCAAGCCTTGGTAAGGTTCTTCGCGTTGCATCGAATTAATCCGCATGCTCCGCCGCTTGTGCGGGCCCCCGTCAATTCCTTTGAGTTTTAGCCTTGCGGCCGTACTCCCCAGGCGGGGCGCTTAATGCGTTAGCTACGACACAGAAACCGTGGAAAGGTCCCTACATCTAGCGCCCAACGTTTACGGCATGGACTACCAGGGTATCTAATCCTGTTCGCTCCCCATGCTTTCGCTCCTCAGCGTCAGTTACGGCCCAGAGATCTGCCTTCGCCATCGGTGTTCCTCCTGATATCTGCGCATTCCACCGCTACACCAGGAATTCCAATCTCCCCTACCGCACTCTAGTCTGCCCGTACCCACTGCAAGCCCGAGGTTGAGCCTCGGGATTTCACAGCAGACGCGACAAACCGCCTACGAGCTCTTTACGCCCAATAATTCCGGACAACGCTTGCACCCTACGTATTACCGCGGCTGCTGGCACGTAGTTAGCCGGTGCTTTTTCTGCAGGTACCGTCACTTTCGCTTCTTCCCTACTAAAAGAGGTTTACAACCCGAAGGCCGTCATCCCTCACGCGGCGTTGCTGCATCAGGCTTTCGCCCATTGTGCAATATTCCCCACTGCTGCCTCCCGTAGGAGTCTGGGCCGTGTCTCAGTCCCAGTGTGGCCGGTCACCCTCTCAGGCCGGCTACCCGTCGTCGCCTTGGTGAGCC
>NZ_SMGH01000003.1:0-1088 GCF_004346855.1 Curtobacterium sp. PhB136
TGTAGTTCCCCGTGAGGTTATGAACGCGATCTGATGGGGTTTGGCCGCCGAGGCCGGTGTGTGGTCGGTGGTGATTGTAGTGATGCAGCCAGTCCGCGTAGGTCGCGGTTCTGGCTGCATCGCTGTCGTAGTGACGGGCGTAGGCCCATTCCGCGGCGAGGGTTCGATTGAACCGCTCGACCTTCCCGTTGGTCTGCGGCCGGTAGGGCCTGGTGAAGCGGTGCTTCGCGTCACCGAGGGCGGTCGCGAAGTCGCGGGATCGGTAACACGCACCGTTGTCGGTCATCACGGCCTCGACATGGATCCCCGCGGCGGCGAAGAACGTGTTTGCGCGGGCCCAGAACCCGGCAGCGGTGGCGCCGAGTTCGTTGTCGTGGATCTCTGAATACGCCAGCCGGGAGTGATCATCGACCGCGTGGTGCAGGAACCGGTACCCGCGAGAACCACGCGCGCCTCGTCGAGCAGCACGATCACGATTCGAGCCGGCGGCGCGGTCCTGGGCAGACCCGCGTCCGTGAGCGCGCCAGCCGCCACCATCTGGGATGCGGCCTTGCTTCTTGATGTCGACGTGGACGAGCTCACCCGGCCGGGACTTCTCGTATCGCACCGGAGTCGGCCGGCGAACCGGGAGCCCGGTTGCTTGGTCAATGTTGCGCAGCAGCGGCATCCGGAACCGCGCCAGGACACGTCCAACTGTCGAGCGGGCCAGGCCCAGGTGGAACGCAATCCGGTGCGGTCCCCACCGCCGGGTGACCCGCAACGCGAGGATGCGGCGTTCCAGCCGGGACGGGACTCTGGTCGGACTCGACAACGGCCTCGACGACCGGTCGGCCATCGACAGGCCCGCTCGGTATCGTGCAGCCCATTTCGCTGCCGTCGCCGGCGAACACTGGAACCGTTCCGCGGCCCGACGGACGGGCCAGCCGTCGACGACGATCAGCCGGGCAAGGCGTTCCCTGCCCGTTGGAGTGAACGGGGCATTAGCGTGAGTCACGAAGACCTCCGGTGACGACGTGGTGTGTGGTAACTCACATCGTCCCGGAGGTCTTCACTTACGTCACCCGTTCACAACGTCCCGGGGAACTACA